>JAUJMY010000009.1:59620-99703 GCA_030446625.1 Gaiellaceae bacterium
GGTTTTTGCCGTGGGGGAACCCATGGGACCCCCCGGAGCCCCCTCCTTTGCGGCTGCGCACGGCGGGCTCTGGTTGGGCCTCCCGGCCGTGTGAGCCGGCCTCCGGCGCCCACGCGTCGTGCATGGCGTGACGTCTACAGCTCGCTACGCCGGCGCGGCGGGGGCCGCGCGCCGGCAGTGACGCCGTCGCGGGGCAGCTGCGTTTCGCGACGGCCGGAAGCGTTCGGCTTCCGTCCGTCCGGTCAAAGCGAAGGAGAAGCTGACAGGTTGCGAGACTAGGGGGATGCGGCCGGACGTCACGGAGCAGGCGCGCGCGGTCGCGATCATCCTCGACGGCAATGCGCGCTGGGCGGCGCAGCGCGGGCTGCCGGTCGCGGAGGGCCACCGCGAGGGCACGCGCGCCGTGCGGCGGACGGTGGAGGCGGCGATCGACCTCGGCCTCGACTCGGTCGCGCTGTACGCCTTCTCGACGGAGAACTGGGCGCGGCCGATCGACGAGGTCGAGGACCTGATGGAGATCTTCGGCGAGACGATCGACCGCGAGCTTCCCGAGCTCGCCCGCGAAGGCGTGCGCACGCGGTTCTTCGGACGCCGCGATCGGGCGCCGGAGAGCCTGCTCGCGAAGATGGAGTCGCTCGAGGACGGCACCGCCGCGAACGAACGGCTGCACCTGTGGATCGCCTTCGACTACGGCGGCCGGGCGGAGCTCGTGCGCGCCGCGCGGCGGCTGGTCGAGGCAAACGCGGATCCCGCCGAGATCGACGAGCGCGCGCTCGCTGCGAACCTGTACGCGCCCGAGATGCCCGACCCGGACCTCCTGATCCGCACGTCGGGGGAGCTCCGGATCTCGAACTTCCTGCTCTGGCAGCTCGCGTACGCCGAGCTCGTCTTCGTCGACCGGCTCTGGCCCGAGTTCGGCGAAGCCGACCTCTGCGGCGCGCTCGACGAGTACGCGCGGCGGCGGCGGCGGTTCGGCGGCAGGTGAGATGACAGGCCTCGCCTCACGCGTCGCCGTCAGCGTCGTCGCACTGCCGCTCGTGCTCGCGCTCGTCTGGCTCGGCGGCTGGTGGCTCTTCGGCCTCGCCGCGCTCGCGGCCGTCGTCGGTCTCCACGAGTATGCGGTGATGGTGCGGACGCTCCGCCCGCTCGTGCTCGCCGCGTACGTGGGCGCGGTGGCCGTCCTGCTGGGTGCGCTCCTGGGCGGGATCCCCTGGCTCCTCGGCGGCGTCGTCGTGACGCTCCTGGTCGCGTTCGTCCTGCACGCCGTGGCGTCGACTCGCCAGCCGGCCACCGTCGCGATCGGGTCGACGGTTCTCGGCGTGGCGTGGATCGGCCTCGGCCTCGCGCACGTCGTGCTCCTGCGCGACCTCCCGGACCACGGGCGCCTCGCCGTCTTCACCGTGCTCCTCGCCGTCTTCGCGGCCGACACGCTCGCGTACTTCGCGGGGCGCTTGCTCGGGCGCCACAAGCTCGCGCCCACGATGTCGCCGGGGAAGACCTGGGAAGGCTTCGTCGCCGGAGCGCTCGCCGCCGTCGCGGTCGCGTTCTTCGCCCTCTACGAGGATCGGGACGGGTTCCTGAACATCTGGCAGTCGCTCGTCCTCGGCGGCGTCGTGGCGCTGTCGGCGGCCGTCGGCGACCTCTTCGAGTCGGCGCTCAAGCGGGACATGCAGGTCAAGGACACGGGGCGGCTGCTCGGCGGCCACGGCGGCGTGCTCGATCGCATCGACTCGCTGCTCTTCGCCGCGCCAGCGGCCTTCTACCTGATCCTGGCGCTCGGCTTCGCCTAGGATCGCGACGGTGCGCAGCGTCAGTCGAGGCGGTGCCGTGCTCCTGTGGCTCGCGCATGCTGCCCGCGTGCGCGGGCGGCAACTGGCCCAACAGTTCTGCGGAAGCCCGCCGCGGCTGCCGGAACGCTCTGCGGCAGGCCGGCGAGCAGTCACGGCGACCTAGACTTTCGGGGTGAAGCGAATCGCGCTGCTCGGCGCGACGGGGTCGATCGGGCGCCAGGCGCTCGAGGTCGTCGCGGCGCACCCGGACCTCGCGCTGTGCGCGCTCGCCTCGGCGACGTCGCCGCTCGACGAGCTCGCGGCGGCACACGAGGTCCAGGAGGTCCAGGTAGGCGGCGACCTCGTCGAGCTCCTCGAACGCGCGGAACCGGATCTCGTGCTGAACGCCGTCGTCGGGTTCGCGGGCGTGCCGGGGACGTTGTGGGCGCTCGACTCGGGCGTCGACCTCGCGCTCGCCAACAAGGAGAGCCTCGTCGCGGCCGGGGAGCTGGCGCTCGCGGCGTGGAGCCGAGGCGGCGCACGCCTGCTCCCGGTCGACAGCGAGCACTCCGCCGTCTTCCAGTGCCTCGAGGGGCGCGCGCGCGACTCCGTCCACTCGCTCGTCCTGACGGCGTCGGGCGGACCATTCCGCGGCCGGACGCGCGAGCAGCTCGAGCACGTATCGGTCGACGACGCGCTCGCGCACCCGACGTGGTCGATGGGCCCGAAGAACACCGTCGACTCCGCGACGCTCGCCAACAAGGGGCTCGAGCTGATCGAGGCGCACTACCTGTTCGGGCTGCCGTACGAGGCGATCGAGATCGTCGTCGAGCCGACGTCGACGGTGCACGGCGTCGTCCGCTTCCGCGACGGCGCGGCGCTCGCGCACGTGGGCTTTCCGGACATGCGCGTGCCGATCTCGTACGCGCTCACGTACCCGGAGCGCCGCCCGACGCCCGTGCCGCCGCTCGACCTCGTGGGGCTGACGCTCGCCTTCGACCCGCCCGACGTCGACACGTTCCCCCTGCTCTCCGTCGCACGAGAGGCGGGCGAGCGCGGCGGCACGTACCCGTGCGCGTTCAACGCTGCCAACGAGGTCGCCGTAACGGCGTTCCTCGCGGGGCGGCTGCCGTTCCTCGCGATCGCGGAGCTCGTCGCGCGCGCGCTCGGCGAGGTCGACGGCGCTCCCGCGCGCGACTTCGAGGATCTCGTGGCGGCCGACGCGGCGGCGCGGCGGGCTGCCGAAGGGGCGTTGCAGCCCGCGTGAGCGTCGGCGTCGCGCTCCTCGGGCTCGCGGTCCTGATCCTCATCCACGAGGCGGGTCACTTCTTCGTCGCCCGCGCCGTCGGGATGAGCCCGCGGAAGTTCTACCTCGGGTTCCCGCCCGCGATCGCGAAGATCCGGCGGAAGGGGATCGAGTACGGGCTCGGGGCGATCCCGCTCGGCGGCTACGTGAAGATCCCCGGCATGCACCGCCCGGCGCCGGTGGACGTCGACCGGTACTTCGGGCGCCCGCTGAACGAGCGGCCGGAGCTCAGCGGCCGGATCGGGCACCTGAGGCAGCTGTTCGCGTCGGGTGACGTGGACGGTGCGCGCCCCGTCCTCGACGCGCTCGACGAGGACCTCGCGCGCGGCGGGCTCTCGCCGGGGGCGACGCGCGACGCCGGACGCGGCGTGCGGGAGCTCCGCGACGCGCTCGGCGCCGACGCGTACTGGCGCCAGCGCACCTGGAAGAAGATCGCGGTCATCTTCGCCGGCCCCGCGACGAACCTCGTTTTCGCGATCGCGCTCTTCGCCGTCCTGCTGATGCAGGACGCGTACCAGGTCGGCATCCGACTCCAGGCCGACCCCGCCCGAAACGTCAGCTCGACGATCGAGTCCGTGGTCGAGGGGACGCCGGCGGAGGCGGCAGGCCTACGGAGCAGAGACCGCATCGTCGCCGTCGACGGGGATCCGGTGACGCCGCGCCAGCTGCTCGACAGGATCGAGGCGTCCGAGGGCCGGCCGCTGACCCTGACCGTCGTCCGGCAGGGCGAGCGCGTCCGCGTCGGGCCCCTCAGCGCGCGCCGCCGCCCCGGCCTCTCCGCGCCCGCGGCGATCGGGCGCTCGCTCGACGTTACCTGGCGCGTGACGACGGCGGTGGGCGGCTTCTTCCCGCGCCTCGTGCGGGGCGAGGGGCGGGAGGAGGTCTCGAGCCCGCTCGGGATCACGCAGGCGTCGTCGCAGGCGTACGACCGGGGCCTCGAGGAGTTCCTGTTCATCCTCGGCCTGATCAGCCTGTCGCTCGCGCTCCTGAACCTCCTGCCGCTGCTGCCGCTCGACGGCGGACACATCACGTTCTCGGTGATTGAGGGCCTCCGCGGCCGCGCGGTCGGCCGGGAGGTCTACGAGCGCGCGTCCGCCGTCGGGATCGTGCTCGTCCTGATGCTCTTCTTCATCGGCCTCTCGAACGACGTCGGCCGGTTGAGCGGAGGCTAGACCTACGCACCGCGGCCGCGCCAGCGGGCGCGTAGCCGCCCGAGCCGCCGCAGGACCGAGATCGCGAGCGCCCCGCCGCCCACGAGGAGTGTCGCGGCGAGCGCGAGCGCGACCCACGGCTGGATGAGCGCGAGCACGACGACGAGGGCGACGAGGAAGTCCTCGACGAGGCTTGCCGAGATCGTCGTCACCGGCTCGGGCGACGTGTTGATCGCGACACGCAGGCCGGCCTTCACCGCGTGGCTGGCGAGAGCCGTCGCGCCCGAGCCGGCTGCAGCGAGCGCCTGCGTCAGCGTGTCCGCGTCACCGGCGAAGAGCGCGCCGATCCCAGCCGCGATCGTGGGGCGGACCGCGGTGTGCACTGCGTCCCAGATGTGGTCGACGTACGGGATCTTGTCCGTGACGAACTCGACCGCGTAGAGCGCGCCGGCCGCCACCAGCACGTCCGTCCGCATCAGCGCCTCGGGTGCGTCGGCGAGCCCGAAGCGGCCGGCGAGGCCGAGCAGCAGCACGACCGCGTACGCGTTGACGCCCGCGGCCCAGCCGTTGCTCAGCACGAGCGGGAGCACGGCGCGAGTCTGCCAGGGCGGAGGCCCGGCACTACTATGGTTGCGTGCCCAGCGAGCGCCGGATCAGCGTCGGCGGCGTCGAGATCGGCGGCGGCGCTCCCGTCGTCGTCCAGTCGATGACGCTCACGCCGACGCGAGACGTCGAGGCGACGACAGCGCAGATAGCGGCGCTCGCGTCAGCCGGCTGCGAGGTCGTCCGCTGCGCGGTCCCGAAGGCGGAGGACGCGGCCGCGCTCGCGCGAATCGTCCGCCTCTCGCCGATCCCGGTGATCGCGGACATCCACTTCAACGCCAGCCTCGCGCTGAAGGCGATCGAGGCCGGCGTCGCCGCCGTGCGCATCAATCCCGGCAACATCGGCGGACCCGAGAAGGTCGAGCAGGTCGTCCGCGCGGCGAAGCGCGCGCGGATCCCGATGCGGATCGGCGCGAACTCCGGCTCGCTTCCGAAGCACCTGCACGAGCTCGCGCGGCGCGACCAGGCGGAGGCGCTCGTCGCCGCCGCGCTCGAGGAGGTGGAGCTGCTCGAGCGCCTCGACTACCGCGACTTCAAGATCTCGGTCAAGTCGACGTCCGTGCCGACGATGATCCGCGCCTACCGGATGCTCGCCGCGAAGGTGCCGTACCCGCTGCACCTGGGCGTGACCGAGGCGGGGACGCCGTTCTCGGGCTCGATCAAGAGCGCCGTCGGGATGGGCGCGCTGCTCGCGGACGGGATCGGCGACACGCTGCGCGTCTCGCTCACGGCCGACCCGGTCAACGAGGTCGAGGTCGCCTGGGAGATCCTGAAGGCGCTCGGGCTGCGCGAGCGCGGCCCGGTGATGATCTCCTGTCCCTCGTGCGGGCGCGACAACGTTGGCGTCGAGAAGCTCGCGGTGCGGGTCGAGGAGCGGCTGCGCGCGTACCCGCAGGCGTTCGAGGTGGCGGTGATGGGCTGCGCCGTGAACGGGCCCGGGGAGGCCGGGGACGCGGACTTCGGGATCGCGGGGGGACGCGACGTCGGCTTCGTCTACGCCCACGGGCGCGTGCTCAAGAAGGTCTCGTCGGACATCCTGATCGACGAGCTCTTCCACGAGATCGACCGCTGGATCGGCGACGGGATGCAACGCCCGAAGCGGCTCAAGATGGCGAAGCCGGCCGCGCTTGCGATGGCCGAAGCGAGCCTGATTCCTCTCGAGTAGCCTGGGTAGGCAACGATGATGCACCGGGCTTCACAGCTCCACTTGCCGACCCTCCGCGACGATCCGGCCGACGCCGAGGCCGCGAGCCACAAGCTGCTCGTGCGCGGCGGCTTCGTGCGCCAGGTCAGCGCCGGACTCTGGACGTACCTGCCGCTCGGATGGCGCGTCCACCAGAACGTCGTCCGGATCATCCGCGAGGAGATGAACGCAATCGGGGGGCAAGAGATGTTCGAGCCGCTGATCACGCCGGCGGAGCTCTGGGAGCGCACCGGCCGCTACGGCTCGACGGAGGTCTACAAGCTGACCGACCGCTCGGAGAAGCGGTTCGTCCTCGCCCTCTCCCACGAGGAGACGATGGCGCTGGCGGCGACGGAGCTGCGCTCGTACCGGCAGCTCCCGCAGACGTGGTACCAGTTCGCGAACAAGGCCCGCGACGAGCCTCGCCCCCGCGGCGGCCTGCTGCGCGTCCGCGAGTTCGTCATGAAGGACTCGTACAGCTTCGACCGCGACGAAGCCGGTCTCGAGGAGAGCTTCCGGCGCCACGCAGCGGCGTACCGGGCGATCTTCGAGCGCTGCGGCCTCGAGTTCTACGAGGTCGAGAGCGACGTCGGAATCATGGGCGGCAGTCTCTCGATCGAGTACCAGGCGCCATCCGTCGCGGGGGAGGACACCATCGCCGTCTGCACGAGCTGCGACTACAAGGCGAACGTGCAGGTCGCCACCTCGACTCCCTCGAGGCCCGAGTTCGCGCCCGTCGACGCGCCCGAGGAGGTCGAGACGCCGGGTGTCGGCACGATCGACGCGCTCGCCGACTTCCTCGGCATCGACCCGCGGACGACGGCGAAGGCGATGCCGGTCGTCGCCGGCGGGAAGGTCGTGCTCGCGCTCGTGCGCGGGGACCACCGCCTGAACGAGTTCAAGCTGACGCAGGCACTGCAGACGGAGTTCCGGCCGGCGCACGCGGAGGAGATTCGCGACGCGTTCGACGCGGATGGCGGGTCGATCGGCCCGGTCGGCGTGGCGGTGGAGGTGATCGCGGACGAGGCGCTGCGCACGGGCTCCTACGTCGTGGGCGCGAACCGGACAGGCTGGCATCTGCGCGGGGTCGAGTCGGGCCGGGACTTCGAGCCGGCGCGATTCGTCGACCTGCGCGCCGCGGATCCGGGAGACGCGTGAGCGCGCTGCGGCAGCGAACTGCGGGTCGAGGCGGCGATCGAGGTCGGCAACATCTTCAAGCTCGGCACGAAGTACTCCGAAGCGCTCGGCGCGCGATATCTGGACGAGCAGGGGACCGAGCACCCGATCGTCATGGGCAGCTACGGGATCGGCCCGGGACGGATCATGGCCGCGGCGATCGAGCAGCACCACGACGAGCACGGGATCGCGTGGCCGGAGTCGATCGCGCCGTACCAGGTGCACGTCGTCGCGTTGCCGGGCGCAGAGGAGATCGCAGAGCGAGCCGCGACGGCGATCGACGCGCGCGGCGCGAGCGTCCTGCTCGACGACCGCGACGCGCGTGCGGGCGAGAAGTTCGCGGACGCGGATCTGATCGGCTGCCCCGTCCGCGTCACGGCCGGCAAGAAGAGCCTCGAGGACGGTGCGGTCGACGTCCGCGATCGCCGGACGGGTGCGGAGCGGCGGGTTGAGGTGGCGAGTCTCTGATGGCGCGGCGGCGGAGGTTCAGCGAGGAACCGTTCGGGCCGACGCTGGTGCGACTGATGGCCGAGACGGGCGTCACCTACCGCGCGCTCGCCGCGTCGAGCGGTCTCTCCGCGGGATACCTGAACCACCTCGTCCACGGCAACCGGCCGGTGCCGTCGAACGAGGTGGTCGAGAAGCTGGCCGAGGCGCTCGGCGTCGAGCCCGAGCACTTCCGCGAGTACCGCCTGCGAGTGATCACGGAGCGGCTCGAGCAGATGCCCGAGCTGATCGACCGGCTCTACCGCCGCCTCGGCGACTGACCCACGGGCTGCGTCGTCTGGTCGACGGCCAACGCGCCGCGGCCTAGCCTCTACGCGACGCAGAGCACGACGACGGTCCCGTCGTCCTCGAGGGGCTCGCGCCAGCAGTCGGTGACGGCGTCGAGGATCGCCATCGCGGTAGCGGCCGCGGTCGGCGTTTCGAGCTTGTCGAGCGCTCGGCGGATACCCTCGACGCCGAAGCGCCCGCCGCCCTCCGTCCGTCGCTCGGTTATCCCGTCGGTGACGAGGATCAGGCGCTCGTCGGACGCGAGCTCGCGTGCCGCCGGTTCGAAGGTCCGGTCGTCGTCGCCGGCACCGAGCGGCGCGTGGATCCGTCCCTCCAACTCGCTCACGTTCCCGTTGACGTCTGCGAGGAAAGCGTGGGGATGTCCGCAGTTGACCCACGCGAACGTGCGCGTGGGGGCGAACCAGCGAGCGACGAGGGCGGTCACCTTGAACTCGGGGTTGCCGAGGCGCCGCACCGTCTCGTGCATCGCCTGGAGCGCCTGCTCGAGGTTGTGTCCGCTCCTCCGCGCCGCCCGGAGTGCGCCGAGCGCGGCCGCGCCGAGACCGGCCGACGTCGGCCCGGTGCCCGTGGCGTCGGCGATCGCGAGCCACGCGCCGTCGCGGTTCTCGACGAAGTCGAACCAGTCTCCTCCGACCTCGTAGGTCGGGAGGAGGCCGCCCGCGAGCTGCGCACCCGCGATTCGGGCGATTCGCGGCGGAAACAGGTTTTGCTGGATCTCGGCTGCGGGCGTCGTCGGCTTGCGCCGTCGCGCCGCCTCGATGAAATCCGTGTAGTCGTTCGCCAGCTCGAGCGCGGCCGCGCCCTGCCGCGCGATGTCGTCGAGCGGCGTGAGCGGCGTCCCGATGCAGAGAAAGAGGCCGATGATCCGTCCGCGGAGCCACATCGGCTCCGCGACGCAGCCCGGGAGCCGCTGCCGCAGCCGCAGCTGGAAGGTGGGAAGTCCCTCGGGGACGATCTCGGGTCCGAGAGCCGGCGGGGCTTCCAGCTCGGCGGGAAAGTCCTCGGAGCCCGCGAGTCGGACGAGCTGCGAGCCGTCGATGTCAGAGACATAGAGCGCGACCGGGACGCCGGCCGCGCGGCGTGCTTCGGCGACCAGCTGGTCCGGGACGAGGTGCGGAGGGACCTCGTCCAGTACGTGCGTCACCTCGAGTGGGAGCGCGCCGACGCGCCCGAGCTGCCCGGGCGCGCGGAAGGGCATCGTCGTCACGCGCCCCGTCGGCGCCGCGAACTCGGCAGAAGTCTCTCCGCCGCGCTGTTGTAGAGCGGCCTCGAGAGCCTGTCTGCTCGGGAAGTGGCGGTAGAGCGTCGAACGTCCGACCCCGGCGGCGGCCGCAACCTCGATCATGCTCATGCGCCGGTCGCCGGCGAGCGCGGCCGCAGCCTCGAGGATGCGCTCGCGGCTCGCGGCGGCGTCAGACCGGATCAGTGCGCGCTCGCGCTGATCCGTGGCTCGCGCCTCGCTCGTGTCCGCCGCCTCGGTCACGTCGAGCCGCAGCCTAGCGCGCACGTCGTGTCCCGTCTCGTCGTCCGCTGCACTGGCGGTGCTGTACCACTTCGCGTGCGTTTTGGGGTTTAGACGTGGAACAAGTCGGTACAGATACCCCTGTATCTGTTCCATTTCGGGACAAGTTCGACGTCCCGACGCCTCAGGAGGTCGCAAGATGACTGACAGCAGCGCGACGAAGGAGACACGGTAGATGGTCGTCGCAGACGTAGGCGACAGCGTCCAGCGCGGGATCGACGTCTTCTTCACGTGGCTCCCGAGCCTGCTCGGCGCGCTCGTCATTCTGGTGATCGGGTACATCGTCGCGCGCGTCGTCGCGGGGCTCGTGCGACGCGGGTTGCGCGCTGCGGGAGCCGACCGAGCGCTCGCCTCCGGTCGCGCGGGCGAGTACAAGCAGCGCTTCGCGCCCGGGCTGCACCCTTCGGGAGTGGTCGCGAAGATCGCGTTCTGGTTCGTGTTCGGCCTCGCGATCATGCTGGCCGTGAGCGCGCTGGGAATCAACGCGCTCACCGAGTTCATCGCCGGGATCGTGGCGTATCTGCCGAACGTGATCGCCGCCATCCTGATCCTGCTCGTGGCGGTTGCGATCGCGGGCGCCGTCGGCGCGCTGGCGCAGCGGCTGATCGGCGGGACGATGCTCGGCAAGCTCGTGCAGACGGCGGTGCCGGTGCTCGTGATGACGATCGCGCTCTTCATGGCGCTCGTCCAGCTCAAGATCGCGACGCAGATCGTCGTCGCGACCTACGTGATCGTGCTCGGCTCGATCGGCCTTGGCTTCGCGCTCGCGTTCGGCATCGGCGGCCGCAACGTCGCCGACCGGATGCTCACCGGCGCGTACGAGGCGGGGCAACAGCGCGTGCCGGAGCTGAAGCAGGACGCCCAGCAGGCGAAGGAGCAGGCGGCCGCTGACATGGACGCGCTGAAGGAGAAGACCGACGAGCCGACGACGGGTGCGCGCGTTCGGCGCCCGGAGGGCGGACAGCCGCGGTAGCGGCGCCGTCGGGACATGCGACCGCTAGTCGAGGAGGTGCATGAGTGATGCAAGAGGAGTGGACGATGGAGCGCATGGCGACGATGCAAGGGTCGCCCGTCTACGACGCCGACGGCGACAAGATCGGGACCGTCGAGGAGATCTTCTACGACGATCAGACGAACGTGCCCGAGTGGATCGGGATCGGTAGCGGCTTCTTCGGGACGAAGCGCGTGCTCGTCCCTGTTGCCGGGGCGACGGGGAGCGACAGCGGCGTGACCGTCCCGTACCCCAAGGATCAGGTGAAGGACGCGCCGGATCTCGACTCGGACGAGATCGGCCAGGAGACCGAGGAGGCGCTCTACGCGTACTACGGGCTCGACTACTCCGAGCGGCGGTCGGACACCGGACTTCCGGAGGGAGGCGCCGAGGGCGCGACCATGCGCGGCGAGACCGGGCGCGGGGAGACCGTGACTCGGCACGAGGAAGAGCTCGCCGTCGGCAAGCGCGAGGTCGAATCGGGACGCGTCCGGTTGCGGAAGTGGGTCGAGACGCAGCCCGTGCAGGAAGAAGTCGAGCTTCGGCGTGAGACGGCACGCATCGAGCGGCAGCCGATCAACCGGCCCGTCCGCGGCGGAACGATCGGTGAGGAGGAGATCGAGGTTCCGCTTCGCGCGGAGGAGGCGATCGCCGAGAAGAGGACGGTGGCGAAGGAGCGTGTCGGGATCGACAAGGACGTCGAGTCGACGCGCGAGACCGTCACAGACGAACTGCGAAAGGAGCGCGTCGAGGTCGAGGGCGACGAGATCGAGGAGCGGACGTAGACGCGTTGACGAGCGAACGAGCGAGCCGGGCGCGATCCCGCCCCGGCTCGCTCGGAGCGGTGACGTAGGTGGCATGCCGGCGCGACTGACGCGTGAGTGAAAACGAGGTCGACGCAACCCCGAGCGAGAGGAACGCGCCGGTGAGCCCGGCCTCGACGACGAACGAGGAGGAGCACAGATGACAGAGATCGTTCAAAGGCCGCCCGCCCAGGAGCCCGTCACGACGGAAGAGGCGAAGGAAGCCGTGAAGGAGAAGGGCCAGGAGCTGAAGACGCAGGCCGCGGATCGGATGCGCGAGGAGGTCGGCCAGCGCACGACGCAGGCGGGCGAGCAGGTGCAGTCGCTCGCTCAGACGATGCGGCGCACGGCCTCGGAGCTGCGGGCCCAGGGGCAGGAGGGCCAGGGAACCGTGCTCGACCAGGTCGCGATTCGCGCGGAGCAGACCGCGGGCTACCTGACAGGGGCGGAAGCCGATCAGTTGCTCGAGGACGCGCGCAACTACGGCGGTCGCGCGCTGCAGTTCGTGCGCCAGCAGAAGTGGCTCGTCGCGCCCGTCGGCCTCGGTATCGGGTTGCTCGCGGCACGCCGGTTCAGCGGCGGCGGATCGAATGGATCCGGCGACTCCGACGGCTCGTAGCCGTAGAGAGAGAGGAGACGAAGACGATGGCGCCGCAGCAGACCACGAAGAAGCTCGTCAAGCACATCGACGAGGGAGTCGCGATGGAGCACAGCGTGCTCCGGTCGCTCGACTCGATGATCAGGACGACGCAGGACCCGGGGATCGTCCGTGCGCTCGAGCAGCACAAGCGCACGACGCGGACGCATGCCGAGCGGCTCGAGCAGCGCTTGAACGCATACGGATCGTCGCCGTCCCGGACGAGAAAGGTCGGCGGCATCCTCGGCGCGAGGTTGAAGGGCGTCGCGGATCTCGTGCGCCTCGACAAGCCGGGCCGCAACGCCCGCGACGGGTTCGTGATGGAACAGCTCGAGATCGCAAGCTACGAGCTGCTCGAGCGGGTCGCGCGCCGGGCCGGCGACGACGAGACGGCCGAGGTCGCCCGGCAGAACCGCGCGGAGGACGAGGCGATGGCGCAGCGACTCGCGCGCGAGTGGGACACATTCGCCGCGCTGTCGCTCGAAGGCGGCGGCGCGAACGGCGGCGGCAGCCGAGGCAAGGGTGCGGCAGTCCGCGGGGGCGTGGCTCGAGTCGCCAGCCTCGGCCAGAACCCGATCGTCCTCGGCGTCGGCTCCGTCGCTGCCGGCTTCCTCGCCGGCCGACGCGGCCAGGGTGGTGCCGGCGGCGGACAGCAGGCCCCGCAACAGCAGAAGCAGGAGTCGTCTCAGCAGCAGCTCGAACTCCTGACGAAGAAGGAGCTCCAGGAGCGGGCACAAGGGAGCGGCGTCGAGGTTCGCCGCAGCATGACGAAACAGGAGCTGATCGACGCGATTCGCAACGAGAGCGCCGGCGAGACTCCGAAGGCGAGCGCGTTCGAGGTGCAGAACTTCCTCGAGGGCGTTCGTTACCCGACAAGCCGCGACGAGCTCGTGAGCGAGGCGCAACGAAAAGGCGGCGACGCGCGTGTCCGCTCGACGCTCAACCGGCTTCCGAAGCGCACGTTCAACACGCCCGCCGAGGTGAGCGAGGCGATCGGGCAACTGCCCTAACGCGCACGGGGACCTACGACCAGCCGCAACGGGAGGCGTCGATGCGGCGCCTCCCGTCGCGCGCCCTCTGCCGCGCGAGGCGGTATCGTTGAGAGAAGCGGGGCGTGGCGCAGCCTGGTTAGGGCGCTAGTCTGGGGGACGCTCGCGCCAGATGAACGGAGTACAGTGCCGTCCGGGAAAATGGATTGCCGACGCCGTTTCTGCCTCGCCCGAAGTGTGCCGAGTACGCTCGGTTCCGCCCCGTTTCGGCGGCTCCGGGTAGACAGCTGGTAGACGAGCCGCGCCCGCCGGGTGCCGCTACCGTTCCGCGCGTGCGGAAGATCGCCGGCGCGGGAACGTCGGGCTCGAGCTCGCCCGATCGCGCTCGAGGTTGGCCGCCCGCCGACAGCGGGCAGCCCGCGTAGCCCGCACCCGTCGCGGCTGAGCGTCAGACTTTGGGGGGAAGGGTTCCTCGAAGACGCGGAAGCTCTTCCGCGCGACGGACCGACCGCCTACGCAGAGGCGCGAACGTCAATCGAGCTGTGCGTGCGTGCCATCAGGTGGCGGGTAATCGCCGCGGCGATCGCAAGCTTCCCCTTGCGCGAGCGCGCGTGCCAGAGGTCGCGGAGACGGGACTTCCGGACGATCTTCAGTCACGGTCCGTCCGGGCAGCTTGTCTCCACCGTCGCAAGTGTGCACGGGTTTCCCGTGACAACAATGGCGCGCGACCTCGAGGCGTTTTCCGCGAAACCTGGCGGGGCCCCTTCGCGAGAGCGATGGAGGGCGTGCGGAAGAGTCTGGCGTGCGCGAGCGCGCGGGTCCGTCGCGGCAGTCTCGAGCCCTCCGCGATGAAGTCGGACCCGGTCCAGAAGGCGCTGATCGCGATCGCGGCTTCGTCGTCGGGGATCGGCGGCGCCGCGGGCCTCGTCGCGTGGTTCGGCACATCGATCGCGACGACGGGACGCTGGTCGTGCGGCGTGCGGGCCGCGATGAAGTGGTACGGGTGCTCGCGGACTGCCCGGTAGTCGCCTCGCAACGTCGCGCCGGGGTCGAACACGAACGGGACGCCGTCGATGTCGCAGCTGAAGGGCTGCAGCGCGAGACGCCCGCCAGGCGCTGCTCGGGTTCCGCGACGGGCTGGCGCAGCCACCGGCGATGCGGCGGCCGGTGCCGTCGCGGGCCGTGGCGGATGACGCGGACCGGCCGGCCGCGGGTGGTATGACCGGAGATCAGAGTGCGTCGGCGCGGGCCATCACGCAGTCGAACTCCAGCACCCGCCAGGTCTCCCGCTCCCGCGAGACCGGGTAGAAGGCAGTGACGCCGAAGCCGGCGGCCTCGTACACCGGCAGCGCCTCCGGCAGTCGCGGCATCTGGTCGTAGACGGTCAGCAGCGCCACCTCGGACTGCATCGCCACGACCGAGTCCACGCGCTCGCCGAGGCCGGCGAACGCCTCGAGGTCAAACCCCTGGGTGTCCATCTTCAGGAACAGCCGCTTGCCGTGCACCTCCGGCAGATCGGCGAGCACGGCGTCCAGCCGCCGCACCGGCACGTCGACCTCGGTCACCTCGCGCAGCTGCTTGTAGCGGCCGGTGCCGTACGCGCTCGGGGTCAGCAGCGAGCTCATCGTGCCTGGCGCCACCTGCATCTGCGTGACGCCCTCGCTGCGGCCTAGCGCCATCTGGTGCACCGACCAGTTGCTGTCGCGCTGCGCCCGCTCGGTAAGCTCGGCGAAGGCGTCCGGCACCGGCTCGAAGGAGACGATCTGGCCGCGGAACCCGGCGCGACGCAGCATCCGCGCGTACTGGCCCTTGTTGGCGCCGACGTCCAGCACGCAGTCGACGCGGTAGTGCGCGAACAGGCCCATCAGGTGCTCCTGGAGAAGCAGCGAGGTCACCTCCTTCTCCATGTCCAGCCGGTGCTTGTTCGCGACACCGGGCTGACGCACCAGAAACGAGCCCTCCGCCAGCGCCCGTGTCTCCACCCGAGCCTTCTGCGCCGGCTTGCCCGCGCGGGTGACGAGCACCGCGCCGGGGAAGAGGTCGGCGACCTGCAGCCCCAGGCGCGGCAGCAGGTCCTTCAGGTGCTCCTCGAGAAGCAGCGAGGTCACCTCCTTCTCCATGTCCAGCCGGTGCTTGTTCGCGGCACCGGGCTGACGCACCAGAAACGAGCCCTCCGCCAGCGCCCGTGTCTCCACCCGAGCCTTCTGCGCCGGCTTGCCCGCGCGGGTGACGAGCACCGCGCCGGGGAAGAGGTCGGCGACCTGCAGCCCCAGGCGCGGCAGCAGGCGGAGCATCCGGCGGCGCCACGTCGGGCTGCGGTCAGGTCCGGAAGGGGTGTCGTCCACGGCGGGGAGTGTGACAGCCGCGGGCGGGGAACGCGATCGGCGACGCCCGCGCGTGCGCGAGATCGGGCCTGGATGACGCGACCGCTCGTCAGCGTCGTCATCCCGGCCTTCGACGTCGCTCCCTACGGCGGCCGCTGTTTGGACTCCCTGCTGCGGCAGACGATCGGGTTCGACCGCATCGAGGTGGCGATCAGCGTCGAGACGGCGAAGTGGCGGAGGTCGTGGAAGCGGAACGCGCCCTCGAGCCCATCGGCCTTCAACGCCGCTTGAACTCGCGCCGCTCGAAGTTGCCCGGATCGAGCGGCGTCCCGACGACGGAGCCGAAGACGAGATCCTCCGGCCGTCCCGAAGCGGCTGCGGAGCTTCCGAGCCGCGAGCGCCTTCCTCGCCGACTCGAACAGCGGAACCGCCCAGCGCGCCGACATCAAGCTCCTGCAGGGGATCGCCGGCCCCGCGAGCGCGACCGTGACGCTCGACACCTACGGGCACCTGATGAGCGAGCGCGTGACGGAGGCGGCGAGCCTGTACGACCCGCTGGCGGTGGCGGCGCGGTGACTCTCAGGCCGCGCGAGTTCGCTTTTTGGCCCGACCGGATCATCCCGAGTTCGGGCTGCTGTTGTGCGAGGACGAGGACGGGGAAGCACTGGACGCTACGTGGTGATCCGGAGCTCGTGAAGATGCTCCGCGACATGCCAGCGCACCTTCGGGCTGATCTTGAGGTTGGCCGCGAGTGGGAGAAGCGAGAGGGCTGGCCGGACGAGTGGGTAGACGAGAGGTAGACGACGGTATGCTGACGGCTCGCGGGGCGTGGCGCAGCCTGGTTAGCGCGCTAGTCTGGGGGACTAGAGGTCCCGAGTTCAAATCTCGGCGCCCCGATGAGGAAACCCGCCGCAAAGGGCGGGTTTCTCATTAGCAGCAGGGCGGGGGAGAGTCCGCAATCAGTCCGTAAACGCCTCAGTTCTGCTGGGCGCGCGCTGTCTGCACCTGCCGCCGGAGGTCCTCGGCGAGCTCCTCGGTTGCATCGAGGCTCAATGGGAACGCTTCCGGTACACCGTCAGCGAACCGGAGGTGCAGTAGCACGAGCGGCTGACCGGACGGCTCGAACTCCGGCGGCGAAATGCCGCGGCCGGTCCTCCACTGCTCAAACACCCTGACCTTTGCGCGCCCCTCAGCGTCCATGTGCCTCTCCTCTCTCAGCCTCACGTGCTGCGAACGTGTCGAGCGCCGAATAAATCAGCGCGGGCCGCCAACCCCTCCCGACTAGGAGGGATTGGCGAAATGCGATGGATGCAGCGAGTCGCCCAGCAGTCATCGCGGCGTAATTCGCTAGAGCGGCGTCAAGTCGCGCGTGGAAATCCGCTCTGCGAGTTCCCACAGCGCGACACGGTTTCCCTGCCAGTGCAGCCTCTCCCGCGCTGCCTCGTAAGCGAGCCATCGATACTCGGTGTGTTCGTGCGACAGGACGATGCAGTCGTCGCCGCAGTCGATGCCGAACGAGTACTCAGGGATGACGTAGAGATCGGGTGACCAAGACTCGCGCGCAGCGAAGTCCGCGACGGGGATGCTGTTCACGGTGGCGAGCCGATAGAGAGGCCTCGCGCGTGTGATGCCCGCCTCCTCGAAAGCTTCGCGGCGCGCAGCCTCGGCTGCTAGCTCCTCGTCCTCGCCGCCGCCAGCGATCGCCTGCCAGATGCCTTGGTCTCGACGGCGCAAGATGAGGTACTCGACCGCGAATTCGGGCGTTTCGCGGAATCCGATGACAAGTACCTGAAACGGAGCGCGCACTCGGCAAGCCTACGCTGCACCATTTCGCCAATCCCTCCTAGCCGCTCGACGCCTTGCCAGTGCGCGCCCGGTGGAGCTGCACCCACTTCCGCACGCACGCCTCGCGCTGCTCCTGCGTCCCATTCAGGAAAGTCGAGCCGAGTTGCGCCCGTAGCCGATCGGCTGCTTCGCGTCGGCGTGCACGCTCACCGAGGATGTAGTCGACACCGGCGATCTTCATCACGTCGGCGCTCTCGTACGCCTTCACGACTTCGCTGCGAGTGCTGCGGAAGCGCCTGACGAGCTGATCCCGTTCCGGGGGCGAGTCGAGATCGACGTGTTCGTGCGACCGCTCGATCAGCTTCTCGAGGGTGCGTCGACGACGCCCCTCGGGATCGGCTGCGTTTGGCACGCGACCCAGTTCACGATTAATCGCGGCCGCGCCCGGCGTGATCACGCCGACGCGCTCTCGCGTACGCGCGCGTAGAGCCCTCAGTTGCGCGCGGCAGGTCGCCGGAGGCAGGAGGGACCCGCGAGCTTCGAGTCCGCCGAGGGGGTGGCCGGCCTCGCGCACGTGCGGGTGTGCCCGCGCGAGGTGGTTCGAGTTGCGCGCGGCAGGTCGCCGGAGGCAGTCCCCTGTGCTACCACTGCTCTTAGCCATGCGTGTCCTTGCCGCCGCCGTCTGTTGTGCCGTCGTCGCCCTTGTAGCGTCGGCCTCGGCGCGAGCGACGCACGGCCCGCCGCCGTGGGAAGGCGGCCTCAGTGTCGTCTCGCCGCTCGAAGCACGCCTCGCGACGATCACGAGTGAGTTCGCGTCAAGGTCGACGGCGGCCATCTGCCATAGCGAAGCCGAGTGGGCCGCAGTCGCCGCGGCACGGAACTTCGACCCTGCCGTCGTACTCGCTTTCGTTCGCCGCGGCGAGGCTGCTTCGTACCTGTCCGACGTGGTCTGCCGAGATCTGGACGAGCTCGTCGGCAACTACGCAAGCGTCGTTCGACGATGCCAGGTCGGAACGGTGACGGAGTACCGACAGCTAAAGCGCACCGTCACGCGATCGGTCACGAAGCGAGTCCGCGTCCGCGGCCAGTGGACGATGAGGCGCGTTCGCGTGCGGAAGACGGTGACGGTCTCGCGTCCGGTCGACGTCCCGATCTACAGGCTCTGCTCGAACTACGTGCGGACGGTGGTTGCCGTACAGGTCCTCGCGCACGAGGCGATGCACGTGCGCGGCATCGTGAACGAGGCGGCCGCGGAGTGCTACGCGATGCAGGTCTTCGCCAGCGTCGCCGAGAGGCTGGGTGTGCCGACGACGAGAGCGCGCGAGATGGCCAGCGACTACTGGCGCGACGTCTACCCGCAGCGGCCGCCCGAGAGCGCCTACCGCTCGAGCGAGTGCCGTGACGGCGGAGCGCTCGATCTCGCGCCTACCAGCTCCTCCTGGCCGACCCCCTAGCTAGGAGGGTCTAGCGAAACGCAGTCTCGGCCCCGAGCTTCGCCCGCTCAAGCGCCTCCGAGGGGACGACGACGCCGTCGTCCTCTTGGAGGATGACGTAGCCCTTGGCGGTATCCCTGGATCAGAGGAGTCGGCGTAGATCCGATGCCCGCCGCGCTCGGCGATCAGCCGATGGGCAGGAGCGGGTCCCAGGCGGAGAGCCCAGCCACGCGCACCCGCTTCGTCCCAGGTCACGCCGCCCGTCCGTTCTCGACGTACTGCCGGATCGCGCGCCGGAGCTCAGCGGAGAAAGAGCGGTCGTTCTGCTGTGCGAGCGCCTCGAGCTGGTCGCGGAGCTGCGCCGGCAGGAACGCCGAGACGCTGACCCGCTCTTCCGGTGAAGCTGCTGTTGCTGCGCTCATTGAGCCTCCTGCAAGCTGTTCTAGTGCTAACCGACGTTCTGCAACCTATTGTTGCAGAGGCGTCAGTCGGCAAAGGCGGGCCGGCGACGGAGAAGACAGTGCACGTGGTTCCGCGCGTGTCCAGAGCTTCGGATGCGCTAAAGGCCCGGGAAATCCCAAAGACGCTTCCGTAACGGCGTGAGCGACCAAGTCGGCGCTCGCAGCGCGGGCTGCGCGCCCCCGAGCTTCCTATGCGATCGCGGGCTGCTCTTCCGTCTGGAGACCCAAATCAGCTTCCGCATCCGCGAGTGTGCGGACAGAACGGACCGGCGAGAAGAGAAGCGGCAAAAAGGCGATCGCTGCGCCGAGAGCACCCACCCAGAGCGCGCTGCGGAGACCGACGCTAGACGCGAGCGCACCTCCGGCGAACGCACCGACCGGGTTGATTCCATAGACGACGAACCGCCGTGAGGCCGTCATGGCCCAAGGAGCCGATCAGGCGTAATCGCCTGGTACAGGCTGATAGCGACGACGTTCGAGACGACTGCCCAGAACAGATACAGGCCCATCCCGATCGCCACGAAGGGAATCGCGAATTTCGACGGCGCGAGCGGCAGCAAGAGAAGCCCCCATCCCATCGCCGCTGCAGAGACGATCAGCGTACGCCCGATCCCGCGGAGGAGACGCGTCATGCGACCGGCCGTGAGTGCGCCTGCCAAGAGTCCGACATTCGCGAGACTCAGCGCGAGGCCAGCCTCAGCTGCAGTCATTCCGAGTTCGCGAACCGCATATACCAGGAGGATCGCGAAGATCACCATTGAGAAGAAGTTGATCGTGGTCGTGAAGACGAGCGCGGGTCGCATGTATGGGTGTCGAACGACGAACGCGAGCCCTTCCCGGATCTCGCTCAGCATGCGACGTCCCCGTCGCCCACGAGCGACGGGCGTGATGCGGACCCGCTGCTCCTCTTTCTCAATGCGAAAGACAAAGAGCGCAGACGCCAGCAGACCAAAGACTTCCAGTACGACCGCATACGGCGCACTAATCAGCTGCACCAGCACTCCGGCGAGACCCGGTCCGCTGACCTGCGCGCTAGAGCGGCTTACCTCCAGCTTCGAGTTCCCTTCTTGCAGCTGTTCCTTCGTGATCAGTGACGGCAGGTATGCCTGATACGCGACGTCGAAGAAGACCGTGAGCGTGCCGATCACAAAGCCGACCGCGTAGAGCTGCCAGATCGTCAGCACGTCCAGCAGGTACGCAACTGGAATTGTGGCGAGAGCCAAGCCGCGACCGACGTCCGCGAGGATCAGGATCGGCCGACGTCGTAGCCGGTCGACCCAGACGCCGACGGGGAGGCTGAAGAGGAGGAACGGGAGCGTCGCGGCGGTCGTCAGTAAGGCGACCTGAAAGGCGCTCACCTTCAGCACAGCAATCGCGACCAACGGGATCGCGAACTGGCCGATCTGGCCCCCGAATGCGCTCAGCGTCTCCGCCGACCACAGCTTCAGGAAGTCGCCGTGGTGCCAGAGCGGCGTGTCCGGACGCAGGTGCCGAAGGCTAAGCCGGGCTATGGCGGCGATACTCGCACAGGCACGGTTCCTTCAGGAATCGCTACGACATCCGGCGCAGGGAGCGTCGGCTTCACCCGCCGCAGCAGCCGGCGCAGGAGCGCGCGCACCTCTTCTCCGCCGGAGGGAAGATCGGCAAGCGCCGAGAGCGCGAGCTGCGACTCCTTGATCGTCAGCACCGACGCTTCGAGCTCGAGCCGCCCGTGCCAGCGCAGCGCCGCCGCCTCGAGCCTCTCCGGCTTCTGTTCGGCGATGAGAACCACGAGGTCGAGCGCGTCATCGAGGGCTAGGCCGCCGAGCTCGCGTGCCGCGATCTCAGCGGCAAACAGGTTGCGCGACGTGATCGCGCGGGTGAAGCGGCCGTGCGCGGAGCCCTGCGAGGTCACGAACGCATGTTCGCACGGCGAGAGCCTCTGGTATCTCTGGGCTGCGAATTGAGAGCCCGTCGCAGCAGGCACGGCTCTCGGTCCCCCCGCGCAACCTAGAACTGCTGGTCGATGGCGACCTCGTACATCTCGACGGATGTCCGCCGCGAACCACTCTCCGGCCGCGTCATCGAGTTGAGTGCCTCATCCCCACGACGCAGGTCCTCCTCATTGTCGAAGAACGTCATGCCCGCGCCACGACCGCTCTCTCGGTCGAGCAGCATGAGGAATCTCTTCGCCGCCTCGAGTTCCGGCGGGGGACCGCCCTGCATCCGCTCGCTGACACGCGCGACTGCCTGATCTGCCTCAGCAGGGTCGCCCTCGAACCGTGCGATGCGTACGTACACGTTGCGCCTCCTCCGTCGACGACGAGGGGCGGATCCTAACGGCGACGAGACCCGCGCCGTTTCTTCACGCGGCAAACGCCTACGGCGAGCGTCATTGCTCTCTGCATGGCGCTCGACGCACCCTAGAACCAGCCCGAGCCCGTGCAGGTGGTCGGATGGCTCTAGCTACGCGCTGCCTCGACTGCGGCCGCCGAACCCGCGGCTCACGCCGCCCACTCTGCACTCCCCGCCGCGAGCGCGCCCGCAACCAGACGGCCGCGCAACGCGCCCGGCCTCGCGATCAACCCGAGCAGCAATGCCGCGTCTATCTATCCGCCGGGTGGCTAAAGAATCCGTGCGGGGCTGGGCATACCGGCGGGTTGCACGGCCCCGGGAGTCGCCGTAGTGTCGCACCTTCTTCGACGCTAAGGAGGTAGTGATGCCAGTCGCGTTCGTTTCTCAGGGGGAAGGAATCACCAAAGAGATTTACGATGAGACCGTTCGTAGGTTGACTGGTGGGAAGACCCGCTTAGAGTCGCCTGCGGACTGGCCTGTCGAAGGTCTGTTGGTTCACGTTGCCGGAGAAGCTGAGGGCGGCTTTCGCGTTGTCGATGTCTGGGAGTCGGAGGAGGCTCTCCGTCGATTTGCGGAGACCCTCGTCCCGATCCTGCAAGAGCTCGGCGTCGAAGGGGGCAAACAGGAGATTTACCCAACGCACGCGTTCGTCTCGGCCTAACCGTCCCGACGGAAGCCGTTTGCGCGTCGGCTGTTGCAGCGACGGCACCGCGTGGCGAGCTCGTCATCACGCTAGTACGGCTTCACCTCGCACGCGAGCGGGACGAGGTGGTCTAGCGTGAGGTCGTGCGTACTGCCAGTCCATGCAGCGGTAACGGTCCCTTTGGTAGACGCTGCATCGCTGCTCGGGCCGTCATCGCCAGCCTCGTGGGGCTCCGCGTCAACGCGGTAGGCGCGCCAGCGTGCGTTGTCGGCGGGAAGCCAGACGTCGCCGCACTCGACGCACTCGGGGATGATCGCGACGCTCTCGGCAGGCACAGGGTGAGTGTACGACGGTGCCCAATCAGTGCCCAAACGCGCGGAAACCCGCTCCGCATGGTTGAGCGGAAACTTCCGAACAGACGTTCCCAAGTGCCTGCTAATCAGCCTGTTCACGCCACTGGCCGCCACCTGCCGCCACATGGCTGGATGAGTCTGGGGGACTAGAGGTCCCCGGTTCAAATCCGGGCGCCCCGATAGCTACTGATTCCTTCGCGCACCGAACGCTGACCCTGTTACGAGCTAACATCTGAACACAAAAGCCCCGGCAAAGCGGGGCTTTTCGTGCATCGGGGCTTTCTGTCTCACGTGCTGTGTACGGCCGCGTCGAACCCGGCGCCCTTCGAGGCGTGCCAGCGCGCGTTGTCCGTTGCGCCGGCGTCTGGGTCGCCCGGATAGGTGGGAAGCGCACCGACTGCACCGTCGCCGGGCCTCGCGGATCTCCCAGCCCGCGCTATCGCGTCTGCGCGCGTCATTGTCACTGCGGTCCTTTCGGTCGGCGCTGTTCGGCACCGGTCAAGTGGTGGAGAAGCGCGCGCTCGGAGTCGGCGTAGATCCGATGCCCGCCGCGCTCGGCGATGAGCCGATGGGCAGGAACGGGCCCCAGGCGGAGATGCCAACCAAGCGCACGCGCTTCGTCCCCGGTCACGCCGCCCGTCCGTTCTCGACGTAGGCGGATCGCGCGCCGGAGCTCAGCGGAGAACGAGCGGTCGTTCTGCTGTGCGAGCGTCTCGAGCCGCTCGCGGAGCTGCGCCGGCAGGAGACGCTGACCCGCTGTTCCGGTGAAGCTGTGACTGCACTCATTGAGCATCCTGCAAACTTCTCTAGTGCCAACCGACGTTCTGCAAAGCATTGGTGCATGAGCACCGGTCGGCTAAGAGGCCGTCAAAGCGGAACGTCTGCCAGCCCTCGTCCACGGGCGACCACAGGTCGCAGATCACTTACCGCCGGGAGGCTCAGCCGGTAACCGTGTCGCCATGACGATGGGCGACCTTCCACGTGCCGCCCTCGCGGCGGTACACCTGCGTCGCCCGCAAGGTGTACGTGCGCGGCTGACCGTTGACAGTGGCGGACGTGTGTTCAAGACCGGCCGTATAGGCCATGTCGCCGACCACGTCATACGCCTGCAACTCGAACGCGTACGACGTGCATTCGGAGAAGCTCCGCGCGAGGGAAGTGAAGAGTTCGTCCAGCTCACGCTGGCCATGGGCGTTGCGCCACGCGCCGAGGACGCTCACGGGCTCGTTGCGGGACCAGAGCGCCCGGCGTGGCGCCGCGTCCCCGTTGTGCAGGGCGAGCTCCGCTTCGTACAGCTCGGTCTTCACCCAGGCGAGGAAGTCGTCGCGGTCGGCCATGCCGTCAACAACCTAACGAAGCGTCGGTAGTACGACGAAGCCGCCCGTAGGGCGCGGCAGGCGGTACGCGCGGCCAGTCGCCGCCGAACTCGCGCTCCTGGAACGTCAACCTAGAACTGCTGGTCGATGGCGACCTCGTACATCTCGACGGACGTCCGCCGCGAACTGCTCTCCGCGGGAGTCATCGCGTTGAGTGCCTCATCCCCGCGACGCATGTCCTCCTCGTTGTCGAAGAACGTCATGCCCACGCCACGCCCGCTCTCTCGGTCGATCAGCATGAGGAATCTCTTCGCCGCCTCAAGTCCCTGCGGGGGACCGCCCTGCATCAGCTCGCTGACACGGGCGACTGCCTGATCTGCCTCGGCAGGGTCGCCGCCCTCGAACCGTGCGATGCGTACGTACACGTTGCGCCTCCTCTCGTTGAAGAACGGCGGATCCTAAAGCGACGAAACCCGCGCCGCTTCTTCACACGGCAAACGCCTAGCGGCGAACATCATCGCTCTCTGCATGGCGCTCGACGCGCTCGAGAACCAGCCCGAGCCCGTGCGGGTGGTCGGATGGCTCTAGCTACGCTGCCTCGACTGCGGCCGCCGAACCCGCGGCTCGCGCTGGACCGCGCGCGCGCGAGGAAGCAATCCGTTCCGTCTGACGGAACTGCGTAGACGACGTGCCATTGGTGCCCCGCTACGACGTCAGGACGGTCCGTCGCGACGTCTTTTCCGCACCAGGCCGTCTGTGCCTCGGCACGCAGCCGTGTCGAAGCTCAGCGCCACGAGCGCGCCCCCCCCCGGCGTCCCAGCTCGGAGCTGCGGCGCCGCGGGCGTCAGCGCCAGACGCCGTTGTGGCCGACGCTGTAGCGGCCCGGCTGCGGGAAGTACGTGAGCCCGTGGGGCCCGCCGCCGACGCGGATCGAGCGCACGAGCCGCCCGGTCCGCGTGTCGACCACCGAGACCGAGCTGTGGTAGCGGTTCGACGCCCAGAGGCGCCGCCCGTCCGGCGAGACCTGGAGCATGTCCGGGCTGCCGCCGACGCGCCACGTCGCGACGACCCTGCGCCGCGCGAAGCTGATCACGGAGATCGAGCCCGCGAGGCGGTTGCTGACGTAGAGGAAGCCCCCGTCGCGGCTCACGCACAGGCCGTGCGCGCCCGCGGCCGTCCGGAGGAACGCGAGCTCCCGCGGGCGACGCCCGGTGGACATGAGGGACACGCCGTGGCGGCCCTGGTTCGCGACGTAGAAGACGCTGCCGTCCGGCGAGAGCTTGACGTCGACCGGCAACCCGCCGACGTACGTCCGCGCGACGACGCGCATCGCCCACGTGTCCACCCGCACGACGTCCCCGCTCCACTCGTTCGAGGCCAGGAGGTAGCGCCCGTCCGCAGTGAAGTCGAGGTGGTCGACGCCGCGCCCGGGAATCGAGACGCTCTTGATCAGCCGCCACGAGTGCGGATTGCGGAAGTCGAGGCGGCGGTAGCGCTCCGCGACCACGATCGCCTTCCGTCCGTCGGGCGTGAAGTAGAGGTTGTACGGGTCCTCGACGCGGATCGTCCGCCGCGTCGTCCCTCGCCGCGGGTCGATCACCGTGAGCGTGTTCCCCGCGGTGTTGTTCACGTACAAGTCCTCGAGGTCCCAGGCCGGCGTGACGTGGTGCGACAGCAAGCCCGCCGGGAAGCGACGCACGACCACGAGCCGCCGCGGATCGATGACGCTGACCCAGCCCGTCTCCGTCTCCGGGACGTAGACGAGGTGTCGGACGCCGGCGACCTTCTTGCTCAGTTCGGCCGAGGCGGCGTTCGCGTAGACGTTCACCTCGCGCTCCGCGCGGCGCGACGCGGAGCTCTCAGCGGGCGGGGCGATCGTCGTGGCCGCGGCCAGCGAGGAGGTCGCACCGGCAGTCGCGTCCTCGGCTTGGCGCGGGAGCGACGCGCCGCCCGCGAGCAGCAGCGCCAACGCGACAACGGTGCCGACCGCGCGCATGCGGTGCAGGCTAACGCGCGCCGCACCGGCGCGTAGGCTTCGAAACCGATGCGCCGCCTCGCCGTCCTGCTCGCGGCTGCACTCGCGCTCGCGCCGTCCGCGGCGGCGGCGCGGGACCCCGTGCGCACGTCGATCTTCTTCTATCCCTGGTACGGGAACCCCGCGTGGGACGGCGGCTACCAGCACTGGCAGCAGCGAGGGGTCCGGCCGCTCGCGTCCGCGTTCTTCCCGCTGCGCGGCCTCTACTCGAGCAGCGACCGGCGCGTGCTCGCCGCGCAGATGCGCGAGATCGCGGCGACGGGCGTCGACCAGGTCTCCGTCTCGTGGTGGGGGCGTGGCTCGCCGGAGGACGCGCGGCTCCTCGCGGTGCTGCGCGCGGCGCGCGCGTACGGCCTCGATGTCGCCGCGCACGTGGAGCCCTACGGCGGGCGCGTCGCGCGGCTCGAGCACGACATCCGGTACCTCGCCGGCCTCGGCATCACCGACATGCACGTCTACGCCGTCGACGAGGCGCCGCCCGAAGCCTGGCGTGCGGCCAACGAGCGCGTCGCCGGCGTTCGGACCTTCGCGCAGACGGGACTCGTCGGTCTCGCCGCGCGCGGCGGGTTCGACGGCTTCTACACGTACGACATCCTCGTCCACGGCGGGCAGAAGTTCCGGCGCCTCTGCGAGCAGGCGCACCGGCAGGGGCTCCTGTGCGCCCCGTCGGTAGGCCCGGGTTACGACGCGCGACGAGCCGTCGGCGACCTGCGGGTCAAGCCGCGCCGGAACGGCGCGACCTACGACGCGATGTGGACGGCGGCGCTGCGCGCGGACGCCGATCTCGTCACGATCACGAGCTACAACGAGTGGCACGAGGGGACGCAGGTCGAGCCGGCGCGCGCCCACCGAACGCCGTCAGGGGCGCGCTACGCCGGCTACGACGGCGCCTACGGCGCGCGCGGGAAGCTCGCGCCGTTCGCGTACCTCCGCCGCACGACGTACTGGACGAAGCGGTTCGACGCTATGCCGCGCTGAGCACGTCGGCGCTGCACCCGAAGACGAGCGCCGCGAAGACGTCGCTTTCGTCGACGCCGCGCAGCGACGGGTGCTCCGTGTCGACGACGACGTCGTCCCACGAGTCGAGGCCGAGCGCGCCGGCCCCCTCGTCCGCCCCGTAGCAGAGGAGCCGCTCGACCGAGAGGACGTTGCGCCGGCCGCTCTGGCGCCGCGCGATCCCCTCGAGCTCGCGCAGCTCCTCGAGCGGATCGATGCGCACGTTCGAGTCGGAGCCGACGCAGATCCCGATCCCGCGGCGGCAGAGGCGCTCGACCGGGGCGAAGCCGTCGCCGAGATTCGCCTCGGTCGTGGGGCAGACGCAGACGCGCGCGCCCGCATCGGCGACCAGCTCGAGCTCCGCGTCCGAGGCGTGCGTCGCGTGCACGACCGTGGTCAGCGGCGCGAGGCACCCCGCGTCCGCGAGGAGCTCGATCGGCCGCAGCCCGTGCTCCGCCAGGCACTCCTCGATCTCGCGCGGCTGCTCGCAGGCGTGGATGTGCAGCGGCAACCGCTCCGCCGCCGCGTACCGGCCGAGCTCCTCGAGCCAATCGCGCGGGCACGCGCGGACGGAGTGGGGGGCGACGCCCACGCGGATGCCGCCGGAGCGCAGGCTCTCGAGCTCGTCCAGGTATTGCGTGACGGATTCCTGCCGGAAGCGCTCGATCCCGCCGCGCGCGTAGGCCGCGTACAGCACGACGATCTCGACACCTGCCTGCGCCGCGGCAGCGTCAGCCTCCGAAGCCTCGTCGAAGCCGAGGTAGTGGAACTCGCCGACCGCCGTGTACCCGGCGGCGCGCATCTCCCGGTAAACGTCGACGTACGCCGCCGAAACGTCCTGCGGGTAGCTGCCGGCGAGCTCGAGCATCGCGTCGCGCCAGGCCCAGAAGTCGCCGCCTTCGGTCTTGCCCCTGAGCGCGCGCTGGAACGCGTGCGAGTGCGCGTTGACGAAGCCCGGCAGCGTCAGCGGGGCGGCCACGGGGCGCGATTATCCTTCGTGCATGGCCACGCGCGCCGCTCCGCTCTCGCTGGCGCAGCTGCCGAACGCGCTGACGGTCCTACGCCTGCTGATGATCCCGCTGTTCGTGGTCCTCGTCCTCGGCGCAGACGGCGGTCACAGCTGGTCCGCGGCGCTCGTCTTCGCGGCCGCCGGGGCGACCGACCAGATCGACGGCTTCCTCGCGCGCCGCTGGCACGTCGAGTCCACCTTCGGCAAGGTCGCGGATCCGCTCGCCGACCGGCTGATGATCGCGACCGCGGTCGTGCTGCTCTGGGTGGAGAACCGGCTGCCGTGGCCTGCGCTCGCGATCGTCCTGGGCCGTGACCTCTTGCTCGTCGGCGGGTACAAGCTCGTCGTGCCTCGCGGCTACGAGTTCGAGGTGAACCTGCTCGGCAAGGCGGCGACGTGGCTCCTCTACGCGGCCCTCACGGCCACGCTCGCCACGCCGCCCGAGACGGAGTGGCCGCTCTGGCTCTTCTGGGCGGGCGTCGGGACCGCGCTCGTCGCGGCGGTCGAGTACGTGCTGAAGGCGCGGCGGGAGGTGCGCAGCTCGTGAAAGCCGTCGTGATGGCCGGGGGAGAGGGCACACGTCTGCGCCCGCTCACGTCGAACCAGCCGAAGCCGATGGTGCCGATCGTCGGCAAGCCGTGCATCGAGCACATCCTCGAGCTCCTGCGCCTGCACGGGTTCGACGACGTGATCGTGACGCTCGCGTTCCTCCCGCAGGCGATCCGCAGCCACTTCGGGGACGGGCAGGCCCTCGGGATGCGGATCGAGTACTCCGTGGAGGAGTCGCCGCTGGGGACGGCGGGCTCCGTGCGGGCCGCGAGCGACCGCCTCGACGAGACGTTCCTCGTCATCTCCGGCGACGCGCTCTGCGACATCGACCTCGGCGCGCTCGTCCGTTTCCACCGTGAGAAGCGCGCGGCGGTGACGATCGGCCTGAAGTCGGTCGACAACCCGCTCGAGTTTGGGATCGTCGTCACCGACGAGGACGGGAAGGTCGAGCGCTTCCTCGAGAAGCCGTCGTGGGGTCAGGTCTTCTCCGACACGATCAACACGGGCATCTACGTGCTCGAGCCGGAGGTCCTGAGGCACGTCCCGACGGACCGCCCGTTCGACTTCGCGAAGGAGCTCTTCCCGCTGCTCCTCGAGATGGGACGCCCGCTCTACGGCGCTGTCTGCGACGGCTACTGGCAGGACATCGGCAACCTCGACCAGTACCGGCAGGCGAACTTCGACGCCCTCGACGAGCGCGTGCGCCTGAACATCCCCGGCGTCCGCCTGCGCGGGAACATCTGGGTCGGGGAGAGCGTGCAGCTGCACGACCTGGAGGCGATCGAGGGGCCGGCGTACGTCGGGAACAACTGCCGGATCGCGCCCGACGCCGTGGTCGGTTCGTACTCGGTTCTCTCGGCGAGCGTGACGCTGCGCGAGGGTGCGCGGACGGCGCGGTGCGTGATCGACGGCTCGACGCACATCGGACGCAGCGCGGTCGCCGAGGGTGCGATCGTCGGCCGCTCCTGCGACATCCGCACGCACGCGCACGTCCACGAGGGGGTCGCGCTCGGCGACAACGTCGTCCTCGGCTCGCAGAGCGTGATCATGCCCGGCGTCCGGATCTACCCGCACAAGCAGGTGGAGATGGGCGCGCAGGTGTTCGAGAACCTGATCTGGGAGTCGCGCGCGCCGACGCAGCTCTTCGGGAAGGACGGCGTGCAGGGACTCGTGAACGTCGATCTCACGCCGGAGGTGGCGATCCGCCTCGCGGGCGCGCTCGGCACCGCGCTCGACCGCGGCGCGCGCGTCGTCGCGAGCCGCGAGGCGGCTCCGGCTGCGCGGATGATCAAGCGGGCCGTGATCACGGGGCTGATCGCGACGGGCGTCGACGTCGCCGACCTGCGCGTCCTGCCCTCCCCGATCGCGCGTCACGTGCTGAAGGCGCACGGCTACGACGCGGCCGTCCACGTCGGGACGAGCCCGACCGACCTCGAGGCCGTGCGCATCCGCTTCTACGAGCCGCCGGGCATCCAGCTCACGCCGGCGCTCCAGAAGGAGATCGAGAAGTACTTCCACCGCCAGGAGCTGCGTCGCGTCGCCTACAACGAGGTCGGCTCGATCACATACCCGGCGCGGCTGCGGGAGAGCTACGCCGAGGACCTGCTCCTGACACTCGACCAGGAGGCGATCCGTCGGCGCGGGTTCCGCATCGTGATCGACTACGGCTACTCGGCGGCATCGTTCGTCCTGCCGCTCGTCCTCGGGCCGCTCGGGGTGGAGGCCGTCGCGACCCACGCGTTCTCGAGCGATCGCGTCGAGGCGCCGGCGAGTATCGAGGAGTCGGTCGCGAAGGTGAAGCGGCACGTCCAAGCGGCACGAGCGGACCTCGGCGTCGTCTTCGACCCGGCAGCGGAACGGCTCTTCCTCGTCGACGAGACCGCGCGGGAGGTGCCGGTCGAGCAGGCGCTGCTCCTGTTCCTCCGCCTGATCGCGTCGAACGGGCGCACGGGCAAGCTCGCGTTCCCGATCACGGTGACGAGCCAGGTCGAGCGCATCGTGAGCGGCAGCGGTCTCGAGGTCGTGCGAACGCCTGCATCCCTCGCCGACCTGACCCAGGCCGCGGCGAGCGACGGAGTCGTGTTCGCCGGCGCCGTCGGCGGCGGGTACGTCTTCCCGGAGTTCCTGCCGGCGTACGACGCCGTCGCGAGCCTGTGCAAGCTCCTCGAGCTGCTGGCGCCGGTCGAGCAGCCGCTCTCCGCGCTCGTGGCGGAGCTCCCGCCGCCGACGCTCGTGCACCGCCAGGTCGCGTGCCCGTGGGCGCTCAAGGGTGTCGTGATGCGCTTGCTGAACGAGCGCTTCCAGGGCCACGAGACCGACGTCCTCGACGGGCTCAAGGTGTTCGACGAGCGTGGGTGGATGCACGTGCTGCCGGATCCGGACGAGCCCCTCCTGCACCTGTACGCCGAGGGCGAGACGACAGAGGCCTCGACTGAGCTCGAGCGCGAGCTCGAGCGGCTCGTCGCGGAGATCGTGCAGGGAGAGGCGGCCCCGGCGCGAACGTAGAACCCTCAAGTACAGGTTGACCCCTTAGGCGCGGGCCTGCTTTACTTGCGGTGCCCGTCCCGCGAACGAAAAGGCGCCCGTGGAAGCTCTGCCCGACCTTGCGACCCTCTCCGACGCCGAGCTGAAACAGCTGATCGACGACCTGATCCAGGAGGAGAACGAGGTGTCGTACAGGCGCCGGATGCTGCACGGCAAGATCGACATCCTCCGCGCAGAGCGAACGGCGCGCCTGCAGCGGTCGATGGGGGAGGGGCGGAGTCCGCTCGAGGACGTCGACGTCGAGAAGCTGACGGCGATCCTGACCGCGAAGTCCTCCCCGCCGAGCGGCGGCGAGGCCGCCTGAGCGGCGCCACCGGATGAGCCACGTCTACTGTCCCGAATGCGGCTTCCAGAATCCGGAGGCCGCGAACTACTGCTCGAAGTGCGGCGCGCTGCTCGTGCGCGACGAAGGCGGAGCGGACACGACGATGACCTTCACCGCCGAGGACCCCGACGTCGAGGCCGGGGTCTCGCTCGACGAGATAGGCGTGAAGGGACCGGCGCTCGTCGTGCGCTCGGGCGGCGGGAGGGTGGGCGAGACGTTTCATCTCGAGGGCGAGCGCACGACGATCGGGCGCTCTCCCGACTGCGGGATCTTCCTCGACGACGTCACCGTCTCGCGCCGCCACGCGGTCGTCAGCGCGCGGGACGGACGCTTCTTCATCGAGGATCAGGGCAGCCTCAACGGCACGTTCCTCAACCGTCGGCGCATCGAGTCGGGCGAGCTCACGGACGACGACGAGCTCCAGATCGGCAAGTACCGGCTGACGTTCCTCGCGCGATGAGCACGACCACCGCCAAGCCCGACGCCGCCGCGCCCGCGCGCCTGCTCACGATCGGCACCGTCTGCCGGCGGCTGAAGCCGGAGTTCCCGGACATCTCGATCTCGAAGATCCGCTACCTCGAGGACCAGGGGCTCCTGACCCCGCGGCGCACGCAGGGCGGCTACCGGCTCTTCGGCGAGGACGACGTCGACCGGCTGCGGACGATCCTCCAGCTCCAGCGCGACGAGTTCCTGCCTCTCCGGGTCATTCGGCAGGAGCTCGCGTCGCCGGGAGCGGCCGAGCGCAAGCGGAGGCGAGCCGGGATTGGCGTGCGCGCGGACGTGGTGGGGCTCCCAGAGCTCTGCGACGGCGCGTCCATCGCCGCCGAGCTCGCGCGGGAGCTCGTGGAGTTCGGGCTGCTCGCGCCGCGCGTCGACGCCGGCGAGCGCCGCTACGGCGAGAGCGACGTGGCGATCGCGACCGCCGCCGGAAACCTGTCGCGGTTCGGGATCGCGCCGCGGCACCTGCGCGCGTTCCGGACCGCCGCCGATCGAGAGGCCGGTCTGCTCGACACGGTCGTCGCGCCGTCGCTGCGCTCTCGGAGCCCGGAGCGCCGCCAGGCGGCGGTCGAAGATCTCCAGACCCTCGGCGAGCTCGCGCAGGAGCTCTCGCAGCTTCTTTTCTGGCGCGCACTCCGACAGCAGGCGGGCGACTGATGGCCGTCCAGCTGCAGGCGAAGATCCGCGACGTCCCCGACTTCCCGACCCCGGGCGTCGGCTTCAAGGACGTCTCGCCGCTGCTGGCGGACCCCGACGCGCTCGCGCACGCGATCGACCAGCTCGCGGACTGGTCGCGGGCGAAGCGGCCGGACGTGGTCGTGGGCGCAGAGGCGCGCGGGTTCATCCTGGGTGCCGCGATCGCGCGCGCCGCGGGCTGCGGCTTCGTTCCGGCCCGTCGGCCGGGAAGCTCCCGCCCGAGACGATCAGCGCGACCTACGCGCTGGAGTACGGGCAGAACTCGCTCGAGCTGAACGCGGGCGCGATCGGCCACGGCGCGCGCGTCCTGATCCACGACGACGTCCTCGCGACGGGCGGAACGGTCGCCGCGATCGGGGGCTCGTCGAGCAGCTCGGCGGCGAGGTCGTCGGCACCTGCTTCATCATCGAGCTGGGCTTCCTGAACGGACGCGACAAGCTCGCGGGCTACGACGTCCACTCGCTGATCACCTACTAGTAGGGCCCTCGTCCGTGCCGTCCGCGGTGCCGACTACAACGTCACCATGTACGACGCCCTGAGGAGCAGGTACGTTCTCCTGCCCCGCGCGCGGCGAGACGCACGTCTCGCTCTCGGCGTTCCGCGCGCTCGAGCGGCTACCGGGCGCCGCGCACCCGGCGGTCTACCGGATCAGCTTCGCGTGTCCGTGCGGGGACGAGCACCCGGGGCTCGTCTCGCACGACGACCTCGACTGGGCGCCGCTCGGCTTCGGCGCTGGTGCGTTCCTCAACCTGATGACGGAACGCGTCGAGCCCGTCGCGAACGAGCTCAGCGATCTCGCGGCGCGGCGGATCGGCGCGGGGAGTGGCCGTGGAGCTTCTTCTGCTACCCGGAGGAGCGGCCGCGGCCCGTCTTTCCGTCCGCGTTCTTCCTGCTCGCGCCGGGTGACGGCTCCCTCGGCCTCGCCGTCCGCTGCCCGGCCTGCAGCGCGGTGTCCGTGAACCTCGTCTCGCCGGTGCACGTGGACGTGCCGTTCCACCACGACGCCCGAGTGGGCGTCGTCGAGCACGTCTTCGGCGACGACGTGACGGCGGCGGTCGAGCAGTTCCGCGCGGAGCTCGACTCCGCGCGCTTCGACGCGCGACGACTCGAGCTGTAGGCGCACGTGTAGAGCACGGGCCCGGCGGGAATCACGCCGCCGATGTACGGCTTGACGCGCGGGGCGATGACCCTTCTCGGCGCCGCGATCACGGGCTTCCTGATCTGGCTCGCCTCCCAGTTCGACCGGGACGAGAGCGGCGAGTACTGGCCGTTCGTCGGGCTCCTCGCCGCGGCGGGGCTGACGATCGCCGTCTCGCAGCTGCTCGGCGGGTGGACGAAGTGGGGCTGGCCGCGGGTCTCCCGGGAGCGTGTTCTTGCTCGGCTTCCTGCCGGCGCTCGTCGCCGGCGCGCTCGTCCTCCTCGCCGCGCAGCCGGACGACGGCGGCTTCGGCGCGGGCTGGGCGGACGCCGTGGGGCTCGGCGGCCTCGCTGACGACCTGGACGAGCTCGTGCCGGCGATCGCGTTCGCGCTCGGGCTCGTGTTCGGGCTGACGTTCGACACGACGGGGCGGCGGCCGCGGAGGAGGTCGACGTGCGAGGGGGCGCGGCGCCTGTCGCGGCGCCGGCGCGCGATCCGGCCGGCGAGCGGCGCGACGAGCACGCGGCGCGCGGCGAGCCGGAGCCGGAACCACCGCCGCGCGAGGGCACGCCGCCGCGAGCGCGCGACGTGACGTAGGAACTTTTCCCTCCGATCAGGGATCTTCCGCGCGCCGCGCGGCGGCGATAGAAGGAGCATGACCGCCGCAGCCGCTCAGCCGCAGGGCGTACGAGGAAACGAGCTCCTCCTCGCACACTGCGCCGCTCTCGAACTTCGCGACGTCCGCGCTTCCGCGGTCGAGCGGCTCGAGCAGGCCGTCGGGCGCGACCTCACGCAGCTGCTTCTGCGCGCGCTCGCCGCGAAGCGGTCGCCCGCCATGCGCTTCGCCGCGTAGCCCGCTAGCGCCTCAGCTGCTCCTCGCCGTAGATCCGGACGTAGAGGAAGATCGCCCCCGCCGCGACGGCCGCGACGATGAATGCCGTCGCCGCGTCGACGCCGATCGCGATCGACCCCAGCAGGATGAAGAGGCCGAGCCCGAACGCCCACAGGAACGAGATCACGCCGTGGTCGAAGCTGGGGGGTCGGAGGTGCACCGCGCGCCGATGCTACAGAGGCAGGGGGATCCGGCGCGGAGCGGCGTGCGTACGCGCGCGCGAACGGGACCAAAGGAAATTCGCCGAGCCGGTTGCGCTTTCGTCCGCCGCCCCCGCTGACTTTCCGCTTCCGCGTACGGCCTCCGTGTGCGGCTTCGACCTACTCGCGCTCCGTGCTCGGCGCAAGCGAGAATCTAGGGCGCGTGCGGCGGCGGTTCAAGGGCGGCGGCGACGCTTTTGCCGCTCTTTGCGAAAAGTTCAGTTGTCCACATTTCCACAGCAATTCGTTCAGCTTGTGGGGAACTTCTGTGGAAAGGATCGCGCCAGCCTAACGCGCGCTCGCGGCCGACGCTGACCGTACGATGCCGCGCGTGAAGCGCGCCGCCGCCTGGCTCGCCGCCGCGGCGGCGATGCTGCTCGCCATCGGTCTCGCGGCGCTCCGCGTGGGCGAGCGGGAGGGCGCGCTGTCGAACTGGCAGGCGCTCGTGCTGGGACTCGTGCAGGGCCTGACGGAGCTCCTGCCGATCTCCTCCTCAGGGCACCTGATCCTCGTCCCTTGGCTCGGAGACTGGACGTACCTCCAGGAGAACGACCGCTTCAACCAGACGTTCGACGTCGGGCTCCACCTCGGAACCCTGGTCGCCGTCGTCGCGTACTTCAGGCGAGACGTCGTCACACTGACGTCCGCGTGGTTTCGGAGCGTCCTACGTCGCGCGATCACGACGCCGGAGGAGCGGGTCGCGTGGCTCGTCGCCGTCGCGACGGTGCCCGCGGCGATCGTCGGCGGGCTCGGGGAGACGGTGATCGCGGACCGGCTGGGCGAGCCGTGGCAGATCGCGATCCTGCTCGCCGTCTTCGGCGTCGTTCTCTGGGCTGCGGACCGGCGCGAGCCGCGGCGGCAGATGTCCGACCTCGGACTCGGAACGGCACTCGGCGTGGGGCTGGCGCAGAGCCTCGCGCTCGCGCCGGGCGTGTCGCGGAGCGGGATCACGATCTCGGCGGCGCGCTTCCTCGGCCTCGACCGCGATGCCGCCGCCCGACTCTCGTTCCTGCTCCTGATCCCGATCACGTTCGGCGCGGTCGTGTTCAAGGGGCTCTCCGACGTCCTGCTCGGGGACCTCCCGCCGGGATCCTTGGGGCCCTTCGTCGTCGGGACGATCGCCGCCGCCGTCAGCGGGCTCGGCGCGATCTGGGGGCTGCTCGGGTACGTCCGCCGGCACGACTACTCGGTGTTCGTCCTCTACCGGCTGCTCGTCGCGGCAGCCATCCTGCTGTTGATCGCCGCAAACGTGCGGCCGCCGGGCTTCTAGGTGGGGTCGCGACCGGTCGCGATGGCCGTCGCGGGCGCGGTGTGCATCGCGTTCTCCGGGATCCTCGTGCGGCTCGCCGACGTGCCGCCTTCGAGCGCGGCGGTCTTCCGGTGCGCGTACGCGCTGCCGATGCTCGCGGTCCTGGCGGCGTGGGAGCGGCGGCGGTTCGGGCCGCGTGCGCGACGGCAGCGCGTGCTCGCGTGGGCGGCGGGGCTCCTGTTCGCGGTCGACCTCGTCGCGTGGCACCACTGCATCGCCGCGGTCGGAGCGGGCCTCGCGACCGTGCTCGGGAACATCCAGGTCGTGCTCGTCGGCCTCATCGCGTGGGCGGTGCTGCACGAGCGGCCGGGCCGCCGCGTCGTCGCGTCGGTGCCCGTCGTCCTGGTCGGCGTCGTCCTCATCTCGGGCGTCGTCGGCGCGGACGCCTACGGCGACGATCCGCTGCTCGGCGTCGTCTTCGGCGTCGTCACCGCGCTCGCGTACTCGGGCTTCCTGCTCGTCCTGCGCGCGGGGAACGCCGACGTGCGCCGGCCGGCGGGGCCGCTCTTCGACGCGACGCTCGCCGCCGGACTCGGGTCGCTCGTGATCGGGCTGCCGCTTGGGGAGCTCGAGCTGCGCCCGACGTGGCCGGAGCACGCGTGGCTCGTCACGCTCGCGCTCAGCTCGCAGGTCGCGGGCTGGCTGCTGATCTCGATCACGCTGCCGCGGGTGCCGGCGGCGCTCACGTCCGTCGTCCTGACGCTGCAGCCGGTGCTGGCCGTGGTGCTGGCGATGCTCCTGCTCGACGAGGCGCCGTCGAGCGTGCAGCTGACGGGGATCGCCGTCGTCCTCGCCGGGATCCTGCTGGCGACGGTGGGGCGGCGGCGCACGCCGGCGCCGCAGGAGGCGGTCTCTCCTGCGACTTGACATAACACAGCTTCTCGTGCGTCGCCGCGGCGGCGCGTTTGGCGCCGGCGCAGGCGCGGGATAGCGTCCGCGAATGGCTGTCGGCGAGATCGACACGATCCTCGCGAGCGATGAGCTGCGGCCCCTCCTGGAAACGGCGGAGAGCGCCGGACGGCTGCGTCACTCGGACTTCGCGGAGATCGTCGAGGCGAACGAGCTCGCGCCGCTCGAGATCGAGGCGCTCCACCGCGCGCTCGAGCAGCGCGGGATCGAGCTCGTCGACGACGCGGCCGACCACGCGCCGGCGGCGGCGGCCGGCGGCGGCGCCGAGACGACGACCGACGCCCTCCAGCTCTTCCTCCGGGAGGCGTCCCAGCACGCGCTCCTGACCGCCGCGCAGGAGGTCGAACTGGCGAAGAAGATCGAGCGCGGCTGCGACGTGTCCAAGCAGCGCATGATCCAATCCAACCTGCGCCTCGTCGTCTCGATCGCGAAGCGCTACCGGAACCAGGGCCTCCCGTTCCTCGACCTGATCCAGGAAGGCACGCTCGGCCTGATCCGCGCGGTCGAGAAGTTCGACTGGCGCCGCGGGTACAAGTTCTCGACCTATGCGACGTGGTGGATCCGGCAGGCCGTCGCCCGCGCGCTCGCCGACAAGGCGCGCACGATCCGCATGCCGGTGCACGTCGTCGAGCGGCTCCAGAAGATGAACCGCGCGGAGCGAACGCTGTGGACGCAGCTCGGCCGGGAGCCGACGCTCGAGGAGATCGCCGAAGAGGCGAACCTGCCGGTCGAGCAGGCGCGCGAGGTGCGCGCCGCCGCTCGCGCGTCGACGAGCCTCGACCAGCCCGTCGGCGAGGGCGAGGATGCGGTCTTCGGGGATTTCGTCGCCGGCGACGACCCCCTCCCGGACGAGGAGGTCGAGACGTCGCTGCGCCACCAGGCGCTCCAGGAGGGGCTCGCGGCGCTTCCCGAGCGTCACCGGCAGGTGCTGGCGCTGCGCTACGGCCTCCGCGGCGCCGAGCCGAAGACGCTCGAGGAGATCGCGCAGCGGTTCCGGCTGACGCGCGAGCGAGTGCGGCAGATCGAGGTCGAGGCGCTGAGGCGCCTGGCGTCGCTGCGAGAGCTCGAGGTCGCCCGCTAGCCCGCGGAGTCCGACTCAGGCGCGGAGATAGAGCTCGAGGTCCGGCGCGACCGCGCGCAGCTCGCGCAACGCCTTCGCCTCGAGCTGGCGGACGCGCTCGCGTGTGATCCCGAGACCTACGCCCACCTCTTCGAGCGTCCGCGGCGACTCCCCGTCGAGACCGAACCGGAGCGCGAGCACGTGGCGCATGCGCGGGTTCAGGCTGCGCAGCGCCTCCACCAGCTCCCGCGACCGGAGCCGGTCCGACGTCGTCTCCTCCGGCTGGTCGCACTTCGTGTCCTCGACGAGGTCGCCGTAGAGGCTCTCCCCGTCGCCGACGGGCGTCTCGAGGCTCACGGGATCCTCGACGAGGTCGAGCAGCTCGTGGACGCGCGCGACCGGAAGGCCGCTCTCGTGCGCGAGCTCCTCGGCGTTCGGGTCGCGGTTCAGCTTCTGCGTCAGCACGCGTCGCGCCCGCATCACGCGCCGCACCTGGTCGGCGACGTGAACGGGTAGCCGGATCGTGCGGCCCTGGTCGGCGAGCGCGCGGTTGACCGCCTGCCGGATCCACCAGGTCGCGTACGTCGAGAGCTTGTAGCCCATCCGGTAGTCGAACTTCTCGACCGCGCGGATCAGGCCCAGGTTCCCTTCCTGGATCAGGTCGAGTAGCGGGACGCCCGCCTTCGTGTAGTTGCGCGTGATCGACATCACGAGCCGGAGGTTCGACTCGATCAGCTTCCGCTTGGCGCTCTCGTCGCCCTCGTCCTTGCGGCGCGCGAGCTCGCGTTCCTCCGCCGCCGTGAGCAGCCGACCGTCGCCGATCTGGCGGACGTACAGCTTCAGCGGATCTTGCGTGGGCTCCGGGGCGACGCGCGCCGCGGGAGCGAGGTCGTCGTCGTCGGGCTCGTCGTCGTCCTCGCGCCGATCCGTGGCAAGCGGCGGCACGAGCTCCAGCCGCGGCTCGGGCACCGGCGGCTCGAAAACTGGCTGGCGGAGCGACGGTGCTTCCACCCAGGACGTATCGGCCTCGCTCGCACACCCCTTGAGGACGCGGGTGTCCCGAACGAGGGATCCGCCGGCTTGCAAGGAATCTCTAAACGTTGCCGCCCGCGCCTAACCGTGGCGCGGCGGCAGCCGTCAAGAGTTACAGGGCGTCCCTCCGGGGCGCCTTGGAGCTGTTGCGGATGCGTCCGAGGAAGCGGGTACGGTCGACACGATGTGCGGAATTGCCGGATACAGCCTGAGCAGCGCGAGCCGCGTGAACCGGAGGCTCGCGGCGCAGGCCCTGCTCGCGGGCATCGCCGAGCGCGGCGCCGACGCCGTCGGGTACGCGTGGCGCGGCGAGCAGGCGCCTGTGCACGTCTACAAGCAGCGTTCCGGAGCGACGGCGCTCCTCGACGAGATCGAGATTCCCGGCGACGCGACGCAGGTGCTCGTGCACGTGCGCGACTACACCAAGGGCCATCCGTCGATCGCGGCGAACAACCACCCCGTCCGCCACGGGCAGGTCGTCGGCATCCACAACGGGATCATCGTGAACGACGAGGAGATCTTCGCCGCGCACGGCTTCCAGCGCGCCGCTCCCGAGATGACGGTCGACTCGGAGGCGATCTTCGCGCTCGCCGAGCTCGCGCGAGGACGTGCGCACGCGTTCGAGGAGCTGCGTGGCTCGATGGCGACCGCGTGGCTCGACGAACGGCGGCCGGGCGTGATCTTCGTCGGCCGCGCAGTCGGGCGCCCGCTCTGGCTCGGACGCGGCCGGAACGAGATCTTCTTCGCCTCGACGCGCGAGGCGCTCGAGGTCGTGGAGCGGTACGTGCGGATGACGCTGACGAAGCGCGAGGTCGCCGAGGGCTCCGTTGTGGCGCTCTGCGACGGCCGCGTCGCGTGGAGCGAGCGCTTCGCCGCCGACCGCTCCTACGACGAGCCGCCGCTTCCGGCCGTGCGCGCGCCGCAGGAGGGCGCGTCGTGCCTCCAGCGGCTCGCTGCGCTCGCCGCCGCCTAGCGCGCCGCGAGCGTTCCGTCCGCTGCGACGTCCATCCCGTCCTCCCGTAGCCGTTCGCGGATCAGGAACTGGAACGTCGACCACGCGCCCCGGCGCGCGTCGAACATCCGGTACACCTGCCACTCGGTGAGCAGCGAGGCGTCGCGGCGCCGCGCCGCTGTCCAGTCCGCGAACTTCGGCAGGCGCCCGCCCGCGCCGGCGCGCGCCCCCCCCGGCGCGCCCCCGCCGGGCCGCCCCGCCCCCCCCCCCCCCGCGGCGGCCCCCGCCCCCCCCCCCGCCCGCGGGCCCCCCCCCCCCCCGGGGGCGCCCCCCGCCCCCGCCCGGCGGCCTCCGCGCGCGGCCTC
>JAUJMY010000010.1:0-7114 GCA_030446625.1 Gaiellaceae bacterium
TCGTCCAGCTGCCCTGTTCCATCGTCCCGTCACGGTACGAACGGCGTCGGACAACAACGGCTGGGGGAACCCAGGTTCCCCCAGTGCCCCCTCCTCTTGCCGCGCAGTCTCTGAGACCCGCGGCTGGCCTCCCGCCGGGCGAAGCCCGGCTTCGGCCACCTCTCGGGCGGCACCGCAACCGTCGGCAAAGCAGACGCGTGCGCGGCGGGGGCCGCGCGCCCGCGAGCAACAAGTCGTCGACGGCGGAACGCGTCGCGACGGGCGGAAGCGTGACGCTTCCGCCCGTCCGAAGAAGTCGTGCTGTGGGGGTTAGCTACGGAAACTGTCGGTGTGCCGAATGTGCGGGCTTAAGCCGCTAGGAGGGACGCGCAAAACGAACCGCAAGGGCGCCGTTCCGGGCGCAACGCAGGATCGCGTCCGCCATGTCGGCCGTCAGTTCGTCGACGTAGAACGTCCAACCGCCCCATCCGACGTCGACGTGGGGGACGATCTGCGCCGCACCGCCGTCCTCGGTCTCCAGGACGTACAGATGCTCATCCACGATGTCGGCACCTGCGTCGAAGATCGCCTGCTGGGAGCGGCGGTACCGCCCGGAGAGGTCACGCGCGGCGTCGCCAGGCTCGCGCGCAGCGTGACGACGCAGCCGTGTTCGTTCATCCCGCCGCATGTTAGGCCGCGAGTGGTACTGCGCGAGCGCTCCAGCGCGAGGAAGAGACGTAGCTCCGATTCACGACGTACTACCTAATGGCCGGCCGGCAGCTCGACGAAGAAGGACAGCACAACGAGGACCGCGAACGCGGCGACGGCGCCGGCCACGATGCGGCCGGGATGGCGCTGACGGCGGAGCGTCTCCACGATCACCTTCGTCCAGAGCACGAAGAGACCGACGAGCGCGCCGGCGCTGACGACGATGATCGGCGCCGCGACGGCGGCCTCCGCGACCGGCATCCGGAAGAGCCACGCCGTGAGCGGCACCAGCGCGCCGACGGCCGCCACTGCGGCAGCGATCGCGACGTACCTGCGGGGCACTTTGCGAGCGTACCGGCGGGCTATCCTCACCCCGTGGCGGAGCCGAACTACGTTTCGGGCGACGACTACGTCGTCGAGTTCCTCGGCTATCGCTTCGCCTTCAACGCCTCGGACTTCGAGCAGCGCGTGACGGCGGCGGCGGTGCGGCTCGGGCTCCTCGAAGGCAACGAGCTCGACGAGGACGAGACGGCGGATCTCGTCGAGCTCGCGGCGGACGGCCGGATCGACGAGGCGCGCAGCGGCCTCGGGCGCTACCTGATCCGGCACTGGGAGCGCGTCTCGCTCGTCGGCGGCGAGTCGCTCGTGTACTGGCTCCGCAAGCTCGTCTTCCGCGGCGCGTGGCTCGACCACCGCGTGAAGGAGGGGCTGCTCGAGGTCGCGTGGGACGACCAGACCGCGGAGTTCGCATACCGCGACCCGCGCGGCGGGCGGGCGCTGCTCGAGCTCGCGCCGGTGCCCTCGTGGCACGACCTCCAGTTCCGCAGGTGAGATCGCGCGCAGGGTTCGGCGCGCTCGCGATCGCGGGGTACCTCGCGGCGCTCCTCGCGCTCGACCAGCTCGTGAGCCTTCCGGGCCAGCTTCTCCTCGGCGCGGTCACGTGGGCCGCGCTCGTCGTCGCGTGCGTGCCGCTCACGCCCGAGCGGCGTGCGCAGGTCGCGCTCGTCGTCGTCGTCGCGACGGGCGGCGAGGTCGTGGGGTCGATCGTCTGGGGGCTCTACACCTACCGGCTCGAGAACCTGCCGTCCTTCGTGCCGCCTGCGCACGGGCTCGTGTACCTCGGCGGCGTCGCGCTGTGCGGCTGGGCCGCGCGCCACGGCCGGCTCCTCGTCGCCGCCGCCCTCGTCGCCGTCGGGGGTTGGGGCGTGGCGGGGATCAGCGTGCTTCCGCGCGAAGACCTCGGCGGCGCGCTCGGCGCGCTCCTCCTCGCCCTGTTCCTGCTCCGCGGACGCGACCCCGCCGTCTACGCCGGCGTCTTCTTCGTCGTGGCCGCGCTCGAGCTCTACGGGACCGCGCTCGGCACGTGGACGTGGGCGGAGAGGGCGCCCGGCACGGGCATCTCGCAAGGGAACCCGCCGAGCGGGATCGCGAGCGGCTACGTGCTCTTCGACATCGCCGCGCTCGCGCTCGCGCCGCGGCTGCTCGCCGCCGCGCGCGCGGGTCGGCAGGCGCTTCCCGCGCTAGTCGCGGGGCTGCGGTAGCGAGAACCCCACCGGGCGCTCGCGCTCGGCGGCGTCGTCGAGCGTGATCTGGCGGATCGCGCCTACCGGGACGATCAGCTCGTCCGGCGGGACCGGCTCCTCCGTCCCGGCGCGCGGCCAGGGCCGCTCCTCGTCCTCCGGGAACGGCGTCAGCGTCACGAAGCCGTACCCGGGCTCGGGCGAGATCGAGTACAGCGTGTAGCGCGCGCCGTCGACGAGCTCGATCTCGACGACCGCCTGCTCGTGCCCGCGGCGCGAGACGAAGTCGTCGATCTTCCGGTGGAGGCGGGCGACGAAGTCTTCGAGCGGGCCCGCGGCCCCGGGAACCCACAGCTCCGGCATCGCCGAAGCCTAGTCGAGCGAGGGCGGGCCGCGGCGCAGCGGAACGGCGGCTTCGACGATCAGAAGAGCCGTGTGTCGCGCGCCGGCTCTGCACCGAGGTGCGCGCGCCCCAGCTCCGTCACGACGCGCCCGCGCGGCGTCCGCTGCAGGAAGCCGAGCTGGAGCAGGAACGGCTCGTACACGTCCTCGATCGTGTCCGGCTCCTCGCCGAGCGCGACGGCGAGCGTCGACAGGCCGACGGGCCCGCCTCCGAACTTGTGCGCGATCGCCGCGAGCAGCTCCCGGTCCGTCCGCTCCAGCCCGTGCTCGTCTACCTCGAGCAGCTCGAGGGCCTCGCGCGCGACGCCCGTCGTCACCGCACCCTGGTGGCGCACCTCGGCGACGTCGCGCACGCGGCGCAGGATCCGGTTCGCGATCCGCGGCGTTCCCCGCGAGCGGCGCGCGATCTCGTCTGCGGGCTCGTCGTCGATCGCGACGCCGAGGATCCGCGCCGAGCGCCGCACGATCAGCGCGAGCTCCTGCGGCTCGTAGTAGCCGAGCCGGAACGTCATCCCGAACCGGTCGCGCAGCGGAGTCGTGAGCAGCCCGGTTCGCGTCGTCGCGCCGACGAGCGTGAACGGCGGCAGGTCGAGCGCGAGCGTCCTCGCCGCGGGGCCCTGCCCGACGACGATGTCGAGCCGGAAGTCCTCGAGCGCGGGATAGAGGATCTCCTCGATCGCGCGGTTCAGGCGGTGGATCTCGTCGACGAAGAGGACGTCGCGCTCCTCGAGGCCGGTGAGGATCGCCGCCATGTCCCCCTTGCGCTCCAGTGCGGGCCCGGCGACGCAGCGGATGCCGACGCCGAGCTCCTCGCGCACGATGTACGCGAGGCTCGTCTTGCCGAGCCCGGGCGGGCCGACGAGGAGGACGTGGTCGAGCGCCTCCTGCCGCGCACGCGCCGCCTGCAGCGAGATCGCGAGCTGCTCCTTGACGCGCTCCTGCCCCACGAAGTCGCCGAGCCGCCGCGGCCGGAGCGTCTGCTCGAGCTCCTCCTCGTCCGTGGCGGCGACCGGCGCCAGGAATTGCGTGCTCGCCATCTACGCGGCCGCCTTGAGCGCGAGCCGCACCCGTTCCTCGGGCGGAAGCTCGGGGTCGACGTGAGCGAGCGCCTGCTCGGCCTCCGCCACGGAGTAGCCGAGCTCCACGAGGGCGTCGCGGGCGACGAGGTGCGGCGCCGACGCCGCGGCCGCGATCGGCGTCGCGTCGACGGCGCCGAGCTTCTCCTTCAGCTCGAGCACGATTCGCTCGGCGGTCTTCTTGCCGATCCCCGGTATCGCCTGGAACCGCGCGGAGTCCTCGAGCGCGATCGCCCGCCGCAGCTCGGCGGACGGCGAGCCGGAGACGATCGCGAGCGCGACCTTCGGCCCGATGCCGTTGACGGACAAGAGCTGCACGAAGAGCTCGCGCTCCGCCGCGTCGGCGAAGCCGTACAGCTGGAGCGCGTCCTCGCGCACGTGCAGGTACGTCTCGACGACGACCTCCGCAGCTGCGTCGGCTCTGCGAACCGCGCTCGGGGTCGCGGCGACGAGGTAGCCGACCCCGTTCACGTCGAGCACGAGACCTTCCGGCGAGCGCGCGACGGCTCGTCCGCGCAGCCGCGAGATCATCCGGCGACCTTCAACAGCGGCGGCGCGAGAGCGTGGCAGATCGCGACGGCGAGCGCGTCCGCGGCATGGTGGGGCGTCGGGAGGCTCGCGAGGCCGAGGATCGCCTTCACCATCCGCTGCATCTGCGCCTTGTCCGCGCGCCCGTACCCGCAGACCGCCTTCTTCACGTGCGCGGGCGCGTACTCAGCGCACGCGACGCCCGCCTCGGCGCACGCGACCAGCGCGGCCCCGCGCGCCTGTCCGACGGAGAGCGCGGTGCGGGCGTCGGCGCCGACGAACGACTCCTCGAGGACGACGGCATCCGGCGCGTGCAGCTCGATGAGCGCGGCGACCTGCGCGTGGATCGTCATCAGCCGGAGCTCCAGGCGCTCGCGCGCCGGCGTCTGCCACCAGCCGTGGTCGACGGCCCGCAGGCGGCCGCCGCTTCCGTGGACGATCCCGTACCCGCACGCAGCCGTCCCTGGATCGATTCCGAGGACCTTCACGGTGAGACGTTACGCACGGGTCCGGACGTTCCTGCCCGCGCCGTTAGCGGCGGCCGGGTGCGGGTACAACGGCGCCATGGTGGACGGCGGCACGCTCACGCTCCCGGGCGGCGCGGAGCACGGCGTGCGGAATCGACTGACGATCGGCCGCGGCGACGAGAACGACATCCGGCTGGACGCGAAGAGCGTCAGCCGGCACCACGCACAGCTCATCTACGCCGAGGGGCGGTGGTGCATCGAGGATCGCGGGAGTGCGAACGGGACGTTCGTCAACGGCGTGCGCATCCCGTTCGCGTCGCCGCACCCGCTCCGGCACGCGGACCGGATCCGGATCGGCGTCGAGGAGCTCGTCTTCTCGTGGCCGGCGGGCCTCGACGATCCCGACCGGACCGAGTCGCTGAAGGTCGGAGAGCTCGCCGACGTGCCCGAGCTCCAGGTCCAGCTCTCGCCGTTCCAGTTCCAGGTCGTGCGCGCGCTGTGCGGCGCGTGGGTGAGCGGCGAGACGTTCGACGAGCTGCCGACGAACGAGCAGATCGCCGCCCACGTCGGCACTCCCGGTGCGACCGAGACGGTGAAAGCCGCGTTGCGTCGCGTCTATGCGAAGGCCGGGCTCTCCGCGCTTCCTGCCCACGCGAAGCGGCGCGCGCTCTGCCGGGTCGCCCGCCAGCGCGGGTGGATCTAGGAGGGTTTGGCGGAACCGGGGCGACCGTCTCACCACCGCCGTTTTCGGCACGCGGCGCGTGGGAAGCTTCTCGGCGACGATCAGCCGCCGGGCCGGACGAACGAGGAGGGGACGCGATGACGCACGAGGACCGCGAGGAGCACGACTCGTCCGACGACGGCGAAGGCGAGCAGCTGTCCGAGCGCGAGGCGAAGGCGCTCGTGAACGCGAACCTCGCGATCCCGGTCAACGCGGCCGTCGTGGGGCCACTGGTACCGGATTCGGGGATCGCGTACGCCGACGCGGACGAGGACGCGTACGTGGAGCAGCGGGCGGACGACGACCGGACGCAGTAGCTCTCGGCCTCGGCCGACGACGCTGAGCGGCGTCGCAGCGCGGTTGCGCTAGGACGCGACCTCTTCGAGGACGCGCTCGGGGATGTCGAAGTTCGCGTAGACGTCCTGCACGTCGTCGCTCTCCTCGAGCTGGTCGATCAGACGCAGGACCTTCTTCGCGGCCGCCTCGTCCGCGATCTCGATCGTCGTCTTCGGGACCATCGTCACCTCGGCCGACTCGACCGCGACACCCGCGTCCTCGAGCGCGGCGCGGACGGCGGCGACGTCCTCGGGCGCGCAGACGATCTGGAAGCTCGAGCCGTCGCGTGAGACGTCGTCGGCTCCGCCATCCGCGGCAGCGAGCGTGACCGTGTCCTCGTCGGCCGCCTCGGCGTCCACGAGCACGATGCCGCGGCGCTCGAAGAGCCACGCCACCGCACCGGACGTGCCGAGGTTCCCGTCGTTCTTGTCGAACGCGTGGCGGACCTCCGACGCCGTCCGGTTCCGATTGTCCGTCAAGGCGTCGACGAGGACGGCCACGCCGTTCGGCCCGTAGCCCTCGTAGAGGATCTGCTCGAAAGCCGCGGCGTCCGCGTCCGCGCCGGAGCCGCGCGCGATCGCGCGCTCGATGTTCTCCTTCGGCATCGAGTAGCTCTTGGCCTTCTCGATCGCGTTCTGCAGCGCGAGATTCCCCGCGGGGTCGCCGCCGCCTTCCTTCGCCGCGACGATGATCGCGCGCGAGAGCTTCGAGAAGAGCTTCCCGCGCTTCGCGTCGGCGGCACCCTTCTTGTGCTTGATCGAGCTCCACTTGCTATGCCCGGACACCCGTCTCCTCTCGGACGAGGTCGAGGAACCGCTCGTGCACGCGCGTGTCGTCGGTCAGCTCCGGGTGGAACGACGCGACGAGGAAGCGCCCCTGGCGAAGCAGCACCGGCTCGCCGCCGTGCTCCGCGAGCACCTCGACGTGCGGCCCCGCGTCGCGCACGCGCGGCGCGCGGATGAAGACGCCGCGGAGCGGCACCGCGTCTCCCTCGAGGTCGAGATCGGCCTCGAAGCTCGCCACCTGCCGTCCGTACCCGTTGCGCTCCACCGACACGTCCACGAGGTCGAGGTGGTCGCGGTCGAGGACGATCAGCCCCGCGCAGGTGCCGAGAATCGGCGCGTCGAAGCTGCGGAGCGCCTCCTCGAGCCCGTACAGCCGCATCAGCCGCATGAACGTCGTCGACTCGCCGCCCGGGATCACGAGCCCGTCGAGGCCCTCGAGCTGCTCGACTTTGCGCACCTCCACGACGTCGACGCCGAGCCGCCGCAGCATCGCCGCGTGCTCGCGGAAGTTCCCCTGGAGAGCCAGAACGCCGATGCGCGGACCCTCGTTCATCCCGCTGATTCTACGAATGACTTCTCTCGGACGGCCGGA
>JAUJMY010000010.1:7214-95534 GCA_030446625.1 Gaiellaceae bacterium
TCCGTGCGCTACGCGACGCAGCCGAAGGCCGGCTTTGCCGGCCGAGAGGCACGCGGGAGATGAGAGCGCGCCGCGGCGAAGGAGGGAGCTCGTGGGGGAACCATGGGTTCCCCCACGTTCCTACCAGCCGCGCGTTTCGAGCAGCTGCGACGGGTCGAGCGTGGAGGCGGAGATGCCGACCATCGGCTCGCCGAGCCCGGCGGAGACGCGCGCCAGCACCTCCGGGTCGTTGAAGTGCGTGGTTGCCTCGACGATCGCCTTCGCGCGCCGCGACGGGTCGCCCGACTTGAAGATGCCGGAGCCGACGAAGACACCGTCGGCGCCGAGCTGCATGCACAGGGCAGCGTCGGCGGGAGTCGCGATCCCACCCGCGGTGAACGTGACGACCGGAAGGCGCCCGTTCTCGGCCACCCAGCGGACGAGCTCGTACGGCGCCTGGAGGTTCTTCGCCTCCGTGTACAGCTCGTCCGGGTCGAGCGCGCCGAGCCGCCGGATCCCGCCGAACACGGCGCGCATGTGCGTCACGGCGTTCACGACGTCTCCCGTGCCTGCCTCGCCCTTCGTCCGGATCATCGCGGCGCCCTCCGCAATCCGGCGCAGCGCCTCGCCGAGGTTGGTGCAGCCGCAGACGAACGGGACGGTGAACTTCCACTTGTCGACGTGGTGAGCCGTGTCCGCGGGCGTCAGGACCTCGCTCTCGTCGATGTAGTCGATCTCGAGCTCCTGGAGGATCTGGGCCTCGACGAAGTGGCCGATCCGCACCTTGGCCATCACCGGGATCGTCACCGCCTCCTGGATCTCGCGGATCATCTCCGGATCGGACATGCGCGCGACGCCGCCGTCGCGGCGGATGTCCGCAGGGACGCGCTCGAGCGCCATGACGGCCACCGCGCCCGCGTCCTCTGCGGTGCGCGCGTGCTCCGCGTTGACCACGTCCATGATCACGCCGCCCTTGAGCATCTCGGCCAGGCCGCTCTTGACGCGCATCGTGCCCAGTTCCGCCATCGTCCCGATTCTAGCTCCGGAGGCAGTCCGTCACGGTCTCGGCGTCGCGCTCGCTCGGCCCGACCGCCCACAGGAGGACGACGTTCGCGTCCCGCCTGAGCACGTCGTCGATCTTGAGCTTCTTCGGCGCGAAGTTCCTGTAGGCGCGCTCCGTCCGCTCCGCGTCCGCTCCCGAGCGGCCGAAGGCGATCGTGACCTGGTTTTCGGGGAACTTCGCCTTGAGCGCGCCGCCGAGCGCAGTCGAGGCGACGAAGTCGACGTTCCGGGTCGTGACCGGCACGTCGGTCTCGGCGAGGCAGGCCCTCGTCGGCTCGAGCCGGTACGCGCGCGGCTCCTCCTCGCGCCCACAGCCGCCGAGCGCTAGCGCGCCCGCAAGCAAGGCGATCCCGACGGAGGTGCAGCGGGTGCTCATCGGGGAGTTGACTCTACCGAGCGGCGGTCCGCGAAGAACGCGGCCGTTGAAGCCCGGCTCTCGCGTTCGACCGCTAGAACGCAAAAGGGCGCGGCCTCCGCCACGCCCTCTCGGCCGCTACGAGGGGTGCCTAGTCGGCCCAGGCAGCGTCCGCGACGGCGCTGTCCGCCCACGCCGCGTTCGTCGTGGCGACCGTCGTCCCCGTCGCCGACGGTGCGACGTCCTTGACCCTGCCCGCAGCTGCCGTCGCGGGCAGCGCGATCGCCACGAGCGCGACGAGCGTCGCGGCGAGCCCGCGGCTCCCGCGCCGAGCGCGGTGGCCGCCGGCGCCGCCGCCGTTACCCGAGAGCGTGCGCACGGCGCTCACTCCGTTCGTACCTTCTGACATGCCGTCTCCTTTTCCCGCGCGCGGAGGCGCGGGGCCGCAGGTGCTTCGCTCCCGGGGCCGCCCCCGGATCCGCGCCGAACCTACTACTGCCGCCGGGGCCGCTCCTCCCCCTTTCGGGTGGCGCGAGCCATTTTTCCCTCGAACGAGGGACACGGCGCGCGAGCCTAGTCCTCCCCGAGCAGTGCTTCGGCGAGCAGGGCGCACGACACCCACAGCCACGCGCGGTCGGCGTCGGCGGCGAGGGCGCATGCAGCCGCCGCGACGCGCGGCAGGCCTGCGGAAAGACTGGCGAGCTCCTCGAGCGCCGCGCGCAGCTGCCTCCGTCGCTCCGCGTCGTCGAGATCCGCGGCGAGCGAGCGGACGGCGCGAGCATCGGGATGGAGCTCCCGCGTCGGGTCGCCTCCGGCGGCGAGGATCAGCAAGGCGCGCCGCTGGGCCGCGTGCAGCTCGTCCGGCGGGAGGTCGAGCTCGCGCGCGGCGAGGAACGCGAGCGCCGGTACGGCGTCGGCTTCCCCGCCCCCGCCGGCCGCCGCCTCGAGCTGCTCCAGCGCCGAGCGCACGCTGCTCATCGATGGGCCCGCCTGGATTCGAACCAGGGACCGACGGATTATGAGTCCGCTGCTCTGACCGCTGAGCTACGGGCCCGACGCGCAGAGCGTACCCCTGCCGCGTCGTTGCAGCTGTTGCCAGCTCGTCCGGCTGGCGGCGAAGACCCGTCGCTAGGATCAACGGCGGTGAAGGTGTTCCAGCACGAGCGGCTCATGCGCACGGCAGGTGGCCTCTCCGTCACCGACATCACCGACGAGGTCGCAGCCGCCGTCCGCGAGAGCGGCATCGAGAACGGCATCGTCTGCGTCTACTCGCCGCACACGACGTGCTGCGTGCGGGTGAACGAGTTCGAGTCGGGCTTCCTCGAGGACTTCGCGACGATGCTGAAGCGCCTCGTCCCGAGCGAGGGTTACTACGCGCACGACGACTGGGACAAGCGCACCGAGAACGTGTGCCCCGAAGACATGGACTTCGGGAACGGCCACGCGCACTGCATGTCGATGCTGCTCGGCTCGGCCGGCGAGTCCATCCCGGTCAGCGAGGGCGAGCTCTGCCTCGGGCAGTGGCAGCGCGTGCTCTTCCTCGAACTCGACCGCGAGCGCGAGCGGCGCTGGCTCGTCCAGGTCGTCGGCAGCTAACGCGACTGGTCGAGCCGCGCGAGGAGCCCCTCGACGAACGGGCTCTTCGCGGCCTGGTAACGCTCGAACTCGTTCGGGAACCGTGCGGCGAGCTGCGTCTTGAGCTCGGCGTACGCGCGTCGGTCGCCCTCGTTGACGCGGAGGTGGTTGCGGAAGCGCGCGTACGCGCGCAGACCCGGGTGCGCGTGCTCGAAGACGTGCACGTGGAAGCCGTCGCGCCGGAAGTAGTGGCGCTCCGGCACCTCCTGCTCGTACTCCGGGACGTACCGGAAGCCGAGTCGCTCGATCGCGTCCACGAGCAGCGTGCCGCAGCGCGTGAAGGAGTCGAGCCCGATCGCGACGTCGACGACCGGCGACGAGTCGAGGCCGGGCACGGCCGTCCCGCCGACGTGCTCGATCGAGACGAGCGCGCCGGCGAGCGCGTCGCTCAACGGCGCGCGCACGCGCTCGTAGCGACCGGGCCACGCGCGGTCGTACGGGATCACGACGACGGCGGTCACGCCGCGCGCTCCTCGCGGTAGTCGCGCGCCTCGCGGACGAGCGCGTCGAAGAGCGCGTAGTCCTCGCCCTCCTCCGGATGCCAGAGGACGCCGACGGCGAATCGCCGCTCCCGATCCTCGAGCGCCTCCACCGTCCCGTCGTCGGCCCAGGCGGCGGCCACGAGGCCGCGTCCGAGCCGGCCGAAGCCCTGGTGGTGGTGGGACTTGACCGGTGCGCGCTCGCCGAGGATCGCCGCCACGCGGCTCTCGCGACCCAGGAGGACGTCGTGGTCGCCGAAGACGCCTCGCGTGTGGCGATGGCGCTCGGAGCCGACGACGTCCGGGAGGTGCTGGACGAGGTCGCCGCCGAGTGCGACGTTCAGGACCTGGCTGCCGCGACAGACTGCGAGCACCGGCATGTCGCGCTCGAGCGCGGCGCGGAGCAGCGTGATCTCGGCGCGGTCTCGGTCGGGTTGGACGCCGTTCGTCTGCGCGTGCGGTGCGGCGCCGTACGTCCGGGGGTCCATGTCGACGCCGCCCGGGAGGACGAGCCCGTGCAGCGCGTCGAGCGTCTCCTCCACGCCGTCCTCGCTCGGCGGGACGACGACGGCGCGGCCGCCGGCGTGGTGGATCGCGTCGACGTACGAGAACGGGACGAGCGCCGAGTGCACGTCCCACGCGCCGAACGTGACGCGCTCGACGAGGCTCGTGATCCCGACGAGTGGTCTCAGCTCGACGAGCGGCGCTCGGGCCGGTCGAGGCCGCCGAGGCGCGCGAAGTTGTAGAAGACGAAGTAGCTGAGCGTCAGGAAGGCGGTGAAGACCGCGGTGACGGCGATGCTCTGCCCCTGCGAGAGCGGCGCCGACACGTGCTCCCAGATTCGCGGCAGCAGGTACTCCGGCCGCGCGACGAGGTCCCACGAGTTCCAGCGCTCGAAGCGCCCGAGGTAGATCCCGTACGAGCCGAGCGCGAGCACCGCCACCACGAGCACCCACGAGTTCAGCGTCCCGACGATGCGCCGCGCGACCGAGTGCACGAGATAGAGCGAGATGAAGCCGAGCAGCAGCCCGGTCCACGCCGCGACCGACACGAGGACGACGTCGTACCAGATCGGGACGCTGCTCGGGTTCCGCAGGAGCTCGAAGTCCGTCACGATGTAGGGCGCGTTCGGGAAGAAGACGAGCCAGAGCGCGGCTCCGACCGCGAGCGGGAACGCCGACGCGCCCCTCCTGTAGCCGTCGTAGACGAGCAGCGCGAGCGCGAATGGGATCCACGCGAGGAACAGGTTCCACACGAGGTTCAGATACGTCGGGTCGTTGCCGGTCTTCGCGACCCGGACCGCGATCATCGCGTACGAGAACGCCGTCAGCAGGACGAGCGAGCCGAGCGTCGCCAGCCGCCGGCGGCTCAGTGCGTCGCGCCACATGGAGCGTCAGGGTAGCGGTGGCGGCGACGGCCATGCGCGAAGCGTGCCGGAGCCGCAGGCGCGGGTCTCTACGGCGCGCCCGCGTGCTGAGGTTCAGTTATCCCCCTGCTCTAGATTGGGCCGGTGAACGCGTCGTTCGAGCTCGTGATATTCGACTGCGACGGCGTCCTCGTGGACAGCGAGCGGCTGTCCGTCCGCGTCGACGCGATCGTGCTCGCAGAGCTCGGCTGGCCCCTGAGCGAGGAGGAGGTGGTGGAGCGCTTCGTGGGCCGCTCCCAGGCGTACATGGAGAGCGAGATCGAGGCGCACCTCGGACGCCCGCTGCCCGATCGCTGGGAGGAGGAGACGCGACCGCTGTACCGGCAGGTCTTCGAGGCGGAGCTGAAGCCGGTCGCAGGCATCGTCGAGGCGCTCGACGCGATCGACGTCCCGACGTGCGTCGCGTCGAGCAGCAGCCACGAGCGGATCCGCCACACGCTCGAGCTCACCGGGCTCTACGACCGCTTCGCCGGGCGCATCTTCAGCGCGACGGAGGTCGCGAACGGAAAGCCCGCGCCGGACCTCTTCCTCCACGCGGCCGGCCGCAACCGCGTCGAGCCCGCGGCCTGTGCCGTCGTCGAGGACAGCCGCTACGGCGTCGAGGCGGCGCGCGCCGCGGGGATGCGCCCGTTCGGCTATGCCGGAGGTCTCACGCCGGCAGAGCGGCTCGCCGGACCGGGCACGGTCGTCTTCGACGACATGCGCGAGCTCCCGCGCCTGCTCGGCGGCGGCGTCTAGCTGCGGCCGCGGCGGCGGTCTCGGTCTCGACCCGCCGCGCGAGCGACATCGCGTCGGCGCAGTGGCGGCCGAGCCGCTCGAAGACCTCGACCTCCTCGCCGCTGAACACGTGCGGCTCGTCGAACCCGAGGTTGATCGCGCCGAGCACCTCGCCGTTCTCGTCGAAGAGCGGCATCGTCGCGCACGCGTGATCCTCGGCCTTGACGCGGACGAGTCCCGGGTGGTCGCACGCAAGCTGCTCGTTGCTCGTGATGAAGAGCGGGCGCCGCAGCCGCACGGTCTCGGCGAGCGGGTACGGCGAGTCGAGCGCGAGCGTCAGGTGCACCGGGTTGTGCGAGTACCGCGTCACGCGCCAGACCTCGAGCGCCCCGCCGTCGTCGGAGATCGTGGCGACGAAGCCGGCGTCGGCGTCGACCGCCTCGAGGCATTCCGCGACGATGACCGTTGCGACCTCGGCGAGCAGGTTCGACTCCGCCGGCGCCTGCGACGCCGCGGCGGCAGTGTCGGGCGATGTCGTCACGGGCGTCCCTGCAGGGTAACGGGTCTTCGCCGCGCCGTCAGCGCGGTCTTCGCCCCGCCTGCCCGGACGGGGCAACGGGACGAGCACGCGTATCGTGGCGTTCAGCGGCAATGGCGACGCGGAAGATGCACGCCGACGAGATCCCGACGGACGCGCAGCTCGTCCGCCGGTTGCTCGCCGCGCAGTTCCCGGAGTGGTCCGACCTGCCCATTACGCCGGTGCCGTCGAGCGGAACGGACAACGCGCTCTACCGGCTCGGCGACGAGATGGTCGTGCGCCTGCCGCGGATCCACTGGGCGCTGAACGACATCGCGAAGGACTTCCGCTGGTTGCCGGTGCTCGCGCCGCGGCTTCCCGTCGCGATCCCGACGCCGCTCGCGCGCGGCGCGCCCGGAGAGGGCTATCCGGCCGAGTGGGGCGTCTACCGCTGGCTCGACGGTGAGAACCCGGTCGCCGGCCGGCTGGAGGACGCGGCAGGCCTCGCGACGGATGCCGCGGGGTTCATCGCCGCCTTGCGCCGCATCGAACGCGCCGACGCTCCAGCGGCGTCGCGTGGGCGGCCGCTGGCGGTGCGCGATGCCGACACGCGCGCGGCGATCGCGCAGCTCGGAGCGTCCGTCGACGCGAACGCCGTGAGCGTGGCGTGGGAGGCGGCGCGGGCGGCGCCGGCGTGGAGCGGGCCGCCGGTCTGGGTCCACGGCGACCTCTTGGCGGGAAACCTCCTCGTCCGGCAGGGACGTCTCACCGGCGTCATCGACTTCTCCGGGACGGGCGTCGGCGACCCGGCGTGCGACCTCATGGTCGCGTGGAACCTGCTCCCGCCGGAGGCGCGGTCGATCCTGCGCGACGAGCTCGGCGTCGACGACGCGACGTGGGCGCGCGCCCGCGGCTTGGCCCTCTCGTGGGCGCTGATCGCGCTTCCGTATTACGAAGACACGAACCCCCCGTTCGCGGCGAGCGCGCGCCACACGCTCGGCGAAGTCCTCGCTGATCGACGCCCGCCGCCGTAGCCGGGCGTCGCCGTCAGCAGTCGACGGTCTTGCCCGGGAACGCGCCCGGCTTCTCGGCCCGCACCGTCACGTCGATGACGGTGTCGCCCTCGGGCGCGTAGCAGCCGATCTTCTCGTTGCTGCCCTGCTCGACGCACGCGTACGCGTCGCGCTGCTCGCCCTCGACGTCGAGCTCTCCGACCTTCTCGCACTCCACGCGGTGGCCGACGTAGTCCTGGACCGCCTCGTTGATGTCGTAGCGGTAGTAATTGACGAGCAACGCGGCGATCACGGCCACGACGCCAACGGCCAGGACGCGCCCCGGCCGCCGGACCTTCAGTGTCCATTCCGGCGCGTCCTCGCGCAGGGCGAAGATGCCGAACGCGATCATCGCGAGCCCGGCCACGAGGAGTGCGACGACTACGAGTCCGGACACGAGACGGGCGGCAGTCTACGTGCCGCCGGCGGCCCCGCGGCAGGAGCAAGAGTGGGAGGCGGCGGGAATCGAATCCGCGCAAGGTTCCCGCCGACAAAGTGCGGCGAGCGCCGGAACGTCCTAGCGAAGGGTCCCAGGAGCAAGGTGGCTGAGGACACGTGACCACGTGGTGGCGAGGAGGTCATGTCCTTGCCCGGGGCACATCTCGAAGCGCGCGTGCGGGATCTGCCGCTTCCACCATCGCGCCGCCTTTGAGCCTGTGCGCTCGTCCTCGGTACCGAAGAGCAGCAGCGTCTTCGCGCTGACGGCCGGCACATCGGCGCCGTCGCGTACCGGCGTAGCGAGGAGCACTAGTCGCTCGATCTCGGAATGCTCGACCGCAAGGCGGAGGGCCTCCCACCCGTCCTCGGACCAGCCAGCGCCGCCGACGACGCCGCGTTCCCACGACGGCAGCAGCGTCACGTCTCGCCGTGCCGTCTCGACCGGATCAGGGTCGCTCGGTGGCAACAGGACGATGCGACGGCTCACGGTGCGGCACGATACGCGCGTCGGGAGCTCTCGGTCGTCGGAGGGCGCGACTAGCAACCGCCCTGCCGCGAGGCGACAATCACGAAATGTCCGACGGTTCTGCGAAGGAGGCGCTCGTAACGCCGTTCTCGCTGCGCAAGGACGTGCACGCTCGCGGCACCGACTTCGTCGTGACCGACATTCAGACCGCCGCGCGGGAGGAGCTCGGCGACCTCGACTGGCTGATTCCGGGCGCCGAGCCGCGCGGCGAAGAGTTCGCGTTCACGTACCCGCCCGGCACGCCGCACGTCGATGGCAGCTTCGCCAACCTCTCCCACTCGGCGCCCAGCGTGTGGCGCCAGCACACCGGACGAGCGCGCGCCGACTGGGAAGGCGCGTTCCGCCGGTTCCTGGCGGTTGCCGACGGTACCGGCATCGAGTGGGCCGTGATCGGCGGCGTCGCGCTCGCGATCCGCGGCATTACTGCCGCCGCCGTCACCCCTGACGTCGACATCATCACGACACCCGCCGGCGCAAGGCAGCTGGACGATCTCCTCCGTGACTGGCTCACGAGTCCCACCGTCGATCTGCCGCTGTTCGGCTGGTTCGGACGCGCCTTCTTCGGCGCGAGGGTCGAGTGGCTCGGTAACGACATTCACGCAAACGTATGGCGGTTCGACTACCTGTGGGAAGAGTGCGACTGGGAGGGCCGGACGCTGCTCGTGCCGTCACTCGAGCTCTACCTACGGATCGAGCAGAGCCGCGGTCGGATCGACCGCGCCCGAGGAATCCAAGCAGCGCTCGACGCCGCAACCTGAAGCCCATCCATCTGTGGCCGTCGTCACACGTGACGACGCGACGTCGAGGCGTACGCGGCAACTCGCGCCGCTGCCGGCTTTGCCGGCGGCGGCTCACGAACAGTTGCCGGAGCGGAGCCGCCGGAAATGCGAAGCATTTCCGGCGGGTGGAGTGGAGGCGGCGGGAATCGAACCCGCGTCCGCGGACGCACCGCCAGAACGTCTACAAGCTTAGTCCTCCTTGGATCTCACCCGGCGGCCGGTGGAGAACGACCTACCGACGGGCCAGTCATCCTTTGAGTGTCGCGCCTCGGGCGATTGACTCTCCCTTGGCGCCGAGCCCGTTCGTTGGCGCCGGATTCCAGGCCACGGGCCGAGCCTGGAGCGACGCGTCACCTAACTGGGTTAGGCGGCGAGTGCGAGATCGTTGTCCGCACTTACTGTTTGGTTCCGGTTGTTTTACGAGGCCGACCGGAGACCTCGGCTTGCAGCTCTGCCGGAGAACCGACCGCGTCGAAACCAGGTCGCCCCCGTATGTGTTGCTCCGTATTGTAGCCGCGAAGTGCCGAAATCGGGGTTGCGCGCTCTGGTCGTCGTCGTCGCAACGGCGCTCGGCGCGCTCTTCGCCGTCGGGTCGGTGCTCGCAACGTGGTTCGAGGTGCAAGACTTCGGCAGGTGGGAAGGCGAGTCGCGGACGGGCTACCTGCTCCTGCTCGCGGTCGCGTTCGTCGCCTCGGCGTGCCGCTCGTGCTCTGGCGCCGCCTGCTGCCGAAGAGCGCGCCGGGGTGGTGGCTCGCGGGCGCGCTCGTCGTGGCCGGCGTCCTCCTGATCCTCGGCCTCGGGACTCGCTGAGCCGCGCACGGTCGCGGTCGGCGCGCATAATCGTGTCGTGCGGGACGAGTACGACGTTCTAGTCGAGCAACTGGCGGTCAAGCACCGAGCGCAGGATGCACTCCGCGCGCTCATGGCTGCCGGACCGGCAGCGACGTCGGCGGTGAGGCGCGGCCTGTCGCACGACAATCCGGTGGTGCGGGTCCGCTGCTGCATGGTTCTCGACCACCACCTGGACGAAGCGACGCTGCCCGAGCTGATGGCGAACCTCACGCACGCGGAGGGCGACGTCCGCGCGTGGGCATTGCACGCCCTCGCGTGCGACCGCTGCAAGGAAGGCGCGTGCCGGCCGGGCGAGGAGGACGTCCTCCCCATCGCACTGCGGATGCTGAAACACGATCGAAGCAGGAAGGTTCGGACGATGGCCGCGCACCTGCTCGGAGCCGCTGTTCATCGCCGGCCGGACGTCGCTCGCGCACTCGAGGAAGCCCGAGACTCCGACTCCCACCCGGTCGTCCGGAAGGTCGCGGGCTGGTACACGCCCGGAGGGCCGATCTACCGCCGCCTCGCGCCGAAACCGCGCCGCAGCACGCCTGCGCGTACACGCGCGTCGGCGCGGTGATCCTCAGCGGCGGCTCCGCAGCGCGCGCTCGATCTGGCGGTCGGCGTCGCGCTTCGCGATGTCGCGGCGCTTGTCGAGCTTCTCCTTCCCGCGCGCGAGCGCGAGCTCGACCTTCACCTTGCCGTCCTTGAAGTACAGCCGCGTCGGGACGAGCGTCAGGCCGCGTTCCTTCGTCTTGCCGATCAGCGACGCGATCTCGCCGCGGTGCAGCAGGAGCTTCCGCGAACGATCGGGGTCGTGGTTCGCGATGTTCCCCTGGTCGTAGACGGCGATGTTCGCGCCGTGGAGCCAGACCTCGCCGTCGCGGACGTCGGCGTACGCGTGCTGGAGCGTGACGCGCCCGTCGCGCAGCGACTTCACCTCCGTGCCCGTCAACACGACGCCCGCCTCGAAGCGGTCGAGCAGGTGGTAGTCGTGCCGCGCGCGGCGGTTGTCCGCGATGAGTTTCTCGCCCTTCGGCCTCGCCACGCGTCGATGCTAGACGCGCGCTCCGCGGCGAGCGAGCCTCGGCCCTTCAGGAAGGCGCAGCTCGACCTTGCCCTCGGTGCGGCGGATCTCCTCGACCCGCACGTCGATCGGATCGCCGAGCCTGTACGAGCGATTCGACCGGCGGCCGCGCAGCGCCGTCCCGACGTCGTTCAGCTCGAAGTAGTCACCCGGGAGATGCCGGGCGGGGACGAACCCCTCGAAGACGTCGCCGAAGCGGACGAAGAGGCCAGAGCCGATCAGGCCGATGATCTCGCCCTCGTACGGCTCGTCCCACCCGCGCTCGAACAGCTCCGCCTCCAGCAGCCACGCGAGGCAGAGCGCGTCCGCGAGGTACTCGATCTGCGCGGCTGCACGCTCCCGTTCGGACGTGTGGCCCGCGAGCTCGTCGAGGTCGTCGGGGAGCGAATCGTCTCCGGCGCCGAGCTCGCGCAGGAGCGCGCGATGGACGACGAGGTCCGGATAGCGCCGGATCGGCGAGGTGAAGTGGCAGTACGCCCGGCTCGCGAGTCCGGAGTGGCCGAGGTTCGACGGGTGATAGCGCGCCTGCTTCAGCGCGCGCAGGACGAGCGCGGGGAACGCCTCGCGTCCGCGGCGCGCGCTCGACACGTACTCCGTCACGCGCTCACCGATTGCGGCCGCGAGCTCCGCCGCCTGGGCCGAAGCGAGCCGGTCCGCCGCCGGCGCGGGCGGCGTCGGTACCTCGAGATCGGCCAGCTTCGCGAGGAGCAGGAGAACCGCCTGCGGCTCCGGCCGCTCGTGGACGCGGTAGAGCGCCGGCCTCCGCCGGCCCGCGAGCAGCCCCGCCACCGCCTCGTTCGCGAGGATCATCAGCTCCTCGACGAGCGCGTGGGCGTGCGGCTCGCTTTCGCGCCCGGCGCGCTCGACCCCGCCGCGGCCGTCGAAGCGGAAGGTGATCTCGCCCGTCTCGATCCTGAGCGCGCCGCGCGCGAAGCGCCTGCGCCGCAGCTCGAGCGCGAGCTGCTCGGCGAGCCGCAGCGCCTCCGCCAGCTCGGGCTCCGCGCGCTCGCGCCCGCCGAGGATCTCCTCCGCGCCCGCGTAGGTGAGACGTTCGCGGCTGTGGATCACCGAGCGGTAGAAGACGGGCTCCCCGGCGCGCAGGTCTGCGTCGAACGGAACCTCGACCGTGACGCAGAGGCGATCCTCGCGCGGGCGGAGGCTGCAGGCCTCGTCGGCGAGCTCGGGGGGCAGCATCGGGGCGACGCGGCCGGGGACGTACGTCGAGAACGCCCGCGCGGCCGCGCCGCGGTCGAGCGGCGATCCCGCGGGCACGAAGTGAGAGACGTCGGCGATGTGCACCCACGCGCGGAGTCCGTCTCCCTCCCGCCGCACCGAGATCGCATCGTCGAAGTCCTTCGCCGTCTCGGGATCGATCGTGAAGGCGAGCAGGTCGCGCAGGTCGGTCCGCCCCTCGAGCGTCGCCTCCGGCAGCACGTGCGGCTCGAACTCGACCCGAGCGCCCTCCTGGACGAGCAGCGCCTCGAGCACGGGCTCGATCGCGTCGGCGCGCCCGAGCGTCCGCTCGACGCGCGCGCGCCCGCGCCCCGTCCTCACCACCACGAGGTCTCCCGCGCCGGCCTCCCCCATGCCCTTCCGGTCGAGCACGATCGGCGTCCCGGGCACGAAGAACGGCTCGCCGACGACGAGCTTTCCGCGCTTCGCGACCTCGACGACCACCTGCTCGTTCACGGCCGCCGCGGGTCCCGCGGGGCGGGCGCGCGAGCGTCTATACGCGGAGGAAGCGGCGGAGCGTGACGCCCGACGCGGCGACGCCGACGGCGAGCCCGACGCCGATCAGGATGATCGCGTTCATCCAGAGCGGCCAGGCCTGGACATCGGGGTCGGCCGCGAACCAGCCGATCGTCGGCAACACCAGTTGCCGCCCCAGGAGCAGGAGGAGCACGGCAGCCGCCGCGCCGATCAGCCCGCACAGCAGCCCCTCGAGCATGAACGGCCCGCGCACGAACCAGTTCGTCGCGCCGACGAGCTTCATCACCTCGACCTCGCGTCGCCGCGAGAAGATCGAGAGCCGGATCGTGTTCGCGATCAGGAGCATCGAGGACCCGAGCAGGACGAGCACGGCGGCGAGCGAGATCGACTGCACGATCGCCGAGAACCGAAGGATGCGGCTCGCGGCTTTCCGCCCGTAGTCGACCTTGTTGACGCCGGCTGGAAGCGGTCGGAGCGTCTCGGCGATCGCCTTCGTGTCCTCGCCGCGGTGCGGCCGGATCTCGAACGACGCAGGGAGCGGGTTCGACGAGAGGTTGCGCGTCAGGTCCGGGTAGCGCTCGCGCATCCGCTTCAGCGCCTCCTCGGCCGAGACGAACTCGACCACCTTGACGCGGCGGTCGGCTTCGAGCTTCGCGCGCAGCGTGTTGATCTGCTGCGGCGCGACGTCGGCGTCGAAGTACGCCTTGACCAGCAGCCCCTCCTTCACCGAGTCCGTGTACGAGACCACGTAGGAGCGGAAGGCGATCAGCAGACCGAGCAGGAACATCCCGATCAGGACGGTCATCGTCGCCGCGACCGTCGTGGACAGGTTCGCGCCGAGGGAGCGCACGGACTCCGAGACGAGCAGGCGGATCCGGTTCATTCGGACGCGTACCCTCCACGTCGCTCGTCGCGCGCGAGCCGGCCGTCGTCGAGCGCGATCACGCGCTTGCGCATCTTGTCGACCATCTCGCGATCGTGCGTGACCATCAGCACCGTCGTGCCCGAGCGGTTGATCCGGTAGAGGAGCTGCATGATCCCGACGGAGGTGTCCGGGTCGAGGTTCCCCGTCGGCTCGTCGCAGATGAGCAGCGGCGGGTGGTTGACGAACGCCCGCGCGATCGAGACGCGCTGCTGCTCGCCGCCCGACAGCTCGTCGGGGAGCGAGTTCATCTTGTGCCCCAGGCCGACGAGGTTCAGGACCTCCGGCACCTTGCGGCGGATGGCCGTCCGCCCCTCCCCCTGCACCTTCAGCGCGTATGCGACGTTCTCGGACGCGGTGCGGTTCGGGAGCAGCTTGAAGTCCTGGAAGACGCAGCCGACGTTGCGGCGGAGCAGCGGCACCTTCGAGCGCTTGAGGCGGTTGAGATCACGCCCGCCGACGATGATCCGCCCCTCCGTCGGCTCGATCTCCTTCAGCAGGAGCCGGATGAGCGTCGACTTCCCCGACCCGGACGCGCCGACGATGAAGACGAACTCGCCCTTCTCGATCACGAACGAGACCTGGTCGAGCGCGGTGACGTTCGGCTCGTAGACCTTCGTCACGTTCTCGAACACGATCATCGCCCCCGGGCCTGCGACGGGCGGGGCAGCGCCGTTCGTCTCGGGCTCGGCGAGCGCTACGGATTCGTTCTGGAGGTCGAGATCCTGCACCGGGGGAGGTTCAACGGGCGGCCGCAAGCCGCGCCGGGCTGTGATTCTGACCGCGTGAGTGTACCGAAGGCCGCCGCCAGTGCCCCTTCCAGTGATGCTGCCGGAATTCTGGTTCGGGAGCACCAAGCGAGACGCCGCACTCGTCAGCAGCCAAGGCTGGTGGCCTTGGCAAGGGCGAGGGTGGTGTGTCGCGCCGCGTGATCGCGGGCCAGAAGCCGGTGTGTATTGCTGGGGAGGGGCACTACACGACCTTGCCGGCAGCCTTCGCCAGCAGGTACGCGTGGATCAGGCCGTCCAGGTTGCCGTCCAGCACGCCCTGCGCGTTCCCGACCTCGTGCTCGGTGCGGTGGTCCTTGACGAGCTGGTAGGGGTGCAGGACGTAGCTGCGGATCTGGCTGCCGAAGCCGATGTTCTGCGCCGCGCCGCGCTCGCGCGCGAGCTCCGCCTCGCGCTCCTCCTCGCGCAGCTCGGCGAGGCGCGAGCGGAGGATGCGGAGCGCCGTTTGCTTGTTCGACGTCTGCGAGCGCTCGTTCTGGCACTGCACGACGATGCCGGTCGGGAGGTGCGTGATGCGCACCGCGGAGTCCGTCTTGTTCACGTGCTGGCCGCCGGCGCCGCTCGCGCGGTAGGTGTCGATCCGGAGCTCGCTTTCGTCGATCTCGATCGCCGCGTCGTCGGCGAGCAGGGGGCTCACGATTACCTCCGCGAACGACGTGTGGCGCCGGTGGGCGCTGTCGAACGGCGAGAGGCGCACGAGCCGGTGCACCCCGCGCTCCGCCTTCAGGATCCCGTACGCGTTCTCGCCGCGCGCCGTGAACGTCGCCGACTTCAGCCCCGCCTCCTCGCCCGGGCTCGCCTCGATCAGCTCGGTGCCGAGGCCGCGGTCCTCGGCCCAACGGAGGTACATCCGGAGCAGGATCTCGGCCCAGTCCTGCGCGTCGGTGCCGCCCGTGCCCGCGTGAATCGTCACGACCGCGTCCCCCGAGTCGTACTCACCCGTGAAGAGCGCGTCCTCCTGGAGCCGGTCGAGCTCCGCGCGGATCGGCTGGAGCGACGACTCGATCTCGGCCGCCATCTCTCCGTCCATCGCGAGCAACTCGGCAGCGTCGTCGTAGTCGCGCTGGAGGCGGGCGTAGCGCTCGAGCCGCCTGGTCAGCCGCGCGTGCTCGGACGAGACGGCGGCCGCCTGCTGCTGGTCGTCCCAGAATCCCGGCTGTCCCATCTGCGCCTCGAGCTCCGAGGCGCGTGCCGCTAGCGCGTCGGGGTCAAAGGTAATCACGGACCCACGCGAGGCGGGCCCTGATCTCCTCGAGCTGCTCCTCGAGCGGCTGCGACTGCTGCTCGGTCATCGCGCCGCCGATCGTACCGGCGCCGCGCGTGCCGGCGAGGCGAAGCGCGCGCACCTCGGCTGCGGTGCGACCGACAGTCCGTCACGTTTGCGTGACGGTGTCTGACACCAGGCCATGCCGCTTGCGCCACGCGCGCTGCAGGGAAATGACGAAGACGTGACACGTCCGCGACGGTTCTGTGACGGGTGTCTGACACCGGGAGATGTCAAGATCCAACCTGGCCACAGCGGGAGCCGCTACCTCAGTGCCTGCGGCGGAACCCGATGCGGCGCGCGGTCGTAGGCGCGCCGAGTATCCCGATCTTGTTCTCGTAGTCGACCTGCTGGGCGAGGCGGCGCGTGGCCGCCTCGGCACTGCGAGCCCAAACGATGCTCGAGTATTCCCGCCCCGTGAACGTGTCGCGAAGCGTGACCTCGTATCGCGTCGGCAGAATCGGCACGCACACAATCATGCGCTTCACCGTGCAGCGACGCCGATCCGACGTCGCAGACGGATTTATCGGGCGGACGGAAGCCGACGCTTCCGGCCGCCGCGACGCGCCCCTACGCCGAGCCGATGCCCGTCGCCGGCGCGCGGCCCCCGCCGCGCCGGCGTAGCGCGCCGTAGCGGTCCCTCCCATGCATGGCGCTCTGCGGCCGGAGGCGGGCTTCGCCCGCGGGGAGGCACAGCTATGAGCTCAGCAGTGAGCTACGGAAAAGGAGGGGGCTCGTGGGGGAACCATGGGTGTGCTTTGACTACACACTTCCCACCATGGGTTCCCCCACGCCTATGCCCCGTGGCACTTCTTGAACTTCTTCCCCGAGCCGCACCAGCACGGCTCGTTGCGGCCGAGGCGCTCGTGCTCGGAGGTGACGCGCTGCTGCGTCGCCACCGCCGCGCCCCCGCCGCCCCCCGCCGGTGTCACCGCGCCCATGCCGCCGGCTCCGGCGACCGCCGTCGCCGCCGCCGCGCCGCCCGCCGACGCGATCGCCTCGGCCCCCGAGAGCGACTCGTGCTCGTAACGCAGGCTGCCGTTGCCGTCGCCGTCGACCGGCGCGGTCGCGAGCTCCTCCGCGTCCTCCGCCTCGAGCTGCGCGTGGAACAGCGTCACGACGACCTCCTCGCGGATAGCCGCGTTGAGCTCCTCGAACATCGCGTGTCCCTCGGCGCGGTACTCCGTCAGCGGATCCTTCTGCGCCATCGCGCGCAGGTGGATCCCGTCGCGCAGGTAGTCCATGTTCTCGAGGTGCTCGCGCCAGCGGCGGTCGACGATCTGGAGGATCACGTAGCGCTCCAGGTCGCGCATGAGGCCTTCCTGGAGCGTCTCCGTCTGCTGCTCCTTCTCGGCGTACGCGTCGCGCGCGTCCTGGCGGAACTCCTCCACGAGCGCCTCACGCGACAGGTCGACCTCCTCGCGCAGCTCGTCCGCCGTGATCTCGCTCCCGTACAGACCCTCCATCGCGTGCGCGAGCGCGTCCAGGTCCCACTCCTCGGCGAACTCCACCTCCGTGTGCGCCGCGACGACGTTCTCGACCACGTCGTCGATCCACTCGCGCACCTGGTCGGACATGTCCTGCCCCTCCAGGACCTGGCGGCGCTGCGCGTAGATCACCTGGCGCTGGACGTTCATCACGTCGTCGTACTTGAGGACGTTCTTCCGCGCGACGAAGTTCTGCTCCTCGACCTTCTTCTGCGCGCCCTCGATCTGGTTGGAGAGCATCTTGTGCTGCATGGGCTCGTCGTCGGGGAGCTTGAAGCGCTCCATGATGTTGTAGATCCGGTCGCCGGCGAACAGGCGCACGAGGTCGTCCTGGCCCGCGAGGTAGAACCGCGACTCGCCGGGATCACCCTGGCGGCCGGAGCGGCCGCGGAGCTGGTTGTCGATCCGCCGCGCCTCGTGCCGCTCGGTGGCGAGCACGTAGAGGCCGCCGAGCTCCCGGACGCCGTCGCCGAGCTTGATGTCGACGCCGCGGCCGGCCATGTTGGTCGCGATCGTGACCGCGCCGCGCTCGCCCGCGTCCTTGATGATGTCCGCCTCGCGCTCGTGCTGCTTCGCATTCAGGACGGTGTGCCGGACGCCCGCGCGGTTCAGGAGCTGCGAGAGGTGCTCCGACGTCTCGACCGCGATCGTGCCGACGAGCACCGGCTGCCCCTTCTCGTTGCGCTCCTTGATGTCCTTTACGACCGCGCCGAACTTCGCGTCCTTCGTCTTGAAGATCAGGTCGTTGTGGTCGAGGCGCTGCACGGGCACGTTCGTCGGGATCTCGACGACGTGCAGCCCGTAGATCTCGACGAACTCCTTCTCCTCCGTCTTCGCGGTACCGGTCATCCCCGCGAGCTTCTCGTAGAGGCGGAAGTAGTTCTGGAGCGTGATCGTCGCGACCGTGACGTGCTCCTCCTGGATCCGCACGCCCTCCTTCGCCTCCACCGCCTGGTGGAGCCCCTCCGACCAGCGGCGCCCCTCCATGATGCGGCCGGTGAACTCGTCGACGATCTTGACCTCGCCGTCCTGGATGACGTACTCGACGTCCCGCTGGTACAGCGACTCGGCCTTCAGCGCCTGGATCAGGTGGTTGACGAGCTGCGCGTTGCGCGGGTCGTAGAGGTTCTCGATCCGCAGCGCGCGCTCGACCTTCTCGACGCCCTGCTCCGTGGGCGCAACCGTCTTGCGCTTCTCGTCGTACTCGTAGTCCGCGCCCGACACCTCGCCCTTGACGACCTCCGGGGCGGGAATCCCCTCGAGCTGCTTCGCGATGCGCGCGAAGTCGTAGTACGTCTGCGCCGCCGTCTCCGGCTCGCCGGAGATGATCAGCGGCGTCCGCGCCTCGTCGATGAGGATCGAGTCGACCTCGTCCACGATCGCGTAGGCATGGCTGCGCTGGACGACGCCGTCCATCGAGACGGCCATGTTGTCGCGCAGGTAGTCGAAGCCGAACTCGGAGTTCGTGCCGTGCGTGACGTCGGCCGCGTACGCGTCGCGCCGCTCCGCAAACGGCATCATGTTCTGGATGAAGCCGACCGTCATCCCGAGGCGCTCGTAGACGCCGCGGTTCCATTCGGCGTCGCGCTTCGCGAGGTAGTCGTTCGTCGTCACGAGGTGGACGCCCTGTCCCGGTAGCGCGTTCAGGTAGAGCGCGAGGCTCGCGACGAAGGTCTTCCCCTCGCCCGTCTTCATCTCCGCCACGTCGCCCTCGTGGAGGACGATCCCGCCCATCAGCTGCACGTCGAACATGCGCTGGTCGGACTCGCGCTTGCGTGCCTCGCGGACGGCCGCGAACGCCTCGAAGAGGAGGTTCTCGAGCTCCTCACCGTTCGCGAGCCGCTCGCGGAACCCGACCGTAACCGCGCGCAGTTCGCCGTCGGAGAGGCGCTCGTAGTCGGGCTCGAGCGACGTGATGTACGCCGCCTGCTCCGCGAGCCGCTTCATGCGGCGACCCTCGCCGAAGCGGAGGACCTTTTCGAACTGGCCGAACTGGGGCGACACGGTCGACCAAGGTTAGCGGCTCTACACTTGGCTCCTGCGCGCGCGAGCCGTGCTCCTGGGCGTCCTCCTGCCGGGACGGGACGGGGCTACTGCGGGTGTCCGGAACGTCGTGGCGGGCCGGCGACTGGCGCGTCCCCGTGTCGGCCGACGGGCGCCGGCTGCTGCTGCCGTCCGAGGAGGAGCTGGTCGTGCTCGACGACGCGGGGCGGCGCCGACTGGCGTCGCGGACGACCCGCGACGCCGCGTAGTCGCCTGACGGCGAGCGCGGGTATTCTACGGGCTGTCTCGGGGCTTGTCCCTGATCGGCGTCGACGGAGCCGGCGGGCGGCGGCTGACGCGCAACGCCGGCGACACCGAGCCGGCGTGGTCGCCCGCCGGAAAGCAGATCGCGTTCTGGTGCGAAGGCGGGTTGCTGGGTGAACCGGCGCAGCCGCGTCGAGGACCCGACCGAGCGCGATCCCCTTCCCGATCCGGTCCGAGAACTACGTCTGCGGCTCGATCAGGCCGTAGCCGCCGCTCTTGCGGCGGTAGACGACGTTGACCGCATTCGAGTCGGCGTTCTGGAACACGAAGAAGTCGTGCCCGACGAGCTCGAGCTGGAGGACGGCGTCCTCGGCGCTCATCGGCGTCATCGCGAACTGCTTCGACTTCACGATCTGCGGCTCGCCGTCGTTGCTCGTCACGAAGCCTCCTCCGTCTCGATTGGCCTGCCCGCGCGCCGCGCTGCGGCTCCGGCGCTCGCGGTAGTGCTTGAGCTGGCGCAGGAGCTTCTCCGTGAGCTCGTCGATCGACGCGCGCATGTCCACCGACGCTTCACGCGCCCGGAGAACCGGCCCCTTCGTCCAGACCGTCGCCTCGGCCACGTGGTTCGCCGAGATCGACGGGTTGCGCTCGACAGCGAGCTCGAGCTCGACGCGCGTGTCGTCGCGGAGCTGCGGCTGGAGCTTCGCGAGCTTGTGCTCGGCGTAGCTCCGGATCGAGTCGCTGACCTCCAGATTCTTGCCCCTCACCTGAAGTCGCATCGCCTCTCCTCGTCGCTGGTGCGACTCTACCCGTCTCAGCGCGCGCGAATCGTGCGCGCGAACGTCACGGCGTCGACGCGACGCGCCCCCGCGCGGCGGAGGGCCGAAGCGGCGGCGGCGACCGTCGACCCCGTCGTGTAGACGTCGTCGACGAGGACGACGCGCGGCGGCGGGCGCTCGCCCGTGACGAAGGCGCCGCGCACGTTCCGCCGGCGCTCCGCGAGCGCGAGTCCGCGCTGCCTCGGCACCGGGCGCGCGCGGTGGAGGAGCGGCGCGAGCGGCATGCCCCACGAGCGGCCGAGCTCGCGCGCGAGCGCCTCCGCCGCGTGGTGCCCGCGCACGAGCGTCCGGTCGCGATCGGACGGAACGGGCACGAGCGCCTCGGCGTCCGGTCGTTCCACGAGCTCCACGACGGACGCGGCCGCGAAGCGCGCGAGCGCGCGCAGCCCCTGCTCCTTCCAGGCCGCGACGAGCGTGCGGACGTGGTCGTCGTACGCGACGGCCGCGCGCGCGGAGGCGAACGCGAGCCGCCGCCCCGCGCACTCGCGGCAGCGCGCGACCGGCCACGCCGTCGGCGCGCCGCAGCGCGCGCACAGCGGCGCTCGCAGCCTCGGCAGCCCCTCCGCGCACTGCTCGCACACGAGCTCGCCGAACGCGGAGCAGACCACGCAGCGCGCGGGCAGCAGCAGGTCGACGAGGCGCACGCGACCTCACGGTACGAGCGGCGGCGCGACGCGCGCGTGCCGGCTTCGTGTCAGCTCAGGAGCGGCGTCCCGAGCATCTCGCGCAGCGGCGCGCGGGCGTCCTCGAGATCGTCCGGCGTCTTGACCGGAAAGAAGCGCCCGCGCGGCCCCTCGCGCGGGACCTGCAGATACGTCGTCGGCAGGAAGGCCGAGAGCTCGTTCACGAGCTGCTCCGGCTGCACGGCGGGACGCTCTGACACCTTTTTCTCGACGTACAGCCACGTCAGCTCGTAGCTGCGGTCGAGCGCGTCGAGGTCGAAGACGAACGTGTTCGTGTTGAAGATCGGGATGCGAGCCTGATCGAAGTCCGCGGGGAAGCGGAAGCCCTCGATCACCATCGGCTTGCGGTCCACGAGCACCGGCGCGCCGCCCGCGTCGCCCTCGTGCTTCTCCGTCACCTCGGAGGTCATCGCCCGTCCCGCCGCCACGTGCGCCCCGATCACGGCAGGATCGACCCGCGCACCGAGGTTGTCGACGTTCGAGAGGGCGAGCAGGCGGATCCCGCGCGCGCGAAGGGCGTGGATCGTGCCCGAACGGCGCAACGAGCGGACGAAGTCGCCGTGGCCCGGGCTGTACGGCGCCGCCGTCCCGTCGTCGTCGACGAACAGGCTCCCGTCGCGGTTCATGCGCAGCGAGACGGACTGCGTGAAGTACAGCGGCTCGGGGACGTCGAGCGTCGCCACGAACTCCCGCGTCGCCTCGTCCGTCGCGAAGCTGTTCATCACAACGGCGGCAACGCCGGCCGCGGCGGCGTCACGGAGCTTCCACTCGAGGAAGCTGCGCCCGTCGACCGCCTCGACTATGCCCTTGACGATGCCCCCGAAGCGCGTCGCCATCCCGCCGTTCAGGACGGCCGTCGCGACCTCGCCGCGCCGCAGCGCGTCGAGGCCCTGGTCGCGCGCCGCGCCGTCGAGCACGCGCACCTCTCCTTCCGGAAGCGGCTCGACCACGCCGCGCACGGCGTTGTTCTCGGGCGAGAGCGTCCCGTCCGCCACACGCTGCTGGAGCAGCGCGAACGCCTCCGCGTCGAAGTCGTAGCGCTCGAGGATCGAGCGCGACTCCCGGTCGAGCTGCTCGAGGATCACGCGCGCGCCACGACGCCCGCGAGCGACTCCGTGTACGGCGCGCGGTGGACGCCGTCCTCGGTGACGATCGCGCCGATCAGGGCGGCGGGCGTGACGTCGAACGCCGGATTCCGGGCCGGCGAGCGCGCGCTCACCTCGGCGGCGGCGCGCTCCTCGATCGGGATGCCGGAGCCCGTCGGCGTCGACAGGTCGACGGTCGACGTGGGCGCGACGACGCAGAACGGGATCCGGTGGTGCGCCGCGAGCACGGCGAGCCCGTAGGTGCCGATCTTGTTCGCCGTGTCGCCGTTCGCCGCGATCCTGTCCGCGCCGGTGATCACGCAGTCGACCTCACCCGCCGCCATGAACGACGCAGCGGCGGAATCGGCGATGACGGCGTGCGGGACGCCGATCTGCTCGAGCTCCCACGCCGTGAGCCGCGACCCCTGGAGGAGCGGCCGCGTCTCGTCGACGAGCACGTGCTCGACGAGGTCGCGCTCCCACGCCGTCCGCAACGCGCCGACAGCGCTTCCGTAGCCGCCCGTCGCGAGGGCACCCGCGTTGCAGTGCGTGAGCGCACGTGTCCGGGGCGCGAGCAACTCGGCCGCGTGCGAGGCCATCCTCCGGCAGCGCTCGACCTCCTCGCGGTGCAGCTCCCGGGCGCGCTCCGGCGTCGGGTCGTCCAGCATCTCGCGGAGCGCCCACGTCAGGTTCACGGCCGTCGGGCGCGACTCCGCGAGCACGCGGTACGCCTCCTCGAGATCCCCGCCACGGCGAGCGGCGAGCGCGTACCCGTACGCGGCGGCGACCCCGATTGCCGGAGCGCCGCGTATCGCCATGTCGCGGATCGCCGCGGCGACCTCGGCCGCCGAGCGGCATTCGAGCTCGACCACCACCTCGGGCAGCCGGCGCTGGTCGAGGAGGACCACCCGGTCCTCCTCGAGCCGCACGATCTGCTCAGGCTCCAGCGCCATCGTTGCCTTGTAACAGAGTGTTACTTGGCGCTGGACCGCGTCCCGCCTACGTCCCCTCGTCCCACGAGGCCAGGTACTTCGCCTGCTCCTCCGTGAGCTCGTCGATCGCGATTCCCATGGTCTCGAGCTTGAGGCGCGCGATCTCGCGGTCGATGTCGTCCGGCACGTCGTACACCTTCCGCTCGAGGGTCGCGGCGTTCGCGATCGCGTACTCGGCGGCGAGCGCCTGGTTCGCGAACGACATGTCCATGACGAGCGCCGGATGCCCCTCCGCCGCCGACAGGTTCACGAGTCGGCCGTCCGCGATCAGGTACAGCCTCCGGCCGTCCGCGAGCGTGAACTCCTCGACGAACTCGCGCGCTTCACGCGTCTCCGTCGCCAGCGCCCGCAGCGCCGGGATCTCGATCTCGACGTTGAAGTGGCCCGTATTGGACAGGATCGCGCCGTCTTTCATGCGCTCCATGTGCGCTCGGCCGATCACGTTCTTGTCGCCCGTCGCCGTGCAGAAGATGTCGCCGATTTCGGCGGCGCGCTCCATCGGCAGCACCTCGTAGCCGTCCATCACGGCTTCGAGCGCGCGCATCGGGTCGACCTCGGTGATGATCACGTGCGCGCCCATGCCGCGCGCGCGCGACGCGACGCCACGCCCGACCCAGCCGGAGCCGCCGACGACGAACTTCTTGCCGGCGAGCAGGACGTTCGTCGCGCGGATGATCCCGTCCACCGTCGACTGGCCGGTGCCGTAGCGGTTGTCGAAGAGATGCTTGGTCTTCGCCTCGTTGACCGCGATCACGGGGAAGCCGAGCGCGCCGTCGCGCTCGAGCGCCTTCAGGCGGATCACGCCGGTCGTCGTCTCCTCCGTCCCGGCGATGATGTCGCCGAGCTGCTCGCGCCGCGCCGAGTGGAGGACGCCGATCACGTCGGCGCCGTCGTCCATCGTCAGCTGCGGACGGTGGTCGACCGCCGCCTCGATGTGCTGGTAGTACGTGTCGTTGTCCTCGCCCTTGATCGCGAAGACGCCGATGTCGTACTCGTCGACGAGCGCGGCCGCGACGTCGTCCTGCGTCGAGAGCGGGTTCGACGCGCACAGCACGACGTCGGCGCCGCCCGCCTTGAGCGTCCGCGCGAGGTTCGCGGTCTCGGTCGTCACGTGCAGGCACGCGGAGATCCGGTAGCCGGCGAGCGGTTGCTCGCGCTCGAAACGCTCGCGGATCGCCGCCAGAACCGGCATCTGCCGGTCGGCCCACTCGATGCGGCGCACTCCCTCGGGCGCCAGGGACAGGTCACGCACGTCGAATCGCTTCGTAGTCGCCATCAAGCCTCTTCTCTGTCGAGCCGTCGGGGCAGTCTATTTGTCACGCGGCGAGGAGCCTCTCGTGCTTCCGCTGCTCCCAGTCCACCCAGTCGGGAGCGTCGCGCGCCGGCCCGAGCCACGTATCGACGGCCGCGCGCAGCGCGGGCTCACGGCGGAGCCGGGCGGCGAACGCGACGTCAGTCAGCTCGACGGCGAAGCGCTCGCGCAGCTCGCGCAACGAGCGCAGCCGGTTCAACTCGCGCACGCCGTACACGCGGTAGCCGGATCGCGTCCGCCGCGGCACGACAAGGCTCGCCTGCTCGAGGTAGCGCAGCATCCGCGCCGACCACCCCGTCCGGGCGGCCGCCTCACCGACAGTCCATTCGCGCACCGCGCGCAACCTTAACACACAAGTGTGAAGGGTTTAGCGGTCGCTCGTCCCTTCCCGCCCGTACGCGTCCTCGAGCCGCACGACGTCGTCGAGGTGCGGCGTCGAGACCTCGAGCACGAACGTGTCCTCCAGCGCGGTCAGGCGGTGCACCGTCCCCGGTGGGAGCCGGAACGCCGCGCCCCGGCCGACGACCTCGGACTTCCCGACGGCCTCGCCGACGGTCGCGAACTCGAGCTTCGCCCGGCCGTGGTGGATGTACCACGACTCGTCCTTCTCGTTGTGGAACTGAAGGCTGAGCGAGTGCCCCGCGCGCACGAAGAGGAGCTTCCCGACGTACTTCTCGGTGCTCGCCCAGATCAGCTCCCAGCCCCACGGCTTGTCCACGCGCTCCGGATCGACCGCGAAGCGATCGAGGCCGTCCAGGTTCGGCGACTGCGGCCGCTCGCTCACCGGCCGAGTCTAAGCGCTGGAGGGTTTGGCGGAACGGTTCTCGTCGCAGCCGTGCACTGACGGTGTGAGGCAAGGACGCAGGGAGTCCGCGTATCGGTGGATACGGCGTCGACCGAGGACGCAGCATCGCGCGGTCCAGCGTGCGGCGGCGGCACACGACTGTTTCGTCAAACCCGCCTCTAGCCGCGGGCGCGCTCGGTTGCTCGCGCCGGACGCCATTCCGGATGCGCGGCGAAGTACTCCTCGGCCTTGCGCAGGTCCTTCGGCGTGTTCACGGTCAGCCACAGCCCCTCGTGCCTGAACGCGAGCAGCCGCCCCTCCGCCGCGAGCTGCGGGAACGTGCTCTGCTCGTGATCGCCGCGCTCGGGCAGCCGCTCGAGCGCCTCGTCGTCGAGGACGTACACGCCCGCGTTGACCCAGTGCGGGAGCCGCGGCGCCTCACGGAAGCCCGTCACGCGGTCCTCGCCGTCGACGTCCACGACGCCGAACTGCGACGTCATCGGCGCGACCGCGATCGTCGCGGCGGCGGCGCGTTGGCGGTGCCGAGCGAGCATCGCCTCGAGGTCGAGGTCGAGCAGCTCGTCGCCGTTCAGCGCGTACAACGGGCCGGACTCCTCGCGGTGCGCGGCCGCGTAGCGCAAGCCTCCCCCACGGCCGAGCGGCTCGGGCTCGGGGACGGCGACGATCTCGGCGCCGAGCCCCGCGAGCTTCGCGGCGAACAGGTCGTCCTTGCCGGCGGCGCGGCTGACGATCACGCGCCCGACGCCGGCGCGCACGAGCTGGGCGACCTGGTACTCCGCGAGCGGGTGGCCGGCGATCGGCACGAGGGCCTTCGGGTTGCCGCCCCCGCCTCGCCCAGCCGCTCGCCCTTCCCGCCGGCGAGCAGGATCGCCTCCATCTAGCGCTGCGGCTCCATCTCCGGGAGCCCGCGGAAGACGGAGCCCGAGCGGCCGATCGCCTCGTACATGAAGCCGGCGTCGCGGACGGTCTTCGGGTCGAGCAGGTTTCGCCCGTCGATGATCAGCGGCCTGCGCATCGCCGCGCGCACCTCGGCGCTCGGGAGCGACAGGAGCTCGTTCCACTCCGTCACGATCACGGCGGCGTCCGCGTCGCGGACGGCTTCGAGCGGCGAGTCCGCGAGCACGGCCTCCGGTGGGAGGACGGGTCGCGCGTCGGCGACCGGGTCCCAGCCGCGGACCTCGGCACCCTCGGCGAGGAGCCGGTTCGCGAGCACGATGCTCGCCGCTTCGCGCATGTCGTCCGTGTTCGGCTTGAAGGCGAGCCCGAGCAGCGCAATCCGCGTGCCACGCAGCGGGCCGAGGTAGCGCTGGAGCTTCGCGACGACCTTCCGCTTCTGGAGCTCGTTGACCTCGATCACGGCCGCGAGCAGTTGGAAGTGGTAGCCGGAGTTGGCGGCGAGCTGCTTCAGCGCCCGGCCGTCCTTGGGGAAGCAGCTGCCGCCGTAGCCGATCCCGGCGCGCAGGAAGTGCGGCCCCAGGCGGTGGTCGAGCCCGACCGCCTTCGCGACCGCCTCCACGTCCGCCCCGACGACCTCGCAGACGTTCGCGATCTCGTTGATGAAGCTGATCCGCGTCATCAGGAATGCGTTCGCGGCGAGCTTCACCATCTCCGCGGAGTTGACGTCGGTGCGCACGATCGGCGCATCGATCCCCTCGTGCAGTCGCGCGACCGCGTCCGCGTGCGCGTCGTCGAATGCGCCGACCACGATCCGGTCCGGCTCCATGAAGTCGCGGACCGCGGTGCCCTCGGCGGTGAACTCCGGGTTCGAGACGTAGCCGACGTGGTGCAGGCCGCGCCGGTCGAGCTGCGCCCGCACCTTTTCGCCCGTGCCCACGGGGACGGTGCTCTTCATGGCGACGATCGCCTGCGTCTCGTCGGGCAGCTCGTCGATCACCGTCCAGACCGCCGCTAGGTCCGCGTCGCCCGACGGCGTCGGCGGCGTCCCGACGGCGATGAAGAGGAAGTCGGCGCCGGCGATCGCCTCGCCGACGTCGAGCGTGAAGCGGAGGCGCTCGCGGTTGCGCTCGAGCAGTTGCTCGAGCCCGGGCTCGTAGATCGGGACCTCCCCGCGCTCGAGCGCGGCGATGCGCTCGGGGACGACGTCGCGGACGACGACCGTGTGGCCGAGGTCGGCGAAGCACGCGCCCGTCACCAGACCGACGTAGCCCGCGCCGAAGATCCCGATCGAGGCCATGGAAGAAGAAGCCTAGCTTGCCTACCGCGGAAGCGGCTTCAGGCCCTTTGCGATCGCGAGCATCGTCTCGTTCGAGAGCGAGTTCAGGAGCGTGTTCACGACCCAGTACGTCGCGCCGTTCGCGCGCAGGACGACCATGTGCAGCTTCGCGCCCGTGTAGTAGAGCTCGTAGCGGCGGCGGCCGATCGTCAGCGTCTCGTTCGGATCGTCGAGCGCGGGCGCGTCCTCCCAGTTCGTCATCTGGATCCCCCAGTACGCGCTCGCCTCCTTGCCGCTCAGGAAGGTCATCCGCACGGCGTCGTGCCCCGCGAGCTTGTACGCCCGCACCGGCAGCTCCGCGTCGATCCTCGACGCGCTTTCGACAAGGGTCGGGACGAGGAGCGGGAAGCGGACGCGGCCGCGGACGCGCCGCAGGTGGTCGAGCGCCTGCGCCGGGTCGCGCCGGACGTCCGGGGGCTGGCGTTTCGGCACGCTCGGCGTGGCCGCGGGCGCGAGCGACCCCGTGAACGTGCGGCCGACGACGACGGCCAGCATCGCGTCGCCGGCGAGGCGGCGAAGGTTCCCCCGGCGCGGCATCGGCGCGACCTCGGCGGCGCCGAAGAGGCGCGCGACCGACGCCGCGGCCGCGTCGGCTCGAGGGTACCTCCCGTCGACGAACACGGTCGTGTGCGCGAAGTCCTGCCTCGGCGCGTCCGCCGGCTGCCCGTTCGGCGGCTCGAGCGTGGCGTAGCCGCGCTCGGCGAGGAGATACGAGGCGTTGGCCGCCGCGCCGGGAACGCCGTTGCCGTTCAGGACGACGATCGACGTCGCGCGCGGCGGCGGCGCGGGCACGCGCTTCGGCTTCCGCCCGAGCGCAGCGGCGGTCGCCTGCTCCGGCGCGTCGACGTCCGGGTGCATGAACTCCTCGACCGCCTGCCGGATGTTCGACGGATCGGTGTAGAGGTCGGACGTGCCGTCGACCTCCCGGAGCCCCTCGACCTTCCCCTGGAAGAAGTTCCCCTGGGGGAGCTCGAACGCGAACAGGCCGTACGAGATCAGGAGGCGCGGGTCGAGGTCGCCCTTGCCGCCGCGGCCGACCTCCACGTTGTCCGTGATCACCTTGACGAGCTTCGGGACGCTCGTCGGCGAGAACGACGTCCGCAGCTGCTCGTTGAACGCGCGCACGAACGCCTGCTGCCGCGCGAGGCGGTAGAGGTCGGAGTCCGTGTGCCGGAAGCGGACGTAGTCGAGCGAGTCGGCGCCGTTCAGCTTCTGGTAGCCCGGCTGGAGGTCGATCGTGGCGTAGCGCTCGCCCCCGTGCGAGTTGTCGTTGAAGTAGCGCCGGTCGACGTCGACCCAGACGCCGCCGATCTTCGCGACGACCTGCTTGAAGCCGCGGAAGTTGACGGTGATCAGGTAGTTGATCGGGACGCCCGTCAGCGCGCGCACCGTCTGGAGCGTCCCCATCACGCCGCATGCCTCGTACGCGCCGTTGATCTTCTCGCGGAACGGCGCGCGTCCGGGGCAGTGGACGTCGACGGCGAGGTCGCGCGGGAACGAGAGCATCGAGAGCGACTTGCGCCGCGGATCCGCTCGCAGGAGCATCACGGTGTCGGAGCGGCCCGTGACCTCCGCCTCGGGACCCATCCGCTTGTCGTAGCCGACGACGAGTGCGACCGCGGGATCACCCGCGGGCGCGACGTCGAGCCTCTCCGCCGCCTCCTTCACCTCCGCCGAGCGCGCGCCGACCTTGCCGACGAACTCGTGCTCGAAGTAGAGGTATGCGCCGCCGGCGAGGCCCGCGCCGACGGTCAGCACCGCGACGCCGAGCCAGACCACGATCCGCACGAGGACGTGCAGCGCGCCGCGGCGGCGCGGTGCGGGCTGCCGGTAGCGCGTCACGGGGGCGAGCGTGGGCGGCAGGACGGCGCGGCCGTTCCCGTTCGCGCCCGCGGCGCGCCTGACCCCTCTCTTCAGCGTCGTCTTCATCGCCCGAAAAAGACCGTGAGCGCCTCAGGCGCTCCCGGCGGAGCAGGATAGCCGACCTCCCCAGCGGATCTATGGCGCGTCGTAGGCGAGGTTCGGCCGCAGCCAGCGCTCGACCTCCTCGACCTTCTCCTCCTTTCGACGCGCATAGTCCTCCACCTGGTCGCGGCCGATGCGGCCGACGGAGAAGTAGCGCGCCTGCGGGTGCGCCAGGTAGATCCCGCTCACGCTCGAGGCCGGGGTCATGGCGTAGCTCTCGGTGAGCGCCATCCCCAGCTCGCGCCCGCCGAGCAGGTCGAAGAGCTTCCCCTTCTCGGTGTGGTCGGGGCAGGCCGGATACCCGAAAGCCGGGCGGATCCCCCGGAAGCGCTCTGCGATCAGGTCGTCGGTCGTCAAGTCGTCGGGCTCGTATCCCCACGCGCGGCGCGCGACCTGGTGCAGGTACTCGGCGAACGCCTCCGCGAGCCGGTCGGCGAGCGCCTTGACCATGATCGCGCGGTAGTCGTCGTGCTCGCGCTCGAAGCGCGCCGCGAGCTCGTCGGCCCCGAGCCCGGCGGTGACGGCGAAGGCGCCGACGTGGTCTCCGTGCGGAGCGACGACGTCGGCGAGGCAGCGGTTCGGGCGGCTGTCGCCGTACGCGGTCTGCTGGCGCAGCATGCAGAAGCGGACGCCATTCTCGAGCGCGATGTCGTCGCCGTCTCCGCGCGCGGCCCAGAAGCCGTACACGCCGCGCGCGCGCAGCAGCTCGCCCGCCACGATCTCGTCGAGCAGCGCGTTCGCGTCGTCGTAGAGATCGCGCGCCGCGGGCTGCTCGAGGATCGCCGGGAACTTCCCCTTCAGCTCCCAGGCGTGGAAGAAGAACTGCCAGTCGATGTATTCCCGGAGCGTCGCGAGCTCGGGCTCGACCACGCGCGCGCCCGTGAACGCCGGCACCGGCAGGTCGTCGAACGGCAGCCGCTCGCGGTTCGCGCGCGCCTGCTCGAGCGGGAGCAGCGGCTTCCGGTCGCGCTCCGCGTGCTGCACCCGCAGGCGCTCCTGCGTCTCGCGGTTCTCGCGGTCGAGGACGACGCTCCGACCCGCGTCGAGCAAATCCGAGACGACGCCGACCACGCGCGAGGCGTCGAGCACGTGCACGGTCGCGCGGCTGTACTCGGGCGCGATCTTCACCGCGGTGTGCTGCTTGCTCGTCGTCGCGCCGCCGATCAGCAGCGGCAGCTCGAGCCCACGGCGCTCCATCTCGCGCGCGACGTTGACCATCTCGTCCAGCGACGGGGTGATCAGGCCCGACAGCCCGACGAAGTCGCAGCCCTCGCTGACGGCGGTGTCGAGGATCTTCTCGGTCGGCACCATCACGCCGAGGTCGATCACCGCGTAGTTGTTGCAGCCGAGGACGACGCCGACGATGTTCTTGCCAATGTCGTGCACGTCGCCCTTGACGGTGGCGAGCACGACCTTGCCCTGCGCGCGACCGTTGCCGCCCGTCCGCGCCTTCTCCTCCTCCATGTACGGCTCGAGGTACGCGACCGCGCGCTTCATCGCCCGCGCGCTCTTCACGACCTGCGGCAGGAACATCTTCCCCGCGCCGAAGAGGTCGCCGACGATCTTCATCCCGTCCATGAGCGGCCCCTCGATCACGTCGAGCGGGCGCGCCGCCTGCCGCCGCGCTTCCTCGGTGTCCTCCTCGACGTAGTCGACGATCCCGTGGACGAGCGCATGCGCGAGCCGCTGCTCGACGGGAGCCTCGCGCCACGAGAGGTCGAGCTCGCGCCGGGTCGCCTCGCCCGTGACGCTGCCGGCCAGCGTGACGAGCCGCTCGGTCGCGTCGGGGCGCCGGTTGAAGATGACGTCCTCGACGTGCTCGAGCAGGTCGGGCGGGATGTCCTCGTAGACGACGAGCTGGCCCGCGTTGACGATCCCCATGTCTAGGCCCGCTCGGATCGCGTGGAAGAGGAACGCCGAGTGCATCGCCTCGCGCACGACGTCGTTGCCGCGGAAGGAGAACGAGAGGTTCGAGATCCCGCCGCTCGTCTTGGCGCCGGGGCAGCGCTCCTTGATCAGCGGGAGGGCCTCGACGAACGCTTTGCCGTACTCGCTGTGCTCCTCGATCCCGGTCGCGACGGCGAGAATGTTCGGGTCGAACACGATGTCCTCGGGCGCGAAGCCCGCCTCCTCGGTGAGCAGCCGGTACGCGCGCTCGCAGATCGCCACCTTGCGCTCCACGGTCTCCGCCTGTCCTTGCTCGTCGAACGCCATCACGACGACGCCCGCGCCGTAGCTCTTCACGCGCCGCGCCTGCTCGAGGAACGGCCCTTCGCCCTCCTTGAGGCTGATCGAGTTGACGATCCCCTTGCCCTGGACGCACTTCAGCCCCGCCTCGAGCACCGACCAGCGCGAGCTGTCGATCATGATCGGAATCCGCGCGACCTCCGGCTCCGTCGCGAGCAGGTTCAGGAAGGTCGTCATCGCCTGCTCCGAGTCGAGCAGGTCGGCGTCCATGTTGACGTCGAGGATGTTCGCGCCGCCGCGCACCTGCTCGAGCGCGACGTCGAGCGCGCCCTCCCAGTCGCCGGCCTCGACCATGCGGCGGAAGCGCGCCGAGCCGGTGACGTTCGTCCGCTCGCCGACCATGACGAAGCCGGTGTCGGGCCCGATCTCGAACGGCTCGAGGCCGCTCAATCTCGTCCGCCGCTGCCGCTCCGGAACGCGTCTCGGGTTGAGACCCCGTGCCGTGTGCGCGATCGCCAGTACGTGCTCGGGCGTCGTCCCGCAGCAGCCGCCGACGACGTTCACGAGGCCGTCACGCCCGAACTCGCCGAGGATCCGGCTCGTGTCCGTCGGCTGCTCGTCGTGCTCGCCCATCGCATTCGGCAGGCCGGCGTTCGGGTGGCAGGCGACGTACGTCGTCGCCATCCTCGCCAGGTCTTCGACGAACGGACGCATGTCCGCGGCGCCGAGCGAGCAGTTCACGCCGACGATCAGCGGCTCCGCGTGCTCGACCGACGCCCAGAACGCCTCGACCGTCTGCCCCGAGAGGTTCCGGCCGCTGCGGTCGATCGCGGTGAAGGAGATCCACAGCGGCAACTCCGGCGCGACGTCTCGGGCCGCGAAGATCGCAGCCTTCGCGTTCAGCGTGTCGAAGATCGTCTCGACGAGGAGGACGTCGACGCCCCCCTCGGCGAGCGCTTCGATCTGCTCCGCGTACGCGTCGCGGACCCGGTCGAACGTCGCGCTGCGGAACGAGGGGTCGTCGACCTTGGGCGACAGCGAGAGGGAGACGTTGAGCGGCCCGATCGACCCGGCGACCCACGCCGGCTTCTCCCACTCGTCCGCGACCTCCCGCGCGAGCCGCGCGCCGGCGAGGCTCATCTCGCGCGCGAACGGCTCGAGGCGGTAGTCCGCCTGCCCGATCGTCGTGGCCGTGAACGTGTTGGTCGTGAGGACGTCCGCGCCGGCGGCGAGGTACGAGCGGTGGATGTCCCGCACGACCTCCGGCCTGGTCAGGTTCAGGAGGTCCGGATCGCCCGCGAGATCGTGCAGGTGGTCGCGGAAGCGCTCGCCGCGGTACGCGTCCTCCCCCTTGACCGTGCGCTGGATGAGGACGCCGTACGCGCCGTCGAGCACGACGATCCGCTCGTCCAGAAGCTCCTCGAAGTGGTCGATCGTCGCCTTCACGAAAAACGCTCCGTCCTAAAGAGACGCGAGGCGCGAGGCTCGTGGCTCTTTAGGCGTTTGGTAACCCGGTCGCCAAGCTGCCTTCAAAGCTCTCCGGGACGTGCAGCGCGCAGTGTAGCCGCGCGGGCGACGCTAGGCGCGGCCGGCCGTGACCTTCGGCTGGACGTTGCGGTCGGGCAGGGCCGCGACGGCGAGCTGGTTCTCCGCGTGGCGGATGCGCTGCTCGAGCTGCCAGCGGTCGGCGTCGGGCTCGTCGCGCTGCGCGCGCTCGAGCTCGGCCCGCGCCTCGTCGAGCTGGCGCTGGGCGCGCTCCGCATCCACGTCGCCGGCCGCGACCGCGTCGTCCACCAGCGCGAGCGCCCGGTCGAGCTCCACCTTGAAGAACCCGGGGCCCGTGGCGTACTCCCGCACGTCCCCCTCGCCCACGTGGACCCGGGTCGAGCCCGCCTTCAGCGTCGCGACGAGCGGCGCGTGGCGCGCGAGGACGCCGATCTCGCCGGCGGCGCCGGGGACGATCAGCATCTCGGCCTCGCCCTCGAACGCCGGCCCGTCCGGGGTGACGAGCGAGACGTCGAACTTGCGGCGCTCGTCGGCCACGCGCTATGCGGTCGCGCCGGCCGGCTCGCGCGCCTCGTCCGACGTCTCCTCGACGTCGAGCTCGGCGGCGCTGTCCCCCGACGGCTGCTGCCCGCGCGCCTTCGCCACGGCCTGCTCGATCGTGCCGACCATGTAGAACGCCTGCTCCGGAAGGTCGTCGTGCCTGCCGTCGAGGATCTCCTGGAAGCCCTTGATCGTGTCCTCGAGGCGCACGTACTCGCCCGGCGTGCCCGTGAACTGCTCGGCCACGAAGTTCGGCTGCGAGAGGAAGCGCTGGATCTTCCGCGCCCGGGCGACGACCAGCTTGTCCTCGTCCGAGAGCTCGTCGATGCCGAGGATCGCGATGATGTCCTGGAGGTCCTTGTAGCGCTGGAGGACCTGCTGCACGCGCGTCGCCGTCTCGTAGTGCTCGTCGGAGACGATCCCGGGCTGGAGCGCGCGGGACGTGGAGTCGAGGGGATCCACCGCGGGGTAGATGCCCTGCTCGACAATCGCGCGCGAGAGGACGGTCGTCGCGTCGAGGTGGGCGAAGGTGTTCGCCGGCGCGGGGTCGGTGAGGTCGTCCGCGGGCACGTAGATCGCCTGGACCGAGGTGACCGAGCCCTCGCGCGTCGACGTGATGCGCTCCTGGAGCTGGCCCATCTCGGTGGCGAGCGTCGGCTGGTACCCGACGGCGCTCGGCATCCGGCCGAGGAGCGCCGACACCTCGGAGCCCGCCTGCACGAAGCGGAAGATGTTGTCGATGAAGAGGAGGACGTCCTGCCCCTGGTCGCGGAAGTACTCCGCCATCGTGAGGCCCGAGAGCCCGACCCGCAGGCGCGCGCCGGGCGGCTCGTTCATCTGGCCGTAGACGAGCGCGACCTTCTCCAGCACCTCCGCCTCCTGCATCTCGAGGTAGAGGTCGTTCCCCTCGCGCGTGCGCTCGCCGACGCCGGCGAAGACGGAGACGCCGCCGTGCTGGCGCGCGACGTTGTGGATCAGCTCCTGGATCAGGACCGTCTTGCCCGTGCCGGCGCCGCCGAAGAGGCCGACCTTGCCGCCCTTCGTGTACGGCGCGATCAGGTCGATCACCTTGATCCCGGTCTCGAAGATCTCCGTCGTGGGCGAGAGGTCACGGAAGGTCGGCGGGTCGCGGTGGATCGGCCAGCGCTCCGCCGTACCCAGGCCGTCGCTGTCCTTCTCGTCGATGGTGTCGCCGAGCACGTTGAAGATCCGACCGAGCGTGACGTCGCCCACGGGGACCGAGATCGGCGCGCCCGTGTCGATCACGTCGATCCCGCGGGCGAGGCCGTCCGTGGTGTCCATGGCCACCGCGCGGACGCGGTCGTCGCCGAGGTGCTGCTGCACCTCCGCGATGAGGGTGCGCGCGTTGCCGCCGTCGGTCGCCGTCAGCGGGATCTCGAGCGCGTGGTTGATCTCGGGCAGCCCGCCCGTGAAGACGGCGTCGATGACGACGCCCTTGATCTCGATCACCTTGCCGCTGTTCTTGCGGCCGTTCTCCTGGTCGGGCATGACCCTCCTGCGACAGATGGACGCGAGCAATCGGCCGGACGGCGGCCGCAAAGGGCAGTCTATCGGCGCCCGCTCCAACGCCGCTCAGCTACGGTGTCGCCGCCGTGCGGAGGGGATTGATCGGGGTCGTGGCTGCGTGCGCGTGCGCGTTCGCGCTGGCCGGATGCGCGCTCGGGGGAGCCTCGAAGGAGGACTTCGCGGCCGACGTCCGCGAGGCGCGCGACCGCGTCGACTCGGCGCTCGCGTCGGTGACGCGCGCGCAGTCGCTCGAGGATCTCTTCGACCGCATGGACGACGCCTCGCGCGCCGTGGACGCCGCTGCGGACGACCTCGACGACGCGGGCGCACCCGAGGACCTGCAGGACGAAGCGGACGAGCTCGTCGACGCGTTCCACCAGCTCTCGACCGACCTCGAGGCCACGGCCGACACGATCCGCGAGCCGGCCTTCGCCGACGTCCTCCCCGGGACGCGCGGTCTCAGCTTCGAGAGCTGGACGAAGGCGAACCGGGTGCTCGGCGAGCTGCGTGAGCAGGGGATCGACGTGCAGCCGCTCGCGCGGCACTAGTCCTCGTAGTAGTACGCGAGCGGATCGCGCCGCCTTATGCTCCGCCTGACGGTGCAGCGACCTCTCGTCCTCGCCGCAGTCGTGCTCGCCTGCGCAGCGTCTTCGTCCGGTTGCGACATCGAACACGGGTCCGACGAAGACGCCCGTCCCCGCCGTGACGGCCCCGCGACGATCGACGAGGCGGTCGGCTCATACCGCGGCATCCGGCTCGGTCACACCGAGAGGGACGTGCGGCGGGTTTTCGGCAAGCCGGCCGAAGGCGAGGGTTTTTTCCCGGCTGGGGAGAGCTTCGGCGAGATCGGGGGCGCACCGAGTGTGGCCAACTGGCCGCCCGGCTCGCGCGAGGCGCCGACCGTTCTGCGGTACGAGGACGCAGCGTTCCTGGTCGGGCCGCGCGGCGTGTTCGCATTCGTCGTGACGGAAGACGGCGCGACGACGAAGCGTCACGTCCGGATCGGCGACCCTCTGCAGCGAGCACGCAGCGTCTACGGCGCCGGGTGCGGCGAGCAGTCGTACGGAGAGCCGCTGTTCAGTGACGAGGCGCCGTCGTTCCCGTGGTGCCGCACGACGATCGATGACCGGATCCGACTCTGGTTCGGCCGGGACCCGATCCGTAGCATCACGCTCGCCCGTGTCGGCCCGGAGTAGCTACTCCTCCGCCGAGAGCGGCGCGCGCGCGAGCTAGCGTACCGTTTCCTGCGGACCGCCGAGCTTCCCGCCGTCGGCACCGGACGCGATCTCGAGCAGCGACAGCTCGCGCTCGAGCTCGCTCTGCGTCGGGAACTGCCTCGGGGCGGCGAGGCGCTCGGAGCCGGCGTCGCGCGCCTGGTTCGACGCGAGCTGCGTGGCGACGCCGGCAACGGCGATCATGAGTCCCGCGGCGACGGCCGGGACGGCGCGCAGCGTTGCGCGCCGCGGCAGCCGGCGGACCGTCAGCGACGCCGTCCGCTCGAGCGGCGCCTCGCGCAGCGCGTGCGTGAACGCCGCGACCTCGACCTCGTACGCGCGGCACTCGGCGCACCGCGCAAGGTGCACGTTCACCATCGCGCGCTCGAGCTGCGAGAGCTCCGAGTCGAGGGCGACGGAGATCTGCGCGCGCACACGGTCGCAGACGAGAGAGCGACGAACCGGACTCACGTGGACTAAGACGGCGGCACGCCGCAGGAGTTAGATCAGGCGGGCGCGGGCTCGGCGCCGTTGCCGGTGGTGCTCAGCGGCCGCATCACCTCGGCGAAGTGGCAGGCGCTCGGATGGCCGTGGCCGCGGTCGATGAGCGGCGGAACCTCCTCGGCGCAGATCTCCTGCGCCTTCCAGCAGCGCGTGCGGAAGACGCAGCCCGAGGGCGGGTTCGCTGGGCTCGGGACGTCGCCCTCGAGCACGATCCGCTTCCGCTTCCCGCGTTGCGTCGGCGAGTCGATCGGCACGGCCGAGAGCAGCGCCTGCGTGTACGGGTGCGTGGGCCGGTCGTAGATCTCCTCGCGCGTGCCGACCTCGACGATCTTGCCGAGGTACATCACCGCGACACGGTTCGAGATGTGGCGGACGATCGCGAGGTCGTGCGCGATGAAGAGGAACGTCAGCCCGAACTCGTGCTGGAGCGACTCGAGCAGGTTCACGACCTGCGCCTGGATCGAGACGTCGAGGGCCGAGACGGGCTCGTCGAGGACGAGCATCTCCGGGTTCAGTGCCAGCGCGCGCGCGACGCCGATCCGCTGGCGCTGCCCGCCCGAGAACTCGTGCGGGAAGCGGTTCGCGTGCTCGGGACTGAGGCCGACGGTCCGCAGGAGGTCCTCCACGCGCAGCCGCCCCTGCTGGCCCCGGTACAGCCCGTGGATCCGCAGCGGCTCGCCGACGATCTCGCGGACCGTCATGCGCGGGTTCAGCGAAGCGTACGGGTCCTGGAAGACGATCTGGATGTCGCGCCGGATCGGCCGCATCTGCTTCCGGTTGAACTTCGTGATGTCCCGGCCGTTGAAGATGATGCGGCCGGCCGTCGGTTCGAGCAGCTTGATGATCGTGCGGCCCAGCGTCGTCTTGCCGCACCCCGACTCGCCGACGATGCCGAGGGTCTCGCCGCGGCGCACGCTCAGGTCGACGCCTTCGACGGCCTGCACGTGGCCGACGGTGTGCTTGAACACGCCCGCCTTGATCGGGAAGTGCTTGACGAGCCCTTCGACGCGCAGAATCTCGTCGCCCCCGGCGTCGATCGCCGCGCGCGCGGCCGCGGTGAGTGTGGGCGTCTCGGTCACGAGCTGCTCGGGGCCCCGACGTTGACGTACGGCGTCTCGCCCGCGAGCTCCTCCGCGAAGTGGCACGCGGAGAGGTGAGGTGGCCCCTCGCCCACCTGGCGCAGCGGCGGCATCTCGGTCCGGCAGCGCGCGCGGCCCTGCGAGAGCGTGCAGCGCGGGTGGAACGGGCAACCAGGCGGGAGGTTGATCAGGCTCGGCGGCTGCCCGGGGATCGGCTGCAGCCACTCCTGATCCCCTTCGAGCCTCGCGAGGCTGTTCATCAGCCCGACCGTGTACGGGTGCCGCGGCGAGTCGAAGATCGTGTACACGTCGCCGACCTCTACCGCGCTCCCCGCGTACATGACGACCACGCGGTCAGCAAGCTCCGCGATCAGGCCGAGGTCGTGCGTGATCAGGATCGTCGCGGCGTGCGTCTCGCGTTGCGCCGTCTTCATCACCTCGACGATCTGGGCCTGGATCGTCACGTCGAGCGCCGTCGTCGGCTCGTCGGCGATCAGCACCGACGGCGAGTTCGCGATGGCCATCGCGATCATCGCGCGCTGCCGCATCCCGCCGGAGAACTCGTGCGGGTACTGGTCGTACCGGCGCTCGGCGAACGGCACGCCGACGAGCTCGAGCAAGGCGATCGTGCGGGCGCGCGCCTCGTCGTCCGAGACGTCGGGGTTGTGCGTCAGAACCGCTTCCGAGATCTGGTCGCCGATCTTCAGGACGGGGTTCAGCGACGTCATCGGATCCTGGAAGATCATCGCCGCCTCGCCGCCGCGGAGCTTCCGCAGGTCGTTCGACGACATCGCGAGCAGGTCTCGCCCCTTGAAGACCGCCTGACCGCTCACGATCGCGTTCGGGATCAGCCCGAGGACCGACATCACGGACACGCTCTTCCCCGAGCCGGACTCGCCGATGATGCCGAGCACCTCGCCCGGGTAGAGGTCGTAGCTGACGCCGGCGACGGCGTGCACGACGCCGTCCTCCGTCCGGAAGTCGACCTTCAGATCGCGTACGGAGAGAATCGGGTCAGGCACGCATCCTCCGCTGCGTCGGATCGAGCGCGTCGCGGAGGCCGTCCCCGACGAAGTTGATCGCGAGCGCGATCAGCGCGATCACGAGTCCCGGGAACGTGACCAGCCACCAGGAGCGGAAGCCCTCGCTCTGGCCGTCCGAGATCAGCTTCCCGAGCGCCGCGTCGGGCGGCTGGATGCCGAAGCCGAGGAACGAGAGCGCGGCCTCGACCAGGATCGCGCCCGCGACCACGAGCGTCGCGTTGACGACGATCGGGCCTACGGCGTTCGGAAGCATGTGGCGCAGGATGATCCGCGAGTCCGTCGCGCCGGAGGCCTTCGCGGCCTCGATGAACTCCTTCTCGCGCAGCGACAGGAAGAGGCCGCGCACGATGCGCGCGATGCTTGTCCAGAAGAGGAAGGCGAGGATCAGCCCGATCTTCAGCGGGTCCCCCTGGCCGAAGAACTGAGATGCCGTGAGCAGGACCGCGAGTCCCGGGAGGGTCAGGATCAGGTCGGTGAACCGCATCAGCAGGTTGTCGACCCAGCCGCCGAAGTACCCGGCGACGGCGCCGATCAGGGCTCCGACGGCGGTCGAGAGGACCGCGACGAAGAGCGCCACCCACAGCGACGTGCGAACGCCGTAGATGACACGGCTCAGGTAGTCGCGCCCGAGCTGATCGGTCCCGAAGAGGTGCCAGTCGTTCAACGTCGGGCCCTTGTTCTGACTCTCGATCAGCGCGAGCGGGTTGTTGATATCGCCGAGCGGGATTTCGTCGTAGCCGTACGGCGCGATCTGCGGCGCGAAGATCGCGACGAGGCCCACGAGGATCAAGACGAACAGGCTGACGACCGCGAGGCGGTGGCGCAGGAAGCGCATGCGCGCGTACGCCCACTGGCTGCGCGCCTTGAGCTCGACGCCCGACTCGTAGGCGAGGGCGAGGTCGGGCGTCCCGATCGGGCCCTCCGGCTCCTGCGAGAGCGCGAGCGGCACGGTCGGCCTCCCGGGCGTGCCCCCGTGCAGGGCCACCTCGTCGCGGTCCTCCGAGCGGACGTCGTCGACCGGCCGGTGCTCAGTCATACCGGACGCGAGGGTCGAGGACGCCGTAGAGGATGTCCGCGATCAGGTTGAAGACGATGATCATCGTCGCCGTGATCATCAGCCACGCCATCACCGGATAGGGATCGTTGGTGAGGAGCGCGTTCACGAAGTACAGCCCCATCCCGTCGAGCGAGAAGACAGTCTCGGTGACGACCGCGCCCCCGAGGAGCGCGCCCCAGCTGAGTGCGCTCAGCGTCACGATCGGGATCAGCGCGTTGCGAAACGCGTGGCGCATCGTGACGACGCGCTCGGGCAGCCCCTTAGCACGCGCGGTCCTCACGTAGTCCGAGTTGACGACCTCGAGCATCGAGGCGCGCATGTAGCGCGAGTAGCCGGCCATGTTGACGATCATCAGGACGAAGATCGGCAACACCAGATGGTGCACGCGGTCGATCCAGAAACTGAGGCCCTCGCCCGGATCGACCGAGTTGAGGCTCGCGGTGGGAAAGATCGAGTGGCCGGTCTTCTGGTAGACGTTCGCGAAGACCACCTGGAGCATCAGCGCGATCCAGAAGAGCGGCATCGCCAACCCCAGGAAGCTGAACGATGTGGCGGCGTGGTCGAACGGCGAGTACTGCCGGAGCGCCGAGTAGACGCCGATAGCGACGCCCAGGAGGAGGGCGATGATCTCGGCGGCGATCACGAGCTGGAGCGTGTTCTTCATCACGCGCCAGAGATCCGGCAGGATCGGCTCGTTGCTGAGGAGCTTCGTCCCGAACTGGTTCGTCAGGGCGTCCTTCACCCAGTAGCCGTAACGAATGAAGACCGGCTCGTCGAGGTGCTTCTCCTCGCGGATCCTGTTGACGGTCTCGGGCGAGACATTCGGCGTGATCGTGAGCGCCGCGAGCGGGTCGCCGGACACCGTGACGAACGTGAACACGAAGAAGCTCGCCGCAACGAGCACGAGCGAGCTGTAGAGCAGTCGACGGATGATGTACGTCAGCAGTCTCTTCTAGAGGAGGCGACGGATGATGTACGTCAGCATGCGTCTCTTCTCCTACTTGCTCCAGGCGGAGATGAAAAGGAGACTACCCTCCGCCACGAGGGCGGGGACGGGACTCGTCACGACGGGGTGCAGTACTGCGCTTCAGGCGCCCCTACTTGCTCCAGGCGGAGATGTTCCAGGGACTACCCTCGGTGGTCGGGTTCACGACGGGGCCCCTCAGGCCGCGCTTCGAGATGACGAACACCGGCCGTGCGTACATGGGGATCGACGGGACGTCGTTCACCATGAAGCGAGCCTCGGCCGCGTTCAGCAGCTTCGCCCGCTGAGAAGCATCGAGCGTGGTGGACACCTTGTTCAGGATCCTCGAGAACGCGCGGTTGCAGTAGCCCATGTAGTTCTGGTCACCACCGCACGCGTAGAGGTCCTTGATCGTGATCGGCGTGCTCGGGCTGCCGACCCACGTGAACATGAGCAGGTCCCAGTCACGCGAGGGCAGCGTCGTGCCGAACAGCGTGCCGCCCGTCTGGAACCGCGGCGTGAGCTCGATGCCGACGCTCTTCAGCTGCCGCTGGATGATCTCGAACGTGAGTGCGCGGAGCTGGTTGCCGCTCGTCGTGTGGAACCGGAACGACAGCTTGCCCACGCGCGGGCACGTGTAGATGTCGTTGTTGTTCGCAGCCGCCCGCGCGGGGCCACCGGTGCAGCCGTTCGCCCGCAGGAGGCGGATGACCGCAGCCTGGCTGAAGGACTGCTTCGCCCAGTTCTGCCGGTACTGCGTCTGGAACGGCTTGAACATGTGGCTCTGGACCGTCTTCAGGCCCGGTGCGATCTGCGCGTAGAGCGCGCCGGCGACCTGGTTGCGGTTCATGCCCCGGATCAGCGCCGTGCGGACGTACCGCTGCTTGAGCGCCGCGTGACCCTTCTCGCCGACCTGGATGTCGATGTGCTCCCACGCGAAGCCGATCTTGCGGCTGACGCGGAAGCTCCGATCCTTGAGGAAATCGGCGATCTGGAGCTGCGGCTGCGGCTCCATCACGTCGCCCTGACCCGCCCGCAGCGCCTGGAAGCGAGCGTTCGTGTCGAGGATGTAGCGGAACGTGAGGCGCTGGAGCTTCATCTTCGGGCCGGCCTGGAAGTTCGGGTTCCTCCGGACGTTGAGCTGCACGCCCTTCTGCCAGCTGTCGAACAGCCACGGCCCGCTCGAGACCGGGATCGAGTTGAGGAACATCTGGTTCATGTCCTTGCCCGCGATGATGTGCGCCGGGTACGGACCGCCGGAGACGAGCGACTCCCAGTCGGCGTACAGCTTCTTGAAGACGACGGTCACGGTCTTGCCCCGACCACCGCCGACCGAGCGGATGTCCTCGAAGCCGGTGCGGCTGATGACGTTGTTCTTCGGGTTGATGAACACCTGCCACGTCGCCTTGAAGTCGGCCGCCGTGACGGGCTTGCCGTCGCTCCACTTCGCCGTCTTCTTGTACGTGAAGCGGACGGTGAGCGGGTTCTTCTTGAGGAGCTTCGGCTTGCCGGCGCAGAGGCGCGGAACGAGATCGCCCGCCGAGTTCCGGATCTGGCAGCCGTAGAAGATGTTGTTCAGGACGAGGCTCGTGGCGTACAGGTTGTTACCGACCCACGGCCCCTGGAGGTTCGGCGGCTCCTGGTCGTGAATGAACACGACCGTCCCCGCCTGCTCCGACTTCGCCGCGGCCGGGCCGACGGCGAGGCTCGCGACGATCATGATCGCCCCGAGCAGAAGCAAGAATGAACTCTTACGCATGTATCCCTCCATGCTGATTAGACGCTGCCCTGCAGGCTTGCCGCGGCGCGACCATCCGGGTCGCGTGAAGTGCGGCGGGGCACCTTACCCCAGCCGCAGTCCCTTCGACCCCTCTGCCCTCCCACGCCGTTTCAAGTCGCAGAGTCGTAGCTGATACGACGCCGCAGTTCACCGTTTGTTAGCGCGTCAGAGATTTCGCCTGCGGAGCACGAACGCGAGCGGCACGCCGGCTCGAGCGCCTTGCCGTAGGTTTGGTCGCTAGCGCTCGCGCTCCCGCAGCAGGAGCGCAAGCGGCAGGAACGCCGCGAGCACGAGGTACGGCGCGAGCGAGAGGCGCGCGCGCCGGTCGCCCTCGGCGACGACCCGCCCGCTGCCGAGGAGCTCGCGCCCCGCGGCGGCGGCCTGCTCCACGTCGTACTCGGCGTACACGCGTCCACCCGTCGCGGCGGCGAGGCTGTCGAGCAGCGCGCGAGAGGACGGATCCGCCCGGTACTGCGCCTCCGGGACGCCGCGCGTGAAGACGCGCTCGCCCGCGCCCCAGACGTGGACGAACACCGGGCGAATCCGCGGCGGCGCCGCGAAAGCGCGCGCGACGCGGGGGACGTTGACGGAGCGGCTCTCGCCGTCGGTGAGGACGACGAGCAGGCGGTCCGTCGCGCGCGGCGAGAAGAGCGCGCGCTTGGCCACCGCCGTCAGGGAGTTCAGGCTCGTCGTGTTCGTGAGGAAGCTCGAGCGCGGCGGCGGCCGCTCGATCCCGAGCGAGCGCTCCAGCGTGGCGTGGAAGACGTCCGAGTCCGCGGTCGGGAACAGGTGCGGCAGCACGCGGTCGGTCAGCGACGCGATGCCGAAGCGGACATCCGGGAGCAACGTGCGCAGCCGCGACGCCGCGGCCTGCGCTCGGGCGAAGCGCGGACGCGAGTCCAGGTTTGGGCGCGCGAGCATCGAGCGCGAGACGTCGCGCACCACGAACGCCTCCGCGTCGGAGCGGACGTGCCGCGTCACGGTCCGCTGCAGGACCGGTTGCGCGGCTGCGAGACCGACGAGCGCCGCGGCCGCGAGGAGCGCCAGCACGGGCGATCGCACGCGTCGCGACGGCGGCTCCGGAACGTGCACGGCCCGCCGCACTGCGCGTGCGCGGCGGACGGCCCGGGCGAGCGCCGCGAGGGGGAGCGCGGCGCCGAGCGTCACGAGCGCGCCGGCCGGAGTGAGGAAGGTGACGCTCACGGCGCGGCGCGCGGCCTCAATAGCCGCTCCCGCGCTCGCCTGCTCCGGCGCCCTTCGACCCGGCGCCGCCGGGGCGCGGGTTCGGGCCGCCGCCGGCTGAGGTCGCACGGAGGCCGCGGCTTCGCTGGAGGCCGAGCTCGAGGTTCAGCTTCGCCTCGCCGTTTGCGGGGTCGAGGGCGATCGCGCTGCGGAAGCTCGCGACGGCGGCGTCGAGCAGCGCCGTCTGGTCCTCGGTCTCTGCGAGCGCGCTCGAGAAGCTGAGCACGCCGAGCAGCGCCGTGGCACGCGAGCGGATGCGCGGATCCCGATCCTCCGCCGCCACCGCCTCGAGTCGCGCGCGCGCGTCGTTCCGGAGCAGCTCGAGCTCCGGATCTGACGCGTCCTGCGCCTCGAGGCGCGCGAGCCGAAGCGAGCGCAGCGCCCGGCGGAACGCGACGTCGTCGTCCACCGCGAGCAGGGTGCGCGCGGCCGGGAGCGGCAGCGAAGTGGAGGCGCCCCAGAGGCCGTCGTCCTCGGGTGCGACGCGGTACCGGACGTCGCCGCTCGCGAGGGCTGCGCGCCACTCGACGACGTCGGCCGCGACCAGCGCGAGCAGTGCCGCGAGGGAGAAGCACGCGACGGAGACGACGATGGCGGTCACGCGCCTCATGCGTGCTCGACCTTCGGTCGCGGGAGCGCCAGGCTCGCGGCGAAGCGCTCGTACGCCGCGAGGACGGCGAAGAGCAGCAGCGCGAGCGCGAGCAAGGCAAGGGGGACGCCGCGCGCGCTCTCGGTGCGCAGCGTCGCAGCGCCCTCGTCGCCAGCGTCGGGCGGCACCGTGTACGCGTCCGGGCCGAGCAGCCCTTCGAAGAGGCGGCGGCCGTCGATCAGTGGCGAGAGCGCGACGATCCGCACGGGGACATCGCGCTCCTTCAGGCTCGCGACGGTCCTCGCGAGCGGGCGGACGTCCTCGGGCGCCGTCTGGAGGTCGCTGAAGAGCAGGATCGACCCGTTGTCGACACGCTCCCGCTCGAGCATGCGGCCGCCGAGCGCGAGCGCGGTCGAGATGCGGGTGCCGGAGCGGAACGTCTGCGCCCACGGATTCGGCGGGCGCCCCTTGCGCGCCGGCACGAGCAGGCGGAGGAACGGCTCGAGCTCCCGCGCCGGAGTCCCTGGCGGGAGCAGCTCGTACGCGACGTCGGAGAAGACGACGAGGCCGATCCGCCCGTCGTCCGCGATCACGCGCTCGAAGCCGCGGCGGATCAGGCGGTAGTCGGCGTCGGCGATGCTGAGCGACAGGTCGACGACGAGGACGCCTGTCGAGCCGGCGGGGAGCACACTCCGCTCACGCACCGCGAGACCGCGCACCGAGACGGCAGCGCCGGCCAGCGCGAGGAGCGCCGCGGCCGCGAGCAGCGCGTGCACGAGGCGAGTCCGACGCGTGGCGGCGGCGAGCGCGGCGGCGTCGTGCGTGTCGACGGCGGGGCCGCGCCTACGCATCCTCGGCCTCCCGATCCCGCGCGAGCACGTCGCGCATGCGGCCGGCGAGGCCGCTCGTCGCCCCGACCTCCGGCGTCTCCACCGACCACGCGAGCGCACGCGCCGCGCGCGCCAGCTCGGCGTCGCGCTCGTGCAGGGCGTCGGCGACGAGCCGGAGCGCGCGGCGCCGGTCGGCGGAGCCGTCGGCGCGCTCCGCATCCTCCAGAAGCGCAAGCGCCCGCTCTAGCGGCGTCAGCGGCGGTTCCGGCCGCTCCTCGACACGAACCGGCTGCGCCGGCGCTCGCCGCGGGAGAGCCCGGTACAGGAAGACGCCGCCTGCGAGCGCGAGCAGCGCCGCCACGCCGAGCAGCGCGGCGAGCAAGATCGACGGCGCGACGCGGTAGGAGACCGCCGGGAGCGTGACGACGTCCATGCGCCACGGGATCGCGATCTCGTCCGGCTCGTCGAAGTCGTCCGGGACGATTCGCGTGTGGGTCACGAGCACGGGCCAGCGCGCGGTCGTCGTGCGGGTGCCGCCGCCGCGCAGGGCGTAGGTGACGCGCGCGGGCATGAACTCGAGCGATGCCGTCTGCCGCGGAGGCACGCACGGGCTGATCAGGCAGCGCAGAACGAACGCGATCCGTACGTGCGTCGTCGTCTCGCCGTCGCGGCGAGTACGCCTCGGCGCGGCGACGGGGCCCCACGGCGAGAACTCGACCGCGACGCGGACCGAGCCGGGTCGACGCGCTCGGGGTCGACGATGACGTCGAGCGTTGCCTCGATCGTGTCGCCGAAGAGCGCGACGCGCGGCGCGACGCCCGCGATCGCCTCGAGCTCCGTGGGCGCGGGCGCGGGAGCGTGTCCGCCCTCGTCGGCGCCGCGCGCCACGACGAGCGCGGCCGCGCCGAACGCCGCGAGTACGACGACCGCGACGCCGCTCGCGCGGCGGCTCACTGCGCCCGCCTCGCTCGACGAACCTCCGCCCACGCGAGGAACGAGGCCAGGATCTCGACGCGGTCGCTCGACGACACGAGCACGGGCTCGCGCTCGAGGTCTCGGAAGCCGTCGAGCAGGCGCTGGAGACGCTCCTCGTTGGCCCCGCGCCGCGCGCGCACCTCGCCCGCGGTGAGCCGCGCGGGCGCGGCGCGGGCGGCGCCGGGCGTCCGGAGCGGCACTGCGATCCCGCTCACGTCCGGGAAGCTCTGCTCCCACGTCGGGTCCTGGATCACCACGGGGCAGATGTCCCAGCGGTGCTCGAGTGCGGTCAGCCACGCGTCCGCCGGGGGCGCCGGGATGAAGTCGGAGAGGACGAAGACGAACGAGCCCTGGGGAACGGCGCGCCCGTGCTCGGTGAGGTGCGCGACCGCGCGTTCGACGGTGTCGGAGGGCGCGGCGAACGCGGCCGACGGGAGCCTCTCCTTGACCTCGGCGAGCCTCCTCCCGCGCGGCGGGTCCCACCGCGGCGCCCCGTCCGCGTAGTCCAGGTAGCCGACGAAGCCGCCCGCCGCGATCGAGCTCTCGAGGATCAGCTCCGCGGCGCCGATGAGCGCGGCGCGTTTGTCCAGCCACGGGAGCGGCGCGGCGAAGAACGACATCGCGGGGCGCCGGTCGCACACGACGATCACGCGCGGCGCCTCGTCGGCGTACCGCTCGCGGACGACGAACTCGTCGCGCTGCCGTGCGGCGGAGACGCGTGCGGACGCCGCCCAGTCGATCGTGCGGATGTCGTCGCCCGTGCGGTACGGCCTCGATCCCGACACGTCGGTCCCGCTCCCGCGGCGGAAGCTCTGCATCGACCCGAACGAGACGCCGATCAGCCGGCCGCGCGGAACGAGCGGGAACGTCACGCGGTCGCGACGTCGCCCGCGGGGAGCCGGCGGCCGAACAGCGGATCGTCCACGGATCCCGGGCTCGGCGCGAGCTCGAGGCACCGGCGCTGGAACTCGGCGACCACGTCCTGGCGGCTTCTCGCGCGCGCGCGCGCGAGGAACGCGGAGGTGAAGACGAGCCGGTGGACGATCACCGGCGCGAACAGGCGCTCGACGTCCTCGGGCACGACGTACTGCCGGCCGTCGATCAGCGCCCACGCGCGCGCGGCGCGCTCGAGCGCGAGGCTGCCGCGGACCGATGCGCCCATCGCGACGAAGTCGAGGTTCCGAGTCGCGTGCACGAAGTCGACGATCCACCGGCGGACGACGTCGTCGATGTAGACGTGGCGCGCGGCCCCGCGCAGCTCGAGCATCTCCTCCACCGTCACGACGGGCTCGAGCCGCTCCAGCGGGTGCACGAACCGCTGCTCCTCGAGGATCCTGAGCTCGTCCTCGGGCGAGGGGTAGCCGAGCGCCGTCCTCAGGAAGAAGCGATCGAGCTGCGCCTCCGGGAGCGGAAACGTCCCCTCGTACTCGATCGGGTTCTCGGTCGCGAGCAGCAGGAACGGGTCCGGGAGGCCCCGCGTGACGCCGTCGACCGTCACCTGCTGCTCGGCCATCGCCTCGAGGAGCGCTGACTGCGTCTTCGGCGTCGCGCGGTTGACCTCGTCGACGAGCACGACGTTGGCGAAGATCGGCCCCGGCCGGAACTCGAAGTCGCGCGTGCGCTGGTCGTACACGGAGAGCCCGGTGACGTCGGTCGGCTGGAGGTCCGGCGTGCACTGGATGCGCGTCGTCGAGGCTCCGTCGATCGAGCGCGCGATCGCGCGCGCGAGCACCGTCTTCGCCGTCCCCGGCACGTCCTCGAGCAGGACGTGGCCGCCCGACGCGAGCGCCGTCACGACCAGCCGGATCTCGGCGGACTTGCCGTGCACGACGCTCTCGACGTTCTCGAGGAACCGCGCGGAGATCTCGACCGCCCGGTCGAACGAGCCCGAGTGCTCCTGAGGTGCAGGCTGCGCCCCCAACGCCTACGCCCTCTGCACGCGCGCGGCCGCTCGCTGCGCCACGGCCAGCACCTCGGGCGGAGAGAGCTCGCCAATCCCCGTCGACAGAGACACGACCATGACGAGGTTCCCGATGCGGAAGCCGTGGCTGATCACGGCGTTCGCTTCCAGCGTCCCACCGGCCGCCCACGACTCGTCGCCGATCCGCGGCGCCGCGATGGGTCGGAGCTGGAACTGCTGCGCGTCGCGTCGCGTCTTCGCGAGCCACTGCTCCGCGCCGCCCGGCGCGTCGTACAGCCACAGCCTTGCGCCGAGCCGCCGCTCGCCTCGCCCCGACTCGAAGATCGCGTCGTAGATCGCGACGAGGCCCAGACCGCGCACCTGCGCGAGATGGGCGTCGAGGACGAGGCCGGCTTCCTCCAGCGTCCGCCGCCCCGACTCGACCTCGACGTAGCGCATGCCGCGGGGCACGTCCGCGGGCTGAGGCGCGAGGCGGGGGAGCTGCGCCTTCGTGAAGAGCCGACGCGGCTGCTCCGGCTCGGTGGTGCCGCCGGTGGGCGCGGTCTCGGCCGTCGTCGCGGGCGGCGCCGGCGCGTCCGGCTCCTCCGCCACGCGCTCGGAGCCGCCGGCGCATCCTGTGGCGAGCGCGGCTGCCGCGAGGAGGAGCACGACCCGGCGCACGGTTTCGAGTGTAGCTTCGGCCGCGAGCCGCTTCTGTCAGCCGGCGAGCGCGTCCGCGCCAGCGACGACCTCGAGGATCTCCTGCGTGATCTCGGCCTGGCGCGCGCGGTTCATCTCGAGAGTGAGGCGGTCGATCAGCTCGCCCGCGTTCTTCGAGGCGTTCCGCATCGCAGTCATCCGCGCGCCCTGCTCCGACGCGGCCGACTCGAGCAACGCGCGGTAGAGCTCCGTCTCCAGGTAGACCGGCACGAGCCGCGCGAGGATCTCCTCCGGCTCGGGCTCGTAGATGAAGTCGCCGCGGAGGACGTCCGCACGGTCGTCGTCGCCGTCGCCTCCGAGCACGTGCTCCGGGACGGGCAACACGTCCTGCTCCACCACACGCTGGACGAGCGCCGACTCGAAGTGGTTGTAGACGACGACGACGCGGTCGACCTCGTCGTTGACGAAGAGCTCCGCGAGCCGGTGGGCGATCGCCTGCGCGTCGGCGTACGACGGCTGGTCGCTGAAGCCCGACCAGGAGCTCGCGAGCTCGTAGCGCCGGAACGTCAGCGCGGAGCGGCCCTTCTTGCCGGCGACGAGCCAGCGGACATCGAGCCCCTGCCCGCGCAGCTCGCGCTCGAGCGCGAACGAGCGGCGCAGGATCTGCCCGTTGAACGGGCCGGCGAGGCCGCGGTCGGCAGTCAGCGGGAGGATCGCGACGCGCCGCACCTCCCGCCGCTGGAGCAGCGCGATGCCGCGCACGGAGCCGGCCGCCCGGGCCGTCCCGCCGATCAACTCGAGCATGCGGTCGGCGTACGGCCGCATCGACTCGATCCGCGCCTGCGCGCGGCGCAGCTTCGCCGCCGCGACGAGCTCCATCGCCTTGGTGATCTTGCTCGTGTTCCGGACCGAGTTCACGCGGCGCCGGATGTCCTGGACCGTCGCCACGGCTACGCGACCAGCGACTGCTCTTCGGTGACGTGGAAGCCGCGCGCGAAGCGCTCGAGCTCCTGGTTGAGCTTCGCAGTGGTCTCGTCGGTGAGGTCGCGCGTCTCGCGGATCGCGGCGTAGATCGAGCCCTCCGTCCGCAGATGCTCGCGCAGCTCGTCGTGGAAGCGCGGCACCTGGTCGACCGGCACCTCGTCGAGATGCCCGTTGACGCCCGCATAGAGGGCGACGACCTGCTCCTCCATCGGCCACGGCGCGTACTGCGGCTGGTTCAGCGTCGCGACCATGCGCTCGCCGCGGGCGAGCGCCTGCTGCGTCGCCTGGTCGAGCTCGGAGCCGAACTGCGAGAACGCCTCGAGCTCGCGGTACTGCGAGAGGTCGAGGCGGAGCCGCCCGGCGACCTTCTTCATCGCCTTCGTCTGCGCGCTCGTGCCGACGCGCGAGACGGAGATGCCGACGTTGATCGCGGGACGGACGCCGGAGTAGAACAGGTCGGACTGGAGGTAGATCTGGCCGTCGGTGATGGAGATGACGTTCGTCGGAATGCCGCCGCGACGTCGCCGGCCTGCGTCTCGATGACGGGCAGCGCCGTCAGCGAGCCGCCGCCGCGGTCGTCCGAGAGCTTCGAGGCGCGCTCGAGCAGCCGCGAGTGCAGGTAGAAGACGTCGCCCGGGAAGGCCTCGCGGCCGGGCGGCCGCCTGAGGAGGAGCGAGAGCTGCCGGTAGGCGTCCGCGTGCTTCGAGAGGTCGTCGTACATCACGAGCGCGTGCCGGCCGCCGTAGAGGAAGTACTCGCCCATGGCGCACCCTGCGAAAGGCGCCATCCACTTGATCGGCGCGGCCTCCGAGGCGGGCGCGCTGACGATGATCGTGTAGTCCATCGCGCCGGCGTCGCGGAGGCGCTCGTAGACCTGCACGACGGTCGAGTTCTTCTGGCCGATCGCGACGTAGATGCAGATCACGTCCTGGCCGCGCTGGTTGAGGATCGTGTCGACGAGGAGCGCGGTCTTGCCGGTGCCGCGGTCGCCGATGATCAGCTCGCGCTGCCCGCGCCCGACGTTCGTCATCGAGTCGATCGCCTTGATGCCCGTCTGGAGCGGCTCCTTCACCGGCTGGCGCTCGATGATCCCGGCGCCTTGAACTCGAGCGGGCGCGTCTCGTCCGTCTCGATCGGTCCCTGCCCGTCGAGCGGGTTCCCGAGCGGGTCGACGACGCGGCCGATCAGCGCCTCGCCGACGGGGACGCTCGCGACGCGCCTTGTCCGGCGCACGGGCTCTCCTCGCCCACCTGCTCCCAGTCCCCGAACAGCGCGGCGCCGACGTTGTCCTCCTCGAGGTTGAACGCGATGCCAACGACGCCGTGCTCGAACTCGAGCATCTCGAGCGCGACGCAGTTCTCGAGACCGTGCACGCGCGCGATGCCGTCGCCGACCTGCAGCACGCTGCCCACCTCGGACAGGTCGGTCTCGACGTCGTACTGCTCGATCCGCTGGCGCAGGATCGACGTGATCTCTTCCGGGCGAAGTCTCAACTCAGCTCCTTGTCGTCAGTTCGTGGCGTAGTCGTTGCAGGCGGCCGCGGACGCTCGCGTCGACGCGCTGCGACCCCGCCTGGAGGATGATGCCGCCGATCATCGAGGGGTCGACGCGGCGGGTCGCCTCGACCGTGCGGCCCGAAGCCTGCTCGATCTGGCGCACGATCCGCGCGGCCTCCTCGTCGGAGAGCTCGACCGCCGTCGTCAGCTCGACCTCGAGGCGCCCCTGCTCTGCGGCGACGAGCCGCTCGAACTCGCGCTCGATCTCGTCGAGCTGCGAAGCGCGCCCGCGCTGGACGACGACGAGCACGAAGTTCCGCACGAGCTCGTCCGCTCCGTCGAGGACGGCCGCGAGCGCGCCCATCTTCGCGCGCGGGTCGAGCTCGCGGTTCCTGAGCAGGGCCCCGAGCTCGGGGACCTCGCGCGTCGCGGCGGCGAAGTCCGAGAGCTCCTCGCGCACCTGCTCGAGGCGTCCGTGCTCCTGGGCCGCCTCGAAGAGAGCGCGCGCGTACATGCGGTGCGCGACGGCCACTAGTTCTGCCGCTGCTCCAGGCGCGAGAAGTCGAGCTCGCGGATCGCGTCCTCGATCAAGCGTCGGTGGTCGTCGTCGGTGAGCGCCTTCCCGGTCACCTTGGCGGCGGCGACGAGGGCGAGGTCGGCCACCTCGGCGCGGATCTGCTCGAGCGCGCGGGCGGTCTCGGCCTCGATCTGGCGGCGCGTCTCCTCGAGCCGCCGCTGCCGGTCCGCCTCGGTCTCGTCCTTCACGCGCTCGCGCATCGAGTCCGCGGCACGGCGCGCGTCGGCGAGAAGCTCCTCGGCCTCCCCGCGCGCGCTCGCCCGCAGCTCGCGGTGCTCCTCGAGGAGCTTCCGCGCCTCGGAGCGCGCCCGCTCGGCCTCTTCGATCGACTCGCGGATCCGCGCGCGGCGCTCGTCGATCGCCTTCTGGATCGGACCGAACGCGACCCGCTTCAGCACGAAGAACGTGATCGCGAAGCAGACGAGCGTCCAGACCATCAGCCCCACGCGGGGCTCGATCAGCGGGTTGGCGGCGAGCAGCGTCGGCATCGCCATCAAACGAGGACGTACGCGAGCAGGCTGCCGAGCAGGCCGTAGAAGACGACCGCCTCAGTGAGCGCGAAGCCGAGCCACTGGATGCCCTGGAGCTCGCCGCGGAGCTCGGGCTGCCGCGCGACGGCCTGGATCATCGAGCCGAAGATGTTGCCGATGCCGATGCCCGCGCCGAGCGAGCCGAGGCCGACGCCGAGCGCGAGGGCGATCGCCTTGCCGGCGTTCACCGCCTGGTCGGGATTGTCCGCGGCCTGCGCGAGAAGGGGCTGGAACATGTGTCTCCTTCCTAGTGCTCCGGCTCGATCGCCGAGCCGATGTAGATGGCTGACAGAGCGGCGAAGATGAACGCCTGGATCGACACGACGATCACGACCTCGAAGAGGTAGAAGATCGTGGCGACGAGCACCGAGAGCGGCGCGAGGAACACCGTCTCGAGCACGAACATGAGGCCGATGAACGTGAGGATCAGGATGTGGCCGGCGAGCATGTTCGCGAAGAGCCGGACGGAGAGCGAGATCAGGCGCATGAACTGCCCGAGCACCTCGAGCACGGCGATGAACGGCGTCATCGCCTTGGGCACGTCGGGCACCCAGCTCTTGAAGTAGCGCACCGGCCCGTTCTCGCGGACGCCCTCGACGTGCGTGAAGACGAACGTCATGAACGCGAGCGCCAGGGTGACCGAGATCGACGACGTCGCCGCGTAGATCCCGAGCGTCGGCAGCTCGACGCCGAAGAGCGTGACCTTCTCGTCGCTCAGCGGCAGCGGGATGAACCCGAGCATGTTCACGACCCAGATGAAGAGGAGCAAGGTCGCGCAGTACGGGAACCAGCGCGCAATCGCCCTCGACGGAAGACCCTGCTCCGCGATCTGCGTCTGCGCGACGTCGTAGACCATCTCGCCGATCGTCTGGCGCCGGTCCGGGTTCACGCCCACCTTGAACCGCATCAGGAAGATCCCGAGCGCGATCGTGACGATCGTCCCGAGGATCAGGTAGCCGACCGCCTTCGTGATCGACATGTCGAGCGGGCCGATGTGGATCGGCACCCACGCGTGCTGCTCGAACTCGTGCGAGGGGTCGAACTTCTCTTCCTCGGCGCCCTCCGCGGCCGCGGCCGTGACCGGCAGCGTCAGCGCGAGCGTGGTCAGGAACACGAGCGCGCGCCTCATCGCGCCGGCGCCCCGAAGTAGCCGACCAGGGAGAGCGCGAGCTCGAGCGTGTACGCGAGCGCGTACAGCAGCCCCGCGGCGACACCGAGCTGCGCGTCCGACGCGGCGACCGCGATCACGACGACCATCACCGCGACCGCGCGAAACATCATCCCGATCCCCCTCACGCCTGAGGCGGCGACATTACCGCCGCCCGGCGCGAGCCGCGCGAGCAGCGCTCCGAGCGCCTGCGCGCCGAGCCAGAGGACCGCGGCGAGCGCCCAGCCGGCGAGCGGCCACCCCGCCACGGCGAACACCGGGAGCGCGAGCGCGATCACCGCGGCGCCCGCGAGCGCGGGCACGACGCTGCTGGGCTCGGGGCGTGGCGTCGACACGAGCCGGTCGATCACGAGAACGCCCCGCGATAGCGCCTGTACACGACGAAGACGCCGAGCGGGATCCCGGCGACGGCGCCGACGAGCGCGCCGAGCGTCCACGAGCCGAGCAGCCAGCCGACGAGCGCGCCGGCGGCGATCGCCGCGACCGTGACCGCCAGCAGCAGCGCACCCGCTCCGGCGGGCTGAAAGGACTGGCGCTGCGCGGGCTCCACCGACGCAAGCATAGCACCGCTTGTAACAGCGCAAAGCCCCTGCTCATGCGGAATCAGCGGCTACTTGTTACCGATGTCGAACGCGTCCGCGACGACGAGGGCGTACGCGAGCGCGCGCTCCGCCGTGGCGGCGTCGCAGAGACGGATGCACCAGTCCGCCTCCCGGACGCACATGTGCGCGAGGTACGCCGACAGCACCCCCTCCCCCACGCGCTCGACGACGTAGTCGCGGACGCGCCGGCAGTTCGGCGTGAAGTACAGCAGCGTCGCGAGGTCGAAGAGCCGGTCGCCCGACGTGGTCGCGTCCCAGTCGATCACGGCGGTCACGCGGTCGGCCGTGGCGAGGATGTTCTCGGGATGGAAGTCCCAGTGGACGACGTCGTCCGTCGTCGTGCTCGCGCCGGCGTGGCGACGGACCACCTCCTGGCACCGCGCGAGGAGCGCGCGCGACGCGTCGGAGTGCGCCCGCAGCGACTCGAGGACCATGTACGCCTGCTCGCCCTCGAGCACCGAGCGGACGAGGAGGCGCGGCCAGTCATGCGGCCCGATCACGGCCCGGCCCGCCTGGAGCTCGTTCAGCTCGAGCAGCTGGTCGAGCACGCGGGCCCGGAACGGCGACGCGCTCATCATCCCCTCCGAGAACTTGCGCAGCGGCGCGCCCGCCAGCTCCTCCTGGACCGAGTAGCCCTCGCCGAAGAGGACGTAGCGCGGGGCGGGGTAGCCGACGGCGGCGAGCACAGCCGTGGTCGCTGCGATCTCGGAGGCCGGCGTCGGCGTCGGCCCCTTGAGCACGTAGCGGCGACCGCGCCCGTCCACGAGCCGGACCGCGCCCTGCTCGCCGCCCTCGAAGCGCGCGTCGGCGCGAAAGTCGGTGCCGTGGAGCGCGTTGATCTTCTCGACGAGCCCGCTCTCTAGCATCGGCCCATCATGCGCGTCTGGCTCGACTTCACGAACACCGCGCACGTGCTCGTCCTGCGCCCGCTCGTCGAACTGCTGGAGGAGGACGGACACGAGGTCGCGCTCACGGCGCGTCCCCTCTCGCACACGCTCGAGCTGCTGGAGGACTGGGGGCGCGAGCACACCGTCCTCGGCCGGTACGGCGGCACCGAGCGCGCGGGCAAGGCGCGCGCGGCCGCCGAGCGCGTACCGCAGCTGATCCGGTTCGGGCGGCGCGGGCGCTTCGACTGCGCGCTCGCGCACGGCTCGACCGACCTGCCGGTCGCGTGCCGCGTCCTCGACGTCCCGAACACGACGATGCTCGACTACGAGTGGGCGGCGCTGCAGTGGCACCTCAACTGCCGGCTCGCGACGCGCGTGCTGATGCCCGACGCGATCCCCGCGCGGCGGATGGCCGCGTACGGCGCCCGGCCGCCGAAGCTCGTTCGCTTTCGCGGGCTGAAAGAGGAGTACTACCTCGCCGACTGGGAGCCGGACGAGAGCGTCCTCGGCGAGCTGGGCCTCGACCGCGACCGGACTCTGTGCGTCGTGCGGACGGCGCCGTCGTACGCGCTCTACCTCGGCGGCTCCGAGAACGAGTTGCTGCCGCGGCTCTTGCGTCGGCTGAGCGCGAACCCCGATGTGCAGACGGTCGTGCTGGCGCGGACCGACGACCAGCGCGACGCGGTGCGGGCGCTCGGCCTCGAGCGCGTGGTCGTGCCCACGCGCGCCGTCGACGGCCGCAGCCTCGTCGCATACGCGGACGCACTCGTTTCGGCCGGCGGGACGATGAACCGCGAGGCGGCGGTGCTCGGGACGCCCGTCTGGTCGATCTTCGAAGGCCGCCTCGGCGCCGTCGACGAGCTGCTCGTCGCCCAGGGTCGGCTGCGGTTCCTGCGGGACGCGGACGACCTCGTCCTCGCCAAGAAGGCTGCGGGCCGCATCGAGCGTCGGGTGCGGCGCGACCCGCGCGAGCTCGTCGCGCTCGCGCTGCCGTGGCTCAGCGTCTCCCGGCCGTGACCGCGCGCTCGACCGCCTCTTCCCGATCCTCCTCCTCGTCGGCCGAGCGGCGGCGCGTCAGGCCGAGCGCCTGGAGGTGCCGGGCCTTCAGGATCTCGAGCGTATAGACCATCCACAGCGACGCGGCCGCCACGACGACGCCCCCGGCGGCGCCGACGAGCGCGTTCTCGAGGTCCCAGTTCCCACGCGGTCGGGGCGGCACGTAGCGGAGCAGGATCGCGTACGCCGCGAGCAGCGCTGCCCAGCCGTGCAGGTACGCCGCCGTGCGCCGCTGCGAGAACCCGATCCGCAAGAACCGGTGGTAGAAGTGGTTGTGGTCCGCGCCCCACGGCGCGCGCCGGTACTTCAGCCGCTTCAGCACGACGAACGACGTGTCGAGGATCGGCACGGCGAGCACGAGGAGCGGCGCGGCGAGGGCGATCGTCGCTGCGGTCTTCAGGACGCCCTGCACGGCGACGGCCGCGAGGACGAAGCCGAGCGCGAGCGCTCCGGAGTCGCCCATGAAGATCGTCGCCGGGTGGTAGTTGTGGCGCAGGAACGCGAGCGTCGCGCCGCACACGATCGCCGCGAACGCCGCGGCGGTCATGCGGTCGAACGACACAGCGAGCAGCGCGAACGACCCGGCCGCGATCGCGACGATGCCCGCCGCGAGCGAGTCCATCCCGTCGATCAGGTTGACGAGGTTCGCGATCAGCGCGATCCAGAAGATCGTCAGCGGATAGGCCGCCGGGCCGAGGCTGTGATCGCCGACGAGCGGGAGCGTGACGCGGTCGAACGTCACGTCGTACCCGAACACCGGCAGCGTCGCGATCGCCATCACGCAGAGGAGCTTCGTGCTCGGCCGGAGCCCGCGGATGTCGTCGACCAGGCCGACGAGCGCGACGAGAGCCGTGCCGATCGCGATCCCGAGGTACGGCCCCGTGGGGCGGATCAGCACCGCGACGGGGACGAGGATCCCGCCGACGATCGCGAGGCCGCCGATCCGCGGCACCGGAGCGGTGTGGACGCGCGGCCGGTCCGTCGAGTCGTCGACGCCGCCGATCAGCGGCGCGAGCCGCGCGACGAGCGGCGTCAGCAGGAGGACCAGCGCGGCGGCGAGCAGGAAGCCCCAGGCGACCGTGCCCTCGCCGACGAGGGCGCGGAGCGACTCCTGGAACGACATCGCCGCTCCTTATAGCAAGCGGCGGAAACGGCAACCTCGGCTGGTACGATCGCGCGCCGTGACCGAAGTCGCCTCACCTGCCACGACGTTCGACGAGCGCATCGCGAGCCGCCACGCGCGGGTCGGCATCGTCGGCCTGGGCTACGCCGGGCTCCCGCTCGCGATGACCTTCGCCGAGGCGGGCTTCGACGTCACCGGGCTCGACGTCAACGAGGAGCGCGTGCGCGCCGTCCAGGAGCGCCGCTCGTACCTCGTCGACGTGCCCGTCGAGCGCTACGGCGGCCTCGAGGAGCGGCTCCACGCGACGACCGCCTACGAAGCCGTCGCCGACCTCGACGCGCTGACGATCTGCGTCCCGACGCCGCTTTCGAAGACGCGCAGCCCCGACCTCTCGTACATCGTCTCGGCGGCGGAGTCCGTCGCCACCAACATGCGCGACGGACAGCTCATCGTCCTCCAGTCGACGACGCACCCCGGGACGACCGAGGAGATCGTGCTTCCGACCCTCGAGCGTTCGGGCGGAAGGGTCGGACAGGACTTCTTCCTCGGCTACGCGCCCGAGCGCGTGGATCCCGGCAACAAGCACTACTCGGTGAAGACGACGCCGAAGCTCGTCGCCGGCGTGACGGCCGAGTGCCTCCGCCGCACGCAGCTCCTGTACAGCCAGATCGTCGAGACGATCATCCCCTGCTCGAGCCCGATGGTGGCCGAGACGGCGAAGCTGCACGAGAACACGTTCCGCGCCGTCAACATCGCGCTCGCGAACGAGCTCGCGCTGATGTGCGACCGGCTCGGGATCTCCGCGTGGGAGGTGATCGAGGCCGCGTCGACGAAGCCGTTCGGGTTCCTCCCCCACTATCCCGGCCCCGGCCTCGGCGGCGACTGCATCCCCGTCGTGCCCCACTTCCTCGCGTGGCGGCTGCGGGAGTACGGGTACTCGGCGCAGCTCATCGACGCTGCGCACGAGATCAACGCGAGCATGCCGCTCTACGTCGTGCAGAAGATCAGCGACGCGCTCAACGACGCCGGGCGCCCGATCAAGGGCACTCGGCTGCTCCTCCTCGGGATGGCGTACAAGGCGGACGTGCACGACACGCGCGAGTCGCCGAGCCTCGAGGTCATGCGGCAGCTGCTCCAGCGCGGCGGCGAGATCTCGTACTGCGATCCGTGGGTGCCGCAGCTCATGCTCGACGGCCAGCTCCACGAGAGCGTCGAGTGGACGCCCGAGCAGGTGCGCCAGGCCGACTGCGTCGTGATGCTGACCCAGCACCGCCAGTTCCTCGAGCAGCCGTTCTGGAACGAGGCGAAGCTGATCGTCGACACGCGGAACGTCGTCCCGCCCGGCGCCAACGTCCGCCACATCTAGTCCCCCCGGCGCGCTGCTCGTCCTGGGGGCGGGCTACATCGGCGCCGCGCTCGCGCAGCTCGCGCTCGACGAGGGGCACGAGGTCGTGCTCGCGGACAACTGGCACGCGACCGAGCGCGCGCAGCTCGACGCGCTCGCCGCGCGCGGCGCCCGCGTCGAGACTGCCGACATCCGGAGCGCGGAGGATCTCGACCGGCTGCTCGCGGATCGGCCGGCGCGCGTGTACCTGCTCGCCGCGCAGGCGAGCCGGCCGCTCTCCGAGCGCGACCCGGACTACACCGAGGAGACGAACGTGACCGGGGCGCGCCGTGTCGCGGAGCGCGTGGCCGCCGCCGGCGGGCCGCCACTCGTGTACGCGAGCTCGCTGCACGTGTACGGCTCGGAGCTGCGCGGCGAGATCCGAGCCGACCACCCCTACGGCGCGCAGGGCGACCTGGCGCACCTCTCGAAGGTCTACGCCGAGCAGTGCCTCGCGATCTACGCGCGGCGGCACGGATTCGACCTCGCGCTGCTGCGGCTCGGGATCGTCTACGGCCCGAGCGCCGTCGAGCACGACCGCCCGGAGTCGCAGACCGTCGTCGACAAGTTCCGCCGGCTCGCTGTCGCCGGCGAGGAGCTGACGCTCGACGACGGCGGGCGCGCGACGATCGGCGTCGTCCACGTCGACGACGTGGCGCGGATCCTCCTGGACGCGCCGGCCGAGGCCGGCGTTGCCGCCGCGAACGTCGCCGCGGAGGCGGTCACGGTCGCGGACGTCGCCGCGCTCGCGCGCGGACACCAGCCCAGCGGCGGCGCCGCCTTCTCGTTCGCGAGCCCGTACACGTATCGGCACCGACTCGCCGGTTACCTCCGCCGATGAAGCTCGTCGTCACCGGGGCGACCGGGTTCCTCGGCTCGAGGACGACCAGCATCCTTCGCGAGCGCGGCCACGAGGTCGTCGCGCTCGCGCGTCCCGGCGGCGCAGCGCGCGCGGCGACGGAGGACCTCGCGGTGGAGCGCGCCGACGCCGGCGACCCCGGGACGCGCCGCTACCTCGCCGGGTCGGACGCGGTCCTCCACTTCGCGGGCGTCCCGGATCCGGCACGCGCGCGGAGCGACCCGGCGCGGGCGGTGCGTGAGAACGCGGGAGCGACGCTGAACCTGCTCGAGGGCTGCCTCGCGCACGGCGCCGCGCTCGTCTACCCGTCGACGCTGCGCGCGGCGGTCGATCCTCCGCCCGACGCGTACGCGCTCTCGAAACGGCTCGGCGAGGAGACGTGCCAGATGCACCCCGCGCCGGCGACGGTCGTGAGGCTGCCGTCCGTCTTCGGGCCGGGCCAGGTCGCGGCCGAGGGCGCCACCGGCGCGATCGCGAGCTTCGCCGCGCGCGCCCTCGCGGGCGAGCCGATCGTCGTCGAGGGGGATCCGGAGCGCGCGCGCGACTTCCTCTACGTCGACGACTTCGTGCTCGCGCTCGAGCGGATCGTGCGCGACGCCCGCTGGAACGAGACGCTGACGGTCGCGACGGGCGCCGCCACGCCGTTGCGGCGCGCTGCCGAGCTCGTCCGCGACGCGGCCGGCAACGACGTGCCGATCGAGACGCGGGGAGGGACGCTCGCGCCCGGCGAGAACGAGAGCTACGTCGGCGAGCCCGCACTAGGCTTCCCCATCCGGCCGCTCGAGGAGGCTGTCCCGCTGTATGTCGACTGGCTTCGCACGCTACGCGTCAATGGGTGACGCTTCGGGCGATACGGGGTAGATGCAGATCTCTTCGAACATACTCCTCAAAGCCGCGCCCGAGCCTGAGCAGATAGCGGAGCGGCTCGAGGGAGGCGGCTGGCGCGGCCTCGAGCTCGCGCTCATGCCACACCACGTCGCGGACGACGCTGCGCTCGCGCGCGCCGTGGCCGCCGTCGCCGGCGTCGACCTGACCCTCACGGCCGAGGCGCCGGTCGCGTGGCCGAGTGGCGCGTTCGTGCGGGTCGACCGGCTCGACGAGGAGGCGAAGGCGGGGATCGAGCGCAGCGCCGAGTTCGCGGCCGCAATCCGGTCGCCCGTGCTGACGATCCACCTGTTCACGCCGCTCGCGCCGGACGAGTACCGCGCGTCGGTGGCGCCGGACGAAGCCGCGATCGAGCGCTTCCTGCGCTTCTACGCCGGCGCCTGCCTCTCCCGTGGCGTTACGCCGCTGATCGAGAACGTGCCGCCGGTGCTGCGGATGAGGACGGGCGGCGTCTTCCTCTCCGCCGTCGGCGGCCACTGGCGCGACCTGCTCGCATGGCGCGAGCGCGTGCCCGAGCTCGGCTTCACGCTCGACACGTCGCATGCGGCGCTTTTCCGCAGCTTCGCGGCGACGTACCCGACGTTGTTCGGCCTCTACTCCGACGAGGAGCTCGAGCTGGAGCGCTACGTCGAGGAGCTGGGTCCCGCGGCGGAGGTCGCGCACGTGTCGGACGCACACGGCCTGCTCGGCGAGGGGCTTCCGTACGGAGAGGGCGAGCTGGAGCTCGACGGCGTCGTGCGGCGCCTCGGCGAGCTCGTGCCGTTCGTCGTCGCGGAGATCAACGAGCCCGACCAGCGACGCTCGCCGAACATGAAGGCGGGGTACCGCGCGATCGAGCGCGCGCTCGCCGCGCCAAGTAACAACGTGTTACAACGCCGTCCTCGCCGCGTCCCGCAGGAGACGTTCGACTGGCAGGCCGTGCTCGAGCGGCGCGATCCCGTCCCGTCGCTGCTCGCGCTGCAGGAGCGCTTCGGCGGCCGCCGCATCCTGCTGACCGGCGGCGGCGGATCGATCGGCCGCACGCTCTCGAGCTTCCTCGCCGGCTTCCGCCCCGAGCGCATCACCGTCCTCGACGGTCACGAGGCGTCGCTGAGCGCGGACCGCCGCGCGCGACCCCCGGAGCTGCTCGCCGCGATGCACCACGTCCTCTGCGACATCCGCGACGCGGGCCGGCTGGAGCGCGAGCTCGCGCTCGCGCGGCCGGACGTCGTCTTCCATCTGGCCGCGTACAAGCACGTCGACTGGGCGGAGGTATACCCGGAGGAGTTCGTCGACACCAACCTCCAGGGGAGCTGGAACGTGCTTCGCGCCGCAGAGCGCGCGGGCGTCGAGACGGTGGTCGTCGCCTCGACCGACAAGGCCGCCCTGGCGGCGAGCTTCTACGGGCGCACGAAGCGCTTCATGGAGCTGCTGACCGCGTTCGCCGGGCGCGAGGTCGGCGCGAAGCGGATCGCCGTGCGGTTCGTGAACGTGCTCCAGAGCGCCGGCAGCGCGTCCGAGATCTTCCTGCGCCAGGCACGGGCCGACGTCCCGCTCACGGTCACCGACACCGGCATGATCCGGTACTGGATCACGATGGCCCACGCGGCGACGCTCGCGGCGCACGGCGCGCTGCTCGCCGACGAGGGAGTGCGCCTCGCGGGGCCGGCCGACCCGGTGATGCTGACGGTCGGCGAGCTCGCGAGCCGGATCTGGCGCCACGCGGGTCGCGAGGGCGAGCCCGCGCTCGACATCCTCGGCATCCGGCGCGGCGAGACGTTGACCGAGGTCCTGACGGGGCCCGGCGAGGAGCTGGGCGAGGAGCGCCATCACGGCATCGCGGCGATTGCCGGCGAGCTGCCGACCGCGGGCCCTGCGTGGGTGGCGGAGCGCCTACCGGCGCGCGGCACGCGCGAGGAGACGCGCGCTGTGTGGCTCGAGGCGATGCAGCGCCCGGGCTTGCTCGCGCAGGCGCCCCGCTAGCGCGTCCCGTACAGCCGGTCGCCCGCGTCGCCGAGGCCCGGGACGATGTAGCCGCGCTCGTCGAGGCCGCGGTCGATCGCGGCGCAGACGACGTGCACATCCGGGTGCTCGCCGTGGATCCGCTCGATCCCCGGCGGTGCGGCGACGAGGCAGACGAGCGTCACCGAGCGCGCCCCCGCCGCCTTCACGGACGCGATCGCCGCGGCGCTCGAGTTGCCGGTCGCGAGCATCGGGTCGAGCACGATCGCGTCCCGCTCCGACAGGTCCTCGGGCAGCTTCACGTAGTACTCGACCGGCTGCAGCGTCTCCTCGTCGCGGTAGAGGCCGATGAAGCCCACGCGCGCGCTCGAGACCAGCGAGAGGACGCCGTCGAGCATCCCCATCCCGGCGCGCAGCACCGGGCAGACGGCGACCTTCTTGCCGGAGATCCGCTGCGCTGTCATTCGCTCGAGCGGCGTCTCGATCGCGACGTCCTCGGTCGGGAACTCCTTCGTCGCCTCGTACGTCAGGAGCAGCGTCAGCTCGTTCACGAGCTTGCGGAAGTGGACCGTCGGCGTCGACTTGTCGCGCAGGTACGAGAGCTTGTGCTGCACCAGCGGATGAGTCACTTCCGTGACGCGCGGCTGCGTCGTCACGGCGGTCACGAGACGTACGTCGCGTAGCCGCGGAAGCCCGGGTAGAGCGGGCGGCGGCGGCAGAGCTCCGCGCTCCGGTCGGAGAGGCGCGGCAGGTCGGGCGCGTCTCCGAGTGCTTCCGCCATGATCGAGCCGACCTCGCGGAAGTCCTCCTCGTCGAAGCCGCGCATCGTCGCGGCGGGGGTCCCGACGCGGATCCCCGAGGCGACCGTCGGCGGCCGCTCGTCGAACGGCACCGTGTTCCGGTTCACGGTCATCTTCACCTCGTGGAGCCGCTCCTCCGCGTCCTTTCCCGTCCACTCGGTGCGGCGGAGGTCGACCTGGAGGAGGTGCGTGTCGGTCCCGCCCGTCAGCACGTCGAGCCCACGCTCCTGGAGCGTCTCCGCGAGCACGTCCGCGTTCGCGCGCACCTGGCGCTGGTAGTCGCGGAAAGCCTCGGTCGCCGCGATGCGGAAGCAGGTCGCCTTCGCCGCTACCGAATGGACGAGCGGCCCGCCCTGCATCCCGGGGAAGACGGCGCGGTCGACGGCCTGCGCGTGCTCCTCGCGGCAGAGGACGAAGCCGGAGCGCGGGCCGGCGAGCGTCTTGTGCGCGGTCGAGGTGACGAAGTCGCAGTGCGGGACGGGGTTCGGGTGCAGCCCCGCCGCGACGAGCCCGGAGAAGTGCGCCATGTCGCACATCAGCAGCGCCCCCACCTCGTCCGCGATCTCACGGAAGCGATCCGCCTCCACCACGCGCGGGTACGCGGAGCCGCCGCAGGTGATCAGCCGCGGGCGGTGCTCCTTCGCGAGCCGCAGGACGTCGTCGTAGTCGACGAGGCTCGTGTCGCGGGACACGCCGTAGTGGGCGATCGTGTACAGACGCCCGCTGAAGTTGACCTTCAGCCCGTGCGTCAGGTGCCCGCCGTGCGAGAGCTCGAGCGACAGGATCGTGTCGCCCGGCTGGAGCACCGCGAAGTACACGGCCATGTTCGCCTGCGCGCCGGCGTGCGGCTGCACGTTCGCGTGCTCGGCGCCGAAGAGCGAGCGCGCGCGCTCGATCGCGAGCGTCTCGATCTCGTCGACGACCTCGCAGCCGCCGTAGTAGCGCTTGCCGGGATACCCCTCGGCGTACTTGTTCGTCGGCACGCTCCCGATCGCCTCGAACACGCTCGGCCACGTGAAGTTCTCCGACGCGATCAGCTCGATCTGCGAGTGCTGCCGCTCGTGCTCGCGTCCCAGGAGAGCGGCGATCTCGGGATCGACCGCGTCGAGGCCCGCGGTGCGAAGCTGCTCGAGCGTTTCCTGTGCGACGGCCATCGGCGCTCCTCTCGGGTTTCCGGGTGATGCTACTCCGCGCCTCCGCCGGCGGCCGCGCGCACGCACGCCACCGCCTCGATCCCCGGAACGGCGCCCTCGCGCAGGACGCGCGGCTCGTCGCCGGTGAGATCGAGGACCGTCGACGGCGTGCCCGGCAACTCGCCCGCGTCGAGCTCGCCCGCGCAGGCGGAGCGGATCTGCGCCGGGACGTCATCCAGCCGCCGCGGGTCGGGTCCGCCGGGGAGGTTCGCGCTCGTCGCCATCACCGCGCCCACGCGCGCGAGCACTGCCGCGACCTCGCCGTCGAGCGCCGGGACGCGGACGCCGATCGTGTCGGCGCGCGAGCCGCCGAGCCACGGAAAGCGCCGGCGCGGGTTCGGGAAGACGAGCGTGTACGGCCCCGGCAGGAGCGCGCGCGCGACGTCCTCGGCGGCGCCGCGCAGCTCCGGCACGAGCTCGACGAGCACGCCGACGTCCGCGGCCACGAGCGCCGTCGGCTGCTCCGCCGCACGGCCCTTCAACGCGTAGAGCCGCCGCGCGTACTCCTCGCGTCGCGGGTTCGCGGCGAGGCCGTAGACGGTGTCCGTCGGCAGGAGCACCGGCGCGCCCGCCTCGAGCGCCGCGACGACCGCGTCGATCACGCGCGGCGGCCCTCGACGACGCGCTCGCGGCCGGCGAGGTCTCGGGTCACGGTGACCTCGACGTAGCCGAGCGTACGGAGCGCGTCCGCGACGCCCGGTGCCTGCCCGTCGCCCACCTCGAGCACGAGCCACCCGCGCGTCACGCGCCGGGCCAGCTCCTCGTGCAAGCCCGTGCCGACGAGGGCCACGCGTGGCTCCCACTCGCGGATCTCGGGCTGGAGCGCGTCGTACTCGCTGGGCAGCACGTAGGGCGGGTTCGAGACGACGAGATCCCACTCCCCCGCCGCGTCCGCGATCCCGCCCTCGCGCAGCTCGACGTCGATGCCGAGCCGCGCCGCGTTCTCGCGCGCGAGCGCGAGCGCGTCGGGCGAGGCGTCGACGGCCGTCACGCGCGCGCCCGGATGCTCGTCTGCGCTCGCGAGCGCGATCGCGCCCGACCCTACGCCCACGTCGAGCACGCGCGGCGTCGCAACCCCGTCCACGAGCGCCAGGCAGCGCTCGACGACGACCTCCGTCTCGGGGCGCGGGATCAGCGCGCGCCCGTCGACCTTGAGCGTGAGCCGGCGGAAGCCCCACTCGCCCAGGATGTACGGCGTCGGCTCGCGGCAGCCGCGGCGGCGTACCAGCTCTCGGACCGCGTCGACCTCGCCCGCCGCGAGCGGCCGGTCGTGCTCGGTGTACAGCTGGATCCGCGTCAGGCCGAGCGCGCTCCCGAGCAAGAGCTCCGCGTCGAGGCGAGGCGATTCGACGCCCTTCGCGTCGAGGAATGCGGTCGCGGTCCGGAGGATCTCTCCGACCGTCACACTCCGGCCGTCTCGAGCGCCCGGCGCCGGCTCTCCGACGCGAGCGCGGCCGTGAACTCGTCGAGCTCGCCCTGGAGGATGCGGTCGAGCTGGTGCACGGTGAGCTTGATCCGGTGGTCCGTCAGGCGGTTCTCGGGGAAGTTGTAGGTGCGGATCTTCTCGGCGCGCTCGCCGCCCCCGATCTGCGAGCGGCGCGTCTCGGACAGCTCGGCCTGTTGCCGCTCGCGCTCGAGCTCGTAGAGCCGCGCGCGCAGCACGCGGAGCGCCTTCGTCTTGTTCTGGAGCTGGGACTTCTCGTCCTGCATCGCGACCACGAGGCCCGTCGGCAGGTGCGTGATCCGCACCGCGGAGTCGGTCGTGTTCACGCTCTGCCCGCCGGGACCGGTCGAGCGGTAGACGTCGATCTTCAGGTCGTTCGGGTCGATCGCGACCTCGACCTCCTCGGCCTCGGGCATCACGGCGACGGTCGCCGTGGACGTGTGGATCCGCCCCTGCGACTCCGTCGCGGGGACGCGTTGGACGCGGTGCGTCCCGCCCTCCCACTTGAAGACGGAATAGGCGCCGTCACCCTTGGCGGCGAACGTGACCTCCTTGAAGCCGCCGGCCTCGTTCGGGCTCGCCGAGAGCTCCTCCGTCCTGAAGCCGCGCCGCTCCGCGTAGCGCGCGAGCATGCGGTACACGTCGCCGGCCCACAGCGCGGCTTCGTCTCCGCCGACGGCCTGCCGGACCTCGACGATGACGTCCTTCCGATCGGCGGCGTCCGTCTCGACGAGCGCGAGCTTGAGCTCGTCCTCGATCGCGGCGACGCGCTACTCCAGCTCCGGCACGAGCTCGCGCAGGTCGCCGTCGCCGCGCGCAGCGGCGAGATCGTCCGTCACTTCCCGCCACTCCTGCGCGAGACGGTGCGCGCCTTCGAGCTCCTTCAGCCGCCGCCCGACCTCCGCAGCCTCGCGGTGGTCGTTGTAGACGGCAGGATCGTTCATGCGCTCCTGCGCCTCGCGGTACGAGCGCTCGAGCTCGTCGACGAGCTGCTCGAACGCGGCCATGGAACTAGGGTAGCCCCGTGAACGGCGGCGCCGCGTGCGTGATCTTCGACGCGCGCGGGCGCGTGCTGCTGATCGAGGAGAACTACGGCCGCCGCCGCTGGGGTCTGCCGGGCGGGCAGCTGGAGGACGGCGAGGTGCCGCACGACGCGGCGATGCGCGAGACGCGCGAGGAGACGGGCCTCGACGTCGAGCTCGACCACGTGATCGGGCTGTACGGGCTCGAGAACGGCTTCTTCGCCTACGCGTTCGCCGCGCGCGTCGTCCGCGGCGAACCGGCCGTGCCTCCGACCGGCGAGATCGCGGCAGTCGAGTGGTGCGATCCGCGGCACTTGCCGCAGCCCCGCTCGAACATCCTCCACTACGCCGTTTCGGACGCTGTCGCCGGCGCGCGCGGCGTCGTCCGCGCGAACCTCCCGCGCATCAGCTGAGGAGCTTGTGGCTCCGAGCCGCTAGCTCACGCGGACCGCGTCAGGACGCGAGGCGTGCGGACACCGTCATCTCGACGTTGCCCTTCAGCGCCTGCGAGACCGGACACGCCTCCTTCGCCTCCTCGGCGGCGCGCTGGAACTCGGCGTCGTCGATGCCCGGCACGTCCCCCTGCACGTCGAGCGCCGACCGGGTGATGCCCGTCCCCGGCTCGAAGGTCACGGCGGCCGTGACGGAGAGCGTCTCCGGCGCGTGCCCCACCTTCGCGAGCCCGCTCGAGAGCGCCATCGAGAAACACGAGGCGTGCGCGGCCGCGATCAGCTCCTCGGGGCTCGTCCGCCCGTCGGGTTCCTCGGCGCGCGCCGGCCACGAGACGTCGAGCGGGCCGAGCGCACCGCTGCCGACGCTCTCGATCGTCCCGCTCCCGTTCTGGAGGTCGCCGTGCCAGGTGACCTCGGCCCTGCGCTCGGTCGCCACTAGGCCATGACCTCCACCTTGCGCGCCGCCGGTTCCGCGGAGTCCTCCAGCCGCAGCACCTCCTTCAGCGCGCGGATCGAGACCTCGAGCTGGTCGAGCGTCGGCTCGCGCGTGGTCAGCCGCTGCAGCCATAGGCCGGGCGCGAGCAGCGTCATCAGCACGCGGCTCCCGGTGTTCTTGCCGGCGAAGCGGATGAGCTCGTACGCGATCCCCGCGATGAGCGGCAAGAGCAGGATCCGGCTCGCGATCAGCCAGTACCAGACGGGGCGCCCGATGAAGGCGAAGACGAAGATCGCGATCACCATCACCCAGAGCAAAAACGCTGTTCCGCAACGCGGGTGTATCAGGCTGAACTTCTGCACGCGCTCCGGCTCGAGCTCCTCGCCCGCCTCGAGCGCGTTGATCGCCTTGTGCTCGGCCCCGTGGTACTGGAAGACGCGGCGCAGGTCGGGGAGCAGCGAGATGACGCTCAGGTAGGCGATGAAGATCGCGACGCGGATCAAGCCTTCGACGACGACGAACCAGCCGGTCGTCTCGATCGGCAGCCAGCTCGTGATCAGCGCGGGGGTCACCTTGAAGAGCGCGATCGCGAAGCCGATCGCGATCGCGAACGCGAAGATCAGGCTCCCGCGCGAGAGCTCCGTCGAAGTCTCGCCGTCCTCGCCTTCCTCCTGGGCCGCGTAGTTCGCCGAGATGGCGAGTGCGCGGAAGCCGATCGCGAGCGACTCGCCGAGCGCGATCACGCCGCGGATGACCGGCAGCCGGAACACGCGATGGCGCGCCATGGCGCTCCGGATCGGCCGGGTCAGCTCGGCGATCTCGCCGTCGGGCTTCCGCACGGCGAGCGCCCAGTTCGACGGGCTGCGCATCATCACGCCCTCGAGGACGGCCTGTCCGCCGATCGTGTTCACGAAGGCTTGCGCTTAGCCGCGGCGGGTGCCGCCGGAGCGCTCGAGGCGGCGCTGGAACCGCTCGACGCGGCCGCCCGTGTCGACCAGCTTCTGCTTGCCGGTGTAGAACGGGTGGCAGTTCGAGCAGATCTCGACGTGCAGGTCCGGCTTCGTGGAGCGCGTCTCGAAGGTGTTCCCGCACGAGCAGGTCACGTTTGCGAGCACGTACTCCCGGATGGATGTCGGCCTTCATCGAGAGGCCAGGATAGCAGAGGCGGTTTCCGGGGCTACGTTGCCTCCTGAGACAACGACGACGACGCGCTCGCTCGGACCCAGCGCGACTTTCGCTGCGAGGACCGCCGCCGTCGCGGCCGCTCCGGCGGGCTCGCACGCGAGCTTCGCGCGGCCGTAGAGGAAGCGAAACGCCTCCTGGATCTCGGCCTCGGAGACGAGCACGACCTCGTCCACCCGCGCGCGCGCGACCGCGAGCGCGTTCCGGCCGGCGTGCGGGGCGTTGAGGCCGTCCGCGATCGAGCGCGGCGCGATCTCCACGCGGTCACCGGCGGCGAGCGCGGCGCGGAGCGCGTTCGACGTCTCGGGCTCGACGCCCAGCACGCGCACGTCCGGCCGCTGCTCCTTGACGGCCGTCGCGACGCCCGCGATCAACCCTCCGCCGCCGACGGGAACGACGACGGCGGTCACGTCGGGCACGTCCTCGAGCACCTCGAGCCCGACCGTCCCCTGCCCCGCCTGGACGAGCGGATCGTCGAACGGGTGCACGAGCGCCCGTCCCGTGTCCGCCAGCAGGTCGTCCAGGCGTTCGAACGCCGCCGCGGGGGTATCCGCCTCGAGGTCGACGCTGGCCCCGTACGCGCGCGTCGCCGCGAGCTTCTGCGCGCTCACGCCGCGCCACATCACCACCAGCGCGTCGACGCGCTCGAGCGCGCGCAGTACGCGACCGCCTGGGCGTGGTTCCCCGCGGAGATACCGACCACGCCGCGCGACTTCTCGCCGGGCGACAGAGACGCGAGCTTGTTCAGGACGCCGCGCGGCTTGAACGACCCGGTGCGCTGGAAGAGCTCCGCCTTCAGGTGCACGTCTGCGCCGACGAGGCGGCTGAGCGTCGCGGAGCTGAAGGTCGGCGTCCGGTGCAGCCGCGCGCCGATCGTCTCCCGCGCCCTCCGGACGTCGTCGAGCGAGATGACCGCGGCCGCGTCCACTGTGCAGCGATCGTCACAGTTCTGGCACGGTGCCGTGACGGACACGCGCGAGTTTCGGCGCTACGTTTTGGCCGGGGATCGCGGGTGGCCCCTCCCATTGAAGGGCGGGGGTGCGCGCGCGTATAACTACGTCAGCGTGTACTCCGGCCCCGACCCGCCCTCCGGCGGAGTCAAGCGGCCGCCTTTCGCCGTGATCGCGCCGCACTGGACGCAGTTCGACGGCGTCACCTCGACCGCGACGTTGCCGTCCCCGTCGCCCTCGCCGACCTCGTAGACCTGCGCGGGGCACATCCGCACCCACAGCTCCGCGAGCTGGAGCGGGACGGTGCGCTGGATCCTGATGTGGTTCGGCTGGTCGTCGCGCGTCCTGTTCCCGGACGCGAACACCGACGAGAGCTTGTCGAAGGTGAGCTTTCCGTCCGGTGCCGGATACCGCCGGGCGCGGTCGGTGCGGATCAGCTCGTGCTCCGAGTCGCGCTCCGTCGCGCGCGTCGCCGCGCGGGAAGCGGCCTTTCGTCGCGGTCATCGCTCCCGCGAGCGCGCCGCCGACCCAGAATCCGCGCCCGAATGCCTGCCGCATGTTCCGCACCTCGCGCAGGTCGCGCCAGACGAAGCTCTCGCGCAACGACTCGTCGTAGCTCGCGAGCGCGCCCGGCGTCCACGGCGTCTGCCCGCGGCGAAGCGAGGCGAACGCAGCCTCCGCGGCGAGCCGCCCCGACTCGATCGCGTAGTGGATCCCCTTCAGAGCCGGCACGTTGACGAGCCCGGCGCCGTCGCCGCAGATCAGCAGACCGGGCGCGTGCAAGCGCTTCGGCAGCGAGAGGTAGCCACCCTCCGGGATCGTCTTCGCGCCCCACGCGATCCGCTCGCCGCCCTCGAGGATGCGGCGGACCCGCGGGTGCGTCTTCAGCTCCTGGAGAAGGTCGTGCGGCGAGAGCTCCGCGTCGCGGTAGTCGAGGCCGACGACCAGCCCGATCGTGACCATGTCGTCGCCCATCGGGTAGATGAACGAGCCGCCGAACTCGCGGTATCGCGCGCCCGCGCGCAGCGGCCAGCCCATCGTGTGGATGACGCGCTGGAGCGGCCGCGCCACGCGCCACACCTCCTTGACGCCGAGCGCCCACACCTGGGGGTTCGCCCCACCGAGCCCGAACCGGTCGAGCGCCGCGCCGGTCAGGTGCCCCTGCGTCCCCTCGGCGAGCACAGTGACTCGTGCGACGACGTCCGCCCCCGGTTCGAAGTTCCCGAGCTCCTGCCCGTCGCGTCCGCGCCCCCGGTCGCCGGTGCGGACGCCGCGCACGCGCGCGTCGGAGACGAGCAGCTTCTCCGCGGCCGTCTCCGACAGGATCGTGACGCCCAGCTCCTCCGCCTCCGACGCGAGCCAGCGGGAGAGCTGCGAGAGCGACGCGACGTAGTTCCCGTCGTTCGCCATCGTCGGCGGCGTCGGGATCCTCACCGCCTGCCGGGCCGTCAGGAAGAGCACGGACTCGTCGCGGACCCTCCCGAAGAACGGCATGTCGTCGATCCGCCTGCGCTGTCCGAACAGGCGCCGGAGCGACCGCGGGTTGACGACCGCGCCCGAGAGGAGGTGCGCGCCGACGCCCTTGCCCTTCTCGAGCACGGCGACGGGGACGTCGCCCAGCCGCTCCGCGACGTCCGGCGCGCCTTCGAGCAGCTGCCCGAGCCGGATCGCGCACGCGAGCCCGGCGGGGCCGGCGCCGACGATCGCGACGCCGACCTCGATCCGTTCCTCTTCCGGATCCGTGGGCGGCGCGAACGCCTCGCTCGCCGCGAACGGCGGCGCGAAGTCGGCCGGGCGGACGCTCATCCTCGGCGCCGCTCGCGCACGAGCTCCGTCAGCTTCGGCACGATCGCGTGCACGTCGCCGACGACGCCGAGGTCGGAGTACTCGAAGATGGGCGCGTTCGGATCCTTGTTGATCGCCACGATCACGTTCGAGCCCTGCATTCCGACCTTGTGCTGGATCGCGCCCGAGATGCCGCACGCGATGTAGAGCTTCGGAGCCACCGTCTTCCCCGTCTGGCCGACCTGCGTCGCGTACGGGTACCAGCCGGCGTCGACCACCGCCCGCGTGGAGCCCACGGCGCCTCCCAGCGCCTTCGCCAGCTCTTCCACGAGCTCGAACTTCTCTGGCGCGCCGAGACCGCGCCCGCCCGCGACGACGACGTCCGAGTCCTCGATCGACGGGCCCTCGCTCTCCTCGTGCGCCTGCTCGATCATCGTGGCCGCGAGGGAAAAGTCCTCGAACCCGGCGACGACGTCGACGAGCTCCGCCTCTCCGCCGGTGGCCGCGGGATCGAAGGCGCCGGAGCGGAACAGCGCGAGGCGCGGCTCGCCCGTCCACCCGACGTCGACGTAGACGGTGTCGGCGAGCGCCGGCCGCTTCGCGACAAGCGCTCCGTCCTGCACCCCGAGATCGACGAGGTCCCAGTTGAGGCCGGCGTCGAGGCGCGCGGCGAGCGCCGACGCGATGTCCGCGGCCAGCACGGACTGCGCGAAGAGCACGGCGTCGAACCCCTCGTCGCGGACGACGCGCGCGAGCACGTCGACGCGCGGCTGGGGCAGCGGCGCCTCGAGCGCCGCGTCGTCGCAGACGTACACGCGCGTCGCGCCGAACTTGCCCGCCGGCGACGCGATCTCGCGGACGCCGCTGCCGAGCACGACACCCGCGAGGTCGACGTCGCCGAGGCTCGCGGCCTTCGAGAGCACACCGAGCGAGCCCTTCTGGAGCTCGTTCCCGTGGTGCTCGAGGAAGACGAGGATCTTCACAGCAGGCGCTTCTCGAGCAGGAACTCGACGATCCGCGCGGCTGCGTCGCCGTCGTCCTCGATCCGCCGCGCCTCGCCTCGCGACGGCGGCTCGTTCAGGGCGAGGACGACGGTCCGCGAGCCGGCCTCACCGGCGCGCTCGGCCTCGATCCCCAGCTCGGCGAGCGTGAGCGTCTCCTGCGGCTTCCGCTTCGCGCCCATGATCCCCTTGAGGGACGGGTACCGGGGCTCGTTGATCGCGTCGGTTACGGCGACGACGGCGGGGAGCGGCGCCTCGATCACGTCGTAGCCGAACTCCGTCTGGCGCTTCCCGCGCACGCGCCCGCTCTCGAGCCGGAGCTCCGCGACCTGCGAGACGACGGGGCGGCGCAGCCGGTCTGCGACCGCGGCCCAGAGGACCGCCCCGTCCGAGTCGGCCGCCTGGTACCCGAAGACGACGAGATCGCTGCTCTCGCGCTCGAGCGCGTTCGCGAGCACGTAGCTCGTCGCGACGAGGTCGGAGCCCGCCGCAGCGTCGTCGGACACGAGGACCGCGCGATCGGCGCCCATCGCGAGCGTCTTCCGGATCGCGTCGGCGGCGGACGCCGGCCCGACCGAGACGACCACGACCTCGCCCTCGCCGCTCGCGTCGCGCAGCCGCAGCGCCTCCTCGACGGCGTACGCGTCGTACGGGTTGAGCGCGCCCTCGCCCGAGCGGTCGAGCCGCTTCGTCGCGGCGTCGATACGCCGCGATCCCTCCGGAACCTGCTTCACGCAGACGGCGATCTTCATCGGCGACGGACTCTAACCGGCCGCCCTCGCGCTTGGCCGCAGTCGCCGGGCCGCGCCCCAAACCGCCCCCAGGGGACCCCCGAGTCCCCCTGCGAACAGCCTAACGGCCGCCGTCGCGCGTGTCCGTGACGCGGGCGTGCCGAACCCGTGCCGGCGGCACCTCAGCCCTCGGGGACGTTTGGTAGGGTGCGGCCCTTCGAGCGCGAACCGGAGCTCCATGCCACGCCACCGGACGACAGCCCGAGGGATCCTCTTCCTCCTCGTCATCGCCGGCCTCACGGCCGGAGGCGCCGCTGCGTCCACCAGCACCGGAACGGGAGCCGCGGCGGTGCCGCGCCTGATCTTCCCCGTCGTCGGCCCCGCGCGGTACACCGACGACTTCGGGCAGGCACGGGGCCAGAGCGGGCACCAGGGCAACGACATCCTCGCGCCGAAACGCGCCGTCGCCGTCGCCGTGGAGGCGGGCACGGTGAAGTACCACACGACCTCCTCGCGCGCCGGGTGCATGCTCTACCTGTACGGCGCGAGCGGCACCACGTACCTCTACATCCACCTGAACAACGACCTGACGAGCGGCAACGACAACACCGGCAAGTGCGTCGCCGGCGTCGCGTTCGCGAAGCACCTGAAGAACGGCGCGAAGGTGGCCGCCGGCGAGCCGGTCGGCTTCGTGGGCGACTCGGGCGACGCGAACGGCGGCTCGCCGCACCTCCACTTCGAGGTGCACCCGCGCGGCGGCGGCGCCGTCAGCCCATTCACGCACCTCAGGAACGCGCGCAAGCTGCTGCTCGCGGTTCGCCCCGGAAACGTCTTCACCGCCGCGTTGCGCGGCAAGATCGTCGCGACGTACGCCGACTCGCTCACGCTCGACGTCGAACGAGCGCAGTCGTGGCCGGGCGGGCTGCGCGTCGCCGACGTCCGGCGCAAGATCGAGCTGACGATGCCGCCCGAGACGCGCGTCTTCAACCCGCTGGGCGCGCTCGTCACCGCTGCGAAGCTCGCGGCGCTGAAGCGCGGGCAGGCCGCGGTCGCGTGGACGCAGGCAGCCATGGCCACGCTCCCCGCCGCGCTCGGCTCGCCGCGCACGCTCCGCACCGACAAGGTCGTGCTCGCGACGACGACTACGGCCACCGGCGCCGAGCCCGCGAGCGGAAGCGGCTACAGGCCGCGCTAGCCGGCGGCCGGCGCGGCCGACGTCAGACGGGGACCTTCTGGCGCAGGAACTCGACGATGTGGCCCGTCGGCGCGCCGGGCGTGAAGACCTCGGCGACGCCCTGCGCCTTGAGCTCGGTCGCGTCGTCGGTCGGGATCGTGCCGCCGACCACGACGAGGACGTCGTCCGCGCCGTTGTCCCTCAGTCCATCGAGGATGCGCGGGACGAGGGTCATGTGCGCGCCCGAGAGGATCGAGATTCCGACCGCGTCCGCGTCCTCCTGGATCGCGGTCTCGACGATCTGCTCGGGCGTCTGGTGCAGCCCGGTGTAGATGACCTCCATCCCTGCGTCCCGCAGCGCCCTCGCGATGATCTTCGCGCCGCGGTCGTGACCGTCGAGACCCGGCTTCGCGATGACTACTCGGATCTTCCGGGCCACGGTTCGGGGAGTATAGGGAGGTGAAACTGACCGTAGTCGGCAGCTCCCCGGCGTGGCCGAACCCCGGCGGCGCGCAGTCCGGGTACCTCGTCGACAGCCTCGGGACGCTCCTCCTCGACTGCGGCGCGGGCGTGCTTGCGAGGCTGAGAGAGCGCGAGCCGTGGCCGCGCGTCGACGCGATCGTGATCACGCACTTCCATCTGGATCACTGGGCGGACCTCGTTCCATGGGTGTGGGGAGCGTCGTTCGGACCGGGCCGCGACGCGCCGCCTCCGGACCTCTGGCTCCCCCCGGACGGGACCGTGCAGATCGACCACCTCGGGATGCACTTCGGCCGCGAGGACATGTTCCACGACGCCTTCTCGGTCCGTGAGTACTCCGAGGGACGGCCTTTCGCCGCCGCGGGGATGACGGTCACGCCGCACCGCGTCCTGCACTACGACCTCCAGACGTACGGCCTGCGGATCGACGACGGCGAGCGGGTGCTCGCGTACTCCGGCGACACCGGCCCGTCGGACGCGCTCGTCGAGCTCGCGCGCGACGTCGACCTCTTCCTGTGCGAGGCGACGCTCGCCTCGGGTGCCGCCGAGGCGAACGGTGCGCGCGGCCACCTCAGCGTCGAGGAGGCCGTGGCGGCGTTCACCGCGTCGGGTGCGCGCCGGCTCGTCCTCACGCACCGCCCTGCGGAGCTCGCCGTCGAGAACGGACTCGAGCTCGCCCACGACGGGCTCGAGCTGGAGGTCTAGAAGACCGGCGTCTCCGTCCAGACGCCCCAGACCTGCCGGAGCGCGTCGCACATCTCGCCCATCGTCACGTACGCCTGCGCCGCGTCGACGATCAGGGGCATCAGGTTCACGTCGTCACGTGCGGCGCCCTCCTTCAGCCGCGCCAGCGCCTGCTCGACGGACGACGAGTCGCGGCGCGCGCGCAGCGCCTGCACACGCTCGATCTGCTTCTGCTCGAGCGCGGGGTCGATCCGCAAGATCTCGAGCGGCGGCTCCTCGTCGAGCTCGTACCGGTTCACGCCGACGACGATCCGCTGGCGCTGCTCCACCTCGTGCTGGTAGCGGAAGGACGCGTCCGCGATCTCGCGCTGGAAGAAGTTCTCCTTGAGCGCGGGCACGACGCCGCCGAGCTGGCCGATGCGGTCGAAGTACTCGTACGCCTCGGCCTCGAGCCGGTTCGTCAGCTCCTCGACGTAGTACGAGCCGCCGAGCGGATCGATCGTGTTCACGACGCCGGTCTCGTGCGCGATCACCTGCTGCGTCCGGAGGGCGAGCCGAACGGCGTCCTCCGTCGGCAGCGCGAGCGCCTCGTCGAACGGAGTTCGTGTGCAGAGACTGCGTCCCGCCGAGGACCGCCGCGAGCGCCTCGAGCGCCGTCCGCACGATGTTGACCTCGGGTTGCTGCGCCGTCAGCGACACGCCCGCCGTCTGCGTGTGGAAGCGCATCAGCCACGAGCGCGGGTTCTTCGCGCCGTAGCGCTCGCGCAGCTCGCGCGCCCAGATCCGCCGCGCGGCGCGGTACTTCGCGATCTCCTCGAAGAAGTCGAGGTGCGCGTTGAAGAAGAACGACAGCCGCGGAGCGAAGTCGTCGACGTCGAGGCCGCGGTCGATGCACGCCTCCACGTACGCGAACCCGTCCGCCAGCGTGAACGCGAGCTCCTGCACCGCGTTCGAGCCCGCCTCGCGGATGTGGTAGCCGGAGATCGAGATCGGATGCCAGAGCGGCATCTCCCGCGCGCAGAACTCGACCATGTCGACCACGAGCCGCAGCGACGGCTCGGGCGGGAAGATCCACTCCTTCTGCGCGATGTACTCCTTGAGGATGTCCGTCTGGATCGTCCCGCGCAGCCGCTCCCGCGCCACCCCCTGCTGCTCGCCGACGCAGAGGTAGAACGCGAGCAGCATCGCGGCGGGCGCGTTGATCGTCATCGAGGTCGAGACGTCGCCGAGCGGGATCCCGGCGAAGAGCGTCTCCACGTCGTCGAGCGAGTCGATCGCGACGCCCTCGCGCCCGACCTCCCCCAGCGACCGGGCGTGGTCCGAGTCGTACCCCATCAGCGTCGGCATGTCGAAGGCGGTCGAGAGCCCCGTCTGCCCGTGCTCGAGCAGGTAGCGGAAGCGCTCGTTCGTCTCCTCCGCGGTGCCGAAGCCCGCGAACTGCCGCATCGTCCAGAGCCGGCCGCGATACATCGACGGGTAGACGCCGCGCGTGAAGGGATAGACGCCGGGGTAGCCGAGGTCGCGCTCGTAGTCGATCGTGACGTCGTCGGGCGTGTAGAGCGGCTCGTTCCCGAGCCCGGAGATCGTCGAGAAGAGCTCGCCTTGCCGCTCCGGCGTCGCGTCGTACAGCTCCCGGCGCCACGCCGACGTTGCGTCGCCGCCCGCCTCCGCCGCCCGCGGATCCTCGGTCGTCGCCACGGCGGGGATTGTATGGGCGGCACCGCGCGCCTCGCGCGCACGCCCCGAAGGGGATGACGTCGGCCGCCGCGTCGCGCATGATGCGTCTGGCGGGCTCGTGCGGCGAATCTCGCTATCTGCGGCGACGTGACCAATTCAGATGAACATCGGCGGCCTCGGGTCGCTCTCGAGCTGAGGCCGCGTTGACACAGCTCGAGATCAACCTCATCGTCGCGTGCGGCGCGCTCCTGCTCGCTTGGCTCGGGATCGGCGTCTACGTCGTCATCTCGCGCGCGATCTACGACGTCCGCCTGCGCGCGGTGCACGTCGCGGCGCGGATCGTCGAGCAGCGCGCACGGCGCGCGCCGGGAGACGGAGCGAATCTCGACGTGCGCAGGATCGTGCGGCACCTCCCGCCGGCAACGGTCATGCACGTCGCGGCCGACACCGCGACCCCGCCGAAGCTCGCCGAGGCGCTCTCGCGCCACGTGGTGGAGCGTCACGGCGAAAGGATCGCCTCGCTCGCAGCCGCGCAGTCGAGCGAGGGGGAGAAGTGGCGCCGCGTCGCCGCACTGCGCGTCTTGGCTCAGGCGAAGCCGGACGTCGCGCTGCCGCTGCTTCGGAACGCGCTCGAGTGCGGCGACGCCGTCGTGGTCGGTGCGGCCGTGGCGATCCTCGGCAGCATGCGGAGCGAACACGCGGCGGCCGCGCTCGTCGACGCGCTTCGCCGAGACCTCTTCCCGCGCTCGCGGGTCGCGGCTCAGCTCGAGGACTTCGCGCTGGACGTACCGCACCTCGTGCTCGTGCTCGTCCGTGACGACGAGGCGAGCGTCCGCTACTGGGGCGCGAAGCTGCTCGCGCGTTACCCGAAGCTCCCGTCCCTCGCGTCCGACCTCGCTCCGCTCGTGTGCGATCCGGTCCCCGACGTTCGCACAGCCGCGCTCGATGCGCTCGCGGCGGTGGGAGGCGCGATCGCCGCCGACGCTGCCGTTCGCCTGCTCGCGGATCCCGTCGCCTTCGTGCGCGTGCACGCGGCGCGCGCGCTGCAGCGGTCGGAGTCTCCGGCCGTCGCGGCCGAGGTCGCCCGCCTGCTCCCCGACGACACGTGGTGGGTGCGCTCTGCGGCGAAGCGGACGCTCGAGGCGATGGGCCCCGTCGCGACGAGCGAGGTCGTGCGCTACCTCGACTCGGAAGACGCGTTCGCGCGCAACGGCGCAGCGGAGATCCTCCAGAACACGGGCGTCGTCGACGTCCTGGTCCAGCGCGCAGCCGCCGCGCCCGGCGACGCGTCGGTGGTCCGGGTGCTCGAACGAGTCCTCAACGCGGGTGGCCGCCGCTTCGCAGAGGCGACGCTCGCCCGCACCGGCGCGAGTGCGGCGCCGGCGCTGCGTGCAATCGTCGCCGGCGGCGCGCGCGCATGATCGAGGATCCGCCGGCCTCGCCCGTCAGGCCGCGGAGGGCCAGCCCTTCCGCACGGGTCTTCGCCTTCGCCGCTCTCGCCGTGCTCTCGGCGCTCGTGCTGCTCCTCGAACCCGACGTCCTGGCGTGGAACCGCGCACTGCACGCTCACGCCGGCGCGACCGCGCGCACCGCGGTCCGTTGGGGCGTCGTCGCCTGCTTCGTCTACCTCGTCGTCCTCTACGGCCTCTACGCCGTGCAGCTCGTCTTCGCAGCCGTCGACGGGACGATCCGGAACCGCGAGCGCCGCGCCGAGGACTTCGAGACCCTCGAGCGCTCGCGCTTCACGATCCCCGTCACGGTCGTCTCCGCGCTCTACAACGAGGAGCCGATCGTGCTCGCTTCGGTCCGTTCGTTGCTCGCTCAGAGCTATCCGGAATTCGAGCTCGTCGTGGTGGACGACGGCTCGACGGACGGGACGTTCGAGGTGTTGCGGCGCGAATACGACCTGCGCCCGCTCGAGATCTTCTACCGCCGCGTGATCGACGCGCGCGAGGTCCGCTCGGTGCACCGCAGCGAGCGGGATCCCAGGCTGCTCGTCGTCAGGAAGGTGAACGGTGGCAAGGCGGACGCGCTCAACTGCGGCACGAACTTCGCGCGTTACCGCTACGTCGCCGGCGTCGACGGAGACACGGTCTACCGCCGCGACGCACTGCTCAAGGGCATGCGCCTCGCGATCCGCGATCCGGGCCGGGTGGTCGGCGTCACGAGCCACGTCGCGATCAGCTATTGCCCGGAGGAAGCCAACGAGCTGCGACCCGGCGCGCGGCGGGTCGACCGGAGCCTGCTCAGCAACTACCAGCACATCGACTACCTGCGCTCGTTCTTCAACAACCGGCTCGCGTGGAGCCGGCTCGGCTTCATGCTCTGCACCGTCGGCGCGTTCCACCTCTGGCGCCGCGACGTGCTCGAGGAGGTCGGCGGGTTCTCGACGCGGTTCACGTGCGAGGACATCGAGCTGACGTTTCGCGTCCACGAGAAGTACCTGCGCGAGGGGCGGCCGTACGCCATCCTCTCGCTCCCCGATACGGTCGCGACGACGGAGGGGCCGAGCCGGGTCGCCGCGCTCGTGAAGCAGCGGGCACGCTGGCAGCGGGTGATCATGGAGACGGTCTGGCACTACCGCCGGATGCTCTTCAACCCGCGTTATCGGACGGTCGGCCTCATCGGCATGCCCTTCTACGTGGTCAGCGAGCTGCTCGCGCCGCTCTTCGAGCTCCTCTCCGTCATCACCCTCGTCCTCGCCCTTTGGCTCGGCGTGATCGAGTGGCTCGCCTTCGGTCTCGTGCTCGGCGCGATGGCACTTGCGACCGCGGTGCTGACGAGCTTCGCGGTCCTGCTGGAGGACGCGACGACGCGGAGCTACCGGCTCGGCAGCCTCGTCCGCCTCATCCTCGCCGGACCACTCGAGCTCTTCCTCTACCGGCCGATCCTGATGTGGGCGCGTGCGCGCGGTGCGTGGGACTTCTTCCGCGGCCGGCGCGACTGGGACAAGTTCGAGCGGAACCCGCGCCCGGCGCTCGGCGCGGCGGACTGACCGGCGACCCGCGCGGCGGCGCGGCGCCCGTTACGTGCGCCACGTCGCCTCGACGGCGAAAGCGGCGGCGATGACGAGGATCGCGACGCCGATCGCGCGCCGCAGGCCCTCCTCCGACACGCGTCCGGTGATGCGCGCGCCGAGCCACGCCCCCGGCAGCGCGCCGGCGAGCCCGCCGCGAGCAGGTTTCACTCGACCTCGAGGAGCGCGGCGTGAGCCGCGAACCCGGCGAGCCCGAGCAGGAAGCCGACGACGAGGTTCGTGCCGACGGCCCGATGCGCCGTCAACCCGACCGCGCGGAGCAGCGCGGGCATGCGCAGCGTGCCGAGGATGACGCCCGCGGCTCCGCCGACGACGCCGATCGCAAACCCGAGGCCCGCAGCGGGCACGACGCGGGGGCGGTCGAGGGGCCGTTCCGTGAACGGCCGAACCAGCAGGTCGACCCCCTGCCAGGCGAGGACGAGAGCGATGACTGCGAAGAGGAGCCGGTCGGGGACGGCGTGGGCGTAGAGCCCGCCCGCGACCGCGCCGGCGACCGACGGAGGCGCCATCCAGGCGACGACGCGCCAGTCGACGCGCCCCTCGCGCGCGTGCCGGAGCCCGCCCGACGCGGCCGCGGCGGCGCTGATCGCGATGTTCGTCCCCGCGCCGGCGGCGGGGTTACCGGCCAGGACGAGCAGGAGCGGCAAGCGCAGCGTGCCGAGCACGAGCCCGATCGCTGCGCCGAGATACCCGGCGACGAACGAGCCGGCCAGCGCTAGCGCGAGCTCCAGCACGCGCTAGCGCTCGCCGCCGGGGCTCCAGAGCGGCTCGTCGCGGCCGGAGTTCGCGGCGCGCGCGAGGATGAACAGCAGATCGGAGAGCCGATTCAGGTAGACGAGCACGAGCGCGTTGATCGCGACGTCCCGGGCCGCGAGGAGCGCGTCGCGCTCCGCGCGGCGGCAGACGGTGCGCGCGACGTGCAACCGCGCGGCCGGCTCGGTTCCTCCCGGCAGGACGAAGCTGCGCAGCTCCGGCAGTTCCGCGTTGAAGCGGTCGCAGTCGGCCTCGAGCGCGTCCACCTGCTCCTGCGCGACGCGCAACCGCCCGTCGCCGACGCCGTAGGGGACGGAGAGGTCGGCGCCGACGTCGAAGAGCTCGTTCTGGATCCGCTCGAGCAGCGTCCGCATCCCCTCCGGCACGCCGCCGGCCAGGACGACGCCGAGCTGCGCGTTCAGCTCGTCGACCGTGCCGAAGGCAGCGATGCGGCAGTCCAGCTTCGACGCGCGCGAGCCGTCGCCGAGGCTCGTCTCCCCCGCGTCGCCGCCGCGCGTGTAGATCCGCGTCAGGCGGACGGGTTCGTCCCGCTTCCGCATGGCTTGTAGCTTAGGCCGCGATGCAGCTACGCCTTGCGCGTCCGGAGGACGCGGCCGCGGTCGCAGAGGTGTTCATCCCGTCGTTCGCGGGGCTCACGTACCTGCCGAAGCTGCACACCGACGACGAGCACCGCAGCTTCGTGCGCGGGCTGGTTCACGACACCGAGGTGTGGGTCGCCGAGGAGGATCGCCGCATCGTCGGCTTCGTCTCGCTCTCCGATCAGAAGGTCAAGCACCTGTACGTGCATCCCGACGCCCAGGGCCGCGGCGCGGGGAGCGCGCTGCTCGCGAAGGCGAAGGAGCGGCGCGCGCGCGGCTTCGTTCCGGACGCGCGCTACGAGTGGCGACCTTGAGGCTGCGCACGCTCGAGGACGCCGCGGCGTGGGTGGAGCGCGTCGGCGTCGCGCTGATCTACCCGAACGCCGACTACGTCCTGCCCTCGCTGTGGGAGGCCGTTGCCGGGAAGGTCGAGCTCGAGTGGGCGATCCGCGACGACGAGGGGAAGTTTCGGTCGTTCACGCCGGAGATGGAGCGGGTCTGGGCGTGGAAGGACGAGCTGCCGGCGCGGAAGCGCGCGTGCGTCGGGCTGCACGTCGCGCGCACGTCGTCCGCTGTCTCGCCCGCCCTCGTGTCGGCGGTCTATGCCCTGACGGAGAGGCGCGGAGCGCCGGACGACTTCCGCGACGCCGACCTGGACGGGCTCGCGCGCGAGCTCGCGGAGGCGGCGCTGGAGCTCGGCCGCCCCGCGACGCGGCGGGAGCTCCGACTCCTCGTCGGCGCGGACAAGCGGCTCGGCGATCGCGCCGTCAACTCGCTGCAGCGCGCCCTCGTGTTCACGAACGCCGGCCTCGACGCCGGCGAAAGCGGCTGGGGCGCGGTGCTCCACGACCTGTTCGCGCGCCGCTGGCGCGCGAGGCTCCGGCGGATCCCGCGGCGGGAGGAGGCGCTGCGGGCGCTCGCCGGCGCGGTCCTCGTCGGCGCGCGCGACGTCTCGGCCGCCGACTTCGCGGCGGCCATGCGGATCCGCCGCCGCGAGGCGACGGCCACGCTGGAGGCGCTGGAGGCTCGCGGCAACGCGGAGGCGCGCGACGACGACGGCGTCGTCGTCTGGAACGCGCCGCGTGTCAGCCCTGGGCGAGCGTCCGCTCGGCCTGGCGCAGCCCGAGCACCGAGCGCGCGATCACGAGCCGCTGGATCTCGCTCGTGCCCTCGTAGATCTCCGTGACCTTGGCGTCGCGGTAGTAGCGCTCGACCGGGAACTCCTTGGTGTAGCCGTACCCGCCGAGGATCTGGATCGCCTCCGCGGTCTGCCGCCGCGCCATCTCCGAGGCGAAGAGCTTCGCCTTCGCGCCCTCCTCCGTGTGCGGCTGCCCCTCCTGCTTCAGCCACGCCGCGCGGTAGACGAGCAGGCGAGCGGCGTCGATCTCGGTCGACATGTCCGCGAGCTTGTACTGGATCGCCTGGTGCTCGGCGATCGGCTTGCCGAACGTGTGCCGCTCCTTCGCGTAGCTGCGCGCCACGTCGTAGGCCGCCTGCGCGATACCGAGCGCCTGCGCGGCGATCCCGATCCGCCCGCCGTCGAGCGTGGCCATCGCGACGCGGAACCCGCGCCCCTCCTCGTGGAGCAGCCGGTCGCGCCCCACGCGCGCACCCTCGACGACGATGTCGTTCGTGATCGAGGAGTTCAGGCCGAGCTTCTCCTCGTCGCGCGTCACCCGCACGTGCTCGCCGTCGAGCAAGAACGCCGATACGCCGCGCGCGCCCGGCGTATCGGGATCGGTACGCGCGAAGAGCAGGAACGTCCCCGCGTACGTGCCGTTCGTGATCCACTGCTTCGCGCCGGAGATTGTCCACCCGTCGCCGTCGCGCGCGGCCCGCGTCCGCAGCGCCCCGGCGTCCGAACCGGCCTCCGGCTCCGTGAGCGCGAACGCGCCGAGGTGCTCGCCGCGCGCGAGCGGGGGCACGAAGCGCGCCTTCTGCTCCTCGGTGCCGAACGTGAGGATGGGCAGCGTCGCCGCGCTCGTGTGCACCGCGACCGTGACGCCGACGCCCGCGTCCGCGCGTGAGAGCTCCTCGAGCACGAGGATGTAGGAGAGGAAGTCCGCGCCGGCGCCGCCGTATTCCTCCGGCACGCAGACGCCCATCAGCCCGAGGTCGGCCAGCTTCGCGTAGAGCTCGCGCGGGAAGCGGTGCTCCCGATCCCAGGCAGCCGCGTGCGGCTCGATCTCCGCCTCCGCGAACTCGCGCGCGAGTGCCTGGATCTCGCGCTGGTCGGCGCTCAGGGCGAAGTCCATGCGGCGATCGTAGCCCGCTTCACCAGATCGTTTCCGCCGCGTCACGGGACTCTTGCCCACGTGCGCGCCGCCCGCTCGTACCGTCGGACGAGAGGCGTCACCAAGGGGAAAGGAGCGAGGATGAAGCACAGATTCAGGGTCGCGGCGCTCGGAGCAACGGCGGCGGTGTCGGCGGTCTGCGTCGCGGCCGCGGCCGCAGGCGTCGACGCGCTGCGCGGGCGGGTCTCGGCAGACGGTTCGAGCACCGTCGCGCCGTACACGACGGCCGCGGCCGAGGGCTTCCAGCGCAAGAACCGCGGCGTGCAGGTGACGGTCGGCATCTCGGGCACGGGCGGCGGCTTCGAGCGCTTCTGCCGGGGCGAGATCGACCTCGCGAACGCGTCGCGGCCGATCAGGCAGGACCGGGAGGTGCCGCTGTGCACGCAAAACTCGGTCCGCTACCTCGCCTTCACGGTCGCGAACGACGGCATCTCGATCGTCGTCAACCGCAACAACACGTGGGTCAGCTGCCTGACGACCGACGAGCTGAGGCGGATCTGGGACGCGGGCTCGAAGGTCGACAACTGGAAGGACGTCCGCCCGCAGTTCCCGGACGTGCCGCTGAAGCTCTTCGGCCCCGGAACCGACTCGGGCACGTTCGACTTCTTCACGGAGAAGATCAACGGCAGGTCGAAGCGCAGCCGCTCCGACTACCTCGCCACGGAGAACGACAACGTCGTCGTGCAGGGCGTCGCGGGCGAGCGCGGCGGGCTCGGCTACTTCGGCTACTCCTACTACGAGGAGAACCGGAACCGCCTCAAGCTCGTCGCGGTGAACGGCGGCTCCGGATGCGTCGCGCCGAGCGTGCGGACGGTGCAGACCGTGAGGTACAGGCCGCTCTCGAGGCCAGTGTTCATCTACGCGAACCGCTCGGCGTTCCGCCGCGCGGAGGTGCGCGCGTTCCTCGGCTACGTCTTCAACAACGAGCGCGCGATCGCGCGCAGGGCGGGCCTGATCTCGCTGACCGACCGGCAGCTGAAGAAGGCGCGGAACCAGTACCGCACTGCGCTCCGCTCCAGCTCGCGGTAGGGCCCGTGTCGGGGGCCGCGGGCGTCGATGCTCGCGGCCCCGACGCTCTTCGCGCTGCCGCCGGAGCGGGTCGTTAGCATCCGCCCTCGTGCGCCTGGCGCTGGTACCCCGCACGTCCGAGTTCTACGACCTCTTCGCCCGGGCCGGCGCGAACGCGCTGGAGGCCGCCCGGAAAGCCGAGGTCCGCTTCCGCGAGTTCCCGAGCTCGTCGGTCTCTCAGGCGGACATCAAGGCGATCGAGACCGCCGGCGACTCGATCACGCACGACCTGATCCAGCTCCTGAACACGCAGTACGTGACGCCCTTCGACCGCGAGGACATCTACGACCTCGCGACCGCACTCGACGACGTCGTCGACCACATCGACGAAGCATGCGACCTCCTCGAGCTGTACGGCGTCGAGCAGCCTGCGCGCCAAGCAGTCGAGCAGTGCCGGATCCTCGTCTTCGCCGTCGAGCACCTCGAGTCGGCCTTGCGGAACCTCAAGGGATTCAAGGGCGTCCAGGCCGCTCTCGTCGAGGTGAAGAGGATGGAAGACGACGGCGACCGCGTCGTCCGTGCCGCCATCGCCGACCTCTTCCGCGACTCGCGGATCGACCCGCTCGTCGTCATCCGCTGGAAGGACATCTACGAGGCGCTCGAGGCGGCGCTCGACTCGTGCGAGACGGCGGCCAACGTCCTCGGCAACGTCGTCGTCAAGAACGCCTGATCTTGGAGCTGACGCTCCTCGCGGTCGTCGCGGTCGCGCTGTTCTTCGACTTCACGAACGGCTTTCACGACACGGCGAACGCGATCGCGACGAGCGTGTCGACGCGTGCCGTGTCTCCCCGCGTGGCCGTCGCCGGCGCGGCGATCCTCAACTTCCTCGGTGCGTTCGTGTCGATCGAGGTCGCGGCCACCGTTGCGAAGGGCATCGTCGAAGCGCAGGTCGTGACGCTCGACGTGGTGCTCGCCGGCCTGGTCGGCGCGATCACGTGGGACCTGATCACCTGGTACTACGGGCTGCCGACGAGCTCGAGCCACGCACTCATCGGGGGCGTAGCCGGCGCAGCGGTCGCAGCGGCAGGTCTCGACGTGCTGAAGAGCGACGGCATCGTCCAGAAGGTGCTGATTCCGTCACTCGCTGCCCCGATCTTCGGCTTCGTCGGCGCGGCGCTGCTGATGCTGCTGATCTTCTGGATCATTCGACGCCGTGCGCCGACTCCGGTGAATCGGGTGTTCCGACGGCTCCAGCTCGTCTCGGCCGGGTTCGTCGCCTTTACGCACGGTACGAATGATGCACAGAAGACGATGGGCATCATCGCGCTCGCCCTCGTCGCGTCCGGTCATCTGCCGCCTGACTTCGAGCGACCTCCGCTCTGGGTCATCGTCTCGGCGGCGATTGCGATGGGCGCCGGAACCTACGCCGGAGGATGGCGAATCATCCGCACGCTCGGGCAGCGCGTGGCGAAGCTCGAGCCGCCGCAGGGATTCGCAGCCGAGACCGCGTGCGCGTCCATCCTTTGGTTCACGGCGCAGTCCGGGTTGCCGGTCTCGACGACCCACACGATCAGCGGCTCGGTCCTCGGCGCAGGTGCATCGCGTCGCGTATCGGCGGTGCGCTGGGGCGTCGCCGGCAACATCCTCGTCGCGTGGATCCTCACGATTCCGGCAGCGGCCGCGATCGGAGCGGCTGCCGAACTCCTCACGCGAGTCCCGGCCGGCAGCGCCGTCGTCTTCGCGCTCATGGTCGCGATCGCGACGATGGCCTTCGTTGCGCGGCGACAGCAGACGCGCGCGACCCTTGCGCCCGTAGGGCCGCCGCCCTAGACCTGGTGCGACGCGTCCGTGAACTCGCGGAACTCGCCGGTCGCGAGGTACGCGGTGCGCTCGCCGATGTCGACGGCGTGATCGCCGATCCGCTCCAGGCAGCGTGACACGAGCAGCATGCGCAGGCCCCACTCGTGGAGCGCGGGGTCGCCGCCGAACGCGAGCACGTGCTGGACGAAGCGGCGGTTCGCGCGGTCGATCAGCTCGTCCAGCTCGACCAGCGACTCGGCTTGGGCCTGGTCGCGGGCGGCGAACGAGTCGAGCGCGACGCGGATCATCTCCTCGGCGCGCGCCCCCATCTCCTCGAACGCTGCGACGAACACGGCCGCGGGCTCGACGGCGGGCGCGAGCTTCACGAGCTTCGCGATCGTGACGCAGTAGTCGGCCATCCGCTCGAGGTGGAGGTTCACGTGCAACACGGCGAGCACGAGGCGGAGGTCGCTCGCCACCGGCGTCTGCCGAGCCAGCAGCGACTGCACGCCCTCCTCGACCGCGACGTGCCGCTCGTCGACCTCGTCGTCGAACGCGATCAGCTCGTCGGCAAGCGCCCGGTCACCGCGGACTAGGGCGTCGACGGCGCCGCGGACGGCGCGAAGCACGAGCGCGCCCTCCTCCTGCAGCGCCGCCTCGAGCTGGTCGAGCTCCTCCTGGAAGCTCACCCGCATCAGCCGAACCGTCCCGTCACGTAGCCCTCCGTCCGCGGGTCCGCGGGAGTCGTGAAGATCTTCTGCGTCTCGTCGTACTCGACGAGGACCCCCGTGCGGCGCCCGTCGGGCGAGACGTCGACGCTGAAGAACGCGGTCCGGTCGGCGACGCGCGCGGCCTGCTGCATGTTGTGCGTGACGATCACGATCGTGTAGTCGCGCTTCAGCTCCGCCATCAGGTCCTCGATCCGCGTCGTCGAGATCGGGTCGAGCGCCGATGCCGGCTCGTCCATCAGGATCACCTCCGGCTCGACCGCGATCGTGCGCGCGATGCAGAGGCGCTGCTGCTGCCCGCCGGAGAGCGAGGCGCCCGACGCCTTGAGCTTGTCCTTCACCTCGTTCCACAGCGCCGCGCCGCGCAGGCTGCGCTCGACGATCTCGTCGAGGTCCGCGCGCCGACGCATGCCGTTCAGCTTCAGGCCGGCGACCACGTTGTCATAGATCGACATCATCGGGAAGGGGTTCGGCTTCTGGAAGATCATCCCGATGAAGCGCCGGACCCGTACCGGGTCGACCCCCTTCCCGTAGATGTTCTGGTCTGCGAGCAGGATCTCGCCCTCGACGCGCGCCCGGCCCGAGGTCTCCTCGTGCATCCGGTTGAGGCAGCGCAGGAAGGTCGATTTGCCGCAGCCGGAGGGGCCGATCAGCGCGGTCACGCGGTTCGCCTCGAACGTCATCGAGACGTCCTTGATCGCCGGCTTGTCGCCGCCGTACCAGGCGCTGACCTGCTTAGCGACGACCGAGTAGGCGGACTTCTCGATCTCGTGGGTCCGTGTCAGG
>JAUJMY010000011.1 GCA_030446625.1 Gaiellaceae bacterium
GGGGGAACCGGGATCGGGTTCCGGTGGTCGACGTTGTAGACGAAGCGCACGGCGACGCCGCGCGCGGCCGCGGCGCGGATCGCGCCGCCGACGACAGCGGCGGCGTCGGCGCCGAGGTGGAAGTCGTAGTGCGCGAGATCGAGCGTCCGCCGTGCCTCGTCGACGAACTCGGCGATCCACGCCGCGACCTCGAGCGCGGTCTGGCCGCCGTCCGTCAGAGTGCGGATCCGGATGTCGTCGCTCATCGAGAGGCTCGCAGATGCCCGGATCGGCGACACGTTCAACTTCTATCGCGACGGCGAGCGTGCGCCGCTCCTGCGCGAGCGCCTGCGCGCGTACCTCGAATCGCGCGCGGAGGCGCTTTTCCTGCTCGTCGGGGAGGCGCCCGGCTACCGCGGCGCACGCGTGAGCGGGATCCCGTTCACCTCCGAGCGGCAGATCTCCGGAGCGGGTCCGGCCGAGGCGACCGCCACGATCGTCCAGGCGGCGCTGGCGGAGCTAGAGGTCGCGGGAGACGTCCTGCTGTGGAACGTCGTCCCGACGCACCCGCACGTGGTCGGTGACGCGGCGACGAACCGCCCGCCGACGCCGCTGGAGATAGCGGCCGCGCGGCCGTTCCTCGACGAGCTCGCGCGCGGGCGGCGCGTGATCGGGATCGGGCGCGTCGCGGAGCGCTCGCTCGGGTGCGCGTACGTGCGGCACCCGTCGCACGGCGGCGCGGCGGCGTTCCGCGCGGCGCTGGTTCAATCGCTGGCGTGACCGCTCGCACCGGCAGCGTCGTCCGGCGCAACACCGTCCTCCTGGCGGGGGCGCTCGCGTGCCTCTCGGGGATGGTCCAGCTCGTCGTAGCGGTGTCGACGATCACGCTCGTGCTCGTCACCGGCATCGAGTCGATCCTCGGGCTCGCGCCCGCGATCTTCCTCGCCGCCGCCGCGGCCGCGGCATTACCCGCGGGGCGCGCGATGGATCGGTGGGGGCGCGTGCCCGTGCTCGCTGCCGGGTGCTGCGCGGGGATCGCCGGCTGCACGCTCGCGGCGGCCGGGTGCCGGTGGGACAGCGCGCTGCTCGTCGGCGCCGGCTTCGCGCTCGTCGGCGTCTCGAGCGGCACCGTCCTCCTTGCGCGGGCGGCTGCGGCCGACCTGTACCCGCCGGAGCGCCGCGCGCGCGGCATCTCGTACGTCCTCTTCGGAGCGCTCTTCGGCGCGGCGCTCGGGCCGCTCGTCTTCCGCCCGCTCCTCGCGGGCAAGGAGCTCTCGCTCGACGCGCTCGCGCTCCCGTACCTCGCGGCCGCCGGGCTGATGGTGGTGGCGCTCGCGCTCGTCCTGCTCGTCCGCCCCGACCCAAAGCGGCTCGCGCAGGAGTGGTGGGGCGACGGGATCGACGAGGCGCCCGCGGTCGAGTTGCGCGGGATCGTCGCACGCCGCGGCGTGCTCGCAGCCGTCGTGGCCGCCGTCACGAGCTTCGCCGTGATGGTCTCCGTGATGAACCTGACGGGCTACGTCGTGGTCGGGCACGGCCACCACCAGCGCGACGTCTTCACCGTCATCAGCGCGCACATCGTCGGCATGTACGCACTCGTGCTCGTGATCGGCGGGCTGATCGACCGCCTCGGCCGGCGGCCCGCGCTCGTCGGCGGGCTCGCGATCGCAGCGCTCTCGACCGGCGGCCTCGCGTGGATCGAGAGCGTCCCGTGGACGTCCCTCGCGCTCTTCGGGCTCGGCCTGGGCTGGAACGTTTCGTACGTCGCGGCCGCCGCGGAGCTCTCGGATTCGGCGGCGCCGAACGAGCGCGGGAAGCTCCTCGGCCTCACGGATCTCCTCTCGGGCGCCGCCGGGGCGGGGCTCGCGCTCGTCGGCGGTGTCGTCTACACCGGCCTCGGAGTGGCCGCGCTCGCGCTCGCGATCGCCGCGCTCGCGCTCGTCCCGGCGGTCTGGATGAGCGCCCGAACCTTGCTACAATCGCCGCTCGGCGCACGGTGGGTGCGCCGCTTCTCTGTCTGACATGAAGACTTGGAACGCAAAGCCGGGCGAGGTCGATCGCCGCTGGTACGTCGTCGACGCCGACGGGCAGACGCTCGGCCGGCTCGCGACGCAGATCGCCGACACGCTGCGCGGGAAGACGAAGGCCGAGTACACGCCTCACGTCGACACCGGCGACTTCGTGGTCGTCGTGAACGCGGAGCGGATCGCCGTCACCGGAAAGAAGATGCAGGACAAGATGTACCACCGGCACTCGGGCTATCCCGGCGGGCTGCGCAGCCGGACGCTGCGCGAGCAGCTCGACCGGCAGCCGACCGAGGTCCTGCGCAAGGCCGTCAAGGGGATGCTGCCCCGGAACCGTCTCTCGCGGGCGCAACTGACGAAGCTGAAGATCTACGCCGGTCCTGACCATCCGCACGAGGCGCAGGCGCCGCAGCCGCTACCGCTGGAGGGGCGCTAGGTGTCGACGCCGGCGCAGTACCTCGGAACCGGGAAGCGGAAGACCTCGGTCGCGCGCGTGATCCTGCGCCCGGGCGACGGCGCGACCTGGTTCAACGGGCGGACGATCGACGAGTACTTCCCGCGCGCGACGCACCGCGCGATCGCCCTCGCGCCGCTGAAGACGGCCGGCGCGGAAGGGACGTACGACATCCGCGTCCGCGTCCACGGCGGCGGCCCGAGCGGACAGGCAGGCGCGGTGCGGCACGGAATCGCGCGGGCACTCGTCGAGGCCGACCCGGAGCTTCGCGTCCCGCTCAAGCGCGAGGGCTTCCTCACGCGGGACGCCCGCATCGTCGAGCGCAAGAAGGCCGGCCTGCACAAGGCGCGCAAGGCGCCGCAGTTCTCGAAGCGGTAGCGCTCTTCACGACGCCGTGCCGTGCGTACACCTCTCACGTGTCGCAAACGCGTGGGTCGACCGGCTGCGCGCGTACGAAGTGCCCCCGCACTAACGCTCCAACGCGCGCCCTCGCCCCCGAGTGCGGCGTGTAGGCTCGCCGCCACGCGATGGCGCGCCGCTACTTCGGCACCGACGGCGTCCGCGGCGTCTTCGGCCGCGACCTCACGCCGGATCTCGTCGAGCGGCTCGGGCGGGCGTACGCGACGTGGAGCGGCGGCGGCGAGGTGCTGATCGGTCGCGACACGCGCGCGTCGGGGCCCGAGCTCGAGCAGGCGCTCGCGCGCGGGGTCGCCGGCGGTGGGGGGACGGCCGTCTTCGGGGGCGTGCTGCCGACTCCGGCGGCCGCGCTCCTCGCAGGCGAGGACGCAGCCGCCGTCACCGCGTCGCACAACCCGCCCGAGTACAACGGCGTCAAGTTCTTCGCCCGCGGCGACAAGCTGACGGACGAGCAGGAGGAGGAGATCGAGGCGCTCCTCGACATCGCCGCAACCGGCGGAGGCGTCGTCCTGAGCGAGGGCGGCCTGGGCGAGCGCTACCTCGACCGCGTCGTCGAGCGCTTCGGCTCCGACCTGAGCGGGCTCCGCCTCGCGGTCGACTGCGCGAACGGCGCGTACTCGGGTCTCGCCCCGCGTGCGTTCGAGCGCCTCGGCGCCGAGGTCGTCGCAATCGGCGACGCGCCCGACGGCTCGAACATCAACGTCGGCTGCGGCGCGACGGACGTAGTGGCTCTTTGCAAGAAAGTCGCGGATGGTGGCTTCGACCTCGGCGTCGCCTTCGACGGCGACGGCGATCGCATTGTCGGGGTCGACGAGCGCGGCGAGCCGATCGACGGGGACGCGCTGATCGCGCTGCTTGCGCTCCACCTGCGCGTCGACCTCGTGGCGGTGACGACGATGACGAACCTCGCGTTCCACGCGCTGATGCGCGAGCACGGCATCCGCGTCGTCACGACCGACGTCGGCGACCGCTACGTGCTCGAGGCCCTGCGGCGGGAGGGGGGCGTCCTCGGCGGCGAGCAGTCCGGCCACGTCGTCTACCTCGACGGCCACGTCACCGGCGACGGCCTCGTCGCCGCGCTCCTGCTCTGCGCCGCGCTCCGCGGCCGAAGAGCGTCCGGCGCAGCCGCGATCCTGGAGCCGTACCCGCAGGCGAAGGAGAACGTCCACGTCTCGACGAAGGCCTTGCCGCCCGCCGTCCTGGAGGAGGTCGAGCGCACGAACGCCCAGCTCGACGGCGAGGGGCGCGTGCTCGTCCGGCCGTCGGGAACGGAGCCGGTCGTACGGGTGCTCGCCGAAGCCGAAACGGTTGAAAAGGCACGAAACCTCTGTGCTAGGATCGCCGCTCTCGTTCGACGAGAGCTCGGCTGACCCGCCCGACGAGGGGCCGGGGACGATCAGCCGGGCTTTGTGCTTTTTCGGAGCCGTCTTCGACCGCGACTAGGAGCGAGCAAGTGTGCGGAATCATCGGATACGTCGGGTCGCGCGCCTGTAAGCCGCTGCTCCTGCAGGGTCTCGAACGGCTCGAGTACCGCGGCTACGACTCTGCCGGCATCGTGCTCCGCGAGGACGACGCGCTCGACTACGTGCGGGCCGTCGGGAACCTCGCGCGCCTGAAGGAAGCGGCCGGCTCGAACGGGTCGGACTCGACGCACGGCCTCGGACACACCCGCTGGGCGACGCACGGCGCCGTCACGGAGCGGAACGCGCATCCGTTGACGGGCTGCGACGACGGCCGCCTCGCGATCGTGCTCAACGGGATCGTCGAGAACTTCCGCGAGCTCAGGCGGGCGCTGGCCGAGGACGGCCACGAGTTCGACTCCGAGACGGACGCGGAGGTCGTCGCGCACCTGATCGAGCGGCATTACGGCGGCGATCTCGTCGACGCGGTGCGCGCGGCGTACACGGAGCTCGAAGGGCACTTCACGTTCGTCGCCATCCACCACGACCACCCCGACCTGCTGGTCGGCGCGCGCCACGAGACTCCGCTCGTGATCGGCATCGGCGAGAGCGAGATGTTCCTCGCGTCGAACGCCGCGGCCTTCCTGCGGGAGACGCGCCTCGTCCAGTTCCCGGACGACGGCGACATCGTCGCCGTGACGCCGGAGGGGGCGACGTTCGTCCGCGCGGACGGACGCGCCGTCGAGCACACGCCGGTCGAGCTGGACTGGGACGACGAGACGGCCGAGAAGGGCGGCTACGAGACGTTCATGCTCAAGGAGATCTACGAGCAGCCCGACTCCGTGCGCGAGACGATCGGCGACCGGGCGCGGCACGGGCGGCTCGAGCTCGACGGGATCGGGCTCAGCGAGGACGAGCTGCGCGACCTGCGCCGAATCGTCATCCTCGCCTCCGGCACCGCGTACCACGCGGGGGTCGTCGCCCGCTACGCGATCGAGGAGTGGGCGCGTGTTCCGGTGGAGCACGACATCGCGAGCGAGTGGATCTACCGGAACCCCGTGCTCGACCCCGCGACGCTCGTCATCGGCATCTCGCAGTCGGGCGAGACGCGCGACACGATCGCTGCGGTCAAGCTGGCCCGCCGCCGCGGCGCGCGCACGCTCGCGATCACGAACATGATGGGCTCGCAGATCACGCGCGAGGTCGACTCCGTCCTGTACACGCGCTGCGGGATCGAGATGGCGGTCGCGGCGTCGAAGACGTTCACGGCGCAGGTCTCGCTCCTCTTCCTCGTCGCGCTCAAGCTCGCGCAGCTGCGCGGCACTCTCCCGGCGGACGAGCTCGAGTTCATCGTCGACCAGATGTACGAGCTGCCGGCGAAGATGGCGGCGTTCCTCGACGGCGACCACCCGATCGACGAGATCGCGCAGCGCTACTACGACAAGCCGTTCTTCCTCTACCTCGGTCGCAACATCGGCCTCCCCGTCGCACTCGAGGGAGCGCTGAAGCTGAAGGAGATCAGCTACATCCCGACGGAGGCGTACTCGGCCGGCGAGATGAAGCACGGGCCGATCGCGCTCCTCGACGAGGACACGCCGGTCGTCGTCGTCGCGACGCGCATCCACGTCTACGACAAGATCGTCTCCAACATCCAGGAGGTCCGGGCGCGCGGCGCGCACGTGATCGCGATCGCGACCGACGGCAACGAGGACATCCAGCACCACGCCGACGACGTCATCTACGTGCCGGAGGCGCCCGCGTTCCTCCAGGCGGTGCTCGCCGTCCTGCCGCTCCAGCTCCTCGCCTACCGCATCGCGCGCCTGCGCGGGCTGAACGTCGACCAGCCCCGCAATCTGGCGAAGACCGTCACCGTCGAGTAGCCGCCGCAGGCTCCGGCGCCGTCAGGGCGGCGGCCGGCGGAGTCGCTTCGTCTCCGAGCGCCGCCTCTTCTGCTCGAGCCGGCGGGCGCGCGCGGCCGCGGTCGGCGCGGTCGCGACACGTGCGCGCTCGACGCGCAGAGCTTCGCGCAGTGCCGCCACGAGCCGTTCGACCGCGAGCTCGCGGTTGCGCCACTGACTGCGCTCGTCCTGCGCGACCGCCTGCAGCACACGCCCGGCTCGGGCGAGGACGCGGCGCTTCTGCGCCGGGGAGAGCGCCGTCGACGACTCGACGTCGAGGACGGCCTCGACGCGCGTCTCCGACTTCTGGGCATGCTGCCCGCCGGGCCCGCTCGAGCGCGAGAAGCGCAGCTCGATCTCGGCGAGCGGCAGGACGACCGAGCGCGTGACCCGAATAGACTCGCGCTCCATGGCGGCCATTCTGCTCGACGTGGACGGCGTCCTCCACGTCTCGGGGACGGCGATTCCGGGGGCCGCCGAGGCTGTTCTGCGGCTCCGCGAGTCGGGGCACCGGCTGCGCTTCGTCACGAACAACACGACGCGCTCGCGCGCCGACCTCGCCGCCGACCTGCGGAACCTCGGGCTCGAGCTCGACGACGCGGAGGTGCAGACGACACCGCGAGCGGCGGCACGGGCTCTCCAGGGGAAGCGCGTGCTCGCGCTGATCATGTCCGCGATCGTCCCCGACCTCGAGGGCGTCGATCTCGTCGGCGAGGGTGCGGACGCCGTCCTCGTGGGCGGCGCCGACGACAGCGCCGAGACGGGCCGCGTCTTCTCGTACATGAATCTCGCGCGCGCGTTCCACGAGCTCGACGCGGGCGCGGAGCTGTACTGCCTGCACAAGAACCGGTGGTGGCAGACGAGCCACGGCGCGCTGCTCGACGCGGGGGCGTTCGTGGTCGGGCTCGAGTACGCCACGCAGACGGAGGCGACGGTGCTCGGCAAGCCGAGCGCGACCTACTTCGACGCCGCGCTCGAGACGCTCGACGCGGACGCGTCGATGACGTGGATGGTCGGCGACGACTACGAAGCCGACATCGTCGGCGCGCAGTCGTGCGGGCTGAAGACGATCCTCGTCCGGACGGGCAAGTTCCGGCCGGACGCCGTGGAGCGGGCGGGGGTGACGCCCGACGCGATCATCAGCTCGATCGCGCAGCTGCCCGACTGGATCGAGCGCTCGCTCTAGTGTCGCGCGTCGGCCTCGACTTGATCGAGATCGAGCGAATCCGCCGCGCGCTCGAGCGCTACCCGTCGTTCCGCGAGCGGTGCTTCACGCCCGCGGAGCGCGAGTACTGCGAGTCGCGCCCGAACCCGGCCGAGAGCTACGCGGGCCGCTTCGCGGGGAAGGAGGCGGTGGGCAAGGCGCTCGGCTTCGGCGTCGCGATGGCGTTCGCGTGGCGCGACATCGAGATCGTCGGCCGGCCGAAGCCGTCCGTGCGGCTGGCGGGGCGCGTCGCCGCGCGCGCCGAGCATCTGCGCGCGGGGGCGATCGACCTCTCGATGACGCACTCGCGTGAGCTCGCCGCAGCGATCTGCCTCGTCCGGGAGGCGGATGTTTGAGGCGCTCTACACGTCCGACGAGATGCGGGCGGCGGAGGAGGGGCACGACGTCGAGGCGCTGATGGAGCGGGCGGGGCGCGCGGTCGCGGAGCACGCGCTCCGGCGCTTCCCGGACGCGCAGCGCTTCGCCGTCGTCTGCGGCGGGGGTGCGAACGGCGGCGACGGCCGCATCGCTGCGCGCGTGCTTCGGGAGGCGGGTCGTCGGGCGGAGGAGACGGACGAGCTCGTCGGCGCGGACGTCGTCGTGGACGCGCTCTTCGGAACCGGCTTCCGCGGCACGCCGCGGCCGGACTCGGCCGAGCGGATCCGCACGATGAACGCGAGCGGCGCGCCGATCGTCTCGGTCGACATCGCCTCCGGCGTCGACGCGTCGACGGGCGAGGTGTGGGGCGACGCGGTCGGGGCCGCGCTCACCGTCAGCTTCCACGGGCGCAAGGTCGGGCACGTCGTCGCGCCGGGCCGCTTCCACGCGGGAGAGACCGTCGTCGCGGACATCGGGCTCGGCTCGGCGACCACGCGACACCGGCTCGTCGCCGAGGGGATCCTGAGCGCGGTGCCGCGCAAGGCGGCCGCGGAGACGAAGTACTCCCGCTCGGTGCTCGTCGTCGGCGGCGCGCCCGGCATCAGGGGCGCCGCGGCTCTCGGGGCGCGCGCCGCCTTCCGCGCCGACGCCGGCTACGTCGCGATCGCGGCGCCGGAGGAGTCGCTGCCGGTGCTCGAGACGCTCGTCCTCGAGGCGGTGAAGCGGCCGCTCGCCGACGCCGTCGAGCTCGTCGGCCGCGCGCGTGCGCTCGCGCTCGGCCCGGGCCTCGGGCGCGACGCGGAGCGGCGGGAGCTCGTCGCCGCGCTCCTGCGGGAGTCGGATCTACCCGCGGTCGTGGATGCGGATGCCCTCTACGAGCTCGAGCCGGTGACGCGCAGCGCGCCGACGGTGCTGACGCCGCACGCGGGCGAGCTCGCGCGGCTGCTCGGGAAGGACTCTGCGTGGGTCGACGCGCACCGCCTCGCGGCGGTCGTGCAGGCGAGCGAACGCTACGCCTGCGTCGTCCTGCTCAAGGGGCCCGACACGCTCGTCGCGGCGCCCGACGGCGCGGTGTGGGCGTGCGATGTCGCCGAGCCGGCCCTGGCGACCGCCGGGACCGGCGACGTCCTGACCGGGATCGTCGCGGCATTCCTCGCGAAGGGCCTCGACGCGCGCACGGCCGCGGCCGCGGCTGCGATCGCGCACGCGCGCGCCGCGCGCGCGGCCGCGAAGCCGTCGGGGCTGATCGCGAGCGACGTCGTCGAGGCGCTCCCGCACGCCGTGCATGCCGCGGTCTGAGATCACGATCGACCTCGGAGCCGTCCGGCAGAACGCACGGACGCTCCTGCGCGCGCTCGACGGCGCGGAGCTGTGGGCCGTCGTGAAGGCGAACGGCTACGGCCACGGGGCGGTCGACGTCGCGCGCGCCGCGCTCGGCGCGGGCGCGACCGCGCTCTGCGTCGCCACCGTCGGCGAGGCGCTCGTCCTCCGGCGCGAGCTCGCCGGCATCCGCATCGTCGTCATGGGGCCGGCGTCGAGCCGCGAGACCGCGCAGGCGCGCGACGCGGCGCTCGAGCTCGTCGTCACGGGCGGCGAGCTGCCGGAGGGCCTGCCGCTGCACGTGAAGCTCGACACGGGGATGGGGCGCTGGGGCCTTTCCGAGCTGCCGCAGCTCAGCCCCCAGGTCGTGGGGCTGATGACGCACTTCGCGAGTGCGGACTGCGACGCGGCGTTCACCGAGCTGCAGGTGGAGCGCTTCGCCGCCGCGACCGCGCCGTACTCGCACCTCACCCGGCACGCGGCGAACAGCGCCGGGGCCCTGCGCCACCCGAGCGCGCGCTTCGACGCGGCGCGCTGCGGGATCGCGCTCTACGGCCTTTCGCCGTTCGGCGAGGACGCGGCCGCGGACGGGCTCGAGCCGGCGCTCTCGTGGCGCAGCGAGCTCGCGGCGGTGAAGCTGCTCGAGCCGGGCGAGAGCACGGGCTACGGGCGTCGGTTCGTCGCGGAGCGGCCGACGTGGATCGGCATCGTCCCGGTCGGCTACGCCGACGGCTTTCGCCGCGGCCTGACGGGGACGGAGGTGCGCGTCGCCGGCGAGCTGCGCCGCGTCGTCGGCACGATCTCCATGGACGCCTTCGCGGTGGAGCTCGACCGCGAGCTGCCGCCCGGCGCCCCGGTCGTCCTCGTCGGACCCGATGTCCCGCTGGAGTCGCACGCGCGCGTCGCGGGGACGATCACCTATGAGCTCGCGTGCGGAATCGAGCGCGCGCCGGAGCGCGCGCGACGCGTCGTCGTCGACGCGGACGGTCGCGACTAGAGCTCGATCCGCACCGCGCGGGTGTACGAACGTCGCACGAGCGAATAGAGTCCGGCGGAGAGGAGGGCGCGTGAACGCTTGTGCGCGGTGCGGCGGGTCCGTCGAACCGAGGTATCGCTTCTGCCCCTGGTGCTCGGCGCCGCTGCGGCTGAAACTCGTCGAGTTCTTCAGGCCGCACGGGCTGATCGCGGACGACCGCGGCAAGGCGCTGCGGATCTCGCGCTACTTCGGCGGCGCCGCAGACGAGTCGCACGTGCGCTTCAGCGTGTGGACCGAGACGGACGGCCGCGCCGAGGCGACGGCTGCGGTATCGCTCGACGAGGACGAGTCGCGCCGCGTCGCCGCTTTCCTCCTCGAGAGCTGCGCCGAGCCGGCCCGCGCGCCGACGCTCGGCCGGCTCCTCGAGCAGCTGCGCCGCTAGCCGCGCCGGCCGAGGACCCGCGCGACCACCCCCGGCGCGAGCGCCTGGGCGACAGCGGCGACGCGGTACCACCCGGGCACGAACGTCTCCGTGCCGCCCCGGTCGAGGACGGTGAGGACGTGACGCGCGACCGCGTCGGGGCCGACGACGAGGCGGCGTAGGAGGCGGGGCGCGCGCAGCTCCCGCTGCGGAAATCCCTCCGTGTCGACGAAGCCGGGGTTGACGGTGTGGACGCTGATTCCGCGCGACGCGAGCTGCGCGGAGGACGCGCGCGAGAAGGCGAGCTGTGCGTGCTTCGAGGCCGAGTACGGCCCCGCAGGCGGGAACGCGACCGTCCCGGCGACGGAGACGACGTTCACGACGTGCGACGGCCGGCCGCGCTCGAGCCCGGGGAGGAACGCGCGCAGGCACCACACGCCGCCGAGGTAGTTCACGCGCATCACGTGCTCGATGCGCTCCGGGTCGAGCTCGACGAAGCTGCTGCGGCCCGGGATCCCCGCGTTGTTCACGAGCAGGCCGAGCGCCCGATGCCGTTCGAGCACGCGCCGCGCCGTCTCCTCCACCGCGATCCTGTCCGCGACGTCGCAGACCTCGACCTCGGCGTCGAGCTCCGCGGCCAGCGCTTGCAGTCGCTCGCGCCGGCGCGCGAGGAGGACGCACCGCCACCCGCGCGCCGTGAGCGCGCGCGAGACCGCCTCGCCGATCCCGCTCGACGCGCCCGTGACGACCGCGACGCGCGGCACGGGCGGCGCCGAGCTTCCTACCGGCAGACGCGCACCGAGCGCGTGGCCGTGGCCACGCGCCCCTTCGCATCGACGGCCACTGCGCGCAGGACGTGCGTTCCGCGCCGCACGCCCTTCGTCTGCCACCGCGTCGCGTAGAGCCCGCCGCCGCCACGCGTGTCGACGCCGATCCTGCGCGCGCCGTCGAAGAAGCGAACGGCGCGCACCCGCGACGACGAGCCCGCCGCGACGACGAGCCCGACGCGCCCGCCGACGCACTGCCGGGCGCCCGGCGAGAGCCACGTGACGGTGGGCCCGGCGACGACTCGCAGCGCGACGCGGCGAAAGCTCGTATTCGGGAGGAGCTCGTCGCTGAGCGAAGCCACGTTCTTCGCCTCCTGGTAGTCGGACGCGCGCACGATCAGGCTTCGTCTCCCGGCGGCGAGCGTCGGAGCGTCGCCCGGGAGCGGGAAGATCGCGATCCCCGACAGCGGGTCGTACAGGGCAGCGCCGACGAGCGCGCGGCCGTAGCCGATGACGAGCGAGAGCGGGTCGACCCCGGAGCCGGGATCGGCGACGCTGCGACCGACGTCGATCACGCGCGCGACGATCGTCGGCCGCCCCGCCGAGACGCGCGTCGTGATCGGGAAGATCAGCGGCGGCAGGACGTCGTTGACCCAGGACTGGAGGACGTAGCGGCCAGCGAGCGAGCGGCCGGTGAACGGGTTGTCGCCCGAGTCCACGGACACGTAGTACGTCCGCGGCCGCGGGAGCGCGAGCCCGGCCGCGCCGATGTCGAGGCGATAGTCGAACGTCAGCGCGTTGACGTTCACGGGCGTGCCGGCGTATCCCTGCACGTCGTTCTCGTCCTTCGACCCGAGCACCCACGGGTCGATCCGCGAGCCGTCGGACGAGACGGGAACGGAGACGCCGAAGTTCGCCACGGGCTCGTTGAGCCGGATCGAGTACAGCTTCTCGGCGCCCGGCTGGTGCATCGGCGGGCCGAAGTAGTCGGGCGGCGGGCCGAACGGCGCGTCGGGATAGCGGTAGCGATCGACGCGCGAGACGCCGCGGCTCGTGTCGCCGCTCTGGAACGTCTGCAGCCGCGTCGCGGGCAGGGACTCGAGGGCCGGCCGCGTGACGGCGAAGAAGTACGGGATCCGCCGGGTGACGTCGCCGCGGCGCAGGACGATGAAGCCGTAGTTGTCGCCGGCGATCGCGTCGGCGGCGGCGCGGAAGACGACGGGCAGCTCCGTGTCGTCGCCGGGCGCGAGCGTGATCGCGGGCGGAAGCTGCACCGCGGCGCCGCTCGTCGCGGACTGCGGGCGCAGCTCCACCTGCCACGTCCCCGCGCCGTCGCGGGCGTCGAAGATGCGCACGAGTCGTGCGGAGCTCCGCGCGCCGCTGTTCACGTTCAGGTCCTCCGTGATGACGGAGACAGGGTCGGTGAAGAGCTTCGGGTCGTCCGCGTGCGGGATGCTCGCGAGCCCGCCGCCGGCGAGGATCACGGGCGCCTCGACGGTCCGCGCCGTGTCGAGGTACGCCGGGCCCGCGGTCGAGACGAGCGCCGACTTGACCTGCCGCGGCGACCACTCCCGATGTCGCTGCACGAGCAGCGCGGCCGCGCCGGCGACGTGTGGCGCCGACATGCTCGTCCCGTCGAAGACCGCGAACGGGCCGCCGCCGGGCGGCAGCGTCGCGGAGAGGATCTGACCGCCCGGCGCGGCGACGTCCGGCTTCAGCCTGCGGACGAACGGCGTCGGGCCGGCGGACGAGAACGCCGTCACCGTGCCGCCCCGGCCCGTCTCGATGCGCAGCGGCCCGCGGTCGAGCCGGATCGTCGTGCGCCCACCCGTCGTCGCCATGAACTCGCGCAGGCGCCGCCCGTCCAGGTCGGAGATCATCCCTCCGGGGACCGGCATCCGGACCGGGATCGGATTGGCCTCGCCGGGCCGGTTGTCGACGAGAATCAAGCCGATCGCACCCGCGGCGCGCGCACGCGCGGCCTTCGAGACGAACGTGCACGTGCCCCGCGACGCCAGCGCGATCACGCCCTGGAGCGATCGCGGCGGGAGGTTGCTCGGCCCCGCGTCACGGTTGCCGGGCGGGCCGCAGAGCAGCGGGTCGACCGGACGGCCGTCGCTGCCCCGCATCGAGCCGACGTCGACGAGCTGCTGATCCGAGCTCGTCCACGCGGCCGGGACGTCCCCGCGCGCCCGCTGGGACGGAATCTGCCGCAGCGGATCCGGAGCGCCGGCCGCAGTGACGCGCACCGCGGCCGAGAAGACCTGCGCGTTCGAGACGGCGGCGACCGAGATCGCCTCCTGCGCGGTGCCGGGCGAGCCTGCGCTGCCGAGCCCGAACTCGTCGCGGTCGTTGCCCGCGGAGATCACCGGGACGACGCCGGCGGCGGCGACGTTCCGGACGGCCTCGTTCAGCACGTCGTTGAGGGGCTCGGTCTCCGCCCCGCCGCCCGAGAAGTTGATCACGTCCATCCCGTCGGCGACCGCGGCCTCGAACGCGGCCACGATCTCGGGCGAGTTCGCGTTGTGGCCGATCGGCGTCGGGACGTTGAACACGCGGTAGTTGCCGATGTACGCGCGCGGCGCGACGCCGGTGAGCCCGGCCGTCGGCGGGTGATCCTGCCCGCCGTTCGAGCGCGTCCCCTCGACGCCGGCCGCGATCCCCGCGACGTGGGTGCCGTGGAAGGAGATCCTCGGCACGACGGGGAGGCGGCCCTGCCGGCCGGAGTTCGGCCCGGGGAACGCGCGCGCCACGATGACCTTCGGCGTCGTCCACCTCGTTCCGCCGCGTGGATACCCCGCGGGGTAGCTGAAGCCGGTGGGGTCGAAGTACGGGTTCCGCTCGTCGACGCCGTCGTCGACGACGGCGATCTTGATTCCCTCCCCGCGCGCGCCGGCGAGCCGCCAGAACTCCTGCGCGCCGATCAGGAACGGGCTTCGGTTCGTCGTCTGCCGGTAGCGGAGGCTCGGGTACACCTGCTCCGCGAACGGTTGGCGGACGAGGTCCGGCAGGCGGCGTGCGGGCAGCTCCACCGCGAGCCCGTTCAGGACGATGCGGTAGCGGCGGAAGACGCTCGCCTCCGGGATCGTCCGCCGCAGCCGCGCGACCGCGGCGCGCTGGGCGGCTGCGAGGCGCGCGAGGTGCGCCCGCGACGACGCGCTCCCGACGTTCAGCCTCCGGCTCGCGGTCACCGCCGCCAGCGTGCGCCTGTACTGCGCGAGCGGCGGCTGCTGGAGCCGGACGACGACCGTGATGCGACCGCGGGCCTGCGCGCGCGGGATCGTGATCGTCCCGGTCTGCACGCGCGGAACGTGCACCTCGCCGAACGTGCGCCGCACCGGCTCGAGTCCGGCGGCAGCGGGGACGGTGACGACGAGCGCCGCGGCGAACGCAAGTGCGAGCGGGCGGCGCAAGAAACCACAGCGTAGCCGATGAAGCGACGCCTCCGGATTAGACTCGCGCCGTGGCCGGACGCTTCGACGGCAAGCGGGGGCTCGTCCTGGGCGTGGCCAACAAGCGCTCGATCGCCTGGGCGATCGCGCGGCGGCTCGCCGACGAAGGAGCGGAGCTCGCCTTCACCTTCCAGGGCGAGCGGATCGAGAGCAGTGTCCGCGAGCTCGCCGCCGGCGTCTCGAGCCCGCTCGTGACCGCCTGCGACGTCCGCTCGGACGAGGATGTCGCGCGAGTCTTCACGGACGTCGGCGAGGCGTTCGGCGGCTCCCTCGACCTGCTCGTGCACTCGGTCGCGTTCGCGGCGGCCGAGGATCTCGAGGGGCGCTTCACGGACACTCCCCGCGACCGCTTCTGGCTCGCGCTCGACGTGAGCGCGTACTCGCTCGTGGCGACCGCGCGCGCGGCGGAGCCGCTGTTCGAGGCCGCCGGCGGCGGCTCGATCGTGACGATGACGTACCTAGGCGGCGAGCGCGCGGTGCCCCACTACAACGTGATGGGCGTCGCGAAGGCGGCGCTCGACTCCTCCGTGAAGTACCTCGCGTGGGACCTCGGGCAGAAGAACGTGCGCGTGAACGCGATCTCGGCCGGGCCGGTGCGGACGCTCGCCGCGCGCTCGATCGCCGGCTTTCCGACGATGGAGGCGATCGTCGAGGAGCGCGCGCCGCTCCACCGCCACATCGACGCGGACGACGTCGGCTCCGCGGCGGGGTTCCTGCTCTCCGACGACGCGCGGAACGTCACCGGGACGACGCTCTACGTCGACTCCGGCTTTCACGCGATGGGTATGTGAAGAGCGAGAACCGCGCGTCGCGGTAGACCCGGCGCGCTCCGCAGACGTTCACCGGGTTCTCGCTGAGGTACATGATCGCGCGGACTCGGAGCTCGCGGAGGGCTGTGCACAGGTCGCGGCGAACGCGGCGCGCGAGCGCGTCGGCTGCGGGCGGAGCGGTCGTCGAGTAGCCGAGCACGCGCTCCCTCGGCGCCTGCATCGCGTAGTAGAGGTATACGCTCCCCTCCTGCCGGTCCGGCAGCAGCACCGGGATCTCGAGCAGCCGTCCGGGCAGCTGCTCGCGCAGAGCCGCATACGCCGGGTTGTCCTCGTCGGCCGCCGTCGGCCGGAAGAGCGTCACGTCCCACCGCAAGTCGAGCGCGATCATCGCGACCGCTAGCGGCGCGGCCAGGCGCCACCGCACACGCTCGACCGCGAGTGCGGCGAGCGCGGCAAGACAGAGGCACGCGATCGGCAGCATCCGCGCGGGCACGCGCGTGTCGCGCAGGCCGGGACCGTGCTCCCAGAGCGGCTCGTACAGCGGCGTGTTCGATCCGAGCGCGAGCACGACCGGGAAGACGGCGCCCGCTGCGAGCACGAAGGCGAGCCGCCGCGCAGATCCAAGTAACAGAGTGTTACTTGGGCGGAGCAGCACGGTGAGGCCGGCCACGGCCAGGAGTGGGACGAGCCAGCCGAGGAAGACGAAGCTCTCGATGCCGTGCCGGACGTCGCGCGACACGAGGTCGGCAGCCTCGGCCGAGTACCGCTCGACCTGCGCGAACGAGCGACCGCGGGCGCCGATCGTCCCGCGGATCGACGCGACGTAGACGAGCGCGCCCGCCGCGACTGCGAGCGCTCCGCCGGCGACCGCGGCGGCGGCCTGTCGGCGCGCGAGCGCGTACGCGGCGAAGAAGGGAATCGCGGCGAGCGCGAGGTGCACCTGCCCCGCGAGCGGGATCGAGGCGACGGCGACCGCGGCTGCCGGCCACCAGCCGCGCTCGAGCAGCCACAGCGCGAGGGGGAGGAGCATCGCCGCGGGCGCGAGGAGGTGCCCGGCCGCGAGCTGCGCCGCGAGGTAGGGCGCGAGCGCGTAGGCGAGCCCGCCCGCGAGCGCGGCCGGGGCAGCCAGCCCGAGCGCCCGCAGCCAGAGGAAGACGAACGTGCCCGAGGCGACGTACGAGAGCAGCACGAACGCGTTCCACGCGCCGACCGAGCCGAGCAGCGCGTGCAGCGGCCAGAACGCGAGCCCGAACGGCCACGCCGCGAAGTTCTCCTGCCGCTCGGCCGCCGGCTGGAACGAGTACGAGTCGCGCCACGGCGCCTCGCCGCGCTCGAGCTGGTGGCCCGGAAGCCACAGGCGATCCGTGCTCTGGAGGTGGTCGCCGGGAGCTGCGTATCCCTTCGCCGGCAGCCCCGCGGCCATGAAGGCCGACGGCGCGTCGCGACGGGCGGGCCACGTCGAGAGCGCGCCGGCTGCGAGGTAGACGACGCCGGCTAGGAGGACAGCGCCTGCGCGGCCCGGAGCAGCTCGTCGACGTCCGGCACTTCGGCGGGCTCGTAGCGCCATGCGCCGCGGACCGTACCGCTCGCGTCGATCAGGAACGCGCTCCGCTCCGGAACGCCGCGCATCCCGCGGTAGTCGGGCTGCTCGACGCCGAATCCGGCGACCGCGTCGCCGTTCCAGTCCGAGAGCAGCGGGAAGTTGAGCTCCAGCACCTGGCTCCACGCCACGTGGGTGTACGCCGAGTCGCGCGAGATCCCGAACACGCGCACCCCTAGCTCGTCGAACTCGTCCCTCCTGTCACGCAGGAGGCTCATCTCGTCAGTTCAGGTCGAAGACCAGTCGAAGAGGTAGAAGAAGACGAGCAGCGCGCCGTCCGACGTCAGCTCGCGCAGCTCGACGGGCTCGCGCGGCGCCTGCCAGACGGCCGCCTCCGGAATAGCGTCGCCGACGCCGAGCACGCACGGAGGTTAACGGGGCGGCAGCCGGACGTGGAGGTGGTTGTCGTGGTGCGCGAGCACCTGCACCACCGACCGGGGGCCGCGCAGCCCCGTCCTCGGTCCGACGAAGACCTTGCTGGCACCGGCGGCGACGAGCCGGTCGACGAGCTCCTGCGCGAGCGCGTCGTCAATGTCGCCGACGTCGTCGGGCGGTCGCTCGAGGCCGTCGCGCCGGGGGTAGTAGAGATCCGCGTCGAGGCCGTTCTGGTGGGACGCGTGCCCGGGCAGCCCATAGCGCGGCCCGAAGTCGCCCCCGCGAGGTCGGCTCAGGTCACCGACGCCGATGCGGGGCGCGTCCGGGTGCGCGAGCGCGAACTCGCGCAACACCCGCAGGAGCGTCCGCACGAGCAGGTCGTTTCCCCAGCGCCGCCACGCGCGGTTCGGCGCCCGCCGCAGCACAGGGTCCCAGGTGAAGAACTCCTCGGCCTCCGCCGGTAGCCGCACGGCGCGGACCAGCTGCCCCGACCACGGCAGGCCCTCGGACGTCGAGTGCCGCCATCGGATCAGCGGCGCGGCGAGTTGCGGGTGCGGACTACCCCTTCAGGGCGGGCAGCACCAGCCCTCGACGCGCGGGAAGCCCCCGCCGCCGAACTGCGCCGACACGTCCGAGACGGCTCTGATTCGGCGCGCACGGGTGACGCGGATGAAGACCCATTGGTCGGCCGCCGGCCACCCGACGAGTAACCAATCCCCGTCAGGCGACCAGGCGAGCTCGCGGAAGGCGCCTGAGCCGGCGAAGACCGTACGGCGACCCCGCGGGCGGTGGACGTCGAGCACGAGGACGTCCTGACGGCGCAGGACGGCGATGCGGCGCCCGTCGGGTGAGAACCGCGCTGCGACGATTCCCGGCAGTCGCACTCGCCAGACCCGCTGCCCCTGAGCGCCGTACACCGTCAGCGCGTTGCGGCCGACGATCAGCAGCCGCGCGCGGGACGACCACTCGAGGCCGAGGACGTCGCCGATCCGACCCGTGCGGAACCGGAGCGCGCCGGCGTCGGCGTCGTAGACCGCGACGCGGCCACGTGTGTCGGCGTACGCCAGGACGTGCCGGCGCGCGTGCCACCACGCGGGAGCGACACGAGCGGCGGCGGGCATTCCGCCGGCATCGACGTCGCCCGTGCCGTCGCCGGCGACGACGTGGAGGCGGCTGCCGGCCAGGTACGCGATGCGCGTGTCGAGCTCCCGCCCGCCCCACCTCGGCAAGCGGACGTCGCGGCGGGCGAGCTTCCACCGGACGGTCCCCTTCGGATCGACCGCCGTGAGTTCGTCGCCGCCGCTCGCGACGACGTACAGTCCCCGCGGCGACCACGACGCCTCGCGGTACGGCCCGAGCAGGCGCCGCGACCCGTCGCGCTGGACGATCCAGGCGCCGGCGTCGGAGCTGACGAGCAACCGGCCGCCGGTCGGGAGAGAGAAGAGCGCGGGCTCCGCGCGCTCGACACCGATCGCTTCGCGGACCGACCCGAGCAGCGCGCGACCCGGCGGGCTCGCAACCGCGGCGATGACGGCCGCGGCCGCTACGAGCGCGAGCAGCGGGCGCGCCGGCGTGCGGCGGCGGCCGGGCTCGCGCTCGGCGAACGCCCGCTCGACGACCTCCCACGCGCGCACGCGCGTGTCGTGCTCGTCCGGAATCTCGACGCGCTCGAGCCGCCGGCGGAGGTCGCTCTTCACACGCGCTCCTTGAGCTGGTCCAGTGCTCGGCGGAGCCGCGAGTTCACGGTTCCGCGCGGCAGCTCGAGCAGCTCCGCGATCTCTCCCGGCGTGTACTCGAGCAGGTGGCGCAGGACGATCACGGCGCGGTGGTCGGGCGGGAGTGCGGCGAGCGCGCGCAGGACGTCGTCGCCGGGCGCTGCGGCACGCTCGGCGCCCGCAACGAAACCGTCCTGAAGCTCGACCTCTGCGCGCAACGCTCGCGCGCGGGCCCAGTCGATCGCGCGATTGACCACGATCCGGTGCAGCCACGCGCCGAACGGCCGCCGCCGGTCGAACCCGTCGAGGGCGCGCACGGCGGCGAGGAACGACTCCTGCGCGATGTCCTCGGCGGCGGCGGAGTCGTGCACGACGAGGTAGGCGGCGCGGAACGCGCGCGGCCAGTGCGCGCGGAAGAGCGCCTCGAGATCGGAGGCTGATCCGGCCTGAGCGCCCCGCACCCAGGCGCGCTCGTCACGGCCGGAGCCAGGCATCGCGCAACGACTCTACGAAAGGGGCGAGCGAAGAGGTCCATCTCCCAGGACTACGCGCGGGACCTCCGGCGGGGTCCGTCGCGTAGACGAGGTGTGGACGCCGACGACCCCGGGCTCCCGATCAAGTTCGGCCCGTGCTCGAACGGGGAGTTCGTCCCGGCGCCCCTCACGCCGCTCGAGCGCGAGGCGATCCGCCGCGCGCGCCGCGACTGCGACGAGAACGCGCGCCGGCTCGGGATCTCGCGCGCGACCTTCCTCCGCTCGGTCTGCGGCGCGGCGACGACGCTGCTCGCGCTCCAGGGCTGCACCCTCGAGGCAGAGCGGCAGCGCGCAGGCACGACGCGAGAGGTCGGAGGCGAGTGGGGCGTGCATCCGGAGGCGGGGCTCGACGAGGAGGCGGCGCGTGCGGTCCTCGCGGGCGAGGAGTTCGTCTTCGACGTGCAGGGCCACCACCTCGAGTACGACGAGATGCGGCGCACCGCCGGTGAGCCCTTCTTCGGCTCGGTCTTCCCACAGGTCAGCTGCGGCGCCGACGACCCGCGCGCCTGCTTCTCGCGCGAGGTCTTCCTGGAGGACTTCTTCCTGCGTAGCGACACGAGCGTGGTGACGCTCTCCGCACTGCCGATCGCGCCGAAGGGGAGCCCGCTCTCGGCGGCGATCATGGAGGAGACGCGCCACACGGCGGAGCTCGTGACCGGCTGGGACTCGGTCCTCCTGCACGCGCAGGTGCTCCCGAACTACGGACCGCTGCGCGAGAACCTCGACCTGATGGAGGAGAACGCGCGCCGGTATCCGATCGCGGCGTGGAAGGTCTTCACGAACTTCCCCGATGCGTTCGGCGATCCCGGCAACGCGTGGCGGCTCGATGACGCCGACAAGCGGCTCCCACAGGTCGGGCACGCCTTCATCGAGAAGGCGCGCGAGCTCGGCGTCAAGATCGTCTGCGCGCACAAGGGCTTCGGCGGCGGCAGCCGCTATGCGTCCCCGGAGGACGTGCCGCGCGCCGCGAAGGACTTCCGCGACGTCAGCTTCATCGTCTACCACTCGGGCTTCGAGCGCACGGCGCCGCCGGAAGGGCCGTACACGCGCGCGAGCGCGCACCTCGGCATCAACAGGCTGATCGCCGCGATGCGCCGGCACGGCGTCGGGCCGAACGAGAACGTCTACGCGGAGCTCGGCTCGACCTGGTGGACCGTGATGCGCGATGCGACGCAGGCCGCGCACGTGCTCGGGAAGCTGCTCAAGTACGTCGGCGAGGACAACGTCCTCTGGGGGACCGACTGCATCTTCTACGGCTCGCCGCAGGACCAGATCCAGGCGCTGCGCGCCTTTCGGATCTCGAAGGAGCTCCAGGAGCGCCACGGTTACCCGGAGCTGACGCCGCTGCGCAAGGCGAAGATCCTCGGCCTGAACGGTGCGCGCGTCTACGGCGTCGAGCCGGAGAAGCGCACGTACACCTTCACGCGCCGCGACCTCGAGCAGATCCGCAAGACGCTCCCGTTCAAGCACGAGACGTACGGCCCGCGGAACAAGCGCGAGGTCGAACGGCTCCGCAGGCAGCACCAGGGCTGGCCGGGCTGAGGACGGACCTCCGAAGCCGCTGCGGCCGTAGACACCGTGGAACCCGACCTCGAGGAGCGGTGTATGAAGACGATGCTGCTGTCCGTCGCACTCGCAGTCGCCACGCTCGTCCCGTCGTCGGCGGCGCGCGCGGACGGGTGCCCGCTCCCGTGCAGCGGGCAGAGCGCGAGCCCGCCGAACGCCAAGTACGTGTACGTGCAGCCGTCCGGTGCGCGCGGGCCCATCCATGCGTACGACACGCGGACGAGGCGCCGCGCGTTCGCGCTCCCGCCGGGGCTCGCGTCGGCCGACGGCCGCTGGCACTTCGCCGCACGCTCCGCGCGCGACGGCACGAAGCTCACGCGCTACTCCGTCCAGACGGGACGCAGCACCGCGTCCTTCTCCATCCCCGGACGCCGGACGCTCGCAGGAGTCTCGCCGACGGGACAGTGGCTCGCGCTGTCGCGGCGCACCGCGCGCGCGACCCTGATCGCGACCGTGGGCGGCGTGCGCGGCGGGCTCGCCCAGGTCGAGCGGCTCGACGGCGAGTTCGAGGTGGAGACGCTCTCCGCCGAGGGCACCCGCCTCTTCCTCATCCAGCACCTCGGGAGGCCGAAGCCGCAGCGGTACGTCGTGCGCCTCTACGACGTCTCGAGAAGCACGCTCCGCCCGCAGCCTCTCCGCGACCCGACGATCAGGGGCCTGATGACGGGGTACGCGTGGAGCGGGATCGCGTCGCCGAACGGCCGCTGGCTACTCACCCTCTACCTCGACACGGCGCGGCGGCACGGGTTCATCCACTCGCTCGACCTCGTGCGGAACAGGGCCGTGTGCATCGGTCTTCCCACGCTGCACGGCCGCTTCGAGTCGTTGAAGCAGTACTCGTTGACGCTGTCGCCGGACGGCAAGACCGTCTTCGCGGCGAATCCCGCGCTCGGAGTCGTCGCCGCCGTCGACCTCGCGAAGCAGCGTGTCGTCCGCACGGCACGCTTCACGGCGCGCGCGGGCCCGGCTCGGCGTTCCGGCGCGGCGACGAGCGGCGCGATCTCGCGCAACGGGCGCACGCTCTACTTCAGCAACGGTCGCGAGCTCTGGGCCTACGACGCCGCCTTCGGGCGCGTTCGCGGGCCGTACCGGACGCGCCGCGAGCTCGACGGGTTCGGCTTCGGGCCGCGAGACCGCCAGCTTTACGCGGTCGGGCGTGACGGCCGCGTGCTCGTGTTCGACGCCGCGACGGGCACGCTCCGCACCTGACGAACGAGGTGAATCCGCGCCGGCGCGCCCCGCGTAGGAAGAGAGGCCGGGCCGTGGGCTACCCGCTGTAACGGGCTCTGCGGTGGGCTCTCATCCCTCACCTGATCCCGTGCGCCCCGGCGTACCGACTGTAGACAACTCGCTACAGGACGCCTAGGCGGTGGCGGGCTCGGCCGCGACCTCCGTCGCGTCCGCGATCTCGCGCACGACCTCGACGATGTCGCGGTTCGCGTTGAAGATCCGCAGCTGCCGGTCGGAGCCGTTCCCGCGCGAGAGGATGTCCCGGACGCCTTCGAGCTCGCGGTCGGAGCCGAGCTCGCGCGCGTGCGGCTCGATCTCCCGCAGCGTCCGCCGCACGAGCTGCGCCACGGGCACGCGGTTGCGCCGCCCCGTCGCGAGGTCCATCACCGGCGCCTCGAGCCCGTAGCGCGCCGCGAGCCACTTGTTCTCGGTCGTGAGGATGCGGTGGTACGACGGGATCTGCTCGCCGCGCTCGTACCGCTCGCAGTAGTGCTTGACGAGCGCCTGGCAGTACGCCGCGAGGGCGACGGCGTCCTCGACGCGCGTCACCGCGTCGCAGATCCGGATCTCGACCGTGCCCCACTTGGGGTGGAGCCGGACGTCCCACCAGATGTGCGTGTAGTCGGCGATGCAGCCGGTCTTCTCGAGCTGTCCGACGACCTCGGCGTAGTCCGCGTAGTCCCTGAAGCGCGGGGGCGGCCCCGAGCGCGGGAACGCCGCGAACACCATCTGCCTGCTCGAAGAGAGCCCCGTCGGCTCCCCGCGCCAGAACGGCGAGCTGCCCGAGAGCGCGAGCAGCGCCGCCAGGTCGGCGAGGAGCCCGTTCACGACCTGGATCGCCTTCTCCGCGTCGTCGACCGCGACGTGCACGTGCATCCCGAAGATGAGCTCGCGCCGCGCGACGTACTGGAGCTGGTCGACCAGGTTGCGGTAGCGGTCGCGCGCGGTGATCCGCTGCCGCTCGAAGAGGCTGAACGGGTGCGTGCCCGCCGACCCGACGCGGAGCCCCTTCTCCTGCGCGACGCACGTCACGTACCGCCGCAGCCGGCGCAGCTCGGCGTCGACGTCGGCCGCGTTGCGGCAGATCGGCGTCGCGATCTCGAGCACCGACTGCATGAGTTCGGCGTTGATCCGGTCCTCGAGCTCGTGCCCGGCGACCGCGGCGAGAACGGTGTCGATGTGCTGGACGAGGTCGAAGGTCTCGCCGTCGAGCAGCATGTACTCCTCCTCGACGCCGAGGGTGTACGGCTCGCCCTGCCCGAACTTGTGGTCGAGGACGCTGCCGCCCGCCGCAAATCCGTTGCCCGTGATCGACGGCGGGTAGATCTGCTTCACGTCCGGGATCTTCCCGTTCCGCGGCTCGTAATCACGGCGTCGACGTCGAGCTCGACGAACCAGCGCGGGTCGAGCAGCTGCACGACCACGGTCGTGTTGACCGGACGGACGTCGCGGAAGGTCTCGCCGTGGGCGCGCGCGAAACCGTCGAAGTGCTCGGGGCCGGTGATGTAGGCACGCGTGCGGACGACGTGCTCGAGGCCGCCGCCGGCCTCGCTCAGCGCCGCGGCGATGATCTCGAGGCACCGCTGGGTCTGCCCGTACGCGTCCGCGGGCGGGTCGGCATCGTCCGGCATGATGGGCGCCGTTCCGGCGACGAAGACGCGCTCCCCGACGAGGACGGCGCGGCAGTAGCCGCCGATCGCCTCGTACGGCGAGCCGGAGAAGATCGAGCGCCGCTCCACCCGACTCCTAGTATCGCCGCGTGGAGGCGCTGCGGCACATCGACGAGTGGGGCGCGGCGCACGCAGCCGCGTCGGTGGTTCGCGCCGACGGAGGTGTCGCCCGGCACGGCGCGCGCGGGCACGTCTTCCGCTGGGCGTCGATCACGAAGCTGCTCACCGCGTACGCGCTCCTCGTCGCCGTCGAGGAGGGCGCGCTCGACCTCGACGATCCGGCCGGCCCCGAGGGGGCGAGCGTGCGCCACCTCGCGGCGCACGCGTCGGGGCTCCCGTTCGAGTCCGGCGGAGTCCGGATCAGCCGGGTCGGCGCACGCAGGATCTACTCGAACGCCGGCTACGACGCGCTCGCCGAAGCGCTCGCCGCGGGGGCCGAGATGCCGTTCGAGGAGTACCTCCGCGCGGCGGTGCTCGAGCCGCTCGGGATGGGCGGGGACCTGCGCGGCTCCGCGGCGTCGGAGTACTTCGGCGCGCTCGACGACCTGGTCGCGTTCGCGCGCGAGCTGCTCGCGCCGCAGCTGGTCGCACCCGAGACGCTCGCCGAGGCGACGAGCGTGCAGTTCCCGGGCCTCGCCGGCGTGCTCCCGGACTTCGGCCGCTTCGAGCCGAACGACTGGGGCATCGGCTTCGAGCTGAAGGACGCGAAGGCGCCGCACTGGACCGGCGCGCGCAACTCGCCGCGCACCTTCGGCCACTTCGGCGGCAGCGGCACGTTCCTGTGGGTGGATCCGGAGGGCGCCGTTGCACTCGCGTGCCTGACCGATCGCGAGACGGGAGAGTGGATCAAGGAGGCGTGGCCGCGGCTGAGCGACGCGGTCCTCGGCGACCTGGGCTAGAGCCCGTGCGCGCGCGCCTGCGCCCGATGACGCCCGCTTTCGCGCGTCTCCTCGAAGTGCTCGTCGAGGTACGCGAGGATCGCATCGGCGTCCGGGATCGCCTCGCCGCCCTCCTCCGTCACGAGCACCGGGATCACGTCGTGGCCGGTCGCCTCCCGCATCGCCTCGCGGTCCTCCGGCACCGCCGCGACCTGCCGCGAGAGGAAGTCGATGCCGAGCTCCGTCAGCCGCGCGCGCACGCGTCCGGAGTACGGGCACCACTCGGCCTGGTAGAGCTCGAGCACGCAGGTGCCCTACCCGCTCGGACGACGGTCAACCGTCGGCGAAGAGCGGGCGCACGAACTCGTCGAACGTGTCTCGGTCGCAGCTCGCGACGGTCGACGGCGCGAGAGCGCGGACCGACGCTGTGCGCGGCACGCCCATCGCGAGCGCGACCTCGCCGAAGTGGTCGCCCGGGCGCAGCAGGCGGCGCGGCCCGAGCGAGCTCTGGCTGACGGCCATCAGCCCGTTCAGGAGGACGTAGAAGCGATCGCCGCCCTCGCCCTCGCGCACGACCGAGGAGCCCGCGGCGATCTCTTCGCGCTCCATCCGCGCCGCGAGGCGCGCGAGCGTCTCGCCCGGCAGGGTCGCGAGCAGGCCGACGCGCGAGAGCTCGTGGACGGTTGCGGAGCTGGCCTGCGGACTCACGCGGCCTATTGTGCCGCGACGTCGCGCGGCACGAGAACGCGCAGGGCCGCTGGCTCGATCGAGAGCTCGAGGGGCGTCTCGAGCAGCGCGGGCTCGCCGTCGATCGCCGCGCGCACCCGATGCCGCGCCGCCTCGACCGTGAACGACGGCGCGCAGCGTTCCTCCCAGTTGCTCCGGCGCAAGCCGTGCGTGATGTACAGGTGGAGGAGGCCGTCGTCGAGGCGCTCGCGCTCGCCGATGTTGAAGAGGTCGAGCGCGTAGGCGTTGTTCGCGACGAGGACGATGCGCGCGCGGACGGGCGTGCCGTCGATGCGGAAAAGCGGCGGTCGGCCGCGCTCGCGCAGGATGATTGCGAGGGCGCGCAGCCGCGCGAGCGCCGCGCGCCGCCGCCGGTGCCGCTCGCGCCGGTGGACGAGCCGCGCGTAGTCGCCGAGCGAGACGTTGTTGAGGAAGACGCGGTCGCCGACCCGGCCGACGTCGATCCGCCGCTCATCGCCGGCGAACGCGTCGAGCGCCGCGATCGGGTCGCCGCGGTCGAGCCCGAGGTCGCGCGCGAAGTGGTTGCGCGTCCCGAACGGGATGCACACGAACGGAAGGTTGCGCTCGATCGCGACGCCTGCGACCGCAGCGAGCGACCCGTCGCCGCCCGCGATCCCGAGCACGGTCGTGTCCGCGTCGCGGGCGATGCGCTCCACGTCCTGCGCCGGAGCGAGCACGCGCGCGTCTATCCCCTGCTCGCGCGCGGCCTCGGCGAGCTCGGCGGGACCGGGCGACGCGTTTCCCGAGCGCGCGTTGATGAGCAGCAGCGCGCCCACCACCGAAGCGTAGTAGGTCCCTCGGCGGCGCCCAGCGCGCGCGCGCGTCATACTCGCCGCTCCCACTCAGGAGGAGGCGCACGTGAAGCTGAGCTACCTCTGGCGCGGGACGCCGGGGCATCCGATCCATCCTCCGCTCACGGACGCGACGATCGGCGCCTGGACGTTCGCGACGGTCGCAGCCGTTCTCAGCAAGGTCGGGATCGCCGAGGACGCGGCCGCGCACGGCTGGTGGCTCGCGCTAGTCGTCGGCCTCGTCTTCTCGGCGGCGACGATCTTCGCCGGGTTCGTCGACTACTTCACGATCACGCCGGGCACGCCGCTGCGGCGTACAGCGACGGTGCACATGGTCACGAACCTCGCGGCGACGGCGGCCTTCCTGCTGGCCGCGATCGTCGGGCGCGACGGCTACAACGACGATGCCGTCACGACCGGGGCGCTGATCCTGACGCTGGTCGGGTTCGGGCTCCTGACGCTCGGCGGCACGTTCGGCGGCTCGATCGTCTTCGTCCACGGCATGCGCGTGCTCGAGCTCCGCGACGAGCCGGCGCACCGCGCGCTCTCGCCGCTCGCCGAGCCCGAGAAGCGCGCCGCAGAGGAGTCGTGAGCTAGGCGGCGACGAGGCCGAGGTCGCGCTCGAGCGCGCCCTTCGGCTTCGCTCCCTGCGCCAGGGCGGCCGGAGCGCCGTCCTTGAACAGGATCATCGTCGGGATCGCCATGATCCCGTACCGCTGCGCGAGCGCCTGCTCCTCGTCGATGTTCACCTTGACGACCTTGAGCTCGTTCGCGCGCTCCTCGGCGATCTTGTCGAGGATCGGCGAGACCGCGTGGCACGGCCCGCACCACTCGGCCCAGAAGTCGACGAGCACGGGCTTGTCGCTCTGGAGCACTTCCTGCTCGAAGTTCTGTTCGGTCACCGCATTCGCCATGGAGATTTCCTTTCGCAGCTGACACGGGTGTAAACGCGCGGGCGGGCGTCCGTCTTCCCGCGCCTAGAATCGCGTGATGGAGCAGGTCTTCAGGCCGCTGCCGCCCGTCCCGGACCACGTCGCGCTCGAGCTCGAGGTGCTGGAGCTCTGGGAGCGCGAGCGGACCTTTGAGCAGCTGCGCGAGCAGAACCGCGGCGGGCCGACGTTCGGCTTCATGGACGGCCCGATCACCGCGAACAACCCGGCCGGGATCCACCACGGGCACGGCCGCACGCTGAAGGACGTCTTCCAGCGCTACAAGGCGCTGCGCGGGTTCGACCAGCGCTACCAGAACGGGTTCGACTGTCAGGGACTGTGGGTCGAGGTCGAGGTCGAGAAGGCGCTCGGCCTGAACTCGAAGCGCGACATCGAGGCGTACGGGCTCGCGGAGTTCGCGGAGCGGTGCAAGGAGCGCGTCGCGCACTTCTCCGAGGTGCTGACGGGGCAGTCGAAGCGCCTCGGGATGTGGATGGACTGGGACAACGACTACTACACGTTCTCCGACACGAACATCGAGTACATCTGGCGCTTCCTCGCGGAGGTGCACCGCCGCGGGTGGCTCTACCGCGGCCACCGCTCTACGCAGTGGTGTCCGCGCTGCGGCACGTCGCTCTCCCAGCACGAGCAGACCGGCGACGACAAGTACGAGCACCTCACGCACCCCTCGCTCTTCGTCCGTTTCCCGCTGCGCGGGCGGGACGGCGAGGCGGTCGTGGTCTGGACGACGACGCCGTGGACGCTGCCGGCGAACGTCGCGGCCGCGGTGAAGCCGGACGCGGAGTACGGGCTCGCCGGCGACGGCCGCTGGCTCGCGGTCGCGCGCTTCCCGGACGAGCACTACGTGCGGCGCGCGCAGGGCGAGGACCTCGTCGGGCTCGAGTACGAGGGGCCGTTCGACCATCTCGGGTCGCAGGAGGGCGTCGTCCACCGCGTGATCCCCTGGGACGACGTCTCGCTCGACGAGGGCACTGGCGTCGTTCACATCGCGCCGGGGTGCGGCGCCGAGGACTTCGAGCTCTCGCGCGTGCACGACCTGCCCGTGCTGGCGCCGATCGACGAGGCGGGGCGGATGCTGCCGCCGTACGGGGAGCTCGCCGGGCGCTCGACGGACGAGGTCGTGGAGCCTGTCGTCCGGTCGCTGCGCGAGCGGGGGCTGCTCGTCGAGGCCGGCGAGGTGACGCACCGCTACCCGATCTGCTGGCGCTGCTCGACGCCGCTCGTCTTCCGCGTCGTCGACGACTGGTTCATCTCCGCGGACGAGATCCGCCAGCCGATGCTCGACGCGAACGCGACGGTCGAGTGGACGCCGCCCCAGTACAAGAAGCGGATGGACGACTGGCTGCGCAACATGGGCGACTGGAACATCTCGCGCAAGCGGTACTTCGGGCTCCCCCTGCCCTTCTACCCCTGCGAGTGCGGCGAGCTGAACGTGATCGGCTCGCGCGCGGAGCTCGAGGAGCGCGCGACGGCGGGGCTCGACGGGCTGCGCGAGCTCCATCGCCCCTGGATCGACGAGGTGACGGTCCGGTGCGACGGGTGCGAGCGCGACGACGTGCGCCGGATCCCCGAGGTCGGGGACGCGTGGCTCGATGCCGGCATCGTCCACTTTTCGACGCTCGGGTGGCGGAACCTGGAGCACGTCCCGGGCGGGTACGCGAACGGCGCCTCGCAGGGGTTGTCCGGCGCGGACCTGCCCGACCACGCGTACTGGGAGAAGTGGTTCCCGGCCGACTGGGTCTCGGAGATGCGCGAGCAGATCCGGCTCTGGTTCTACGCGACGAGCTTCATGGCCGTGGCGCTCGACGGGCGCGCGCCGTACCGCAGCGTCCTCACCTACGAGAAGGTGCTCGACGAGACGGGCCGCGAGATGCACAAGTCGTGGGGGAACGCGATCGAGCTGAACGAGGCGCTCGACCGCATGGGCGCCGACGTCGCGCGGTGGCTCTTCTGCGCGCAGGCGCCGAGCCAGCCGCTCCGCTTCGGGTACGGGATGGCCGACGACGTCAAGCGGGCGTTGCTCACGCTCTGGAACTCGGTGAAGTTCCTCGTCGACTACGCGAACGTGCAGAGCTTCCGCCCGCGCTGGGGGACGCTCCCACCGCGCGACGAACTGCGGCCGCTCGACCTGTGGCTGATCGAGCGGACCCACGCGCTCGTGCACGAGGCGACCGACGCGTACGAGCGGTACCTGACGCCGAACGTCGTGCGCGCGTTCGCCGCGTACGTCGACGACCTCTCGAACTGGTACATCCGCCGCTCCCGCAGACGCTTCTGGGACGGCGACGAGGCCGCGCTGAACGTGCTCTGGCTCTCGCTCGCGCAGTCGCTGCGGGTCGTCGCGCCCGTGATGCCGTTCCTCACGGAGCACCTCTGGCAGCGCCTCGTCGCGGACGTCGATCCGGATGCGCCGCGCTCGATCCACCTCGGCGGCTGGCCGGAGCCGGGTGACGCCGACGAATCGCTGCTCGCCGAGGTCGCAGCGGTGCGCCGCGTCGTCGAGCTGGGGCGCCAGGCGCGGGCGGCGTCGGGGCTCAAGCTGCGCCAGCCGCTCCGCCGGCTGGTCGTGCAGGGCGCCGAACGCGCACAGGCGCACGCCGACGAGATCCGCGACGAGCTCCGGGTGAAGGAGGTCGAGTTCGGGCCGGTCGAGGCGGCGGAGCTGCGCGTGAAGCCGAACCTGCCCGCGCTCGGACCGCGCCTGGGCAAGGAGCTCGGCGCGGTGCGCGCAGCGCTCGCGGCGGGCGAGTTCGAAGAGCTTCCCGGGGGCGGCTTCCGCGTCGGCGCGCACGAGCTCGGACCCGACGACGTGCTCGTCGAGCGGAGCGGGCGGGAGGGCTGGGCGCTGGCGGCGGAGGACGGCGTCACGGTCGCGCTGGAGACGGCGCTCGACGACGAGCTGCGCGCGGAGGGGCGCGTCCTCGACCTGATCCACCGCCTGAACACGATGCGCAAGGAGGCGGGGCTCGAGCTGACCGACCGAATCGTCGTCCGGCTTCCCCCGGAGCACGCCGACCTGCTCGCCTACGAGCACTGGATCAAGAGCGAGGTGCTCGCGGTCGCGATCGAGACCGACGGCGACGCCGAGCCGCAGATCGCGAAGGCTTAAGGAGTCTCGGCTCTCGCGCCGGAGTCGCCGAGGGTGAACTCGCCGTAGTAGGTGCGGATGTGGTACGTCCGCACCCACCGCTCGAGCAGCGGGTCGACGACGAGCAGCCGGCCGCCCCCGGGCTCGAGCACGTCGCCGAACTCGATCAGCTTGTCGCGCCCCTGCTCCGCGCCGCTCTTGCTGAGTCCGAACTGGGCGAGGGTCCGCTGGTTGAAGAGCGAGGCGTCGCTCGCGCAGAGCGCCGCGAGGACGCGCGACTCGTTGACACGCAGCCGGTCCCACATCCGGTCGAAGCTCTCGTGCAGCTCGCGATCCACGGCCTCGAGCACCCCCGCCCACGTGTCGAAGTCGGCCGACGTCCCCGGCGGCGTCTGCTCCCACAGGTGGTGGGCGAGCAGCATCGCCCGCTGCGGGTGGCCGCGCGCTAGGTCGAGCAGAGCCTCGAGCGCGACGCCGGCCTCCTTGCCGGTCTGCGCGAAGCGCGAGTCGATGTAGTCCGCGAGCGCGTCGTCCGGGAGCGGCGCGAGGTCGAGCGGCCGGGCCTGGCCGAAGAACGGTCGCTCGCGGTCGCCGAAGATCGTCGCAAGGAGCCCCGGGTGCGACCCCGCGAACACGTACGACGCCTCCGCGGCCTGGTGCTGGACGTGGCTGCGGAAGATCCCTTCCACCTCGGCGCCGACGCGGAGCACGTGCTGGAACTCGTCGAACACGACGAGCGTGCGACGGCCGGTCTTGCGGTGGATGTCGACCGGGAGGTCCAGCATCCGCTCGAGCGTCCGGCGCGCGTCCGCGTCCGCCGAGGGCGCGATCTCGACGCGCGCGCCCGCGGCGCCGGCCGAGGCCCGCGGCCGTAGCGTCCGCAGCACGTTCACGATGCTGCGCCGGATCGGTCCCTGGAGCTGGTTCCGGTACGCGGCCTCGACGCGGTCGCTGATGCCCTCGAGCGACACGACGCGATCGAGGTCGACGTAGACGCTGGCCATGCCCAGCCGATCCGCCTCGACGAGCGTCTTCCGCAGAAGCGTGGTCTTGCCGTACCGGCGCGGCGCGCTGACACGCACCGACTGCCCGGCGTCGGCGAGCTCGAGCAGCTTCGCCAGCTCGGACTGGCGGTCGATCAGCTCCTCCGGCGGGACGGGGCGGTCGTAGAGAAACGGCGTGGGCGGCCACGGACGCGGGTCGGCCATGCCGTCGAGTCTACTAAAGATGGACTACCGGGTCCACCGTTCGAGGAACTAGACCGAACGCGTCTCGGCGAGCGCCAGCTCGCGCCGGAGCTCGACGGGCAGCTTGAAGGTGACGTCTTCCTCGACCATCCGGTACGGCTCGACCGCCGCGCCGCGCGTCGCGAACCAGTCGCACACGCGCGTCACGAGCTTCTCCGGTGCAGATGCGCCCGAGGTGACGCCGACGGTCTCGACGCCTGCGAGCCACGCGTCTTCGATCTCGCTCTCGTCGTCGATCAGGTACGCGCTCACGCCCGCCGCACGCGCGACGTCGACGAGGCGGTTGGAGTTCGAGCTGTTGCGCGACCCGATCACGAGCAGGAGGTCGACGTGGGCGAGCATCTCCTTCACGGCCCACTGCCGGTTCGACGTGGCGTAGCAGATGTCTTCCTTCTTGGGCGCGTGGATCTGCGGGAACCGGCGGCGGAGGACGCCGATGATCTCCGCTGTCTCGTCGACCGACAGCGTCGTCTGCGTGATGTACGCGAGCTTCGCCGCCGTCGGCAGCTCGAGCGCCTCCGCGTCCTCGACCGACTCCACAAGGACGATCGAGTCCGGCGCCTCGCCCATCGTCCCGACGACCTCCTCGTGACCCGCGTGCCCGATCAGGACGATCGTGTACCCGGCCGCGGCGTAGCGCCGCGCTTGCACGTGCACCTTCGTGACGAGCGGGCACGTCGCGTCGATCGTGTTGTGGCGCAGCCCGGCCGAGGCCGCGTGTACGGACGGTGCCACGCCGTGCGCCGAGAAGACGATCGTCGCGCCCTCGGGCGCCTCGTCCTCGGCCTCGACGAAGATCGCGCCGCGTTCCTCGAGCTCGCGCACGACGTGCGCGTTGTGGACGATCTGCTTCCGCACGTAGATCGGCTCGCCGTAGTGCTCGAGCGCCAGCTCGACCGTCTCGACCGCGCGCTCGACGCCCGCGCAGTAGCCGCGCGGCGAGGCGAGGAGCACGCGCTTCACCATGAGCGCATCGTAGTGGGGAGTAGGAAAGGCCCGCCGGTGGGGGGTCGTCACAGCGGGCCTTTCCAGTTGCTTCCCGCAGCGCCCGTGAGGGTCCTGCTGCGGGTCGCATCGCCCAGTGCCGCAACCGTATCCACGCCGCGCGCGCCGCTCAATAGGCCGAAAGGCCCATCTTTCGCCGCCGTCTCCGTGGTCGGATCGCCCGGTCCGAAGCGCTTCCTTATGATCACGACGGCTCGTGAACCGCCAAGAGCAGGCACTTTTCCTGAACGCGATCCCGCTGCTCGCGCTCGCAGGCGTCTACCTCGTCGCGACGGCGGCATTCGCTCCGAGCCTGTGGCGCGAACGCGGGCGGATGCGAGGCGCCGACGTCGCGCTCGCGCTCGTCTGCCCGGCCCTCGCCGTCGCCGGTGCGCTCCTGGGCGTCCTCGTGCTCCGCGAGCGGGAGCCGCTCGCCGGCGACGCGTGGCTCACGCTCGTGGCGATCGCGGTCGTGCTCGCGCCGGGGATCGTCTTCCTCCTCGGCTGGCGCGACCGCGAGCAGCCTTTCGGTGTCTCGCGGCGCGCGCACGACGCGGAGCGCCGCACGACCGAGTCCGAGCGGCGGCGCGACATCGTGAACGCGTTCACGAGCGGCCTCGCGCACGCCCGCGACGAGGCGGCCGTCGGCGACTCGCTCGTCGACGCGACGCGCGCCGTGCTCGGTCTCGAGTTCGCGGGACTGATGCTGATCGATGACGGCGAGGCGCGCGGCGTGGCGGCCCGGCACGACGAGCGGGACGTGGACTGGTTCCTTGAGCTCCGCCTCGACCTCGACGCGGAGCCGTCGGCCGTCGCGAGCGCCGCCTTCGAAGCAGCACCTGTCGCCGTGTACGACGTCGAGTCGTCGACCCTGACGAACCGCCGCGTCGCCGACGCGATCGGCGCGAAGAGCGCCGTATTCGTGCCCCTCGTCGCCGCGGACCGGGTGGCGGGCGTCCTGACCGCCGCAACGACGCGCGCGCGGCGCACCTTCGCTGCCGACGAGATGGCGCTGCTCGGCGAGCTCGCGCTGGGGGGCGTCGGGGGCGCTGGAGACGTCACGCTCCGCTGCCGGGCTCCGCGCCGCGCTGGCGCGAGCGCGGGTCGCCGCGCGGATCGCGCAACTGCTGCGGCGCGCGGCCGACGCCGACGCCGCGATCGCGACGGCCGTGGCCGAGGCCGGCCACCTGCTCCGCGGGCGCTGCTCGCTCGTGCTCGCCGACGATGCCGACGCCGCGCCGCCCGCGCGGGAGGCGATCCGCACGCGGACGAGCGTCGCCCCGGCGGATTCGCGAACGGCGGCCGTTCCGGTCTCGACGCTCGACGACGTCGTGGGTGCGCTCGTCGTCGAGCGCGACGAGGCGCTCGAACCCGAGGACGTCGCACTCGCCGAGGCGGTCGCGCGCGATCTCGGGTCCGCGATCCACGCGCTCCGACTCGCCGAGGAGAACGAGCGGCGGCTGAGGCAGCAGGCCGCCCTCGTGAAGGCCGCAGAGGCGTTGACGAGCGACCTCCGCGTCGAGGTCGTCCTCCGGCGGCTGGTCGACGAGGTGGCGCAGCTGCTCGACGGCGACGCTGCGGATTGCTACCTGCTGGACGAGGACCGCCGGGCGCTGCGCTGCGCGGCGGTGCACGGGCTCCCCGTCGAGCTCGTCGGCTCCGAGCTGCCCCAGGACGCCGGAGTCGCGGGCGAGGCGATCGAGCGCGGCCGCGCGGTCGCGGCCGCCGATTCGGCGGCGGCGGGTGTCCCGCCCCACCCCGCGTACGCCGCTTTCAGGCACGCGATCGTGGCCCCCGTCACGTCGTCCGGGCGGCCGCGTGGCGTGCTCGGGGTCGGCCGCCGCAGCGACCGCGCCTTCGACGACGCCGACCTCGACGTCCTCGAGGGCTTCGCGACGCTCGCCGCGCTCGCCCTCCGCAACGCCGAGGCGTTCGCGGAGCGTTCGCACCAGGCGCGCGTCCAGCGCGGCTTCTACCGCATCGCCTCGGTGCTCGGCGAGCCGCTGTCGCTCGGCGCGACGCTGGACGCGGTCGCGCAGGCCGCGAACGACGCGCTCGGCGGGTCGTTCGCCGCGGTCGTGATGCCGGCCACCGGCCGGACCGCGACCGCGGCGGCGGAAGGCGCGTCCGACGCCGTCGCCGCGCAGCTCGCCGAGGGTGTGACGTCGAGCGACGGCGTGATCCTCGCCGCCGCTCGCGAGAAGCGTCTGCTCGCCGCGTCGAGGCTCGCGGAGGACGAGCGGTTCGACGCGGCCTGGCGCCAGCGTGCGGTCGACGCGGGCTGCCGCTCGCTGCTCGCGGTGCCGATCGACGAGGTCGAGCGAGAGGGCGTCGGCATCGTCGCCATCTTCTTCACGCACCCACGCGTCTTTACCGACGACGACCTCGAGCTCGCGCGCCACCTTGCGGGAACCGCGCGCGCTGCAGTCGACCGGAGCGCGCGCTTCGAAGGCGAGCGAGCGGCCCGCTCGCGCGCGCAGCAACTCGCTCGCACCGGCCGGCTGCTCGCGACCGAGCTCGAACCGTCCGCGGTGCTCGACGAGGTCGTGCGCGACGCGCCGCGGCTCGTCGGCGTGGAGGCGTGCGCGATCCGCGTCCTCGAAGACGGCGAGCTCGTCGTCAGCGCCGCGGAGGGCGAGGGCACCGAGCACGTGCTCGGAGCGCGGTCGTCCGCGACGGGGTGGCTCTCGGGCGACGTCGTCCAGTCGCGCGCGCCGGTCGCGGTCGCGGACGCCGCGGGCGACGAGCGGCTCCTCGCGGCGGATCCGCTGCTCGAGCGCGGCTACCGCGCGTACCTCGCCGTGCCGCTCGCGGCTCCGGGCGGTGCGCTTCACGGAGTGCTCGGCGTCTACGCGGTCGAGCCGAAGGCGTGGCGCGAGGAGGAGATCGAGGCGCTGCTCGCCCTCGCCGGGAACGCCTCCGCGGCGCTCTCGAACGCGGAGCTCTACCAGCGCGTGGCGCTGGAGAAGGAGCGCAGCTTCGCGATCCTCGCGAACATCGCCGACGGGATCGTCGCCGTCGACCGCGACGGCCGCGTCGTGCTCTGGAACAAGGCCGCCGAGCAGATCACGGGCGTCCCGAACGAGGAGGCGTTGGGCCGGACGCCGCTCCAGGTGCTCGGCCGCAACCTCGAGGGCAACGGCGAATCCGCGAGCGGCGACAGGCTCCTCTCGATCCTCCGCGGCGGCGAGGAGGTCTGGCTCTCGCTGACTGAGGCGATCATGCGCGACCCGCTCGGCGTCGTCTCCGGACGGATCTACGCGTTCCGCGACATCTCGGCCGACCGGATGGTGGAGCAGATGAAGTCGGACTTCGTCTCGACGGTCTCGCAGGAGCTGCGCCGCCCGCTGACGTCCATCTACGGCTTCGCGGAGACGCTGCTTCGCCAGGACGTCCTCTTCGGCGAAGAGGAGCGGCGCACGTTCCTGCGCTACATCGCCAGCGAGTCCGGCCGGCTGACGTCGATCGTCGACGCGCTCCTGAACGTCGCCCGCCTCGACACCGGCGACCTGCAGGTGAACCTGCGCGCGACGGACGTTTCCTCGGTCGTCTCGGACGTCGTGACCGCCGTTCACGACGGCACGCACTCGAACGGCCATCGCTTCGTCGTCGACCTTCCCGAGGAGCCGCTCGCGGCCGACGCCGATCCCGAGAAGCTGCGCCAGGTGCTGACGAACCTCGTCGACAACGCGATCAAGTTCTCGCCCGACGGGGGAACGGTCACGGTCGCGGCTCGCCGGCGTGGCGAGAGCGTCGAGGTGAGCGTCGTGGACGAGGGGATCGGCATCCCGGCCGGCGAGCAGCAGCGGATCTTCCGGAAGTTCTCTCGCCGCGAGCTCGGTCGCGGCAGCGACGACGCGGTCGGCGGCGCGGGACTCGGGCTGTTCATCGCGCGCGGGCTGGTGACGGCGATGGGCGGCCGGATCTGGGTGACCTCCAGTGAGGGAGAGGGCTCGAGCTTCACGTTCGCGCTTCCCGTCGCCCCCCCGGTTAACGGCGCAGCCTGAGCGGGTATGCGGCGGCGGATCGCCCAGCGATGGCAACGCGCGTACTCGTAATCGACGACGAGCCGCCGATCCGCCTGCTCTGCCGCGTGAATCTCGAGGCGGAGGGGATGGAGGTGCTCGAAGCCGCGGACGGCCCGACGGGGCTCGAGGTCGCACGGGCGAACCGGCCCGACGTGATCCTCCTCGACGTCATGATGCCCGGCCTCGACGGGTGGCAGGTCGCGGAAGCGCTGCTGGAAGACGGCGCGACGCGCGAGATCCCGATCATCTTCCTCACTGCGCGCGCCGAGTTTCGCGATCGCGCGCGCGGCCTCGACATCGGGGGCGTCGAGTACGTGACGAAGCCGTTCAACCCGATCGACCTCGCGCCGCTCGTCCGGGACCTGCTCGACCGGATCGCGCGCGGCGAGCGCGACGAGCTCAGGCGAGAGAAGCTCTTGGAGCTGAAGAGCCTGACGGACCCCGACTAGGCGCGCGCAACCGCCGCGAGCAGGTGCTGCCGGCTACGTGCCGGCGAAGTCCGCCGTGATGACGCGTGCGCTCGCGAAGCCGGAGAACGTGCCGCGGAGGACGCGACACCGACCCTCCGGAAGCCCGGCCGGAGGAGGTTCGCGCGGTGCGCGGGGCTCGCGAGCCAGCTCTGGACGACCGTGCGCGCGTGGCTCTGCGTGCCTACGCCCCACGCGAGGTTCTCGCCCGTGTGCGGGCCGCGGACGCCGAAGCCGCGCAGGCGCGCAGCGAGCGCGCCGTGGCTGAAGTACTGGCGCCGGAGCATGTCCGTCGAGTGCGAGCGCGCCGCACGCTGCAACCGCCAGTCCAGCCGGAGGGAGGCGAGTCCATGTGCCGCCCGCGCGCGGTTCATCTGCTGGAGGAGCGACTGCTCCGCGGAGCTGAACCCGACCGCGGCCGCGCTTCCCGGCAGAAGCAGCGCAAGAGCAGCGAAAACTGTCGCGATATGCCTTTTAAACAACATTCCTCACGCTTCCGGCGCGTGAAGCTAGCACATCCTTCACCGGAACCGCGACCGCCGTGCGGTGTCGGGTCAGCGCGCCGTCTGCGCGAGCGCGATGCCGAGCAGCACGATCGCGCCGCCCGCGAGCTGCGCCGCGGCGAGCGCCTCGCCCAGCCACGCCCAAGCGACGAGGGCGCCTGCGACGGGCTCGAGCATCGCGACGATCCCGACGCGGGTCGCGGAGACGTGGCCGAGCGCCGCGACGACGAGCCCGAACGTGACGATCGTGCCGATGACGACGACGAAGACGACGAGCAGCCAGACCGGCAACTCGACGCTCGCGAGGTTCCCGAGCAGCGAGACGCCGTCGTCGAGCCGACGGGCAGGAAAGCGCCACAGCGGCTGTACGGCCAGCCAGAACACGGCTGCGAAGAGGAAGCCGTAGCACGAGAGCGAGACGGGGTCGCGGCGCCGCAGCCCTCGCTCCGCCATCAGGATGTAGAGCGCGTACGCGGCCGCGCCGCCGAGTGCCGCGGCGACGCCGATCGCGTCGAGCGCGCGCGCGTCCCCCCACGGCTGCACGATCACCGCGAGCCCCGCGAGCGCGAGCGCGAGGGCGACCCAGATCCGCCGCCGGACGGGCTCCTCGAGCACGTAGCGCGCGAAGAGCGCCACGAGCAGCGGCGCGAGGTACTGGATCAGGAGCGCGATCCCGACGGGCAGGCGGTGGATCGCGACGAAGTAGAGCCACTGCACGAACGCGACGCCGGTCACGCCGAAGACTGCGAGGTACGGGAGCTCGCGGAGCGAGACGCGCAGGCTCCGCGGGCGGACGAGCGCGAGCGCGAGCGCGAAGCCGGCGAACGCGCCGAGCGAGCGGATCTGCGTGAGCTCGAGTGAGGAGATGCCGGACGCGAGCACGACCTTGGCGACCGTCCCGTTCACCGCGAACAGCGTCGCCGCCGTCCACACCATCGCGTAGCCGAGCAGCGGCCGGCGGGCGACGGTCTCCGTCACGTCACGCGTGCGAGCGCGCGCTCGAGGCGCTGCGGGCGGTGGAGGAGCGGCTCGAGCAGGTCTCCGCGGCGCTCGACGCGCTCGAGCACCGCGCGCATGCCGAGACGGCGCGGATCGAGGCGCCTCTCGAGCTCCTCCCAGCCGAGCGGCGTCGAGACCGGTGCGCCGGGCCGCGGCCGGACGGAGTAGGCCGAGGCGATCGTCATCCCGTGGCCGTTCATCTTCGTGTCCACGAAGACGCCGCGCCGTCGCCCCGGGTTGCGCTCGGTCGTCACGAGCCGGGGGTTCGTCCGCGCGAGCGCATTCGCGACGATCTCGCTGAACTCGCGCGTCTGCGCGTAGGTGTAGCGCCGCGCGACCGGGACCAGCACGTGCAGGCCCTCGCCCCCGCTCGTCTTGACGAAGCTCTCGAGCTGCAGCGCCTCGAGCGCGTCGCGCACGAGCAGCCCGGCGCGCGCGACGTCGCGGAACGCGGCCCCGGCCGCCGCGTCGAGGTCGAAGAGGACGTAGTCCGGGTGCTGCGCGCTCCGGCAGCGCGAGTACCAGAGGTGCATGTCGACGCACCCGAAGTCGACCATCCAGAGGAGCGCGAGTACGTCGTTCACGAGCGGGTAGTCGACCGTCTGTCGCTCCTCGTGCCGCCGCGACTTCGCCGGGAGCGGGCAGATCGGGATCCACCGGGGCAGCGAGTCGGGCGCGTCCTTGATCCAGAAGCAGGGGCCGCGCGGCCCGTTCGGGTAGCGCTTCAACGTGAACGGGCGGTCTTTCAGGTGGGTCAGGATCACCGGCGCGATCGCGCGGTAGTAGTCGACGACGTCGCGCTTGCGCAGCCCGGCCTCGCGCCACCACACCTGGTCGAGCCGCGTCAGCTCGACGACGCGGCGGCCGCGGCGCACGACCGCCTCGCGCGGACCCGTCTCGAGGAGCTCGAGCACGCCCGACAGCTTCCCCGACGCGCCGTACACTGATCGCGACGGGACGTGGCGCAGCCTGGTAGCGCACTCGCTTTGGGAGCGAGGGGTCGCCAGTTCGAATCTGGCCGTCCCGACCTACTGGGGCTGCGCCGCCTCGAGCGCGCCCCCCCGCTCCTCGTTGCGGATGAAGCGCAGGAAGAAGACGAGGAACGCGGCGAAGAAGAGCAGCGCTTCCTCGAAGCTCATCGTGATCCCGGCGATCTGCTGGTCGGCCAGCGGCGAGAGCGCGAAGGCGCGCGGGCCCTCCGCGTAGTACCCGTACACGGGCTGGGGCAGGAGCGCGAGCAGGAGCCCGAGCGGGCTCGAGAGGACGAACGCGCCCACGACGTACACCGAGCGCAGCGCGTCGCCGAGCCGCCACGGCTCGTCGTGCAGCACGGGCCACCAGAGGAGGATCCCGGTCGCGACGTACGACGCGTGCTCGAGGTGGAGGAGCGCCGGGTTCTCGAGCGCCGCGTCGTAGGCGCGCGGGAGGTGCCAGGCGAAGTAGTTGCCGAGCCAGAGCGGCAGCGCGACGAGCGGGAACGTCAGCAAGCGCAGCGGCCGCGGGCGCGCGAGTCGCGCGGCGAGCGCGGGCGGGAGCCCGAGGACGAGGAGCGCCGGCGCCCACTCCGCGAGGACGACGTTCTGGAGCAGGTGCGCCCAGAGCAGGTGGTACGTCAGCGAGTCGAGGGGCGTGACGGCGGTGCCGACGAGCAGGGCGACGCCGCCTGCGAAGCACGCCATCCTCCAGCCTGGCGCACGGAAGCGGCGGAGGGCGACGAGGTAGGCGGCGGCGAGGAGCGCGACCGCGGCGAGCACCTCCGGGTGCCCGTTCCACGCGTACGGGTCGGGACGCATTCGAGGCTACGCTAGTCGCGCGCGGGCGTAGCTCAATGGCAGAGCACCAGGTTTCCACCCTGGGTACGCGAGTTCGATTCTCGCCGCCCGCTCTACCGGCGGCGCCCGGAGTGGCTGGACTGACGCGCTAGCGGAGCCGGTCCGCGAACGGCTCGAGATCGCCCGCCGTCGGCGCGAGGTCTCCAGACTCGAGGCCGGCCACGACCTCGCGCGCGAGCTCCAGCGCCTCGCTCGTCTCGTCCGCGTCGAGCACGGTGTTCAGCGCGGCGGCGACCTCACCGTCGACGTGCAGCTCGAGCGCGACCGTGTCGAGCTCGCTGCGCTTGATGTACGGGTCGTCGGGGACGCCGACGCGGACGACCGCCTGCCGCCCGTCCGGCAGCGTCGCGGTCTCCTCGACGGGGCTCGAGCGGAGGCTCACGGCGTGCAGCTTCTCTGGAATCGCCGCCCGTGAAACGTCCTGCCGCGCCCGTATCGTGGCCGGCGTGCCGGAGCGGCTGATCACGATCAGGACGCGCACCGTTCTCAAGATCGTGCTCGCGATCATGGCCGTCTGGGCCGTCCTGCGCGTCGTCTCGGTCGCGCGCGGCGTGCTGGTGTGGGTCCTGATCGCGCTCTTCCTCGCGCTCGCGCTCAACCCGCTCGTCGACCTCCTCCAGCGGCGGGCGATCCGGAGTCGCGGCCTCGCGACCGCCGTCACCTTCGCGATCGTGCTCGCGGGCGTCGCGGCGATCGGCGCGACGTTCATCCCGACGCTCGTCGACCAGGTCAACAGCTTCGTGCGGCAGCTGCCGAACTACGTCGCGCAGCTGACAGCGGGCGAGGGACGGCTCGGCTTCCTCGAGCGCGAGTACCGCGTCGTCGCGCGCGTACGCGAGGCGGTCGCGGAGCGCGGCGCGGCCGGGCTCCTCGGTTTCTCGGGCGCCGCGCTCGCGGTCACGAAGGGCGTGATCAACGTCATCGTGGCCACCGTGACGATCGTCTTCGTCACGTTCTTCATGCTCCTCGAGGGGCGCGCGTGGATCGAGCGCTCCCTGGGGCTGCTCCCCGTGGGCTCGCGCGAGCGGTGGCGCGCCGTGGGGCGCGACGTCTACCGGACGATCGGCGGCTACGTGACGGGCAACCTGCTGATCAGCCTCGTCGCGGGCGTCGTCTCGACGCTCGTGCTCCTGCTCGCCGGCGTCCCGTATGCGGTCGCGCTCGGGCTGCTCGTCGCGATCCTCGACCTGATCCCGCTCGCCGGTGCGACGCTCGCGGCGGTGATCGTCACGACGGTCGCCTTCCTCGACTCGCTCCAGGCCGGGATCATCGTGCTCGTCTTCTTCGTCGTCTACCAGCAGCTCGAGAACCACGTGCTCCAGCCCCTGGTCTACGGGCGGACGGTGCAGCTGTCGCCGCTCGTCGTGCTCGTGGCCGTCCTCGTCGGCGCAGAGCTGGCCGGCGTGCTCGGCGCGCTCGGGGCAATCCCGATCGCCGGGACGATCCAGGTCTTCCTGCGCGACTGGCTCGCGCACCGGCGTCCGTCCGCGGAGGACGAGGCGCTCGAGGCGCCGCTCCCGCCGCCCGAGCTCGGCACCGCGTAAGAACACCGCGTAGCAGGCCTTTTCTCGGCCGGAGGGAGATCCTCTCCAGCTACGCGCTAGGTCTTCCGGTCCCGCAAGATGGGCCGGACGGCCTATGGCGGCGCCGGCGTTGCGCGCCGATGGATCCAGCATGGTCAGGGGAGCCTCGAAGTTCATCGTCGTCGCCCTCGTCGTCCTCTCGGCGGCCACGCCCGCCATCGCCGCGCGGTCGCAGCCGGCCGGCGCCACGGTTGCCGTCTCGGCGCTCGAGGCGGGCCTGCTCGCAGAGGTCAACCAGCTGCGCGCGAAGCACGGCCTCGCGTCGCTGCGCCTCTCGCGCCCGCTCACCGCCGCCGCCGACGCGCACTCGAGGTCGATGACGAGGCGCGGCTTCTTCGCGCACGAGTCGGCGAACGGGAGCGCGTTCTGGAAGCGGATCCGGAACTACTACGGATCGAAGGGCTACACGCGCTGGTCGGTCGGCGAGAACCTCGCGTGGCGTTCGCCGTCCACGGACGCCGCCACGACGCTGCAGATGTGGCTCAACAGCCCGCCGCACCGCAAGGTCCTCCTCACGGCGAAGTGGCGCGAGATCGGCCTCTCGGCGGTCAGCGTCGCGTCGGCTCCGGGCGTGTACAACGGGCTGCCCGTGACGGTCATCACGGCCGACTTCGGCGTCCGCGGCTAGCGCCGCCGAGGCTAGCGCCGCCCGAGGCGCGCCCGGCAGGATTCGAACCTGCGACCCACGGCTTAGAAGGCCGTCGCTCTTCCGCTGAGCTACGGGCGCTCGTCGGCAGCGTATCCGCGCCCGACGTTTACGTCGTCCGCGCCCGCGGAACCGCGCGCAGATGGCTGTCCCAGCGGCGATCCTCGACGTCGACGGCACGCTCGTCGACACGAACTACCACCACACGCTGGCGTGGTACCGCGCGTTCCGCGAGCACGAGATCGTCCTTCCGGTCTGGCGCCTGCACCGGCACGTCGGGATGGGCGGTGACAAGTACGTCGTCGCGCTCGCGGGCGACGACGTGGAGCGCGAGCTGGGCGACGTCCTGCGGGAGCGGTGGACGGAGCTCTTCAACGAGATGATCGACGACGTCGCGCCGCTCGCCGGCGCGCGCGAGCTGATCGAGGAACTGAAGGAACGCGGCCACAGCGTCGTCCTCGCGAGCTCGTCCGTCGCGGAGCACCTCGACCGCTTCATCGACAAGCTCGACGTCCGCGAGCTCGCCGACGGCTGGACGATGAAGGACGACGTCGAGGCGAGCAAGCCGGATCCGGATCTCGTCGAGGCGGCGCTGGCGAAGGCGGGGACGCGCGACGCGGTCATGGTCGGCGACACGCCGTGGGACTGCGAGGCCGCGGGCCGCGTCGGCATCCAGACGATCACGGTGATCACGGGCGGCTTCTCGGAGCAGGAGCTGCGGGACGCCGGGGCGGTCGCGGTCTACGAGTCGATGGACGAGCGCGCGAGCGGCTCGACGAGACGCCGCTCGGCCGCGACTCCTGGCCGGCGCTATCCTCGGTCTCGTCGCGGTGGCGGTAGCTCAGTCGGTAGAGCCCCGGGTTGTGGTCCCGGTGGTCGGGGGTTCGAGTCCCCTCCGCCACCCTTCGCCGCGCCGACACGAGCCGCGCGCGGCGCGCGGCCCCGTAGCTCAGTGGATAGAGCGGCGGACTTCGAATCCGCGTGCGGAGGTTCGATCCCTCCCGGGGCCACTCGGGCGCGAGAACGGAGACGGGGCGCCGCGCGCCCCGTCGCCGTTCACCGCCTGGTCGCCGAGCTCAGGCCCGCGTCGGCTTCGCGCTCCGGAAGAGCACGAGCGCGAGGGCGAGGCAAAACGCCCCGGCGAGCCCGATCTGCCACGCGTCCAGGCCGGTCTGCGCGAGGCCGGTGGTGCCCTCGCCGCCTCCGCGGATGACGTCCTCCTCCGGCCCCTGCGCGAGCGCGAGCGCCGGCAGCGTCAGCGCGACCGTGATGAACGCTGTGACCGCGCCGAGCGTCCGGCGCCGCGAGACTCCGATCATGATGTCTCCCTTCTCGAAAACGCGAGCACGCAGGCGTTCCCCGCGTCCGCGCCTCTAAACTCAGCCGTCTGCGCGATGGGCGACGAGCGGTGATGGCAGGCACTCGATGATGCGGCGCCGCCTCGCCGCGCTGCTAGCGGTCGTCGGCGTCCTGTTGATCGTCGAGGCCGCCCTCGCCATCGTGTGGCAGGAGCCGTTCTCGGCGCTCTACACGAAGCGCGAGCAGGCCGCGCTCGAGGGGGAGCTGGCGCGGCTGGAGCGCGCGGCGCGCGCGGCGCGCGCGGCGCGCGCAAGCGTCGAGCCGCGGCGGGTCGCTCTCGGCGAGACCGCGACGAAGCGTCTCGGCGCGCTGGCGCGCTCGCTCCGGCGGGGCGCCGCTCGGGGCCAGCCCGTCGGGCGCCTCGCGATCCCGAAGGTCGGGGCGAGGTTCGTCGTCGTCGCTGGCGTCGATGCGGCGAGCCTCCGCCGCGCGCCCGGCCACTACCGCTTCACCGGGCTCCCCGGCGAGAACCGCACCGTCGGCATCGCCGGGCACCGGACGACCTACCTCGCGCCGTTCCGCGACCTCGACGAGCTCAGGCGCGGCGACACGATCACGCTCTCGATGCCGTACGGCCGTTTCCGCTACGCGGTCGAGCGGACGCGAATCGTCTCGCCCGATGCCGTGTCGGTGCTGCGCACCGTCGGCTACGAGCGCCTCGTGCTGACGGCGTGCCACCCGCCGTTCAGCGACGCCCAGCGCATCGTCGTCTTCGCGCGCCTCGTCGACCGCACCTGATTCCTTACGGATTCCTCAGCCGACGCGAACGAGGCCGGCGCATGCTCGCGCGATGACGAGGCGCGCAACGGTCGCGGCAGTGGCGGGCGCGGCGGCCCTCGTGGGCGCTCTCGCGGGCGGCGCGAGTGACGCCTCGCACGCCGCGCAACAGCAGCAGCAGACGCGCCCGAACGTCCTCCTCATCGAGACCGACGACCAGACGGTCGAGTCGCTGCGCGTGATGCAGAACGTCCAGCGCCTGCTCGCGGCTCAGGGGACGACGTTCGTGAACAGCTTCGCGTCGTTCGCGCTCTGCTGCCCGTCGCGCGCGACGGCGATCACCGGCCAGTACGCCCACACGAACGGCGTGCTCGGGAACCGGCTCCCCGAGGGCGGGTACTACAAGCTCGACAACACGAACACGCTCCCGGTGTGGCTCCAGCGCGCGGGGTACTACACGGCCCACATCGGGAAGTACCTGAACGAGTACGGGACGCGGAACCCGAACGAGGTGCCGCCGGGCTGGACGGAGTGGCACGGCTCCGTCGACCCGTCGACGTACCGGTTCTACGACTACACGCTGAACGAGGGCGGCAAGCTCGTGAACTACGGCGAGCGGCCGCAGGACTACCAGGCAGACGTCTACGCCGCGAAGGCGGTCGACCTCGTCCGCCGCCGCGCGCCGCAGGCGCAGCCGTTCTTCCTCTGGCTCGCGTTCCTCGCGCCGCACAGCGGCGGGCCGCGCGAGCCGGACGACCCGCGCACCGGAGGAGCGCGCCGCGGAGCGGGTCTCGCGACACCGGTCCCGGCCCCGCGCCACCGGAACCGCTTCGCGTCGGAGCCGCTCCCGCAGTCGCCCGCGTTCAACGAAGCCGACGTCTCCGACAAGCCCGTCGCGATCCGCAACCGCCGCGTGCTCCCGCCCGCGCAGATCGCGGCGATCCGCGAGAACTACCAGCAGCGCCTCGAGTCGCTGCTCGCGGTCGACGAGGCGGTCGGGCGGCTCGTCGCCGAGCTCGAGCGGCTCGACGAGCTCGAGCGCACGCTGATCGTCTTCACGTCCGACAACGGCTTCTTCCACGGCGAGCACCGCGTCCCGGCGGGCAAGGTGCTCCTCTACGAGCCGTCGATCCGCGTGCCGCTGATCGTGCGCGGGCTCGGGTTCCCGCGCGGGCGGCGCCTGGCGCAGCCGGTCGCGAACATCGACCTCGCGCCCACGATCGTCGACGTCGCGGAGGCAAGGGCGGGTCGCCGGATGGACGGTCGCTCGCTCGTGCCGCTCCTGCGCGATCCAGGTCTCTCGTGGGGGCGCGACATTCTCATCGAGAACGGTCCCGGAGCCGGCAACTTCGCCGCGGTGCGGTCGCCGCGCTACCTCTACGCCGAGTACGCGAGCGGCGACCGCGAGCTCTACGACCTCGCCGCGGATCCGTACGAGCTGACGAGCCGGCACGGCGACCGTGCGCTGGCGCGCCTCCGCGGCGACCTCGCGCGGCGCGTGGCATTGCTGCGGCGGTGCGCGGGCGACGCGTGCCGTCGCGGCCCGCGTCTCGCCGCCACGTTCCGCACGGACGGTCGCGGCTGCGTCGCCTCGCGCTTCGGGGCTGCCCTCGGCGGGACGGACGCGTGGCTCCTCACGCGTGTCGAGTTCTTCGTGGGCGGCAAGCGCCGCGCGGCGGACATGCGACGGCCGTTCGCGGCGAGCCTGCCGCGCCGGCTCCTGCTCGCGCCGCGCTTCCGCACGAAGCTCCGCCTGCGCGCCTTCCTGCGCGACGGCCGCGTCGTCACCTACGACCGGCTGCTGCGCGCCTGCGGCTAGACGGCGAGGCGCCGCGCGCTCGCCCGAGGTGCGGGCGAGAGGGGTCGAACCTCCAAGGGGCGCAAGCCCCACCGGGACCTAAACCCGGCGCGTCTGCCAGTTCCGCCACGCCCGCGCTGGCGGAAGGATAGGCCGCGGCGCGCTACGGCTCGTCCGACGGCGTCGGCGTTCCGGTCTCGGGCTCGCGCGGCTGCGGCGGGCCGCTCGGCTCGGGACGCTCCTCGGAGCCGAGCCCGACCTGTTCGCGAACGGCGTCGGGGTCGTCGTGGCCGGGGTACGTCATCGCCTCCTCCTCCGCGCGGCGCTCGGGAGGGGCGTCGCGCTCCTCCGGCTCCGGAACGTACTCGCCCACGGCGCGATCCTAGCGCCGCTTGCGCCGCCAGACGTACGCGAGCCCGGTGCCGAGCAGCGAGAGCGTCGCGCCGACGCCGCGCGGGCCCGCGCTCAGCTTGGCGCCGCGCGGGCCGACGCTGATCCCGGGGCCGCGCCTGCCGAGGTTGAGCGTCACGCCCGGTAGGAGCTTCTTCCGCCGCTGGAAGCGCCAGCCCACGACGCGAGTATCGCGGATCGTCGTCGCGTGGAGGGACCGGCCTGCAGCGTGGACGTTCTGATGAAATGGCCCGATGCAGTCGCAGGTCGAGGAGATCGCCGAGAACCGCGTCCGGCTGACGGTGGACGTGCCGGCGCACGACGTCCACCACGCCGTCGAGCACGCGGCCTCGGACCTTGCGGCGAACATCAAGATGCCGGGCTTCCGCAAGGGCAAGGTCCCGATGCCCGTTCTCATCTCGCGCGTCGGCAAGGAGCGGCTCTACGCGGAGGCCGTGGAGAGCCACATCGGCAACTGGTTCTGGAACGCCGCCGCCCGCTCGAGGATCCACCCGGTCGCGCAGCCGGACTTCGACTTCGAGCTGCCGTCGTCCGACCGCGACGACTGGCGCTTCACGGCGACGGTCGACGTCCAGCCGAAGCCGCAGCTCGCGGACTGGACGCAGCTCGATGTCCCGCGCGCCGAGCCGACCGTCCCGGAAGACCTGATCGAGCACGAGCTGAACGTGCTGCGGAGCAGCGTCGCGGACCTCGCCCCGGTCGACGGGCGGCTGGTGCAGCCCGGCGACACGGTCGTCCTCGACGTCCTCAACGCTTCGGGCGAGGCGCAGCGCGACTACGTCGTCGAGGTCGGGGCCGGGCGTCTGGTCGAGGAGGTGGAGCACGCGCTCGTCGGCGCCGGCGCAGGCGAGACCAAGGAGGTCGAGTTCGAGCTCGGCGACGGCGCCCGCAGCACCGTCAACGTGACGGTCAAGGAGATCCGCGAGAAGGTGCTGCCCCCGCTCGACGACGAGCTCGCCCGCGCGGCGAGCGAGTTCGAGACGCTCGACGAGCTGCGCGCGGACGTCGAGGCGCGCCTGCGCGAGCAGCTCGAGCTCGAGGTGGACGCGCAATTTCGCGCGGCCGCCGTCGACGCGCTCGTCGAGGCGTCGCGCGTGGAGGCCTCCGGTCCGCTCGTCGAGGCGCGGACGCGCGAGCTCGTCAACGGGCTCGTGCGCTCGGTCGAGCGGCGCGGGATCCCCTTCGAGACGTACCTCCAGCTCACCGGCGCGACGCCCGACGCGCTCGTCGAGCGGCTGCGCGCGGAGGCGCAGCAGTCGGTCGCGCGCGAGCTCGTGCTCGAGGCCGTCGCCGACCAGCTCGGCATCGAGATCTCCGACGAGGAGATCCGCGCCGTGATCCGCGAGCAGGCGGAGGCGGCCGACGACGACGCCGACGCCGCGATCGAGCAGATCTTCGCCGCCGGCGGCCACGAGCGCCTCCGCGACGACCTCCGCCTGCGCGCCGCGCTCGACCGCGTGGCGGCCGAGGTGAGGCCGATCGCGCCGGAGCTCGCGTCCGCCCGCGAGAAGCTGTGGACGCCCGAGCAGGAGAAGGCGCCCTCGGATACGAAACTGTGGACCCCCGGCAGCAAGGAGCCTGCATGAGCCCGTTGATCCCGATGGTGATCGAGCAGACGTCGCGCGGCGAGCGTTCGTTCGACATCTACTCCCGCCTGCTCAACGACCGGATCATCTTCCTCGGGACGCCGGTCGACGACCAGATCGCGAACCTCCTCGTGGCGCAGTTGATCCATCTCGAGTCCGAGGATCCCGACAAGGACATCTCGATCTACATCAACTCGCCGGGAGGCTCCGTCTACGCCGGGCTCGCGATCTACGACACGATGCAGTTCATCAGGCCGGACGTCCAGACGATCTGCGTCGGGATCGCGATGTCGATGGGCGCGCTGCTCCTCGCGGGCGGCGCACCAGGAAAGAGGATGGCGCTGCCGAATGCGAAGATCCTCATCCATCAGGTGTCGAGCGGCTTCCAGGGTCAGGCGACGGACATCGAGATCGCTGCGCGGGAGACGCTCGCGCTCAAGCGCCGGATGGAGGAGATCCTCGCCAAGCACACCGGACAGGAGCTCGAGAAGGTCTCGAAGGACATGGAGCGCGACTACTTCATGACGGCGCAAGAATCCCTCGAGTACGGCATCATCGACAACGTGATCGAGCACCGCCAGTAGGCAAGCGGCGGTTTTCGAGCTAGAAGGAGACACGTGGCCCGAGCGAGCGACGGCAACGAGCAGCTTCTCTGCAGCTTCTGCGGGAAGAGCCAGCGGCAGGTCAAGAAGCTCATCGCCGGCCCCGGCGTCTACATCTGCGACGAGTGCATCGACCTCTGTAACGAGATCATCGACGAGGAGCTGACCGCTCCGGCGCAGCTCGATCTCGACAACCTGCCGCGGCCGACGGACATCTACTCCGTCCTGAACGACTATGTCGTCTCGCAGGAAGAAGCGAAGCGGACGCTCTCCGTCGCGGTGTACAACCACTACAAGCGCGTCCAGATGGGGCAGGAGGACGGCGACGTCGAGCTCCAGAAGTCGAACATCCTGCTGCTCGGCCCCACGGGCTGCGGCAAGACGCTGCTCGCGCAGACGCTCGCGCGGATCCTGAACGTCCCGTTCGCGATCGCCGACGCGACGGCGCTGACCGAGGCAGGCTACGTCGGCGAGGACGTCGAGAACATCCTCCTGAAGCTGATCCAGGCCGCCGACTTCGACATCAAGAAGGCGGAGACCGGGATCATCTACATCGACGAGGTGGACAAGATCGCGCGCAAGGCGGACAACCCGTCGATCACGCGCGACGTCTCCGGCGAGGGCGTCCAGCAGGCGCTGCTGAAGATCCTCGAGGGCACCGTCGCCTCCGTCCCGCCGCAGGGCGGCCGCAAGCACCCGCACCAGGAGTTCCTGTCGATCGACACCACGAACATCCTCTTCATCTGCGGCGGCGCGTTCGCGGGCCTGGACAAGATCATCGGGAAGCGGATCGGCAAGAACGCGGTCGGCTTCGGGGCGGACATCCGCTCGAAGCACTCGACCGAGTCGTCGGAGCTGCTCGCCGACGTGATGCCGGAGGATCTTCTGAACTTCGGCTTGATCCCCGAGTTCATCGGCCGCCTGCCCGTGATCTCGGCGGTTCACCAGCTCCAGCGCGAGGACCTCGTCCAGATCCTCACGGAGCCGAAGAACGCGCTCGTGAAGCAATATCAGCGCTTCTTCGGCTACGACTCGATCGAGCTCGTGTTCACCGACGACGCACTCTGGGAGATCGCCGACAAGGCGCTCGAGCGCGAGACGGGCGCGCGCGGCCTCCGGTCGATCATCGAAAACGCCCTGCTCGACGTAATGTTCGAGCTGCCCTCGCGGAAGGACGTCTCGAAGTGCGTCATCACGAGGGAGACGATCTCGAAGGGCATGCGGCCCACGCTCGTCACGAGCGCCGGAGCCGACCTCGACGAGCGCGAGCTGCTCGCCGAGGAATCCGCCTGACGGTTCGCTAGCGCTCCCTGACGCGCCGGCCGACGACAGCTGCGTCGGGCCGTCGCCACAGTCCGAGGCTGACCTCGAACCCAGTCACGCGGGGCCGCGTGTAGGGGCGATAGACGCCGTCGATCGCGCGCCGGACCAGCTCCGCCAGCGAGAGGCCCGACCGTTCGGCTTCGTCGACGAGCAACGCGTGCTGGCGATCCGTGAGCGTGATCTGTGTCCGGCGGCTCATCTGATGTAGGTGTACACCGTCGTCGCAACGCCTCGTGTCGCGGAAGCGAGCACTGCGTGTGCCGAGAGCGTGCGCACTAGAGTGGCGCGGTGTTCACGACGCGCCCCGAGCTCCGCGGCACCTTCGGCATGGTCGCGTCGACGCACTGGCTCGCCACCGCGGCGGGGATGGCGACCCTCGAGCGCGGCGGGAACGCGTTCGACGCGGCGGTCGCGACCGGGCTCTCGCTCCAGGTCGTCGAGCCGCACCTCAACGGCCCGGGCGGCGACTTGCCCGCCGTCTTCTACAGCGCCGAGCGCGACGAGGTGCTCGTGCTGTGCGCACAGGGTCCGGCGCCCGCGGCCGCGACGATTCCGGCATTCCGGGACCTCAGCCTCGATCTGATCCCGGGCACGGGTCTGCTGCCCGCTGTCGTGCCCGGCGCGTTCGGCGGCTGGATGTTGCTGCTCCGCGAGTTCGGCACGCTCCGCATCGAGGACGTCCTCGAGCACGCGATCGGGTACGCCGAGTCCGGGTTCCCGCTCGTGCCGGCGATCAGCGCCTCGATCGCGAACGTCGAGCAGGTGTTCCGCGACGAGTGGCCGACCTCGGCCGAGGTCTTCCTCCCGGACGGCGTCCCGCAGCCGCGGACGCTCTTCCGGAACCGCGATCTCGCCGCGACGTACCGCCGGATCGTCGCCGAGTCGCGCGGCGGCAGCCGCGAACAGGAGATCGACCGGGCACTCGACGCCTACTACCGCGGCTTCGTCGCGGACGCGATCGCGTCGTTCATCGAGCGCGCGGAGGTGATGGACAGCTCGGGCCGGCGCCATCGCGGGCTCCTCTCGGGCGACGACCTGGCGTCGTGGCAGGCGACGCTCGAGTCCCCGCTCAGCCTCGACTACCACGACCACACCGTGTTCAAGAGCGACGTCTGGGCGCAGGCGCCGGTCTTCCTCCAGCAGCTCGCGCTCCTCGAAGGCTTCGACCTGGCGGAGATGGGGCGGGGAAGCGCGGACTTCGTCCACACCGTCGTCGAATGCGCGAAGCTCGCCTTCGCGGACCGGGAGGCGTGGTACGGCGACCCGGCTTTCGTCGACGTCCCGGTCGCAGAGCTCCTCTCCCGCGCGTACGCAGAGGAGCGGCGCGCGCTCGTCGGCGAAGAGGCATCGGCGGAGTTGCGGCCCGGCTCACCCGGTGGGCGCGAGCCGCGCCTTCCGGCGCCGGTCGCCGGGGCTCTCGCCGCGGGCATCGGCGAGCCCACGCGGGCGAGCGGCGACACGTGCCACGTCGACACGGTCGACCGCCACGGGAACATCGTCTCGGCGACGCCGAGCGGCGGGTGGCTCTGGAGCTCGCCCGTCGTGCCGGGACTCGGGTTCCCGCTCGGGACGCGCGCGCAGATGTTCTGGCTCGAGGAGGGGCTCCCGAACTCGCTCGAGCCGCGGAAGCGGCCGCGGACGACGCTCTCCCCGTCGCTCGCGTTCCGCGGCGGCGATCCATATCTCGCCTTCGGCACGCCGGGCGGCGACCAGCAGGACCAGTGGACGCTCGTCTTTTTCCTCCACCACGTGCACTTCGGGATGGATCTGCAGGCGGCGATCGACGCGCCGATGTTCCACACGAACCACTTCCCGAGCTCGTTCTATCCGCGAGACGCGCACCCGCGGCAGATCGAGGTCGAGGCGCGATTCGAGCCGGGCGTCGTGGAGGAGTTGCGCGCGCGCGGCCACGACATCGAGCTCACGGGGGAGTGGTCGCTCGGTCGGATCAGCGCCGCCGCGCGTGATCGCGACGGGCAGCTCACGGCAGCGGCCAACCCGCGCGGGATGCAGGGGTACGCCGCGGGGCGCTAATGGAGCTGTACAGCCCGGAGGCGCACGAGCCACTCGCGGGCGCGCCGTGGGACGAAGAGCGCGTGCGGGACGCCGTTGCGGCCATCGTCGCCGACGCCGACGGGGCGTACGACGGCGACGCGTTGTGGCCTGTCGCGGATGAGTGGGACGCCGGCGGCGGCCGAGCGCGGCTCCCGCTCACGCGGCTCTACTCGGGCGCGTCCGGCGTCGCCTGGGCGCTCGACGCACTCCGTCGTCGCGGGCATGCGGAGACCCGCCTCGATCTCCCGGCCGTCGCGGCTCGCGCGCTCGAGGCGTGGCGGGCCGACCCCGACACACCCGAGCGCCTCGAGCCGCCGGTCGTAACGCACGCGAGTCTCTACTTCGGCGAGACGGGCGTGCTGCTCGTCGCGTGGCTCCTCGCGCCGGCTGCGGACGTCGCCGACGCGCTGCACGCGCGCGTGCGCGAGAACCGCGCCAACGAGGCGAACGAGCTCATGGTCGGCGCGCCCGGGACGATGGTGGCGGCGCGCGCGATGCTCGAGTGGACGGGGGAGGAGCGCTGGGCCGAGGCTTGGCGCGAGAGCGCCGAGGAGCTGTGGCGGCGCCGCTACTGGGACGGCTTCTGGACCTACCCGCCCTACGGGAAGTCGCCGGGGGCCTCGCACGGGATCGGGACGAACACAGGCATCCTCCTCGCCGGCGGCGACCTCCTCCCGCAGGAACGGCACGACGAGCTGCGGCGGGGAACGGCGGAAGCGCTCGCGCGGACGGCGGTGGTCGAGAACGGCCGCGCCAACTGGCCGATGGCCGTCGAGGACTGCGGGCAGCTCGTCGCGTGGGACGGCCGGATCCGGCTCCAGTGGTGCCATGGAGGCGCCGGCGTCGTCGCGTCGGCCGCGCCTTACCTGGAGGAGGAGCTGCTGCTCGCGGGCGCCGAGCTCGTCTGGGAAGCGGGGCCGCCGAGCATGGAGAAGGGGCCGGGCATCTGCCACGGGACGGCCGGAAGCGGCTACGCGCTGCTCAAGGTGTTCGAGCGCACGGGCGACGAGCTGTGGCTGGAGCGCGCGAGGCGGTTCGCGATGCACGCGCTCGGACAGGTCGAGCGCTGGCGCGCGCAGCGCGGACGCGGGCGCTACTCGCTGTGGACGGGCGACCTGGGGGCGGCGCTCTACGCGGCGGACTGCCTCGCCGGCCGCGCGCAGATCCCGATCGTCGACGCGCTGGCGTGAAGGGCCGCGCGCCGATTTGCGGCGCGAGGCGTGCGCGGCCATACTTGCCGCATAGTCGCTGGCTGATCTGATCTGCGGGCCCCGGCGGCCCCACCGCTTCGAGCGCAAGGTCGACGGCGCCTTCCTGCGCAGCGAGGGGACTACGATCGCGTGATGGAGCCGCTGTACAAGCCGCAGGGCGTCGAGGAGCGCTGGCAGCGGACGTGGGAGGAGGAGGGGCTGTACAGGCCCGACGTCGCGTCCGACCGCACGCCGTTCGTCGTCGCCCATCCGCCGCCGAACGTGACGGGCGACCTGCACATGGGCCACGCGCTCCAGCTCTCGCTCGCAGACACGCTCGTGCGCTGGTACCGGATGCGCGGCTTCAACACCCTTTTCCAGCCCGGTTACGACCACGCCGGAATCTCGACGCAGAACGCGGTCGAGAAGCACCTGGCGAGGGAGGGGAAGACGCGGCACGACCTCGGCCGCGAGGCGTTCGAGGCGCGCGTGTGGGAGTGGCTCCACGAGTACGGCGGCAAGATCATGCAGCAGTTCCGGCGCATCGGCGCCTCGCTCGACTACAGCCGCGAGCGCTTCACGATGGACGAGGACTACGTGCGCGCGGTGACGCGGTTCTTCGTCCACCTGTACCGCAAGGGGTGGATCTACCGCGCGAACCGGATCATCAACTGGTGCCCGTTCCACCAGACGTCGCTGTCGGACCTCGAGCTCGAGCACGTCGAGGTCGACGACGCGCTGACGTACGTCCGCTACCCGCTCGTCGACGGCTCGGGGCACGTGACGATCGCGACGGCGCGGCCGGCGACGATCGTCGCGGACGTCGCGGTCGCCGTGCACCCGGACGACGAGCGGTACCGCGACGTGATCGGGAAGGACGTCGTCGTGCCGTTCGTGGAGCGGCGCGTCCCCGTCATCGCGGACGAGCGCGTCGAGCGCGCGTTCGGCACGGGCGCGCTCAAGGTGACGCCGGGACACGACCCGCTCGACTACGAGATCGGCCGCGACAACGCGCTGCCCGAGCTGACGGTGATCGGCGCGGACGGGCGGATGAACGACGACGCCGGCAAGCTCGCCGGGCTGATGCAGCAGGAGGCGGATGAGCGCATCCTGTCCTGGCTGCGGGAGCGTGGGCAGCTCGAGAAGCGCGAGGCGCACAGGCATGCCGTCGCACTGTGCGATCGGTGCAAGAGCCGCATCGAGCCCCGGATCTCGCTCCAGTGGTGGTGCTCGATGAAGGAGCTGAAGGAGCCGGCGCTCGAGGCGCTCCGCTCGGGCCGCGTCCGCTTCCACCCGGAGGCGCAGCACCGCTTCGCGATCGAGTCGCTCGAGGACGCCCCCGACTGGAACATCTCGCGCCAGCTCTGGTGGGGCCACCAGCTCCCGCTCTGGGAGTGCCCCGGCGGGCACGCGACGGTGGAGGAGACCGAGCCGGCGGCGTGCGCGCAGTGCGGCTCCTCCGAGCTGACGCGCTCGACCGACGTCCTCGACACCTGGTTCTCGTCCGCGCTCTGGCCGTTCGCGACGCTCGGCTGGCCCGACGAGACGCCCGAGCTCCGTGCCTTCTACCCCGGGAGCCTGAACACGACTGATCGCCAGATCATCCGGCTCTGGGAGAACAGGATGATCTTCGCGGGGCTCGAGTTGCTCGGCGAGGTCCCGTTCCGCGACGTCGTCATCCACTCGACGCTCAACGCGCCCGACGGCCGGCGGATGTCGAAGAGCCTCGGCACGGGCATCGACCCGCTGGAGGCGATCGACCGGCACGGCGCCGACGCGACGCGCTACGGGCTCCTCAAGATGTCGTCGACGCAGGACGTGCGCTTCTCGATCGGTGCGATCGAGGAAGGGCACAAGCTCGCGAACAAGCTCTGGAACGTCTCGCGGCTGGTCCTCGCGCACGCGGAGGGCGCCGCGCCGGAGTTCCGCCCGCGCGACGTGGAAGAGCGCTGGATCCTCACGCGGATGGACGCGACACGCGCAGAGGTCGAGCAGCGGCTCGGGCGGTTCGAGTTCGCGGCCGCGGTGACGGCGCTCTACCACTTCACCTTCGACGACTTCTGCGACTGGTACGCCGAGGCGATCAAGCCGCGGCTGAACACGGGCGACGCCGACGCGGTCGCGACGGCGCTCGCCGCGCTCGAGCGCCTGCTCGCGCTGCTGCATCCGGTGATGCCGCACGTGACGGAGGAGATCTGGACGAACCTGCCGGAGCGCGAGACGCGCCTGATCGTCGCACGCTGGCCGGAGCCCGACGCGTCCTACGCGGACGCGGTCGCCGCGCTCGACCGCGTGCAGCAGGCAGCAGCGATCTTCCGGCGTAGCGGCGTCCTCGTGACGCTGCACGACGACGAGGAGCGGAGGATCTTCGACGCCGTCGTACGCCCCGAGCGCGCGAAGGTGAACGGCAACGCTGCGGTCGAGCTCGAGCGCCTGCGCAAGGAGGTCGCGCGGCTGGAGGCGAAGCTCGCGAACGACCAGTTCGTCGCGAACGCTCCCGCCGAGGTCGTCCAGGCCGAGCGGGAGAAGCTCGCGCGGTACCGATCCGAGCTCGATGCCCTCTCAGGCTGACTGGATCGCGAGCCTCTCGCCTTGGCCGGCGGAGTTCGGGCTCGACCGTATGCGCGCGCTGCTCGACGAGCTCGGCAACCCGCAGCGCGCCTACCCCGCGATCCACGTCGTCGGCACGAACGGGAAGTCGACGGCGACGCGGACGATCGAGGCGCTGCTCGACGCCGAGGGCCTGCGCGTCGGCGCGTACCTGTCGCCCCACGTGCGCGGCTGGAGCGAGCGCATCCGCGTCGGCGGCGATGAGGCGGACTTCGAGCGGGCGGTCGCGCGCGTGCGCGAGCCGGCGGAGCGGCTCGGCGCGACGCAATTCGAGACGCTGACCGCCGCCGCGCTCGCCGAGTTCGCGCACGCAGGCGTGGACGTGGCCGTCGTCGAGGCGGGCCTCGGCGGCCGCCTCGACGCGACGAACGTGCTCGACGCGCCGGTCGTTCTCCTCACGAGCGTCGGGCTGGAGCACACGGACGTGCTCGGCTACACGACGGACGCGATCGCGCGCGAAAAACTGGCAGTAGCGCATGCGGCAACCGTAGTTGTCCTATCGGACAACACACACGCGCACCTCGTGCCGCACGCCCGCGTCGTGTTCGGCGGCGCGCGCGAGGCTGCGAGCGCCTTCCTCGGCCGCCCCGCGGCTGCCGACGTCGACGTGCACCTGCCCGGGCGGCTCGACGTCCGCGGCGAGCACCCGTTCGAGCTGTGGGACGGCGCGCACAACCTCGACGGGGCCCGCCATCTCGTGGAGCGGCTGCGGGAGCGCGACTTCGTCCTCGTCGTCTCGATCCTGACGGACAAGGACGCCGACGGAATGCTCGCGACGCTCGCCGAGGTCGCGTCGCGCGCCGTCGTGACCTCGTCGTCCAGCGAGCGCGCCCACGACCCCGACCGGCTGGCGGAGCTGGCGGCGCTGTACTTCGCCTCCGTCGAGGCCGTGCCCGACTCGCACACGGCGCTCGCGCGGGCGCGCGAGCTCGCGGGCGAGCACGGAGCCGTCCTCGTCACGGGGTCGCTCTACCTGCTCGCCGACCTCTACCAGGAGCGGGATCAACCCGTACGATGGCGAAGCTTGGTGAGCGGCTGAGCGTTTTCGCGTTCGCCACGGTCGCGGTGGGCGCGATCGTGGGGCTCGCGTTTGCCGCAGGCTACGCAATCGGAAAACTGCTGCTGTGACCCCCTCTTTCCCCCTCGCCCAGGTCGGAGTAGACGACTTCTTCGACTCGACCGCCTGGTTCCTGATCCGGAACCTGGGGCTGCTCTTCGTCGCCGTGTTCTACGTCGCGACCGTCTGGTGGGTCTTCAAGGACGCGCGGCGGCGCATCGACGATCCGTGGCTCGTCGCGATGGCCGTCGTGCTCGGCGCGGTGCCGCCATTCGTGGGGCCGATCATCTACATGTTCTTCCGGCCGCCGGAGTACCTCGACGACGTGCGCGAGCGCGAGCTCGAGATCAAGGCGATGGAAGAGCGGCTTGCGCGCCCTGACCTCCACTGCCCGGTCTGCCGGGCGGAGGTCGAGGGGAGCTTCCTCGTCTGCCCCGTCTGCACGACGAAGCTGAAGCAGGCGTGCGCGAACTGCCGCGCGCCGCTCGAGGCGCTGTGGCAGATCTGCCCGTACTGCGAGACACCGGTGGACACGCCGACGGTCGTGCAGCACTTCGACCCGTGGGAGAACGAGCCGCGCAGGCAGCGGCAGCGGTCCGAATAGACTCCGGCGGCCGTGGCCGCGGAACGAACGCTCATCCTCATCAAGCCCGACGCCGTCGAGCGTTCGCTCGCGGGCGAGATCCTCGCGCGGATCGAGCGCCGGGGGTTCGCCGTCCGGGCGGCCAAGCTGCTCCGCGTCGGCCGCGAGCTCGGCGAAGAGCACTACGGCGAGCACCGCGAGAAGCCGTTCTTCGGCGAGCTCGTCGACTTCATCACCTCCGCTCCCACGTGGGCGCTCGTCGTCGAGGGCGAGGGCGCGATCGCCACGATGCGCAAGACGATCGGCGCGACGAACCCGGCAAACGCCGAGCCGGGCACGATCAGGGGAGACCTCGCGACGTCGATGCCGAACAACCTGGTGCACGGCTCCGACTCGCCGGAGTCGGCGGAGCGCGAGATCGCGCTCTGGTTCGCCGACGATGAGCTCGTCTGAGGCGACCGAGGCCGCTTCGCGCAACCGCGCGCTCTGGACGCGGCTGAACGCCAAGTTCGCGGACGCCAACGCGCGTGCGCAGTGGGCACGCGAGGAGATCGGGTGGGGTCTCTGGAGCATCCCGGAGTCGGACGTGCGTGTGCTGCCGGAGCTCGAGGGCCTCGATGTCGTCGAGCTCGGGTGTGGAACCGCGTACGTCTCATCCTGGCTCGCCCGCCGCGGTGCGCGACCGGTCGCCCTCGACGTCACCCCGGCGCAGCTCGACACCGCGCGCCGGATGCAGGCACAGACGGGGATCGAGTTCGCGCTCGTCGAGGCAGACGCCGTTGCCACGGGCTTGCCGGACGCGAGCTTCGACTTGGCGATCTCGGAGTACGGCGCGTCGATCTGGTGCGACCCCGAGCTGTGGATTCGCGAGGCTGCGCGGCTCCTGCGATCGCGTGGAACGCTCCTGTTCCTGTGCGACTCGACGCTGCTGACTCTGTGCGGCGCGGACGACGATCATGTGCAGGAACGGCTCGTGCGACCGCAGTTCGGGATGTACCGCTTCGAGGATGCCGAGGGCGGCGGGGTCGAGTTCCACCTCGCGCACGGCGAGTGGATCCGCATCCTGCGCGACAACGGCTTCGTCGTCGAACAACTGATTGAGGTGCAGGCCCCGGAGGATGCGGCGACGCACGAGATCTACGACTACGTCACGCCGGAATGGGGCCGGAGGTGGCCGGCAGAGGAGATCTGGAAGGCCCGAAAGTGGAGCTGACGGGTTATGTCGCGCGGAACCGCGAGGCGTGGACGCGGTCGAACGCGGCGTACACGGATGCACGCGCCGCCGCGGACTGGGCCGACGCCGAAATCCGCTGGGGAATGTGCAACGCGCTCGAGGCGGACGTCCAGGTGCTGCCGGACGTGCGCGGGAAGGAGATCGTCGAGCTCGGCTGCGGCACCGGCTACTTCGGCGCGCGGCTGAAGCGCGCCGGCGCGAGGCGCGTTGTCGGCGTCGACATCACTCCTGCACAGCTCGCGACGGCGCAGCGGATGAACGAGGAGTTCGGGCTCGGCCTCGAGTTCGTCGAGGCGAACGCCGAGGAGACAGGGCTGCCGGACGAGTCGTCCGACCTTGCGGTCTCGGAGTACGGCGCGTCGATCTGGTGCGATCCGTACAGGTGGATCCCGGAGGCGGCGCGACTGTTGCGCCGCGGCGGCGAGCTCGTGTTCCTGCGCAACTCGACGCTCGCCATGCTGTGCGCGACGGAGGACGAGAAGACGAGCGCGACGCTCCAGCGACCGCAGCGCGGCCTGCACCGGCTCGACTGGGCCGACGACGGGACGAGCGAGTTCCACCTCGGGCACGGCGACTGGGTTCGGCTCCTCCGCGGCAGCGGATTCGACATCCTCGACCTCGTCGAGGTCTACGCGGGGCCGCGGACGCCCGACCACACGTACTACTCGTTCTCGCGCGAATGGGCGGAACGGTGGCCGTGGGAAGAGATCTGGCGGGCGCGGAAGCGATGACGATCATCCGCATCCCCGAGGTCGACGAGATCCTCGACGGGCCGTGGCCGCTGCTGCTCCGGTCCGGCGGGACCGGCCTGTGGCTCCTGCGCGGGCTCGCGACGGAGCACGAGGAGGTCGACACGCGCGTCGTCTGCGGCCCCGCCTGCGCGACGCGCCGCGACGCGCGCGAGGAGTGGGCGCGGGCGCTCGAGTGCGAGGAGGAGACGCTCGACGAGTGTCTGCGCCGCGACGACCCGCGGCTCGTGCTCGTCGCGGACGCGGAGCGGCTACTGGACGACGAGCCCGAGCGGCTGCCCGACTTCCTCGACGCGCTGCGCCGGGCCGCCGCAGACACGCAGCTGCGCGTCGTCTTCCAGTCACGCTTCGAGCACGCTGACGACAAGCTGGCGGTGTTCCAGGAGTTCGGCATCGAGCAGGCGGCCTGAGGTGAGCGCGTCGCCCGCGCCCCCTCTTCTGCTCGCGTCCACGTCACCGCAGCGGCGCGCGATCCTGGAGCAGCTCGGGCTTCCCTTCGACGTGGTCGCGCCGAGGTACGAGGAGCACGCCGCGCCGGAGGCCGACGCGACGGAGCTCGTGCGCGCGCATGCGCGCGGGAAGGCGCAGTCGGTCGCGGACGAGGCGGGCGACCGCCCCGTGCTCGGCGTCGACACGGCGGTCGTCCTCGACGGGAAGATCTACGGCAAACCGCGCGACGCGGGCGACGCCGAGCGGATGTTGGACGCGCTCGGGGGGCGGACGCACACGGTCGTGTCGGGCCTCTGCCTCGTCACGCCCGGGTGGGAGGTGCTGGAAAGCGACGTGACACGCGTCTCGTTCCGCAGCCTCACGCCGCGCGACCTCGCCATGTACGTCGCGAGCGGCGAGTGGGAGGGGCGCGCGGGCGGCTACGCGATCCAGGGGTTCGGCGCTGCGCTCGTCGAGCGGATCGAGGGCGACTACCTGAACGTCGTCGGGCTCCCGGCGGCGCTCCTCGTCCGCCTGTTCGCGACGCGCTTCGCGGGGCTCTATGGGGTCGGCTAGAACGGCGGCCCACTCGCCGTCGCTGCCGCCAACGTGGTGCCGCGCCCCGCGCTAGTGGAAGACGACGGCGGCGCCGCGCTCGACGGAGAGCCGCGCCGCCGCGAGCAGCCGCGCGCAGGTGAACGACTCGATCCCGTAGCGCTGCCATTGCTCGGGCCCGGCGCCCGGTTCGTCGGCGGCGTCCCACAGCTCCTCGCTCTCGGGGTCGAGGTCCGGGATTCCGAGGGTGCGCGCGAGCTCCGCGCACTCGTGCGCGAGCGCGTGCGAGGATCCGAGCATCGTCCCGACGATCCTGTCGTCGTAGATCACCGCGCCGAACTCGACGGGGACGTAGAAGCCCTCGGCGTCGCTGTGCTTGATCAGGTGCTCGAAGCGGCCGTCGAACTCGTACGACGGGCCGCGCCGGAACAGTCGGCGGAATCCGCGCTCGCCGTAGTACGCGGCGAGCACCTCGTCGTCGGACGCGTCGTCGTCGCCGGGCGGAGGCAGCGGGCGACCCGCGGCGAGATGGGCGGCGATCCGGCGGAGATAGTGCAGTCCGCTGTACCCGTACATCTGGACGGCGAAAGGCTCCCACTCGGCCGCCACGGGCTCCTCGTACGTCGGCAGCCCGTTGTCGGCGAGCACCTCGTTCACGACGGCGAAGTCCGCCCGAACGTCGTCGACCTCCTCTGGGTCGTGCTCGGCGAGGTCGACGAGGAAGCCCACGGTGATGTCGAGACCCATCGGGTTCGCTCTTTTCCCCGAGCGCGGCGTTTCGGATGCTCGCGCCCGTTCCAGAGGGCGCTACGGTTCGGCTGAGCCGCGCCGGCGCTAGACTCGGCAGGCTCCGGTATGGGCCTCTTCACGAACATGACCGGCTTCGGCGGCCGCGACATGGCCGTCGACCTCGGCACCGCCAACACGCTCGTCTACGTCCGCGGGCGCGGCATCGTCCTCTCGGAGCCTTCCGTGGTCGCACTCGACCAGCGCACGGGTGAGGTCTACGCCGTCGGGGTCGAGGCGAAGCGGATGCTCGGACGGACGCGGGACGATCGCCGCCATCCGTCCGCTCAAGGACGGCGTGATCGCGGATTTCGACGTGACCGAGCAGATGCTCCGCCACTTCATCCAGAAGGTGCACCAGAGCCGCTTCGCGCATCCGCGCGTCGTCGTTTGCGTCCCGAGCGGCGTGACCGGCGTCGAGAAGCGCGCCGTCGAGGAGGCGACGCTCTCGGCGGGCGCGTCCGAGGCGCACCTGATCGAAGAGCCGATGGCGGCGGCGATCGGCGCGGGACTCCCCGTCGCGGAGCCGACCGGGAACATGGTCGTCGACATCGGCGGCGGGACGACGGAGGTGGCGGTGATCTCCCTCGGCGGCATCGTCGTCTCGCAGAGCCTGCGCGTGGGCGGCGACGAGATGGACGAGGCGATCGTGAACCACGTCAAGCGGGAGTACAAGCTGCTCGTGGGGCAGCAGACGGCGGAGGAGATCAAGCTCGAGGTCGGCTCGGCGCACGAGCTGCGCGAGGAGCTGCACGCGGAGGTTCGCGGCCGGGACATGCTCACCGGCCTGCCGAAGACGGTCATCTTGAGCTCCGAGGAGGTGCGGCGCGCCCTCGAGGAGCCGGTGGCCCAGATCATCGACGCGATCAAGTCGACGCTCGACAAGACGCCGCCCGAGCTCGCGGCGGACATCATGGACCGCGGGATCGTGCTCGCCGGCGGCGGCGCGCTCCTCACCGGGCTCGATGAACGCCTTCGCCACGAGACGCACATGCCCGTGCATCTCGCCGAGTCGCCGCTGACCTGCGTCGCGGTCGGCTCCGGGCGCAGCCTGGACATGCTCGAGACGATGCGCCGGAGCGCCAAGGCTCGCGCGCGCAGCCGCAACGGCCGCCGCTACTAGTACGTAGGCGCTGCGTTCTCGCCCCACCCGCCGAAATCTCGTCTAACCTAGGCGACTTCGTGCCTCGCGACCGGACCGTACGCGTGGCGGTCCTGGGCTCCCCCGTCCAGCGCGCCGCTCCTCAGAAGTTCCCCTCCCGTAACGGCACCGTCCTCAAGCGGCGGGTCGTGGTGGGCGTTCTCGTGCTGCTCTCGCTGCTGATGACGACGCTGTACTTCCGGGATCCGCCGAACGGGGGCATGCACGCCGTCCAGGATGCGGGCGCGACCGTCCTGCGCCCGTTCCAGGTCGCGGCCGAGCGCGTCGTGCGCCCGTTCCGCGACGCCTACGGGTACTTCAGCGGCCTCGTCCACGCGAAGTCCGAGGCCGAGCGGCTGCTCGCCGAGAACGAGCGCCTGCGCCAGGAGGCGACGCAGTACCGGAGCGCGTGGGAGGAGAACAAGACGCTGCGCGAGTACGTGGACTACCGGGCGCCGAAGGGGTACCCCGCGGACCTCCGTTCGGTCGCGGCGGCCGTCATCACTGCGCCCTTCTCCCAGTACGAGCAGCAGCTGGTCATCTCGGCCGGCTCCGGCGCGGGGGTGCGGGTGGGCGACCCCGTCGCCACGCCGGCGGGACTCGTCGGGCGCGTGACCGAAGTCTCCGAGGGGACGGCGCAGGTGACGCTGCTCACCGACCGCTCGACCGCGGTGTCCGCGGAAGTGCTCGAAGCCGGCGCGGTCGGTCTCGTCAAGAGCGGCCGCTCGGGCGGCGACACGCTCGTCGTCGACCTCGTGAAGAAGAAGTTCGTGGTCGATCGCGGCGACCGCATCATCACCGCGGGCTCGCGCGTCGGCGAGCTCCCCTCGATCTACCCGCGCGGGATCCCGATCGGCGAGGTGACGTTCGTGAACCAGAGCGACACCGACGTGCACAAGCGGATCCAGATCGAGCCGTACGTCGACTTCGACGAAGTAGACAGCGTGATCGTGCTGGTCCCGAAGGAGAGGCGCCCGTGACGGCTGCGCTCGACGCCGGGAAGGGGGCGCTGCTCGTCTTCTGCGTCGCGGTCCTCCAGGTCAGCGTGCTGACGACGCTCGAGCTCGGCGCGGGCGCGCCGGACCTTCTGCTCGTCACGCTGGTTGCCGTCGCGCTCGTCCGCGGCCCGCTCTACGGCGCTGGAGCCGGGTTCTTCGCGGGCCTCGTCGTCGACGTCGCGACCCTGCAGACGCTTGGGGTGACGTCGCTGCTCCTGACGCTCGTCGGCTACTGGATCGGCCGCTACGGCGAGACGACCGCGCGCGAACGTCGCCACGCCCCGCTCCTCTCCGTGCTAGTCGCGACGCCCGCGTTCGCGCTCGGCGCGTTCGCGCTCCACTTCATGCTCGGCGACGGCGTCTCGGCGCGAGTCGTCCTGCTCGAGGCGCTCGTGCCGACGCTCGCGCTCAACCTCCTGCTCACGCGGCCGGTCTACGCGGCGTGTCGCCGGCTCCTGCGGCCCGTGGAGCTCGCCGACCGCGCACGGGAGGTGAGGCTGCTTGGCTAGCACGGGCGTACGGCCGCGGATCCCGCGCTTCATGCCGGGCGACGCGCGCGTCGAGGAGCCCTACCGGCTCACGCCGCAGCTCGCGCTCCGGATCGCGATCCTCGGCACCGTGGTCCTCGGCGCGTTCGCGATCCTCTTCCTGCGCCTGTGGTCGCTGCAGGTGCTCGCGGGCCCCAAGTACCTGCACGCGGCGCAGAACAACCAGCTCCGGACGGTGCGCGTGCAGGCGCCACGTGGCGCGATCGTCGACCGCGACGGCGACGTCCTCGTCGGCACCACCGCCGGATACTCGGTGCAGCTCTGGCCGGCCGACCTCCCGACGGAGGGGCGCTACCAGCTGCTCCGCAGGCTCTCGGCACGGCTCGGCGTGCCGGTCGGGTGGATGGCGAAGCAGATCGCGAAGCGGAAGAACGATCCGCTCACGCCGGTGGTCGTCAAGCGCGGGATCCATCAGGATCAGGTGCGCTACCTCTACGAGCGCCAGGCCGAGTTCCCGGGCGTGCGCGTCGCGCAGAGCTACCTGCGCGAGTACCCGAACCAGGCGCTGGCGGCGCACGTGCTCGGGCACGTCGGCGAGGCCTCGAAGCGGCAGCTCGAGCGGAACCCGCGCCTCGCGCCCGGTGACGAGGTCGGGCAGGGCGGGATCGAAGCGGTGTACGACGAGGTTCTGCGCGGGCGCGCCGGCGGGGCCCGGCTGCGCGTCGACTCGCTCGGGCGGCCGCGGAGCGACATCGTCCTCAGCGACCAGCCGCACGCCGGGTACGCGCTCCGGCTGACGATCGACACGGACCTCCAGCGGGCGGCCGAGCAGGCGCTGCGGTTCGGGATCGCGGCCGCGCACCGCAACAAGCAGTGGTACGCGAACGGGGGCACGATCGTCGCGCTCGACCCGCGCAACGGCCAAGTCCTCGCGATGGCGTCGAACCCGACCTACAAGCCGAGCGTCTACGTCGGCCGGAAGGACGCGAAGAAGCTGCTCCCGCTCCTCAGCGAGAAGCACGCGAGGGCGGAGAACTTCCCGGCGGTGAACCGCGCGATCCAGGGCGTGTACGCGCCGGGGTCGACGTTCAAGCCGGTGACCGCGCTGGCGGCGATGGAGCAGCACCTGATCGGGCCGTACGACCCGCTCCCGTGCACCCCGACCTACATTCGCTACAAGCAGCCGTTCAACAACTGGGACCCGTACCGCAACGAGCCGATGACGCTGGCGACCGCGCTCGCACGCTCGTGCGACACGTACTTCTACGAGCTCGGCTACCGGTTCTACAAGCTTCCGCCGGAGTACGGCCACCCGCTGCAGGACTGGGCGGCGCGGATGGGCTTCGGCCAGCGGACCGGGATCGACGTCGGCACCGAGGAGAGCGGGCTCCTGCCGACTCCGGAGTGGCGTCGCGCCCGCTACCGCGGCAAGGACTTCTCCGAGCTCGACCGGATCTGGAAGCCGGGCTACTCGATCCAGATGGCGATCGGGCAGGGCGAGCTGCAGGTGACGCCGATGCAGATGACGCGCTTCTACGCCCTCCTCGCGAACGGGGGGAAGCTCGTCACGCCGCACCTCGTGCTCCAGGCGGAGCAGCCGGGCGACAATGGCGCGCCCGCGATCGTCCGGCAGACGTTCACGCCGCCGGCGCCGAAGCCGACCGGGATCGACCCCGCGGCGCTGCGCGTCGTCCAGCAGGGCATGCTCCTGGCCACGCACTACCCGCTCGGGACCGCCGCGGGCGTGTTCGACAGCTTCCCGGTTGCGATCGCGGGCAAGACCGGGACCGCCGAGAAGTGGTCGCACGAGCACCGGCGGCTGCTCGACCAGGCGTGGTGGTGCGGCTACGGGCCGTTCGACAACCCCGAGATCGCGGTCTGCGCGGTGATCGAGAACGGCGGCCACGGCGGTGACGCCGCCGCGCCGGCTGCGCTGAAGGTGTTCGAGGAGTACTTCGGCCGCCGGGGCGGCCCGATCGCGCAGACGGAGTCAGATTGATCGCCGTCAACTACGCCGCGACACGCGCGCCCGACTCCCGGGCGAGGGCCGCAGCGGGCGCCGGCGTGCTCGGGCTGCTGCGCCGGCTCGACTGGATCCTGCTCGCCGCGCTCGCCGCCGTGGTCGCCTACGGGCTCTGGGCGATCTCCGGGATCACGCGCTACGCCATCCCCGGCGACAGCGACTACTTCGTACTGAGGCAGGCCGTCTTCGTGACGGCCGGCGTGGCGGGACTCGTCGGGGCGCTGCTCGTCGACCCGGCGCTGTACCGCCGCTACAAGCGCCCGATCTACCTCGGGACGACCGGCCTCATGCTGCTCGTCATCCTCGTCGCCGGGGCGACGCGCGGCTCCCGTCGCTGGATCGACGTCGGCTTCTTCCAGTTCCAGCCGTCGGAGTTCGGGAAGCTGTTCTTCGTGCTCGCGCTCGCCGGCTTCCTGGCCGATCGCGGCAAGCGCGTCACCGATTCGCGGACGGTGTTCGAGGCGGTGGGGCTGGGCTTCGTCCCGATCCTGCTCGTGTTCGTCCAGCCCGACTTCGGAACGGCGCTCGTGTACGCCGCAGCGCTCGCCGCGGTGCTCTTCGTCGCGTGCGCGCGCTGGCTCCACCTCGCCGTTCTCGCGGCGGTCGCGGTCGTCGGCGCGGCGGCGATCCTCTGGTTCCTCCCCGCCGCCGGGATCCAGGTGCTGAAGCCGTACCAGGCGGATCGCCTCACCGCCTTCGCCGACCCCGGTCGCGACCCCGGCGGGACGACGTACAACGTGAACCAGTCGATCACGGCCGTCGGCGCGGGCGGTCTGCGCGGCCGCGGCGTGGACGGAGCGACGCAGACGAACCTCGCGTACCTCCCGGAGCACGCGACGGACTTCGCGTTCGCGTCACTCGCGGAGCAGCGCGGCTTCGCCGGCGTCGGGATCTTGCTCTGCCTCTACCTGCTCGTGCTCTGGCGCGGGATCCGCATCGTCTCCGTCGCGCGCGACGCGTTCTGCGCGATCGTCGCGGGCGCGATCGTGTTCGCGCTGCTCTTCCAGATCTTCGTCAACGTCGGGATGACGATGGGGATCGCGCCGATCACGGGCATCCCGCTCCCGTTCGTGAGCGTGGGCGGGTCGTCCATGATCTCGAACCTGCTCGCGATGGGCGTGCTGCAGGCGATCCACGCGCGCGGGCGCGGGAACGCCCGCCGCTCCTGACCCGCGCGGCCGCTCGGTGAGCCGGCTCCACCCGGCGGCCGTCTACGGGCTCTTCAAGGAGCTGCGCATCGCCGCGGACGACAGCGGCCCGCTCGTGCTCGCGGGCGCGCCGGAGCTCGTCACGGCACTGCGGAAGGAGCTCCTGCGCGACGGCGGTGACGCCGCTGCGATCCGCACCGGAGCCGACGTCGCGGGCGCCTCGGCACTCGTCTGGGTGCTCGCGGCGCCGCCGAGCGAGGACGACCGGCGGGCGCTGAGGCGGGCGGAGCGGGCACGCGTCCCGATCGTGGCCGTCGTCGCGGGGCCGCGGCTCGACGTGCGCGTCCCGTACGTCCTCGCGACCGACGTCGCGCGCGCGGAGGCCGGGAGCGGCTTCCCCGTCGACGCGATCGCGCGGATCCTCGCGCACCGGCTCGGCGAGCGCGGAACGCAGCTCGCGGAGCGGCTTCCCGTGCTGCGAACCGCGGTGTGCGCGGAGCTGATCCGCCGGTTCTCGAGGCAGTCGGCCCTCCTCGGCGCGGCGGTCTTCGTCCCCGGCGCCGACCTGCCGGCGCTGACGTTGAAGCAGCTGCGGCTCGTGCTCCGGATCGGGGCTGCGCACGGCGTCGACGTCGACGCGGAGCGCCTCCCGGAGGTCCTCGCGGTCGTGGGCAGCGGCCTCGCGCTGCGCGCTGCGGCCAGACAGGCGCTCGGCGCGGTGCCCGTCGCAGGCTGGGTCGTGAAGGGCGCCGTCGCGTACACGGGCACGCGGGCGCTGGGAGAGGCGGCGTTGCGGTACTTCGCCGCGCGCGCCGCCGCTACGCGGCCGGGCGGAGCTTCGCGCGCCGCGTCTTGAGGGCGCGCAGGCGCTGCCGCAGCCGTGCCCACGCCCACGGCTCGACCTCGCGATAGCGCACCTCGGACTGCCCCCGCGTGGCCTCGAGATACTCGAACCACGCATCCGCCTCCTCGATCAGCAGGAGCTCGTACGCCTCGTCGCTCGTCACCAGCGTCACCTCCCGGTCGGCTTGGCCGCGATGGTAGGACCGGCGGCGGACGGCGCGGGCGCGTGGGGGCCGCGGGGGTCGCTGCTACGCTGCCCACAGTCGCATGACGAGGTCTTTCACCATCCACAGCCGCGCGCCCTTCGCCCCGGTCACCCGGGAGGCGTCCGTGCGCGCGCACGAAAAGGAGCATCCACTTGCTGAACTGGTTCCGACGACGGAAGAAGGAGGAGCCGGCGCCCGCCGAGGCTGCCGCTCCGGAGCCCACTGACGCACCCGCGCCGGCTGCAGACGAGGCCGGTGAAGACACGACGAAGCCGAAGCGCCGGCGCGGTACGCGCGGCGGCCGCAACCGCGCGAAGAAGCCGGCGGAGCAGCCGGTCGCGGAGAAGAAGCCGGAGCCGCGGCGCGAGCCGGAGCGCAAGCAGCCCGAGCGCAAGCCCGCGACGAGGCAGCGTTCGGACCGGCGGCGGCGGATCCAGCCGAAGCGGGCGCCGCTGCCCGCCGCGAAGCGCGAGCTGCTCGTCTCCGTCGACGTGTCCGAGCAGCGCGTCGCGATCCTCGAGGACGGACGCGTTGCCGAGGTCTACCTCGAGCGGCCGGAGCGCCGCTCGATCGCCGGGAACATCTACCTGGGCACGGTCGACAACGTCCTGCCGGGGATGGAGGCGGCGTTCGTCGAGATCGGGCTCGAGAAGAACGGCTTCCTCTACGTCGACGAGATCGTGGTTCCGGAGCTCGAGGGCAAGCGCCACGGCAAGCGCATCCAGGACCTGATCGCACGCGGCCAGACAATCCTCGTCCAGGCGGTCAAGGATCCGATGAAGACGAAGGGCGCGCGCCTGACGACGGAGATCTCGCTCCCGGGGCGCTTCGTCGTCTTCGTCCCCCACGGCGAAGGGCTCGGGGTCTCGCGACGCCTCGCGGACGACGAGCGCGCACGGCTGAAGGAGATCATCAAGTCGCTCGACGTTCCCACCGGGGGCGTCATCGTCCGCACCGCGGCGGAGGGCGCGTCGGCCGAGGACGTGGAGCGCGACCTCGTCTTCCTCCAGCGGCTCTGGAAGACGATCGACGAGCGGGCGAAGAGCGTCGCGGCGCCGGCCCTCGTCTACCAGGAGGCGGAGCTGCCGCTGCGTGTCGTCCGCGACCTCTTCACGGGTGACTTCGAGCGCGCCGTGATCGACCACGAGCGCACGCACAAGCGCATCGTCGGCTACCTGAAGAAGACGTCGCCGCACATGGTCGAGCGAGTCGCGCGCTACAAGGAGAAGACGCCGCTCTTCGAGGGCACCGGCGTCGAGGCGGAGATCCGTTCGACGCTCTCGCGGCGGGTCGACCTCCCTTCCGGCGGCTACCTGATCTTCGACTACGCCGAGGCGTTCACGGTGATCGACGTCAACACGGGCCGCTTCGTCGGCTCGCGCTCCAAGAGCTCGGGGGCGCGCCTCGAGGACACGATCACGAAGAACAACCTCGAGGCCGTGAAGGAGGTCGTGCGGCAGCTGCGGCTGCGCGACATCGGCGGGATCATCGTCATCGACTTCATCGACATGGCGAACCCGAAGAACCGCGCGACCGTCGAGGAGGCGCTGCGGACGGAGCTCGAGCGCGATCGGACGAAGACCTACGTCGTCGAGATCTCGCCGCTCGGGCTCGTCGAGATGACGCGCCAGAACGTCACCGAGGGGCCGCGCGAGATCCTGACCAAGAAGTGCCCGACGTGCGCGGGCGACGGGGTCATCCTGTCGGAGGCGTCCGCGGCCGTGGATGCCGAGCGGCGGCTGCGGGAGCTCGCGAGCGGCTCGCGCACGCAGGCGTTCCGCGTCGAGCTCCACCCGCGCGTCGCGAGCGCCGTCGTCGGCCCCGCCGCGACGCGGCTCGCGGAGATCGAGGCGCACACGAAGCGCCGCTTCTTCGTCGAGAGCGCGCCCGACGGGCACGGCTTCGAGCACTTCGCGGTGCTCGGGCAGGGGAAGCTCGAGGATCTGCGGCCCGCCGCGCCCGTGAGCGAGGGGCAGGAGCTCGAGCTGAAGCTCGTCGAGCTCGGCCTGTACGACGTGGGATCCGCGGTCGGCAAAGTCGACGGCTACGACGTGTGCGTCGGCGGCGCGGCCAAGCTCGTCGGCAAGAAGGTGAAGGTCCGCGTCGAGCGGGTGCTCGACGGGACCGCGTACGCGACCCGGCTCGACGCTCCCGCTCAGGCGGCGCCGCCGATCACGGCGGAGGCCGAAGCCGAGAAGCCGACGCGCCAGCCGCGCGCGCGCAAGGCGGACGCCACGGTGGCGGAGCCGGTGCTCGACCCGGTGCCGGGCGACGCCGAGCCCGAGGCCTCCCCTGAGCCTGCCGAGGGTTCGGATGCCGACGTCGAGACGCGCGAGGAGACGGGCGAGGAGCAGCCGAAGAAGCGGACGCGGCGCGGCACGCGCGGCGGCCGCGGCCGCAAGCGGAAGCCGGGCGATGGCGACGAGCAGCCGTCGGACGCGCGCGCGGCGGACGGCGCGGTGACCGACGGCGCGACCGCCGCCGAGCCGCCCGCGACGGATCCCGTGCCCGCCGCTCCCGTCGCCGCTCCGCGGATCCACGTTCCCGACGAGACGCTCGGCCGTGACGGGGAGGGCGATGCGGATGACGAAGGCGCCGACGCCTCCGCGACGGACGGCGCGGAGGCGACCGTGAAGAAGCGATCGCGACGCGGCACGCGCGGCGGCCGCAACCGACGGCGGAAGGGCGCTCCGGCGGCCGAGGGGGCCGAGGATGCCGCGGGGGAGGGCGCAGTCGCCACCGCGGAGCCTCCGGCCGCGCCCGCCGAGGAGGCGGACGGCGCGCGCGACGACTCCGGCTACGTCCCGATGTCCGAGTGGGCCGACGACCTCGAGCGGTAGCGCGCGCGGCCGAACCACAGCACCTCGATCAGGACCGCCGCGGCGAGGAGCAGCGCCCACGCGACACTTGCCTCCGGGAGCAGCACCGAGGGCGGCCGCACGTCGATCCACCCGCGCTTGTAGACCTGCTCCAGGATGAAGTCCTGGAGCGCGTTGGCGAGGCCGTACGCGAGCATCAGCGCGAGATACGCGGACGCGACGCGCGCGAGGCGCCGATGCCGGAACGAGGCGAGCGTGCGGCTGAGCGCGAGCGCCGCGAGCGCGAGCAGAACGCCGTCGAACCCGTGATGGCGACCGAGATGCACCGCTGCGAGCGGCTCATCGGGCGACGGCTCGTCCGCGTAGAACGGGTCGGGCGCGTAGAAGCCGAGCTCGGCGAAGAGCCACGGGATCGCGATCAGGAACAGCACCGCCGCGAGCACGACACGCAGCGGATCGCCGGCGGCGCGGGGCGCGTGCCCGGGCCCGGACGCACGTAGCGCCGCGGCCGTGAGCACCACGACGATCCCGACGCCCGCCGCCGGGAGCGCGTTCACCGGCCTCGCGTCCAGGTCGGCCTGCTGGACGACGCCGGGCGCGGCGACGAGGAGGCACAACGGCGCCGCCACCGCTGCGCTTACCGCGACGGCGCGCGGGTGCCGGTCGAGGAGCCGCTCGACGACGACCGGCAGGATGCCGAGTGCGACCAGCGCCGTCGGGAAGTTCAGGAACACGAGCGTCCGGCTCGCGCCGCCCGCGAGGCCGTCGATGCTCGTGTGGTACAGCTCCTCCGGAGGCAGTCGCGCGTACGTCGCGAACGTGGCCGCGGCGGTGAGCGCGAAGAGCGTCCAGACGAGGAGCACCTCGCCGACTCCACGTGCTGGCCCATGCTCGGTCACTTCGGCTACACTTGCCGCGCTCGCGGGCCTGCGCCCGCGTTTTCCCTGCTATGGCCGGTTACGCGATCATCTCACTCGGCGGGAAGCAGTACCGCGTCGAGGAGGGGCAGAAGCTCCTCGTCGACCGGCTGCCCCAGGACGAGGGGAACACGATCTCGCCGACGATCCTGCTCGTCGGCGGCGACGGCGCGCCCGACCTCTCGCCGCAGAGCGTGACGGTTCAGGCGCGGGTCGTCCGGCACGTGCTCGGGAAGAAGGTGCGCATCGGCAAGTACAAGCCGAAGAGCGGCTACAAGCGCCACACGGGATATCGCAGCCGCCTCTCCCAGATCGAGATCGAGGCGATCGGCAAGCGCAGCGGCGGAGCGAAGGCCGCCGAGCGGAAGCCAACGCCCGAGGCGCCCGACGAGACGCGCGAGCAGCGGCCGCCCGGGATGCCGAAGGGATACGAGGAGCTGACCGTCGCGGCGATCGCCGAGGCGGCTCCTGGCTGGCGCCGGCCGATGCTCGAAGCTGCCCTCGAGTACGAGCGGGCGCACGCCGACCGCAAGGGTGCGGTCGCGGCGCTCGAATCCGCCCTCGAGGCGAAGGAGGACTAAGGCTCATGGCTCACAAGAAGGGGCTCGGCTCCTCGCGCAACGGGCGCGACTCCGAGGCGAAGCGGCTCGGCGTCAAGATCTTCGCCGGCCAGGACGTGACCGCGGGGATGATCATCGTCCGGCAGCGCGGCACGCGCTTCCGCCCGGGTCCCGGAGCCGGGATCGGCCGCGACGACACGATCTTCGCGAAGCGCGACGGCCGCGTCGAGTTCCGGCGGAGCGGCGAGCGCCGTTTCGTCGCGGTCACCGACGCCGACTAGGAGAGCGCCGTGTTCCATGACCGCGCCCGCATCCACGTGCAGGCCGGTCGGGGCGGCGACGGCGGCCTCTCGTTCCGCCGCGAGAAGCACGTGCCGAAGGGCGGGCCCGACGGCGGGGACGGCGGCCGCGGAGGAGACGTCGTCCTCGCCGCCGATCCCGACCTCCGCGACCTCTCGAGCTTTCGCTCCGGCCAACGGTTCAAGGCCGGGCGCGGCGAGAACGGACGCGGTGGTCGGCGCGACGGCGCCGCGGGCGCGCACATCGAGCTCCGCGTGCCTGTCGGGACGCAGGTCGACGACGAGGAGGGGCGAATCGTCGCGGACCTCGCGCACCCCGGCGCCCGCTACGTCGCGGCGCGAGGCGGCGCCGCCGGGCGCGGCAACCGCCGCTTCGCGACGCCGACGCGGCAGACGCCGCGCTTCGCCGAGACGGGCCTGCCGGGCGAGGAGGCGACGCTCGAGCTGCGGCTGAAGCTCCTGGCCGACGCCGCGCTCGTCGGGCTTCCGAACGCGGGCAAGTCGTCGCTCCTGACGCGCATCTCGAACGCCCGGCCGAAGGTCGCCGACTACCCGTTCACGACGCTCGCGCCCGTGCTCGGCACCGTCGACGCGCCCGACGGGAGGCAGCTCACGGTCGCCGACGTGCCGGGGTTGATCGAGGGCGCGAGCGCGGGCGTCGGCCTCGGGCACGAGTTCCTCGCGCACCTGGAGCGCGCGCGCTTGCTCGTGCACGTGATCGACGCCGGGGACGCGAATCCCGGCGCGCGCTTCGAGACGATCGACCGCGAGCTCGGCGCGTACGGCGCGGGCCTCGACACGCGCCCGCAGGTCGTCGTGCTGAACAAGCTCGACCTGCTCCCGGAGCCGCCGCGGTTCGAGGCGCCCGACTCGCGGGTCGTCCGCGTGTTCGCGGTCTCGTGCGCCACGGGCGCCGGGATCGAGGAGTTCCGCCGCGCGCTCTTCGAGCTCTGTCCACCAGCCGCCGCGCCGCTCGCGCGCGACGGCGACGAGCAGCTCGTCGACTACCTCGTGTATCGGCCGCGCCCGGCCCGCGGCCGGCCGTACCGGATCTTTCGCACCGACCGCGGCTTCCGCGTCGTCGGGACCCCGCCCGCCGACGAGGCCGAGCTCGACGCGGCGCTGCGGGCGGCGGGGGCGCGCCGCGGGCACGAGATCGAGGTCGGCGACGAGGTACGCGAGCTGGCGTGATCGGCCTCTACGGAGGCGCGTTCGACCCGCCGCACCTGGGGCACGTCGCGCTCGCGCGCGCGGCGCACGACGCCTTCCGGCTCGAGGAGCTCGTCGTGCTCGTGGTCGTCGACCCCGGGCACAAGGCGACGTACGCGTCCGCCGACGTGCGGATCGAGCTCGCCGAGGTCGCGTTCTCCGGACTGCCGCGCACGCGCGTCGAGCCGGAGCCGCACGCACGGACGGTCGACGCGCTCGAGGCGCGCGAGCAGGTGGAATCGGTCTTCCTGGTCGGCGCGGACGAGTGGCGGGACTTCTTCGAGTGGAAGGCGCCGGAGCGCGTGCTGGAGCTGACGAAGCTCGCCGTCGCGACGCGTCCGGGCTACGACGTCCACGTGCCGGAGGAGTGGCGGCACCGCGTGCTGACGTTCGAGATCGACCCGGTGCCCGTGTCGTCCACGGAGGTCCGGCGGCGAGTCGCCGCCGGGGAAGCGATCGACGATCTCGTAGGCCCGGACGTCGCTGCGTCGATCGAGCAGCTAGGCCTGTACCGCGGCGAGTGAGATACTCGCGGCGTTGGACGCACGCGAGCTCAAGTCGGTCCCGCTCTTCGCGTCGCTCTCGGAGCGCGAACGCGAGCAGATCGCGCGTTGGACGGACGAGATCGACGTGGAGTCCGGGCGCATGCTCGCCGCGCAGGGCCAGTTCGGCTACGAGTTCTTCGTCATCGAGGAGGGAACCGCCGAGGTCGTGCGCGACGGCGAGCGGCTCACCGAGCTCGGGCCCGGCGACTTCTTCGGCGAGATCGCGGTCCTGGAGGCCGATCGCCGGACCGCCACGGTGACGGCGACGTCGCCGATGCGGCTGATCGTGATGCACCGGCGCGAGTTCCGGCACATGGAAGAGGAGATGCCGCGCGTCGCGGAGCAGGTGCGCGACGCGATCCAGCGGCGGCTCCCCCGCGCGTAGCGTTTCCGTCCGCACATCGCGGCTACACTCGGTCCGACCGAAAGGACCTGAAGACCCACTGAGCTCGCTCGAACAAGCCCGCCGCGTCGCCGCTCTCGCTCAGGAGAAGCTGGCGCAGGACGTCGTCATCCTCGACATGCGCCCGGTCTGCACGTACACGGACTTCTTCGTCGTCTGCACCGGGCAAAACCCGCGGCAGACAAAGGCGATCTTCGACGAGGTCCACGCGCGCCTGAAGAGGGACGAGCGCCAGATCCCGCGCTCGGTCGAGGGCGCCACCGAGGCGACGTGGATCATCGCCGACTACCTCGACCTCGTCCTGCACGTCTTCACGCCCGAGGCACGCGGCTTCTACCGCCTCGAGGAGCTGTGGGGCGACGTGCCATCGGTCGAGGTCGACGCCGCCGCGACCGCGTAGCTGTTGTCAAAATAGGACACGGCCCAGCCGATGCGTTTCCTAACCTGGAAACGTGCTCACGACTGATCAGAAAGGCGCGGTTGCGGAGGCGGCGATCGCGCTCGAAGCGATCAAGCTCGGCATCGGCGTCGCGCGACCGCTCGGCGACGAGCGGTACGACTTCATCTTCGACCTGCGGCCTCGGCTCCTTCGCGTGCAATGCAAGTGGGCGACCCGGTACGGCGACGTCATCGTGCTCCGGTGCTACCGCGCCCGACGTACGGCCCACGGACTGCTGCGCGGTTACTACCGCGACACCGACATCGACGTCTTCGGCTTCTACTGTCCGGATATCGATCGAGCATTCATCGTTCCCGTCGGTGCGGTCCCGACGAGCGGACAGATGCAGCTCCGCCTGTCCCCGGCCCGGAACAATCAGAAGCTGGGGATCCGCTGGGCTGCCGATTTCGATTTCGCGGCTACACTTCGACGTCTCGGGGCCATAGCTCAGCTGGGAGAGCGCGTCGCTGGCAGCGACGAGGTCGCCGGTTCGAGCCCGGCTGGCTCCACCTGATCAGACGATGCGCAGACCGACGGCGCAACGACGCGGCAGGTCGGAAGGATCTCCGACCTGCCGTTCACCTTGAGCCCGCGATCAAGAGTCGAAGGAGCGCCTTCGTCTTCTCCGGCTGCCCTTCGGTCAGGACCTGCTCGAGCCCTGCTGCCGACACTTTGCTGCGTACGCCCGCGCAGACTGTTGACTTAGAACTGATTTCTGAATGAAGGGACCCGCTCTCTGACGACGAAGGCCGTCGGCATCGGTCGTCAAGCTGAGAGGGGTGCCAATGGCCACTGCGCCGTGGATCGTCTCGGACGAGCTGTGGGAGATCGTCGAGCCGCTGCTCCCGAAGAAGGAACGGCGTTTCCGCTACCCGGGCCGAAAGCGCCTGCCCGATCGCGAGGCGCTGCAGGGGATCCTCTTCGTCCTGCACACCGGGATCGCCTGGACGCACCTGCCGAAGGAGCTCGGCTTCGGCTCGGGGGTCACCTGCTGGCGTCGCCTCGACGAGTGGCAGCGCGCGGGCGTGTGGGAGCGCCTGCACGCCGAGCTGCTCGCGAGGCTGCGAGCCGCGGGTGAGCTCGAGTGGTCGCGAGCGGTCGTCGACTCGAGCCAGATCCAGGCCAAAAAGGGGGCTCCGAGACGGGGCCGAGCCCGGTTGATAGAGGCCGTCCCGGCTCCAAGCACCACCTCCTCGTCGATGCGAGCGGGATCCCGCTCGCCTGGTCGCTCAGCGGCGGCAACCGCAACGACCTCACCCAGCTGATCCCGCTCCTCGAGGCGGTGCCGGCGCTCGCCGGTCTGCCGGGTCGTCCCCGTCGTCGTCCGTCTCCGTGATCGCCGACCGCGGCTACGACCACGACAAGTACCGCCGCCTCCTGCGCGAACGCGGGATCAAGCCCCTCATCGCTCGTCGGCAGGCAGCTCACGGCTCCGGGCTCGGTCGCGTCCGCTGGGTCGTCGAGCGCACCTTCGCCTGGCTGCACAACTTCAAGCGCTTGCTCGTCCGCTACGAGCGCCGAGCCGACATGCACCGCGCGCTGCTCGCGCTCGGCTGCTGCCTCGTCTGCTTCCGCCGGCTCAGGAACTCAATGTGAAACGAGTTCTAAGCCCGAGATCGGAACGCACCCAGCGATCGCTCCGGGGCGATGCTCACCCTTCGGGCACGGGGGCAACCGCCATGGCGTCTCGCGGTTGTACAAGCCGTAGAGGCACTGATACCGAAGCTCCCTCAGGCTCCAGTCGACATCAACGCTAAGCACTCGCGCCGGAAAGTCGGGCTTGCTCGCCTCGCACCGGTCGCGTGCCTCCGCACGGGCTTCGTGGCCGATAACGGTCACGAGTGCCGCCGCGAGGATCGTGGCCAGAACTGCGATGAGGACCGCCAGCCGATCGCGCGAGATTAGTTGCGGCAGCTCGAGTCGCGCAACACCCTCAGCTGAGCCTCTCCTGCACCGCCGAGACGTAGGCCGCGAGCTCCGCCTCCTTCTGCGCCAGCCGCTCCTCCGCCTTCGCCAGCCGCTGCTCCCGTCGCGCCAGCCCGTCCTCGCGGATCTCGACGTCCACGCGCATCCGCGCGAGCTGCGCCTCGAGCTCGGCCTCGCGCTCGTCCAGCGCGCGCTCCCGTTCCTCGACGCGCCGCTCGGCCGTCGCGCATTTCTCCTGCGCGAGGGCCGCCCGTTCCCGCTCGCGCTCGAGGAGCCGTGCGCAGCGTCGAGCTCGGTCTCCCGTCGCTCGAGCGCGAGCGTCCGCGCCTCGAGGTCCCGGGCGCGCGCCTCGACCTCGCGTACCCGCTCCGGGAATGCGCCGGCGCGCGCGGCGTCGGCCTCGCGCTGCTCGGCGGCGCGCTCGCGCGCCGGCAAATCCGCTGGGGCTCGCTCGACCGCCTTCTCGTGCCGCTCGAGCGTCGCGCGGCGCTCCTCGACCGCCGCGCGCTCTCGCTCGAGCGCCTCGCGCAGCTCCCGCGTGTGCGCGCGCTCGGCTTCGTGCTCCGCGCGCTCGCCCGCCAGCCGCTGCTAGCGGCGCTAGACGTCCTGGACGAGCCGCGCGAGCTCGTCCTCGCCGGCGTCAGGCCGCGCGCCGAGCGCGACGAGTCGCCGCTCCAGCTCACCCAGCCGCGCCTCGGTCGCATCGCGGGCCGCGCCGCGCTCCTCGAGCTCGCGCAGAAGCTCGTCGAGGTGCTCCGACCGCTCGTCCACGGCGTCGCCGACGAGCTCCGTCGCCCGGCGAACGAGATGATCCTCCAGCTTGTCGCGCAACCCGCTCACGGCCGCTCGCTCCTCCCGCCGCGGCCGCTGCGGCTGTCGCTTGTCCCATGGAGTCGGAAGACGGGCGCGGCGCTTGAGTCGCCCGTGCGAGGGACTCGCGTCAGGCGCGCTCGCGCAGCGCGGCGATCAGCTCGTCCTTCGACATGCTCGACCGGCCGGGTATGTCCGCGGCCTGAGCGCGCTCGTACAGCTCCTCCTTCGTCAGCTCCTCGAGGTCGCGCCGGTCGGCGAGGCTCGCGACGGCACCCGTCGTCGCGCCCGCAGCGCGCGACGCCGCTCCCGCGCCGGCTCGCCCGAGCGCGAGCAGCCGGCGGCGGAAGACGGCGGCGACCACGCTGCCGATCAACCCGCCGATCACGAGTGGCCGCATGCCGCGACTCTACCCGCGCGCACGGCCGATCCAGCTGAGACCGGCCGTGCGGACGAAGAAGATCCACGCGGCGGCGCCGCCCGCGACGTACCCGAGCGTGCTGGCGGCCGCCGCGCCCGATGCTCCGTAGCGCGGGATCAACGCGAGCGCTGCGGACATCGTCAGGATCATCGCGACGACGGACACGGTCAGGCTCAGCCGTGGCCGTCCGCGGCGCACCGACAGGTAGACGACGAGGATCGTCACCGGCGCGTAGACGACGATCCCCGGCAGGAGCAGGGCGAGCGGCTGCGCGGCCGCGGCGAAGTCCTCGCCGAAGAGGAGCGGGATCAGGAACGGCGCCGCGATCCCGACGACGAGCGCCACGGCCGCGGTGTAGAGGAGGCCGCGCGCCGCCGCGCGCGCGATCAGCGCCGCGGCGCGTTCTTCCGTCTCGTGGACTGCCGGCGCCGTCACGGCCGTCGCGACGGCCGCCGGTATCAGCCACATCGCCTCGGCCGCCTGCATCGCGATCGAGTAGATGCCCACGTCGGCGATCCCCTCGTAGAGCTCCAGCACGAAGAGCTCGACGCGGTAGCTGATCAGGTTCACGACCTGGACCGCGCCCATCACGAGCGCCAGCCGCACGATCAGGCGCCCGTCCCGGTCGAAGACCGGCGGGACACGGAGCGGAAGCCAGACGTCGCGCGTCCCCGCGAGCGCGAACGCGGCGGTCACCGCATGCGCGAGCGTCCACGCCAGCACGGCCCCGCGCACTCCGCCGTCGAGCGCGACGACGAGGACGAGCATCCCGAGGAGGGTCAGGACCGGCGACGCGGCCTGGATGTAGTTCCAGAGCCTGATCCGAGCCACGCCGAGCAGGACGCCCGAGACCGTCTGCCAGATCACGTTCGGGACGAGGGCCGCCGCGGCGATGACGGCGACGTCGAAGCCGAGGGCGTCCGTCATCGACCCGGCGACGGTGATCGCGGCCATGCCGACCGCTCCGAGGAGGACGGCCGCCGCGAACGCGCGGTGGACGAGCGCGCGCCGGTCGAGGTCCTCGTCCTGGAGGCGGTTCGTGACGGCGATCCCGAGCTGCCCGAGCAGCCGCGAGAAGATCGTCACGCTGAGGACGGCGAGCACGAACGCGCCGCGACCCTCGGGCGCGAGGAACCGGCTCTGGAGGATGACGAGTAGGAGCGCGATCGGCGTCGAGAGGCCGCGGAAGAGCAGCGTCTCGAGCGTGTTGCGTCCGACGTTCCGCGCGCCCGGCACCTCGCGTCGCCGGACGAGGTTCGGCGTGACGGGAGGAGCCGCGTCCATCGCGGACGAGGGGCGGACCGCCGTCGAGGCCGTGGGAGGGACGCTCATCCGGCGACGGCCGGGGCCGCGACCACGTCCGTGGGCGCGCTCAGGCGGCCGGCGTGCTGCCGTTCGCGCGACCGAGCTCGCGTCGCTGCAGATCCTTCGTCGCCGGCCCCTGGATGACGCGGCCGCCGGGGGCGAAGCGCGAGCCGTGGCACGGGCAGTCCCACGAGCGCTCCGCCGAGTTCCACGCGACGAGGCAGCCCATGTGCGTGCAGACGGGGGAGAGCCCGTGGAGTGCGCCGGCGTCGTCGCGGTAGACGGCGGTTCGCTTGCCGTCCACCTTCAGGATGCGACCCTCGCCGCGCGCGACGTCGGCGAGGACGTCGCCCTCTGTTTTGCCGATCCGGTCGCCGATCCAGTGCTTCGCCGCGCTCGCGTTCTCCTTGACGAACCTCGCGGCGGACGGGCGTGGCTTGATTCGCTTCGCGTCGAAGAGGTCAGCCCAGGCGTTCGGGCGCCCGAGGATGGCGTCGGAGATGATCATCGCCGCGACCGTCCCGGTCGTCATGCCCCACTTCTTGAAGCCCGTGGCGACCCAGAGGTTCTTCGACGCGCGCGTCAGGCGGCCGATGTACGGCACCTGGTCGACCGGGATGTAGTCCTGCGTAGACCACCGGTACGGGAACTCGGTCGTTCCGAAGTGGCGGCTGCCGAACGCCTCGAGCGCCCGGTACCGCTGCTCCGTGTTCCGCTCTTCGCCCGGCTTGTGCCCCTCGCCGCCGAGGAGCAGCAGCGGCCCGCGCTCGTCGCGTGACGTCCGGACGGAGCGCGACGGCTGCCCGGTGTTGATGAACATCCCGTCGGGCGCCGCGCCGTCCCCGATCCGGGCCGCGACCGCGTACGAGCGGTGCGGGTGCGCCTTCGCGAAGAAGAAGCCGCGGTCGAGGATCGGAAGGTGCGAGGCGAGCACGACGTGGCGCGCGGTGACGTCGCCGCGGTCGGTGCGCACGCGCGTCGGCTCCCCGCGCTCGACGTGGACGACACGCGTGAGTTCGAGCACGTGGCTCCCGTCGCCGGCGATCGACTGCGCGAGCGGCAGCAGGTACTTGCGCGGGTGGAACTGAGCCTGCCCGTCGAGGCGGAACGCGCCGCCCGTCGGATACGGCAGCGGGACGTCCTCAACGAACGAGGCCGGGAGCCCGGCCCGCTGCGCGGCGGCGACCTCGTCCTCGACGCTCTGCCGGTCCTGCTCGGAGTCGCCGTAGACGTAGTTCGCCTTCCACTCGAGCTCGCACTCGATTTGGTCTTCCTCGACGAAGCGGGCGATCCGCGCGATCGCGGACTGGTTCGCCTCGGCGTACGTGCGCGCCCCCTCGGCGCCGAAGTGCTTCTCGAGGTGTGCGTACACGAGGCCGTGTCCCGACGTGACCTTCGCGGTCGTGTAGCCCGTGGCTCCGCGGAGGATCCGCTTCGAGTCGAGGACGGCTACGCTCAGTCCGGCGCGCTTCAGGAGGACGCCGGTCGTGATGCCCGTGATCCCGGCGCCGACGACGGCGACGTCGACGTCGAGCGGCGCCTCGAGCGGTGGGAACGCCGTCTCCGGCGTCGTCTCCAGCCAGAGCGACGGGAGCGGAGCGTCGCTCACGCGGCTTCGCCGATCGCCGCCAGCTCGCGCTTCATCGCGAGGCGTTCCAGGGCCTTGGCCTCGATCTGCCGCACGCGCTCCCGTGTCAGCCCGAGGATGCGACCGATCTCCTCCAGCGACTTCGGGTCGGCGTCGCCGTCGAGGCCGTAGCGCAGCTTCAGCACGTCGCGCTCGCGCTCGGGGAGGTCGCGCAGGGCGCGGTGCAGCACCTCGAGCTGGAGGTTGACGTGCACCTCCTCCTCGATCGGCTTCGCCTCCCCCGCGACGAGGTCGCCGATCGACGCGTCGTTGTCTTCGCCCAGCGGGCGGTCGAGGCTCGTGACGGCGCGGGCGGCCTCCCGCACCTCGCGCACGTGCTTCGTCGAGAGCTTCGCGGCCTTCGCGATCTCGGCGTCCGTCGGCGGCCACTCGAGCTTCGCCATCAGCTCGCGCTCGGCGCGCGCGATCTTCTGCTCGCGCTCCGCGATGTGCACGGGGATCCTGATCGTGCGCGACTTGTTCGCGACCCCCCGCTGGACGGCCTGCCGGATCCACCACGTCGCGTACGTCGAGAACTTGTACCCGCGCCGCCAGTCGAACTTCTCGACCGCGCGGATGAGGCCGATGATCCCCTCCTGGGTCAGGTCGAGCAGCGAGAGACCGTGGCCCTGGTAGCGCTTCGCGATCGAGACGACGAGGCGCAGGTTCGAGTTGATCATCCTGTCCTTCGCGGCCTTGTCTCCGCGCTCGATCCGCTTCGCGAGCTCGACCTCCTCCGCCGCGGTCAGCAGCGGGTAGCGCGCGGCCTCGTTCAAGAAGAGCTGGAGCGCGTCCGTCGTCGCCGTGGCGAGCGCCCCGTTCACGTACGTGCTGTCCGCTTGCCCCCGCCCGCAGTCGTCCGTGAGCTCGATCCCGCGGTCGTCGAGCAGGCGGTGGAGCGCCTCGACCTCGTCCTCGTCGAGCTCAGCCTCCTGAAGGAACTCGCTGAACTCCGAGAGGTTCAGGCAGCCGAGCTCCTCGCCCCGTTCGAGCAGCAGCGTGATCTCGGCGTCGCTCATCGCTCGCGCTTTCCCCGTCTTCGCGCGGCCTAACCCCGCGCATCCGTCGTCCGTTTCGGCCACTAGGCGCGGCTTCGAGGCTGCTGTAGAGAGGTCTTCACGGTCCCGGCACAGAGCGGTATCCCACCCGCCTCGGTTGGCCGCCTACCGTCGAGCGGGTTCAGTCAATGCGACAGGAGGAGGCTCGATGGTGAGGCGAACGAAGCGCCGCGCGCTGCTTGCCGCCGCCGCGCTCGCCGCGCTCGGCGCGGTCGTCGTCGCGACGCCCGTGCTGGACGTGGGCGCGATCGGCGGCAACGACCGGCCGGGACCAGCGGCACCCGTCGGCGGCCCGAACGACGTGCCGGGTCCGGCGCCGGCAACGTTGAGCGACGAGCAGCGGGCGGAAGCGGCGCGGCTCGCGCTCGCCGATCCGCGCGTGCGTCGCGTGACCGCCGGCCGCGGGGCGTCGGTCGCTCGGGCCGTCCCGTGGGCGACGATGGACGAGCGCACGTTCGGCGCGGTCGTCGCGATCGTGCTCGAGCGCCCGGCGTCGATCGACGCGCGCCTGCCGGCGACGGACTACGACGAGACGGAGCGCTCCACGCCGCCGTACCGCGTCGAGCACGTCCACGTCGTCGCGGAGGACGTGGACGAGCTGCTCGTCCGCGTCGACCTCGAGCGGCGGGCCGTGGTCTCGATCCAGCCGGGCGAGCGTGCGCGCGTGCTCGTGCCGGCGCCCGCAACCGCCCCGCCGGAAGGAGCGACGCCATGACCCGGAGACAACTCGCCGCCGCCGTAGTCGCGGTCGCAGCCGTCGCGTGCGGCGTCTTCGCCTCGTCCGCGCGCGCGTGGTACACGTCGAACCTGACGATCCTCAGCGTGTACGAGGACTCGTTCAGGAACTACGACTTCGAGAGCACGACGGTCAGCGCGTACAACGTCGACTGGCCGGTGAACTTCGTCTTCTTCAACAACGCCGAGGTCGACAAGGTCAAGTACGGGACGGGCTGGACCGCGTGGGGCTCGACCATGTACGGCCGCCTCAACGACGGCTACGGCTGGGTCTGGGACGGCGACCGCGGCGGCAAGGGCAGCTGGGACTGCTACGGCTCGTCCGTCAACCACTTCCGCACCTACGCAGACGCGGACGACCGCCTGTACAACGCCGCGTGGGGCTACTGGACGTTCGCCACGACACACCGCGACTACAACGAGTGCGGCGGCGGCGACAAGTACAGCGGGAACAGCGAGTACGCGGAGTCGCTGCTCGCGAACCGGGCCCGCGAGGTGTGGGGCTGGTTCAACGTCTGGGAGGACATCCACTGGTACCACAACTACGAGCCGTCGCGGTTCGTGGGCTCGCACTGGTGGTGGAACAACGGCTACACGAGCTATGCCGAGGTGCCGTGAGGCGCTCGGGCCGGCCGCCGCGAGGCGGCCGGCCCGCGTCGTGCTGCTCGGCTGGCTCGTGCTGCTGATCGCGGCGGCGGGCGCAGCCCCGGCGCGTGCCGAACCGGTGACGATCGACGGCTACGGGATGTGGGATCTCGCGCGCCTCGGCGTCGGCGACCAGGTCTTCCCGCTCTCGGAGAGACGCATCGAGCGTCTGAGCGTGCCCTACCGGCTCCCGCCGGGTGCCGCGCAGGGGCCCGAGGACTGGTACCTGATCCACCTCCACTTCGCGATCGCGATCAGCACCTCCGGCGCGGGCCACGTCTACGTGAGCGCGGCCACGAACGACAAGACCGCGGCGCAGTTCAAGTTCGAGCTCGCGCGGGTGGACGGGCGCCCGCGCGTCACGTGGAGCACGGTCGGGATCGTCGACGGGAGCGAGCGCGGCACGACGAACGACGGGCGCTCCGAGCACCGGTTCGCGAACTACCTCCAGATCGGCGGCGTCTCGCCGGGCCTAGGGAGGCTCACGTTCCAGCTCGAGCGCTACGGCGACGTCCGCGTCGAGAGCCTGCGAGTGTTCGCCGACTCCGCACTCGAGGTCTCTCCGCTCGGCCCCGCGCGCGTGAAGCTGCGCCCGTCGGTGTCGGCGACGCCGGTGGCGGGCGAGACGCTGACGGTCGGCTTCACGCTCGCGAACGACGGCGGGCGAACGGCGCGACAGGTCTCCCTCGCCGCTGCGTTCGATCCGCGCCGGCTGCGGAGCGTGGACGGCGCGCTGCGTCGCTTCCCGCCGCTCGAGGCCGGCGAGTCCGTGGCCGGCCGCTTCACGTTCCGCGCGCGGCGACCGGGGCGCACGTTCGTCGACCTGTTCGCGCGCTCGACGAGCAACCGCCCGGGCGCGCGAATCGACGTGTTCGTGACGCGCCGTCCGCCGCAGATGTCGGTCTACACGACCTACGCCCGCTGGGGCGCGTCGGGGCTGCTCCTCGCGGCGTCCGGAGCGCTGCTCGCGTACCGCCGGCGTCTCGCCGCGCGCGGCGGCTAGCTGGCGACGGGGCCGGGTAGACTGCGCGCCATGCGTCAGGCGGCGTTCGAGCTCGTCTTCATGCTCGTGATCCTGAAGCTGCCGGTCGCGTACCTCTGCTTCGTGGTGTGGTGGGCGGTTCGCGCGGAGCCCCGCCCGCTGGAAGGTGCCGCGCGCCCCGTGACGCCTCGCTTCCCGCGCCGGTCGGGCGCCGTGTGACGCCTCGCTTCCCGCGCCGGTGGCCGGGAGCGGGCTCGCCGCCGCGCGGTGCGCGCCCGCACGACGGCCCGCGACGCCGCTACTCGCGCGATGCAGCGCGGTGCGGCGGGCGGGCGAGGGCCGGGCGCTGAGCGTTCCTTCCGACGCGCGGAGCCCCGCGACCGAGGCCATCGCTGGACTGATGGCGTCCGCGGCGCTCTTCGTGAGCCTCGTCGGCGTCGTGCACCGGCCCGCGCGCGTCATCCCGGCTGCCATGCTCGTGGCGCTCGTGGCCGCCGCGCTCGGCGGGCGACACCAGCGGCTCGCCGCGCTCGCCGTCGCAGTCGCCGCGGTTTGCTTCGTCGCCGGGATGACGATCGCGGTTGCCACGCAGCGCCCGCTGTACTAGAGGCGGCCCCGCGACGCGCGGCGCTGGTACAACAAGGACGTGAGCGGAGGACGCGTCGACGGGCTGAACACGGGCTACGCACAGCTCCTCCTCGACGAGTACCTCGAGAACCCGGAAGCCGTCCCGCCGGAATGGCGCGCGCTCTTCGAGAGCGGCGCCCCCGATCTGCTCGCCGGTCGCCCGGGCCTGCTGCGACTCGTCGAGCGGCTTCGAACGGGTCACGGCGAAGGGAACGGCGCGGCCGCCACGGCGCCTCCGGCGGAGAACGGAGCGCCGCTCACGGCGCCGACGGCGGCTCCGGCGGAGCCCGCCGACGTCGCTGCGCCGGACGTCGACGAGGAGCGGCACGGCGCCGTCGCCGCCGCGATGGCGCTCGTCAAGGCACATCGGATGCACGGCCACCTGGCCGCGCGGCTCGATCCGCTCGGCTCCGACCCCCCGGGCGATCCCGCGCTCGACCCCGCACGCCTCGTGCCGGTGCTGACGCCGGAGCTGCAGGCGCGCATCCCGGCGTCGATCCTCCGGCTGTACGTCCCGGGCGACACGCTGCTCGACGCTCTCCCGCGCCTCCAGGAGACGTACTGCGGGACGATCGCCTACGAGATCGAGCACATCTCCGACCACGAGCAGCGCGTTTGGCTCCGGCAGGCGATCGAGTCCGGCCGGTATCGGCGGCCCCTCTCGCAGGACGAACAGCGCGCGCTGCTGAAGCGGCTGAGCGAGGTCGAGGCGTTCGAGCACTACCTCAGGCGCGCGTTCCTGGGCCAGAAGCAGTTTTCCGTCGAGGGCCTCGACGTGCTCGTGCCGATGCTCGACGAGGCGATCGAGCTCGCGGCGGAGGGCGGGGCGCGCGAGATCGTGATCGGGATGGCGCACCGGGGGCGCCTGAACGTGGTCGCGCACACGGTCGGCCTCCCCTACGACGCGATCGTGCGCGAGTTCGAGGGCGAGCGCACGATGGAGGCGGTCGGGTCGGATCCCGAGGGTGGAACCGGCGACGTCAAGTACCACCTCGGCGCCCGCGGCACGCGAGAGACAGCCGCCGGCGAGGTGGCCGTGACGCTCCTCTCGAACCCGAGCCACCTCGAAGCCGTCGACCCGGTCGTCGAGGGGTGGACGCGCGCGAGGCAGACCGACCGCGGCACGCCAGAGGGCGCGCACGAGCCGTCGGTCGCGCTCCCGATGTTGATCCACGGCGACGCCTCGTTCGCGGGCCAGGGCGTCGTCGCCGAGACGCTGAATCTCGACGGGCTCGCCGGGTATTCGACGGGCGGGACGCTGCACGTGATCGCGAACAACCAGGTCGGGTTCACGACGGAGCCGTCCGAGGGCCGTTCGACGCGCTACTCGAGCGACCTCGCGAAGGGCTTCGACGTTCCGATCGTCCACGTGAACGCCGACGACCCGGAGGCGGCGTTCACGGCGGCGCGGCTCGCGCTCGCGTTCCGGCGTCGCTTCGGGATCGACGTCGTCATCGACCTCGTCGGCTACCGGCGCCACGGGCACAACGAGCAGGACGAGGCGGCGTACACGCAGCCGCTGATGGCAGAGCAGATCGCGCAGCAGCCGACGGTCCGCGAGCAGTACGCGGCCGCGCTCGTCGAGGCGGGCGTCGTGACGCAGGAGGAGGCGCGCGGCTTCGTCGACGCTGCGCACGCGGCTCTGCGCGCTGCGCACGAGTCGCTGAAGGAGAGCTTCGACCGGCAGGTGCCGGCGAAGACGCGGACGGAGCGGATTCCCGACGCGAGCGGCGCCGACGTCACGACGTCCGTGCCCGAGGAGCGGCTGCGACTGCTGAACGAGGGGCTGCTCCAGGTCCCGGACGGGTTCACCGTGCACCCGAAGCTGCTGAAGCAGCTCCAGCGGCGGCTCTCGACGCTGGACAACGGCGGCATCGACTGGGGCCAGGCCGAGGCGCTCGCCTTCGGCAGCCTGCTGCTCGAGGGGATCCCGATCCGGCTGACCGGCCAGGACACGGAGCGCGGCACGTTCTCGCACCGGCACCTCGTCCTCCACGACGCCCGCACGGGGGAGACGCGCACGCCGATGCAGCACCTCGACGGAGCGGCCGCGTCGTTCGAGGTCTACAACTCGCCGCTCTCCGAGTACGCGGCGCTCGGGTTCGAGTACGGCTACTCCGTCGCCGCGCCCGAGGCGCTTGTCTGCTGGGAGGCGCAGTTCGGGGACTTCGTGAACAACGCGCAGGCGATCATCGACCAGTTCATCGTCTCCGGCCTCTCGAAGTGGAAGCAGACCTCCCGGCTGACGCTCCTGCTCCCGCACGGCTACGAGGGGAACGGCCCCGAGCACTCGAGCGCGCGGCTCGAGCGCTTCCTCCAGCTCGCCGCGCAGGAGAACATCCGGATCGCGAACTGCACGACCTCGGCGCAGTACTTCCACCTGCTGCGCCGCCAGGCGCTGGATCCGGCCGGACGGCCACTCGTCGTGATGACGCCGAAGGGGCTGCTCCGCCTGCGCGACGCCGCGTCCGACCTCGACGACCTGACCGGCGGCTCGTTCCGGCCCGTGATCGACGGCCACGCGGTCGGCGACCGCTCGGAGGCGAAGCGGCTCGTCCTCTGCTCCGGCAAGGTCTACTACGACATCGTCGGCCACGAGGCCCGGCGCGACGCGCGCACCGTGGCGGTGGCGCGGCTCGAGCAGCTCTACCCGTTCCCGGTCGAGGCGGCCGCGCGCGTCGTCGCAGCGTATCCCGCGCTCGAGGAAGTCGTCTGGGCACAGGAGGAGCCGCAGAACATGGGCGCGTGGCGCGCGATCCGGCATCGGCTCGAAGAGGCGTCGCCCCGCGTGCCGGTGCGCTACGTCGGGCGGCCGTGGCGCGCGAGCCCGAGCGAGGGCTACCCCACGGCGCATCTCGTGGAGCAGGACAGGATCGTCCGCGAGGCGCTCGGCGTCGCCGCGTAGGCCCGCGGCGAGACCCTACGGCTTCGGCCGACGCGTCTGCCGCGCGCGGGCGGCGCGCGAGGCGAGGCGCGGACCGTGCTTCCGAGTCGCGTCGAGGAGCTGCCTGCGCTGCTTCAGGGGCAGGCGCCGCCACAGGTCGTACGCCGTCAGCACGAGCCCGAGCGGGCCCGCGCGGCGGGTCAGAAGTCGGAGGGGGCTCGGCACCCTCACATCGTCGCACGCGATCGGTACTTCTAAACCCGCCTCCGGCTTCGCGACCCCCATTTGGGCGCTCAACCTCGCTGCGTCGAGAGCCGACATAGAGACAAAGGAGGTCCTCGAACAGGCCGCGGAGCGGCTCCGTGCCCGCGCAGACATGATCAGCTTCAAGCACAAGCTCGTCCTGTACTTCCTCTTGCTGTCGGTGCTGCCGTTCGCGGCCGCGTTCGTTGCCTTCACCGCCGTCGCGGCGCGCACCGAGACGCGGCTCGTCGACGCGCGGCTCGAGGCGGCGCTCCGCGCGAGCGTCGTCGCCTACCGCGAGCAGCTCGACGCCGCGGAGCGGGCGGCTGCCGCGCTGGGGCGGAACCGCGAGTTCCAGAACGCGCTCGCCACCCGCGACCGCGCGCGGCTCGCCGCGCTGCTCGCACCGACTCCCGAGCTCCGCGTCGAGCTGCCGGGCGCGGCGTCCCCGCGGCGTGGAGCGGCGCCGGACGAGGAGCGGCGCGTCGCCGTGCTGGGCCCCGGCGCCAGGATGCTCGGCAGCGTGATCGCGACCGTGTCGCTCGACGGCCCGTTCCTGAGGCGCCTGCTCGAGCGTTCCGGCCTCGAGGAGGACGACGAGGTCGTGCTGCTGCGCGGCGACGAGATCGTGAACGGCTCCCGCTGGCTCGGCGGCTCGCTCGCCGTTCAGCGTGGTCGGACGACGACGGTCGAGCTCGGCGGCGCGCGGTATCGGGTCCTCGCAGGGGCGACGTCGAGCGCGCGCAACGCCGTCTCGCTCGCGGTCCTCGCGCCACAGGCGAAGATCGACGCCGCCCGCAGCGCTGCCGGACGACGCCTCCTCGGCGGGCTCGCGCTGTCGCTCCTGCTCGTGCTGCTCGTCGCGTACGTCGAGGGGCGTTCGATCGTCGGTCGCGTGCGCGCGCTCGTGCAGGCGGCCAACGAGATCGCGCGCGGGCGCCTCGACGAGCGGGTGCCGGTCCGCGGCCGGGACGAGTTCGCACTGCTCGCGCGAACGTTCAACGACATGGCCGCTCAGCTCGAAGGCCGCCTCGAGGAGCTCGAGGGAGAGCGAGGCCGTCTGCGCGAGGCGACGCTGCGCTTCGGCGAGACGCTCGCGGCTTCGCACGACGTGGATCAGCTCCTGCGCGCGATCGTCGAGACGGCCGTCGAGGCGACGGGAGCCGACGGCGGCGTGATCACGGGGCCCGAAGGCGAGATCGCGCGCGCGGGCGTGCCGGCGGCCGAAGACGACGTGACCGCGAAGCGGATCGGGCTCCCGCTCACCGTCGGAGAGAAGACGTTCGGGACGCTGATCCTCAGCGGGGCGCGCTTCGCCGTGAACGACCTCGAGACGGCGTCCATGCTCGTCCACCACGCCGTCGTCGCGCTCGAGAACGCGCAGCTCCACCTGATGGTCAAGCGGCAGGCGCTCGTCGACGAGCTGACGGGGATCGCGAACCGCCGGCACGCGGAGGAGACGCTGGCGTCCGAGCTCGCGCGCGCGCGCCGTCTCGGCGACCCGCTCGGGCTGATCCTCGCCGACCTCGACGACTTCAAGAGCGTCAACGACCGCCACGGCCACCCGGCGGGCGACGCCGTGCTGCGGCACTTCGCGGACGTGGTCCGCGACACCGTCCGCGAGATCGACCTTCCCGCGCGCTGGGGCGGCGAGGAGTTCGCGATCGTGCTCCCCGGCACCGACACCGACGGCGCGGTCCAGCTCGCGGAGCGCATCCGCGCGGCTCTCGCGAAGCGGATCGTGCTCACGCCGGAGGGCGTTTCGGTCCGCGTGACGTCGAGCTTCGGCGTCGCCTCGACGGACGGCGGCCACACCGTCGAGGACCTCGTCCGCGCCGCCGACGGCGCGCTCTACGACGCGAAGCGCGCGGGCAAGGACCGCGTCGCCGTCCCCGCCGAGCCGGCCGAGCTCGCGTAGGCCTTCGCGCCTGCAGAGGCGTCGCGAGGCGCTACAATCCCGCGCTCGAAAGCACGCCCCAGACACGGAGGAGCCTATGCCGGTTGAGACGCCGTCGCTGTTTGCGCAGGTCATCCAGGACCACCTCGAGCTGAAGCAGCAAAACGCCGAGCTCGAGAACTCGATGCCGCTCGGTCGTTACAAGTCCGACGACCCGTTCGACAACCACCCGCTCTTCAAGACGGAGGAGCAGGCGCGTATCGAGGAGACGATGGACGGCGAGGAGACCTTCCCGCACGACGCGCCCGACCTCACGTGGCCCGAGGAGCCGGCGGCCACCGTCCTGCCGGCACCGGACGAGAGCCTCTGGAGTCGCTCCCGCGACTTCGACTGGGGCGACTAGCGCCGCCGGGCGCGGGCGCCTCCCGTAAGGTGGAACTCCGCTCCGGCGTCCGCTCGCGCGGCTGAGCGCACGTTGCTCGCGCCCGTCTCTTTCGGCACCGTTCCCGTCGCTACGCACGCCCGGCGACGCGCCGGCGCCGCTCGTCGCCGCCCGCGGCGGACGTGGGCGTTTGCGCTCCGCGTGGCCGCGGGTATCGGGCCTCCGTCGAGGGCACACGAAAGAGGGAGCCGTGATGAAGAAGCTGCTGCTGGGGATCGGCGCCGGGCTGGGAATCGCGTACGCGCTGCGCGACCGGATCCGCGCGCTCGTCGGAGGCGACTCGGGGACGCCGACGATGAGCGACTTCGGAGCGCAGGGCGCGCCGAGCATCGCGAGCGCACCTGACGACGCCGTCCTCACCGACCGGGTGAAGAGCGAGATCTTCCGCGACGCGGACCTCTCGTCCGGTCAGGTGAACGTGAACACGGAGTTCGGCAAGGTCGTCCTCCGCGGCGAGGTCGAGAGCGAGGACATGGTCCGGCAGCTCGTCGACGCGGCGCGCAACGTGCAGGGCGTGGAGGACGTCGAGAGCCTGCTCACGGTCGCAGGCTCAGAGGAGGGCGGCGACTCGGCGTAGGTCGTCGACGAATGCGGCGAGCTCGCCGCGCCGCGCCTCGTCGTCCGGCGCCCGGAGGACGGACGACGGGTGCACCGTCGCCGTCGCGTACGGGGCGAGCGGCGAATCCACGAGCTCGCCCCGCTGCCGCGTCACCTTGAACTGGCGTCCCAGGAGCGCCTGGGCCGCGGTGGCGCCGAGGCAGACGAGCACGCGCGGCTGGACGACCGCGAGCTCGGCCTCGAGCCACGGCCGGCACGCGGCGATCTCCGCCCAGTTCGGCTTCGCGTGGATGCGCCGCTTCCCGCGCGGCTCCCACTTGAAGTGCTTGACGACGTTCGTCACGTAGGCGAGCTTGCGGTCGATCCCTGCCTCGTCGAGCGCGCGGTCGAGGAGCTTCCCCGCCGGACCCACGAACGGCCGCCCCGCGACGTCCTCCTGGTCGCCGGGCTGCTCGCCGACGAGCATGACCGCGGCCTTCGCGAGGCCTTCGCCGAACACGGTCTGCGTCCCCGTCTCCCAGAGCGGGCACGCGCGACACCCTGCTGCCGCATCGCGCAGCCGCGGGAGCGTCGGCCGTTCCGGAACGAGCGGGGCTGCCGTCTCGGCGGGGTCGGGCACGAGGCGCGTTCTTCCCTCCTCAGCGGCATTCGAGACGCGCGCCTCGAGCCGCGCCGCGCCGCCTACGAGTCCGCAGGGACGCGCGAGCGGGCTGCGCCGTTGCGTGCGCGCGGCGCCCCGTTCCCGTCGAGCGCGGCGCCGTGCAGCTCGCGTGCGAGCCGCCTGAACGGTCCATCCTGGGCGAGCAGCTCTCGCTCCGGGCCCCGCTGCACGATCCGGCCCCCGTCCACGACGAGGATCTCGTCCGCGCGGCGCACCGTCGAGAGCCGGTGCGCGATGATGATCCCCGTGCGTCCAACGAGCAGCCGGTCCACCGCGCGCTCGATCAGCCGCTCCGTCGTCGGGTCGAGCCGGGAGGACGCCTCATCGAGGATCACCAGCCCCGGATCCTCCAGGAAGACGCGCGTGAATGCGAGGAGCTGCGCCTCGCCGGCGGAGAGCCCGGCGCCCCCGGCGCCCACCGGGGTGTCGAGCCCTTCGGGTAGCCCACGCACCCACTCCTCCAGCCCCAGCTCCGCGAGCGCGCGCCAGATGCGCGCGTCCGGGACGCCCGCGGCGAAGAAGGTAAGGTTCTCGCGCACCGTGGCGCGAAAGAGCTGCACGTCCTGCGTCACCATCCCGATGCGCCGCCGCAGCTCCCCGAGGTGCGCCGCCCGCAGGTCCACCCCGCCGAGCAGCACCTGTCCCTCCGACGGGTCGTACAGCCGCAGCAGGAGACGG
>JAUJMY010000026.1 GCA_030446625.1 Gaiellaceae bacterium
GGCGGCGGAAGAGGAGGAGGAGCGCGAGGCCGAGGACGCCGAGCGCCGCGAGCCGCTGTCCGTTCAGCAGGGCAGAGGCGAGCCCCTCGTCCGGCGCGAGAGCGAGCAGGTTCTCGGGGCAGTCGCAGTCGGGACCGGCAGGACGAGGCTCGACCGAGAGCCACGCCCACTCCCACACCGTCGCGATCGCGTAGGCGGCGACGACGCCGGCACGTGCGAGGCGCGTCTCGAGCCGCCCCGACGGGAACGCGAACACGAGGTGCGCGTACGCCGCGAACGGGATGATGTCGAGGGCGGTGCCGGACGTGAAGAGGTAGGCGTTGTCGGACTCGGCGAGCGAGCCGGCGAACCAGGTGAACCCGACGACGGTCATCAGGATCCCCGTCCGGTTCTCGGGGCGGCGCGCCGTCGCCACGAGGCCGCTGCCGACGAACGCGAGCCCGAGCGACACTGCGAGCGCCGCGCGCGCTACCGGGTTCGGCTCGTGGTCGCTCGTGAAGGTGAGGAAGACTGCTCCCGACGCGAGGACGAGCGCCAGCGTCCAGAGGACGACGGCAGTCCGCGTCTTCATTCGAGCAGCGCTGCGAGCGTGTCGCCCGACAGCTCGGCCTTGGGGATGAAGCCAAGCGCCCCCGATGCCTCCACTAGAGGCCCGTAGTCGCCGCGGTCCCGACTCGAGACCAGGACGATGTGCGGGTGCTGCCCGTTACGCGCGCAGAGTCGCTCCGCGACGTCGAGGCCGCTACCGTCCGGAAGCTGCACGTCGAGGAGCACGAGGTCGGGCTGGAGCGCGCACGCGCAGTCGACGGCCGAGGCGCAGTCCGCGGCCTCGCGGACGACCTCGTACCCCTCGGCCTCGAGGAGCGCGCGCGCGTTCGCGCGGAAGCTGGGGTGATCGTCGACGATCAGCACCGTCCGCATCGCGACCATCGTGTCAGCCGAGGCGCGCGACCGCCGTACGGTTTGCCGCACTCTTCGTCAGGCGCGCGCAGCCGACGGGTCTGCGACCCGCCGCCCGTTCCGCTCCGTCGTCTCGGCGAGCGGGATCTCGACGACGAAGGTCGAGCCTTCCGCCTCGCCGGATTCGAGCCAGATGCGGCCGCTCATCGTCCGCACGAGCTCACGGCAGATGTAGAGGCCGAGGCCGGTGCCGCCGATGCCGCGGGTCATGTTCGGATCGACGCGGTAGAACTTCTCGAAGACGCGGTCGTGCTCCGAACGCGGGATCCCGAGGCCACGGTCGCGGACGGAGAAGCGCATCCGCCTGCCGTTCGGCGCGAGCGCCAGCTCCACCCGACCGCCGTCCGGCGAGTACTTGATCGCGTTGTCGACGAGGTTCGTCAGGACCTGGCGGAGCTGACCAGGATCCGCGGCCACGGGCGGAAGCTCGCGCTGCGCATTCAGCTCGAGCGACACGTTCTCGGGCAGGTGCGTGCGCGCGGCGTCGAGCACGTTCTCGGCGAGCTGGCGCGCGTCGCAGCTCTCGATTCGTATCTTGAGGCGGCCCGAGTCGAGGTGGCTCGCGAGCAGGAGGTCGTTGACGATCTGCGCCAGGCGCTCCGACTCCTCGGCGATCACGCGCAGGAGGTGGTCGCGCAACTCGTCTTCCAGGTTCAGGTCGGGCCGGAGGATGGTCAGCGCCGACCCTTGGATCGCCGCGAGCGGCGTGCGCAGCTCGTGCGAGACCGTGGCCACGAAGTCGGACTTCATCACCTCGAGCGCCCGCTCGTCCGTGAGGTTGCGGAACGCGTAGACGGCGCCGTCGTCGAACCCGACGCCGGACACCGAGAGCCACAGCTCGCGCCCGCCGACCTCGAGCGGGAACGTCTCCGCGCGCGCCGCCGCCTCGCCTGGGTCGGCGAGCGCGATGCGAGGCGCGACGTTGCCCCAGCCGCCGAGGACGTCGGCCGCGGCGCGCCCGAGGACCTCGGAGGCCGCTTTCCCCGTGATCAGCTCCGCGGCTCGGTTCCAGAGCCGGATCACGCCCGCGCCGTCGATCAGGAACACGCCGTCGCCGACGGCGCCGAGGACTCGTGCCGCCTGCGCGCGCTCCTCCGCCTCGCGGTAGAGCTGCGCGTTGTCCACCGCGGTCGCCGCGCGCCGCGCGAGCTCCTCGGCGATCGCGAGGTCGCTCGCGTCGTAGCACCGCCCCGACTCCGCCTGGACGAACGTGATCGCGCCGACGACGCGATCTCGCGTCACGAGGGGCACGCACATGTAGGAACGCAGCCCGAGCTCGCGGAGGAGGTCGAGGTGGAGCTCGTCGCGCGCGGCCGCCTCGATCACCGCCTCCGGGATGTTCTTCATCAGCTCCGGCTTCCCGGTGCGAACGACCTGTGCCGGCCCCTGCGGCGCGTCGGGATCGGGCGGGTAGCGGGTCCTGAGCTCGCGCACGAACTCGACCTTCTTCGGATCCGCGTGGGCGACGGCGAGCTGCCGGAGCGACCCCTCGTGTTCGAGGATGTCGACGGTGCACCAGTCGGCGACCTCGGGCACCGCCGCCTGCGCGACGGCCGTCAGCGTCGAGTCGTAGTCGAGCGAGCTCGCGAGGAGCGAACCGGCGGCGAGGAGGAACGCCTGCGCCTGCTCGGCGCGCTTCTGGTCGTCGACGTCCGTGCAGGTGCCGACCCAGCCCGTGATCGCTCCCGCGTCGTCGCGCGTCGCGACGCCGCGCACGAGCTGCCAGCGGTACGCGCCGTCGCCGTTGCGGAGCCGGTACTGGATCTGGATCGGATCGCCGCTCAGGACGGCGCTGTCCCACGCAGCGAGCGTCGGCGGCAGGTCGTCGGGGTGGAGGAACGTCGTCCAGCCGTCGCCGAAGCTCGTCTCCGGAGGCTGGCGGGTGTACTCGACCCACCGGTCGTTGAAGTAATCGGCCGACCCGCCCGCGTCCGCGTGCCAAACGAGCTGCGGCATCGCCTCGGCGAGGACGCGATAGCGCTCGTGCCCTTCGCGGACCGCTGCAGCGATCTCCTGCTCCCGCAGCCGCATCTCCTGCTCGCGGATCTGTTCCGTCTTCTGCCAGAGCTCGACGAACACGGCGACCTTCGAGCGCAGCACGGAGGGGTCGAACGGCTTGAACAGGTAGTCGACCGCGCCCGCCGAGTAGCCGCGGAAGACGTGCCGCGCCTCCTTGCTGATCGCCGTGAGGAAGATGATCGGGATGTGCTTCGTCCGCTCGCGCCGCTTGATCAGCTCGGCCGTCTCGAAGCCGTCCAGGCCCGGCATCTGGACGTCGAGCAGGATCAGCGCGTAGTCGTCGTGCAGGAGCCGGCGCAGCGCCTCCTCGCCGGACGACGCCGAGACGACGTTGTGCCCGACCGGTTCGAGGATCGCCTCCAGCGCGACGAGGTTCTCGGGCCGGTCGTCGACGATCAGGATGTTCGCCGTGCGCTCGACGCTCACGTGGTCACCTCGCGCGCCGGTGCGGCGCAGCAGAGGCCGTAGAGGAACGCGCCGATCTCGTTGAGCGGCAGGATCGCGTCCGCGGACGTGGCGTCGATCGCGGCCTGCGGCATCGTCGCGCGCTCCGCCTCGTGCGGGTCCTGGACGATCGCGACGCCGCCGGCGGCCTTGACCCGCGCGAGCCCTGCCGCGCCGTCCTCGTTCGCGCCCGTCAGGACGACGCCGATCAGCTGCGACCCGTACGCGTCGGCCGCGGACTCGAAGAGGACGTCGATCGAGGGCCGCGCGAACTGCACGCGCTCGTCCACCGAGAGCGCGAACGAGCCCCGCTCGACGAGCAGGTGGTAGTCCGGCGGCGCGACGTACACGTGGCGGCGCTCGATCGGCATCTTGTCGCCCGCCTCGCGCACGTGCCACCGCGTGTGCAGCTGGAGCAGGTCCTCGAGGCCGCCGCGCCGCGCGTCGATGCTGCGGTGCTGCGCGAGCGCGACGGGTGCGCCGAAGTCGTCGGGGAGCTGGTCGAGCAGCTCGCTGAACGCGTGCAGGCCGCCCCACGACGCGCCGACGACGATCAGCTCGTAGGCCCCGACCGTCATGCCACCTTCCGGTACAGCTTCTCGTGCGGGTCGATCGCCTCGTACGCGCTCGCGTGCGGCGTGAAGTTGATCGCCTCCTTGTGACCCAGCGCGAGGATGCCGAACATGGCGAGGCTCTCGTAGAACAGCCGGTGGACGCGATCCTGGAGCGAGCGATCGAAGTAGATCATCACGTTGCGGCAGATGATGACGTTGAACTCGTTGAACGACCGGTCCGAGACGAGGTTGTGCTGCGCGAACACGACGTTGTCCGTGAGGGAGCGCTGGAACCGCGCCCCGTCGTAGGCCGCGACGTAGTACTCCGAGAACGCGCGCTTCCCGCCGGCGCGGATGTAGTTCTGCGTGTAGTCCTGCATCTTGTCGAGCGGGAACACGCCCGCGCGCGCCGTCTCCAGCACGGCCTCGTTGATGTCCGTCGCGTAGATGCGCGTGCGCTCGTAGAGGCCCTCTTCCTGGAGCAGGATCGCGATCGAGTAGACCTCCTCGCCTGTCGAGCAGCCTGCGTTCCAGATCCGCGTGAACGGATACGTGTGCAGGAGCGGCACGACCTCCTCGCGGAACGCGAGGTAGAACGACGGGTCGCGGAACATCGACGTGACGTTGATCGAGAGGTCGCGGAGCAGGCGCTCCATGCACGCGGGGTCGTGGAGCACCTTCTCCTGGAGCCCCGACACGCTCTCCAGCCCCTCGGCGTGGATCCGGCGCCAGAGGCGCCGCTTCAACGACGCCGCGGCGTACTCGCGGAAGTCGTACCCGTAGCGCCGGTTGATCGCCTCGAGCAGCAGTTCCGTCTCGAGCGGCTCGACGTCTTCGCGAGCGGGAGCGGGGGAGCCGTTCCGAGCTTCCGGCGCCGCCACGGGCCTACGCCTCGCGGACCACGCGCGTCGAAGCCCGAAACGAACCTACGGCGAAGGAGGGAGCTCGAGGCGGAACCGCGGGGTCCCCCTCACCGGTAGAGCCAGACGCGGAGCAGCGACAGCAGCTGGTCCGTGTCGACGGGCTTCGTGATGTAGTCCGACGCGCCCGCCGCGATGCTCTTCTCGCGGTCGCCCTTCATCGCCTTCGCGGTCAGCGAGATGATCGGCAGGCGCTCGAACCCGGGCATCGAGCGGATGGTCTGCGTCGTCTCGTAGCCGTCGAGCTCCGGCATCATCACGTCCATCAGGACGAGGTCGACGTCCGGATTCACCTTCAGCGTCTCGACGCCTTCGCGGCCGTTCTCGGCGAAGACGACCTCCATCCCGTGCGCCTCGAGGACGCTCGCGAGCGCGAAGACGTTGCGGACGTCGTCGTCGACGATCAGCACCTTCTTCCCCTGGAAGACGGCCTCGGCGCTGTGCAGCTGCTCGAGCATCCGCCGCTTCTCGGCCGGGAGCTTCGCCTCGACGCGGTGGAGGAAGAGCGACGTCTCGTCGAGCAGGCGCTCGGGCGAGCTGGCGTCCTTGACGATGATCGTCTCCGCGTAGCGCCTGAGCCGTGTCTCCTCGCGCCTCGTCAGGTCCTTGCCGGTGTAGATGATGATCGGGAGCCCGCGATTGCGCTCGTCCTGCTTCACCTGCTCGAGGAGCGCGAAGCCGGTCTTCTCGGGCAGCTTGAGGTCGAGGACCATGCAGTCGAAACGCTGCTTCGCGAGCTGCTCGAGCGCCTCCTCGGACGAACCGACGGCGGTGATCTGGACGTCGTCGTCGCCGCCCCCGATCAGCTCGACGACCGTGTTCCGCTGCTGCTCGTCGTCCTCGACCACGAGCAGGCGCTTCGCGCCGCGGTCGATGAAGCTCGAGATCTCGCCGAACACCTCGTCCAGCCCCTCCTTCGTCACCGGCTTCTCGAGGAACGCGACGGCTCCGGCGCGCAGCGCGTCGTGTCGTCCGTCGCCGCTCGAGACGATGTGCACCGGGATGTGCCGCGTGTCCGGGTGGTTCTTGAGCTGCTCGAGCAGCGCCGTCCCGTCGATCACCGGCAGTTGCAGGTCTAGGATGATCGCGTCGGGCTTCAGCTCGTGGGCGAGCGCGAGGCCGCTGTCGCCGCGCAACGCGACGAGCCCCTTGAAGCCGCGCTCGCGCGCGATCCCGAGCACGGTGCGCGCGAAGTCGGCGTCGTCCTCGACGATCAGGACGACGCGGTCGCCGGGCGCAATGTCGGCCCGATCGTCCTCGACCTCGCTCTGGAGGAGGAGCGACGGGTCGACCTCGAATGCGGGTTGCGCACCGTCCGCCTCGTCGACGCGCAGCGCGGAGAAGGCGGGCGCGAGATCGATGGTCAGGTCGCGCGCGTCGTCGTCGTCGTCGTCGTCGTCGCCGCCGCCGCCGTCCGGCTCCTCGACGTACATGTCGGGGAGGTAGAGCGTGAACGTGCTGCCCTCGCCGGGGCGGCTCTCGGCGACGATCTCGCCGCCGAGCAGGCGTGCGATCTCGCGGCTGATCGTGAGCCCGAGCCCGGTGCCTCCGTACTTGCGGCTCGTCGTCCCGTCGGCCTGCTGGAACGACTCGAAGATCAGCTTCAGCTTGTCCGGCGCGATCCCGATTCCGGTGTCCGTGACGGCGAACGCGATCACGCGCTCGGCGTCGGCTAGCCTTCCCATCGCGAACTGCCGCTCGGCGGGAGCCGCGTCGATCCGTAGCCGGACGCTGCCGGCGTCGGTGAACTTGAACGCGTTCGAGAGCAGGTTCTTCAGCACCTGCTGGAGGCGCTGCTCGTCGGCGACGAGCGTCGGCGGCGCGGCGTCGCCGAGCTCGAGCTCGAACGTCAGCGCCTTCTGCTCGGCGAGCGGCCTGAACGTCCGCTCCACGTACTCGCGCACCTGCTCGAGTGGCACCTCCTCGGGGTTCACGTCCATCTTCCCGGCCTCCACCTTCGAGAGGTCGAGGATGTCGTTGATCAGGTCGAGCAGGTCGCTCCCCGCCGAGTAGATCGTGCTCGCGAACTCGCGCTGCTTCTCCGTCAGGTTCTGGTCCGGGCTCTCCGCGAGCAGCTTCGCGAGGATGAGCAGCGAGTTGAGGGGCGTGCGCAGCTCGTGCGACATGTTCGCCAGGAACTCCGACTTGTACTTCGACGAGAGCGCGAGTTGCTCGGCCTTCTCCTCGAGCGCCGAGCGGGCGAGCTCGATCTCGCGGTTCTTGATCTCGATCCGCCGGTTCTGCTCCTCGAGCTGCTGCGCCTTCTCCTCCAGCTCCTCGTTCGTCTGCTGCAGCTCTTCCTGCTGGGTCTGAAGCAGCTCCTCCGACGCGCGCAGCGACGCCGCCTGCTCCTGAAGCTCCTCGTTCGTCTGCTGGAGCTCCTCCTGTTGCGCCTGCAGCTCCTCGGACTGACTCTGGAGCTCCTGCGTCAGCGTCTGCGACTGCTCGAGCAGCTCCTCCGTGCGCCGGTTCGCCTGGATCGTGTTGATCACGATCCCGATCGTCTCCGCGAGCTGGTCGAGGAACGTCTCCTGGACGTTGGTGAACGCGGAGAACGACGCGAGCTCGATCACCGCCATCACCTGGTCCTCGAAGAGGACCGGCATCACGACGATGTTCGCGGGCGCGGCCTCGCCGAGCGCGGAGCTGATCTTGATGTAGTCCTCAGGCGCCTCCGTGATGACGATGCTCTTGCGCTCGAGCGCGGCCTGCCCCACGAGCGCCTCGCCGACGCGGTAGCGGTTGGAGACATTCTTGCGCTGCTTGAAGCCGTAGGTGGCGATCAGGCGCAGCTCCTTGTCCTCGTCGTGACCATCGACGATGAAGAACGCGCCGTGGTGCGCGGCGACGAGCGGTGTCAGCTCCGACATGATCAGCCGCGAGACCGTTGCGAGGTCGCGCTGACCCTGGAGCAGCCCGGAGAAGCGGGCGAGGTTCGAGTTCAGCCAGTCCTGCTGCTCGTTCGTGAGGGTGGTCGCGCGGAGGTTCGCGATCATCTGGTTGATGTTGTCGCGGAGCTCCTCGACCTCGCCCTGCGCCTCGACGGTGATCGAGCGCGTGAGGTCCCCCTGGGTGACGGCCGTCGACACCTCCGCGATCGCGCGCAGCTGCGTCGTCAGCGTCGCCGCGAGCTGGTTGACGTTGTCGGTGAGCCCCTTCCAGACGCCCGAGACGCCCTCGACCTGGGCCTGGACGCCGAGGCGTCCCTCGGTCCCGACTTCCTTCGCGACGCGCGTCACCTCGTCGGCGAACGACGAGAGCTGGTCGACCATCGTGTTGATGGTCTCCTTCAGCTCGAGCACCTCGCCGCGGACGTCGACGGTGATCTTGCGCGAGAGGTCGCCGTTCGCGACCGCGGTCGTCACCTCGGCGATGTTGCGCACCTGGCTCGTCAGGTTGCCCGCGAGCGTGTTGACGTTGTCCGTCAGGTCCTTCCACGTGCCGGAGACGCCGGAGAGGCGCCCTCGGTGACCTCGCGCGCGACGCGGGTGACCTCGGCGCGCCGCGAGCTGGTCGCGTGTTGATCCTTTCGCCGCGCACGTCGACGGTGATCTTGCCGAGGTCGCCGTTGGCGCGCGTCGACGCGCGATGTTCACCTCGTCCGCGAACGACCCGGAGACGCCTTGGTCGACCATCGTGCTTGACCATCGTGCTTCTTGAGCTCGGCGAGCACCTCGCCCTCAGGTCCCTTCCACGTCGACGATCCTCGTCCGCGAACGACGAGAGCTGGTCGCCGACTTGGCGACCGACCGTGATCTTCCGCGATGTTCCGCACCTGATCGGTCAGGTTCGTTCTTGGCGCCACGTCCCGGACACGCCTTCGACGTTCGCGTCAGGTCGCCGTTCGCGACCGCGGTCGTTGACGTCGGCGATGTTGCGGACCTCGCGCGCGACGCGGCTCTGGTGAGGTTCGACGCCATCGACGGTGTTCACGTTCTCGGTCAGCCCGCGCCAGACGTTGTCCGACACGCCCTCGACCGTCGCCTGCCCGCCCAGGATGCCTTCCGTGCCGACCTCGCGCGCGACGCGCGTGACCTCGGCGGCGAACGCCGAGAGCTGGTCGACCATCGTGTTGATGGTCTCCTTCAGCTCGAGCACCTCGCCGCGGACGTCGACCGTGATCTTCTTCGAGAGGTCGCCGTTCGCGACCGCGGTCGTCACGAGCGCGATGTTCCGAACCTGACCGGTGAGGTTCCCGGCGAGCGTGTTGACGTTGTCGGTGAGCCCTTCCAGACGCCGGAGACGCCCTTGACCTGAGCCTGGCCGCCGAGCTTCCTCGGTGCCCACCTCGCGCGCGACGCGCGTCACCTCGTCGGCGAACGACGAGAGCTGGTCGACCATCGTGTTGATGGTCTCCTTCAGCTCGAGCACCTCGCCGCGGACGTCGACGGTGATCTTGCGCGAGAGGTCGCCGTTCGCGACCGCGGTCGTCACCTCGGCGATGTTGCGCACCTGGCCCGTCAGGTTCGAGGCCATACCGTTCACGTTCTCGGTCAAGTCGCGCCAGACACCGGAGACGCCCTCGACCTGGGCCTGGCCGCCGAGCTTCCCCTCGGTGCCGACCTCGCGCGCGACGCGTGTCACCTCCGCGGCGAACGCGCGCAGCTGGTCGACCATCGTGTTGATGGTCTCCTTCAGCTCGAGCACCTCGCCGCGGACGTCGACGGTGATCTTCTTCGAGAGGTCGCCGTTCGCGACCGCCGTGGTGACGAGCGCGATGTTCCGAACCTGACCGGTGAGGTTCCCGGCGAGCGTGTTGACGTTGTCGGTGAGGTCCTTCCAGACGCCGGAGACGCCCTTCACCTGGGCCTGGCCGCCGAGCTTGCCCTCGGTGCCGACCTCGCGCGCGACGCGCGTCACCTCGTCGGCGAACGACGAGAGCTGGTCGACCATCGTGTTGACGGTGTTCTTGAGCTCGAGGACCTCGCCCTTGACGTCGACGGTGATCTTCTTCGACAGATCGCCGTTGGCCACGGCGGTCGTCACCTCGGCGATGTTCCGCACCTGACCGGTGAGGTTCCCGGCGAGCGTGTTGACGTTGTCCGTCAGGTCCTTCCAGACGCCGGAGACGCCCTTGACCCGAGCCTGGCCTCCGAGCTTCCCCTCTGTGCCGACCTCGCGCGCGACGCGCGTCACCTCGTCGGCGAACGACGAGAGCTGGTCGACCATCGCGTTCACCGTCTTGCCGATGCGCAGGAACTCGCCCTTGACGGGCTGCCCCTCGATCGTCAGCGCCATCTTCTGCCCGAGGTCGCCCTCGGCGACGGCGTCGATCACGCGGCCGACCTCGATCGTGGGGCGGCTCAGGTCGTCGATGAGCGAGTTGACCGCGGCGATCTTCGCCGCCCAGCTGCCCTGCGCGCGCGCGAACCTCGCACGCTCCGTCAGGCGGCCCTCGCGGCCGATTACGCGGCTGACGCGGACGAGCTCCTTCGTCAAGCGCTCGTTGTTGTCTGCGACGTCGTTGAACGCGCGGCCGAGCTCTCCGACGAGCCCGCGGCTCCTCGCCGGAAGCCGGACCGAGAAGTCGCCGTTCGCGGCGGCGCGCAGCGCGTCGAGGAGCTGCTCGAGCTCGCGGAGGCTGACGCCGCTGTCGCCCTCGCCGTTCGTTGCCCCACCCGCGCCGTTGCGGCGCGCGGGTGCCGCGCCGCGCTTGCGCCCGTCCGGCTTCTGTTGCTCGGCCTTCTTCTCGTCGACCGCCACCTGGCTCAGCTCCTTCTCGCGATGGGGAACAGCGGCGTCGCTGCCGCAGGAGTTCGGGAGGCGAACGCCTCGCGCCGTCGACGCTCCGCCAACTAGATCCCTCTTTCGGTTGCTTCCGTGTTTTTCCTTAGCGCTCGCCTGCCGCGTGCCGGAGTGCCCCGTCGAGGTCGCGCCACAGCTCCTCGACGTGCTCCAGCCCGACGCTGAGGCGAATCAGATTAGCTGGCACGCGCTCGCCTTCCCAGCGGGCGCGGGTCTCCAGGACCGAGTCGACGCCCCCGAGGCTCGTGGCGTTTCGGATCACGCGCGTGCCGGTCTCCACTCCACGGGCGGCCTCGGCGCCTCCCGCCGCGTCGAATGACAGCAGGCCGCCGAAGCCCGGATACCGCACCCGCTCGACCCCCGGATGCTCGTGGAGCCGCCGCGCGAGCTCCCGCGCCGATTCGGTCTGCCGCTCGATGCGGACGCGCAGCGTCTTCAGGCCGCGGTGCACGAGCCACGCCGTGTCGGGTCCGACGACGATCCCGGTTCGCCCCCGGAACTCGCGCAGCCGCTCCGCGTCGGCGGCGTCGCGGCAGACGACCGCGCCGACGAGCGCGTCGTCGTGGCCGGCGAGGTACTTCGTCGCGCTGTGCAGGACGAGGTCGGCGCCGCGCTCGAGCGGCCGGAGGTAGACGGGCGTCGCCGCGGTCGAGTCGACGAGCACCTTCGCCGGGTGCGCCGCAGCCGCCCCGAGATCGGGCATCGTCAGGAACGGGTTCGACGGCGCCTCCAGCCAGATCAGATCGACCCCCGGCGGCGGCGCGCGCGTCTGGTCGAACTCGACGAAGTGGAGGCCCCACCGCTCGAGCTCGCGGAAGAGGACTGCGGTGCCGTAGTAGGCGCCCTCGGCGAGCGCGATCGTCTGCCCGGGCTCGAGCAGGGCGAGCGCGACTGCGGTCGTGGCGCCCGCGCCGGACGAGAAGAGCAGCGCCTCGCCGCCTTCGAGCGCGCCGAGCGCTCGCTCGGCCTCGACCCCGTTCGGGTGCGCGTACCTCGCGTAGAAGAACTCGCCCGGGTCGCCGTCGCGGTACGGCCAGATCGTCGAGCGGTCGACCGGTGGGACGTGGCTCACGCCGCGACTGTAGTGCCGTCCACTAGGGTCCGCGCGTGGCGACGACCGACGAGACGCCCGGCACCGACGAGACGACGGCCGCGAAGCTACGGCAGCTCGAGGAGCTCCGCG
>JAUJMY010000012.1 GCA_030446625.1 Gaiellaceae bacterium
GCTCGACCGCGATCGTGCGCGCGATGCAGAGGCGCTGCTGCTGCCCGCCGGAGAGGCTCAGCGCGCTCTCACGCAGGCGGCCGCTGACCTCGTCCCACAGCGCGGCCTGGCGGAGCGCCGCCTCGACCCGGTCGACGAGGCCGTCGGTCAGCCCGAGCACGCGCGGGCCGAAGGCGACGTTGTCGTAGATCGACTTCGGGAACGGGTTCGGCTTCTGGAAGACCATCCCGATCAGCTTCCGCACCTCGACGGGGTCCACCTCCGGCGAGTAGAGGTCCTGCCCGTGGTAGAGGACGGTTCCCTCCACGACGGCGCCCGGGATGAGGTCGTTGAGCCGGTTGAAGCAGCGGATGAACGTGCTCTTGCCGCAGCCGGACGGGCCGATGAACGCCGTCACCTCGTTGCGGGGAATCTCGAGCGAGACGCCGCTCAACGCGGGCACGCCAGAGTACGAGACCGTCAGATCCTGCACGTCGAATACGACCTCGCGCGGACGCCTCTCCTTCGCCGGCTCGCGCTGCATCCGTTCGTGAACCTCGATCCGCTCCACCTCGATCACATCGCGCGGCGGTAGCGGTTGCGCAGCCAGATCGCGAACGCGTTCATGGACAGGAGCAGCGCGAGCAGGACGATGATCGCCGCGGCCGCGAGCAGCTTGAACTCGGGCTGCGGGCGAGCGGTCCACTGGTAGATCTGGATCGGGAGCGCGGTGAACTCGCCGAGCAGCGTCGGGTCGAAGGCGACGTAGGTCAGCGCCCCGATCAGGATCAGCGGCGCGGTCTCGCCGATCGCGCGCGAGAGGGCGAGGATCGAGCCGGTCGCGATTCCCGGCAGCGCCACCGGCAGCACCTGGCGCCACACGACCTGCCACTTCGTCGCGCCGAGGGCGAGCGCGCCGTGGCGGATCGACGCGGGCACGGCGCGAATCGCCTCCCGCGCCGCGATGATCACCGTCGGGAGCACGAGGAGCGTCAGGATCAGTGCGCCGGCGAGCAGGACGCGCCCGAGCCCGATCCCGCGGACGAGGAACGCGAGCCCGAGGATCCCGTAGACGATCGAGGGGACCGCGGCGAGGTTCTGGATGTTCACCTCGAGCGCGCGGTTGTACCAGCGCTCGCGGTTCGCGTACTCCTCGAGGTAGACCGCGGTGCCGACGCCGATCGGGACGGCGAACGCGATCAGGAGGACCATGAGATAGATCGTCCCGATGATCGCCGGCCGCGCTCCCGCGAGAGCCGGGTCCGACGACGGCGGCTGCGTGAGGAGGACGCCGTCGACGTGCCCGACGCCCTTCCTGGCCACGTCGACGAGCAGCGCGCCGAGCGCGGCGAAACCGACGAGGAGCGACGCGGCGAGGTACGCGCCGAAGAGCGCCGCGGACGCGCGCCCCCTCCTCCCCCTCCGCCCGATCGATGCCGCGTCGACGCTCACTCGTAGACCTCGCGGTAGCGCCGCACGAGCCGGATCGAGAGGACGTTCATCGCGAGCGTCAGCACGAAGAGCGTCGCGCCGACGGCGAAGATCGTCTTGTACTCGAGCGACCCCGTCGGGACGTCGCCCGCGCCCGTCGCCGCGACGAACGCGGTCATCGTCTCGATTGCGTGCAGCGGGTTCCAGTCGATGCGCGGCTGCTGCCCTGCGACGAGCAGCACGATCATCGTCTCGCCGACGGCGCGGGAGATGGCGAGGACGTAGCTCGCGACGATTCCCGAGATCGCCGCGGGGACGACGACGCGCGTCGAGACCTGCAGCTTCGAGGCGCCGAGCCCGAATGCGCCCGCGCGGAGCGAGCTCGGAACCGCCGCCATCGCGTCCTCCGAGAGCGACGCGACGGTCGGGATCAACATGATCCCGATCACGAGCCCCGCGGCGAGCGCGTTGAAGATCTCCGCGTCGAGCCCGAGGTCGCGCAGGAGCGGCGTCACGAACGTGAGCCCGAAGTAGCCGAGCACGACGGTCGGAACGCCCGCGAGCACCTCGAGCGCGGGCTTGAGGATCCGACGCGCGCGCGGCCGCGCGTACTCGCTCAGGTAGATCGCCGCGCCGAGGCCGAACGGCATCGCGACGAGGCACGCCCAGAGGGTCACCGAGAGCGTCCCGACGAGGAGCGGGACGACGCCGAACGACGCGGGCTCGAAGAGAGGCGCCCACGTCGTGCCCGTCAGGAACTCGACGACGCCGACGTCGCGGAAGAAGTCCGCGGCGGGAACGAAGAGCGCCGCGACGATGCCCACGGTCGTCGCGACAGAGACGAGGGCACAGGCCGCGAGGGCGCCGCGCACGACGTCCTCGCCCCACCTCCTGCGCGGCGCGCGCAGCGCGACGGGCGCGCGCGCGGCGACTCCGTCGGCCGCCATCACGCTCCCGCGGCGGCGTCGAGCGCACCGCGAGCCCGCCGCGCCTGCTCGTCGGTCAGCGGGACGAAGAGCGCGTCCTCCGCGAGCGCGGGCGCGTTGTCCAGGACGAACTCGAGGAAGGCTCGCACCTCCGCGCGGCGCAGCGACTCCTTCCTCGCGTAGACGAAGAGCGGGCGCGCGAGCGGAACGTAGCGCCCGCTCTGCGCAGCCTCGCGGCTCGGCTCGACACAGCCCTCGCCTCCGTCGACCGCGAGCGCCTTCAGCCGGTCGGCGTTCTGCTCGAAGTACGAGAAGCCCAGATAGCCGAGCCCGCCCCGCTCGCCGCCGACGCCCTGGACGATCACGTTGTCGTCCTCGCTCGCGGAGTAGTCGGCGCGGCTCGCCCCCTCCTCGCCCACGACGGCGTCGGTGAAGTAGTCGAACGTGCCCGAGTCGGTCCCGGGGCCGAACAGGAGGAGCTTCTCCGCGGGAAAGTCGCGCTCGACGTCGTCCCAGCTGTCGACGTTCGACTTCGGCTCCCAGATCCGCTTCAGCTGCGCGACGGTCAGGCAGGTCGCCCAGTCGTTCGCGCGGTTCGCGACGACGGTGAGCGCGTCGTTCGCGACGTGGAGCTCGACGTACTCGACGCCCTGCTCCCGACACGCCGCCGCCTCCTCGTCCTTGATCGGCCGCGAGGCGTCGGAGAGGTCCGTCTCGCCGGCGCAGAAGCGCTCGAAGCCGCCACCCGTCCCGGAGACGCCGACGGTGACCTCGACCCCGGGGTGGCGCTCACGGAACCGCTCGGCGGCGAGCGTCGTCAGCGGGGCCACGGTGCTCGACCCGTCGGCCTGGACGCGCCCTGCGAGGTCGCTCGAAGCTCCGCCGGGATCCCGCTCGCCCGAACCCGTTCGCCCGCAACCCGCGAGCAGCGCGAGTACGGCGAGCAGGGGAGCGAGCGTGCGCGGCGTCACTGCCGCGAGTGTTCCGGCAGCGCCACGCGCCGCGGGTCGAAAGGCGGTTAAGCGGTGGTGAGAGGGTGGTGAAGAGGCGTCTCGGGCGCAGGAAAGACGCAGCGGATCTCGAGCCCGGCGCCGCGGGCGCCGCGTGCCTCCACCGTCCCTCCCGCGGCGGTGACGACGTGCTTCACGATCGCGAGTCCGAGGCCGGTGCCGCGGGAGGCGCGCGCTCGGTCGCCGCGGTAGAAGCGCTCGAAGAGCCGCGGGAGGTCGCGTTCGACGACGCCGACGCCGTCGTCGCGTGCGGCGAGCACGAGCGATTGCTGCTCGCGCGCCACCGAGAGCACGCACGTGGCGCCGGGGCCCGCATAGCGGATCGCGTTCTCGGTCAGGTTCTGCACGACCATGTGGAGCATCCTCCGGCGCAGCCGGACCTGGACGGACGGATCGCCCTCGACGCGCAGCCGCACGCCCGCGCGCGCCGCCGACTCCTCGAGCTCTGCGGCGACGGCCTCCAGCACGGGCAGTGCAGGCGTGGCCGCCAGCCCGACGACCGCGCGCCCCGTCTCGAGCTCGCTCAGGAAGAGCACGTCGTCGATCAACTCCCGGATCTGCTCCACCTCCACGCGCGCCTGCTCGATCAGCGGCCGGACATCCTCATCCGGCAGCTGTGCGGTCTCGAGGAGCGCGAGCAGCCGCGCGAGCGGCGTGCGCAGCTCGTGCGAGACCGCGGCGGTGAACCCCGCGCGCAGCTCCTCGTACGCGCCGAGTCCGCCGGCCTCGGCCAGGTAGACGAGCCGCTCGCGCCGGCCGTGGACCTCGTACGGGACCGAGACGACGTGTGGCGGGGCGACGAGCGCCGGCGGGAGCGGCCGTCCCTCGACGACCTCCGCGACCGACTCACGCGCGCGCCTGCTCGTCGCGACGACGACGTCGTCCTCGTCGAGGACGACCAGGATCTCGCGACTCTCCTCGACGAGCACGCGTCCGCGCGCGGCCTCGAGCGCCGTCTCCGCATTGCTCATGCGGCCGTTGTAACAGAGGCGTCGCGCCGCGCCAGCCGTTCACCGCTCCTTCACCACCTCGCTACCGCGCCGACACCGCGCGCGGGTTCAATATCGGCGAGGTGGCGGCGAAGGTCCTGATCATCGAGGACGACGACGTGATCGCGCAGGGGATGGCGCGGCACCTCGGCGCGGCGGGATTCGACGCCGTCGCGGTCGTGAGCGGCTCCGCTGGCCTCGCCCGCCTTCGGTACGAGCGCCCGGACGTGTGCGTCCTCGACCTGATGCTCCCGGGAACGGACGGATGGAAGCTGATCGAGACGGCCCGCGCCGAGGGCATCGGCACGCCGATCGTGGTCGTGAGTGCACGGGGAACGGAGCACGACCGGGTTCACGCGCTCGAGATCGGCGCCGACGACTACCTCGTGAAGCCGTTCTCGATGAAGGAGCTCGTCGCGCGCGTCGCCGCGTCGGCGCGGCGTGGCGTCCGCGCCCAGCAGCCGGCGCGCGGCGAGCCGCTCCAGGTCGAGGAGCTTCGGCTCGATCCCGCGAACGTGCAGGCGTACGTCGACGGCGAGAGCGCCGGGCTGACGCCGACCGAGTTCCGCCTGCTGTACGCGCTCGCGCTCGAGCGCGGCCGGGTCGTGACGCGGGACGAGCTCCTCCAGAAGGTCTGGGGCCGGCGCGCCACGCACCGCGATCGCACGGTCGACGTGTTCGTCCGCAAGCTGCGCGAGAAGATCGACCAGCGCGCGCCGCGCCACAGCTTCCTGCAGACGCGCTACGGCGTCGGCTACAAGCTCGATCCGGTGCGGAAGTGACCCTGCACGCGTGCAAGGTTTCCGCGCGCGCGACGTCTTAGCTTCCGAGCGGCCGAAGATCCCCGAGTCCGAGGCTGCTCGCCGGCGGGGCGGGTTTGGCGTTGCCCGCCGCAAGCAGTGCCGGCCCGCCCCACCTTCCGTCCGAGAACTGTCGACCCGCGAGCGACCGGGCCGCTACGCGGCGACGAGCTCTTCGTGCACCGCGCGCAGTCGCGGCTCGCAGTCGCCGAACGCCTCGACGACGACCGGGTCGAACTGCTTCCCGGACTCGGCCCGGATCTCGGCGAGGGCGGTCTCCCAGCTGCCCGCGCGGCGGTAGGGCCGGTCGCTCGTGATCGCGTCCACCGTGTCGGCCACGGCGAAGATGCGCGCGCCGAGCGGGATGTCCGAGCCCGCGATCCCGTCCGGATACCCGGCGCCGTCCCAGCGCTCGTGGTGCGAGCGGACGATCTGGAGGCCGGCATCCTTCAGGAACGTGACGCCGGAGAGCATCTGCTCGCCGAGCAGCGTGTGCGTCCTCATCAGCCGCCGCTCGGCGTCGTCGAGCGCGCCGGGCTTCTGGAGCACGTCGTCCGGGATCCCGATCTTCCCCACGTCGTGGAGCAGGAAGCCGAACTGCGCGCTCTGGCTCTCGGCGAGGTCGCGATCGACCGCCCGGGCCAGCTCGACCGCGTAGCGCTGGACGCGCTGCGAGTGCTGACGCGTCCCCGTGTCCTTCGTCTCGAGCGCGGACGCGAGCGCGCCGACGGTTTGCTGATACGCACTCTCGAGCGCGCGTCGCTCCGCCCGCTCGAGCTCGAGCAGGTAGCGGAGGTCGCGCGCGTAGAGGAGGAGCTGCTCTTCCGGGTCCTTCTTGCCGCCGCCGCGAAACGGCGCCGGGTGCAGACCGCCCGCGAGCCGCTCGACGACGCCGAGGAGCTCGAGCGGGCTGAACGGCTTGAGGACGAACGCGTCGGCGCCCGCGGCGGCGACGGAGTCGCCGTTGTGCGCGTGCGTTCCCGTGAGGACCGCGATCGGGATGTCCGCGGTCGCGGGATCGGACTTCAGCCGCTCGCACAGCTCGATCCCGCTCATGCCCGGCATGCCGACGTCGAGCACGATCACGTCGGGCCTCCGCGCCGCGACCTTCTTCAGCGCGGCCCGCGCGTCTGCGGCCTCGTCGAGCTCGAGGTCGACCGCCTCGAACGTCGCGCGGAGAAGCGCGCGGATCCCGTCGTCGTCGTCGACCAGCAAGAGACGCAAGGTCCCAGTCCCCTTTCAGCGAGTCCTGGGACGTCTTGTCGGCCGGCGGCCGCGAAAGCTTTAGCGCTTTCAGGAGTAGACGTAGAAACCGCGTCCGGACTTGCGCCCGAGGCGGCCCGCGCCGACGTGCTCCCGGAGCAGCGCGCACGGCGCGTACTTCTCGTCGCCGAGCCCCTCGTGCAGGACCTCCATGATCGCGACGCACGTGTCGAGGCCGATCAGGTCGGCGAGCGCCAGCGGCCCCATCGGGTGCGCGAAGCCGAGCTTCGCCACGGTGTCGATGGCGTCGGCCTCCGCGACGCCGTCCTGAAGCGCATACGCCGCCTCGTTGATGAACGGCATCAGAATCCGGTTCGAGACGAAGCCGGGGAAGTCGTTCGCCTCCGCCGGCGTCTTCCCGAGCTCCTCCGCGAGCGCCACGATCTGGCCCGCCGTCTCGTCCGAGGTCTCGCGGCCGCGGATCACCTCGACGAGCTTCAGCACCGGGACCGGGTTGAAGAAGTGCATCCCGATCACGCGGTCGGGGCGGCGCGTCGCCGCGGCGAGCGAGCCGATCGGGATGGAGGACGTGTTCGACGCGAGCACGGCGTGCGGCGGCAGGAGCGCATCCGCACGGCGGAAGACGTCCTCCTTGACGGCCGCGTCCTCGACGACGGCCTCGATCATCAGGTCGGCGGGGACGAGCTCGGGCGCGACCTCCACGCGCGCGAGCACCTCGTCCGGATCGCCGCCGCCCTTCTCGGCGAGTCTCGCGAGGCTCTTGCGCATCGTCTCGAGCGCCCGCTCCGGCGCGCCCGGCGCCGCGTCGTGCAGCGAGATGCGCCGGCCGGACGCGGCCACGACCTGGGCGATTCCGGCGCCCATCTGGCCGGCGCCGACGACGAGGACGTGCTCGAAGCGCATGGCCGCGCAGGGTAACGTCAGCGCCGTGAGCGACGCGCCCGAAGTCCTCTTCGTCTGCGTCCACAACGCGGGCCGGAGCCAGATGGCCGCGGCCCTCGTCGAGCACCGGTCGGGCGGGCGGGTGCGCGTCCGCTCGGCGGGAAGCGCGCCGGTGGAGACGATCAACCCCGTCGTCGTCGAGGCGATGCGCGAGGTCGGGCTCGACCTGTCGCAGGCGCGCCCGCGGCTGCTCGAAGACGAGGCGGTGCGCGCCGCCGACGCGGTCGTGACGATGGGCTGCGGCGACGCGTGCCCGGTCTTCGCCGGCAAGCGCTACGAGGACTGGCAGGTGGACGATCCGGCCGGCAAGGACCTCGACGACGTTCGCCGGATCCGCGACGACATCGACGAGCGCGTGCAGGCACTCCTGGCTTCTCTCGGACCCGCGGAAGCCGACGCTTCCGCGGGTCGCGAAATGCATCGGCCCCGCTGAGATGTCACTCGCCGGCGCGCGGCCGCCGCGCCCGCGCTAGCTCCTGCTCGTCCGCTCGAACGTGCGCCACGATGCAGCCGGAGGCGGGCTTCGCCCGCCGGGAGGCCAGCCAGAAGACGCAAGAACGCTACGAAGAAGGAGGGGGCTCGCCCTGGGCCGCTCAGACCTCGAACAGCAGTGCGTCGCCCGGGCCGCCGCCCGCGCACATCGCGGCGAGGCCGAGGCCGCCGCCGGTGCGGCGCCGCAACTCGTGGATCATCGTCGCGAGGATGCGCGCCCCCGACGCGCCGATCGGGTGGCCGAGCGCGACGGCGCCGCCGTTCACGTTCACCTGCTCGGGATGGGCGCCGAGCATCTTCGTCGAGTTGAGGACGACCGACGAGAACGCCTCGTTCAGCTCCACGAGCGCGACGTCCTCGATCGTCTTGCCCGCCTTCTCGAGCGCGATCGCGCCGGCCTTCGCGGGCGTGCGCGCCAGGTACGCGAAGTCGTCGGCCACGTAGCCCTGGGACACCACCGTGGCGAGGATGGGCAGGTCGCGCTTGCGCGCGTACTCCTCGCTCGTGACGATCACGCACGCCGCGCCGTCGTTCACTCCGGGTGCGTTGCCCGCCGTCGTCGTGCCCTCCGGGTCGAAGACCGGCTGGAGCCGCGCGAGCTTCTCGATCGAGGTGTCGCGCCGCGGCCCCTCGTCGACCGCGAAGTCGTCGACCGCGACGATCTCCTCCTGGAACCGCCCCTCGTCGATCGCCCTGACCGCCCGCTCGTGCGAGCGCAGCGCCCACATGTCCTGGTCCTCGCGCGAGATGCCGAGCTCGCGCGAGACGAACGACGCCTGCTCGACCATGTGCCGCTGGTCGAAGGTCGACGTCAGGCCGTCGTAGGTCATGTGATCTATGAGCACGCCGTCGCCGATCCGGTACCCGAAGCGCGCCTTCTTGAGGATGTACGGCGCGTTCGACATCGACTCCATCCCGCCGGTGACGATCACCTCGTGGTCGCCCGCGCGGATCATCTGGTCCGCGATCTCGACGGCGCGGATGGAGGAGGCGCAGACCTTGTTGATCGTGTCCGCGCCGATCTCCTTCGGCAGGCCGGCCCCGATCGCCGCCTGTCGCGCGGGCGCCTGGCCGACGCCCGCCTGGAGCACCTGCCCCATGATCACGTACTCCACCTCGTGGTTCTCGAGCCCGGCGCGGTCGAGCGCGGCGCGGATCGCGATCGCCCCCAGCTCCGTCGCGCCGTACTCCTGGAGCGCGCCGCCCAGCTTGCCGAACGGGGTTCGCACGGCGGAGACGATCACGGAGCGGGCCATGGGCGCACACGGTACCGGGGGCGTAAGGCGGACCGAGCAGGGTAGGACGGCGTCGTGCTGCATCGGCGCGGAAAGGTCCTCGCCCTCGTGCTCGCGGGCGGCGAGGGCGGTCGGCTCGGGCCGCTGACGGCGGAGCGTGCGAAGCCCGCGCTTCCGTTCGGGGGCGTCTACCGGCTGATCGACTTCGCGCTGTCCAACTGTCATCACAGCCGCATCTCCGACGTCTGGGTTCTGCAGCAGTACGAGGCGCATTCGGTCAGCGAATACCTCGCGAATGGCCGCCCGTGGGACCTCGACCGCACGTACGGCGGGCTGCGGGTCGTCCAGCCGTCGACCGGCGACGAGGAGAGCGGCTGGTACGAAGGGAACGCCGACGCGATCCACCGCAACCGTGAGGCGATCGAGCGATTCGACCCCGAGGTCGTTCTCGTCCTCAGCGCGGACGCGGTCTACCTGCTCGACTACGCGCGCGTCGTCGAGCGCCACCTCGAGCTTGCAGCCGAGGTCACACTCGTCACGACGAGAGTGACGCGCGAGGACGCGCGACGCTTCGGCGTCGTCGACGTGGGCGGCGACACGCGCGTTCGCGGGTTCGAGTACAAGCCGGAGGAGCCGGCCGGGGACCTCGTGACGGCCGAGGTCTTCGTCTACGACGCTCGCGTCCTCCTCGACACGCTCGCCGATCTCGCTGCGCGCGACCGCGGGCTGGCCGATTTCGGCGAAAGCCTCGTTCCCGCGCTCGTCGAGCGCGGGTCCGCCTTCGCGTACGACCTCGACGGCTACTGGCGCGACGTCGGGACGATCGAGAGCTACTGGCAGGCGCACATGGACCTTCTCGAGCCGGAGCCACGGATCCGGCTCGACGACGCGGCGTGGCCCGTGCTGACGGGACGGCAGCTACGGGCGCCGGCACACGTCGCCGCCGGCGCGCGGATCGAGAACAGCCTCGTCTCACCCGGGTGCACCGTGCGGGGCTGCGTCGTGGACTCGGTGCTCGGGCCGGGCGCCGTCGTCGAGGACGGCGCCGAGGTCGTCGAGGCCGTCGTCCTGCACGACGCTCGCATCGACGGCCGTGTCGCGCGCGCGGTCGTGGACGCCGGTGCCCATGTGACAGGCGACGCCGGGGGCGAGCGCGAGGTCGCCGTCCTCACCTAGCAGCGTGGCCCCGCGCTCGGGGGCGCGGGCGGTCTCTCCGTCACCTGTCGCACGTGAGCCGGAAGGCGCCGCTGAGGTCGTTCGGCGCCATCCCACCGATGCACACGCAGAGGCTCTCGCGCGTCGTCAGTCGTCGCTGCCCGACGAACCGGAGCGGGACGAGCCCGATCCGCTCGAGTCCGAGCCACTGCCGCTCGCGTCGGTCGACTCGGAGCGCTGGAGTCCGAGCCGCTCGACCCGACGTAGTCGCTCTTGCCGGTCCCGCTCGAGCCCGAGTCACTGGACGTGGAGCCGGAGCCCGAGAGCGGCCGGCGTCGCCATCCGCTTCTTGATCCGCGCGCGGCACTCGTTGCGCGCGATCGTCGCGAGCCACGCGGCCTCCTCGCGCGGCGCAGTGCCACCGAGCAGCGCCCGGTGCGCCGAGAGGAACGTCTGCTGCGCCGCGCCCTCCGCCTCTGGTGGTCGCGAAGGAGCGCCCGGCAGAGGCCGAACACGAGCCGGCCGTGGCGTCGAACAGCTGCCGGAGGCGCGCCGCCGCCACAGTCGAGAGCGCGCGCGGCACGGCCGCGTCCGCACGCGCGAAGTCGCTCCTCGCCGCGGCGCTCATCCTCGTCGACCCGTTTCCTCGTCCAACGGCGTTCCCTCGCGGTCGTCCTCCTGCCTCTGGAGAGAGCGCGCGAAAGCGAAGATCCTGCGCAGTCGGCTCGACGGAGCCGCTTGCGCAGGCTCCGCGCGCGCTCGGTACGAGCGTCGGCGACCTCCTCGACAGCGTGGCGTACCGGCTTGACGGCCATCCGCCGTCAGCTACTCTGGGCCGACACATGACTCCTGCCGCGCACACTCGGGCCTGGGCCTGGCGCCACGAGCGGGGCGGGAGCCTGCGCACGGCCTAGTTCCGGCGACACAGCCCGTTCCGCTCGCGAGACCTTCCGCCCGGAGGGTCTTTTCGTACGTTCAGACGAGGAATCGCATGACCACGACCACCGACATCGCCACCGACCTGATCACCCCGCTCGGCGCGTACCTGCGGCTGCGCGAGCTCGGGCGTGCGAGCTTCCTGCTCGAGTCGGTCGAGCGCGGACGGCTCGGTCGGTACTCGTTCGTCGGCTCGGGTTCGCGCGTCGTGGATCTCGCCGCCGCCGAGGCGCTCGGACAGCCGATCGTCGGCTACGTCGCGTACGACCACGTCGCGCGGCTCGAGCCGACGGTGCCGCTCCCGGCCGCAGGGCCGGACCTCCCCGAGAGCCGCTTCCTCGTCGCCGAGACGCTCGTCCGCTTCGACCACGCCTCGGGCGTCGCCGACGTGCTCGCCGGCGACCCCGGGGACGTCGCTGCGGCGCTCGACCGCGCGCCTCCTCCGCCTGCTCGCGCCGCCGGTCGACCGGCAGGCGCGCTCCGTCGCTCTCCGGACGAGGAGACGTACCTCGCCGGCGTGCGGGCGGCGAAGGAGCACATCCGCCGCGGCGACGCGTTCCAGATCGTGCTCTCGCAGCGCGCGGAGCGGCCGACGCCGGCCTCCGCCGTCGACCTCTACCGGGCGCTGCGCCGGGTCAACCCGTCGCCGTACCTGTTCCTGCTCGAGCTCGACAGCGTCGCGCTCGTCGGCTCCTCCCCCGAGACGCTCGTCAAGGTCGACGGGTCGCGCGCGAGCGTCAACCCGATCGCGGGCACCACGCACCCGGGCGACGGAGACGCCGAGCGACTGCTCGCGTCCGAGAAGGACCGCGCCGAGCACGTGATGCTCGTCGACCTCGGGCGCAACGACCTCTCGCGTGTCTGCGTCCCCGGCAGCGTCCGCGTCGAGCGCTTGCTCGAGCCGGAGCGCTTCTCGCACGTGACACACCTCGTCTCCGAGGTCGCCGGAGAGGTCGGCCCGGGCATCCGGCCGCTCGACGTGCTCCGCGCGTGCTTCCCGGCCGGAACGGTCTCCGGCGCCCCCAAGGTGCGCGCGATGCAGATCATCTCCGAGCTGGAGGGCTACCGACGCGGCCCGTATGCGGGCGCCGTCGGGTACGCGCTGCCGACGGGCGAGCTCGACACGTGCATCGCGATCCGGACGATCGTCCTCGAGGACGGCGTCGCGCGGCTCCAGGCCGGCGCGGGGATCGTGGCCGACTCGGATCCGGCGGCTGAGCAGCGTGAGTGCCTGAACAAGCTGGCCGCGCTCGAGGCCGCGATCGAGCTCGCAGAGGGAGCGGGATGATCCTGCTCGTCGACAACTACGACAGCTTCACCTACAACCTCGCGCACCTGTTCGCGGAGCTCGGGGCAGAGGTCGTCGTGCGCCGGAATGACGAGATCGACGCGGAGGAGGCGGAGCGGCTCGCGCCGTCGCACCTCATCGTCTCCCCCGGCCCCGGCCGCCCGGGAGAGTCCGGCGCGACGCTCGACATCGTCCGCCGCCTCGGCGCGCACACGCCGACGCTCGGCGTCTGCCTCGGCCACCAGGCGATCGTCGAGGCGTTCGGCGGCGAAGTCGGACAGGCGCGCGCGCTCCTGCACGGCAAGGCGAGCACGGTCCGCCACGACGGGCGCGGCGTCTTCGCGGGGCTGCCGCAGGACTTCCCGGCCGCGCGCTACCACTCGCTCGCGGCGACGCGCGTCCCCGACGTGCTGGAGGTGTCCGCGTCGGCCGACGACGAAGAGGTGATGGGCGTCCGGCACCGCGAGCTCCCGATCGAAGGCGTCCAGTTCCATCCCGAGTCGGTGCTTACGCCGCTGGGGCCGGAGCTCGCGCGGAACTTCCTCGAGGGGCGCCGGTGATCCAGGACGCACTCGCAGGCCTGCTCGACGGGCGCGATCTCGGTCGCGATCGCGCGCGCGAGGTGATGGCCGGGATCATGCGCGGCGAGGCCACGCCTGCGCAGATCGCCGGCTTCCTCGTCGCGCTGCGCCTCAAGGGCGAGACCGCGGACGAGATCGCGGGGTGTGCGGAGGCGATGCGCGAGCACGTGCTGCCGGTGCGTCCGCAACGCGGCGACCTCGTCGACACGGCGGGCACGGGTGGCGACGGAGCCGCGACGCTCAACATCTCCACGGCCGCGGCCCTCGTCGCCGCCGCCGCCGGCGCCGCGGTCGCGAAGCACGGAAACCGCGCAGTCTCCTCCGCGTCGGGGTCGGCGGACGTGCTGGAGGCGCTCGGATTCGAGCTCGAGCTGCCACCGACGCGGATCGCGCAGTCGATCGACGAGCTCGGCTTCGGCTTCATGTTCGCCCCGACGCACCACCCGGCGATGCGCCACGCCGCGCCCGTCCGGCGCGAGCTCGCTGCACGGACGGTGTTCAACGTGCTCGGGCCGCTCACGAACCCGGCAGGCGCTCGGGCGCAGGTGGTTGGCGTCTACTCGCCCGGACTCGTGCGGACGCTCGCCGACGTGCTCGTCCGCCTCGGCGCGCGGCGCGCGTTCGTCGTGCACGGTGCAGGCGGGATAGACGAGCTGTCGCCGGCGGGGCCGAACGTCGTCGCGGAGGTCGTCGACGGGACGGTTCGCGAGCGCACGATCGACCCGCTCGACCTCGGCGTCGCGCGCTGCGCGCCGGGGGAGCTGCGGGGCGGGACACCCGCGGAGAACGCCCGCGCGATTCGCGACGTCCTCGCGGGCGCGGACGGCGGGCGCCGGAGCGCGATCCTCTTGAACGCGGCCGGCGCGATCGCAGCCGCAGGCCACGCTGCGGACCTGCGCGAGGGGCTCGAGCTGGCGCGGGCGGCGGTCGACTCGGGTGCCGCGCTCGCCCGTCTCGACGAGCTCGTGGCGTTCTCGAAGAGCCCGGGTAACAACGTGTTACAAGGAACTCGCTGATGGCTCGCTTCCGCGACGCGCTCGCGCGTCCGGGCCTCCGCGCGATCGCCGAGATCAAGCGACGGTCGCCTTCGGCCGGAGACCTTCGCGCCGACGCCGACCCTGGCCTCCTCGCCGCCGGATTCACGAACGCAGGCGCGGCGGCGCTCTCGATCCTCGTCGACGACCGCTTCGGCGGCTCCGTGGACGATCTGCGCGCGGCACGCGCCGCGACGGGCCTCCCGCTGCTCGCGAAGGGCTTCTTCGCCCGCGAGGACGAGCTGCGAGAGCTGCGCGACGCGGGCGCCGACGCGGTCCTGCTCCTGCTGCGCGACCTCGACGACGCGCGCGCGGCGGCGCTGCTCGCCCGTGCCCGCGAGCTCGGGATCGACGCGCTCGTGGAGGCGCACGACGCGCCGGAGCTCGAGCGCGCGGTCCGGCTCGGCGCCGACCCGATCGGGCTGAACGCTCGGGATCTCGGGACGTTCGCGATCGACCGCCGCGCGCAGCTCGACCTCGTCGCCGGCGCGCCGCGCGACCGGGTCGTCGTCGCGGAGAGCGGCATCGAGTCGCGCGCGCAGGCGGCCGCCGCGGAGCTCGCCGGCGCGGACGCGGTCCTCGTCGGCTCGACGCTGATGCGCGCACCCGACCCGCCGGAGAAGCTCCGGGAGCTCCTCTTGCGGCCGCTCGTCAAGGTGTGCGGCCTGACGCGGCAGGAGGACGTCGACGTCGCGGCCGAGGCCGGCGCGGATCTGGCCGGGTTCATCCTCGCGCGAGAGACGCCGCGTCGGGCGCCGGCGGTGCTCGACGTTCCGGAGACGATGCTGTCGGTCGCGGTCTACGTCGAGGAGGTCGGCGACGAGTCGGCCGACCTCGTCCAGCTCTACCCGCGCGTCGACGGTCGGCGCGGGCGCGACGCGGTGCTGCTCAGGGACGGCGAGGAGGTCGGGCGCGTCGTCGACCTGCCGTGGGCGGCGGAAGACCCGCTCCACCTCCAGCGCGCGGCCGAGGCGGGCGGGCGCGTGATGCTCGCCGGGCGGCTCGGACCCGACAACGTCGCCGCCGCGATCGACGCGGTTCGGCCGTGGGCCGTCGACGCGAGCTCGCGACTCGAGGTCGCGCCCGGGATCAAGGATCACGAGCGCGTGCGCGCGTTCGTGGCAGCGGCACGATGAGGACGCCGGGCGTCTACGGCGCGTACGGCGGTCGCTACGTCCCGGAGACGCTGATCCCGGCGCTCGACGAGCTGGAGGCGGGCTGGCGCGCCGCCGTCGACGACCAGTCGTTCGCCGCCGAGATCGTCGAGCTCGGGCGGACGTTCGCCGGCAGACCGACGCCGCTGACGCGCGCGCACAGCTTCGCGCGTGACAAGCGGCTGTACCTCAAGCGCGAGGACCTCCTCCATACCGGCGCGCACAAGCTGAACAACGCGCTCGGGCAGGCCGTACTCGCGCGCCGGCTCGGCAAGCGGCGGATCGTGGCCGAGACGGGCGCGGGGCAGCACGGCGTGGCGACGGCGACCGCGTGCGCGCGCTTCGGCTTCGAGTGCGTCGTCTACATGGGCGCCGAGGACATGCGCCGCCAGCGGCCGAACGTCGAGCGCATGCACCTGCTCGGCGCCGACGTGCGCCCCGTCGAGTTCGGCACGAGGACGCTGAAGGAGGCGACCAGCGAGGCGATTCGGGACTGGATCGCGAACGTCGACACGACGCACTACCTGATCGGGTCGTCCGTCGGGCCTCACCCGTATCCGGAGATCGTGCGCGAGCTCCAGTCGGTGATCGGGCAGGAGGCGCGCGAGCAGATCCTCGCCGTCGAGGAGCGGCTGCCGGACGCCGTCGTCGCGTGCGTCGGCGGCGGCTCCAACGCGATCGGGATCTTCTCGACGTTCGTCGCGGACCAAGAGGTGAGGCTCGTCGGCGTCGAGGCGGCCGGCGCGGCGAGTCTCGGCAGCGGCCGCGCCGCGGTGCTCCACGGATCGCGCTCCTCCGTCCTCGCCGACGAGGACGGCCAGATCGCGGACGCGCACTCGATCTCGGCCGGCCTCGATTACCCCGGTGTCGGCCCCGAGCACGCGTTCCTGCGCGACAGCGGCCGCGCGTCGTACGTCACCGCCACCGACGAGGAAGCCGTCGCAGCCTTCCGCCGGCTCGCGCGCACCGAGGGGATCCTCCCCGCCCTCGAGTCGAGCCACGCGCTCGCGCGCGTCGCGGATCTCGACGCGGAGCTCGTGCTCGTCTGCCTCTCCGGCCGGGGGGACAAGGATCTCGCCGGGGTCGTCGCGCGCGGCGCGAGCTAGTGCCGAAGACGCTCGCGATCTACCTGATGGCGGGGCGCGAGGCGCCCGCGCTCGCGGAGGCCGCGGTCGCGGGCGGCGCCGATCTCGTCGAGATCGGCTTCCCGTTCTCCGACCCGCTCGCGGACGGTCCGGTGATCCGCCTCGCGGGCGAGCGCGCGCTCGTCGAGGGGATGCGGACGCGTCAGTGTCTCGAGTGCCTCGCGGAGACGCGCGAGCGCGTCGACGTTCCCCTGATCCCGATGACCTACGCGTCGCTGCTGGACGCGTACGGCTACGAGCAGTTCGCAGCCGACGCGGAGGCAGCGGGCGCGACGAGCCTCATCGTCGCCGACCTACCCGCGGACGAGCGGCCGGAGCTGCGTCGCGTCCAGCTCGTCGCGCCGACGTCGACGGACGAGCGCGTGCGGCTCGCCGCGGAGACGACCGACGGCTGGCTCTACCTGGTGACGCTGACCGGTACGACCGGCGCGCGCCGCGAGCTCTCCCCTGCGCTCGCGGCTCTCGTCGAGCGGGCGCGCGCGGCGACCGAAGTTCCGCTCTACGCCGGCTTCGGCATCTCGACGCCGGACCACGCGCGCGCCGCCGCGGAGATCGTCGACGGGATCGTCGTCGGCTCCCGCGCCGTCGAGGTTGCGGAGCGAGGGCCGCGCGCGCTCACGGAGTACGTTCGGTCTCTGCGCGCGGCGGTGGACGCCTAGCCGCCTAGGCCGCCGCGCGCTCAGGCGACTTCTTCTTCGACGTCGATCGACGCCGGCGGTGACGCGTTCACCACGACGACGCGCGGCCACGGCCGCGTGTCGTCACCGACGTCGTGCTCGTAGCGGACCGGCGTCTCCGTCACGACCTGAGGCACGATCCCGTCGGGCGGCTTTGCGACGATCGCGACGCGCAGCGCGTCGCGCGGGTTCGTTCCCTGGTTCACGTTCGCGGACAAGCTGAGCTCGTACCCGGGCGTCGGCATCGTGCAGCTTCCCGTTACGAGCAGTGCCTTCTCCGACGGCGAGAACCGTGCGCTCCATCCGGAGCACTCGTAGCTCGTCCGGTCGGCGCTCTCCGCCGCTGGATCCCCGTTCGTGGCCATTGCGCCACCTCCCTCCGAGCCTGCTGACGAAAGCCACCTTCGCACGTCACGCGCGCGCGGCGCAACGACGGCGCGAACGCGCGCTCTCAGCCGCCGGGGCTCGCGACTGCCGGTCTCTCGACCCGGTCGTCGCTCCGACGACGCGCGGCGACGGCCCCGAGCAGGAGCGCGGCCTCTACGGCGGTGATCGCGAGCCGGTTCAGCACGGTGGCCCCGAGCGCGACGGCTTCCGAGACGACCGCGAGCAACAGGCCGTACATCGATGCTTCGCGCACGCCGAGCCCGGACGGAGCGAACACGGCGAGCACCGCCACGATCGCGCCCACGGCGCTCGTCCCAGCGAGGAACGGGATCGCCGTGAGCGGCGGCTCGCCGCCGACCGAGCGCAGGAGGAAGAAGAGCGCGAGTCCGCCGAGGAGCCACGTGACGCCGTAGTACGCGAGCAGCCCGAGCAGCGTCCGGTACGAGAGCGCAGGGACCTCGGCGGCGCCGAAGGGCCGCAGGAGCGCGCGCGCGCGGCACGGGGAACACGCGCGGGTGCAGGAGAACGACGAGCACCGCCGTGAAGAGCGCGAGCGGGACGAGCGGCGCCTCGCCGGCTCCGACGAGGGTCAGGCTCGCGACGAAGACGATCACGCCGGCGATCGCCGAGAGACCGGCCTCGAGCGCGATCGACGCGAGCACGAGCGACGTGTGCGGCACGCCGAACCGGCGCATCGCGACCACGCGCGCCGCCGGCGTCCAGACGCCGCCGGGCACGTACTTGGCGAGCATCGAGAGCATCTCCGCCTGCACGGCAACCGTGTACGGGACGCGGATCCCGAGCGCGCGCAGGATCCACTGCCAGCCCACGACGAACAGCAGGTAGTAGGCGGCGAGGACGAGCAGCGCGGCGATGAGCGCGAGCGCGTCCGCGTGACGCAGGCGCGGCGCGGCGTCCCCCCAGGTGTCGCGGACGGCGTAGGAGAGAAAGCCGAGGAGGATCGCGAGCGCGGCGAGCTGCAGCGTGACGGACAGCGCGCGGTTGTCGCGCACCGCACGAAGACAGGCTCGCAGCGCCCGTGCCATCGCGCGCAGCGTACCGCGGCGCCCACGGACGGCCCGGCACGCGGCGCCGGCCTCAGCCGCTCCGCTCGAGCCGCTCGCGCACGGCCGACACGCGCCCCGCGTACACCGGCTCGCCGAGGGCGAAGGACGCGAGCTCGTTCGCCTGGCGCACGACGCGCTCCCGCTCCGCGTCCAGCCCGCCGCGAACGACGAAGGCGCCGGCGCGAGCCCGTGCGGCCCACGCGAGCGTTCCTGCAAGGCCGGCGTCGGGCCCCGCCGTCGCCTCGCGCGAGATGCGCGGGACGCGTTGCAGCCTCTCGGCCAGAACGCGTGCCCGCTCCTCGAGCTGCGGCTCTTCGGCGCGCGCCTCGCCTGCCTCGCGCTCGAGCGCGGCGCGCACGTCGACGGCCCGCGCCAGCTTGCGCTCCCCGAGCGAGACCGCGTCGCGCAGGCGAGACGCTGCACGACGTGCCTCCGCCGCCGCGTCGTCCTTCCCGGCTCGCTCCAGCCGCTCGAGCTCCTGCTGCGCGCGCTCCGCGGCGATGCGCCGTTCCTCGAGCTCCCGCTCCGCGGCGCGCACGCGGGCCGCCGCGGCTGCGCGCGCGTCCGGCAGCGCACGCAGGAAGGCGTCGATCTCCGCGGCGCGGGTTCGCACGCCGTCGACGTCGCGCTGGAGCTCGTCGAGCTCGGCGAGCGCGGCCTCGAGCCGCGCGTCGCGCTGCTCGAGCTCGCGCGCGAACGCGAGCGTTCCCTCGTCGACGGAGCTCATCCCCGCAGGAGGCGCTCGCGTGCGCGCTCGTACTTCGCGCGCCGCTCCTCGTGGCCGTCGGGGTCGACGTTCGCCCACGCTTCGAGCCGGTCGAGGTTGTCGGCGACGTCGGCGAGCTTGACCGCGCGCGCCAGCGGGTGCCCGGCGACGCGGTCGACGTAGCTCTCGTAGCCTTGCCCCGGCCCGCGTCGTGTCAGGACTTCGACGGCCTCGAGCAGAGGCTCCGGGAGTCCCGCGGCCGCGAGCTGCGACGGCGTCACCTCCGTGTCCTCGAAGACGTCGTGGAGCAGCGCGACGACGCGCGCATCCGCATTGTCCACGCGCTCGGCGACGCGGATCGAGTGGCGGATCGTCTCCTCCCCCACCTTGTCGCGCTGCCCGCGATGCGCGTCGAGCGCGAGCGCAAGCGCGTCCTCGTACGTCACCGGTGTCAGGCCTCGACGACGCCGATCGAGCGGTCGTCGCCGCGCAGCCTCGCCTCGTCGCGACACTCCGCGCAGTCGAACGGCTCGGAGCCGGCGTACTCGCTGGACCCATCGAGGACGGGGCGGCCGCAGAGCAGGATCGGCACGTCGCTGAGGCGGGCGTGCGTGACGCCGTCCGGCGTTTTCACGACGCGGTAGTCGAGCAGGTCGGCTACTGCTCCTCGTCCGCGCGCTGGAGGTTGTCGCCGTGCTCGTCGAGCTCGGCCTCGTCGTCGCCGTCCATCGTGCGCGGCATGCCACCCCCGCCGAGGAAGCCCACGTCCGCGTCCTCGCCATCCTCCTGCTCGTCGGCCTCCACGGGCTCGTCCCACTCGCTCGTCATCGTTCCCCTTCCGCTTCGCTGTCGCGCTGCCCATCCCCGCGTACCCGCGCGCGGAAACGCGTTTCGCACCCGCGGCGGACGTGTAGATCGGGAAGAACCGTGCGAGGAGGAGACGATGAGCGAGACGTCGTGGGAAGAGAGCGGGCGCGGTCAGGAACCCGGGGCGGACGTCGGCGACGACGGCGACATCCCCGCGAACCCGCTGCTCGGCGCGGCGGAGCCGGGCGAGGGGACGATGCCAGCGACGGCGGGCGCTGCCGGTGGCGGCTCCGGCGTCGGCGAGGCGGCGGTCGGAGGCGGGACGGGCGATCTCGGCGGCGGCGGCGCGGTCGCCGACGACATGGGCACGCTCGACGAGGACGACGGCACCGCGTAGCCGTCGCAGGTGCTCTCCCGGCACCGGCTCCTGCACCTCGCGGCCGGCGGCGGCGCGGCGACGCTCGCCGGCGCGTGCGGGACGGGCGGCGCGGCGCGCCCCGAGCGGACGGAGGCGCGGCGCGCGCGCGAGGACGACGTGGCGACGCAGGGGCGGCTGACCGCGCGGCCGCAGGCGGCGCCGTCGCGCGCGGCGCCACCCGCGCGAGGCCTGCATCCCCTCCCCCGGCGCGGGGAGCGCGCAGCGCTGCTCTACGTCCCGAAGGGCTATGCGCACGACGAGCCGCACGCGCTCGTCGTCATGCTGCACGGAGCGGGCGGCGGCGCGCGGAACGGCGTCGGCCCGCTCCTCGACCTCGCCGACGAGTACCGCCTCCTGTTGCTGGCGCCGGCGTCGCGCGCGAGCACATGGGACGTCATCGTCGGCGGCTACGGGCCGGACGTCGCAGCGCTCGACGCGGCGCTGCGCGAGACGGTCGAGCGCTGCGCCGTGGATTCGGGCGGCGTGGCCGTCGGCGGCTTCTCGGACGGTGCGTCGTACGCGCTCTCGCTCGGGCTCACGAACGGCGACCTCTTTCGCGGGGTTCTCGCGTTCTCACCCGGGTTCAGCGCTCCGGCAGCGCAGCGCGGCTCTCCCCGCGTGTTCGTCTCGCACGGGACCGACGACCCGGTCCTCCCCATCGAGCGCACGAGCCGGAGGATCGTCCCCACGCTCCGGCGGGCGGGCTACGACGTGCGCTACCGCGAGTTCGCCGGAGGCCACACCGTGCCCGCCGAGCTCGCTCGCGAAGGCCTGGAGTGGCTGCTCTGAAGAGGGCGGCCGCCGGGCGCGCGAGGCACCCGGCGACCGCTTCAGGCGATGCTCAGCTTCCGCGGGTCGGATGCACCGGCGGGAAGGTGAGCTCCTTCCAGTTCCGAGGCATCCGCGGCAGCATCCCGATCCGGTTCATGAAGTTCGCTGTGCGCATGAGGCCGCGCGGGCGCGCCGTCCACTTCAGTGCCGGGTTCACGAGCCACTGCTTGAACTGCCGGTTGGTCGGCGCCCCGCCGGCGTCGCGCTGCAGCATCCGCGCGACGAGGTCCGGCTTCGTCCTGATCAGCTTCTGGGCCGCGACGATGTTCGCGAAGAACCGCTTCGCGAACGCGGTGTGCTGGTCGTAGAACCGCTGCGTCATCACCGTGACGAGGAACGTGTGCCCCCCGAAGTAGTTGATCGAGCGGCCGACGATGTGCGCGCCGCGCGCCTTCTCCTGGAACTGGAACGGCGGCGACGTGAAGTGCGCGTCGATCTGCCCCGAGAGCAGCGCCTGCATCCCGTCCGGGTGATCCATGGCGAGCAGCGTCGAGTCGAGCGCGTGTGCGTTGCCGAGCTTGACCTGCGCCATCTTCCGCAGCGCGACGGCCTGGATCGACGTGTTCGTCGGCGTCGCGATGCGCTTCCCCCTCAGGTCGGCGATCGTGCGGATGCGCGGGTCCTTGGCCATCAGCCAGAGGTCGCCCTCGTTCAGCGGCGCGATCACCTTCCAGTTCACCCCGCGCGCCCAGCCGATGAGCATCGGCCCGGTGCCGACGGCGCCGATCTCGATGTCGCCGGAGATGACGCCGTTCGTGATCGGCGTGCCCGACGCGAGCACCTTCCACTCGACCTTCGTGCCCGGATACTGGCGCTCGATCGTGCGTTGCATCTTCATGATGATCAGCGGCGCGTAGCCGAGCCCCGGCTGGTACGCGATCGTGATCTTGGACGGCGGCCCGCCCTGCGCCTCCGCCCGCGTGGCGGCGCCACCGGCGGCGACGAATGTCGTGAGGACGGCGCCCGCGAGCGCGATCCCCACCATCAGACGTGTCTTCAACCCCTTCTCCTCCTTCGTTACGACGTCTTCATTCCCCAGCGAACGATCGTCCGGCGCTCGAGCACGCCGAAGACCGTCTCGAACACGACGCCGAGGATCGCGATCGCGACCAGGCCTGCGAAGACCTGCGGCGTCAGGAAGTACAGCCGTGCGTTGTTGATGTAGTTGCCGAGCCCGCCTTCGCTGCCGGCGACGCCGAAGACGAGCTCGGCCGCGATGATCGTCCGCCACGCGAACGCCCACGCCGTCTTCAGCCCCGAGATCGCGTACGGGAGCGCCGCCGGCGCGAGCACGTCCGTGATCTGGCGCACGCGCGAAAGCCCGATGTTGCGGCCGACCGAGACGAGCGTCGGGTTCGCGGTCTTGAACCCGGTCGAGATGTTGATCGCGATCGGCCAGATCGTCGCGTTCGCGATCACGAACAGGATCGCCTTGTCGTTGATCCCGAACCAGAGCATCGCGAGCGGCAGCACCGCCACGCCCGGCAGCGGATTCAAGATCGAGGTCAGGAGCGTCAGCAGGTCCTCGCCGACGTCCGTGAGCGTGGCGAACGCCGTCAGCACGGCCGCGACGAGGATCCCGATCCCGATTCCCTCCATCAGGAGGAGCAGCGTCGTCTTCGTCGGCTTCGTCAGCGTCCCGTCCCGGAGGCCGTCCCAGAACGTCGTCGCGGTGTCCCACGGACTCGCGAAGAGCAGCGGGTTCACGTCCCTGAAGCTCACGTACGCCTGCCAGATGGCGATCAGCGCGGCGAAGATGATCGCGCGACGGACCCAGACCGGGAGGCGCTTCCACCCGACGGCGCGCGGCCGCGCGACCGGGATCGAGCTAGCTGCCGTCGCCATCCAGCACCTCCTCTTCCTCGTCGTCCGCGATCGGCTTGTCGACCGCAAGGAGGTCGCGCAGGTGACCGCGCATCTGCCCGTACTCGACCGTCTCGGGCCCGCCGAGGTCGCGAACGTCGACGATCTCGATCACGTTCGACGGCGAGTTCCCGAGCACGACCACGCGGTCTCCGAGCACGAGCGCCTCCTCGATCGAGTGCGTCACGAACAGCAGCGTCACGTGCGTCTGGTCGACGATCCGGTTCAGCTCCGCCTGTAGGCGCTGGCGCGTGATCGCGTCGAGGCTCCCGAACGGTTCGTCCATGAGCAGGATCGCGGGCTCGAGCGCGAGCGCTCGCGCGATCGCGACGCGCTGCTTCATGCCGCCGGAGAGCTGGTGCGGGTAGCGGTCGGCCGCGTGCGCGAGGCCGGCGAGCTCGACGTACTCCTGCGCGCGCGCGAGCGCGTCGCGGCGGCTGCGGCCGTTCACGCGCAGCGGGTAGGCGACGTTGTCGAGGACCGTCCGCCACGGGAAGAGCTGGTCGAACTCCTGGAAGACGACAGCCCGATCCGGCCCCGGCTCGAGCGACGTCCGCCCGGAGACGCTGATCGTCCCGCCGGTCGGCGTGATGAAGCCCGCGATCGCCTTCAAAAGCGTCGACTTCCCGCACCCCGAGGGCCCGATCACGATCACCTTCTCGCGCGGCGCGACCTCGAACGACGCGTCGCCGACCGCCAGGTTGAAGCCGCGCGGCGTCCAGTAGCCGAGCTGCACGTGGTCGGCGCGCAGGAGCGTGTCGCCGGCGGGTGCGTGCGCAGCCGGGCGGCTGGTCGTCTTCGTAGGCGTGCGGGTGAGTGGCATGCGTTGCCTTCGCGGGAGCGAAGGCGACTTTCTAGCAGAGATAAGGAGATCTAATTGAGCCGCGAGCCCTCGATAGCGGTGGGCGCTGCGGTTCGCCTGCCGCGACGGATCACCGTCTGCGCGAGCGCGGAGCTCTCGCCGCGTCGCGTCGTCACGGCCGGCAGCGACGAGGACGCGCCGCCACGCCGAGCCGGGAACGAGCGTCTGCGGGTCCTTTGCCCGGCGCGCGACCTCGAGCGCGGCCGACATCCTCGACGGCGCCGCGAGCTCATCGCGCGCACCGCGGACGCGCGCGCGGTGTCGCGCCACAGTAGGAGAGCCATCGCGCCGACGACGTTCCAGATGCTCGGTTCGAGCAAGGCGACGAGCACGATCACGAGCGGCAGGAACGGAATGCCGAAGGCGACGTGCGCCAGCCGCATCAGGCGCGTGGACCCGACGAGCGTTCCGATCACGGCGACGGCAGCCCCACCGAAGTCATCTCGCTATACTTTTCAAAGCTTTGCCCAGGTCCGGCGAACTGTTGCAGGTGCCCGTCATCTCGCTTGGGGAGGCGCACGAGGTCCTCTATGGCGACGCGGTGTTCCTCGACGTGCGCGAGCAGTCGGAATGGGACCTCGGCCACGTGCCGGACGCGCTGCACATCCCCCGCGCGCAGGTGGCGGCCCGCGTCGAGCAGGAGGTTCCGGACAAGACACGGCGAGTCGTTGTGTATTGCGCACGCGGCGCGCGCTCTCAGATCGCTGCGCAGACGTTGCTCGCGCGCGGCTACGAGCGCGTCGCAAATCTCGTCGACGGCTTCACCGGATGGGAGGAGCACGGGCTTCCTGCAGTCGTTCCTTCCACGCTGCCCGACGACCAGCGGCGCCGGTACAGCCGTCACTTGCTGATTCCCGAGGTCGGCGAGGCGGGGCAGCGGCGGCTGCTGAACGCGCGCGTGCTGCTGGTCGGCGCGGGCGGCCTCGGCTCGCCCGCGTCGCTCTACCTCGCTGCGGCGGGCGTCGGGACGATCGGAATCGTCGACGAGGACGTCGTCGACGACTCGAACCTGCAGCGCCAGATCGTGCACACGACTTCACGCGTCGGCGAGCCAAAGGTCGAGTCGGCGCGCGAGACGCTCGAGGCGTTGAACCCGGACGTGAACGTGCGCACGTTCCGCGAACGACTGACGTCCGAGAACGTCGATCGCATCCTCGGCGAAGGTTGGGACGTGATCGTCGACGGCGCCGACAACTTCCCGACGCGCTATCTCGTCAACGACGCGTCCGTTTGGCACGGCATTCCGGTCGTGCACGGGTCGATCTACCGCTTCGAGGGACAGGTGACCGTGTTCAAGCCGAGGGAGGGCCCGTGCTACCGGTGCCTCTTCCCCACGCCGCCGCCGGCCGAGCTCGCGCCGTCATGCGCGGAAGGCGGTGTGCTCGGCGTGCTGCCGGGAACCGTCGGGTCGCTCCAGGCGACCGAGGCGCTGAAGCTCGTGCTCGAGATCGGCGAGTCGCTGATCGGCCGGTTGCAGCTCTTCGACGCGCTCGGCGCGACGTTCACGGAGGTTGCCCTGCGCCGCGATCCCGATTGTCCGGTGTGCGGCGAGAACCCGACGATCGCGGACTACATCGACTACCTGGAGTTCTGCTCGCGATGAGCATCGTGCGCATTCCCCCGACGCTGCGCGCCGACACAGCCGGCGAGCGCGAGGTGCTCGCGAGCGGCGGCAACGTGCGCGAGCTGCTCGATGATCTGATCTCGCGCTTCCCAACGCTCGAGGGCAAGCTCGAGTACGCGAACGTGTACGTCGGCGGCGAGGACATCCGCACGCGCGACGGGCTCGAGACGCCGGTCGCCGAGAGCGACACCGTGATCCTGCTTCCTGCAATGGCCGGTGGCTGTTAGCGCCTCGGCGCGAACGCTTCTCGATCTCGTCGGGAACACGCCTCTGATCGAGCTCCGGCGGGAGGGCGACGTCCGGATCTACGCAAAGCTCGAGGGGCAGAACCCGACGGGCTCGATCAAGGACCGCGTCGCCAAGGCGATGATCGACGCGGCCGAAGCATCGGGGGAGCTACGGCCTGGTGGCGAGCTGCTCGAGCCGACGAGCGGCAATACCGGAATCTCGCTCGCGCTGATCGCGAAGCTCAGCGGCTACAGGCTCACATGCGTCCTCCCGGCGAACGCGACGATGGAACGCCGCCGCATCCTCGAGCTGTACGGCGCCACGATCGTCGAGTCGCCCGGCGAACAAGGCTCGAACGGAGCTGTGCAGCTCGCGCTCGAGCTCGCCGCGCGCGAGCCGCGCTACTTCATGCCGTTCCAGTACGCGAACGACGCGAACCCGCGCGCGCATTACGAGGGCACCGGTGCGGAGATCGCAGAAGCGCTGGAGCGCGTCGACGTCTTCATCGCCGGTCTCGGGACCGGCGGAACGCTGATGGGCGCTGGCGCGCGCCTGCGCGAGTCGTTCCCGGAGGTCGTCGTCGCCGCCGCAGAGCCGCTCCCAGGCGACCCGGTGATGGGGCTCCGCTCGCTCGAGGACGGCTACGTGCCGCCGATCTTGGACGTATCGAAGCTCGACCGAAAAGTGCTCGTCTCGAACGAGGAATCCGTCGCCGCGGTGCGCCGAGTCCTCGACGAGGACGGAGTCTTCGCGGGCGTCTCGTCGGGCGCGGTGCTCCACGTCGCGCGCAAGCTCGCGCGCGAACGTGAGGCCGGCGTCGTTGTCGCGGTGCTTGCCGATGCCGGCTGGAAGTACCTATCCGCCGATTTCTGGGAGAGCGACGACGTCGCGTCAATGGAGCAGACGGTCTGGTGGTGATCCCGGCCGAGGTGCGCGCGGCGTTGGAGGACCACGCGCGCGCGGAGGCGCCGAACGAGGCGTGCGGGCTCGTGCTGCTGCGCGGTGAGCGCGCCGAGCGCTATGTCCCCGGGCGGAACGCCGCGGCGTCGCCGTACCGGTACGAGCTCGACATCGATCCGGAGGTGTGGTTTCTCGAGGACGAAGGCTACGAGCTCGCGGTCTTCCATTCGCACCTCACCGCGCCGGCGCGACCGTCACGAACGGACGTCGAGAACATCGGCCTCTGGGAGGGTCGCCCGTACGTGATCCTCACGCTTTCAACCGGGGAGCTGCGCGCGTGGCAGATCGACTTCGGTCAGATCTCGCCGCTGACGCTCACCGGCGAGTAGCGCATACCTGCGCGATCCGCGGCTGGCACTCGATCCGCCTCTGAGACCGGCGTCAGATCGGGCGTTGTCTCACGCGCAGATCGCGCGCTCGACAGCGGATCGGCTTTTCACGAGGGCTGGGCGACGATGCGGATGTAGGGCTTTGGCTCCCGCCAACCCTCTGGGTAGGTCTTCCTCGCTTCGTCGTTCGAGACAGAGCCGGCGATGATCACGTCATCACCCTGCTTCCAGTTGGCTGGCGTCGCCACCTTGTGCTTCGCCGTGAGCTGGAGCGAGTCGATGACCCGGAGCACTTCGTCGAAGTTGCGGCCGGTCGTCATCGGATAGACGAGGATGAGCTTCACCTTCTTGTCGGGTCCGATGACGAAGACGTTGCGGACCGTTTGGTTGTCGGCCGGGGTCCGTTCGAGCGGTTCGCCCTGAACGCTGGGCGGAAGCATCCCGTAGAGCTTCGAGACCGTGAATTCAGCGTCACCGATGATCGGATAGTTCGGCGCATGACCTTGAGTCTCTTCGATGTCGGCCGCCCACTCCGCGTGGTCGTCGATCGGGTCGACAGAGAGGCCGATCACCTTCACGTTGCGACGGTCGAACTCCGGCTTGATCCTCGCCATGTAACCGAGCTCGGTGGTGCACACCGGGGTGAAGTCCTTGGGGTGCGAGAAGAGCACTGCCCAAGAGTCTCCGATCCATTCGTGAAAGCTGATCGGCCCTTCAGTCGTTTGCGCGACGAAGTCCGGCGCCTCGTCACCTAGCTGAATGCTCATCTACGTCTCCTTGTCTCCGCTCGCGTTACGCACGACCCCACTTTACTTTGTATAGCACGCGGCGTGCGTCGATCTCCCCGCACACCGGGGCGACGTCTTGACGGCAAACTCGGCGCTAGCCTCGAGTACGCGCGTGCGTGGGGAGGCGGCGTCTGGTAAGACACCAAAGGCCCTCGTTGGAGGGCCTTTGCAGTAGCGGGGGCAGGATTTGAACCTGCGACCTCCGGGTTATGAGCCCGGCGAGCTACCTGACTGCTCCACCCCGCGTCGCGGGCGCGAGTATAGCACCGGCGCGTGGCGCTTTCGGCGCGCGCGTCTAGCATCGGCGGCGTGCTGATCCTCGTCCTCGGCTTGCTGTCGCTCGCGCTCGTCCTCGCGGCGGCCGTGTTCGCCATCCGGCGCGGGATCGCGCTCTACGGGCAGGTCCGGGCGTCGGTGGCAGCGATGGGGGACGCGACGAGGGCGGTCTCGTACGCAACCGCCGCGCTCGCCACGCTCGGGCTCGACACGTCGCCCCTCGACCGCTCGCTCGCGCGGCTCGCCGCCTCGCGCGCGCAGCTCCGCGTCCTGCTTGCGGCGCTGGCCGACGCGCGGGCGGCGGCAGGGCGGCTCGGCGACGTGGTGCCGCGCAAGTGAGAGTCGGCGCCGTCGATCTCGGGACGAACTCGACGCGGCTGCTGGTGGCCGACGTCGTCGACGGGCGCCTCGAGGAGGTCGAGCGGCGGCTGGCGATCACCAGGCTCGGGGAAGGCGTCGTCGCACGCCGCCGGCTGCTCCCGCTGCCGATCGCGCGCGTCCGCAACTGCCTCACCGACTATCGCCGTGCCGCCGACGCGCTCGGCGCGGAGCGGACGCTCGCGATCGCGACGAGCGCGGTCCGCGACGCCGAGAACGGTGAGGCGTTCCTCGGCGAGATCGAGTGGAGCTACGGGTTCGCGACGCGCCTCCTCTCGGGCGACGAGGAGGCCGAGCTCATGTTCCGCGGCGTCTCGGCGCAGCGGGACCTCCCCGCAGGAACCCTCATCGTCGACGTCGGCGGCGGGTCGACGGAGCTCGTCGTCGGGGGCCGCGACGGCGTCGAGTTCCACACGAGCCTCGACCTCGGCTGCGTGCGCCAGACGGAGCTCCACCTCGCCTCCGACCCGCCGTGCGAAGACGAGCTCGCCGCGTGCGCCGCGTCGGTGCAGACGCTGCTGACGGAGCACGTTCCCGCTGACGTCCGTCGCCGCGTCGGCCGCGCGATCGGGGTCGCCGGAACGGTCACGTCGCTCGCAGCCCTCGATATCGGCCTCGTCGCCTACGACCGCGACCTCGTCCACGAGCACGTCCTCGACGCGGAGAGCGTCGTGCGGGAGCTCGAGCGGCTCGCGACGCTGCCGCTCGCGCAGCGGCAGCGCGTGCCGGGGCTCCAGCCGGAGCGGGCGCCGGTGATCGTCGCCGGCGCCGCGATCCTGCGCGAGGTGCTCGCGCATTTCGGTCTCCGCGAGATCGAGGCGAGCGAGCGCGACATCCTCGACGGCGCCGCGCTCGCCGCCGCGGAGCTCGCCGCGCGCGAGGAAGGCGAGGCGCCGCCCGGCGCCTACACCTGCTGCTAGACGACGCCGAGTGACTCGTCCGAGTCGGCGGGCGGCGCGTCCTCCGCGAGCCGGCGCTGGAGCACGCTGCGGGAGAGGATCCCGACGAGCCGTCCGTCCTCGGTCACGGGGACGCGCTCCAGGTCGCGCTCCTCGAGCGCGCGAAACGCCTGCTCGAGCGGCATCCGAGCGTCCAGCGTCGCGCGCGGCTCCTCGGCGATCGAGGCCAGCATCGTCGTCCTCGGGTCGCGCCCCGCGGCGACGACCTCGCCGACGAGCGTGCTCCGCGTCACGACGCCCACGAGGCGGCCGTCGTCGCAGACCAGCACCGCCCGCACCTCGCGCCGCGCGAGCAGCTCCCCCGCCTCCTGTGCGGTCGAGGTCGCCGCGAGCACCCGCGGCTCGGGCACCATCGCGTCGCGGACGCGCGCCGTCATGGGTAGAGGCCGCGCGCCTCGATCGCCGCGGCGACCTCGCGGATCGCGACTACGAGCGACGCCGCGCGCAGGCTGATCTCACGCTCGCGCGCGAGCTCCCAGACCCGATCGAACGCGTCGGCCATCTTCTCGGCGAGCTTCGCGCGAATCTCGTCGCGCGTCCAGAAGAGCCGACCGAGATCCTGCACCCACTCGAAGTACGAGACGGTCACGCCGCCCGCGTTCGTGAGGATGTCCGGCAGCACGACGATGCCGCGCTCGGCGAGGATCTCGTCCGCCTCGACGGTCGTCGGCCCGTTCGCGCCCTCGGCGACGAGCCGCGCCTCCACGCGGGCCGCGTTCTCCGCCGTCACCTGGTCTTCCCGGGCCGCGAGCACGAGCACGTCGCACGGCAGCTCGAGCAGCTCCGCGTTCGAGATCTTGTCGCCGTGCGGGTACTCCGCGAGCGACCCGCGCCCGCGCACCCACTCGTGCATCGCCGCGACGTCGAGGCCCTCCTCGGCGTGCACGCCGCCGGAGACGTCGGAGACGGCGAGCACCGTCGCGCCCTTCGCCACGAGCTCGGTGGCCGCGATCCCGCCCACGTTGCCGAAGCCCTGGACGACGCAGCGCTGCTCCGCGAGCGGCGTCCCGAGCCGCTCGCACGCGCGCTCGGTGACCATGACGACGCCGGCGCCCGTCGCCTCGTGGCGGAAGAGCGAGCCGCCGAGCGCGATCGGCTTGCCCGTCACGATCTCGGGCACGGCATAGCCCTTCTGCATCGAGTACGTGTCCATCATCCACGCCATCGTCTGCTCGTTCGTGGCCATGTCGGGCGCCGGGATGTCCTCCTGCGGGCCGATGATCGGCAGCAGCTCCGAGGTGAAGCGCCGCGTCAGGCGCTGGAGCTCGGCGCTCGAGAGCTCCTTCGGGTTGCAGCGGACGCCACCCTTCGCGCCGCCGTAGGGCAGCCGCAGGAGCGCGCACTTCCACGTCATCCAGACCGCGAGCGCCGCGCACTCGCCGAGCGTGACCTCGGGGTCGTACCGGACGCCGCCCTTCGTCGGCCCGAGCACGCTCGAGTGCTGGACGCGGTACGCGGGGAACACCGTCGTCGATCCGTCGTCCAGCCGGACGGGGACGCTGATCATCACACCGCGCTCGGGATACCGGAGCCGCTCCGCGACGGCCGGCGCGATCGCCGCGTACGGGAGCGCCTGCTCGAACTGGACCCGCGCCTGGTGGAAGAGCGGCGTGTCCCACTCGAGCGGGACGTCCTCGAGCCGCGCTTCCTCGATCCCGGCCACGCGCGGAGTCTAGTCCGGGCCTTGAAGCGCTCCCGCGGGTGGCCGCAGCGGCTTTAGTCGCTCTTGAACTCCTGGCGGCCCTGCCAGACGTCCCACAGCGACGCGCCGGAGAGATCGCCTCGCCGGCCGATCACGACCTCCCGCGCACCCGCCGTCGGCGCCACGCGACCCCGGACGAGCGTCTCGACCTCGCGCGCGTCCTCCTCCGTCGCCCACAGCGTGATCTCGAGCGCCTCACCTTCGGCGCGGCGGGTCAGGAGGAACGACCCGATCATGTGCGGGAGCTCGGCCTGGAACGCGTCGAACTGCGCGAGCACCTCGTCGATGAACGACTCCGCGTTCTCCGCCTGCCCGACCTCATACCTGACGAGATGTGCAAACACGCCGCGTGACCTCCTCGCTCCGGGGACTGGACGTTCGTTCCCGCTCGCGCGCGGTTACAACCTCGCACGCGCTCAGTGCCGGGGGTGGGAGTCGAACCCACACGCCCCTCTCGGGGCACCTGATTTTAAGTCAGGCGCGTATGACCAGTTTCGCCACCCCGGCTCGCGCGAATGAATGTTAGGGAGCGAGGTCCTCGCACCAGTTTCGCCACCCCGGCTCGCGCGAATGAATGTTAGGGAGCGAGGTCCTCGCGCGCGAGGCGCTCCGGGCCCTGGAAGCCGTAGCGGTCGACGAACGCGTCGCCCGCATCCGCGTCGAATGCGCCGCACGTGGCGAGGTGGCCCTGTCCGTTCGCGTCCGGATTCGCCGCCGCCTCGTCCTCGTCGAGCGTCCACCCGGCGAACGCGATGCGGTCGCCGAGGCGCGGCAGGGGCGCCACGACGATCCCGTTCGGGTCGTCGCGGTACCACTCCAGCAGCTCGTCGACCTCGGCGCGCAGGACGCGCGACCCGTACTGGACGACGATGCCGCCGTGCTCGAGGTTGTGGACGAGCCGAAACTGCTCGATCGGCTCGTCGTACGCGCGGAACGGGACCGGCTGCTCGTGATGCGGCCCCGACGTCGGCGGGAACGAGTTGTACTCGAAGTTCTCCTTCGGCTCCTGGATGTGCTCGCGCTGCTGCGCCGGGAACGCCTCGACGCGGCAACCGGCCTCCGCGAGGGCGTCCTCCGATCCACGCAGGAAGACGAACGCGAGGACGCCGGCGAGCGCGGCGAGCCCGAGCGCGGCCGCCACCGCCGGCACGAGCCAGCGCCTTCCAGCGCGCGGACCGTCGCCGCCCGTGCGCGCGCGCGGCGCCTGGACGGGCCGGCGTGGCGGAGGCGGCGTGCGCGACTTCTTCGCCAAGGCGGGCGCGATGCTACCAGCGACGTTTTGTCGCTCCGAGCGCCATTCGCCCGTACATGCCTCTTGCTTGCGCGTGCGGCAGGGCGTATGCTCGTCTAGCCAGAGCCGACGGACCTTCGGGTTTGTCGGTTCTGGCGTTTTTTTTGCGCTGAACCTCGTACGACGTTCAGCGCACGAGGGCCGACAGCGCGAGGCGGCGGCAGAGACTCGTCGCGAGGTCCGAGCGGAGTATGTCGTCCGACGCTCCTCCTATCGTTCGTCGGCCGTGCTTCTCCTCGCCTTCATCGCGGGCTGCGCCCTCGGTCTCTTCGGCGCGTGGCTCGTCGTCCGCGAGCGAACGTCGCACCTCTCGCGCGCGCTCGAGCGCGCCGAGTCCGCGTGCGAGGGAAGCTCGCGGCGGGTCGCGGAGCTCGAGCCCGAGCTGGCTCGCCTGACGGCGCAGCTCGAGCACGAGCGGTCGGCGTTCGAGGACAAGGTGCGGCTTCTCCACGAGGCGCAGACGGAGTTCGCGAACACGTTCAAGGCGCTCTCCGCGGAGGCGCTCCAGCGGAACAACACCTCCTTCCTGGAGCTGGCCCGCACGCAGCTCGAGCGGTTCCAGACCGTCGCCCGGAACGACCTCGAGCAGCGACAGAAGGCGGTCGAGCAGCTCGTCTCGCCGATCAAGGAGTCGCTCGAGAAGGTCGACGGCCAGGTCCGCAGCCTCGAGCAAGCCCGCCGCGAGGCGTACGGCTCGCTGACGCAGCAGCTGCAGTCGCTCGCCGAGAGCCAGGACAAGCTGCGGCTCGAGACCAGCAGCCTCGTGACGGCGCTCCGCGCGCCGCACGTGCGCGGCCGGTGGGGAGAGATGCAGCTGAAGCGCGTCGTCGAGATGGCGGGAATGGTCGCGCACTGCGACTTCGTCGAGCAGACGACGACGACGGACGAGGACGGGCGGATGCTGCGCCCGGACCTGATCGTCAAGCTGCCGGGCGGGAAGAACGTCGTCGTCGACGCGAAGGCGCCGCTCCACGCCTACCTCGACGGGCTCGAGGCGCAGGACGACGACGCCCGCCGGCTGAAGCTCCAGGATCACGCGCGCCAGGTGCGCGACCACATCGCGAAGCTCGGCGCGAAGAGCTACTGGCGGCAGTTCTCGCCGACGCCGGACTTCGTCGTCATGTTCCTGCCGGACGAGACGTTCTTCAAGGCGGCGCTCGAGCACGACCCCGCCCTGATCGAGGCCGGCGTCGACGCGGGCGTCCTGCCCGCCACGCCGACGACGCTCATCGCCCTCCTGCGGACGATCGCGTACGGGTGGCAGCAGGAGACGGTCGCGGAGAGCGCCCGCGCCGTCAGCGACCTCGGACGCGAGCTCTACGAACGCCTCGGCACGCTGGCTCGCCACTTCACGAAGCTCGGCCGCAGCCTCGACGGCGCCGTCGGCGCCTACAACGAGGCGGTCGGGTCGCTCGAGAGCCGGGTGCTCGTCACGGCGCGGAAGTTCGAAGGCCACGGGATCCCCGCGGCCGACGTCGCCGCTCTCGCGCCCCTCGAGCGGCAGGCGCGCCCGCTCCAGGCGCTCGAGCTCACCGACGCGGCGACCGCGCCGGCCGTCCTGCCGGTTCCTGACTCTGCGGACGAGCTTGCGATGGAGCTCGCCGTCGCACCCGACGCCGACGCGGCCTAGTCACGCTCGAGCGGGAGCCCGCGGCGCGACCAGTCGCTCCACGAGCCCGGGTACAGCTTCGCGTCCGGTCGCCCGTGCTGGGCGAGCGCGAGCAGGTCGACGCACGCGGTGATCCCGGACCCGCAGTAGACGACGATCTCCTCGGCGTCGAGGACGTCCTGAGGGGGCGGGAACGCCTCGCCGAACGGGACGTTGCGCGCGCCCGGGATCCGGCCGCCGACTGGATCCACGTCCGCCGCGCCGCGGTAGCGCTCGGGCGACCGCGCGTCGACGATCAGCAGGCGCTCGTCGCCGAGCCTCGCCGCGAGCTCCTCCGCCTCGATCGTGTCGGCGCGCGGCCGCGGCTCGAACCTCGCAGGCTCGACCTCCTCCGCGCCGCTTCGAAGCGGCCCGTGCCACCCCTCGATCCCGCCGCCGAGGACCGCGACGCCGTCGTGACCGAAGTGCCGCAGGAGCCACCACAGGCGCGCGGCGCCGCCGTTCATTCCCGCGTCGTATGCGACGACGAAGACGCCGTCGCCGATCCCTGCCCGGCCGGCGGCCTCCGCGAACGCGTCCGCGGACGGCAGCGGGTGCCGGCCGCCGTCGTCGCGCGGCGGCGCGCTCAGGTCGCCGTCGACGTCGAGGAAGCTCGCTCCGGGGACGTGGCCGGCGAGGTACAGCCGCCGGCCTTCTCCCGGTGCGCCGAGCTGCCAGCGGCAGTCGACGAACTGGTAGCGCACTAGATGGTCGATGCCGCGAGAGCGTCTGCGCCGGCGCGCCGGCTGGGGTGCCTGGGGGGCGGCGGCGGTCGCTCTGCGCTGCCGGTCGCAGCGGTGAGCGGGCGGCGGCGCGAAGCGGACGCGCCGGCGGGCCGGCCGCAGGCCGGAGCGAGGGTGCGGGAGCGCCGCGAGCGCCTCAGACGGCGCGCCCGGTCACGCGAGGTCGTGGCATCGATCATCTAGAACCGGAGCAGGGCGCCGATCCCCTCCACCGGCGCGAGGTCCTGCCGATGGCGCACCGCCCACGCGGTACCGCCGTGCGCAAGCGTCTGGTGCACGGCGACGTCGACGCCCTGTGGCCGTTGCTGCATCGGCGTCCCGTCGAGCGGGCAGCCGCCCTCGCGCGCGGCGCCGCGCCCGCAGCTCGGGCACTGCCAGGCCTCACGCTGCACGCCCTCCTGGAAGAGGAGGAGGTCGACACGTGCATCGGATGCCGCCTCGAGCGTCGCCTCCCAACCGGAGGCCGCGCGCCCGTCGCGGCCGGCTTCCTCGCGCCACCGCTCGAGCAGCTCGGTCTCCTGACGCATCCGCCACTCGTCGAGGACGGGGAGCGCCACGGCGAGAAGCTCGGCCGGCCCCGCGTGCGCCTCGGCCTGTGTCCACCCCGCGACCGCCGCCTGCGCTTCCTGCGACAGCATCTCGCCGAACTCACCGCGCATATGGTCGGGGCAGACGAGCACGATCGCTGGGACGCTCAACCGCCGCACCTGCTCGTCGAGCTCTTCCCCAACGGTCCGCAGATGGTCTGCCGCGAGGTTGTCGACGTGACGCTGGTACCGCGCCTGCGACCACCCGCCCTGGTCGTGCCGGTTCGGCTGCTCCTCCGAGAGATCCGCGAGCTCCTCGAGCCGCCCCGCCCGCAGCCGGTAGACCTCGCCGCGCTCGCGGCTGACCGCCGCGACGAGCGCACCGTCGCTTCCGCCCGCGAGCGGGACGAGCGGCGCGAGGTAGCACGTGCCGCCGAGCCGGATCTCGTCCGGAACCGGCTGCGCGAGGGGGAGCGTCACCCAGAGGTCGTCGAGCGTGTCCGCGAACACCGCGACGCCGTGCGAGCCGTCGCGGTCGAACTCGTCGTCGAAGTAGGCGCGAATCCGGTCGAAGTCGGCCTTCAGCCCCTGCCGCTGGTCGTGCGTGAGCCCGTCCTGCGTCGCCTCGTCCGTCCGCTCGCCCTCCGCCAGGAGCGAGTTGACACGCGTTACGGCGTCGCCCGCGGTCGGGGTGGTGCTCGGGTCGAGCCCCAGGTAGAAGCTGATCACGCACCCGCTGCTCGCCTGGAACCCGGCGAGCGTGCGCAGCGTCTCCCAACCGACGTTCGCAGCCACGGAGCCGTCCTACCACGGCCGCGCGTTTCTATTCCTACGCTTGCGCGATGACGGTGTTCACGATCGGACACGGCACGCGGCCGCTCGAGGAGCTCGTCGCGTGCCTCCGCGACGCGGGAGTCGAGACGCTCGTCGACGTCCGCCGCTTCCCCGCCTCGAGGCGGAACCCGCAGTTCAACCGCGAGAGCGTCGCGACCGTAGTCGCGCTCGCGGGGATCGGCTACCGCCACGAGGTGGAGCTGGGCGGCCGCCGGACCGGCGAGCCCGGCGAGGAGCGCTTCGCGTGCATCCGCGTCCCCGCGTTCCGGAGCTACGCGGCGCGGATGGCGCAGCCGGCGTGGCAGGAGGCGCTCGAGCGCGCGCTGCGCGAGCCGTCGCCGTGCTTCATGTGCGCGGAGACGCCGTGGACGCGGTGTCATCGGCGCCTGATCGCGGAGCTCCTCGTCGCGCGCGGGCACGACGTCGTCCACCTGCTCGCCCCCGGCCGGTCGGAGCCTCACCTACGGTGGGCCGGCGCGGATGCGGAGGACCGCGAGGGCCGCCTCTACCTCTGCGGCGCCCTCGTCGCGTGACGCGCTAGGAACAGCCAGCCGAGCGAATCCGTTAAATAGGAGAGAGCGACGTTCGGGAGGAAAGACGTGGGCGAGGTTCGCGAGCTGATCATCATCGGAGGAGGCCCGGCGGGGTACACCGCTGCGCTCTACGCGGCGCGCGGCGACCTGCGCCCCCTCGTGATCGAGGGCTTCCAGTGGGGTGGCCAGCTTATGATCACGAGCGACGTCGAGAACTACCCGGGATACCCGGATGGCGTCATGGGGCCGGCGATGATGCAGGACTTCCGGCGCCAGGCCGAGCGCTTCGGGGCCGAGTTCGTCTCCGACGACGTCACGCGCGTGGACTTCTCCGAGCGGCCGTTCAAGGTGTACGTCGAGGATGACGAGTACCTCGCCGACGCCGTGATCGTGGCCACCGGCGCCAGCGCGCGGCAGCTCGGGCTCGAGTCGGAGGTCGCGCTCCAGGGGCGCGGCGTCTCGTACTGCGCGACGTGCGACGCGTCCTTCTTCCGCGACAAGGACGTCGTCGTCGTCGGCGGCGGCGACTCGACGATGGAGGAGGCGACCTTCCTCGCGAAGTTCGCGTCGAAGGTGACGATCGTGCACCGCCGCGAGGACTTCCGCGCGTCGCAAATCATGCTCAACCGCGCGCGCGCGAACGAGAAGATCGAGTTCGTGACGAACGCGGTCGTCGACGAGGTGCTCGGCGTCGAGGAGGGCAAGGTGACGGGGGTGCGGCTGCGCGACGTGCGGTCGCAGGAGACGTGGGAGCTCCCGACGACCGGCCTCTTCGCGGCGATCGGCCACGACCCGAACACGAAGCTCTTCCTCGACCAGCTCGAGCACGACGCCGCGGGGTACCTCGTCACGCGCCCCGGGACGACCGAGACGAACATCCTCGGCGTCTTCGCGGCGGGGGACGTGCAGGATCACGTCTACCGGCAGGCGGTGACGGCCGCGGGCTCAGGGTGCATGGCGGCGCTCGACGCGGAGCGCTACCTCGCGGCGCGCGAGGGGCATCCGCACGCGGCGCTGACGGCGCCGCGGCCGGAGGCGGAGCCGGAGCCGGAGACGGCTCAGGTCTAACCGCCGCGCGTCCGCCTCACGTTCCCGAGGGCGGCGCGAGCCGCGCGTCACGATGCCTTTCTTCATCTGTCCGAACTGCAAGCGGCGGTCCGTCGACCACGACGGCCGTGAGGGCGTCCTCGACCACGCCGTCGCGTGCCGGAGCTGCGGCTTCGGCTTCCTCTTCGAGCTGATGGACGACTACTACCCGGCGCCGGGCACGGGCTTCGTCGTCTGCGACCAGTCGCGTCGGGTGATCGCCGTCGGGCGCGGCGTCTTCGAGCTCACCGGCTACCGCGAGGCGGAGGTGCTCGGGCGCGACCTGTTCTCGGCGCTCGGGCTCCACGGCTTCGAGGAAGGGCGCGACCCAGCCGCGCTTGCGCTCGAGTGGGGCGTGCGCCGACTCGGCGAGCGGCTCGAGCTGCGAACGCGCGGCGGAAAGACCAAGCCCGTCAGCGCTGACTTCTTCCCCGCCTACGACGAAGACGGCGGGCTGCTCGTGGCGCTCTCCTCCCCTCCGTGACCGTTCCCCGCCGTGCCGACGTCGTCGTCGTCGGGGGCGGGATCACGGGCGCGTCGCTCGCGTACCACCTCAGCGGCCGCGGCAAGGACGTCGTGCTCCTCGAAAGGAGCGTCGTCGCGGGCGGGCCGACCGGCCGCTCGACGGCGATCATCCGGCAGCACTACTCGCAGCCCCTGCTTGTCCGGATGGCCGTGCACGGCCTCCGCCTGTACCGCGACTTCTTCGCGCGCGAGCTCGGGGCGTCGTGCGGCTTTGTGCGCGCCGGCGTCCTCTGGGCGGTGTCGGACGAGAACCGTGCCGGGCTCGAGCGCAACGTCGCGCTCGCGCAGGACGTGGGCGCGCAGATCGAGCTCGTCGAGCCGACGTCGACGGCGGTCGACACGCGAATCTCGCGCGACGGGGTCGCCGCGTTCGCGCTGGAGCCGACGGCGGGGCATTGCGACCCGTACCTCGCGACCGCGGGCTTCGTGTCCGCGGCACGACAGCTCGGCGCGGCGGTCGTCGAGCGCGCCGCCGTGGCGTCCGTGCAACCGGGGCACGTGGCCCTCGCCGGCGGCGGGGCGATCGATGCAGACGCCGTCGTCGTCGCCGCGGGTCCGTGGTCGCCCGCGCTGCTCGCTCCGCTCGGCTACGAGCTGCCGATCCGCACGGCCCGAGCGGAGGTCGGGCGCTTCCGGCTCCCGAGCAGCTTCGGCGCGCCGCCGCGCGTGCTGGCCGACTTCTCGGAGCAGCGGTTCTACTTCAAGCCCGCCGAGCCCGGGTTCCTCGAGGTCGGCACGCTCGATCCGGCTCACGCCGAGCGTCCGCTCGACCCCGACCACATCCCGGAGGGTGCCGACGCAGCGACGCTCCGGCACTTCGAGCGCGCGCTGGCCGTGCGCCTGCCCTCGGCCGCGGCCGGGCACTGGCGCGGCGCGTGGTCGGGCGCGTACGACGTGACCCCCGACTGGCAGCCCGCGATAGGCGCGGTCCCCGGCGCCGACGGCGTCTTCGTCGCCGCCGGGTTCTCCGGCCACGGCTTGAAGCTCGCGCCCGCTGTCGGCAGCGCGCTCGCCGAGCGGGTCTGCGACGGCGCGTGGGGCGGGTTCGACCTCTCGCTGTTCGACCCGGCGCGCTTCGAGCGCGGTGACCTGATCTCGTCGCCATACGGCTACTCCGTCGTCGGCTGACCAGCCCGGAAGCAGACGTAGGTCTCGGTGACGTAGGGCAGGACGATCGGCTCGTCCTGCCTAGCGGCGATACGCCGCAGCTCGCGCTCGACCCGAGCCCGCACGTCCGGAGCCGCGGACGCGACGAAGCTGACCGACAGGAAGCGCGTCACGAACCCGTCGGCGTCGACCTCCTGGCGATGCGGGAACTCGGCCTTCTCGACTCCGCGGAAGAGCGGGCTCGACCGCAGCAGGTCGCTCGCGTCGAGCGTCCGCCACCACGGCGCGTCGCCTCGAAGCGGCTCGAGCAGCGCGACGGCCTCCGCATGGATCGGATCGCGCTCGTCGCGGCTGTTCCAGACCAGGCCGAGCCCGCCGCCGTCGCGGAGGACGCGGTGGAGCTCCGGGAAGGTCTCGTCCGGCCGGAACCAGTGGAACGCCTGAGCGACCGTCACGGCGTCGGCCGAGCCGTCCGCGAGCGGGATCGCTTCGGCCGTCCCGTCGAGCACCTCGACCTCCGGCAGTTCCGCCCGCAGGCGCTCGCGCATCCCCGGCGCGGGCTCGACGGCGACGACGTCCGCGCCGCGCGCGACGAGCTCCCGCGTGAACTTCCCGGTCCCTGCCGCGAGGTCGAGCACGCGCGAGCCGCGCCCGATCCGCAGCCGCGTCGCGAGCCAGTCGACCGCAGCGCGCGGGTACGTCGGCCGCCCGCGCTCGTACGCGTCGGCCGACTGGTCGAAACCGCGAGCGTCCGGATGCACACGCGCGTCAGACACGGCTCGCCGGGCAGAGGTCGTTGACGACGCAGTCGTGGCAACGGGGCAGCCGCGCGACGCACACGCGGCGGCCGTGCCAGATCAGCAGGTGCGGGAATCGCGCCCACTCCGGGCGCGGCACGAGCTTCACGAGGTCGCGCTCGATCCGAACGGGATCCTCTTCGCGCGTCAAGCCGAGCCGCTGCGAGAGGCGTCGGACGTGGGTGTCGACCACGACCCCCTGCGCCTGACCGAGCTCCGCCGCGACGACGTTCGCGGTCTTGCGCGCGACGCCGGGCAGGCGCACGAGCTCCTCGACGTCGCGCGGCACGCGCCCGTCGAAGTCGTCGAGAAGCATCTGCATCGTGCCGCGCAGACCCTTCGTCTTCTGGCGGAAGAACCCCGTCGCGTAGATGTCCCGTTGCAGCTCGTCCTCCGGCACTGCGAGATAGTCCTCCGGCCCGCGGTACTTCTCGAACAGCCGCTCGGTGACGCGGTTCACGTTCACGTCCGTCGTCTGCGCCGACAGCATCACGGCCACGAGCAGCTCCAGGTCGTTCCGGTAGCGCAGCGCGATCTTCGCGTCGGCGTGCTCGTTCGCGAGCCGCTCGATCACTGGGCCGATCCGGTTCCGCCTGGGACCGACGCGGCGGCGCGCCTCGCCGACGTAGCTCCTCGGCATCAGCCCGCGGCAGCGAGCGCCGGAGCCGCGGCGGCGGACACGCCCGGGAGGCGCGGCCCGGCGCACACGACGTCGAGCGCGGGACAACCGGCGCAGACGAACTCACTCGGCGTCGGCGCGAAGACACCCGCCTGGATGCGCGCGATGGCCTCGGACAGCTCCGCCTCGAGCGCGCGCACATCCTCGCGCGAGAAGACGGTCGAGACGACGGCGTCGCTCCGCTCGAGGAAGTGGTAGACGACCTCCACCTCCTCGACGCCGGCACGGAAGCAGGCGAGCGCGTAGACGAGCCGCTGCAGGCGGTAGTCGCGCTCGACGATCTCCTCCGGCGCGTCCTCCGCAAGCGTGTTCGTCTTGTAGTCGAGGACGAGCGCGCGGCCGCTCTCGCGGTGGAGCACGTCGAGGCGACCGTGCAGGAGGACGCCCTCGTGCTCGAACGCGAATGGGCGCTCGGGCGCGGCGCCTGGAAGCTTCGCGATTCGCGCCGCAAGCTCGGACGCGCAGTACGCGCGGACGTACGCGTCGATCCGCTCGAGCTCCTCGTCGGTGGCGGCCGGGTACCGGCCGCGGACCGCGGCCGCGAGCGCCTCGGCGTCGGGGGCGCGCGGCGCGGCGAGGTCGACGTGCTCGAGCAGGAGGTGGACCGCGTCGCCGACCTCGGTCGCGGCGAGCCCCGTCTGTCCGGGGACGCGCCCGCTCGCGTCCGCAGGACGCATCCCCACGACGCGCTCCGCGTAGTAGCGATACGAGCAGCGCTCGAACAGCGAGAGGGCGCTGTACGACAGCCGGCGGACGCGGTGGAGCGGCGCGAGCGGCACCGGCTCGAGCGCCGGAAGCGTGGGCGCGAAAGGCGGCTGTGCCGGACCGTCGTTCGCGAACAGCGCGAGCTGCGCGTCCTCGGTCGGCGCGACGACCGCCTGCTCCTCTTCGGGTTCGTGGCGGAAGCGGTTCATCCTGAGGATGAGCCGTGCGCCGTCCCGCTCGAGCTCGACCGGCTCGTCCCCCGCGACGTCCTGCTCGCCCACGCCGAGCCGCCCGAGGACCCAGCCGATCGGCGTGCGCGCCTCGCCCTGCCGCGTGAAGTCGATGGAGCCCGAGACGATCAGACGGTCGATCGCGCGTGTCATCGCGACGTAGTAGAGGCGGCGTCGCTCCGCCTCGGCCTCCGCCTCGGCGGCGTCGCGCACCTCCTTGTAGCCCGACGTGGGTTTCCGCGTGGCGGTCGCGGGATCGGCGACGCGGAAGCCGAAGCGGCCGTCCGACAGCGCGAGGATCTCGTCGGCCGCAGGGGCTGCGCGCTCGCGACCCGCGTCCGCGACGACCACGACCTTGAACTCGAGTCCCTTCGCCGCGTGGATGGTCATCAGCCGCACTGCGTCCGCGCCCTCCTCCTCGGCGACCGCCTCCAGCTCCTTCGCGCCCACCGCCTCCTGCTCGCGCACGAAGCGCACGAAGCCCTCGACGTCCGGCCCGCGCAGCTCCTCGTACGAACGGGCGAGGCGGGCGAGCTTGCGGAGGTTCGCGTAGCGCCGGCGCCCGTCCCATTGGGCGAGGACGGCGAGGTCGTAGTCGTGCTCGGCGACGATCTGCTCGCACAGGCGCTCGAGGGACAGCCGCGCGGCGCTGCGCGAGAGCCGCTCGTAGCGCTGGAGGAACGCGCGGCAGAGCTGCGCGTCGCGGCCGTCCAGCGCCGGCGGCAGCGCGCGCTCGAGAGCCGTGAAGAGGGGTCGCTTCGGCGCCGCGCGCCGGATCAGGACGAGCGCGTCGTTCGACACGCCGACGAGCGGCGAGGCGAGAACGGTGACGAGCGCCTCGTCGTCGTAGCGGTTGTGGAGGAGGCGGAGGTACGCGAGCAGGTCGTACACCTGCTGCTGCCCGAAGTAGCCGCGGCCGAGCGCGCGGTGCGTCGCGATGCCGAGCGCGCGCAGCTCCTCCTCGTACCACTCCGCGTCGGTTCCCGCCGCGAAGAGCAGCACGATCTCGCCTGCGGCCGCGGCGCCCGTCGCGACGAGCTCGTGCACGCGACGCGCGACGTGCTTCGCCTCGGCGCGGCGCCAGTGGAGGCCGGTGCTCGCGAAGCTCGTCTTGTCCGTCACGAGCAGCTCCACCGGCGTACCGAAGACGGGGTCGGGGAACTCCGCCGACGCCGTGAGCGGCTGGAACTCGTCGCCGAAGTCGGACGCGAAGAGGTGGTTGATCGCGGCGAGCACCTCGGGCCGCGAGCGGTAGTTGCGCGTCAGCGCGAGGAGCCCCGCGCCTGCGGCAGCGCGCCGCTCGCGGAAGACGCCGACGTCCGCGTGGCGGAACCCGTAGATGGACTGGAACTCGTCTCCGACGAAGAAGAGCTCGCCCGTTCCTTCGGCCGCGAGGAGGTCGATCAGCTCGCACTGGAGCCGGTTCGTGTCCTGGAACTCGTCCACCATGATCGCGCGGAAGCGCCACGCCTCCCGCCGGCGCAGGTCCGCGTCCGCCCGGAGCAGGTCGCGCGCCGCGAGCTGGAGATCTTCGAAGTCGAGCGCCGATTCGCGCTCCTTCGCCAGCGCGTAGGCGCGGTCGAAGCCCGAGAGGAGCTCCTGGAGCAGGTCACGGTCGCGCGCCGCGAGCTCGTCGAGCGCGCCCTGCTCGACCGCCCTGCGCGCCTCCTCGTAGCTCGCCGCGCGCTCGCCGCGGGCGCGCAGGTCGCCGAGGTCGAGCAGGAGCTCCGCGGCCGTGCGCCGCTCCAGCGCGGCTTCGGCGCGGGCAGCCTGCTCGCGCGCACGCTCCCCGGCCGCCTCGTCCTCGGCCAGGCAGCGCGCCGCCTCGCGCAGCTCGTCCACGAGCTGCCGCAGCGGCGGCCGGTCGGCGGCTTCGAGCCCGAGCGGCCGGCCGGCAGAGCGAAGAGTCTCGTACCCGCCGCTCAGCATCCGACGAAGCCCGCGTGCGCCGTAGGTCGAGAGCAGCCGCAGCCGCTCCGCGTCGCCGCCCGCGCAGAACTCGCCCACTGCGACGTTGAACGCCTCGCTGCGGATGACGCGCCCCTGGCTCTCGTCGAGCACGCGGAAGCGAGGGTCGAGCCCGGCGCGGAAGGGGTTCGTCTGGAGGAGCCGGCGGCAGAAGCCGTGGATCGTCGAGACCCACGCGTCGTCGAGCTGCCGGGCGAGATCGGCACGCCCGCGCTCGAGGAGCCGCGCGCGGATCCGCGCGCGCAGCTCGCCCGCGGCCCGGTCCGTGTACGTGATCACGAGGATCGAGCCCACGTCGACGCCCTCGTCGCAGACGGCGCGCGCGAAGCGCTCGACGAGGACCGCCGTCTTGCCCGTGCCCGCCCCCGCGGAGACGAAGACGACGCCGCGCGCCTCTATCGCGGCCTGCTGCTCCGGGTTCGGCGTCCGATCCGGGGTCACGCGCGCTTGATCCGGCACATCGACCAGAGCTCGCACCAGTCGGGACAGTCTCCGCCCTTCGGGTCGTGGCGCACGTCGCCGTTGCGGATCCGCCCGACGATCGTGCGCGCACGCTGCTCCGCAAGCGCGACCTGCCCCCAGAAGGCGTTCTCGTCGAGGTAGTCGTTGCGCTGGAACCCGGGAACGCCGTCCTTCCGAGCCTCCGCGCGCAGCAGCCCCCGCGCCTCCCGCTTCCCCGCGAGCGCACGGTAGACGCCGCCGAGCGGCTCGACACCGACGAGGTCGCGCAGCACGAGCATGTAGAGCGGGATCTGGAGCAGGAGCTCCTCCTCGATCCGCTTCGCCGAGTAGGCGCTCTTGCCCGACTTGTAGTCCTGGACAATCCCGCGCGCGCTGAACGGGTCGAGGTCGATCCGGTCGATCTTCCCGGAGAGCGTGAAGTCGCCGAAATCGAGCCCCCGCTGGAGCTCGGGCGCCGAGCGGTCGGAGCCGAACGAGACCTCGAAGCGGCGCGGGACGAGCGGCGAGTCGAGCTCGGCCTCGGTGCGCACGAACGCCTCGAGGTCACGCCACAGGCCGCCCTCCAGCTCGAGCCGCTCCACGTCGGTGAGCTCGAGGCGGACGCCTCCCGCGAGCGCCTCGTCGAGACACTCGCGCAGGAACACGAGCGCGCGCTCGAGCGTCTCCGGCTCCACGCGCTCGACGCCGAGCCGCTTCGGGAGGCCGGCGAAGAACCGGTGCAGGACCGAGTGCGCGAGCGACCCGCGCAACATCGCGTCCGCCTCGGCGTCGATCGAGCGCGGCGAGACGAGGCGCTCGATCAGCCAGATCGACGAGCAGTCCGCGAAGCGCTCGAGGTCGGTGACGCTGAACGTCGTGCGCGCCCGGAGCTCGTCCAGGACGCCAGGGTGCGTGAGCCGCGTCTGCCGGTCGAACGCCGCGACCGCGCGCTCGAGGCGGCGCTCCCATCCGTTCGCGAGTGCGAGCGCCGTCGCCAGATCCGGCTCGTCGGCTGCGAGCACGCCGAGCGCGCGGAGCCGCTCGCGCTCCGTCGGAGCGCTCTCGACCCGCCACGTCAGCGCGGACAGCGGCCGCCTGCGCGTCCAGCGCGCGACGTCGTCCTCGGGGAACGCCGCACGCGTCTCGTCCCAGAACGGGCTCGGCTGCCGGGGGCTCCCGTCCTCGGTCGCCGCTTCCCGCACGAGCACGAGCCGACGCGTCGCACGCGTGCATGCCGTGTAGAAGAGGTAGCGCTCGCGCGCCACGGCCTCGGGCAGGACGAGCCGTGCCTGCGGCAGCTCGCGCCGCTCGTCGTCGTCGAGGAACGGCGACGCCGGCGCTCGGCGCGGGAGGTTCCCCTCCTCGAGCCCGAGGACGAAGACGACGTCGTAGCGCCGCGTCCGCGCGCCCAGGAGGTCGACCAGTGCGACACGCCCAGGCTCGCCTGCTCCGGCCGCGCGCACGCTCGCGCGCTCGAGCGCAGCGAGGAGGTCCTCGCGTGGCAGCGGCGCCGCCAGCTCCTCCCAGCCGTCGAGCTCGCGCAGGAGCTCCGCGACCGCCTCGTAGGCGCGCAGATCGAGTCGCGAGCTCTCGCCGACCGGCGGCGAGTCGAGGCGGTAGGCGCCGCGCAGCATCGAGGCGGCGAGCTCACGGACGGCGGCCAGGGGCGAGGGCGCCGCGCGCACGCCGTCCAGCGCCGCGAGCGGCGCTCCCCGCAGGCGCAGCGTCTCCTCCTCGACGCGCTCGGGCTGGACGGCGCGACCGCGCAGACGCCCCTCGAGGAAGTCGACGTGCGAGCGCGCGAGCCCCGAGTAGTGCGAGCGCAGGAACGCGTACAGGTCGCGCCGGCGGCTCTCGCCCCACGCGAAGCGCAGGAGCGAGAGGAGCGCGTTACCGAACGCCGTCTGACCGAGGCGGACGCGTCCTTCGACCGCGAACGGGACGCCGAGGCTGCCGAATGCGGTCTCGACCGCGCCACGCACCCGGTCGAGCGAAGGGCAGACGACTGCGATCGCGTCGGGCTCCGTTCCGCTGCGGATCAGCTCGAGCAGCTCGTCAGCGACGAGCTCGAGCGTGCCCCGCGCCCCGGCCCCCTCGAGCCACCGGACTGCGCCGTCCAGCGGCGGAGCCGGCGCCGGCCCTCCCTCGGCGAAGAGCGTCCGCTCGAGGTGCGCGAGCGCGGGATGCGCGTACTCGCCGTAGCGCGGCGGCAGCGTCTCTACGTCGCCTCGCGCCAGCGCCGCGAGGTCGCTGGAGGTGCGCTCCAGCGACGCGAACGTCGGGCGGCCCGGCTCGTACGGGAGCGACACCGTGACCTCGGCTCGGCCGGCGAGAGCCTCGAGCAGCCGCCACTGCGCCGCAGTCAGGTCCTCGAAGCCGTACGCGAACACCGGCTGGCCGTGCCACGCCGCGAGCTCACTCGAGACGCGCCGCGCAGCCGCGCCTCGCTCGAGATCGGGATCGCTCAGCTCGAGCCCGACGAGCTCGTCGCGGTACGCCGCGTACAGCTCCCCGAGGTGCCCGCCGACGTCGTGCGGCTCGACGAGCCCGGCCTCGAGGTCGCGGATCGCATCGCCGAGAGCGTCCACGAAGCCCGAGAAGCGAGCCGACGCGCCGAGGCCGTTCAGCGAGACGCGAGCGACCGCACGCCGCAGGACGAGCGTCCGCTGCGCGTCCGTCACCGCGGGTCGGTCGGAGCCGCCGTCGCGCGCGACGCGCGCGAAGACGTCGTCGAAGGTTCCGATCGAGCCGCCGATCAGAGCCGGCGAGCGCCGCAGGAGGTCGCGCTCCACGCGGTCGACGTCCGACCGGTTCGGCACGATGAGCACCGGCTCGCGCTCGAGCGCGGCGAGGTAGCGGTCGAGGAGCAGGGCGACCTTGCCCGCGTTCGCCGGCCCGGCGAGGAGCGTCAGACCCATCGGTCAATGGTAGTCCGACGCCTGGACGGCTCCCCTTACGCGCCTCGCGCGGAATACGGGAAAGAGCGTGAAAAACAGCGGGCGGGATCTCCCGCCCTCGGGTCAGCTCGAGCTCTTCGGGCGCCGCCCGCGCCGCGCGACGCTCCGCCCGCCCATGCGATCCGCCTCCTCGTCCGTCACGTCGAGCTCGCGGACGCCCTTTCGCGCGTCGCGAAACGTGATCCGGATGGTCGCACCCTTTCCGTCGGGAATCTCGTTGCCGGAGATGTCGGACACCAACACGGTCTTACGAGCCACTCTTTCCTCCTCGAGTTCGATTCGGGACGCGAGATCGTACTCTAAATGCACGACGCAATCACGCGGCTGCGCGCGTACGGCGAATTCGCCACGAGCGCAGCAGGCTCAGTATGGCCTGCTCTTCTCGATCGAGATCGACGTCGCGCGCTCCGACGACGCGTAAATGTCGCGGCCGGAAGTCGTCGATCGTTCTGCCGTCGAGGTACTGCTCGACGACGGCGGGGCTGACGTACGAGGCGCGCGTCACCGCGGCAGTGTTCCCGAGCTGCTCGGCGACGCGCCGCATCACGGCGGCGACGGCGCGCTTCGCTTCGGTCTGCGTCTCCGCGACCCCGCGCTCCGCGAGATAGACGGCTGCGAGCAGCGTCCCGCCCCACGTCCGGAAGTCCTTCGCCGTGAACTCGTCGCCGAGGTACGTATGGATGTACTCGTTCAGCCGCGCGCCCGTCAGGTTGTAGATCGCGCCGTCGCTGCGGTACCGGAAGATCCGTCTCCCGCCGGGTAGTGCCAACAGCTCCTTCATCGCGCCGGCGAGCTCGTCGTCGACGAGCGTCGTTCGAACCCAGACCTTGTGCTTCCCGGGGTACTCCAGGTGCACGCGCTTGCCGCGCACCTGCACGTGTCGCTTCGTCAGCGTCGTCACTCCGAACGTCTTCGACTCCTTCGCGTACCGGTCGGATCCGACGCGGAACCAACCGACGTTGATCAGGCGCACTGCGACGGCGCTCACGCGCTCGCGGTCGAGCGCCTCGAGCTCCATGTGCTCCGCCATCGCCAGCCGGAGATCCGGAAGCTTCTCCGCGAACTTGATCAGCTTGTCGTACTTCGCGTGCTCCTGCTGCGCGCGGAAGTCGGGGTGGTAGAGGTACTGCCTGCGCCCCGCGGCGTCGACGCCGGTGGCCTGAAGGCTCGCGTTCGCCCGCGGTGAGATCCAGACGTCGCGCCACGCCGGCGGGATCACGAGGGAGTCGATGCGCGCGAGCTTCACGGGGTCGGTGATACGATTTCCGCGCGCATCGACGTAGCGGAAACGCCCTTTCGAACCCGCGCGTCGCCAGCCGCCCCTGCGTGACATGCGTGTGATGTAACCGCGGCAAGCGGCGGCGAATCCCGCTCTAGAATCGTCCGATGGACACGCGCACGGTCGTCGTCCTCGAGGGTGACCAGACGGGGCAGGAGCTGCTCGAGGAGGCGCTGCGCGTACTCGCGCCCGACGTGATCGGGATCGAGCTCGCATTCCCGCGCTACGACCTCTCTCTGGAGCGACGACGGCAGACGCGGAACGAGGTCGTCCACGAGGCGGCGGCCGCGATCCGCGAGCACGGCCTCGGGCTGAAGGCGGCGACGGTGACCCCGGAGACCCGCGGCGACGTCGGCTCGCCGAACCGGATCCTGCGGGAGGAGATCGCCGGCCGCGTGATCGTGCGGACGGGGCGCCGGATCCCGGGCGTCGTCCCATTCGGCGGCGTCCATTCGCCGATCTCCGTCGTGCGCATGGCGGTCGGAGACGCGTACGGCGCGGAGGAGTGGCGCGAGGGGGAGGGCGAGGACGAGGTCGCGTTCCGGACGGAGCGCATCGAGCGCAGGATCTGCCGCGCGGTCGCCGAGTTCGCGTTCCGTCAGGCGGAGCGGACCGGCGCGAAGGTCTTCGGAGGGCCGAAGTACACCGTGAGCCCGACGTACGAGGGGATGCTGAAGGAGGAGATGGACGCCGCCGCGGGGCGCCACCCGCACGTCCCGTACGAGCCGCAGCTCATCGACGCGACGTTCGCGCTCCTCGTCGCGGCGACGGGTGCGCCGCTCGTGATCCCGGCACTGAACCGCGACGGCGACATCCTCTCTGACCTCGTGCTCCCGCTCTTCGGCTCGATCGCGGGGTCCGAGTCGCTCGCGGGACCGCGCCGGCGCTGCAGGGGAAGAACGTCGCGAACCCGATGGCGATGATCCTCGCGGGCGCCGCGTTGCTCGGTTACGGCGACGAGGATGCGCAGCAGGCCGGCCGCGCGATCCGGGAGGCATGCCTCGAAGCGGTCGCCGAGGGGATCCGCACCGCCGACCTCGGCGGCCACGCCGGCACGACGGAGTTCGCCGACGAGGTCATCCGCCGCACGCGCACGAAGCTCGAGGTCTGGGCGTCGCTTTAGCCGCGAAGTCGCTGACGCGACTCCCGCGGCGAAAGAGGTCACAGCGCGAGGCGGCGGCAAAGCCACCACCTCGCGCTTCTTCACTTTGTTGCGTTAGCACAGAGGGTGCGGCGGCCGCGTGGCCGCTGGCGGCCAGGTCGGCCTCGGAGCAAGACGAGCTGCCCTTTTCTGAGGTCCACAGCAGCAGGAGTGCCTTGCGTTGCACTCCTGCTGCTCTTCATGGAGAGCTCCGGGAGTGCGCTGCACTCCCGGAGCTGTGGACCCTGGAAGGCGTGCGGACCCTGCTCCCAGGCCGCCTGAGCGCCAGCTCACGCGGCCGCCGCACTCCGCTGTGCTGACGCAACAAACTGAAAGAGCCCGAGCAGCCGGCTTTGCCGGCTGCTCGGGCTGTGGACCATTTACCGCCCGAAGCTGCGTAGCAGGTTCGGGCGCTTACCCGACGATGAAGCCGGTGCCCTTGACCGCGGCGAGGATCTGTGCCTTGCTGCGCGGCGCGTCGAAGGCGCGCGGCGCCGGCAGCGGAGCCTTGCTGTTGCCGCGGATCTCGCGGATCCAGGCGGCGTGACGACCCTCGACCGTGGCGATGGAACCCGCAGCGGCGAGGATCTTCTTGCTCTTGATCAGCGGCGCCTGACCGAGGTACGCCGACACGCCGGTGTCCTCGAGCGTCTGCGCCGTCGCGACGAACGCGTTCACGTCCGTCGTCGTGTTCTTGAAGTTGAACCTCGGCTTCTTGATCGCCTTCGCACCGAGCGCCTTCCTCAGGAACGCGACGTGTGCCCGCTCGTGCGCGCCGACGACGCGCGAGAACGTGCCGGGCTTCCCCAGGACGCGACCCTTCCGGGTCGTCTCGGTGTAGAACGCAGCCTCGAGCTCCTCGAGCGTCAGCGCGAAGTTCAGGATCGCGATGTCGCTCGCGGCGACCTGTGCGCTCGCGATCGCGGGGAACGCGCCGAGCAGCGCGCCGCCGCCGACGATCGCGCCGCCGCCCAACGCGGCCTTGCGGAGGAACTCCGCCCGGCTGTCGCCGGCAACCTCTGCCACGGCCTCTTGAAGGGCGCCGTCCCGGTCGATCTCGCCCCAGGTGATCTGCTCCGACATCTACTTCCCCCTTGTCGGCGGCGTCTGGGTTGGAAGGTGCTGCGCCCCGCCGACAGCGGGTATTCGCACGACGCGCGCGATCGGTTCGACGGGCGCCGCTAGGACGCTGCGACGACGCCGCCGACGCTCCAGACCTCGAGGAAGATCGCGACGAGCGCCGGGTCGAACTGCGTGCCCGCGCACCGGCCCAACTCGGCGAGCGCGCGCTCTGCCGAGAGCGTCGACCGGTAGGGCCGCGTGGAGGTCATCGCGTCGTACGCGTCCGCGATCGCGAGCAGACGCGCCTCGATCGGGATCGTGGAGCCGGAGCGGCGCGTCGGGTACCCGAGCCCGTCCCAGCGCTCGTGGTGAAAGAGCACGTACGGGAGCGCAGGCCGCACGGAGCCGATGCTCTCGATGAGCTTTGCGCCCGCCGCGGGATGCGCCTCGATCTGCACGCGCTCGTCCGCGTCGAGCGGCCCGGGCTTCCGCAGGACGCGTCTCGCGATCGTCAGCTTGCCGACATCGTGCAGCGCGCCGCCGATCTGGAGCGCCGCGAGCCGCTCGTCGCGCCAGCCAAGCCGACGTGCGACGGCGTCGGCGAGCGCGGTCACACGGGCGGAGTGGCCCCGCGTGTACGGGTCGCGCGCCTCGATCGCCTGGGACAGCGCGGCCAGCACGTGGGCTTGTTCCAGGCACCTGCGCGCTTCCCTGCCTGCCCGCCGCGCCCGATCTAGAGTTCCGCGCGTGAGGGTAGGCCTGGCGCGCGAGTCAGCCGCCGGCGAGCGCCGGGTCGCGCTCGTCCCCGACGGCGTGGAGCGCGTGGCGCGCGCGGGTGTCGACGTGCTCGTCGAGCGTGGCGCGGGTGGCGCGTCCATGCTCGGGGACGAGGCGTACGTCGCCGCGGGTGCGACGCTCGTCGACGGATTCGACGCGGTCGCCGCCGGCGCCGACGTGCTCGTGAAGGTCCAGAAGCCCTCCCCGAAGGAGGTCGCGGCGCTGCGCGAGGGGACGGTGCTCGTCGGGTTCCTGCAACCGCTGACCGACCCGGACGGCGTCGCGCGGCTCGCCGCGCAGGGCGTGACCGCCTTCGCACTCGAGGCGATCCCCCGCATCACGCGGGCCCAGGCGATGGACGCGCTCTCCTCCCAGAGCACCGTCGCCGGCTACAAGGCGGTGCTGCTCGCGGCGGAGCGGCTGCCCAAGTTCTTCCCGATGCTGATGACGGCGGCGGGAACCGTCGCTCCGGCGAGGGTCCTCGTGCTCGGCGCGGGCGTGGCCGGGCTCCAGGCGATCGCGACCGCGCGGCGGCTCGGCGCCGTCGTCTCGGCGTTCGACACGCGCCCGGTCGTCAAGGAGCAGGTGGAGAGCCTTGGGGCCACGTTCCTCGAGCTCGGCGTGCAGGGCGAGGAGACCGCCGGCGGCTACGCGGCGGACCTCACGGACGAGCAGCGGCGCCTGCAGCAGGAGGCGCTGACACGAGCGATCGGCGACAACGACGTCGTCGTGACCACCGCGCTCGTGCCCGGACGGCCTGCGCCGAAGCTGATCACGGCCGACGCCGTCGCGTCCATGCGCGCAGGATCGGTGATCGTCGACCTCGCCGCGGAGGCTGGCGGAAACTGCGAGCTCACCGAGCGGGATGCCGAGGTCGTGCGCCACGGCGTCACGATCCTCGGGCCGACGAACCTCCCGAGCACGATGCCGCTGCACGCGAGCCAGCTCCTCTCGCGGAACGTCAGCGCGCTCCTGGGGCACCTCATCGCCGACGGCGAGCTGAGCCTGGACTTCGCGGACGAGATCACGGCGGGTGCGTGCGTCACCCGCGGCCGCGTCGCAGCGACATCGTGAACACCTCGCTCGTCCTCGAGCTGACGATCCTCGTGCTCGCGATCTTCCTCGGCTTCGAGGTGATCTCGAAGGTGCCGACGATGCTGCACACGCCGCTCATGTCGGGCACGAACGCGATCCACGGGATCGTCATCGTCGGCGCGATCCTCGTCGCCGGCCGCAAGGACGCCGACACGCTGACGCAGGTCGTCGGGTTCGCGGCCGTCGCGCTCGCGACCGCGAACGTCGTCGGCGGGTTCGTCGTCACGGACCGGATGCTGGAGATGTTCAAGAAGCGCCAGCCTCCGCGGCCGGAGTGAGCGAGACCGCGACCAACCTCCTCTACCTGGTGACGATCGTCGCCTTCGTCGTCGCGCTCCGCTTCCTCTCGTCGCCGCGGACCGCGCGCTTGGGAAACGTCGTCGGAGCGGCGGGAATGCTGCTCGCGATCGCCGTCACGCTCGCGCAGGACCGCGTCGACCATTACGCGCCGATCCTCGTCGCGATGGCCGTGGGAGCCGTGGTCGGAGCCGTGTCAGCGCGGCTCGTGAAGATGACGGCGATGCCGCAGATGGTCGCGCTGTTCAACGGCGTCGGCGGTGGAGCGGCCGCGTTGATCGCGCTCGCCGAGTTCCACAACCTCGGGCCCGAGCCGGGGCGGATCGGCGTCGAGGAGACCGTCGCGATCCTCCTCTCCGCGCTGATCGGCTCCGTGTCCTTCGCGGGCAGCCTCGTCGCGTTCGCGAAGCTGCAGGAGCTGGTCAGCGGGCGCCCCATCCTCTACCGCGGCCAGCAGATCGTGAACGGCCTCCTCCTCGCGGGTGCGGCAGCGCTCGCCCTCGCGATCGTCGCCGGGCCGCAGGAGGAGTGGCTGCTCACGGGCGTCCTCGTCGCGGCGCTCGCCTTCGGCGTCCTCTTCGTGCTTCCCATCGGCGGCGCGGACATGCCCGTCGTGATCTCGCTCCTGAACGCGTTCACCGGCCTCGCGGCCGCCGCGACCGGGTTCGTCCTGCACAACAACGTCCTGATCGTGAGCGGTGCGCTCGTGGGCGCGTCCGGCACGCTGCTCACGATGCTGATGGGGCGGGCGATGAACCGCTCGCTGACCAACGTCCTCTTCGGCGCGTTCGGCACCGTCCAGAGCGGGGCCGGCGCAGCCGCCGCCGCGGCCGCGGGCGACGGCGGCACCGTCCGCTCCGCGAGCGCCGACGACGTGGCGATCATGCTCGCGTACGCGCGGCGGGTGGTGATCGTCCCCGGCTACGGGCTCGCGGTGGCGCAGGCCCAGCACGACGTGCGCGCGCTCGCCGACCTGCTCGAGGAGCGCGGCGTCGACGTCCGCTACGCCATCCATCCGGTTGCGGGACGGATGCCAGGGCACATGAACGTGCTGCTCGCCGAGGCGAACGTGCCGTACCCGCAACTCTACGAGATGGAGCAGATCAACCCGGAGTTCCCGCGCACCGACGTCGCGCTCGTCATCGGCGCGAACGACGTCACCAACCCGGCTGCGCGGAACAGCCCCGGGAGCCCGATCTACGGGATGCCGATCCTCGACGTCGACCGCGCGGAGAACGTCGTCGTCCTCAAGCGGAGCATGAACCCCGGGTTCGCCGGGATCGACAACGAGCTCTACACGCACTCGAAGACGACGATGCTCTTCGGCGACGCGAAGGAGTCGCTGATGGCCCTGATCGGCGCGGTCAAGTCCGCTTAAGAAGCTCTAACGGAATGATGACGCGTCGACGGCGCGTGATCGCCGAGTGCGAGGCAAGGACGCAGGGAGCGGCAATAGCAGCGCTATTGGCGCGACTGAGGACGCAGCATCGCGCCGGCGAGCGCGCGACGGCGGCCCGTCCTTCGTTTCGTTAGAGCTTCTTGGGCGCGCCTCTCCGGGACGGGCCACGAGTGGCCCACCACCCGCTGCGAGCATATTCGGGAAGTCCCGACGCGTGGCGAACGAGAGCGTGTCGAGTTCGTGCCACTAGGGTTGAGCGATCAGCGTTCCCTTCCTCAGCGCGCGGCACGTCGAGCAGGCCGTCTCGCCGGAGCGCGCGGTCGAGGCGGTGCGCGAGGCGTTCGTCTCGTATGCGCGCGGCGAGTGGACGATGCCGCCGAAGGTGTACGTCCCGGCGTATCCGGCGGGAGACTTCCGCGCGATGCCGGCGCTCGGCGCCGGACACGCGCTGCTCAAGTGGGTCACGTCCTTCCCGGGCAACCCCGCGCGCGGCCTCCCGACCGTCAGCGGGCTCGTGCTGCTCTCGGACGCGTCGAACGGCTCGCTGCGTGCGGTACTCGACGCGGGAGCGGTCACAGCGCTCCGCACGGGGGCGGCGGCGGTCCTCGCGGCGGAGACGCTCAGGCGCGCCGACGCCGAGACGGCCGCGGTCATCGGCGCAGGCGTGAACGGCCGCGCCGCGGCCAGGACGTTCGCCGCGCTCGGGCGCAGGCCGCTCGTGTGGGACGTCGACGAGCAGCGGGCGCGCGGCGTCGCCGAAGAGCTGCGTGCCGAAGTCGCGCCCGACCGTGAGACGGCGCTCGCGGCGGATCTGGTCGTCACCGTCACACCCGGCAGAGAGGTATTGCTCGCCGAGGGGGCGCTGAAGCCGGGGCAGCACGCGAGCCTGATGGGAGCGGACGGGCCCGGGAAGGCCGAGATCGCCGTCGACGAGCTCGTCCGCGTGCGCGTGTTCTGCGACGACTGGGAGCAGGCGAGCCACAACGGCGACCTCGTGCACGCGGTCGCGGCCGGTCGGCTCTCGCGCGAGCAGGTGACGGAGCTCGGCGCGGTGCTGGCCGGCGAGGCGGAGGGGCGCACGTCGCCCGACGAGGCCACCGTCTTCGACTCGACGGGTCTCGCGATCCAGGATCTCGCGATCGCGCTCGCTGCGCTCGAGCGGCTGGACGAGCTAGACGAGCACGTCGCGCGCTTCGACCTTTAGGGGTCGCGCCGGGTCGAAGAGCGCGAGCGCCGGCGCCGGACGTCCCAGGATCGCGTCCGCGACGAGCTCGCCGCACGCCAGGCCGAGGACGTTGCCGTGCCCCGAGTAGCCGTAGGCGACCCAGACGCGCGGATCGCCGTCCAGGCGGCCGGCGATCGGCAAGCCGTCCGGCGTCGACCCCCAGAGGCCCGACCAGCGATGGGTGACGCGCGGCGCGTAGCCGAGGAGCTCGCGCACCATCGCCTCGATTGCATCCTGGACGGCGCGCGTCGTCCCCTCCTCGGCGGTGTACTCGAGCTCGACGCTGACGTCGCGGCGGCCGCCGATCACGAGCCGTAGGTCGTCCGTCTGCTGCCAGTAGTCGTACCCCCGCCGCGCGTAGTGCGGGTACGCGAAGAGCCGTAGTGGCAGCGGCTCGGTGACGAGGACCTGGCCGCGCGTCGGGCGGACAACCCGTTCGAGCGAGGGCAGCAGCCCGCCGGTGTAGCCGTCGGTCGCGACGACGACCTGCTCCGCGTCCAGATCCGCGAGCGAGCCGACGCGCTCGTGCTCGCGGATCTCGACGCCCGCCTCTACGGCGCGCAGCGCGAGTCGTCGCACCCACCGCGCCGGCTGGAGCGTCCCGTCGCGCGGATGGAAGATGCCCGCCGCGAAGCGCGGAAGCGGCGCATCGCGCCACTCGACGCGGAAGCCGTCGGCGCGGAGCGCGTCCCGCTCCGCCTCGAGCTCCACCCCCTCGTCCGCGTCGACCGCGAGCTTCAAGCTTCCGCTGCGGCGGAACGCGTCACCCGCGAGCTCCTCCATCCGGTCGAGCGCGCGCTCCGTCAGCATCCAGAGCGACCGCGCGCGTTCCGCGCCGAGCTGCTCGCGCGCACGGTCGTAGCTCATCGCGCCGCCGCGGAGCGCGAACCCGCCGTTGCGGCCGCTCGCGCCGCTCGCGACGCGGCGCGCTTCGTACAGGCGAACGCGCAACCCGGCCTCGGCAAGCCTGAGCGCGCATGCGCACCCCGTGACGCCGCCGCCGACGACGCACGCGTCCGGCTCGGCCTTGAGCGCCACGCGCGGCAGCGGCGGCGCCGGCTCCTCCAGCCAATACGGCTCGCTCACGCGTCGATGCTACTGCGCTCGATACACGCCTTCCGCCTCGATCACGAGCCCCGCCAGCTCGAGCTCGGTGAGTGCCGCCGCGAGCGTCGCCGCCTCCAGCTCCGTCCGGCGCGCGAGCTCGTCCCCGGTCGCGGCCGCTTCGCGGAGCGCGGCGAGGACGGAGGCGGCGTACGGCGTCACCGGAACGTCCGGACGCGCGGTCGCTGCGAGCCCGAAGTGCTCGAGCACGTCCGCAGGCGACGTCAGCGGAATCGCGCCCAGGCGCAGCAGCGCGTTGCAGCCGGCCGAGAGGGCCGACGTGATCTCGCCGGGCACGGCGAAGACGTCTCGCCCTTCCTCCAGCGCGAGGTCGGCGGTGATCAACGCGCCGCTCGCCTCACGCGCCTCGACCACGACGACCGCCGCCGCGAGACCCGCGACGATCCGGTTCCGTGCCGGGAATCGCCACGGCGCCGGTTCGACCCCGGGCGCGTACTCGGAGACGATCAGGCCGGCCTCGGCGATCCGCCGCGCCAATTCCCGGTTCGACGCCGGGTAGTCGCGGTCGATGCCGCACCCGAGTACCGCCACCGTCGTGCCGCCGACGTCGAGCGCGCCGCGGTGCGCCTCGCCGTCGACGCCACGGGCCAGGCCGCTCACGACGACGAGCCCGGCCTGCGCGAGCTCGCGCGCGCAGACGCGGGCGACGTGCGCGCCGTACGCCGAGCACGCGCGCGCTCCGACGATCGCGACCGCTGGCGCAGCGAGCGTGCCGGGTTCGCCGGACCCACGGAGGAAGAGCCCGGGCGGCGGGTCGTGGATGGACCGCAGGAGCGGCGGGAACGCCGCGTCCGAGCGCGGCAGCCACCGCAGCCCGCGCTCCTCGAGGCGCGCCGCGTACGCCCGCTGGTCGAAGGTGCGCACGAACGCGGCGAAGCGCTGCGTCGGCGGCGCACTGAGCAGATGCGAGCCCGTTTCGGCTGCGAACGCGGCGATCGCGAGCTCGTTCACGGGGCCCGCAGCTCGCTTGGCGATCGGTACGACAGGGCCTCCGCGACGTGCTCCGGCAACACGCGATCGGCACCCGCCAGAGCCGCAGCCGTCCTCGCAACGCGTGCGACGCGCGCACGCCCGCGACCGGAGAGCGGCAGCCGCTCCACCGCACGGTCGAGCAGCTCCGACGCCTCCGTCGTGGAGAGCGGCAGCCGCTCCACCGCACGGTCGAGCAGCTCCGACGCCTCCGTCGTGCGCGCGAGGCTGCCTTCGCGGAGGCGCTCCCGCGCAGCGATCACGCGCTCGCGCACGGCCTCGGAAGCTTCCGCCGCAGGCGCCGCCAGCTCGTGCGCACGCGCACGCGGCACCGTCACGACGAGGTCGAAGCGGTCGATCAACGCCCGCGACAACTTGTCGCGGAAGGCCGCGAGCCGCTGCGGCGAGCAGGAGCACTCGGCACCCGCATCGCCACGCCCGCCACAGGGGCACAGGTTCATCGTGCCGACCAGTTGGAATCGCGCGGGAAAGATCGCGTGGCCGGCCGCGCGGGCAACGCTGATCGCGCCGTCCTCGATCGGCTGGCGGAGCGCCTCGAGGGCGGGCCGCTGGAACTCCGGCAGCTCGTCGAGCAGGAGCACGCCGCGATGCGCGAGGCTCGCCTCGCCCGGACGCGGGCCGGGGCCACCGCCGACGATCGCCGCCATCGACGCGCTGTGGTGCGGCGCGCGGAAGGGCGGCGTCGTGACGAGCGGGCAGCGCGCGGACAGGAGCCCCGCGACCGAGTGGATGCGCGTGACCTCGACGATCTCGTCGCGCATCAGCGGCGGCAGGATCCCGGGCAGACGTCGCGCGAGCATCGTCTTCCCCGTCCCCGGAGGCCCGGCGAGGAGGAGGTTGTGCCCACCCGCGGCCGCGATCTCGAGCGCGCGCCGGCCCCGTTCCTGACCGCGGACGTCGCTCAGGTCCGGGGCGGCGGCCGGGCGCTCCGGCTCCCGTTCTTCGTGCCGCTCCGGCGCCGCGATCTCGCCGCGCAGGTAGGCCACCGCCTCCGCGAGGTGGCGCACCGGCACGGGCACGACACCGGCGAGCTCCACCTCTGCCGCCGACTCGGCAGCGCAGACGATCCGGTCGAGCCCGGAGCGGCGCGCGCCCTCGGCGACCGCGAGCGCGCCGCGTACCGGCCGCACCCGCCCGTCGAGCGCGAGCTCGCCGAGCGCCGCGTGCGCCCGCACCTGATCCGGCGGCACCTGGCGCGACGCGGACAGGATCGCGAGCGCGATCGGGAGGTCGAATCCCGACCCCTCCTTGCGCAGCCCGGCGGGCGCGAGGTTCACGATGATCCGGCGCTGCGGCCACTCGCACTCCGCGGACTTGATTCCGCTCTTGACCCGCTCCTTCGCCTCCTGGCACGCGCGGTCGGCCAGTCCGACGATCGCGAACGCGGGCACCTGCCCCTGGAGGTGCGCCTCGACCTCGACGCGGCACGCGTCGAGCCCGACCACAGCATGGGTCACGGCGCGCGCGAGCACGCATCCGACGCTACGGGCGGCTCAGTCGCAGACGTGTGACGCGACTGCGCCGGAAGCGTAAGACTACGTCCGTGGGCGACTCGTGGCGCAAGCTTTCGGAGGAGCGGCTCTTCGACGGCGCGCACATCCGGCTCGTAACGAAGACGTTCGAGGTGCCGAACGGGCAAACGCACGACTTCGAGGTGAAGGCGGAGGGGCAGGTGGCCGCGACGCTCCCGCTGACTCCGGAGCTCGAGGTCGTGCTCGTCCGCGAGTTCCGCGTCGGGACTGAGCAGGTACTTCTCGAGCTTCCAGGCGGACTCGTCGACGACGGCGAGGATCCCGCGGCGGCGGCCGCGCGTGAGCTACTCGAGGAGACCGGGTTCGTCGGCGACGTCCGGGTCGTGAGCAACGTGGTCGACTGCGCGTACTCCACCCGCACGAAGCACGCGTGCATCGCGACGGACTGCCGCCGCGTCCGCGATCCGGACCAGACAGCCACAGAGCACGGCGACGTCGTGCTTCTCTCCCTGCGGGACTTTCGCGCGCACTTGCGCGGCGGACGCCTCACCGACGTCGAGGTCGGCTACCTCGGCCTCGACACGCTCAACTTGCTCTAGCGACCAACACGTCCTCGAAGAACTCGCCGGCGCGCCGGCCCGTGCGACGATTGACATGGCGTCGAAGCCGGTGCTCCAAGCGAAGACCAGCCGAGTCGAGGATGTCCGGGTAGAGGTCGCGGCGGTCGTTGACGACGATCACCACGGGCGCCCCGGGCCGGAGCTGCGCCGCTGCATTCGCGAGCGCCTCCGCGATCGCATCGGAGTACGCGGCGAGCGCAGCCTTGCCCGTGCCTCGCCACGCGCTGCCGACCTCCAGCTCCCGCAGCTCGTCGAGGCCGAGCAGCTCGTACGCGTACCGGTGCTGCTCGTGGTAGTCGATCAGCCCCGGGTACGGCGGTGAGGTGACGATTCCGTCGAAACGCCGGCCGAAGTCGAGCTCGCGCGAGTCGCCGTGGTGCACATACGCCTCGCGCCCGCGCGCACGGACGCGCTGGAACTCCTTGATCCGCGCGAGCGTGTCGAGCGCGTAGCGGCGCAGGAAGTGCTCCGCGCGCTCGACCGGACGGCACTCGCGCCGGTGCTTGTGGCACCAGTACGGCTCGAGCTGCGGCGCGCGCGGGAAGTCGAGGTCGAAGTGGGTCGTCAGGCGCGCCGAGCGCGCGGCACGCGCGAGCACGACGCGTAGCACGTCGGCGGACCCGTAGTCGTGGATCAGCGCGCGGAAGCCGAGGAGCTCGCGAGCAGCGCGCGGCGCGACCCACCGACGGGCGTAGTCGGGGACGGCGCCGGCGTAGCCGTCGTCGATGCGAGCACACGCGTCGCGCAGCTCGCGCTCGAGGACGAAGAGGTTGTGGCGCTGCGTCTTCACGCGCATCAGCAGGCAGTTGAAGGCCGCGACGTCCGCTCCCGTCGCGTCCAGGCCGCTCTCGAGCGCCTGGACGAGCGTCGTGCCCGAGCCCGCGAACGGGTCGAGCACGTGCTGCCCGGCGCGGAGGTAGCGGCGCACGAGTGTCTCGACGAGCTGCGGAATGAACTTCCCGAGGTATGGGTGGAGGCCGTGCACGTGCTTCGTGCGCTCGCGCTGCGGGAGCGCGCGCTCGGACCAGGAGAGCTCGAGGTCGAGGCGTGCGTAGAGCGCGTCCTGCGTCGGAGCCACGGACCGAGCGACTTCTACGGCGGCATCGCGTCTCCTCGCCGCGCGCGCCCGCGCCGCTAGAAAGCAGTGCGCAGCCGCTCGAGCCGGCTGCCGCGAGCAGCGACGACCTCGAAGCTGACCTCGAGGTCGCCGAGCTCCGGATGCCGCGCGAGCCAAGCCTCCGCCGCACGGCGGACACGCCGCTGCTTCTCCGGCGTCACCATCTCGAGCGGGTCGCCGAACCCGTCTCCGCTCTTGCTCTTGACCTCGCAGAAGACGAGCCGGCAGCCGCGGCGCGCGACGACGTCGAGCTCGTTCCCGGCCACCCACTCGTTCGTGGCCAGGATCCGATAGCCGCGCAGGCGGTAGTGGAGCACCGCCCGCCGCTCCGCCGCGTTCACTGGTAACAAAGAGCCTGGAACGAGCGGCGGTGGATCTCGCTCGGGCCTCGCTCGCGCACGGCGGCCGAGTGCCGCGGGGTGATGTAGCCGACGTGCGACGAGAAGCCGAACGCCGGATAGAGGGCGTCGGCACGACGCATGTAGCGGTCGCGCGTCACCTTCGCGACGATCGACGCGGCGGCGATCGCGGCGCTCTTCTCGTCGCCGTCGACGACGGCCTGGTGCTCCGGCGCGCTCGGCCCGAGCCGGAACCCGTCGACGAGGCACGCCTCCGCAGGCGGTGCGAGTTCGTGGAGCGCCGCGCGCAGCGCGGCGAGGTTCGAGCGGTGCAGGCCGTTCCGGTCGATCTCCGTCGGCGGGATCACGCGGACGATGACGCAGTCGGCGCAGCCGAGGACGGCGCGGAAGAGCTCCTCGCGTCGGTCCTCCGAGCACTGCTTCGAGTCGTTCAGGTACGCGAGCGGTCGGACGCGGTGGTCGCGCAGGCACGCGTAGTCGAGCAGCACGCCCGCGACGACGAGCGGCCCGGCGAGCGAGCCACGCCCCGCTTCGTCGGCTCCCGCGACGAACCGCGCGCCGAGGCGGCGGTCGAACTCGAGGAGCTTGCGGCCCGTGCGGCGCACCCGCGCGAGAATAGCGCCGGCGGCGGCGACGAGCGTGACGCGGAGGTGTCGGGGTCGCGCCGTCTCGCGCGCGGGCGTTACGCGCCCTGCTGCTGCTCGACGTCGGCCGGCTCGGTCGCGGCGGGCGCGTCCTCCGTCGCCGGAACCGTCTTCGCGGAGACGACGGCGGCCGCCGCGCCCGGCCGCTGCTGCTTCTCGCGCACGCGGGCCTTCTTGCCCACCTTCTCGCGCAGGTAGTACAGCTTCGCGCGGTTGACGTCGCCGATCGCGGCGACGTCGATCTTCTCGATCTTCGGCGAGTGCAGCGGGAACGTCCGCTCGACGCCGACGCCGAAGGAGTGCTTGCGCACGGTGAACGTCTCCCGCGCGCCCGCGCCCTGCCGCTTGATGACGATGCCCTCGAACACCTGCACGCGGCGGCGCTGGCCCTCGATCACCTGGAAGTGGACGCGCACGGTGTCACCGGCCTTGAACTTCGGCACGTCCGCGCGCAGTTGGCGCCGCTCGAGGGTTTCGATCACGTTGCTCATAGCGAGGAGCCCGCGCGGGGCAGGGCGAGCGGCATCGTAGCAGCGAGCACCGCGACGGCTAGCGCAGCGCGAGCCGGTTCGGAGGCCAGTAGACGGCGAAGACCTCGCCGATCAGGTTCTGGCGCGGGACGGGACCCCACGCGCGGGAGTCGCACGACATGTTCCGGTTGTCGCCCATCATCACGTACGCGTTCGACGGGACCTTCTCCTCGGAGCGCGTGTCCGTCCCGCGGCGCGCGGTCTGGATGTACGGCTCGGGCAGGCGCTTTCCGTCGACGTACACGACGCCGTTCTCCATCCGCCACCGCTCGCCCGGGAGCACGATCACGCGCTTCACGAACGTCCCCCCCGCGCCGCAGCGCGCGACCGCCTGCGGCGGCGTCTCGAAGACGATGATGTCGCCGCGCTCCGGTTCGCTGAAACGGTAGATGACGCGGTTCGCGAGCACGCGGTCGGAGAAGCGCGCGAGGCAGTCGCTGCCGGGCCGCGCGCAGTGCAGCGTCGTCTCCATCGACGAGGACGGGATCCGGTACGGGTTGACGACCCACGCCTTGACGGCGAGGACGATCGCGATCGCGCCGACGATCGTCACGAGCCAGTCGATGGCGACGCGCCAGGGGTGCGGGAGGCCCACGGTCAGCCGGTCGACCGGGTTCCTCACGCGCGGACCGATCTCAGGCGGCTCTGCTCGCGCCTCCACGCGTCGATGCGGGCATGGTCGCCGGAGAGCAGGACGTCCGGCACTCCCCACCCGCGGAACGCGGCCGGACGCGTGTAGTGCGGGTACTCGAGCCCGCCCTCGAGCGCGTCCGAGAAGCTCTCGTTGATCCCCGATTCCTCGTCGCCGAGAGCCCCCGGGAGGCGCCGCGCGATCGCGTCGACGACCACCATCGCCGGCAGCTCGCCGCCGGAGAGGACGTACGGCCCGATCGACACGGCGTCGGTCGCGAGGTGCTCGACGACCCGTTCGTCGAATCCCTCGAAGCGCGCCGACAGCAGCGTCAGCCGCTGCTCGGCCGCGAGCTCCTCGACGAGCGGCTGGTCGAGCTGGCGTCCCTGCGGGCTGAGCGCGACGACGCGGTGCTCGGGGCGCCCGCCGTAGACGGCGTCGAGCGCGGCCGCGACGACGTCCACCCGCAGCACCATTCCTGCGCCGCCGCCGTACGGCTCGTCGTCCACCTGCCGCGCGCGGAGCGGTGACGTGTCGCGGTAGCTGAACAGGCGCAGGTCGAGCTCGCCGCCGAGCACGGACGCGACCGGGCGGTGCTCCGTCAGCCACGCGAAGGCGTGCGGAATGAGGGTGAAGACGTCGAGCTGCACAGGCTGGCTGAGGTTACCGGCGGGCGGTCAGACCGGGTCCGAGAAGCCCGGTGCGACGACGATTCGACCTCGCTCGAGGTCGACCTGCCGGACGCACTCCTCGACGAGCGGGAGCAGGAGTCCGCTGTCGAGCTCGAGGACGTCGTTGGCGCTCCCGGGCACGACGTCGGCGACGCCGCCGAGCTCGGCACCACCTTCCTCCTCGACGCGCAAGCCGACGAGCTGGAAGACGTAGTACGAGTCCTCCTCCGGCTCGGGCAGCTCCGCGCGCGGCACCTCGAGCGCCGTCCCGCGGACGACGCCGCGGTCCAGCCGGATCACGAGCCTGCCCCCGCCGGCGCGCTTGCTCTCGACGACCTCGACGCGCTCTCCGCCGGCGAGGAGCCGCGCGCCGATCGCGAAGCGCTCCGGTGCCTCGCTCGCCTGCTCGACGACGAAGGCCCCGCGGACGCCGTGGGGTCTGCCGACGCGCCCGACCACGACCCTGTCGCTACTCGACAATCTCGAGCAGGACGCGCTCGCGTCGCCGCGCCGCGCTCGCGCGGACGACCGTCCGCAGCGCCCGCGCGATTCGTCCCTTCCGTCCGATCACCTTCCCGACCTCGTCCCGCGCGACATGGAGGCGGAGCGTGATCGTGCCGTCGCCCTGCACCTCCTCGACGCGGACCTCGTCCGGGCGGTCGACGAGCTGGCGCGCGAGGTACGCGAGCAGCTCAGCCAATGTTGCGGATCTTCAGCAGGCGCGCCACGGCGTCCGACGGCTGCGCCCCCTTCCCCAACCAGTCCCGCACCTTCGGCTCGTCGAGCTCGATCGTCGACGGCTCCGTCTGCGGGTTGTACCGCCCGACGATCTCGATGAACTTCCCGTCGCGCGGCGAGCGCGAGTCGGCGACCACGACGCGGTAGATCGGGTTCTTCTTCGACCCGACGCGCGTCAACCTCATCCGTACTGCCACTGGCTACCTCCGTGCCTTCGATCGCTTCTTCTTCTTGCTCTTCGAACGGGAGCCGCCGTTCGGACCCGGCGCCTGCGGGGCGCCCAGGTCGAGCTGGCCCGGCAGCGTCGGCATCTTGCCCTTCCCCATCTGCTTCATCAGCTTCTCCATCTGCTTGCGGCTCTCGAGCAGCTGGTTGACCTGCTGCACCGTCGTGCCCGACCCGCGCGCGATCCGCTGGCGCCGCGAGCCGTTGATCACGTGTGGAAGCCGTCGCTCCTGCGGCGTCATCGAGAGCACGATCGCCTCGACGCGCCTCAGCTGCGCCTCGTCGATGTCGACGCCCTTCAGCTGGCTGCCGAGGCCCGGGATCAGCTTCAACACGCCCTGGAGCGGGCCCATCCGCCGCAGCATCCGCTGCGCGGAGAGGAAGTCGTCGAAGGTGAACTGCCCCTTGCGCAGGCGCTCCTCCATCGCCTGCTGCTCGTCCTCCTCGACCGCCGCCTCGGCCTTTTCGATCAGCGACAGGACGTCGCCCATGCCGAGGATCCGGGACGCCATCCGGTCCGGGTGGAAGTACTCGAGCTGGTCGAGCTTCTCGCCGACGGAGACGAGCTTGATCGGCTTCCCCGTGACGGCCTTCACGGACAGCGCGGCGCCGCCGCGGGCGTCGCCGTCGAGCTTCGTCAGCACGACGCCGTCGAAGGCGACGCGCTCCTGGAAGGTCTGCGCGACGTTCACCGCCTCCTGCCCCGTCATCGCGTCGAGGACGAGCAGCACGTTGGTCGGCCGCGCTTCCCTGCGCACCGCCCCGAGCTCCTCCATCAGCGGCTCGTCGATCTGGAGGCGCCCGGCGGTGTCCACGATCACCACGTCGCGCTGCTCCGCGCGGGCCCGCTGCAGCCCGGCGCGCACGGCGCCGACCGGATCGGACGTGTCCTCGCGGTAGACCGGAACCTGGATCTGGCGCCCGAGCTGCTCGAGCTGGTCGATCGCGGCGGGGCGCTGGAGATCGGCCGCGACGAGCCCCGGCTTGCGGCCCTCGTTGCGGAGGAGCAGCGCGAGCTTCGCAGCGGCGGTCGTCTTCCCCGAGCCCTGGAGGCCGGCGAGCAGGATCACGGTGGGCGGAGACGGCGCGACTGCGAGCTTCGAGCTTCCGGCGCCCATCAGCGCCGTCAGCTCCTCGTGCACGATGCGGACGACCTCCTGCCCCGGCGTCAGGCTCTTCGTCACCTCCGCCCCGAGCGCGCGCTCGCGCACCTGCGCGACGAACTCCTTGACGACGTTCAGGTTGACGTCGGCCTCGAGGAGCGCAAGGCGGATCTCGCGCATCGCGCGCGAGATCGCCTCGTCCTCAAGGCGCGCACTGCCGCGGACGCCGCCGAGGGCGCCCTGGAGCCTGTCTGACAGCGTGTCGAACACCGCGCCGCAGTGTACTGACGGGCCCGCGGCGGTATCTTCGGCCCTTCCCTCGACGAAGGAGTGTGAGATGGCGAATGTAGCGAAGGTGATCACGATCATCGGGCAGTCTCCCGACGGGTTCGCCGAGGCGGCTCAGGCCGCGGTGCAGGAGGCCTCGCGGACGCTCCGCGGCATCACCGGCGCGGACGTGATCTCGATGAGCGCGGAGGTCGAGGGCGACCGGATCACGATGTTCCGGACGACCGTGAACATCGCGTTCGCGATCGAGCGCTAGCGGCGCCGCCGCGCTCACGCCGCTTTTCCGCGGTGCGGGGCGCGCCTACACTCACGCCATGAGCCCGCCGCCGCGGGAGGTGCGGAAGACGGTCAGCGTCGTCTTCTGCGACGTCGTCCACTCGACCGCGCTCGGCGAGCGGCTCGACCCTGAGGCTCTCCGCCGGATCATGGCGGGCTACTTCGCCGAGATGCGGACGGCACTCGAGCGCCACGGCGGGACGGTCGAGAAGTTCGTCGGCGACGCCGTCATGGCGGTGTTCGGGATTCCGGCCGTGCACGAGGACGACGCCGTGCGCGCGGTGCGAGCCGCGGTGGAGATGCGCGGGCGTCTCGTGGCCCTCAACGAGGAGCTCGAGCGCGATCACGGCGTCGTCCTCGAGGCTCGGATCGGCGTCAACAGCGGCGAGGTCGTGACGGGAGCCTCCCCGGGCGCCGAGACACTCGTGACCGGCGACGTCGTGAACGTCGCGAGCCGGCTGGAGCACGCGGCGGGCGCCGGAGAGATCGTGATCGGCGAGCTGACGCGCCACCTGACCGGTGCTGCGGTCGAGGCGGAGCAGCTCGAGCCGATCGACGCCAAGGGAAAGGCGGAGCCGGTTCGAGCGTGGCGCGTCGTCGACGTCTCGCCGGACGCGGCGCCGTTCCCGCGCCGCCTCGACGCGCCGCTCGTCGGCCGCGCGCACGAGTTCGCGCAGCTCCGGCACGCTTACGAGCGGGCGGTCGGCGACCGCAGCTGCCAGCTCTTCACGATCCTCGGGTCGCCCGGGATCGGGAAGTCGCGGCTCGCGTGCGAGCTGCTCGACGCCGTCCGCTCGGAGGCGACGGTTCTGACGGGGCGGTGTCTTGCGTACGGCGACGGGATCACCTTCTGGCCGGTCGTGCAGGTCGTGCGCGCTGCCGGCGGCGAGCCGATGCTCGAGTCGACGCTCCGCAGCCACGCCGACGGGGGGCTCGTCGCGGAGCGCGTCCGCGGTCTGCTCGGCGCCGCTCCGGCCAGCGGAGACGAGACGTTCTGGGCGTGCCGCCGGCTCTTCGAGGCGCTCGCAGAGCCGAGGCCACTCGTCCTCTGCTTCGAAGACGTCGAATGGGCGGAGCCGACGTTCCTCAACCTCGTCGAGTACGTCGCCGGGTGGAGCCGCGGCGCGCCGATCCTGCTCCTCTGCCTCGCGCGGCCGGACCTCGTCGAGCGGCATCCGACGTGGCTCGCACCGAGGCCGAACGCGGCGGTGCTCACGCTCGAGCCGCTGTCGGGGGAGGAGGCGGCCACGCTCCTCGACGTCCTCGGCGCGGACGCGCAGCTCAGCCCCGCCGCCCGGGAGCGGATCGCGGACGCGGCAGAGGGAAACCCGCTCTTCGTCGAGCAGATGGTCGCGATGCTGCACGAGAGCGGCGACGGCCACGAGATCGCGGTGCCGCCCTCGCTCCAGGTGCTGCTCGCGTCACGCCTCGACAGGCTCGACGAACCGGAGCGCACCGTGCTCGAGCGCGCGTCCGTCGCCGGGAAGAGCTTCCGGCGCAGCGCGGCGGTCGAGCTCGCTCCCGACGAGCTCCGGCCGAGCGTCGGGACGCACCTGATGTCCCTCGTCCGGAAGGGCCTCGTCCGTCCCGACACCGGAACCGCGGCACACGGCGACGACGCGCTCCGCTTCGCGCACGCGCTCGTGCGCGACACCGCGTACGAAGGGCTGTCGAAGGAGCTCCGTGCGGAGCTGCACGAGCAATTCGCGGCGTGGATGCGCGGCGTGGCCGCCGAGCGCGCGGCCGAGCTCGAGGAGATCGAGGGCTACCACCTCGAGCAGGCGTTCCGCTACCGCGAGCAGCTCGGGCTCGTGGGGCCGCGGGAGCGAGCGCTCGCCGAACGCGCCGGCGAGCTGCTCGGCGCCGCGGGGCAACGTGCGTTCGCGCGTACGGACATGCCCGCGGCGGTGAAGCTCCTCGACCGCGCGGTCGCCCTCGTCACGAACGAGCATCCCGCGCGGCTCGAGCTGCTCCGCGAGCTCGGCACGGCGTGCTGGTCGATCGGCGAGGTCGCGCGATCGGAGGCGCTGCTCCAGGGAGTCGCCGAGGCCGCAGCGGCCGCGGGCGACCGGCGCGTCGAGTGGTACGCGCTCCTCGGCCTCGCTGGGCAGCGCGACACGATTCACGCCGTGTACAGCGCCACCGACCTCCTGGAGGTCACCGAGCAGGCGATCCAGGTGTTCGAGGACCTCGGCGACGACCTCGGACTGGCACGCGCGTGGCGGACGATGTCGTACGCGGCGCGCCGGCGCTCGCACTTCGGCGCCGCGACGGAAGCCGCGGAGCGGGCGCTCGAGCACGCGCGGCGGACGCCCGACCGGCAGGAGCACGCCCGCTGCGCCGACGCGCTCTGCTCCTGCATCGTCTATGGCCCGACGCCGGCGCCGGCGGGCATCGACCGGCTCGAAGCGATGCTCGAGGAGGTCGGCAGCAACCGCGTGTTCGAGGCGAATGTCGCGGCGGCACTGTCGGCTCTCCAGGCAATGGTCGGCCTTTTCGACGAGGCGGCCGCACTTGCGCGCCGTGCGGAGGCGATCTACCGCGACCTCGGCCTGCGCTTCGCGATCGTCGGCCTGAAGCAGCTCGCCGCCGACAACGCTCTGCTCGCCGACGACCCTGCGGCTGCCGAACGGGAGCTGCGCGAGGCGGCCGACCTCATCCCCGGCACCGGCGCACAGCTGGTCGCGCCGTGGCTCGGCGCCGCTGTCTACGGCCAGGGGCGCTACGACGAGGCGGACGCGCTCGCGAAGACCGTCGAAGCGGCGGCTCCCGAAGACGACACCGGGATGCAGATCCGCTGGCGGTGCCTGCGCGCCCTGGTCGAGACGCGCAAGGGGCGCGTGGACCCCGCTGTCGCGCTGGCCATGTCGGCTGTGGCACGCGCCGAGGAGACGGACGCACTCAACCTGCACGGGGACGCGGTGATGACGCTCGCGGAGGTGCTCCGCCTCGGTGGCCGGGACGAGGAGGCCGTGACGGCGACGCGGCGGGCCCTCGGCCTTTACGAGCGCAAGGGGAATTTCGCCGCAGCGGGCCGCGCCGCCGCGCTCGCCGCCGCACGGGAATGAGGCGCGGGCGCGGCGCTAGGCGCAGCCGGGCGCGCCGGTTATCGTCGCGCGTGACAGCGACGGCAGGAGGCGACGATGCAAGCAGGTGGCGACCGCAGGCCGAACGGACAGGGAGCGAGCCTCGACGCTGCGATCCGCGACGCCGCGCACAACGCACCGGGCGGCGCGAACCAGCGCCGGACGTACCGCGTGGCGGAGATCCGCGTGGACGTGACCTTCAGGTCTCCGGGCGAGATCGGCGTCTACCGCGTGGAGCTCGAGGAGGTCTAGGCGCGCGAGACGCGCCGTCAGCCGGCGACGAGCGCGCGCGCGAAGTCCGGCGCGTGGAACGGGCGCAGGTCGTCGAGCGCCTCGCCGACGCCGACGAGCTTCATCGGCAGGCCGAGCTCGTAGGCGATCGCGACGGCGATCCCGCCCTTCGCCGACCCGTCGAGCTTCGTGAGCGCGACGCCGGTCACGCCGACGGCGTCTCCGAAGAGGCGCGCCTGCTGGAGGCCGTTCTGGCCGGTTGTCGCGTCGACGACGAGGAGCGTCTCGTGCGGCGCGCCGTCCAGCTTGCCCGCGATCACCCGGCGGACCTTCGCAAGCTCGTCCATCAGGTTCGCCTGCGTGTGCAGGCGCCCGGCCGTGTCGACGATCACGACGTCGTGAGCGCCCGCCGCGGCGCGCTCGAGCGCGTCGTACGCGACGGCCGCGGGGTCGGCGCCGCGCTCGGAGCCGACGAAGTCGGCGTCCGCGCGGCGCGCCCAGATCTCGAGCTGCTCCTCGGCCGCGGCTCGAAACGTGTCCGCGGCGGCGAGGAGGACGCTCCGGTCGTGCTGCCGCAGCTTCTGCGCGAGCTTGCCGATCGTCGTCGTCTTGCCCGTCCCGTTCACGCCGACGACGAGGATCACGCTCGGACGCGCCGCGACGCCGAGCGTCGCCGGCTCGCCGAGCAGGTCCGCTATCTCCTCCGCGAGCGGGCCCGCGAGGTCGCCGGCCACCCCGCGCGCCTCCAGCCGCCGCACGAGCTCGGCCGTCGCGCGCACGCCCACGTCGGCCCCGATCAGCGCTTCCTCGAGGCGCTCCCACGCCGCGTCGTCGGCCGGATCGAACGCCGCCGCGGCGAGCTCACCCGTCAGCGCCCGCCGGCTCTTCGTGAGCGAGTCGCGCAGGCGGCCGAAGAAGCCGCGCTGCTCGTCCTCCGTCTCGCGCCGCCCGTCCGCGTCGCCCAGGAGCTCGCTCCACGTCCGCGTCATCGCTCGCGAACGCTACCGGCGGAGGTTCCGCGGCCCGGCTACGCCGTCGCGAGTGCCGCGCGATCCTCCTGCGGCAGGCGCCGAGACACGATCTGCGACACGCCGTCCGCGCCCATCGTGACGCCGTACAGCACGTCGGCGGCTTCCATCGTCCGCTTCTGGTGCGTGATCACGATGAACTGCGCGCGGTCGGCGTAGCGGCGCAGCAGGTCGACGAAGCGCCCGATGTTCGCGTCGTCGAGCGCGGCCTCGACCTCGTCGAGCAGGTAGAACGGGCACGGACGCGCGAGGAAGAGCGCGAACAGGAACGCGATCGCACCGAGCGCCTTCTCGCCTCCGGAGAGGAGCGAGAGGCGCGTGATGCGCTTCCCGGCGGGGCGTAGCTCGACCTCGATCCCGGCGCCGAACTCGTCTCCTTCGGCGTCCGTGAGACGCAGCGCGCCCGCGCCTCCCGGGAAGAGCGTCGCGGCGACCTCCTCGAAGTTCGCGGCGACGGCCGCGAACGTCTCGGCGAACCGTCGCTCGACGGTCTCGGTCAGGTCGGCACGCAGCCGTTCCAGCTCGTGCAGGCTCGCCTCGAGGTCCGCTCGTTGCGTCGCGAGCTCGTCGAGCCGCTCCTTCTCTCGCTCGTACTCCTCCTGTGCGAGAGGGTTCACGCGGCCGAGCGCCTCGCGCCGCCGCTCGGCGCGCTCGACCTTCTCGAGCAGCTCGTCGCGGTCGTCGCCGACAGCGGGCTCCGTCTCGAGCGCCGCGAGCCGCCGCCGCGCCTCGTCCGCCTCGGCCTCGACGCGCGCGAGCTCGACGTCGATCGCGCCGAGTCGCCGCAGCTCGGCGGCGAGCTCGGCGGCGCGCGTGCCGCCGACGTCGGAGCGTGCGCGAAGCGGCGCCTCGAGCCGGGCGGCGACTGTGCCGGCGGCCGCGAGCGCGTCCGCGAGTCGCCCCGCGAGCTCGGCGCGCCGCAGCGTCCGAGGATCCGGCTCGGCCGAGTAGGCGTCCTCCGCGATCGGGGCGGCCGCGCGCGCCTCGAGCTCGTCGACCTCGGCGGCGAGGACGCGCCGGCGCGCCTCCAGCTCGAGCAGCACCGCCTCGGCCGCCTCGCCGGAGAACCAGAGCTCTCCGCGCTGCGGGTGGAAGCCGAAACCCTCCTCCGTCACCGCCGGCACGGTCGAGAAGAGGAGCTCGTCCTTCGGGACGACGCGGAAGCGGGCGACGAGCTCGGCGGGGTCGCGTGCGACGAGGACGACGAGGCTCCCGAGCCCCGCGGAGCGGGCGCGCTCGAGGAGCGCGAACGCGGCTGCGCCGTCGTTCGCGACGAGCGCGGAGGCGCGGGCTCCGAGCGCCGCCGCGACGGCTCGCTCCCGACCCGGCTCCGCGTCGACGAGCGACAGCGCGAGCCGCTCCCCCTCCTCGGCGAACGCGCGAGCCGCGGGCGGCAACCCTTCCCGCTCGGCGAGCGATCGTTCCAGCGCTGCCAACCGCTCCCGCGCGAGCCGCGCACGCTCCACGAGCGCCTCGCGCTCCGCCCGCACGCGGGCGTCGAGCACGCGGCGGGGGCGGTCGAGCTCGGCGTGGAGTCGGTCGCGCAGCGCGGCCGCGCTCTCGCGCCGCAGCGCGACGCGCTCGCCCGCGCTGCGCAGCCGGTAGAGGGCGGCCATGGCCGCCTCGCGGCGACCCGCGGCGTCGGCCAGCTCCTCCTCGGCCGCGCGCCGCTCGGCGAGCAGCTCCTCGAGCCGGTCCTGCGTGCGCCGCCGGGCGAGCGCCGCCGCCGCGCGCCGCTCCCCTCCCTCGGCGAGCCGTTCCTCGGCGGCGTGGACGTCGAGCTCGCCGATGCGCGCGCGCAGGCGCCGGATCTCGACCCCGAGCCGCTCGGCACGCTCGGCCGCCGTCGCCTGGAGCGCGAGCGGACGCAGGCGCTTCCGAACCTCGTCCTCGACGTCGCGCGCGCGCTCCACCTGGACGGCGACGCGCGCGAGCTTCAGCTCGGCTCGGTGACGCTGGCGCTTGAACCGTCCGAGCCCCGCCGCCTCCTCGACGAACTCCCGGCGCCGCTCCGGGCTCGACGCGAGGATCTCCTCGACCTTCCCCTGCCCGATGATCGAGTGCATGCCGCCGCCGAGGCCGAGGTCCGCGAGCAGCTCGACGAGGTCGATCCGGCGGACGCTCGTGCGGTTCAGCAGGTACTGGCCCTCGCCGCCACGGTGCAGCCGACGCGCCACGGAGAGCTCGCTGTACTCGACGGGCCCGTCTCCGCCCTCGTTGTCGAAGACGAGCTCGACCTCGCAGAACTCGCTCGCGCGCCGCCCTTCCGCGCCGTTGAACACGACGTCGTCCGGCTTCTCCGCGCGCAGCTCGCTCGGACTGAGCGAGCCGGCCGCCCAGACGATCGCGTCCGCGACGTTCGACTTACCGGATCCGTTGGGGCCGACGACGACGGCGACGCCGGGCTCGAGGCGCACCTCGACAGGATCCGGAAAGGACTTGAAGCCGCGCAGCTTGATCGCGCTCAGGTGCACGCGCGGGCAGGCTAACGACGGGCGCGGATAGCGCCGCGCCCGTCGCGCGGCGGCGTGGCGCCTATGCCTCCTCCGCCATCGCGAGCACGTCCTCCCGCGACATCTTCCCAACGAGATCCGGATGCGCCTCGGCGACGTGCGCCTGGACCTTCGCGACGAGCTCGTCGTCGGATTCCGAGCGGATGGCCTCGCCGCACTCGCAGTTGATGATCTTCGCCACCTCTCCTCCTTTCGCGGCTCCTAGTAAGTCAGGACCGTGTCGTGCTCGACGGCAAGACGCACGAGCACGTTCGGCAGCGCGAGCTCCGCGGGCTTCCCCTCGAGCTCGTCGGCGCCGATGCCGCGCGTCTGGCTGGACATCCCGGAAACGTAGAACCGGCCGCCGCCGGCGACGATCGCGTCGTACGAGTCGCGGAGGCTGCCGGTCCCGAGCCCTCGGAGGTTGTCGAGCACCGGCTCTCGCAGCAACTGCACCGCGTCCGCGGCCAGGAACAGCGAGACCTCGTGGCCGTCCTCGACTGCCGCCTTCGCGACGAGGAAGCCGAGTGCCGCGCGCGTCGGGTCCTCAGGGCCGCGCGTGATGTGGATCAGGAGCCTCGCCACGGCCGCGATTGTCCGCGGACCGCGTTGCCGTTACGTTGGCCGAACCTTGGCGCCGACGCAGACGCGCATCCAGCTGTGCGGGCGCGTCGTCGCGGTTGTCGACGGAGAGCGCGTGGAGGAGCGGCTGCCGGGGCGTCAGGGACGCCTGCTCTTCGCATACCTCGTCCTGAACCGGACGCGCGCAGCCGCGCGCGACGAGCTGATGGAGGCGCTCTGGCCGCACGAGCTGCCGCCACGCGCGGCCGCAGCGCTGAGCGCACTGCTCTCGAAGCTGCGCCGCGTGCTCGGGGTGGGCCGCCTCGACGGCCGGACCGAGCTGCGCCTCGTGCTCCCCGCCGACGCCTGGGTCGACTGCGAGGCGGCGGCGGAGGCGATCCACCGCGCGGAGAGCGCCGCCGCGCGCGGCGACTGGCCGTCCGCATGGGTGGCGGGGCGCGTGGCACAGCACATCGCCGTCCGCGGATTCCTGACGGGTGAGGGTGCGCCGTGGATCGACGAGCGACGGCGGGTGATCGAAGACGTTCATGTCCGCGCGCTGGAGACGACGGCGCGCGCGAGCCTCGCGCTCGGGGGCACGGAGCTCGACACGGCGGAGCGCGCGGCGCGCTCGCTCCTCCGCCACGCGCCGTTCCGCGAGAGCGGCTATCGGCTGCTCATGGAGGCGCTCGCACGGCGCGAGAACGTGGCGGAGGCGCTGCAGGTCTACGAGCGCCTCCGCACCGTGCTGCGCGACGAGCTCGGCGCGTCGCCGTCGCCGGCGACGCAGGAGCTCCACCGCCGCCTGCTGCGGTAGGCCCGCTACGCGGCTTCGGCGGGTTCGAGCCCGAGCCGCAGGAACGCCTCGCGTGCAGCCTCCTGCTCCGCGGCCTTCTTCGACGGCCCCGTGCCGACGCCGCTCTCCTCGCCGTCGACGATCGCCGCGCACGTGAAGCGACGGTCGTGCGGCGGACCCTCGACGTCGACGACGTTGTAGCTCACCGACCTCGCGAGCCGCGCGAGCGCCTCCTGCAGCTCCGTCTTGTGGTCGAAGTGGCTCGTGAGCGCGTACTCGATCCGCTCGTCGAACGCGGTCACGATCGCGGCCTCGATCGCCTCGTCGAACGCGGTCACGATCGCGGCCTCGATCGCGGCGAACCCGTGCTCGAGGAAGAGCGCGGCGAGCGCGGCCTCGAGGAGCGCGGCGAGGACGTTGCGATTCCGCACGAGCTTCTCGAGCTCGTCCGCGGGCAAGCCCGCCGCGCGCTCGCGGAGCCGGGCGCCGAGCTCGAGCTGCCGCGCGACGACGGCGCAGCTCGCTCGCGAGACGACGTGCGACCGGATCTTCGCGAGCCGCCCCTCCGTGAAGTCGGGATAGCGCTCGAAGAGCGCGCGTGCGACCGCGAGCTCGAGGACGCTGTCGCCGAGGAACTCGAGGCGCTCGTACGACGACGCGCGATCGGCCGCCCAGGACGAGTGGGTGAAGACCTGCTCGACGCGCTCCGGCGGCAACTCCTCGATCAGCCGCCCGAGCGCGGCGGGCCCGCGCCGCTCGTCGTTACTGGTGCGTGGAGACGTAGTCGACGGCCTGCCCCACGGTCTGGATCTTCTGCGCGTCCTCGTCGGAGATCTTGATCCCGAACTGGTCCTCGAGCTCCATGATCAGCTCCACGAGATCGAGCGAGTCCGCGTCCAGGTCCTCCTGGAACGACGCTTCCTCGGTGATCTCGGTCTCCTCGATGCCGAGCTGCTCGGTCAGCACTTCCTTGACCCGCTCGAAGACTTCCTCGCGCGACGCGGCCATCTTTCTCCTTAGGGACGGGTGGGGGTCTCGGGGCGCGCGGACTCTACCACCCGCTCCGAGAGGCGCTGCGCGAGGCGCCCGACGACGTCGTGCTCGACGCCGCGCGCGGCGATCCGGATCGCGTTGGCGATCGCGCGGCGTGATGAGTTGCCGTGCGCGATGACGGCGAGGCGGCGTAGGCCGAGGAGGTACGCGCCGCCGTAGGTGTCGGGATCGAGCCGTCGCCGAAGCTCGCGCGCGGCGGGTCGGATGAGCAGCCCGCCGAACTTGCCGCGACGGGTCGTCGTGATCTCGTCGCGCAACGCCTCGAGCAGCGTCTTCACCGTCCCCTCCATCAGCTTCAGGCAGACGTTGCCGGTGAACCCGTCCGTGACGACGACGTCGGCGGCGCCGTTCAGGAGCTCGCGGCTCTCGACGTTCCCGGCGAAGTTGAGGTCGCCGGCCGCGAGCAGCGCGTGCGCCTCGAGCGTGAGCTGGTTCCCCTTCTCGGGCTCTTCGCCGATCGAGAGCAGGCGCACCTCCGGATTCGGGATCTGCAAGATCTCTTGCGCGAAGACGGCGCCCATGTGGCCGAACTGGAGGAGGTGCTCTGGGCGCGCGTCGGCAGTCGCGCCGGCGTCGAGCAGGACGGACGGCCCGCGCCGCGCCGGGAGCGGGATCGCGATCGCGGGTCGGTACACGCCGCGCAGGCGCCGGAGCTCGAGCAGCGACGCGGCGAGCATCGCGCCGGTGTTGCCAGCCGAGAGAACGGCGTCGGCACGTCCCTCCGCGACCGCGCGGCAGGCGGCGACGAGCGAGCTGTCCGGCTTCGCGCGGACGGCGTCCGCCGGCTTCTCGTCCATCTCGATCTCCTGCGTCGTCTCGACCAGCTCGAGCCCGGAGGTGTCGAGGCCGCGCGGCCCGAAGAGGATCGGCTGGATCGAGTCCGAGGCCGCGTCGCGCGCGCCCGCGACGATCTCACCGGGCGCGCGATCTCCGCCGAGAGCGTCGACCGCGACCCGGATCAAGGAGCTACGGGGCTGTCGTTCGGAGCGGCTCGATCTCGCGACCCTTGTAGGTCTTGCAGACCGGGCACATCTGGTGCGGCCGCTTCGGAGAGTGGCAGTTCGGGCACTCGTTCACGCGGGGCGCCTGGATCGAGTGCTGCGCGCGGCGCTTGTCGCGACGAGCCTTGGACGTTTTCTTCTTCGGTACCGCCATCGGCCCGGGAGTGTAGCCCGAAAGTCCTGCGGACTCTCCGCATGAGAAGGGTCCACGGCTCCGGGAGTGCACGCGCACCTCCCGGAGCTCTCCATGGAAAGCGCGCAGTACTTTCCGGCGCTTAAAGCCGATCCCGCAGCTCTGCCAGTGCGTCCCAACGTGGATCCGCCTGCTGCTCGTCGTGCTCGTGCGGCTCGACGTTCAGGTCCCTGCCGCAGACGGGGCAGAGCCCGGCGCACTCGGGGCGGCAGAGGATCTGCGCCGGGAGGGCGAGGGCGAGCGCGTCGCGCGCCCACGCCCCGAGGTCGAGCCGGTCGTCCTCGACGTACGGCGAACGCATCTCCTCCGAGTCGGGGCTCGTCGCCTGGTACTCGCGCGCGGAGATCCCCTTCTCGACGACGGCGTCCGCGAGGCAGCGCTGGCACGGTCCGTGGAGCCGCCCGCGGAACCGGAGGTCGAAGACGCTGCCCGTGCTCGCGCGACTGATCGTGAAGTCGGCCCGCACCTTCTCGGGCACCGGGATGTACCGCTGTCCGCCGAGCTCGAGCGGCTCGAGCGCGACCTCCTGCTCGTCCCGGTACTGCTCGCCCGACCGGAGGCGCACCTGCCGCAGGCTGAAGCTCGTCATTCGCCGAGGGTACTAGAGGCCGCGCACGATCTCGGCGCGCGGCTTGCGGTTCGTCGCCGGCGCGGTCGACGGCCGCGCCGGAATCGCGCGCTCGGCGCACGGCCGCTCGTCGCGCTTGCTCGCGACAGCGTCGAAGGTGTCCACGAGCCCGCGCTTAGTAGGGCTCGTCGCCGTCGGAGACGGCCGGCGCCGCCGTCGCGACACCCGCGACGACGTTCTCCTGCGAGCGCTCGTGGAGCCGCTCGCGACCACGCTTGACAGCGCCGAGGAACTTGTCGAGGTTCACCTCGAGCGTCGACAGGATCCCGTCGGCCCAGTCCTCCATCTCGAGACGCGTCTCGCGGGCCTGCCGTCGCGCGTCGTCGATGATGTCCTGGGCCTGGCGCTCCGCGATCTTGACGATCTCCGTCTGAGACGCCTCGCGCACGGCCTGCTCACGCGCCTCCGCCAGCAGCCGGTCGACCTCGCGCTTGGCCTCGGCGAGCATCTCCTGGCGTTCCTTGACGATCCAGCGCGCCTGCTTGATCTCCTCGGGGATCGTCGCGCGCATCTGGTCGAGGATGTCGAAGATCTCGTCGCGCTCGATGCGGACCTGGTCGGTCAGCGGCACGGTCTTGGCGTTGTGAACGATGTCGTCGAGCTTGTCGATGAGAACGAGTACGTCCATGCGGCGAGAGTCTAGCGGGGCTGGTAGTCGTCCTAGGAGGGTTTGGCGGAACGGTCCTCGCCGCAGCCGTGCGCTGGCCGGATGCGAGGCAAGGACGCAGGGAGTCGGCGTATCAGCGATACGCGGACGACCGAGGACGCAGCATCGTGCCGGCCCAGCGTGCGGCGGCGGCACAGTGGCTGTTTCGCCAAACCCTCCTAGTCCTGCGGATTCTCGGGCGTCCCGGGGCGTCCGTTCGGGAAGAGCTCGCGGAAGCGCCGCGCGACCGGCTCCGGGACGAGCTCGTCGACGTTGCCGCCGAAGGCGGCGATCTCCTTGACGCCGCTCGAGGAGACGAAGCTGACCTGCGGGCTCGCCATCACGTAGACCGTCTCGATGTCGGGCGCGAGCGTCCGGTTGAGCTGGTTCATCTGGAACTCCCACTCGAAGTCGGAGATCACGCGCAGCCCCTTCACGATCGCCTTCGCGTCCCAGCGCCGCGCAAAGTCGACGACGAGCTCCGAGAAGACGTCGACCTCGACGTTTCCGAGCTCCGAGACGGCGTCGCGCAGGAACTCCACGCGCTCGTCGAGCGTGAACATCGGCCGCTTGTGGTGCGGGTTCCCGACGACGCCCACGACGAGGCGGTCGAAGACGCCGGCGGCGCGCCGGATGACGTCGACGTGGCCCAGCGTTACGGGGTCGTACGTGCCGGGGTAGATCGCGGTAATCACGGGGGAACCCCTGGTTCTCCCGTGCGCCCCCTCCTCCTTCGCGCGACATCACCGACGCAGGTGTGCCTCCCGGGCGGCAGAGCCGACCTCCGGCTGCAACCGGTGGGGATCCGTCCGAGACGACCGAGGCGCGCGGACGTACCGCCCTCCGACGGCGGCGGCGTCGGGCTACGCGCGAGGACCGCCCTCACTGGACGCGGAACGGAATTGACGTCATGGATGCTCGTAGAGCGTAAGCCTCGCGGCGCCGTACCGGCGGCTCGTCCGCTGCGCGAGGGGAAGGGTCGGCTCGACCCGCGAGGACGTCTCGACCACGACCAGGCCGTCGTCCGCCAGTACCGAACGGAGGTAGGGCGCGAGCGCTCGCTCGAGCTCCGGCCACCGCTCGTACGGGGGGTCGACGAGGACGAGGTCGTAGCGCCGCCGCGCACCCGCCTCGACCGCGAGCGCGGTGCGGGCGTCCTGCCGCACGATCGTCGCGCCGGTCAGCCGCAGCTTCTCGAGGTTCCGGTCGATCGTCCGCGCAGCGTCGCGGTCGGACTCGACGAACACGACCCGTTCTGCGCCGCGCGAGAGCGCCTCGAGTCCCATGGCACCGGAGCCGGCGAAGAGGTCGAGGACCGCCGCGCCGTCGACCGGCCCAATCAGGTTGAACGCGGCCTCGCGGACTCGATCCCCCGTCGGACGCGTTCCCGTCCCCTTCGGCGCGTAGATCGTGTGGCCCTTGCGCGACCCCGCGATGATCCGCACCGCAGCAGTCTAGGAGGGTGTGGCGGAGCGGCGTCCTCACACGGCGAGCTCGCGCTCACCCCCGAAGACGCGATCGACGTCGGCGTCGAGCGGCCCCGGCGCGTCGGCGAGAGCCGCCGCCACCTCCCGCGCGCGCTCCAGCAGCGGCCGGTCGACGCGCAGGCGCGTGAACTTGAGGTCCGAGAGGCCCGACTGGCGCGTCCCCAGCAGCTGCCCCTCCCCGCGCAGCTCGAGGTCGACCTCCGCCAGTTCGAAGCCGTCCGTCGTCCGCACGAGCGCCTCCAGCCGCGCGACCGCCGCGTCCGTCAGCTCCTCGCGCGCGCGCGAGACCAGGAGGCAGTACGACTGCTCGGCGCCCCGGCCGACGCGGCCGCGCAGCTGGTGGAGCTGCGCGAGGCCGAACCGATCCGCCTCCTGCACGATCATCACCGTCGCGTTCGGGACGTCGACGCCGACCTCGATCACCGTCGTCGCGACGAGCACGTCGAGCTCCCGCGCCCTGAACCGCGCCATGAGATCGCGCCGCTCCGCAGGTCGCAGTCGGCCGTGGAGACAGCCGACGCGCAGCCCGCGCAGCTCGGCGGCCCGGAGCCGGTCCGCCTCGGCCTCCGCGGCGCGGGCGACGCTCGTCTCCGACTCCTCGATCAGCGGGCAGACGACGTACGCCTGCCTTCCCGTCTCCAGCACCTTCCGCAGGCGGCGGTACGCCTCGGCGCTCCGCTCCTCGGTCACCCACCGCGTCACGATCGGCTTGCGGTCGGCGGGCGGGCGCGCGATCTCGCTGACCTGGAGGTCGCCGTAGACCGTCAGCGCGAGCGTGCGCGGGATCGGCGTCGCCGTCATGTGCAGGACGTGAGGCGCCCGCCCTTCCGACAGCGCCGCGCGCTGCTCCACCCCCTCGGCGCCGCTTGCGGTGCCGTTCAAGAGCGCGGCGGGCTTTGCCCGCGGCGCGCTAATCCCGCTCGCGCGACCCGCCGCGACGAGGGCCTGTCGCTGCGAGACGCCAAATCGATGCTGCTCGTCGACGACCGCGACGGCCAGGTCGGCAAAGGCCACCTGCTCCTCGATCAAGGCGTGGGTTCCGACGGAGATCCGCGCCTCGCCCGACGCGATCGCGGCGCGCGCCGCCGCGTGCTCCTTCGCGGGGAGCGCGCTCGTGAGCAGCACGCACGGCACGTCGAGCTCGCGGCAGATCCCTTCGAGCGTGAGGAAGTGCTGCTCCGCGAGCGTCTCCGTCGGAACCATCAGCGCGCCCTGCCGCCCGGCCTCTACCGCGCGCAGCAACGCGTAGAGCGCGACGACGGTCTTGCCGGAGCCGACGTCGCCCTGGAGCAGGCGCTGCATGGGGATGGTCGCCGCCAGATCGGCGTCGATCTCGCGGATCGCCCCTTCCTGCTCCGCCGTGAGCGAGAACGGCAGCGCGCGGCGGTAACGCGCGACGAGCTCGCCGGGCTCGCCGAGCACGGGCGCGACCGTCGCCGCGCGCTCGCGGCCGCGGCGTGCGATCCCGAGCTGGAGGACGAGCAGCTCGTCGAAGGCGAGCCGGCGCCTGCCTTCCTCCGCCTGCTCCTCCCGCAGCGGCCGGTGGAGCGCCTGCAGCGCGTCGGCGCGCGTCGGCAGAGCCTCCTCGTCCCGCAGCCGCGCGGGGAGCGGGTCGGGCACGCCGCGCGCGTACGGGAGCGCCGCGCCGACGAGCTCGCGGATCTTCTTCGGCGGCAGGTCCTCGCTGGCGGGGTAGACCGGAGCGAAGTCGGCCGTCGCCGCCGCGTCCCCGAGGTCGTACGAGCGGACGTTGAAGTCGCGGCCGCGAAGGTGCCCGCGCACCCGCACCCGCGTTCCCGGCTGGAGCTTGTCCGCCAGCCACGCCTGGTTGAACCAGACGGCGTCGATCTGGCCGCTGTCGTCCGCGAGCCGCGCGGCCAGGATTGCGAGCGATCGCCTCGGCCTCCGCACCCGGACCGACAGCACCTCGGCCGTGATCGCCACCTCTTCCTCGCCGAAGAGGTCGGCTATGCGCCGCTCCGGCACAGGCGCCTCGTAGCGGTGCGGTGCGTGCCCGAGCAGATCGCCGATCGTTTCGAGGCCGAGCTTCGCGAGCTTCTTCTCCAACGTCGTCCCGACCCCGGGCAGCGTGCGCAGCGGCCGCGCGAGCGCGCGCGGCGGCACGAGCCAGCGAGGGACAGGCCAGACGTCCGGTTGGTCCAGGCCGGCAAAGCCGGTTGGCAGGCGGGTCGATGTCACCACCACGGCCAGCGCCCGCCGAAGTCTAGGAGGAGCTCCGGACGCTCCATGCCCGTAGGCTACGCCGCGTGCGCCGGCTCGGGCCGCTCGCCGTCCTGCTGCTGCTCGCCGTGGCCGCGGCAGCGGCGCTGCTTTCGCGCATCGGCATCGAAGAGCGTGAGCAGCGAGCCGCTCGCCCGCCACCGTCGCCTGTCGTGCTCGAGAACGAGGACGGCCGCTGGACGGTGGAGACGCGCTGCCGCAGCGGGCGCGGCTTCACGGTCGGCCCCGGCTACGTCTCTCGGCTCGTCACGCGCGACGGCGCCGTCGTCGTCGACGACGTGCGCGAGCAGGGGACGCTGAACGACCCCGAGTACGGGGGGCTCGGCGCGTTCGGCTGGCATCACGCGCGCGGCCGGCCCGGAGCGACGCGGTTCCACGCCGACAACGCGTGGGAGATCAGCGGCCGCGCGTGCGCGCGCGACACCGGCGGCTTCGGCGTCGTCGGCTCGCGCGTCCTCGTCCGCCCGCGGGCGGGAGACCCTACGCCGAGGCTCGTCGTCGACGTGCTCCTCGCGGACGCCTACACTGCGCCGCGGCCGCTCGTGCGCGTCAGGTACGCGTACACCGTGCGCGCGTCGCAGTTGGTCGCGCGCATCACCGTCACGCAGCTCTGCCCGCGCGGGCGGTGTGGCCGCACGCGGGCCACGGCGTTCGTGAAGGAGCCGAAGCTCGTCGCGCACGTCACCGGCGGCGGCTTCACGCGGATGCTCACGCTGGACACGTCCGGACGCGGCGTCTGCCAGGACGTCCGCGCGGGTCCAGAGAGCGGACCGATTCTCGAGACCGGCCAGTGCGGCGCCGACGGACGAGCCCGCATGCGCTTCGATTTCGGCAGCGCGACGAGCGGCGTCGACGGCGGCTGCGACGCGCGCGCGTGCCTGGACGTGGGGATGCGGTCCGCGACGGGCGCGTGGGAGAGCGGCGCGGGTCTCGACCGCTGGGCCATGCTTGCCGCGCGGCGGCCGGCGGCATACGCCGCCGACACGGCGTCGATCGACGGGGTGGTGTGGGACTGCCACGGCGGGAGCCCGGCCGCGGACCTGCAGCGGCGCTGGGAGACCGCGGCGCGCGGGACGCCGGCGGCGGGGTACTCCGCCCACGGCGCGCTCTTCCCCGCGTGGGAAGGCGGGCGCGGCGGCTACGACTGCGAGCCGCTCGCGCGCGCGTTTGGCCCGCACGGAGAGAGCTTCACCGTCGTCGCCTCGTACTCCTTGACGCCGTAGCGCTACGCGTCGTGGGACCAGAAGAAGCCGACCGTGCCGGGGCCGGCGTGCGTTCCAACCACCGGCCCGAGCGACGTCATGATCTCGATCTCGGCGCGCGGACGCTCCCGGCGCACCATGTCGGCGAGCGCGGCCGCGCGCTCCGGAGCGTCGGCGTGCGCGATGCCCACTCGCAGCCCGGGCTCGTCGCGCGTGCGGCGCGTGAACTCGGCGACGAACTCCGCGAACGCCTTCTGGTTCCCGCGGACGCGCTTCACGGGCACCACCTCGCCCTCCGCGAGCGTCAGGATCGGCTTGATCTTCAGCATCTGCCCCGCGAGCGCGCTCGCCTTCCCGATCCGGCCGCCGCGGGCGAGGAACTCCAGCGTGTCGACCGTGAAGAGCAGGCCGGCGCTCTCCGCATAGCGCGCGACGAGCGTCTCGACCTCCTCGTCCGTCGTCTCGCGCTCGAGCCGGCGCTGGACCGCGAGCCCGAGCATGGCGACCGCCGCCGAAGCGGTCCGCGAGTCGAACACGCGAACGCGGTCGCCGCCGATCTCGGCCGCGGCCGTCCGGGCGCTCTCGTACGTCCCGGAGAGGCGACTGGAGAGGTGCAGCGAGTACACGCGGTCGTACTCGGCGAGCTGCTCGTACGCAGCGAGGAAGTCGCCCGGCGTGGGCTGCGACGTCGTCGGCAGCTCGTCCGCGCCGCGCAGCCGGCCGTAGAAGGCGTCCGGCTGGATCTCGACGTAGTCGCGCAGGCTCTCGTCGCCGAAGCGAACGTACAGCGGAACGATGCGCCAGTTGCCGAACCGCTCGCTCGCTTCCGGGAAATCTGCCGTCGAGTCGACGACGATCGCTGTGTTTGCGGCCGTGCGTCGCACGTCAGTCCGTGGGCGCCGCGAGCCTGCTCGGTGCGGCGCGGATCGCGCCGATGATCTCCTCGAGCTCCTGGTCCTTCGAGAGACACGCGACGGCCCCCGCGGCTCGCAGCGCGTCGAACTCGCGCGGGTTCAGCGACGCCGTCAGGCAGACGACGGCGACCTCGGGGCAGGCCTCGCGGACCGCCGCCGTCGCCTGGATCCCGTCGAGCCCCGGGAGCCGGTAGTCCATCAGCATCACGTCCGGCGCATGCTCGCGGCACGCGGGCACGGCGTCGTTGCCGTCGCCGACGGACGCGACGACCTCGATTCCGGGCTGGAGCTCGAGCAGCAGCTCGAGCGCGCGCCGAAACACGTCGTTGTCTTCCACGATGGCAACGCGGATCGGCTGGTGCACGCAGGCACTCTAAAGCCCGCCGCGCTCCTCGGCGTCGCCCTCCGCAGGCGTCGCGGGCCAAGGGTTATTCGGCGGAGATGAGGAGCGGATAGTGCGGCTGCCCGCCCGTCTGCACCTCGAGCTCGAGCTCGGGGTGGCGCTCCTCGAGGAACGTGCGCACGGCATCCAGAGCCGGCTCGTCCTCGCCGGTCAGCAGCGTCACGAGGTCGCGCGGCTCCGCGAGCAGGCGCTCCAACACGCCGCGCGCCACCTCGTCGAAGCTGTCACCGGAGACGACGGCGTCGCCGTCGACGAGCCCGAGGTACGCGCCCTTGCGGACCGAGACGCCGTCGAGCTCCGCGTCGCGCGACGCGACGGTGACGGCGCCCTCGCGCAGCGGCTCGAGCGCCTCGTGGAACGCCTCGGCCATCGCCACGGCCGAACGAGCGACCTCGTGCGCACGACGCGAACCGGCTTCGACGCGAGCTGCGCCGCCTGCTCCGCGCTCATCAGGACGTTCGCATTGTTCGGGAGGACGACGGCCTCCGGCGCCGCCGCGCCCTCGATCGCCGCGACGATCTCCTCGGTCGACGGGTTCATCGTCTGGCCGCCCTCGATCACGCATCCGGCACCGAGGCTCGCGAAGAGCCGTCGGTTTCCGCGCCGCTCGCGACGACGATCGCCTCGCACGCCTTCGGCTCGCCCTCGTGGGCCTCCACCAGGCGCGACTCGCGCTCGAGCGTCTGCTCGTGCATGTTCGCGATCTCGACCTTCGCGATCGCGCCACGCGCGGTCGCGGCCGTGAGCGCGGCGCCGGGATCGTCCGTGTGGAGGTGCTTCAGCGCGGTCGTCGGGTCGCCGACGACGAGCAGCGAGTCGCCGAGCTGCTCGAGCTCGCGCTCGAGCGACTCCGCGTCGAGCGCGTCGCCCTCGACGAAGAACGCGGTGCAGTAACGGAAGCGCGAGAGCTCCTGATGGATCGCGTCCAGGCCGAGGTTCGTGCGGCTGCGCCTCGGCAGCGGGTCGCCGGTCACGGCCGCCGTCACTCCGCGGACGATCTCGAGCAGCCCGGCGCCGCCCGCGTCGACGACGCCCGCCTCCCGCAGCACGGCGAGCATCTCCGGCGTGCGCGCGACGGTCCTCGCCTCGCCGGACGAGCGCGCGCAGAGCTCGGCCGGCGCCGCGTCGTCATCCGCGATCGCTTCCGCCTCCTCGGCGAGCTCCCGGATCACCGTCAGCATCGTCCCCTCGACCGGGCGGCGGACGGCGCGGTACGCGGCGTCGCTCGCGCCGCGGAACGCGGTCGCGATCGCCTGGCGCGTCGACCCGCTGCGCCTCGCCGAGCACGTCGGCCGCGCCGCGCAACATCTGCGACAGGATCACGCCGGAGTTGCGCGCGCCATCAACGCGGCCCGCGTCACGGCGCGCGCGACCGCGGCGCGGTCGGCCTCGCGCGCGAGCGCCTCGACGATCCCGCTCGCGAGCTGCGGAGGAGCCGTCGGGGACGGGGCGCCTCGTCGATGCGCGCGCGCCGTGAGCCGCGAGCGCCGCCCGTGCCAGCTCCCGCGCGACGGACACGTCGCTCACGACCGACTGACGTCCTCGATGTGCACCTCCACCGCGGCGACACGGAGCCCCGTCAGCCGCTCGACCTCGTACCCGACGCGCGCGCGGAGCGTCGCGGCCACCTCGGCGAGGTTCAGGCCGTACTCGACGACGACGTGGACGTCGATCGTCAGCGCGCCGCCCGACTCCCGCACGCCGATCCCCTGCGTCAGGCTGTCGCGCGCGAGCAGCCGCCCGACACGGCCGCGCGGGGTCATCCCGACGACGCCGTACCCCTCCGCGGCCGCGCGACCGACGATCTGCGCGACGACCTCGGGTGAGATCGTGATCCGCCCGAGCGGGGACGACAACGTCTGTGCCGCCTCCACGTCCGTTCGACGCAGCCGCCCGCGTGCGGCCTCGTCAGACCGCTTTCTCGACCTTGCCGCTCTTGAGGCAGCGCGTGCAGACGTACGCCCGCCGCGGCGCACCGGCGAGCAGCACGCGAACGCGCTGCAGGTTCGGGTTGAAGCGCCGCTTGGTGGCGACCATCGAGTGGCTGCGGTTGTGCCCGAACGAGGGCTGCTTGCCGCAGACTGCGCAGACCTTCGACATAGGCGGCGGAGTCTACGCGTTCGCCGCAGCCGCCGCGCGCAGCTTCGTGAAGACGTCGACCATCTCGAGCGCGCTGCGCACTGCTTCGGCGCCCTTCTCGAGACGCGCGTCCGCCTGCTCGGGCGTCTCCACGGTCAGCACGCCGAACGCGACGGGGACGCCGGTCTCCAGCCCGGCGAGCTGGAGTCCGCTCGCCGCCTCGCCGGCGACGAAGTCGAAGTGGGCCGTCTCGCCGCGGATCACGCAGCCGAGGGCGACGACGCACGCGTAGCGGCGCGTCTTCGCGAGGGCCATGGCCGCAAGCGGCAGCTCGAACGCGCCGGGCACGGGAACGACGGTCACGAGCTCGCGCGGCACGCCGCGCCGGTCGAGCTCCTCGAGCGCCTCGTCGAGGAGGCGCCCTGTGACGGCCGCGTTGAAGCGCGCGACCACGACGCCGACCGGCCTGCGGCCGCCGCGCGGCTCGCCCTCGATCACCGTCACGCCGTCGGGGATGCGCAGCTCGCCCGCAGCGTGCTCCGCGAGCGCCGGGGCGGACCCGTCGTGGTCGCGCTGCGGCGGCAGCTCCTCGAAGACGTCGCGCCGCAGCGTGCCGCTCTCCGCGCCCTCGCTCACCCGCGCTCCGCCTCCGGTTCCGGCTCGTACCGAAGGTCCTGGTGGTGGAGCTTGTGCCCGAGCCGGTCGCGCTTCGCGGCCAGGTAGCGCGTGTTCTCGGCGTTCGGCGGCACCTCGATCGGCACCTGCTCGACGACGGCGAGGCCGTACGCCTCGATCCCGATCATCTTCTTCGGGTTGTTCGTCAGGAACCGGATCGTCGTCAGGCCGAGCTCCGCGAGAATCTGGTTCCCGATCCCGTAGTCGCGCGCGTCGGCGGGGAAGCCGAGCTCGAGGTTCGCCTGGACCGTGTCGAGCCCGCCCTCCTGGAGCTCGTACGCCTTGAGCTTGTTCAGCAACCCGATGCCGCGACCCTCCTGTGCCATGTAGAGGAGGACGCCGCGCTCCTCCGCCGCGATCCGGCGCAGCGCGAGGTCGAGCTGCTCGCCGCAGTCGCACCGCAGCGAGTGGAAGACGTCTCCCGTCAGGCACTCCGAGTGCACGCGCACGAGCACGTCCTGCTCGCTGTCCACTTCGCCCTTGACGAGCGCGACGTGGTGCTTCCCCGTCAGCTTCTCGCGGAACGCGACCGCGGTGAACTCGCCGTACTCCGTCGGGAGGCGAACCGACGTCCAGCGCTCCACGAGCTTCTCGGTCCGCCGCCGGTACTCGATCAGCGCGGCGACGGTGATCATCTTCAGCCCGTGCTTCTCGCAGTACGGGAACAGATCGGGGACGCGCGCCATCGTCCCGTCGTCGTTCATGATCTCGCAGACGACGCCGGCGGGGATGAGGCCCGCGAGGCGCGCGAGGTCGACGGCCGCCTCGGTCTGCCCCGTCCGCTCGAGGACGCCGCCGCGCGCGGCGCGCAAGGGAAAGACGTGTCCGGGCTGAACGAGGTCGGCTGCGGCCTTGCTCGGATCGATCGCGACCTGGATCGTGCGCGAGCGGTCGTGCGCCGAGATCCCCGTCGTTACGCCTTCGCGGGCCTCGACGGAGACGGTGAAAGCCGTCTCGAACGGCGTCTCGTTCCGGTCGGTCATCGGGCGCAGCCCGAGCTCGTCGCAGCGCTCCTCCGTCAACGAGAGGCAGATGAGCCCGCGCGCGTGCGTGGCCATGAAGTTGATCGCCTCGGGCGTCGCGAACTGCGCGGCGATCGTGAGGTCGCCCTCGTTCTCGCGGTCCGCGTCGTCGACGACGACGACGAACTTCCCCTGGCGGATGTCCTCGATCGCGTCCTCGACACGAGCGAAGGGGCTCGTGCGAGCGCGCTCCGACAGCTCCTGCTCCATCGCGGTCATCGTAACCCCGGCACTCGCGTTGCCGGGGCGCCGCCGGCAAAGGAGCACGTGGCGCACGGCGCGCGGGACAGTACATCGGGTACGGCCGAGCGACGCGCGTGCGCGATCCTCCGGCGGGCGGCGTCAGGCGTCGCGCGCCGGGGGCGCGAGCGGCTCCCAGATCAGCTCGGCGACGTCGAGCACGATCTCGACGCGGTCGTCGCGGCGCTCCTGCACCTCGCCGCAGATCGCGCAGACGACGTCGTTCAGCCAGCGGTAGCGGTCCTCGCTCGCCAGGTGCGTGCAGAACGCGACGACCTGGCGCCGTGGCTCCGGGTACGCGCGGCCGTATCCGCGCAGGTCGACCATGATCGTGGCGCCGTCGTCGGTCTCGATCACGCCCCGGAAGTCGGGCACGTACGTCGCGTCCGTGCGCCGGTGGGGGTGGTTCGCGCCCCGGAACCGGCCCGCGACGCGGCCCTCGCAGCGCCCCTCGGCGATGAAGAAGTGCTCGCTCTCGACGCCCCGGTCGCCCTCGAGCTCGACGAACCAGCCCTCCGGGTAGTAGAACGTCAGGCGGTAGAGCGGCTCAAGACGCACGCGGCAGCAGTCTCTCGACGTACTTCGCGAGCACGTCCGCCTCGAGGTTCACGTCGGCTCCGGGCGCGAGCCGGCCGAGCGTCGTCAGCTCGAGCGTGTGCGGGACGAGCGCGACCGCGAACCCGCGCGCGTCGAGAGCCGCCACGGTGAGCGAGACGCCGTCGACGGCGACCGAGCCCTTCTCGACGCAGTAGCGAAGCACGGCGGGCGGCGCGTCGATCCAGACGCGACGGCCGTCGCCCTCGCTCTGGGCGGAGCGCACGCGGCCGACGCCGTCGACGTGGCCCTGGACGTAGTGCCCGCCGAGCGGCTCGCCCGCGCGCAGCGCAGGCTCGACGTTGACGTGCTCGCCGAAGCGCTTCGTGCGCGCGACCGTCTCCGGCACGACGTCGAACGCGAGCTGCCCGTCCCGCGCGTCGACGACCGTGAGGCAGACGCCGTCGACGGCGACGGAGTCGCCGCTGCTGCCGCGGACTCCGCACTCGACGACGAGCCGCGCGCCGTCGAACGACGCCACGCGGCCACGCTCGCGGACGAGTCCGGTGAACACGCGGACAGGCTAACGGCGCTCCGAGGAGGTCGGCGGCGGCGATACCCTTCGCGCTCGCAGTGGGATACGGGATCTTCCGGGAAAGCACGGCTCCGTCGATGCAGTCGCCGCGATGAACCGCTATGTCGACCTGAACCGCGCGCACTGGGACGAGCTCGTGCCGGTCCACGCGCGCTCGGCCGCGTACGACCTCGCGCACTTCGACGCCCGGCGGAGCCGGGAGTGGCTCGACCAGGGATCGCTAGGCGACGTCCGTGGGAAGCGGCTGCTGCACCTCCAGTGCCACATCGGCACGGACACGCTCTCGTGGGCGCGCCACGGCGCCGTCGTGACGGGCGCGGACTTCTCGCCGCCCGCAATCGAGCTCGCGCGCGAGCTCGGCACGAAGCTCCGGCTCGAAGCCGAGTTCGTCTGCGCCGAGATCGAGAGGCTTCCGCGGGTGCTCGAGCGGCACTTCGACCTCGTCTATACGTCGTACGGCGTCCTCACCTGGCTGCCCGACCTCGAGCCGTGGGCGCGCGCGATCTCGGAGCTGCTCGAGCGCGGCGGTCGCTTCTACGTGATCGACACGCACCCGTTCCTCGGCCTCTTCAACGACCGCTTCGGCGAGTTCGACGGATCGTACTTCCACAGCGACGAGCCGCTCGTGTACATCGCCGACGGGAGCTACGCGGACCGTGACGCGGTCCTCGAGAAGAAGACGTCGTGCGAATGGCAGCACGCGCTGTCCGACGTCGTCAACGCGCTCACCGGCGCGGGCCTTCGGATCGACGCCTTACGCGAGTTCCCGTACCTGATGTTCCAGCGCTTTCCGGACATGGTGCGAGGCGAGGACGGCTGGTGGCGTCTCCCCGACTCGGAGGGGCGCTTTCCGCTCCTGTTCTCGCTGCTCGCCGCGAAGCCCTAGCCGAGCGCGAGGGCCTCGAGCGTCTCGCGCACGACCATCTCGAGCTCGCCTCGCCCCTTGGGCGCGCGGAGCTCCGCGACGAGCTCCTCGACGGCGTCGGCCTGATCCGGCGCGAGCTCGTCGCGCGGAACGCGCTCGAGCGCGCGCAGCAGCTCCGCGTCGTCGACGTGGCGCGCAAGCCAGTGCGAGAGCACGCTCACGATCCTGTCGTCGGGACGGCTGCTCGTCTCAGGGCTCGTTGACATAGGCGGTCAGCAGCACGTCCTCACCGACGGGCTCCGACGTGAAACGGGACAGGCGCACCGGCTGCGGAAGCGCGTCCACAAGCGTGGGACCGGCGCCGCCGAGCTTGGGCGCGACGAAGACGAGCAGCTTGTCGACGAAGCCCGCGCGCACGAACGCGCCAGCGAGCGTCGCGCCGCCCTCGAGCAGGAGCGATTGCACGCCCTCGGCGGCGAGCCGGCGGAGCTCCCCGTCGAGCGGGCCGCCGACGAGCTCGAGCTCCTCTACGAGCGGCCGCTCGCCGCGCCCGAACACGAGCCGGCGCGGCTGGCGCGTGGTGTGCACGTCGCGCGCGTCGAGCCGGGGTCGGTCGGCGCGGAGCGTCCCCATGCCGACCGCGACCGCGTCCGAGCGCGCCCGCAGCTCGTGCACGCGCCGGCGGCTCTCGGCGCCGCTCACCCACCGCTCGCCGGCGACGGTCATGCGGCCGTCGAGCGTGACGGCGGCCTTGTACGTGACGAACGGGCGCCCGAGCGCCGCCCACGTCCCCCACCCCTCGTTAGGGTGCCGGGCGCG
>JAUJMY010000013.1 GCA_030446625.1 Gaiellaceae bacterium
TCCCCCGAAAGGGGTACTTGCACTTCGCGAAAGCTGCGCTACCCTCCCCGCACGCGACCAGGCGCCGAGGACATCGTGGCCTGCTCGAAAATCGAAGAGGGGGTCACCCGTGAAGAAGGCGTTCCTGGCTTTCCTGGCCGTGCCCGCGCTGCTGCTGGCGGCGACTGCGGCGGCCGCACCCGAGCCTCGTGCGCAGGGCAACGCGAACGAGCGCTTCCTCGTCGGCTTCGATCGCACGCCCGGTGCTGCCGAGCGCGCGCTCGTCGCCCGTTTCGGGGCGACCGTCCGCCACGCGTTCCCCGAGCAGGCTGCGCTCGCGATCGAGGGCTCGCCGTCGAGCATCGGCCAGCTCGCGCGCGAGGGCGGCGTCGCGTACGTCGAGAAGGACGAGTGGCGCGTTCCGCTCGGACTCGCGGACGCACAGCTCACGCCGTCGATGTCGAACGGCCTCTACGGCCTCCTGACGACGCGCGCGACCAGGGTCCACAGCCGCAACGTGACCGGCGCCGGCATCAAGGCGTGCGTCGCGGACACCGGCCTGGACTACAACCATCCCGACATCGCCGGGAACTACAAGGGCGGCATCGACACGATCGACAACGACAGCGACCCGACGTGGAACAGCGTCCCGGGCGACCCGGAGTCGCACGGCACGCACGTCGCCGGAACAGTCCTCGGCGTCTACAACACGCAGGGCGTCTACGGGGTCGCGTACAACGCGCAGCTCTACCACGCGCGCGTGCTGAAGAACTCCGGCGGCTTCTCGAGCGACATCATGGACGGCGTCCGCTGGCTCGTTCAGACGGCCGGCTGCAAGGTCGTCAACATGAGCCTCGGCGGTGGCTTCAAGTCTCGCACCGAGGAGAACTTCTACAAGGAGATGCGCAGCAAGGGCGCGCTGATCGTCGCGGCTACCGGAAACGACAGCTCGACGAAGATCAGCTTCCCGGCGGGCTACGCCGTGAACATCGCCGTCGGGGCCGTCGACCGGAACAAGGCGCACGCATCGTTCTCGAACACGGGCCGCAACATCGACGTGAGCGCCCCCGGCGTCACCGTGCTCTCGTCCGTTCCGTCCAACCACGGGTCGGAGGCTTCGGCGAGCGCGGGCGGCACGACGTACACCGCCTACGGCATGGAGTACGCCGGCAAGACGAGCGGCACTTCGGGCACCCTCGTCGACTGCGGGCTCGCGAAGGCCGCGAGCGACTGCGGCGCCAACCCGCCGGCAGGCTTCGTCGCGTTGATCCAGCGCGGAGAGATCAGCTTCGCCGACAAGGTCACGAACGCGATGAATGCGGGCGCGGCCGCGGCGATCATCTACAACAACGCAGCGGGCGAGTTCACCGGCACCCTCGGCGCCGCCACGACGTCGGACGGACGCGCGTGGATCCCGGCGGTCTCGACCTCCGGCACGGACGGCGCGTCGCTGAAGAACAGCGTCGGCACGTCGGCGACGGTGACGAACATCGTCTCCTCGTGGGATCACTACGACGGCACGTCGATGGCGACGCCGCACGCGGCGGGCGTCGTCGCGCTGATCTGGTCGGTCAACCCGCTGATGAGCAACTCGACCGTCGAGGACCACCTGTTCAAGACGGCCGAGGACCTCGGCGCGGCGGGCTACGACACGACGTACGGTCACGGCCACGTCAACGCTGACGCGGCTGTCGCGCGCGCCGGCGGCTAGCGGCGGAACGCAGCAACCTTCACGGGTGAAACGGGGCCCGCCGCAAGGCGGGCTCCGTCGTTCTCGGCGCGGCTAGCGGCGCCCTGAACTTCTAGGGATCCACGAGCGCCTGCAAGAGTGCCGCATCGACGACGACGACGAGCTCCAGAAGTACCAGGGCGAGCAACTGGACGACGACCCGCGCACTGCCACAGCGCCTTCCTACCCCGGCGCCCGCTACGGAGAACGGCGACTACTACTAGGCGGCGCGCGCCGCCGCGGGCTCGTCCGCGGCGGGCGCGGCGGCGACGCGAGGCCGCCGCGTCCACGCGTACATCGCCATCACGAGCCCCGTCACGCCGCCGACCGTGAAGGCGAGCTGGGTGCCGCCGACCTCGACGAGCCAGCCGGCGAAGAGGCCGCCGAGGGGCGCGAGGCCGGCGAAGGCGAACATGAACAGGCTCATCACGCGGCCCCGCAGCTCGTCGGGCGCCGTCAGCTGGAGCGTCGCGTTCGTGTTCGAGATCCAGAGCGTGAAGCTGACGCCGGCGAAGACGAGCACGATCGCCGCGGCCGCTGCGGACTCGAGCGGCGCGAGCGCCAGCGTCCCCACGCTGAACCCGCCGAGCCCGGCGGTGAGCGCCTTCCAGCTCGCGCGGCCGAGTGACGCCGTGAGGAGCGCGCCGACGAGCGCGCCGGCGCCGAACGCCGAGCCGAGGACGCCGAGCACCTCCGGCCCCGCCTCGAGCGTCTCGGAGACGAGGAGGGGCAGGATGACGTGGAAGTTCAGGCTGATCGTGCTCACGACGGCGAGGATGACCAGCGCGGCGCGAATCTTCGGCTCGCGGCGCGCGTACGCGATCCCCTCGCGGATGCCGTTCAGCACCGTCTGCCGCTCCCGCGAGCGCTCCACCGCGAAGAGCTCGGTCGTCCGCATCAGCAGGAGCGCGGTGAGGACGGCGAGGAAGCTCACGGTGTTGACGGCGAAGCAGACGCCGACGCCGAACGCGGCGATCAGGACGCCGGCGATCGCGGGCCCGATGATCCGCGCGCCGTTGAAGAGGCCGGCGTTGAGCGCGATCGCGTTCGGAAGCTCGTCGCGCCCCACCATCTGGTAGGTCAGCGCCTGCCGCCCCGGCGCGTCGAAGACCATCGCGACGCCGCCGGCGAGCGCGAGCGCGTACGCCGCGAGGATGCTGTCCCAGCCGGAGAAAGCGAGCGCCGTGAGCAGCAGCGACACGGCCATCTGCGCGACCTGGGTGACGATCACCAGCCGCCGGTTGTCGAAGCGGTCGGCGATCACGCCCGCGAACAGCCCGAAGAACATGAAGGGCGCGAAGCGCGCGAAGGCGAGCCCGCCGACCGCGAGCGGCGAGTCCGTGAGCTCGATGATGAACCACGCGAGCGCGATGTTCTGCATCCACGTCCCGGCGAGCGACACGACCTGGCCGCCGAAGAACAGCCGGTAGTTGCGGTGCTTGCGCAGGCTCGCGAACGTGCGCGCGTTCAGGCGAAGCAGCGCGGCTGTCACTCGGCCTGCTCGAGGAGCTGCGCGAGCGGCTCGATCGCCTCTTCGACCGCCGCGAGCTGCTCCGGCGTCAGTTCCTTCAGCCGCGCCGCGAGCCACGCCGTCCGCCGCCGCTTCACGGTCCGCAGCACGCTGTCGCCCTCGGGCGTCAGCGTCAGCACCTGGCGGCGCCTGTCACTCGCGTCCTGCATCCGGATCACGAGCCCGGCCTTCTCGAGCCGGTCGACGTGCCCGGACATCGCCGCCGGCGACATGTTCTCGCGCGCGGCGAGCTCGCGGACGCCGATCCCGGGGTGCGCGTTGATCTGGACGAGCAGCGTCACCTGCCCTGCGCGCACGCCCAGCGCGTGCGACTCCCGCCGCAGCTCGCGGCTCAGCTTGAGGAGGACGGGCCGGAGGCGGTTCGCGACTGTGAGGTGATCGTTAACTCGCTTAACGTTAACCACGTTAACGAGATTAGCGGACTTTGCGCGGCGTCGTTCCAGATCGCGGCGAGCGGGCACACTTGACGGATGCCGAGAAAGCCGCTCGAGGAGGTCGTCGGGAGTATCCGCGCGCTGAGCGAGCACCTGCGCAAGAGCGCGGGCACCGACCTCGACCGCGTCGCGGACGCACTCGACCGCACGCCGCCGCCGCGGTCGCTCCACGAGCTCCAGGCCGAGCTCGACGCGCTCGTCGGACTCGAGACGGTGAAGCAGCAAGTGCGCGCGCTCGTCGCGTTCCTCCAGGTGCAGGCGCGACGCAAGGAGCACGATCTGCCGGAGGTCGCGACGAGCCAGCACCTCGTCTTCCTCGGCAACCCGGGCACGGGCAAGACGACGGTCGCGCGCCTCCTCGCCCAGATGTACCGCTCGATGGGGCTACTGAAGCGCGGCCACCTCGTCGAGGTCGACCGCGCCGGCCTCGTCGGTCAGTACGTCGGCACGACGGCGATCAAGACCGACCGCGCCGTGCGGCGCGCGCTGGACGGCGTCCTCTTCATCGACGAGGCGTACTCGCTCGCGCCCGAGGCGGGGCAGCTCGACTTCGGCCCCGAGGCGATCGAGACGCTGCTCAAGCGGATGGAGGACTACCGCGAGCGTCTCGTCGTGATCGTCGCGGGGTACCCGAGGCTCATGCACCGCTTCCTGGAGTCGAACCCGGGGCTACGGTCGCGCTTCTCGCGCGAGATCACGTTCCCGGACTACGCGACCGAGGAGCTGCTGGCAATCACGCGCAAGTTCGGCGCGGATTACGAGTACGTGCTCGAGCTCGGCGCCGAGGGCGCGCTGCGGCGGATCTTCGACGCGGCGCCCCGCGGCGAGGGCTTCGGGAACGCGCGCTACGCGCGGACGATCTTCGAGCAGGCGCTGAACGCGCAGGCGCTGCGGCTCGCCGGCGTCGCCGAGCGCGCGCTCGACGAGCTCGAGCCGGGGGAGCTGACGACGCTGACGGAGGAAGACGTCGCGGCGGCCGCGCGTGCGCTCGGCGAGGAAGCCGCGACCGGTGCGCCGCGAGCGCCCCGGTGGCGCCGCCGGCGCGCTTCCTAGCGAAGGCTTCGTCACGTACACGTACCGGCGGTGGGGCGGGGCGTCGATGAAGCTGCTCGGCGAGCGCAACCGGTACCTGCTGCGCCGGCTCGGCTGGCTGCCCCGCCGTGAGCGTGGAGGGCCGGAGCCCGCGCGCCGCTGACGGCGTGCGTCTCTCTAGCGCTTCCGTTCCGCGAGGCTCTTCCGCCGCAGCTCCTCCAGCGCCTCCGGCGTCTTCGCGAGCCCCGCGACGCCCATCCCGCGCAGGATCTCCGGCGCCTTCGTGAACTGGATCTCGCGGTAGTCGACGACCTGCACGGAGTTCCCCCACGGGTCGTGGAAGTCGAGCCCTCCCGACGCCTGCACCGGCACGCCGGCATCTAGGAGCGCGCGCCGCGCGGCCTCCTTGTCGTCCACCACGAGGCCGAAGTGGCGGTGCCGGTCGGGCTCGTGCGCGCCACTCGACGAGAGCGCGATGAACTGGTCGCCCATGTCGACGAACGCCGCGCCCGGCCTCCGGCTGCGCAGCTCGAACTCGAAGAAGCGGCCGTACCACTCGAGCGCCTCGTCGACGTCGCCGACCTCGAGTGCGACGTGGTTGATCCCGATCAGGCGCGGCTTCTCGGTCACGAGCAGATTGTGCCGACGCCGCCGCGGGTCGACGCGCGCACTCGGCGCGGCGGAAAGATGCACTCCCCCTCGGGGGCAGCGAAAGCCCCTTCCGGAACGTTAGGCGCCGCGCGCGGCCTGAGGTGTGGCGGGGGCGTGCCGAGAGCGTGCCGATGCTCCGCGGGCTACAGCTGCCAGCGGCCGCCCGCGATCAGCGGCACGCGCCGTCCGTCCGCGGTCGTCCCCGTGGCCTCGAGCTCGTCCGTCCCGATCATCACGTCGAGGTGCAACCCGGACCGGTTGACGCCGCGCGCGCCGCGCGCGTTCGGGTCCGGGAGCCGCGACTGGTCGTTCCCGAAGCCGAACGCCATGTGCGCGGCGGCGTTCTCGTCGACGAGCGTGTTCCAGTAGACGCGGCCTGTCTGCCCGATCCGGGACGAGCTGTCGACGAGCGCGATCTCGCCGAGGCGGCTCGCGCCGCGATCGGAGTCGAGGAACGCCGCGAGGAAGTCGCGATCGGCGTCGCGGCTGGCCTCGAGGCGCACGAGCCGCCCGCGGTGGAACTCGCCGGCGATGCCCTCGATCATCCGGCCGCGGAACGAGAGCGGCCGCGAGCAGCGGAACGTGCCCTCCGTCGAGTTGGCGTCCGGGCTCGTGAAGTTCTCCTCGGTCGGGAAGTTCGGCGCGGTCGTCTGCCCGAACGCGTTCTCGCGTGGGCCGCCGAGCCAGCGCGAGCCGGGGACGATGCGTAGGTCGAGGCTCGTGCCGGGGCCGCGGAGCTCGAGCCGACGGAGGTCGAGCTCGGTGAGCGCGCGCCCGCGCTCGTTCAGGCGCGCCGTGTGCGCGGCCCACCCCTCGAAGCCGGGCGGGTCGTCGGGGCCGAGCCTGCAGAACCAGAGGAGGTCGCGCCCCAGCCGTCGCTGCGCCTCGAGCGGCTCGTCGCCCGGATACACCTGGGTCGCCCACGGTTCCGTCGGCCACGCGACGACCGTGCCGCGGCGGCGGCCGCGCATGAACGCGCGGCGAAGCGCGCGCAACTGCCGCGCCGTGGCGCCGTGGTCGGCGGCGACGCGCTCTGGCGGAACCCCGTCGAGGACGCCCGGCTCCGTCTCGCCGGTGACGTTGACGTTCGCCAGACCCGGCGAGAGCTGCGCGCGGTAGCGCCGGACCTCCCAGGGCGGAATCCGCCCGAGATCCTCGTCGCGCGCGTAGCGGACGCGGGCGGCGCGGGCACGGGGATCCGCGTAGGCGATCTCCGCGAGTCCTGCGCCGGCGCGGTAGCCGGCCTCGACGAGCCCGACGAGGAGCTCGCGGTGGCCGGGCTCGCCGTGGACGAGGAGCTGGTCGCCCTCGCGGAGGTCGAGGCACGCGCGCACGATCGCGTCCGTGTAGCGCTCGAGCTCCGCCGGCGCGAGCACCCGGCGGTCTCGCTCGACGCTCAGATCTGCCATTCGCCGTCCGCGATCAGCGGTACGCGGCCACCGCTCCCGTCGACGCCGGTCGCCTCCAGCTCGTCCGCGCCGATCATCACGTCGAGGTGGAGGTCCGCGTCGTTGACGCGGCGCGCGCCGCGAACCCCCGCAACGCGCGTCTGCCCGAACCCGGAGCCGAACGCGATGTGCGCGACAGCGTTCTCGTCGATCAACGTGTTCCAGTAGACGCGCTCCGTCTGCCCGATGCGCGAGGTGCGGTCGACGAGCGCCACCTCACCGAGCCGGTCTGCGTTCTCGCCGCCGTGGATGAACGCCCCCAGGAAGTCGCGGTCGTCGTCGCTCGCGGCGTCGAGCCGGACGAGCCGCCCGCCGCGGAACTCACCCGCGATCCCGTCGATCTCCCGCCCGCGGAACGACAGCGGTCGCGAGCAGCGGAAGGTGCCCTCCGTGCCCGCCGGATCGGGGCTCGTGAAGCTCTCCTCCGTCGGGAGGTTGGGCGCGATCAGCTGGCCGTGCGCGTTCTCCTCCTGGCCGCCGAGCCAGCGCGTCCCGGGCGAGAGCCGGAATGTGAGCTCTGTGCCGGGGCCGCGCAGCTCGAGCCGCTTCAGCTCGAGCTCCGTCAGCGTGCGCGCGCGCTGCGCCACCGTCTCGACGTGGCGCGTCCAGCCCTCGTGGCCCGGTGGATCGTCGGGGCCGAGCCGGCAGAACCAGAGGAGGTCCTGCGCGAGCCGCCGCTGCGCCTCGGCCGGATCGGCATCGCGATAGACCTGCGTCGCCCAGTACGGCGTCGGCCAGGCCGCTCCCGCCCAGCGGCGCCTCCCTTCCCGCGCGGCGCGCACGAACCAGCGGGTGCTCGCGTACGGCCGCATCGCGTCCGCCGCGACGCGCTCCGCCGGCAGCCCGTCGAAGACACCCGGCTCGCTCTCGCCGATGATCGTCGCGACCGCGGTCTCCGGCTTCAGCTGCTCGCGCAGCCGGCGGACGCGCCAGGGCGTGACGGGGCCGAGGTACTCGTCGCGGTGGGCGTTGCGGATCCGTGCCGCCTGCGCCGCCCGATCGAGGTACTCGAGGTCCACGAGCGACGCACCCGCCTGATAGCCGGCTTCCACGAGCGCGATCGCGAGCTCGCGGTGCGCGAGGTCGGCTTGCACGATCAGCGTGTCGCCGCGGCCGAGGTGGAGGCAGCCGCGCACGACGGCGTCGGCGTAGCGCCGGAGCTGCTCCGGCTCGAGCACCGCCTCCGCGGGCGCCGGCGACGCGCTCTCTACGGCCATCGCGGGATGACTATCAGCTTCCGCCGTCGTCGCCGCCGGCGCCCGGCTTGATCACGGCGCGCTCGTCCGGGACGTGGCGCAGCACGTCGTCGACGTACGACTTGACCGCCGTCGCCAGGCCGACGTCCCGCCCGGCCTCCTCGGAGAGGAACCAGCGGTGGTCGAGGATCTGGTGGAACAGCTCGGCCGCCTCGAGCTTGCCGTGCAGCTCGGGCGGCACGGCCGCGATCGCCGGCTCGAACACCTCCGAGAGCCACTTGTACGCGACGACCGTCTCGGGAAGCGGCCCCTCCCCGGCCTGCTCGAGATGCGCGCGGAACGACGCGAGGTCGTTGAGCATCCGTCGCGCCTGGTTCTCCTGCGTCTGGAGCCCCGTCAGCATGAGCAGGCGCCGGCGGTGGTGGCCGGGCTCGACGACGTGCGGGTTCAGGCGGAGGCGGAACCCGTCCTCGGCGCCGTCGAGCTCGATCTCCTCGACGTCGAAGCCGAGCTGGTTCAGCCTGCGCAGCCGCTCGTCGATGCGCCAGCGCTCGTTCGGCGCGAACGTCTCCTCTCGCGTCAGCTCGCACCACAGCGTTGCGTAGCGGCGGTCGAGCTCCTCCGCCGTCACCTCCGGATCGAGGTCCCCGGGCACGCGCCCCTGCGCCTGGAGGTCGAGCAGCTCGCCGACGACGTTCCCCATCGCGACGTAGACGTCGTGGGAGCGCTGCCCGTCGGACAGCGACGAGTGCAGCTCCCCCGTCTCGGCGTCGACGAGGTACGCGCTCAGCGCGCCGGCGTCGCGCCGGAAGAGCGTGTTCGAGAGCGAGCAGTCGCCCCAGAAGAAGCCGGCGAGATGCAGCCGGACGAGCAGCTCCGCGAGCGCGTCGAGGAGGCTGTTCAGGAGGTTCCCCGGGCCGTCGCGGCCGAAGAGCGCCCGGTACGGGAGCGAGAAGTCGAGGTGGCGCGTGATCAGCACCGCGTCGAGGTCGCCGCCGCGGCCGGTGACGACGCCGACCGCGTCGACGACCGGCATGCCGTCGGCCGCCAGCCGGCGCAGCAGCCCGTACTCGCGGCGCGCGAAGCGCTCCGACTCCTCCTTCAGCGCGTAGATCGCGCCTTCGTAGTTCACGAAGCGCACGACGTGCCGGCTGATCCCGCGCACCAGCTCGACGATCCGCTCGGAGCGCCACTCCGCGAGCGGCTGCTCCCACGGCAGGTCGAGGAAGTCCGGGTGGCCCGTGCGCGCGACGAGCTGGAAACGCGCGGGCATCAGCTGCGCTCGATCGTCGCGTTGATGAACGAGCCGATCCCGGCCGCGCTCGAGGCGATCTCGTTGTCGCCGACCTCGGCGTTCGCCCAGTAGTGGGCGACGATCGCGTAGCCGGCGCGCGTCGGGTTGCCGGACGCCCGGTCCGGCCGCGTGTCGCGCACGGTGTTCTGGTCGATCTCGCACATGGAGTAGTCGCCGCAGAAGATGCCGATCCCGAGCGCCGAGCGGACCTCGTTCTTCTCGACGTTCCCCATCGACATCTCCGTGACCGCGATCGCGCGCAGCCCCGTGCCGCTGACGCGGTTGTGGTGGAAGTGCACGCGCGCGAGGTGCGAGACGATGCCCTCCGCTCCGCCCGTCACCGTGCATCCGTGGACGACGCTCGGCGCGAGCTGGAGCGCGAAGGAGACGTCGATGCCCTGGGCCCGGTCGCCGGCCGAGCGCACTGCGCAGTCCCTGATCGTGACCGACGCGCGCCGGACGCTGATCCCGTCGAGCTCGGCGCCGCGGACCTCCACGCGCTCGAGCAGCACGCTCTGTGCGTCCCGCACCTCGATCCCGTGCTCGCCTCCGGACACGGTCAGGTCGCGCACCACGACGTCGTCCGCGGTGATCAGGATCCCGCCGCGCACCACGGTGCCGGGCGAGCCGACGAGGCGCTGCGCCCGGTCCAGCACGAGCGGCCCCTCGTGGACGCCGGCGGCGAGCCGGATCGTCGGCGGGCGCTGCTCCCAGCCGAATCCGGTCGCGACGGCGACGAGCGCGACCGCCGCGCCGGCGAGCGCGAGGCGCCGCGGCGTGCGGAGCTCCCAGAGCCGCCGGTGCAGCCCGAAGCCGAAGTAGCCGCCGAGCACGAGCGCGAAGACGAGCGTGTTCAGCGCGAAGTGGAGCTCGACGAGGCTGAAGTGGTGCCCGAGGATCCCCGGCGTCGGCGAGCGGCGGCCGTTCGCGAACCACTGCGCGAGCTTCTCGGCATGCTCGACGACGTGGTAGCCCTGGATCGCGATTCCGGCGCCGAGCGAGCTCCACGCTCCGGGGTGCCGCTCGCGCCACGCGCGGCGCCAGAGGCCGAAGCCGACGACGAGCGCGACGAGCGCGGCGAGGATCGACGCGTTGTACGCGAAGTGGATCCACTCGAGGTCGAACGCGAACCCGAGGAGGCCGCGGCAGTCGTTCGGGCAGCTGGCGCCGAGCGCGTCCTTCTGCACCACCTGTGCCACGTGCTCCGCCTCGTGCGCGGCCATCACCGCGACGAGCAGCGTGAACGCGACGGCGAGCGCGGCAGCCGCGCGGCGGGTCATTTCACGGAGCCTGCGAGGAGCCCCTGGACGAAGTACCGCTGGAAGGCGGCGAAGACGATCAGCGGGATCACGGCGGAGAAGAACGACGCCGGCGCCAGCACGTCCAGGTTCGAGCCGAACTGGCGCAGCTGCGACGCGAGGTGCGGGGCGATCGGCTGGTTGTTCTGCGCGAGCACGAGCCCGATGAGGAGGTCGTTCCAGACGAAGAGCACCTGGAAGATCGCGAGCGACGCGATCGCGGGCAGCCCGAGCGGGAGCACGACCTTGAAGAAGAGGCGGATCTCGGACGCGCCGTCGATCCGCGCCGCCTCCATCAGATCCTTCGGGATCCCGGCGAAGAAGTTCCGCAGCAGGAAGATCGCGAACGGGAGCGCGAACGCGGTGTGGAAGAGGATCAGGCCGGGGATCGTGTCGAAGAGGTTGAAGCGGTTGTAGAGCGAGAAGATCGGGATCAGGGCCATCTGGATCGGCACCAGCAGCAGGCCGACGACCGCGAGGAAGAGCCAGTCGCGCCCGGGGAACTCGATCCACGCCAGTGCGTACGCCGCCAGCGCGGCGACGAGGATCGGCAGCACGGTCGCGCCGATCGTGATCTGCGCGGTCCGCAGGAGCGCGTCGACGATGCCCTCGTTGTCGAACATGCGCCGGTAGTTCTCGAACGTCCACGTGCTCGGCTTGGCGAAGAAGTTCCACCACCCGCCCTGCGCCTGGTCCGAGGCCGTGAGCAGCGACGTGACGAAGAGGCCGGTCGTCGGGATCAGCCAGAAGAGCCCGATCAGGATCAGCACGAGGTGGACCGGGGCGCGGCCGAGAGCGCGCAGGATCTTCGGGGCGAGCCCCTCCTCGATCACGACCGGCTGGGCTCTGTCGATCGCAGCGGTGGCCATTACGGGTGACCCTTCCGGTGGCGTCGCCGAGCTTCTGGCGCGCGAAAAGCGAGTGAGTCAAGGACGCAGGGAGCGGGCGTACTTGTAAGTACGGCCGCGACTGAGGACGCAGAACCGCGAAGCTTTGCAGCCGCCCAGAAGCCGGTGGACGTCGCGGGGAGGGTCACTTCGTGTCGGCGCGGAAGCGCCGGATGTTGACGATCAGGAACGGGATGAAGAGGAGGAGCAGGAAGGTCGAGATCGCGGCGCCGAGCCCGAACAGGTTCTGGCCGCTGAACGACCGCTGCCACATCACGTAGGCGAGCGTGGAGGCGTCGTCGACGCTCGAGCCGGGCGCGATCGCGAGCACGAGGTCGAAGATCTTGAGGACGCCGATGATCTGCGTCACGAAGACGACGGTCAGCACGGGAGCGAGCAGCGGGACGGTCACGCGGCGGAAGATCTGCCACTCGGTGCCGCCGTCGGTCCGCGCCGCCTCGAGCACGTCGCGCGGGATCGCCGCGAGTCCGGCGCCGATGATCACCATCGCGAAGCCGGCGGTGACCCAGATGTAGGAGAACATGATCGCGGGGGTGATCAACTTGTCGCCGAGCCAGTTCACGCCCTTGAACGGCGCCGCGAACGTCCCCTGGCCGACTGCGACTGCGGTCGCGCCCTCCGGCACCTCCGCGAACGCGAACGTGCCGTCCTCGGCCGTCCTCGTCGAGTCGAGCTTCTTCCCCCGCTCGTCGCGCAGCTCGACCGTCGCGCCGGGGATGCCCAGCTCCCCGGGGTCGACCTTCCCGGTCGTGCCGCCGCGAGGGCTGAAATCGCGCCAGACGACGCCCGTGATTCCGTTCTCGAGCGGCCCCGGCAAGACGGCGTCCTTCGCCTCCTCCGGGATCTCCGGTGCTCGGATCGCCGTCAGCCCGAGCGGCGCGACCGCGCCGGGTGCGACCGCCCTTCTGAAGGTGAAGCCCTGCGCCGGCGATCCCTGGAGCATCTCCGTCGACGGCTGCGCCCTCGACAGCACGCCCTCCTCGGCGACGAACCCGCGCGCTCCCGCGAACGCGGCGTTGATCGCGCCTCGCTCCGGGTCCTGCTGGTACATGATCCGCCAGATCACGCCGACGGCGAAGAGCGAGACCGCGAGCGGCATGAAGACCGCGATCTTGAACGCGACCGACCACCGGACGCGCTCGACGAGCACGGCGAAGACGAGACCGACCGCGGTCACCGCCGCCGGGATGATCAGGACCCAGAGCGCGTTGTTCTTGATCGACTCGAAGATCAGGTCGTCGGTGAACAGCCGCTTGTAGTTCTCGATCCCGACGAACGCGTCGCCGCGGTCGCTGAAGAGGCTCCGCCACATCGTCGCGATCGTCGGATAGACCATCCAGATCCCGAGCAGCAACAGCGCGGGGGCAAGGAACCCGAGCGGGATGAGCAGGCCGCGCCACGCGGCCCCCCGGTGCGGCTGGGGGACGGTTCCCGGCTCGTGCGGGAACTCGACGCGTGGCGCAGCGCTGGTCACACCGCTCCTTGCAGCTCACGCGGCGCAGTTGCCTGAGGGGCTGCTTCGCCCCTCCGGCCAAACTGGACGCGTAGCGTACTGGTCATTGCGTTCCGGCTACCCCTTGTAGGCGGCCGCGGCCGCCCGCTCGAGCTTCTGCGCCGTCCCGTTCACGTCCTTCGGGTTCTTCAGGAAGTCCTGCAGGATCGTGAACATCGCGTCGCTGCCGAACGCCGCCGGCTGGAGGTCCGAGAGGTCGAACCGGAACTCCTCCGCGGCGCCGAGGCCCGCGGCCGCCTTGCGCGTGATCTCGTCCGGATACGCGTCCTCCGACACGTTCTTGCTCGGCGCCGTGAAGCCGCCGCGCTTCGCCCAGATCTCCTGCGCCTCCGGGCTGCCGAGGTACTGGATCAGCGCCCGGGAAGCGGGCGTGTCCTTGAACATGACGACGACGTCGCCCGCGCCGAGCGCTACGGACTCCGAGTCGCCGATCGCCGGGAAGTCGAAGACGCTGTAGCCCGTCTCCGGCTGCGCCTGCGTCTCGGCCTTGATCACGCCCGCGACGAAGTCGCCCTCGAAGACCATCGCAGCCTTCGGCGGGTCCGCGTAGACCTGCGTGACGGAGGTCGGGAAGTCCGTCTGCAGCGCGCCGCTCGTCCCGCCGGCGACGTTCTCCGTGTCGCCGAGGATCTTGCCCATCTCCGTCAGGGCCTCCTTGACCGACGCGTCCGTCCACGGGATCTCGTGTGCCGCGAGCTGGTCGTACTTCTCGGGGCCGGCCGTGCGGAGGTAGACGTTCTCGAAGAGGTCGGTGAGCGTCCACCCGTCCGCGCCGCCGATCGAGTAGGCGGGAACGCCCGACGCCTTCAGCGTGTCCGCCGCCTCGAGCAGCTCGTCCCAGGTCGTGGGCGGCTCGATGCCTGCGTCTTCGAAGGCGGCGACGTTGTACCAGACCGTCGACTTGTTCACGCCCTTGAAGAAGACGCCGTACAGCTTGTCGTCGACAGTGCCGAGGTCGAGCCACGACTGCGCGTAGTTCTCCTGGAGCGACTCGCGCGCGAAGTCGATCGGCTTGATCGCGCCGCGGCCCGCGAAGTCCCTCATCAGGCCCGGGTTCGGAAGTGCCGCGACATCAGGCGGGTTCCCGCCCTCGACGGCCGTCGAGAGCACGGCGGCCGGGTCCTTCGCGGACTTGTAGCTCACGGTCACGTCGGGGTTCTGCTCCTTGAAGCCGTCGAGGACGGCCTGGAACGCCTCGCCCTCCGCGCCCGTCCAGACCGCGAGCACGTTGACCGACCCCGAGACGGCCTCCCCCCCTTCCTCGGCCGTCGTCTCGCCCCCGCCGCCGCCTTCCTCGTCGCCGCCGCCGCAGCCCGCGGCGACCGCGCAGAGGAGGAGGACGAGCAGGAGCGCCAGCAGGTTCCAGCGGTGCTTCTTCATGAAGCTGCTCCTTTCGTCGCCTGTGTCTGGTCGTAGATTCCGAGACCCGTCTCGGGGTCGAAGAAGTGCAGCGCGCGCGTGTCGACGGCGATCTGCGTCGTCTCGCCCTCGCGGACGCGCGAGCGTGCGCCGAAGCGGCCGACGAGCGTCGCGCCGCCGTTGTCGCGGGCCATCGGGTCGCCGACGGCGCCCGTGTCCTTGGCGAGCTCCTGGATCTCGTCCGTCACGGCGGGACGAGCGTCGGTCGTGAAGTGGACCATGATCTCGGAGCCGAGCGCCTCGCGGAGCACGACCTCGCCGGTGAGCGAGCTCTTCTGCGCGCCGTCGCCCGCGATCGCGGCGTCCTCCAGATCCTCGGGCCGGATCCCGAGGATCACGTCCCGGCCCTCGTACGAGCGGAGCGCCGGGCGCGACGAGATGCACGCCTCCTCGAGCGTGATCCGCTGGCTCGCGGCAACCGCCACGAGGTTCCCGTTGTCGCGCTCGAGCCGCGCCTCGAGGACGTTCATCGCGGGGCTGCCGATGAACCCGCCGACGAACAGGTTGACGGGGCGGTCGTAGAGGTCCTGCGGGCTCGCCACCTGCTGCAGCTCACCCTTCCGCATCACCGCGACGCGGTCGCCCATCGTCATCGCCTCGACCTGGTCGTGCGTCACGTAGATCGTCGTCGTCCCGAGGTCGTTCTGGAGCCGCGCGATTTCGGCCCGCATCTGCACGCGCAGCTTCGCGTCGAGGTTCGAGAGTGGCTCGTCCATCAGGAACGCCTGCGGCTGACGCACGATCGCACGCCCCATCGCGACCCGCTGGCGCTGCCCGCCCGAGAGCGCGCGCGGCTTCCGCTTCAGGTGAGCCTCGAGGTCGAGGATCCGCGCCGCCTCCTGCACGCGCCGCTCGATCTCGTCCTTCGGCAGCTTCGCGAGCTTGAGTCCGAAGGCGATGTTCTCGTAGACGGAGAGGTGCGGATAGAGCGCGTAGCTCTGGAAGACCATCGCGATGTCGCGGTCGCGCGGCGGAACGTGATTCACGACGCGCTCGCCGATCCGGAGCACGCCCTCGGAGATCTCCTCGAGGCCGGCGACCATCCGGAGCGCGGTCGACTTCCCGCACCCCGAAGGCCCGACGAGCACCATGAACTCGCCGTCTTCGATCTCCAGGTCGATGTCGTTGACGGCGCGCGTGCCGTCCGGGTAGATCTTGCTGACGTCCTCGAACGTAACCGCGGCCACAGCGCCCCCAAAGTCGCTTGTTGAGCGATTCTTACCAGCGCGAACACGAGCCGCAAACGCGACGCGTCGCGTCGGTCGACGCCGGCGGCTCGCGTTTTGAACGCCGCCGCGCCGGTGACACGGAACGGCATGTCTCCCTTCCGCCGCAGGCGCCGGACCGTCGCGGAGCGCACCGAGGTCGCGCCGCCGCCACGCCGCCGCGTCGTCGACGAGGAGGTCGTGGCGCCGCCGCGGCGCCGCCCGCCGCGCCTCTGGCCGTGGCTCCTGCTGCTCCTGCTCCTCGTGCTCGCGGGGCTCGGCGCGCTGTACTTTCTCTCCCAGGCCGACGAGGACAAGGAGACCGTGCCCGCGGTCGTCGGGCTCTCCGTCGACGACGCGACCGAGCGGCTGACGGCGGACGGCTTCCGCACCGTCGTCGAGCGACGCGCGAGCGTCCGTCCCCGCGGCCGCGTCTTCGCGCAGCGCCCGGGCGGCGGGAGCCAGCTCGACGAGGGTGAGGCGGTGACGATCCTCGTCTCGCGCGGTCGCGAGCTCGTGACGGTCCCGAGCGTCGAGCGCCTGCGCGTCGAGGAAGCGGAGTCGCGGCTGCGGCAGGCGAACCTGACGGCGCGGCGACGCGGCGTCTTCTCGGAGCAGCCGGTCGGCGTCGTGGTCGCGCAGGATCCGCGTGGGGGCGAGCGCGTCGCGCGGGACACGACCGTGCGGATCAACGTCTCCAAGGGCACCGGTCGCGTCGCGGTGCCCGACGTCGTCGGCCAGCAGGCCGCGGCTGCAGGCGCGAACCTGCGCAAGGTCGGGCTGCGGCCGAGGGTGTTCAACGTGCCGTCCCCCGAGCCGGAGGGCACGGTCGTCGCCCAGAACCCGCTACCGGGTGGCGAGCTCGCGAAGGGCGACTTTGTCCGGATCAACGTCTCGACCGGCGAGCCCGCCGGGGGCGGCACCGACACCGGCACGGACACTGGAACGACGGGCGGGGTGGCCGGCGCGCGGCGCGTCTCCGTTCCGGAGACGGTCGGTCAGTCGCTGAACGCGGCGCAGGACCGGCTGCAGCGTGCGCGTCTCGTCGCGCGCGTCGACTTCGTCCCGTCGCAGGAGCCCGCAGGGCGCGTCGTCGCGCAGAACCCCGTCGCCGGGACGAGCGTGCGGCCGGGGGCGAGCGTGCGTCTGAACGTCTCGGAAGGCCCGGCTCCCGGCACGCGCATGGCAGTTCCGGACGTGGTCGGCCTGAGAGAGCAGGAGGCGAGGCGCGAGCTGACGGCGTCGGGGTTCCGGGTGCGGGTCCTGCGCGAGCCGACGCCCGACCCCGCCGAGGAAGGCGTCGTCGTGCGGCAGGAGCCGCAGGCGGGCCGACGCGCGCCGCGCGGCGCGCAGATCACGATCTACGTCGGCGAGCCGGTCGCCTAACCGCTGCTTTCCTCGACCGGCTCCGTGCGTCTCGACGACCGCGCCCTCCTCGGGGGTCGCGCGCCAGGCTTGCTTCTAGCCCCTCGCCCTCACCACCAGCGCGCTCCCGCCGCCGCGCCGCACAGGCTCGGCCGCGGCGAGCACGCGCGCGCGCGCGAGGAACTCGATCGCGGTCGCGGCGCCGATCTCCGCCGGCGCGCCGAAGACGTGACCGCGGTTCCGTAGCGCCGTCGCCTCGGGAAGCTGGAGGAACCCGGCCTCGACGCTCGTCGTGGACGTGTTCCGCTGGCTCGCGCGCGGCGCGGCGAGCGCCTGCGGTAGGGGAACGCGGAAGTCGAGCCGGTCGACGAGGATCTGGAGCACCGTCGTGATGATCGTCGACCCGCCCGGAGATCCGAGCGCGAGGACCGGACGCCCGCGCCGGAGCACGATCGTCGGGCTCATCGAGCTGCGTGGCCGCTTCCCGCCCTCGACGCGGTTCGGGTGCGTCGTCGAGTTGAAGTTGAAGTCCGTCAGCTCGTTGTTGAGCAGGAAGCCGTAGCCGGGGACGACGAGCCCGGCGCCGCCGGTGGACTCGATCGTGAACGTGTAGGAGACGACGTTGCCCTTGCGGTCGGCGACCGTCAGGTGCGTCGTCGTCCCGGCGCGCGTGGACGTGACCGACGCCTGCGCGCCGCCCGGAGCGACGGCGGTCTGGTACGGGTACGGGTCGCCCGGTGCGACGACGCCGGCGGCCCGCTCGGTGATCAGCGCCCGGCGTGCCTCCGCGAAGCGCTTCGACGTCAGCCCGCGCAGCGGGACCTGGAAGAAGGCGGGGTCGGCGACGTAGGCGCCGCGGTCGGCGAACGCGTAGCGGGACGCCTCGAGGTAGAGGTGGAGCGCCAACTCGCGCCCCAGGCCGCGCAGGTCGTAGCCCTCGAGGATGTTGAGGGCCTCGGCGATCGTCGGCCCGCCGCTCGACGGGGGACCCATGCCGAAGACGTCGTAGCCGCGGTAGCTCGAGCGGACGGGCGCTCGCCAGGGCGCGCCGTAGGTCGCCAGGTCGCTCGCGCTCATGACGCCGGGTCGCCAGCGGTGGTTCGCGTTCGCGCCGACCGGCGGTCGCTGGACCGTCTCCACGATCTCCGTCGCCAGGCGCCCCGTGTAGAAGGCGCGCGCGCCTCGCCGCGCGATCAGCTCGTACGTGCGCGCGAGGTCGGGGTTGCGGAACGTCGTCCCGACGTCGCGCGGCGTCCCGTCCGGATCGAGGAACAGCGCCGCCGTCGCGGGGAGGTCGTCGAAGTAGTCGACGTTCCCCTGCGTCTGCTCGAAGAACGTCTGGTCGACGACGAACCCGTTCCGCGCCACTCGAATCGCAGGGGCGAGGACGCGCGCGAGCGACATCGTCCCGTACCGGCGCAGCGCCTCCGCCCACCCCCGGACGGTCCCCGGCACGCCGACCGAGAGGCCGCTGTACCGCGCGTCGTTGAAGCTCAGCACTTGCCCGTTCTCGATGAAGGAGCCCGGGTGCATCGCCGCCGGCGCGCGCTCGCGGTGGTCGGACGTCGTCACGAGGGCGCGGCGCTTGCCCGGCCGGTAGACGACCATGAAGCCGCCACCGCCGATCCCGCACGAGAACGGCTCCGTCACGCCGAGGACGGCGGCCGCCGCGACTGCCGCGTCCACGGCGTTGCCGCCGCGGCGCAGCGTCTGGATCGCGGCGAGGCTGGCCGCGCGGTCGACGGTCGCGGCCGCGCCTCCCGTGCCCGTCGAGGTGGGCGGGTTCGAGGAGGGCGAGCTCGGCGCGGCCGCGGCGACGGCAGCGACGGCGACGAAAGCGGCCACGAGCGTGCAGGCGAGGAAGTGAGGTCGGAGCCGCGTCATCGTCGTCCTCCTGGTCGGATTCCCTAGCGTACGCCTCGCCGCGCCCCCCTCGCTACCGCCGGAGGAGGCGGCTGCCGAAACTGCGCCCGCCTGCGGCCTCAGCGACGGTGGCGCAGAGCCGCGCGTGCGCGTCCAGCTCGCGTTCGACGGGCACGAGCACGAGCTCCTGCGCGACGGCCTCCACCTCGCGTCGCAGCGAGCGCGCGGCCGCGCGCGCGCGGCGGCGGGCGCCGAAGCCGTTCGCGATGCGCGTGAGGAGGGCGAGCAGGACCCCGGCGGCGGCGCCGCCGAGGAGGAGCCACGTCGGCAGCGGCACGCCGCGGATCTCCGGCAGCGGCACGACGTCGTCGACGCGCAGGTAGCCGAGCACGGCGAGCGCGAGCAGCCACAGCGCGCCGACGACGAGCGTCAGCGCGAGCAGCTTCTGGAGCAGCCGCGCCGCGCTCCACCAGCGCGGCCGCCCGACGTGGAGGTCGGCGCCCGCGACCGCGCGGTCGAGCCGGTCCGCGACCTGCTCGTCGGCGGCCGTCGCGGCATCGCGCACGAGCCGGGGCCACGGCGGCGGCAAGCCCTCGGCGGCGCGATCCGCCAGGCGCCGCGCGGCCGTCGCGACCTGCGCGGTCTGCGCCTCCGACGGCGGCGGGAGCGACGTCTTCACCATCGGCTGGGGCGTCTCGGGAACGCGGAGGCGGCGCAGCGGGTCGGGACGCAGGCGGCGGACCCAGCGCACGAAAGGCCAGCCCGTCGCGAGCGCGCCGCGGCGGCGGTGCGCCGCGTGCACGGCGCGCACGACCGCCGGCACTCCGGCCGCGTCCTCGAGCGCGGCGAGCAGCCGCTCGCGATCCTCGCCGCGGACCCCGGCCGCGCGGCCCTCGCCGCACGTGTGCGCGAGCGCGCTCGCGGCCGCGTCGACGTCCGCGGACAGGCGCGCCACCGCGGCGCCGCGCTCCGCGACGCGCTCCGCGAGAACGCGTCGCAGCCGGTCGACTCCGTCTCCCGTGCGCGCCGAGACGACGACGAGCGGCACCCCGCGCAGCCCGTCCTCGCTGAGCAGCCGCTCGGCGTCACGCCGCCACGCAGCGACGTCCGCCTCTCCGAGCAGGTCTGCCTGGTTCAGCACGACGCCCATCGCGGCGGAGTGCGAGGCGAGCGGGCGGAGGTAGCGCTCGTGGAGCGCGGCGTCCGCGTACTTCTGCGGCTCGACGACCCAGAGCACGAGATCGGCGAGCGCGACGACGCGGTCGACCTCGAGCCGGTGCGCCGTCTCGACCGAGTCGAAGTCCGGGAGATCGAGCAGCACGAGCCCGCGGAGCCCGTCGGCGTCGAGCCGGTGCCGGCGCGGGATCTCGAGCCAGTCGAGGAGCGGGTCCGCGCCGTCGCCCCATGCCGCCGCCTGGCCTGCCGAGGTCGTGGGGCGGCGCCGGCTGACCGAGGCGAGCTCGGTACCGGTCAGCGCGTTGAAGAGCTGCGACTTGCCTGCTCCCGTCGGCCCGGCGAGCGCGACGACGGTCGTCTCGATCCCGAGGCCGAGCCGGGCGCCGGCCTTGGCCGTCACGGCCCGCGCGTCCGCCACGACGTCGGCGTCCAGCCGGCCCTCGGCCAACTCGCACGCGCCGGCGAGCGCGGTGAGGCGCCGGTCGAGGTCGCGACTCACGAGGCGCGCCGGACGCCCTCGACGGCTGCGTGGAGGCGCGCGAACCCGTCCGCGTCGGGTGCCGCGGTCTCGAGCAGCGCCTCGTAGCGCTGCGCGTCGGCCCGGAGCAGGCGCTCGGTCCGCACGACGAGGTCCTCGCGCGCGCGAGCGGCGAGCGTCCGGACGGCCTGGTCGCCGAAGATCGCCTCGAGCAGCTTCTGGCCGACGGCCGACGTTCCGCCCGCGACGGCGACCTCGGCGCCGGTGAGGCCGCCCGTGTGCGCGAAGACCGCGATCATCACCGTCAGCCCCGCACCGTTCACACCGAGCGAGGCAAGGCGCGCCGTCGTGCGTTTCGACGCTCCCTCCGTGCGGACGAGGTCGAACACGAAGCCCTGCCACGCCCGGACCTCTTCCTCGGTGGCGGCATCGAGTTCTTCCGAGGCGCGCTCGAGTCGGGCGTCCGCGAGCAGCGCCTTGCCGGGAACGCGGTCGCGCCATGCGCGCGCGGTGCGCTCCGAGGCTCGCTCCGCGGCCGCGCGGATGACGGCCTCGACGCGGTTCTCGACGGCCACGCGCAGCTCTTCGTCGCCGGCCGGCTTTCCCGTGACGAGGCTGCGCAGACGGTCGCGTGCCCAGCCGACGCGCGACTCGAGCGCGCGCATCAGGTCTCCGGTGCCGACGACCTCGTGCCAGCGGGCGAGCACCTCGCCGCGCAGGAGCGACCCGCTCCGGAGCGCCGCCTCCACCTCGCGCAGCGCGTCGCCGTACGCCGCGTCGGCCTCCGCCCGCAGCTCCGCCGCGGCCGTGATCTGCTCGAGTGCCGCCCGCTCCACTGCGCCGGCGCGCGCGGGCAGGCTCGCGAGCGCGCCGCGCAGGGTCCTGCGCACGAGCGTCGCCCGCGCCTGCGCGTCGGCTGCGAGGTCGTCGAGCCAGCGCCGCACCGGGCGCAACGCCGGCTCGGGAAGGAGGTCGCCGACCAACTCCGTCTCGGGCACGACGAAGAGCTCCGCATCGCCGAGGCCTTCGTCTCGCAACATCTCCCGCAGGTGCGTCGGCACCTGGCGCCCAGCGTCGTCCGGCACGCGGTTCAGCACGATCGAGAGCGCAGTGCCGCGGTCCTGTGCTGCATGAAGGAACTCCCATGGGACGGCGTCCGCGTAGCGCGCCGCGGTGGTGACGAAGAGCCACGCGTCCGCGGCTGCGAGCAGCTGGTTCGCCAGCGCGCGGTTCTCGGCGAGCACCGAGTCGATGTCGGGCGAATCGAGCAGCGCGAGGCCGGTTGGAAGCGCGTCCGTCGGCAGCAGCTGAAGCGTCCCCGGCGCGGGCGAGCCGCCGGTGGCGCGCGCGAGGCTGGGCAGGATCCGCGGGTCGTCGAACCAGCGCACGTCGCTCGGGTTGCACGCGAGCACCGGCGCCCGCGTCGTCGGCCGCAGCACGCCGGCGGGGCTGACGACGGAGCCGACGAGGCTGTTCACGAGCGTCGACTTCCCCGCGCCGGTCGACCCGCCGACGACGATCAGCGCGGGTGCGTCCATTTGCCGCAGCCGCGGGAGCAGGTAGTCGTCGACCTGCGCGACGAGGTCGTCGCGGACGCGCCGCGCCTCTTCGGACCCGGGAACGTCGAGGTCGAGCCGGACCTCGCGCAGATCGTCGCGGAGGCGGCCGAGGGCTTCGGCGACGTCGGCGCTCATCGTTCGGGATTACCCGCAGACAGCGGGGTTCGAATCGTCACCGCGCGGAAGAACGGCCGGAACACGCGACCGAGGAGGCCGTTCATGGCGAGCTTGACCGAGCAGGAGTGGGACCAGCTGCGGAAGGGCGTGACGGGTGCGGGCCTGCTCGTGTCGCTGAGCGACCGCAGCTTCTTCGACAGCTTCAAGGAGGCCGGCGCGCTCGCGAAGCACCTCGTCGACGCGCGCCAGAACAACGACAGCGAGGTCGTGCGCGAGCTTGCGGAGGGGTCGGGCACGGGGTTCGGCCTCACAGCCTCGCCGGACGCCGTCGAGAGCGAGACGGTCGAGGCGCTGCGATCGTCGATCGCGACGCTCGAGGCGAAGGCGCCCGACGAGGCCGACGCGTACCGCCGCTTCGTCCTCGACGTGGCGCAGTCGGTCGCGTCCGCGGCCGCGGGCGGCGACGCGAGCGAGAGCGGCGCGCTCGACAAGATCCGGTCGGCCCTCGCCGGTAGCGCAGCGGCCTAGACGAGCCGCTCGCGCACCGAATCGAGCAGCGGCTCGGCCGCGACCTCGTCGCGGGCCCATTCGCCGAAGTCGGGATCGTCGAACGCGCGCCCGAGCAGGGCGACCGCCTCGTCGTGCGCGCCGCGCTGCGCGGCCACGCACGCCTTCCCGACGAGCATCGTCACGTGCTCCCCGTACGTCGCGACTCCCTCCTCCGTCACCCGCTCGAGCTCGTCGAGGTCGCCGAGCGCGCGCGCCCGCCGCGCCCGCGCGCCGTACTCCCACGGCGCGACGCGGTACGTCTCGTCCACCGGAGCGCCGGCCGCGAGCACGACCGTCCCCGGCTCCTTCGCCCGCGCCTCCCGCCGCTCGCCGCGCTCGACGAGGACGAGCGTCCCCGCCGGCGCGTCGAATGTCTCGTCCTCGACGGTGAAGCTCGCGCGTCCGGTGAGCACGACGTAGAGCTCCTGGTGCTGGCCCGCACCGCCGCCCGACTCCGCGTGCCGCGGGACGACGATCTCGCCGGTCTCGCCGAGGTAGCCGCTGAGCCCGAACGCGCGGAGGCGCAGCTCGGCGCGAAGCGGCAGCCAGCGGCCGCCGACCTCCGACGGCCCAGGCTGGACGTCCGAGACGTGGAGCCGCTGCACGAGACGCTACGTCACGAGTCGACCTCTTCGACGAGCAGGCCCTCGTCCGCCTCGAAGTCGACGTGCTCCTTCCTGATCTCGGTCTCGACGCGCTCCTCCGTCGTCACGAGGTGCTTGCGGACGAGCACCCGCTCCCGTAACACGGTCCGCTTCACGACCACGAGCTCCTCCTCGAAGATCGGGATCGAGATGGTGCCGTCGGGCAGCGTCTGCACGCGCCCGTCGTCGTCGGGGTCGACGTCGACGCGCTCGACGTTCAGCTCCTCGAGGTTGCGCGGGACGAGCTCGCTGACGCGCGTCGTCGTGTACGTCTTGCGGCCGCGGAGGGTGCCGATCGGGCGCCAGCGCTTGCCGACGTCCGCCTCCTCCTCGTGCGCGCGGATGACGAGCGCCTCCTGCAGCTGCTGCGTCGGCGCGTCCTCCGCGCGGACCTCGGTCGTCCGGTCCTCTTCGTGCGAGCTCATTGCTCCTCCTCCACCTCGACGCGCTCCTTGCGGATCTCTTCCCTGATCGTCGTGCGATCCGCCTCGAGCTCCCTGTCCACGACGATCTGCTCCTTCGCGACCACGTCCTTGCGGACGACGGGCTCCTCCGCGTGGACGGGGATGTCGATGTCCTCGTTGCGGAACTCGTGCAGCCCCACGTACGCGTTGACGGGCTCGCGGACGATTCGCACCGCCTCGCGCGCGAGCTCCACGTCCACGGCGACGGGCTCGCTCTCGACCCACTTCCGCAGCCGGACGCGGCCGTGCTCGACGACCTTCTTGTCGACGACGAGCTCCTCCTCCGACCGCGTGATCTCGACGCGGTCGTGGTCGCGCGGCTCTCGCTCCTCGTACTCCGCGACCCCGACGACCTCCTCCTCGGAGATCCCGTAGTGCGCGTAGGCGAAGCGCTCGACGTCGGGCGGGATCTCGTCTCCGCCGGCGGTCGGCGCGCTCACGATCCGGTCGCTCGGCCACGGCACGCGAACACCGTCCCCGTCGACCTCGGTGCGGTAGAGCGGGACGAGTGCGGGCGCGCCGTCGCTGGTCACGACACGTAGCCACTCGGGCTCCCGGGTCACGCGGTCGTAGTAGACGGCGTCGAGCACGCCGACGGCGCCTCCGTCGCTCGCGTAGACGGGGCGTCCCCGCGCCGCGAGTATCTGTTGCATCCGGTTCTCGTTCAACGTCAGGCTCCTCCCCGGACGTTCGCCAGGACTTGGACGTACCCGCGCGCGTGCTCAGCTAACGGGCTTCCCCGCGCGAAGCTCGCCTAGGCTTTGCGCGCGTGAGCGTGATCGACGACCTGCTGGCGAACAACCGCGCCTACGCGTACGCGCTCGAGGAGCGCCACGTGCGCGCCCGCCCGGCGCGCGCGCTCGCGATCGTCGCGTGCATGGACGCGCGGCTGGACGTCTTCGCCGCGCTCGGGCTGCGCGCGGGGGACGCGCACGTCCTCCGGAACGCCGGCGGTGTCGTCAGCGACGACGTGATCCGCTCCCTCGCGATCTCGCAGCGGCTGCTCGGGACGCGCGAGGTGATGCTGCTCCACCACACCGACTGCGGGATGGAGAAGCTGAGCGACGACGGCTTCCGCGCGGAGCTCCAGGCGGAGACCGGGCTCGCGCCGCCGTTCGCGATCGAGTCGTTCAGGGACGCCGACGACAACGTGCGCCAGTCGATCCTGCGCGTGCAGCGCTCCCCGTTCCTGCTCCACCGGGACAGCGTGCGAGGCTTCGTCTACGACGTCGACACGCACCGCCTCCGCGAGATCGTCTAGGGCTTGAACCGCGGCGCGGCGCCGCGGCACGATTCGCTGGTGCTCCTAGAACGCGAGAATCTGCTCGAGCAGCTGGACGCGGCCCGCGCCGAAGGCGGGCGCCTCGTGTTCCTCGGCGGCGAGGCGGGCGTCGGGAAGACGTCGCTCGTGCGCGCCTTCGCAGCACACGCCGGCGCGGACGTGCTCGTCGGGTCGTGCGAGAACCTGACTACGCCGACGCCGCTCGGGCCGTTCCTCGACATCTCGCCGCGCGCTGCCGCCGCGGGCGAGCCGCGCCGGGTCGGGGGCGCGCTCCTCGAAGAGCTCGCGTCGCCGCACGTCGTCGTGCTCGAGGACCTGCACTGGGCCGACCAGGCGACGCTCGACGTGTTACGCGTACTCGGTCGGAGGTTGGAGCGAACCCGCTCGCTCGTCGTCGGGACGTATCGAGACGACGAGATCGAGGGGGATCATCCGCTCCGCGTCGTCCTCGGCGAGCTCGCGTCGGCGCCCGCCGTCTCCCGCCTCACCGTGCCGCGCCTGTCCGTCGACGCCGTTCGCGTGCTCGCGGAGCCGCACGCCGCGAATGCCGACGCCGTCTACGACCTGACGCGCGGGAACGCCTTCTACGTCACGGAGATCCTCGCGACGGGCACGGACGCGCTGCCTCCGACGGTCAGCGACGCCGTGCTCGCACGCGCAGCCGCGCTCGATGCGCCGGCGCGGCGGCTCCTCGACGTCGTGGCACTCGTTCCCGCGTCGGCCGAGCTGTGGCTGCTCGAAGCAGTCGCGCCGGCGGAACTCGCGTCTCTCGACTCATGTCTCGCGTCGGGCGTCCTGCACGCGGACGGCGACGCCGTAATGTTCCGCCACGAGCTCGCGCGGCTCGCCGTCGAGAGCGCCGTGCCACCGCAACGGCGCCGCGAGCTGCACAACGCGATCCTGCCGCGCTCGCTTCGCCCCCGCACGGCGCGTCTGATCCCGCGCGGCTCGCGCACCACGCGGAGCTGGCGGGCGACGCCGCCGGCGTGCTCGAGCACGCGACGGCGGCCGCCGTCGCGGCCGCGGCGAGCGGCGCGCACCGCGAGGCGGCGGCGCAGTACGCGCGCGCGCTCCGCCACGCGGGCTCGCTTCCGCCGGAGGAGCGGGCGCGGCTCTTCACGGCACACGGCGACGAAGCTTCGGCCACCGGGCTCTTCGAGGACGCGATCCATGCGCGCGCCGAAGCCGCCGCGCTCTATCGCACGCTCGGAGACCGCCTGAACGAAGGCCTGCTCCTGTCGCGGCTGACGCTGCCGTACATGCGCACCGGCCGGAACGCGGAAGCCGAGGCCGCGAGCCGCACCGCGATCGAGATCCTCGAAGCGCTCCCCGCCGGGCGCGAGCTGGGCGAGGCGTACGCCCACCAGGCGTACGCGAGGATGCTGGCGCGCGACAACGCGGAAGGAGTCGCGTGGGGCGAGCGAGCGGTTGCGCTCGCCGAGCGGGTGCGCGACCACGACACGCTCGCGTACGGCCTCTGCATGATCGGCACCTCGCGCGTCATGGCAGGCGAGATCGAACGCGGCGTCGCCGAGCTCCTGCACAGCCTCGAGGTAGCAAAGGCGCACGAGCTCGAGCATCGCGTCTACGCGGCATACGGGATGCTCGGGAGCGGCCTCGGCGAGATGTACGAGCTGGAGCGCGCGGAGCGTTACCTCCTCGAGTTCATCCGCTTCGCGGAGGAGAACGAGCTGACGCCGTGGTACGGCGTCTCGTGGCTCGCGCTCGTCGACGTCTACCGCGGGCGGTGGGACGCGGCCGCCGCGCGCGTCGCGCGTGTACTCGCCGGCCCCTCCGATCCGATCAGCCGGATCAGCGTCCTGATCGCGCTCGGGCGCGTCCGCGCCCGCCGCGGCGACCCCGGCGCGATGGACGCGCTCGACGAGGCGCTCGAGCTTGCTCGTCCCGGTGGGCACCTCCAGCGGCTCGGCCACGTGCACGCTGCACGCGCGGAGGCGGCGTGGCTCGCCGGCGATCGGGAGCGCGCGCTCGCGGAGGCACGCGCCGTCTACCCGCTCGCGCTCGAGAAGCGCCACCTGTGGTTCGCGGGCGAGCTCGCGTACTGGCAGTGGAAGGCGGGCGGCCTCGACACCGCGCCGGACTGGATCGCCGAGCCGTACCGGCTCCAGCTCGCCGGCGACGCGGAGGGCGCAGCGGACGCGTGGGATAGGCGCGGGTGCCCGTACGAGACCGCACGCGCACGAGCCGAGGCCGACGCCGCCGACGCGGCGATCGACGCCCTCGCGGCGTTCGACGGGCTCGGCGCACGGGCCGCGGCCACGCTTACCCGCGAAGCGCTGCGTGCCCGCGGGTTGCCCGTTCCGCGCGGGCCGCGGCCGGCGACGCGGTCGAATCCGGCCGCTCTGACGGCTCGAGAAATCGAGGTGCTTCGACTCGTCGCGGACGGGTGCCGAAACGCCGACGTCGCCCAGAAGCTCGTCCTCTCACGCCGTACCGTCGACCACCACGTCTCGTCGATCCTGCGCAAGCTGGCGGTGCGGACGCGCGGGGAGGCTGCAGCGGCGGCTGCGCGCCTCGGCCTGCTCCAAGATCGGTAGCCGCGCGCTCCAACATCGGTAATCACGCCGATGAGGCGCGGAGCGTCCGCTTCTAGCGTCGAACGCGACATTCGACGAAAGGAGACGGATGGAGACGTACGTGATCCTTCGCCGCGGCGGGTGGCGCACGGCCGACGATCTGCAGGAGGCGGCAGCCTGCTCCGCCGCCGAGGGCGACCGGATGTCCGGCGACATCCGCTGGATCCGGAGCTACGTCACGGCCGAGCCGGACGGGTCGGTCGGCACCGTGTGCATCTACCAGGCGAGCAGCCCCGAGGCGATCCGCGAGCACGCGCGAGCGGCGCAACTGCCGGTGGACGAGATCGTCGCGGTGGCGGACACGGTCGTCGTCGGCCCCGACCCGGCGCCGGCAACGGTCTAGAACGAGACGAGAGGAGAGGTCATGAGAAGGACGATCGGGATTGCGGTTGCGGCCGCGTTGACGGCGCTCGCGTCGGCGGCAGGCGCGGGCGCGCAGGCGGGGGAGCCGACCTGCGCATCCGTGCTAGGGATCGCGAACCACGGGCAGCACGTCGTCGGCGACTACGTCACCGGCACCGGGCATGACAACCTCGGCTGGCCGCCGAACGGCCGCAGCGTCGGCGAGGCGGTCGCGGGATCCGGCGCCGCCGTCCCGGGTGGCCCCGGTCCGGGGTTCCACTTCCCGAACGGTGTCGCCCCGGGCGCGTCGTTCTGCAACGCGCAGTCGCAGTCGCCCGGCTTCCACGTCGGGGGCTGATCCGGTAGGGCGGCGACGAGGAAGCGCCGGCACGAAGCCGGCGCTTCCTCTCGCGATCGCGTCGACCGCGGCCGCGTGAGGACGGGATCTTCGCCGTCTCGCTCGCCGTCGACAGCGGCCTTCAAGTACCTGTCCGTCGCGCCGTACGTCGACGTCTGGCCGCGCGGCTGGTTCGCGTCACTTCCGCGCCACGACGAGGAGGTACTCGGCCTCGACGCAGACGCCGTCTCCGTCGGCGCGGTCGAACTCGGAGGCGATCCGCTCGTTGTCCCTGACCCACGACGCCCACTGCTCTGGGCCGAGGATCGACTTCAAGTACTGCTGAGCCGGGATCTTCTCCTCGCGGTCCCGCGAGTACTCGGCCATCGACTCGTAGCGCAGGTACATGTTCTCCCTGCGCATCTCGAGCGACGACACATGCGGCTCGAGGCGGACGCGGACGGTGGCCTCGGCGCCTCAGCTGTCGGGGTCGTGCGCATCCGGGTCGCCCTCGCTGAGGTATTCGTGCGCGAGGACGTTCAGCCGGCCGACGTATCCTTCGGGCGTCCACGCAGTGAAGCCGACCGCGCCGCCCGGCCGGAGGACGCGCAACGCCTCGCCGACGACCACCTCCGGCCGCGGCGCGTAGATGAACCCGAACGCCGAGAGCACGACGTCGAAGTCACGGTCCGGGAACGGCAGCGCTTCCGCGTCTGCTTCGAGCCACGTCACCGCGAATCCTTCGCGCTCGCTCCGGCGGCGCCCGAGCTCGACCTGGGCGCGCGTGATGTCGGTGGCCGTCACCACGGCACCGCGGCGCGCGGCAGCCAAGGCGCAGTTGCCGTCACCCGCCGCCACGTCGACGACGCGTGTGCGCGCGGTCACACCCGTCGCGTCGACGAGAGCTTCGGCCGACGGCGCGAACAGCTGCGAGAGGTACGAGTAGTCGCCCATCGAGTACATCGCCTTCTGCTGCTCCTTCGCAGCCGCGACCGCATCCGCTGCCGCATCTCCCGTTGAGGATCCGCCCACCAGGCCTCCGCGCCGCTACGCCCGCTGCCGGAAGGCTCGCGCGGCGAGCGCGAGCAGCGTGACGGCGATCGCGATCCACACGATGCCCGAGACGACGAGCACTCCTTTCGGCGTGTCGGTCGTTCCCTCGGCAACGAGTTCGCCGATCCCGCCGACGAGGAACAGCGCGGCCGTCGCGCAGACGCCGACGAGCCCGACGACCGCCATGCGGCCGCCGCGCCACACGAGCAGGAGCGAGACGGCGAGGATCGCGATCGGCAGCAGCGGCGCCGAGATCGCGGTTCCGCGCGTCACCAGCTCGTCACCCGCGTCGGTTCCGACCCCCCCGAACTGCGACGGCCAGTTGACCGCGACGGCGATCGCGGCTGCGACGAGGTTCAGAAGGAGAAGAACGACGCCGAACGCGAGGAGGTTCCGCTGCGCCGTTGGTACGTCGCCGTTCACGGTTCGAGCATACGACGCCGCCGTGCCGATAGGCGGACACGGGCACGTGCTTCACGCGCCTGCCGCGAAGAACCGCCGCAGCGCGAGCTTGATCGAACGGGAGCGACGGGACTCGAACCCGCGACCTCCGGCCTGACAGGCCGGGCTTGGCGCTTCCGGCTCGGGCGGGGGATAGGCGGGAATTCCTACCGTGAGCAGGCTCTTTCGCCGCTGGCGTTACCGGGGATCTGCCGCTACCGGCGGGGGCTTCCGGCGGCCTCCTGCGGGATAAGTGCGGGATGCGTCGTTGCCTTGGCTGACGACTCGGCACGCCAGCGGTCGGTGCTCGTCACCGGGCGGTTCAGTGAACGAGCTTCTCGAGAAGCAGGAGGACGATGCCGAGTGCTCCGTCCACCGCGGCGAAGAGGCCGGCGCGCAGCCATGACCATCCGGCGCGACGGCCGGCGACGAGCACCCACCCCGTGATCTGGAGCACCGCCGCGGCGAGCGCGAGCTCGGCGCCCGTCTCGCGCGACCACACGCCTGCCCAGGCGAGCGCGAGGAGGAGCGTGGGCACGACGGCCGCTTCGCCCAGTGGCCACTCGCGATAGGCGACGACGAGAACGTCGCGATGTCGGAACCCCTCTCCCCTCGAGATCTGCTCGCGAGGACTTCCGACCACCAGTGCGCGAGCCAGAAGACGAGCGCGGAGCCGAACGCGGTCGTGGTCAGGATTCGAGCGTCTTGCCCGGTCTCGAAGGCGACGCCGATGACCGAGGTGACGAGAAACGAGCCGTAGACGGCGGCTCCGAACCGGATGTTCGCGCGCGGCGTGGCAGCGGTCCGGCGGGGCTGCGCGACAGGCTGCAGTCGGCACTCCGCCGTTGACCGCCACGTGGCCGACAGCGCCGCATCAGCCGCTATGTCTGCGCGGGAATGACGTTGTCGAACACCAGCAACGACCCACGGAGCAGCCAAACGCGAGCGGGATCTGCGCGGGATGACCGAAGACGCGCAACACGTCTGCCGCCTAACCAGCGACAGAAGATGCCCGTTGCAGCACTTTTCGGCTGCTGACACGCGCTGATTTCTGGCGGAATCCGCGCGAGAGGCCGGCGGAAGCCGGCGGTCGTCTTCGCCGAAGATCAGCGACAAAAGATCCGGTAGTGGGTTCGGTTTCGAGGTGACCCACCTACCCCCGGTCGCGGGTTCGAGTCCCGTCGCTCCCGTATCACCTTCTCGACGTTACGAGGTTGCCGCCCGCGACGCGCGTTTGACGGCTTTGCAAACTCGCGCCTCGTACGGGTGTGACTCCGCGGTAGTAGTGGCAAGAAGTCGCCTGAGCGGCTCACCCCTACCACGGAGACTCCATGGTCAAGACCCTCAGCGACTGGCTCGAATCAGACGTACGCAACGTGCGCGACAAGTCCCTCCACTGGCTGTCCACCCAGTACTTCTTCCGCGACCCCTCGCGGCCCGCGTATTCCGACCTGGGCTTCTTCTTCGCGCCGGCGGACGGCATCATCCTGTACCAGGAGGAGGTCGATCCGGCCGAGACGCTCATCGACGTCAAGGGCCGCGCCTACACGCTCCACCAGGCGATGCGCGACCCGCACTACGACAGGCGGAGCTTCGTCGTCGGGATCTTCATGACGTTCTACGACGTGCACGTGAACCGCGTCCCGTACCCGGGGCGGCTGTCGTACAAGAAGCTCGAGTCCATCAGCACCGTCAACCGGCCGATGCTGTCGGTCGAGCAGGGGCTCCTCGACGAGCTCCGGCTCCGCCTCGGGAACGCGGACTACCTGCGCGACAACCAGCGCGTGCTGAACCGCGTGTGGTCCGATCATCTCGGCGACGCCTACTACGTCCTCCAGATCGCCGACTACGACGTGGATTCGATCACGCCGTTCGAACTCAACCAGAACGAGCCAATGGGCCAGGGGCAGCGGTTCTCACAGATCCGCTACGGCTCACAGGTCGACCTGATCGTGCCGCTGTCCGAGCGCTTCGACTACGAGCCCGTGCACGAGACGGGGATGCACGTCGAGGCTGGAATCGACCCCGTGCTCCGCATCCACCCGAAGGACGAGACCAGGAGGAACGACGGTGCCTGAGATGACGACGAACCCCGCCGCCGCCCCAACCGAGGCCGTGTGGCCTGAGACGATCGAGCGGCTCACCACCTCGCAACCCGCCGCGGGGGGGACGACGCGGACTCCAAGCCGCCTCCAGCGGCCCGCGTATCTCCTGTGCCCGCCGTTCACGTACGGGACGAGCGTCGCAAACAACGTCTGGATGGAGGAGCTCGAGCCGGACAAGCGGCAGCCGGATCCGGAGCGGGCGATGGCGCAATTCCTCGAGCTCTACCGCTTCCTCGCGGCCGAGTCGCTCGTCTACCTCCTCCCCGCGCCCGGCGATGCGCCGCTCCAGGACCTCGTCTTCACGGCGAACCTCGGCGTGGCACTGGACCATGTGGACGGCGACGGCACGGTTGTCATCTCGAACTTCACGTCGGAGCCGCGGCGCGGCGAGACACCGGTGGGGGTGCGCTTCTTCGAGGAGTTCGGCTACGACGTCCACGTCGCGCCCGCCAAGTTCGAGGGCGACGCGGACCTGAAGCACCTGCACGACAACGTCTACGTCGGCGGGTACGGGATCCGGTCAGAGCGCGAGACGTACGACTGGATGGAGGAGACCTTCGACATGGAGGTCGTCAAGGTCAGGATGACCGACGACTACCTCTACCACCTCGACTGCTCAATCTTCCCCCTCACGCGCGAGGACACGCTCGTCTGCACGCAGCTCTACGAGAAGGACGAGGTCGCGGCGCTCGAGCGGCACACGAACGTGATCGACGTCGCGCCGGAGGAGGCGTACTCGGGGATCTGCAACTCCGTTCGGCTCGGGAACGTCATCCTGAACAGCTCCCACATCCACGAGCTCAAGGCCGGGAGCAACGAGTACAAGGAGGAGCTCGCGAAGAACCGCAAGCTCGAGGACATCGCAGTGGAGCACGCGTTCGAGGTCGCGTACTTCAACCTCAGCGAGTACCACAAGGGCGGCGCGCTCCTCTCCTGCATGGTGATGCACCTGAACCGGCACTCGTACGCGTTCCGCCTTGTGTGAGCCTGCGGCGTGACGCGCCGGGGCGTCCGCGATCGGCGGCCGCCCCGGCGCACGAGACGGACGCCTCACCGCACGGACTCGCGCGCCTCATCTGGGCGCTCTGCGTGCCGATCCTCTTCGTCGAGATCGGCGACACGATCATCGACATCACGGACGTCCTGTTCCTCGCTCGCGTCGGCACGACGGAGCTCGCGGCGCTGGCGCTTGGAAACATCGCGCTCGACCTCGCGATCGTCCCGGTGATAGGGATCGCCGAGGCAGCGCAGGTCGTGATCGCGCGCCGCCTCGGCGAGCGGCGGGAGCAGCTCGCCGGAGCGACGTTCATGCGCGCGCTCGGCCTCGTGTTCGCACTGTCCGTCGCGGTCGCGGCCGTCGTGTCCCTGCTCGCGCGGCCGATCGCGGAGCTGACAGCCGGATCCGACGCCGTCGCCGAGGAGCTCGAGCGGTTCCTCGAGATCGCTGCGTTCGGCCTCGTCCCCTTCTCGCTCAACCTTGTGTACGCGTCGCTGTACGTCGGACTCGCGAGGGGGCGCGCCCTCATCGGCGCGACCGTGGCGCTCACCGTCACCAACGTGATCGCAGGCTACGCCCTCATCTTCGGCGCGCTCGGGTTCCCCGAGCTCGGGATCCGAGGGGCCGCGCTGGCGTTCGTGGCCGCCGAGGTGGTGGCGCTTGGGTACCTCACGGCGAACACGCTCCGACGGCTCGACCGGCCGAGCATCGGGCTGACGCGCGGCGGCGCGTCCGACGCCGCGGGTGCGCGCTCGCTCGTCCGCATCGGCATCCCCTTCTCCGGGCAGAGCGCGGTGGAGGCCGTTCGCTGGACGGTGTTCTTCCTCATCCTTGCGCGGATCAGCGACACGGCCCTCGCGTGGTCGAGCATCGCGTATGCCTGCTTCGCGCTCTTCCTCATCCCGGCGAGCGCGTTCGGCGAGGTCGCGTACTCACTCGTCTCGAACGCAATCGGGCGGGGGAGTGGCGACCGGATCGGGTGGCTCATGCGACGGATCGTCAGCGCCGCGGCGGTGGCAACGGTCCCGCTGGTCGCGGTCACGGTCGCGTTCCCGCGCGAGGTCGTAGGCCTCTTCAGCCCAGAGGAGGCCGTCGCGGAGGGGACGATGGCGACGCTGGTGGTGGTGGCCGCCGCGATGGCGCTCGTGGTCCCGGGTGAGCTCTGGCTCGCGGCGCTCTTCGGCACGGGAGACAGCGACGCCGCGATGGGGATCGAGATCCTGGCGACCTCGACCATGCTCGCGTTCGCAGCGGTCGCGACCTTCGCACTCGAGCTCGAGCTCCACTGGATCTGGCTCGGGCTCCCGCTCGCGTCCCTCGTCACGCTCGCCGCGTCGTACGGCTGGATCCGCGGCGGCCGCTGGCGGCGTCGCGCGGTCTGAGCTAGGGCAGCGCGCGCCGCGACGGCGGCGCCACGCGCGCACCAGGAGGTACGTCAGGAGCGCCCAGGCGCCCGGGATCGCGAGCTCGGTCGTTGCCGACGCGTCCGCGGCGAGCGCGACCTTCCAGACGAAGAAGAAGGGCCTCGTCTACATCTCGTCCGTGACGTGCGCGAGAACTTCCCGCCGGGGGCGCCGCCTCGTCGGTGTCGGAATGGTTCCGCGCGGTGCGGTCGGAATCATCGTCGCCGGCCGCGGCCAGGCCGCAGGCGTGATCGAAGGCCGCCTGTTCGCCGTCGTGATCGGCATGTCCATCGCAACGACCCTCCTCGCCCCGCCGCTCCTCCGCCGCGAGCTACAGCGGGAGCAGGACCAAAGCGCTCGGCTATTGGACTCCGAAAGAGAGGAGGAGGAGGATCGGCTTGGTGGGTGAGCGATCCCTAGCCAGCTCTTCAAGGTGCAGGCCAACATCGACCCCCGCCAGCGCGAACGCGTCGCCTTCCCTGCGCGTCTGCTCCGGCCGCAACGATCCTGCGTCAGCTTGTTCCGCGTCGACGAACGGGACGCCGGATCCGCACGGGATGGCGATCACCGAGGGTTGCCCGCCAGGCAGAGTCCCTGCAAGCGCGCCTTTCCGCGGCCGGCAGCAAAGTAGACCTCCGGTTAGTTGGGCCGCTCGTCCATGTTGCGGGATCACTGGGTGCGACCGGGTGCGTGCGGGGATTCTCGTGCGGGATTTGCACGGAATCGGAAAGAGGTCGACGGTCGTCTGCGCCTGAGCAGGCAACACAAACTGTGATTTACAGGAAGTCTGCGAAGTTTGGGCGGGAGCGACCGGACTCGAACCCGCGACCTCCGGCGTGATCGTTACGCGCCGCGAGTTGCGGTTGGTGCTCGTGAGCGCCCTCAGTAGCTGTTTAGGCGTTTCTCGCGCGGTTCGAGTCGCCGCCGGTTGCCGCCGCTCCGTTCCACACCGTCCCACGCCGCGCAGGACGGCCACGATCATCGCTGGCGCGTCAAAGGGTACGGGGGGAATATCAGCGCGGCGGGCTCGCGACCGCCGGGCGGGAGTCGGGTGCCGCTCGTCCTTTCGTCGGGCACGCACCCGGCCTCGGTCTCCCGTCGATAGGGTGCCCGGCAATGGAGCCCGGATAGCGTGAGCAAGCCGCCAACGGGTGGGGAGCAGGGACCGGTCCGCGACCGTGAGCCGTACCCGCGGGGACACTTCTACTCCCCACTCCCGGACGTCGACGACGTCCGCGCGCGGTCGCCGGCGCTCTTTCGCAGGGACGTCGACGAGGTCCCGGGCGTCGACCTTCGCGAGTCGTCGCAGCGCGCGCTGCTAGCGGAGCTGGCCGCGTTCTACCCGGAGTTCGACTGGCCGCCGGACCCGTCTCCGCGCCTCCGCTACCACACCGGCAACAAGATGTTCGGTGCCGGGAGCGGGTTCACTCTCTACGCGATGCTCCGGCGGTTCTCACCGGAGAGAGTGATCGAGATCGGCTCCGGCTTCTCCTCGGCGCTGATGCTCGACACGAGCGAGCGCTTCTGCCGCGACGCGATCGAGCTGACCTTCGTCGAGCCGAACGACGAGCGCCTGCTCTCGGTCCTCCGCAGCGACGACCGGTCCCGCTGCCGCGTCGTGAGGGAGATCGTCCAGGCCACCGACGTCCGTGAATTCCGGACGCTCGCGGAGAACGACTTCCTCTTCGTCGACTCCTCGCACGTCGCGAAGGCGGGAAGCGACGTCAACTTCATCTTCGCGCAGGTCCTGCCCGCGCTGAGGCCGGGCGTGATCGTGCACTTCCACGACATCTACTGGTCCTTCGAGTATCCGGAGAGCTGGATCGTCGAGCGCCGTCGCGCGTGGAACGAGGCGTACGTCCTGCGCGCGTTCCTCCAGTACAACGAGCGCTTCGAGATCCTCCAGTTCAACGACTACCTCGCCTACCGCTTCCGGGACTTCTACGAGCGGCGCCTCCCGACGCTCGCGGACGCTGCCGGAAGCTCGTTCTGGATGAGGAAGCGCTAGGACGCGGCTGCGAGCGCCGCGGCGGCAGCTGCGACCAGGCGCTCGGGCACACCCTGCGCGGCACCTCTCTCGGCCTCCGCGGCAGCGAGCCGCAGGAGCGCAGCGGCCTCGAACGCCGCCAGCTCGCGGCGGTCGCCTCCGCCACCCGCGACGTACTCGCGCCGGAAGCGCCTCGCCGCCTCCCCCAGCATCTCGTCGTCGCCGGCTTCCATGCCGATGAGCGCGAGCCGCGCGAGGAAGTCGCCGGCGTCGAGCCGCGGGTCGGAGAGAGCGAGCGCGCTCACGTCCGCGATCGCGACCGCGTCGCCGTCGACGAGGACCTGGCGCGGATCGAGCGTCGAGAAGACGACGGACGTCGTGCCCGCGGCCGCACGGACGCTCTCGACCTCGGCAAGCAGCGAGTGTGCGCGCGTGTACAGCGCGCGCCGCGTCCGGTAGAGCCTGTCGACCGCCCGCCGAAGCGCGTGCAGCTCGTCCTCGAGCGAGCGCACTGCGTCGACCTCGATCGGCACGTCGCGCAGCACGAGCAGCGCTCGCGCGAGCTTGGCTGCGGCGTCCGCGCCGGCAGGGGTGTGAATCAGCGACGACAGGCGCTCGCCGCGCGGCTGCTCCAGCACGAGCAGGGCGAGCTTCGAGACGTAGGCGACGGGCGTGGGCAGGAGCGGCGCTTCGGCTAGCCCGTGGAGCGCCGCCCTCAGCGTCTTCACCTGTTCGCCGAGGCGGCGTCCTCTCCCCTCGCGCCGGATGAGGCCGACGGCCGATGCGCGCCACTTCTCGCCGGCGCGCCAGCCCGAAAGGCGATACGAGATCCGGTAACCGTCGTCCCTCTCGCGGACGGAGCGCACGCTGCACGCCGTGACGTCTGCACCGTGGAGCTCGCGGAGGTGCGGATCGAGCATCGCCTGCATGTAGACGGGGTCTGTCGCCCACTCCCTCCGCTCGGTGTGCGACATGCGCGCCTGCTCCGGAGCCTCGCGCCGCCGCCCGCCGGCGTCGCCGGCGAGTGCGAGCGTCCGCTCCGCCTCCTCGACCAGGAGGCCCGCCGCCCGCTCCCACCCGGCGCGCTGGAGCCGGAACGGAGCCGCCGCCGCGATCAAGAGCGAAGCCGCCTCGAACAGGCGCGCGCTCGCCTCGTCGCCCGGCGCCGCGTGCAGGTACTCGTCGAGGAACGCATCCTCCGCGTCGAGCAGGCCGGCGGGGTCGGCGAACACACGCATGGCCGAGACGCGCAGCGAGGCCAGGAACCGCCCGACGTCGACGAACGGGTCGCTGACGGAGACCTCGTCGAGGTCGATGAGCGTCACGTCCTCGCCCGCCGTGAGGACGTTCCCCGGATGGAAGTCCCCATGGATGGGGCCAGCTTTCACGGCGCGCTCGCCGAGACCCGCGACGAGACGATCGCCGAGGCGCTCGACGCGGGTGGTCAGGTCGGGTCGGATGGCGGCGACCGTCTCGGTCCAGCGTGCCACGACGCGCAGCTCCTGCTCGGGGCCACGCCGTCCCTTCAGCGGCAGCGCGAGGTGGTGGACCGCGGCGATCGACCTCGCTGTCTTGCGCACGAGCGGGACGAACGACGGCGTTCCCGCGAAGTTTGCGAGACGCTCGCCCCGGACCTCCTCCTGCAGCGTCATCCGCAGCGGCGCGATGTAGGCGACGAGCCCGGCGAGCCCGACCGTGCCGTTCGCCGCTCGCCCGAGCGCCCAGGCGTTGGCGAAGAGCTTGTCGGGCGGCTTCGAGAAGTGCGTCTTCGCGACGAGCCTCCGCGCCTCGACCTCGCCTGTCTCCTTGTCCTCGGCGAGGACGTGGTAGAGCATCGTCGCGCGCGACTGCGGCGTGTACCCGAGGATGTCGGTCGTCACGCGACCGATGCGGAGCTTCCGCTGGCCCCAGGCGCGCTGGAGATGCCGCTTGACGAGTCTCGAGTCGATCGCGTCGAACAGCCACGGCAGCCGCGGGTCGACGGGGAACTGGTAGACGGTCAGGTGCTCGTCGGGCGCGTCGAAGACGGGTGTCCGGGCGACTTTCCTCCGGTACCCCTCGTAGCGGTCGAGCAGCTCGCTGGGCGGCGGGACCCGCTCCTCGTCCGCGCGCCACGCGCGACCCGAGACGAACCGCCGCGTCGTGCGCCCGCTCAAGCGGTGACGGAAGACGACGCGGTAGAGGACGAGGCAGCGCGAGCGCGGCCTGTAGTCGACGTCGGCGATCCTCGCGTCGACGACCTCCCACTCCTCGCCGCGCGCCTCGAGCTCGCTGCGGAGGAGCCGCAGGAACGCGGGCACGTCGAGGGCGGTCGCGAGACCGGGCAGCGCTGCGTCGGCGACCGTGGCCATCGCGCGCCTACCCACCTTGCCGGCCGAGCCAGCGCCGGAATCGTGCCTCGGGGGCGAGCAGGGGAGCCCGCGTGCCGTTCTCGACGATGCGACCGTCGTCGACGACGACGACGCGATCCGTCTGCAGGCCCTGGAGGTGATGATGGCTGATGATGATCACCGTTCGACCCTCCATCAGACGGTCGAGCGCCTGCATGACGAGAGCAGAGGAGCGGCCGTCGAGCCCGACGGTCGGTTCGTCGAGGAGCACGATCGGCGCGTCTCTGATCATCGCGCGCGCGATCGCGACACACTGCCGCTGCCCGCCGCTCAGCGTGCCGCCGCGCTCCCCGAGAACGGTGTCGTAGCCGTCCGGAAGCGCGCTGACGATCCGGTGGATCCCCGCGCGCTCCGCCGCCTCGACGATCTCCTCGAACGGCGCGTACGGCTTCCCGTAGGCGATGTTCTCGCGGATCGTCGTCGCGAAGAGCACGGGCTCCTGGAAGACGAGCGCGATGCGCTCGCGGAGCGAGGCGAGCGTCAACTCGCGCACGTCGCGCCCGTCGATGCAGACTCGCCCCTGCGTCGGGTCGTAGAAGCGCGGGATGAGCGCGACGAGCGTGCTCTTCCCGGCGCCCGTCGGACCGGCGATCGTGACGCGCTCGCCCGCTGCGATCTGCAGGTCGACGTCGAAGAGCACCGGCGAGCCCGGGCGGTACTCGAACGACACCCCTTCGAACGCGATCTCTCCGCGGAAGAGCGGCGCCGCAACGGCGCCCGGGAGGTCGCGCACCGCGGACTCGACGCGGAGCGTGTCGAGGATCCGCTCCCCCGCCGCGGTCGTCCTCGCCGCGCGCTGGGCCATTCGAGAGATCCGCCGCAGCGGCCGGTTGAAGGCCTGGAGATAGAACATGAACACGAGCAGGTCGCCCGGCGACAGCGCGCCCGAGACGACGCGGCGGGCGGCGACGGCGAAAACGAGCGCGGTCACGACGGCGACCGCGAGCTCCGCTCCCCACCGAAGCTTCGCCTCGACGCGCGCGGCGCGCACGCCCGAGCGCAGGCTCTGCTTGTTCTGCGCGCCGAAGCGCTCGATCTCGTACGACTCGCGATGGAAGCCCTGCACGACCTTGATCGCGCCGAGGGACTCGGACGCGATCGTCGCGAGCCGGCCCTCGCGCTTGCGCTGCTTGCGGATCGCCTGCTTCAGCGGCCGCCGGTACGCCTGCAGGAGGATGGCGAGACACGGCAGCGCGATCAGCGCCATGAGCGCGAGCTGCCAGTCCATGACGAGCATGACGATGCCCATCCCGACGACGAGCATCGCTTCACCGGTCACGGTCACGGGCAGGGTCGTGAACATCTCGCGAAGCACCTGGATGTCGCTCGTGAGCCGAGTGATCAGATCGCCCGTTTTGCGCTGCTCGTGGAAGCTGAACGAGAGGCGCTGGAGGTGGCTGTACACGTCCAGCCTGAGGTCGGCGGCCACCTGCTGCCCGACCTTCGCGACGAGGATCTGCCGGTAGAAGTAGAGGAGCCCGCGCGCGAGCGCGATCACCACGATCGCGGCGACGAACAGGTTGAGGAGCAGGAGGCGGTCGCCGCCGACCGGGGCGAAGACGGCCGGGAGAGGCTGATCGAGCAGCACGTAGTCGAAGATCGCCTTGATCGGCCACGGCTCGAGCAGGCCGAAGGCGACGTAGCCGAGGTCGAGGGCGAGGGCGATACCGAGCTTGCCCTTCCGCTTCCGCACATACGGCCAGAAGCGAGCCGCGACGTCCATGAACTCGCGCCACTGGCGCCGCCGCTTCCCCCACCTGCGCCGCACGCCGGCGAACAGCGGCACACGCGCGCTCTCCACCTTGCCGTCCACTAGGCGATTCCCTTCGCGAGCTCGACGATCTCCCCGGCGCGCCGCGACCACGTGTGCTCGCGGCGCGCTTCGGCGGCCGCGTTCTCGCCGAGCGTCGCGCGCAGGCGCGGGTCGGTCGCGAGGGTCCGCACCGCGTCGGCGAGCGCGAGCGCGTCGCCGGGCGGCACGAGGAGCCCGGTCTCGCCGTCGCGGATCAGCTCGACGAGCTGCCCGATCCGCGACGCGACCGTCGCGCGTCCCGCCGCCATGTACTCGAGCACCTTCAGCGGCGAGAAGTAGAAGCGGTCGAGAACGGGATACGGCGCGACCGCGACGTCGATCGCCCGGACGTATTCCGGGACCTCGGCGAGGGGGACGGCGCCCGCAAGCGTCACCCGGCCTGGAAGCTCCTCCTCGAGAGGCCGGATCGTGCGCGCCATCGGGCCGTCGCCGACGATCAGCAGGTGGAACCGCTCGTCCGCCGCCAGGTGCTTGAACGCTTCCACCAGGATCTCGACGCCGTGCCACGCCTTCAGGCTCCCGACGAAGCCGACGACGAGCTTGTCCTCGAGCCCCGACCGGTATGCCGGGCCGGCCGGGGCGAACAGGCCGGCGTCGACGCCGTTCGGGACGACCGCGATCTTCGCTTCCGGAACACCCTCGCTCGCGAGGTCGCGTCGCAGCTCCTCGGTGTTCGTGACGATGAGCGAGGCTGACTCGAGCGCGACGCGCTCCAGGCCCTCGGCCGCCTCCTGCAGCGCTTGGCGCCGATACCGGCTGCCCTCCCAGGCGAGCGGCGCGTGGACGTTCAGGATGTGCGGGACGCCGAGCGCCTTCGCCATCGCGCCGCCCGCGACGCCGTACGGGCTGTACACCTCGAACAGAAGATCGGGCCGGTATGCGGGCAGAACCTCTCGCAGCGTCTGCTCGACGAGCACGTTGTTCCAGACGTGCCCGAGGGCGTGCACGAGCCGCATCCGGTCTCGCTCGACGCTCTTGTCCATGCCTCCGTCCCGCTGCGCGTCGGCGGTGAGCGCATCGAGGACCTCGGGAGTCGGAACCCGGGCGACCGGGACGCCGAGGTGCGTCGTCCCGTCGGGGGAGGGAGTAACGACCAGGAGCTCGTGGCCGAGCGCGGCGAGGGCGGCCACGAGGCTGCGGAAGTGCGCCGTCGCGCCGTTGTGCTTGCTCAGCCTGATCCCGCGGTCAGCGCACAGGTAGCAGATCTTCAATGCTCCCCCTCGAAGAGGCGCTCGAGCGCCTCCGACGTCCGTCGCAGATCGAATCTCGACTCCACGGACGCGCGGGCGTTCGTCCGCAGCCGTTCGCGGAGGCGGGGGTTGCGGACGAGCGACTCGATCGCGTCCGCGAGCGCCTCCGGATCGCGCTCCGGGACGAGCAAGCCGTTGTCCTCGTGCCGCACGGCCTCGGGAATCCCGGTGACCGGCGTCGTCACGACGGGCAGCCCGCACGCGAGCGCCTCGACCATCGAGACGGGCAAGCCGTCCCGGTTTCCGTCGGAATCGACGACGCACGGGAGGACGTACAGGTCGGCGGCGCGGTAGCGCTCCAGGACCTCGAGCTGGGTGTGCGCGCCGAGCAGGTGGACGTGCTCCTGGAGCTCGAGACGGTCGATGGCCTCCTTCAGCTGTGGCCGCAGTCCTCCCTTTCCGACGATCCAGCACCGGAAGGAGACGCCGCGGTCGCGCAGGCGCGCGCAGGCGTCGACGAGGACCGGCAGGCCCTTCTTCTCGACCAGCCGCGCGACGGCCAGGATCGTGAACGGCGACGGCGGCCGCCCGTTCGCCGGAGCGAACCGCTCGAGGTCGATCCCGTTGTAGACGCGGACGACCTTGCCGGCGGCCCCCGGCACCACGCGCTCGAGGTACGCCTTGTTGAAGTCGCTGACGGCGACGACGAACCGCGCTCGCTCGATCTTCTCGGCCAGCGCCTTCACGCTCGTCCCGTCACGGTAGATGTCGTACGCGTGCGCCGTGAAGCTGTACGGGATCCGGCTGATCCTCGACGCGAGCAGCGCGACCGTCGTCGCCCTCGTCGCGAAGTGCGCGTGGAGGTGCGTCACGCCGCGGCGCCGCGCCTCGAGCGCGACGTATCCGCTCTGGAGGAAGCGCCAGAGCAGGCTCGTGTTACCCGTCGCCGCGACGCGGGCGAGCGTGCGCACGTAGCGCCTGCGGAAGCGGCGGTACGCGTACCTGTTGCGCTTGAGGAGCGCCGGCACGTCCGACACGTCCGGCACGTAGCTGACGGAGGCCTTCAGCCGGGCGAGGTCCTCGTGGAAGCGGGGGTCGCTCGAGCGCGCGAGGGAGAAGACGTGCACCTGGATCCCGCGCGCCTCGAGCGCGAGGATCTCCTGGAGGACGAACGTCTCCGACAGGACCGGGAACTTGCGCAGCACGTAGCCGACGAGGGGTGTCGCCCTATCGCCAGGCACCGCCGACTCCTTCCCTCGCGTACGCGAGCGCGAGGATCTCGTCCGCGACGCGGTCGACTCCGCGCAGGTCGACTGACGGGTGGAGGGCGGGCCGCGGACGGGCGAGCGCCTCGGCGACAGCCGCGGCGAGGCATTCGACCGTCAGCGTGCCGGGCTCGAGGAGCGTCACGAGTCCGAGCCTCGCGAGCGCCTGCGCGCGCACGAGCTGCTCGGCGTCGGCCCGCGCCTTCGCCCGCTCGCTGTGCTCGCCCGACTTCCACGTCCGCGGGACGATCACCGCGGGTGCGCGCACGGCGAGCAGCTCCGCAGCCGTGTTGTAGCCACCCATCGCGACGACGACCTCGGCGGCCGCGAGATAGCTCGGGAGGTCGCGCACCTGGTCGATCACGACGACGGCGGGACGGCGGCTCGCGAGAGTCCGCAGCGTCACGCGGTCGGCAGCGGCCATGAGGTGACCCGTGACGAGCACCGCGGGGAGCTGCGGGAGCAGCGGCAGCGCCTCGAGGAACGTCTCCAGGAGCGGGAAGCCGTCTCCGCCGCCCCCGACCGTCGCGAGCATGAAGGGCCCGTCGATTCCGAGCTCCGCGCGGACCTCGGCCTCGGGGCGGATCGCGGGCGCGGACTCCGTCACGTAGCCGCAGTAGCGGACCTTCTCCGCGACGGCGAGCGGTAACGCGTACGCGTCCGCGACGTCGAGCACGTCTGGGATCCCGTAGACGAGGATGCGGTCGTAGTAGCGCTCGAGGACGTCGTAGATCCCCTGACGCGTCCAGTCCCTGCGGACGCTCTCGGGCGGGTCGAGCACGTCGCGCACGCCGAGCACGATCCCCGTCGACTGACGCCGGAGCTCTTGTACGGTCGCGAGCAGCTCGCGCTGGGAGCCCAGCGGGAAGTTGTCGACGAGGAGGACGTGCGGGCCGAACGTGCGCAGCGTCTCGAGGATCACGCGCTCCCGCAGGAAGGTGATCTCCGCGAGGCCGACGTTCAGCGTCGGCGGGCGCCAGCCCTGCGTCCCCGACGTGACGACCGTCGGGATCTTTACGTGATCCGCGTTCGGCGGCAGGGAGCCGAGCACGTCCACGGCGGACGAGCCGGTTACGAGGAGGATCGACGAGTCGGGCGCACGCTCGGCGAGCGCCCACGCGATGCGCAGGCAGCGCCGAACATGGCCGAGCCCGTACGCGTCGTGCGTGAAGATCGCGAGCCGCAGGCGACGGCGGTCGTGCGTGACGAGCATCTCCTCGTCGGCGAGGAAAGCCGCGGGCGACCGGACGTCGGCGTCCACGGTCTCGGTCACGCGGAGATCGCGCATCGCGTCGCTACATGCCGGCGCGCGCGGGCGCGCATTCATCAGCGAGCGTCTCGTCCAGCTCGGCGGCCGCGCCGGCCAGCCCGTTCAGCGGGATCCGACGACGCGCGGGCGGGTTCGCGAGGACATGCGCCACCTCGGCGAGCAAGCTGCGCGGCGTCAGATCCGAGGGATGGAGCAGGCGGACGAGACCCCTCCGTCGCAGCAACTCGGCGCGGATCAGCTGCTCCTTCCGGGGTGCGACACGCGGGACGATCACCGCGGGGCGTCCGCTGGAGAGGATCTCGGACACCGCGTTGTAGCCCCCCATCGACACGACGGCGTCGGCCGCGGCGATGTACCTCGGCAGCTCGTCGAGGAAGCTCGTGAACGCGACCGACGGCGTTCGAGGGAGCCGGCCGAGAACGCGCTCGCGCTCGGCCGGCGGCATGAGCGGCCCGCCGACGAGGAGCCATTGGACGCAGCCGTCTTCGCGAGCGAGCGCGGCCGCTTCTGCCGCCACGGCGAGGAGGGCCGAGCCGTCGCCTCCGCCCCCTGCCGTGACGAGCACGAGCCGGCGGTTGGGAAGCCCGAGCTCCCTTCGCGCCTCCTCGGCGCTCGTCCCGTTCGCCAGACGCCCGATGTAGCCGACGTACCGGACCTTTGCCTCCGCGCGGCGCGACAGCCCGTACTCGCGCGCCGCGTCGTAGATCCGCGGGTCCCCGTAGACGAGGATGCGGTGGTAGACGTCGTCGAGCAGCTCGTAGATGCCCGCCCGCGTCCACGCCGCGCGGACGCGCTGGCCGTCGTCGACGACGTCCCTGAGGCCGAGCACGAGCCGCACGCCCGGGCGCTCGCGGCGGAGGAAGCGGAGCGTCGGGACGACTTCGCCATTCACACCGGCGGGCGCGTGGTCGACGATCAGGGCGTGGGGACGAAAGTGGCGCGCCGCGGTGAGGACGAGATCGGCGCGGAGATCGCGGATCTCGGTCACGTCGAGCGCGAGCGAGCGCGCGCGGTACTCGTCCGCGCCGACCTTCACGACCGCCGGCAGCTTCACGTAGTCGGCGTCCGAGGGGAGGACGAGGTCGTGCGCCACGGGCGACCCGGTGACGATCAGCTGCGAGAGTTCGGGCCGCACCGAACGCAGCTGCCGTGAGAGCGCGAGCGTTCGGCTGAGATGCCCGAGCCCGTACGAGTCGTGGCAGTAGAGCATGACCGAACGCGAGCTGCGATCTCGCGATGGCTGCGCTCGGTGAGCGGCGTCGACGCGCCGCCCGCGTTCGTGCTTGATCTGAATCGGACGGACCCCCTTGAACCCGCCAGTGTGTCACGTATCTGGAGGCGCGGGGCGAAAGAACCTGCGCCGGACCGCTACTTACCGCCTGGCGCTCGCGCAGTCCACGCGAACGCGCGCCGGCTTACGGGCGGCGAGGCGCGGGAAGCCGGTCCGGGAAGAACGCCTGCTTGACCGTTTGCTGCCTGAAAAGGCATGTTACGACGAAAACCCCGCAATGGCAGGGTTTTCTTCGACGGGAGCGACGGGACTCGAACCCGCGACCTCCGGCGTGACAGGCCGGTTCTACAAGCACGCGTTACGCGGCGATGGACTGAACTTGCTGCATCCATGCGGGCTGCGCGCCACGTGCAGCGCCGAAGGTCGCGTGGCTCGCGAGACACCGATCGCGGTTTGCTGCCCGTCTGCTGCCCGGGCGAATAGCGTCGTTCAACGTGCGACCGCAGCCAGGATCCGACGGTCCGACGACGTCCCGCCGCGCCCGTGCTTCATGGTCGGTGCCGGGGGCTAAGCCCCCTGAACTCAACCACACCGAAACCTGCATATTCGGACACCGACTTCCAGCTCCGTTGTCTCAATAGACAACATATCTGTGGTCCGTCAGTAATCCGAACGGCGCGTTACGATTTGGGCGTGATCCGTGTCGCGCCGCAGCAGTCACATCCCGCAGGTCGCGCAGCCACCGTGATCGATGACGATCCCGTCCGGGCCGCGGAGGCGCGCGCGTCGATACGACGCGTCTTCGAACGGCTGGATTGGATGGACCGGATCACGACCGGTGCGCCGCTTCGCCGGTCGCTGCCACGCGCGGTTGCCGTGCAGCAGCGTCCAGCGCCGAAGCTTCGAATGAGAACGGTTCGCGGGCGGGCGCCGCGGCGGAACCGCCGCGTTCGCTCCGTCGCGAACCGGCGTGCGGCAGCGCGCTGCCGCCGCCGCGCCCCCCACAGCCCCCCCGCCGCCGCGGGGGGCGCCCGAGCCCGCGGCGCGGCGACTGGGCGCGGCTGCAGGACGTAACGCGCCCCGCCGCCGCACGCAGGGCGTGGATGAGCCGGCGCGACGGCGACAACGAGGCGTCCCCCGCACGGCGGCCGCGTGGCGGTGATCGGCGGCGGCCGACGCAGGCGCAACTGCTCCAGCGGCAGCAGGCGATTCTCGTCGACCGCGACGTTCGCAGCATGAGCTGGGCGTCGATCGCGCGGAAACATTCGATGGGCGAGAAGGAGGTGCGCGAGACCTACACCCGCTACGTCCGCGAGATCGCGCCGCTCATTGTCGAACAGGCGCCGGCCGAGAAGGTGTTCGAGTACCTCCGCCTTCTCGAAGGCACGAGGCAGCGCCTCGGAGAGGTCGTTGACGGTGCGGACAACGACAGCGCACGCATCGGTGGCCTGCGTGAGATCGTGAAGACGATCACGAAAGAGATCGAGCTGCTCGAGCACGCCGGGCTGATGCCGAGGAACCTCGGCCACACATATGCCCGCGCCGAGCACGAACGGCTCCTGCAACGGATCGAGGAAGTACTTCGTCGGCACGGCGTACCGGCGGAGGTGTACGAGGAATTGGCAGAGACGCTTGAGATCGAGAGCGAGCGGTAGCTTGGCGAAAGATCGCCCGATCCCACCGATCGACCCGAGGCTGCTGGCCCAGCACCTGAGGCGCGCAGCGCGGCAGGCCAATGCGCGCGCCGCGGATACCGGCGGCCGCGCGACGCTGGGATTCTTTGATTGGGCACGCCGTGTCCCGGAGCCGAAGACCGGCCCGCTCGACTTTAGGCGCTTCCCGTTCCAGCGTGAGTTGTACACCGAGGGCGCCGAGCTTCCCGAGGTGGCGGTGATGAAGTCGACGCAGGTCGGTGCGTCGGCGTGGATGGCGCGGTGGGCGATCTACTGGGCCGACCGCGGCAAGACAGTGCTGTACCTGTTTCCAGGCGAGGAGCAGTTGCGGCCGTTCTACAACTCGCGGATCGCGCCCCTCCTGCGCGGCCCCCACCTCGCGAAGCGCGTGGCGAACGCGAGCGTGAGCAACGTCAATCAGCGGCAGATCGGCAACGGGTGGCTGAACCTGCGCGGAGCGCAGGCAGTGGCGGGGTTGGAGTCGGTCGACGCAGACGCTATCGCTATCGACGAATACGACCTGATCCCGCCGGCCGCCATCCCGATCGTCGAGCGCCGCATCTCGGCCCCGACCTCGATGGGCCTCATCCGCCGCATCGGCTGGCCGAGCATCGACGACCACGGCATCGCCCGCCAATACGACCTCTCCGACCGGCGCCGCTGGTTCGTGAAGTGCCCTGCCTGCGGCGAACAGCAGTTCCTCCGCTTCTTCCCGCGCCGCGCCGCGGAGGAGGACGAAGAGGGCGACGGCCTACCAAACGCGACCTCGGCGTACGTGGATCGCGACGGAGAGCTACTGCGCTGCGGGAAGTGCGAGAAGCCGCTAGCGCCCGACGCCGTGCGCGATGGCGAGTGGGTCGCCGAATTCCCCACGCGCGACTCGCGCGGTTACCACGTCCACCGCCTCCTCGTGCCGGCGATAAGCCTGCGCGCGATGATCGAGGCGAGCCGCAGGACCGGCGCGTTCGAGCTGGAGACGTTTTACAACCGCGATCTCGGCGAACCGTACTCGCCGAAGGAAGGCCGACTTTCGAAGGCCGCGATTGCGGCGGCGCAGTCGGCGGGCGGCAATTACCTGCAGGGCCCATGGGACGCCGGCTATGCAGGCGACGGGCTCGTGACGATGGGCGTCGACTCCGCCTCGGCGCGCGACCTGACCGTCCGCATCTCGCTGCACGCCCACGACCTGTCGACCAAGCGCGCGCTGTTCATCGGCGAGGTCGAGAGCTTCGACACGCTGGCCGAGATGATGGACATCTACAGCGTGCGGATGGCCGCGATCGATCACCTGCCCGACGGGCGGCTCGCACGCGACTTCACCCAGCGGTTCTACGGCCGCGCGTACTACGTCCGCTTCCTCCCACCTGCTGCTCGCGAACCGTTCGGCTTCGACCCCACGGAGCGCTCGGCCGCGATCAACAGGACGGAGGCGATCGACGCGACGCTCGCGCTCATCCGGGCGACGCGCAACCGGCTGCCGATCGACCTCCCGGAGGGCTACGTCGAGCACATGCGGAACGTGGTTCGCTTCCACGAGCTCGACGACCTCGGCAGACGGACCGTCGGCTACCGGTCGCTCGGCCCAAACGACTACCTGATGGCGGAGCTCTACGACTACTTCGCGCTCCAACTCGCACAGGTAGAAGTCCTCGCCCACGAGATGGCGCGGCCGACGTACGTCCGGTTGGAGGATCACGTTGAGTTCGAGCGGTCGTCGCTTCTGGACCCCGACCCGCCGTATAGCCCGGGGCCCGACGAGGGGGAATACGGCGCGCTGGGCGTTTTCGGCGACGACGAGGACGTGCGTGACTGGATTGACATGAACGAGTGGCCGTGAGTGCGCAGCCCGACGTCGTCGGTTTCTGGTGCCTGATCGCGTCGTTGGCCGGGGCACGCGAAGTCGCCTTCTGGTAGTGACGAGGCGGGATCGCTGCTCTCGACCTCGCTCACGGCCGTTCATACAACCGCTGCTCTATCCACTGAGCTACGGGGGCTTTTGGCTCAACCAAGCCGTTTGTACGGCTTGGTGATCTATTAACTGTACCCCCGACAAGACGAGCTGCTTGTCGCGCCGCAGTCCCGGCACAGGCGCGCGCTGCAGGCGCCCTGCGGATTGGCGCGACTCGGCGGACGATCGGCGTCGTCGTCATGCTGACTGGTACGGTGGCGTAGTCCATCAAGAGCGGTCGAGGGAGCCAGCCCGACGACACCGCAGCAACCGGCCTTTGGGCACGGTGCTCCCGCTGGCGGCGATGGGGGTGCTCGTGAAACAGGATCAATTACGGCGCTGCTGGCAGTGCGGGCGCATGAAGGGCCGGGCGCTCGTTCACGATGCGTGGAGCGGCTGGATCTACCTTCCCGTCCTCTGTCTCTGCGATGGGATCACGTGCGCGCGATGCAAAGAGGGAGCGATTCACCGTCCAATCTCGAACCGGTTCGACGAGGCGAACGGGACGGTGCTGCACATCCCGCACTTCGGTTACCTCTTCCCGTGCATCGCGTGCCGCCGCGCCGAGACGCAACAGGCGCAGCGAGGCCGTGCCGGGCCTGGGTAGCCGCGCGCGTGAACGCGAAGCGAAGGCCGAGAGGAACTCTTCGCAGGAGCTGGCGCGCGAGGAGCGGAAGACGCTCACCCGCCGGATGGGTAGCCGCGGTGGCCGTGTAGCCGGGGGTGTAGCGAGGATGGCGAGCAGTTGTTCGCCGGTGCTGGCCCGATTGTCGCTACTCGAGCCGTAGCGCCTCCGCGCGCGCGGCGAGTTCCGATACCCGGACCCCGAGCGCTTCAGCGAGCTTCAAGAGGTTCGCGAGGCTCGGATTCCGCTCCCCGCGCTCGATCCCACTGACGTAGGTTCTGTCGAGCTTCGCGATGTGCGCGAGCCGCTCCTGCGAAATCCCGCGCTGGCCACGCAGATCCCGAAGCGCGTGTCCGTACGCCACGTGCGCGGCTGAACGTTTCGGAGCCACGAGCATGACCGTGGCTCTTTGACGACGTTCAGGCTACGGACTATAAGTCACATAGTGCTCCGCACCGTCGTCGCTTCGGTCGTCCTCGTACTGCTGCTCGGCGGCTGCGGCGGGGCGACCGGGTCAGACGACGAAGCTGCACGTGCGGAAACGGTCGCCGCGGCTGAGCAGAAGCTCGCCCAGCGACGCGCAGCGGAGGCGCGGTGGCGAGAAGGCTTCGCTGGGTGGAGTGCCTCCGCGCTCTATGCCGCAGAAGCTGTTACGGGGACGTTCACAAACACGCACACGCTGACGCTGGTGCTCAACGGGGATCCGCAAGCGCGAGCGGAATTGAACACGAAGCTCGCTCAACTGAAGACCTGCTCGCGCGACGTAGAGCGCCTCGGCAAGGCACCTGCACGATTTCGGGAGGTACGAGCGGGCGCGATGCGCGCCTGTGCCCACCTTGAAGCGGGCGCGTCACTCGTCCGGCTCGGGCTCGAGGCGCTTCCTGAGCCGCTCGGGGAGGGGCTGCTCGAGCGCGGCGCGAACGAGCTCGGCGCAGGCACCCAACTCGTTCTCGAGGCGAGCGGCAGTCTGCCCGCGTCAGCGCCGTGACGCGCGCGCTCGTTCCTGCCGCGCTCGCGCTCCTCGCCGTAGTCGCGGCCGGCTGTGGCGGTGCAGAGACGTCGAACGCGGAGCGGCGGGCAGTGGTGGAGGCGATGATCCGAACGCAGCTTCCACAGTCTGTGCGCCGGAATAGCGGCGAGGCTGTACTCGTCAAGGACGTGACGTGCGTCGCCGAGAACGAGCGTCGCTACGACTGCATCGTCGCCGTCACCGGAACCGACGGCTTGGGCGGCTTGCAGAGCTTCGACGTCGCAGTGACGGCCGCCTGCGACGAGGCGAACTGCACCTGGCGCACGACTCAGTAGCGGCCTCTTCTGTTGCGGCGAGCCTTCCGCGCTTGCACACAACCAGGAGGTAAAGACGGCTTCCGCGGCGCTTCCGACGTCCGTTCTCCCGAAGGCTCTCCCGAGGCGCGGAGCTGGCAAGAACGGCTTAGCCAAGCCGTTTCTGCTACAGTGGCAGCTCATACAAGTGGCCGGGCGCTGCCGAAACAGCCCCGGCCGTGGCACAGGAGGTCTCAGCTCCCATGCACCGCGACTCTAGCCGCACGCGCGCGCGAGGAACAGGCTCGCTACTTCGCCACGGCACCGCTCAGGCGCCCAAAGTTGGTATGGAAAGTGGTGGATCGACGGCCGGCAGGTGATGCGCGTCCTCGGGCCGGTTCGCACTGACGGCTCGGTCAACGGTCTGAGTTCTGCTGAAGCCGAAGCTGCGCTTCGGCGCGCGATTCTCGCGAGCCAGGAGGTGCGGCGGCCGACGGAAGCGGTCGCACTTGAGGAAGCTGGGAGGAGGTATCTCGCGAACCGGGAGGCGCTCGGGCTAAAAACCGGCACGCTCAGTGACTACGAGTCATACCTGCGCGTCCACCTCATCCCATTCTTTGGCGAGCGCCCGCTGAACGAGATCGGCCTGGAGCTGATCGAGGATTTCGTCGAGAGGAAACGTGCGGAGGGGAAGGCACTGAAAAGCATCAGGAACTACCTCGGCTTGCTGCACGCGATCTTTGCGCACGCGCTGAGACGTGGCTGGTGCGCCGGTAATCCGGTCGCCGCCGTAGATAAGCCGCGCGAGCAACGCGCCAACGACATCCGCTACCTAACCGCGGCGGAACTTGACGCCCTCGTGGGCGCGACGCCGAACAACCCGCTCGGTCAGCTCGAGCGGGTCCTCTACCTCACCGCGGCCATGACCGGGATGCGCCGCGGCGAGCTGCTCGCGCTCCGCTGGCAGGACGTCGACTGGAAAGCCGGTGTCATCCGCGTCCGCCGGACGTTCACCCGCGGTCAGTTCGGAACGCCGAAGACGCGGCGGTCGAGTCGCGCGGTGCCGATCGCCGACCGCGTCCGCGCGGAGCTTCGGCACCACTGCGCTCGGTCGGCGTTCACGGATGAGTTGGATCTCGTGTTCTCGCACCCCGTATCCGGCAGCGTGCTCGACCCGTCGAAGGTGCGGAAGCGATTCCAGGCGGCGGCCCGGCGTGCGGAACTCCGGCCCATGCGCTTTCACGACCTCCGGCACACGTTCGGAACCCGAATGGCCGCCGCAGGCGCACCGCTGCGCGCAATTCAAGAGTGGCTCGGGCACAGCGATCAGCGGACGACGCTGATCTACGCCGACTATGCCCCTGACCTGACGCAGGGAGCCATGTGGGCAGCACGGGCGTTCGGCGGTGACGATCGCGTCTAGAGGTCGTCGTGTCGGCCACGACGCCTACGTCGCTCGCCGTTCGACCGCCGTTGGCGAAGAGGACTCAACGGCTAGCGACAAGCGCGCCGGCCAGCCGAGTTGACACTCTGCGCGCGACCCGGACTTCGAGAGGCGCCCCTCGACGCGCTTGTCCGTCCCGAGGTCGATCTATGCTGCGCGAGCGATGGCGTCCCGGGCGATCTGGACGATCGGGCACTCAAACCTTCGGTTTGAGATGTTCGCCTCGCTGCTTGTCTGCCAGAACATCGCATACGTCGCTGACGTCAGGTCTTACCCGTACTCGCGGTTTGCGCCGCAATTCAACCGAGAAGCTCTTGACGTAGCTCTTCGGGAACGCGGCATCCGGTACCTCTTTCTCGGCGAAGAGCTGGGCGGCCGTCCGTCTACGGCCGAGCACTACGACGCCGAGGGCCGTGCTCTCTATGGAGCGATGTCGCGAGAGCCCAAGTTCCTAGAGGCCATCACCCGCCTGGTTGCCGGAGCCAGAGATCATCGGATCGCCATCGTGTGTAGCGAAGCGGACCCGACTACCTGCCATCGCCGTCTGCTTGTTGGCAAGGTCTTGGCTGAGCATGGTCTTCAGTTACACCACATTCACGCCGACGGGTCCACGACCGTGGAGGATCGCGTTACGTTGGATCCCACTAACCAACGTTCCCTCTTCGAAGAAGGGCCAGAGGCGTGGAGATCTACACAATCGGTTTCACACAGACGACGGCTGAACACTTCTTCCGCCGCCTAGCTGACGCTCGCGTCGAACGGCTTCTAGACGTACGACTCAACAACTCTTCCCAGCTCGCGGGGTTCGCGAAGTCACAGGATTTCTCTTACTTCCTTCGCGAGCTAATCGGCGCCTCGTACGAGCACGACCCTCGTCTCGCTCCTACGCAGGAGCTCCTCGACGAGTACAGGAAGCGCCGAGGGTCGTGGGAAGCCTACGAACACGCCTTCATGAATCTCATGTCTGAGCGGCGGATTGAGTCAACGCTGTCGCCGTCAGATTTCGAGGTTCCGACAGCTTTGCTGTGCAGCGAGGCAACGGCCAATCGCTGCCATCGACGTCTCGTGTGCGAATACCTCGCCGAGCATTGGGCCGATGTGCGGGCGGTACATCTCTGATGGAGATCATCGTCAACCACTTGACGCGAATGACCGCGCCTCGGATCTGTATCGCTGGCATAGATCCTGCGACAGACCGGCATGTGCGCCCGACAACCGCTGCAAGCAATCCGCTCACTCGCAGCCTGCTAGACGAGGAGGGAGGCCCTTTCGGGTTGGGCGCGTGCGTTGATCTCGGCGAGGTACGACCCAACCCCTCACGTCCCGAAAGCGAGGATCACCTCTTCTCGCCAGCGGCGGTGACAGCGGTTAGGCAGCTCGAGCCAGACGAGTACCTTGACACGCTGGACGATGTGGCCGAAGACGACCTGCATTCAATCTTCGGCCCGGATCTGGAACGGCGCGGCCGCTCGTTCGCAATTGAGGAAGGACGGGGCGAAGTATCCCTTGGTGTGCTCCGACCGCAGCGAGCGCGGCGCCTACTAATCGACAGTTACGGCAAGCTACGACTGCGGCTGAACGACTTCGACGAACCAGCGGACCTCGGTGTCACGGATCTTCGGTTTGTCGAGGCCGATCACTCGACACTCCGACGTGAGGTGATCGACGACTTCCACCGACGATTGAGACGTGGTGTCGCTGTCCGTCTGATGGTCGGGCTCGCAAGGGCGTTCGTAGCGACAGGGGATGACCGGCGGCGTCACTGGCTACAAGTCAATGGGATCTGTTTGGAGGACCAGCCACTTCAAAACGCCTAAGCCAGCACGCTCCGCTGTCCTAAACCTCCGTCGGCAGGTCGAGTTCGAAGCGGCAACTGGAGCCGCCGTTGGCGCGCTCGTCGACTCCTCGGATCATGAGCTCGCGAGCCGCCTTTCGAGGCGCTCCTCCTTAATCGCGATCCAGAGCGCCTCGCGGCTAACGGTGAAGCGACGTCGGAGGGCTTCGACGTCCGGTGTCTCGCGAACCGCGCGTCGGAGGATCTCTCGCGGGATGAGGAGCGCGCTCGCGAACTGGTTCGCTTCGCTCTCGGAGTTGTCGTCGGTTCCGCGCGTATGGAGGATCAGATGACCCAACTCGTGCGCGATCGTGAACCGCTGGCGGGTGCGGGCGTGGTCAGCGTTCACGGTGAGGACATCGTCGTCGACGAAGCCATCGATCTCGCCGAGATGCTTGCGTACAACGCGAAGCCCTTCGCCGACCGCAATCCGTTCGACGTCGACAGGCGGTTCGACGATCTTGTAGCAGGCGAGTAGCCGCTCAGCTTCGCTGCGAACATCCGCTGCGCGCTGAGAGTGATGCAGTCGCTCCGTAGGAGCGGCTCGCTCCCAGTCGGCATCCTCGATCTCGACCTCGTCCTCACCGCACGCGGGGCAGCCGCTCATCGCGGCAAGCGCGGAGCGCTCGAAGAAGCGGTGCCCGCATTCGTGGCTCTGGCAGACGAAGTAGGGCATCATCGGCCTGACTTCTCGTCGAGCGCGGCAAGAACGTCGTTGATGTAGGCGCGTTTCCGTCGCTCAACCTCGTCCTGCGTCAGTGCGGGAGCCGCCGCTTCGAAAGGCCTGCGCATCGCCCTGGCGCGTGCTTGCCCTCGCCGCCCTGACGTTCGCGCGAAGACGCGGCCAGTTCCGGACGCCCCGACGAGCGCCCAATTAGCGTCTTCGTCGAATGATCGGCTGAGCGCCGCGTCGAGATCGTCGCGATCGAGCTCAGCGTCTCGATAGGGGCCGGTAAGGATCGCGGCGACGAGGTCGTGGTTCAGCAGGACGGGGTCGATCCTGTTCGCGCACACAAGCTCAACGTGCCTTCGCTCGAACCCGATCTCGCGCGCGTACTCCGTTGTCTCGTAGCCCTGCTCGTTAAGCCACTGGGTAAGCAGCGCACCAGCCGTGAGCGCTCCAGCGGCGCGCTCACGAGCTTCAGCATCTGCTTCGACAGCGTCTGCTGCGAGAAGCCGAGCCGCGGGGCGATAAAAGCGCTGAGCACGCTCTAGCTCCTCGTCTTGGAAGACTAGGCGCGAATCTTCATCGGCGATGGTCGGCAGGCCGTCGCCGACCGGCGCAGCCGTTACCTGCGCCTCCTCTGCTACGTCGTCGAGCTCCCCGATCGCGGCTGCGTAGAGGGCGGCCAGCTTCTCCCAGGCGTTGTCCTCGACGACGCCGCGCTGCTCTTCGAGTTGCTCCCGTAGCAGTGTCCCGTGATTCCAAACCTCGGCCATCACGTCGTAGCCGAGCCGCGTCTGCGCGCGACCGAGCACGATGTCAGCGTCAGTCGCGAGCTCCGTCTCGGTCGAGAGCGGCGCAACCACGACTCCGTCTGTCCCCGCGGCATCGGACTCAGTGTCGAGGACGACAGCGAGAAGGAGCTCGCCTGGAGCCTCCGGACTCGACGCGACAACGACGGCACCCTCACCAACTTCGGTCGGGCGCTGCTCCTCTTCTGACGATGGCTCGCCAACGGACTGCCGGTCTGCTGGAGCGGCAACGGACGATGGCGGTGACGCGCCTTCCTCGGCAAGAAGTCGAAGAAGCGCACGGCAGCGGCGGCAGGTCTCGAGATGGCGAGAGACCGCCTCGTTCGCGCTCTCGAGCTGGGCGCGCAGCTCTTCGAGGGTCGGGCAGCTGATGTTGTTCGTGGTCACATCCTCTTAAGACAGGACGTCGAGGATCTTTTCCAAGATCTCGTCGCGGCTGAAATCGGCAGTGTGCCGCTCAATCGCCTCCCCGGCGCGCCGCAGCTCGTTATCAACGGTGCCGCGCGAGATGCCAAGCGCAAAGGCGATCGTCTCGAGTGGCTGGTCGCGCTTGCGCAGGATCACCTCAACCTGCCGGTCGCTGAGCTCGGAGAGGACCGCGATCGCGGCCGCTCGCAGCCCTGCCTCGTCACGGAGCGGATCCTCGTGGCCTAGCAGGCTTTCGTGCTCTTCGTCCAACGGCAGGCGCGTGGGCTCGTCGAGGTTGAAGCGCCGCCGGAAGACGACGGCGAGATGCCCGAGGGTGAGGAGCGCTTGCGTGCGGCCGAACAGCTTCTCGAGGAACCGCCCGAGTACCGCGGTGGCGAGAACAGGGCTGGCGCGCTCAACTGAGGAAGAGTAGGTCCAAAGGACAACATCGCCGATGGCCCAGGCGTGGGCGACGAGTTCGTCGTCGCGTCCGCCAAACGGTGGCGGCTGCGTGTCGCCCGCCAGTCCCCACCACGATCCGGCCTGCTGCGGGATCCATTCGCGGAAGCGCGTGTCGCCGCGCAGGAGGCGCGCGCTCCGCTCAAGCAGGTTGTCGATCTCGCGGCGCTCGCGGTCGTTCTGCAGGTGGTGGCGAAGGTTCCGCTCGAGCGACCGGATGAACGGGCGGGCGGCACTGGCGTGGTCGAAGGCCGCAGCCAGAGCATTGGTGGCGACGAGCCGCTTTGCCGTCCAGCCGGCGAGGGCTTCCTCAGCTCCTTCCTCGTCCCATTTCCCCGTCGGCGAATACGCGGGCGGGAAGGCCCGCTGGAAGGCGAGCGTGAAGACGAGACGCCGCAGAAGAGCGAAGAGCTCCGGATCGATCGCGCCGGTCTCGCGGTAGCGGCGCTTCATCCGACGGAAGGACGCGTCGTTAAGCATCGTGCCTCCGCGTCGTGGTGTGCCGCCGCCACTGCTCCTTCACCTGCTCGAGATACCGGTTCGGGAGATAGCCGATCGATTCGCAGCGCGCGGTGAGGCTGATCCGCACGGGTGCGCTCCAGGGGACGAACCGACCTTCCTTGAGTCCTTCGACGGCACCATCGGGAACGTAAACGCCGCGCGTTCCTTTCGTGCTCTGAGGCACGACCCGGACGCGGCCGCCGAAGGGTTTCCCGATGACGAGATAGGGGCGGCCCTCTTTCGGGCCGTCCGGTGGGCTGAACTTGTCGAAGCCGGTGTCGACGTCGTTCATGCGGACCAGTTCACCGTCGATCGGTGCCAGATCCGACACGCGGTCACCGTAACCGGCTTGTCGGAGCCCCGACGCTCTCCCCTGAGCAGGCTGTGAACCGGAGTCGTCGCTATTGCGGACGCGGCGAATCGTTTTCTGCCTCCGAGCGTGGGTTGCTGCGTCGCGGCCGTCAGGGCGGCGCGACACCCACACCTCGTTGATGCGCCCGATCTCCTTACTCGCCGCGCCTTTTCACCTGCCGTGGCCGGTGTTGGAAGTCGGCGGCGACGGGCGGTCCTAGGTGGTCGAGGGCGAGAACGCCTCCACGAAACGACGACCACAGAGGTGAGACGAGTGACAGAGACAGCAGAGAACAGAGCAACAAAGCCGAGGCACACGATCGACATCTCGATCGACGGCGAGATGTACGCGGCGCCGGCGAGGGAGATGACGGCCGACGACATCCTCCGGCTCGCCGGCATCGACCCGAGCGAGAACTACCTCGTCAAGAAGCGCGGCCGGGACCAGGTCTCGTACCAGGGCAAGGGCTCCGAGCTGATCAGGCTCCACGAGCGCCAGACTTTCATCAGCGTCCCCACCGGCGACGCGACGGTGTCGTAGATGAGCGAGCGCACTGACGACTTCGTGGCGCAGCTTCGCGCGCTCGCGCACGAGCCGGAGCTGCGCCCGAACGAGTTCGTCGTCTTCGACTACGAGGTCGAGGTCGGGAAGCACACCGGCGAGTCGGTGAAAGTCGGCCTGCAGGTCCCGGCCGACTGGCCGATGAGTCCGCCCAGCGGCCCGTTCGTCTCGCCCCGCCTGCTGCCGATCAACCCGTCCAGCGGCCGCGGCCGGCCGTGGGATGCCGTACACGCGGCGCATGGGCGCGGCCTCGACGACCCCCGCGGCGTCTGGGAGTATTGGAGCCGGCCGTTCACCGCGTGGCCGAGAACCGACCGCAGCGTCAAGGCCTACCTGCGACACCTGCGCACCCTCTTCGCCGAGATCACGCAGGCGGCTGACGAGGATGATGAGGCCAGGGCAGCATGAATTACGCGGCAGCGCTGACGCTCGAGACGCACGCCGCGCTCGTCGCGCACCTCCTGCAGCACCACCGCGACGAGGACGTCTGCTTCGCGCTCTACCGCCCTAGCCGCGGCCAGACGCGCTTCACCGGACTGATCGCCGATCCGATCCTGCCGCGCGACGGCGAGCGGCGCGTACACGGAAATGCCTCCGTTAGTGCCGGCTACTTTGAGCGCGCGCTACGGGTCGCGGTTGCTGAGGGTGCAGGCCTCGCGTTCCTGCACAGCCACGCGCGTCGCTCGCGCGGCTGGCAGGAGATGAGCTGCGACGACCTCGACACAGAACAGCTCTACGCGCCGCGCGCGCTCGCGATGACGGACCTCCCACTCCTTGGGTTGACGCTTGCAGGGAATGAATTCTGGAGCGCGCGCGTCTGGGATAGGTCCGGGCGCAGCGAGTATGCGCGCCATGACTGCGAGAGCGTGCGCGTCGTCGGCGAGCGGCTCGCGCTGTCCTTCCAGCCGAGGCTGCGGCCGGCGCCGGGCTTCCGCGTGGAGCTCAGCCGCACCGTCTCGGCTTGGGGCGAGCAAGCGCAGACGGATCTCGCCCGGCTGCATATCGGCATCGTCGGCCTCGGGAACGTCGGCGCACTCGTCGCCGAAGCGCTCGCGCGCAGCGGCGTGGCGTGGCTGACGCTGATCGACTTCGACACGGTCAAACTCGTGAATCTCGACCGGCTGCTCAATGCGACGCTGCGCGACGCCGAGCTCGGTCGCAGCAAGGTCGAGGTCGCGCAGACGGCGCTGCTCGCGCATGCGACCGCCGCCGACCCGAGGATCGACGCGTACGAGTGGAGCATCGTCGAGGAGGAGGGGTTTCGCGCGGCGCTCGATTGCGACGTCCTCTTCTCCTGCGTCGATCGCCCGTGGGCGCGCGCCGTGCTCAACTTCGCCGCCTACGCACACCTCGTGCCGGTCGTGGACGGCGGTATCCGCGTGCGGGCGCGGGGCGGACGGATGCGCTCTGCCGACTGGAGGGCGCACGTTGCCATGCCGGGTCGTCGCTGCCTTGAGTGCCTAGAGCAGTTCAACCCCGCCTTCGTCACGCTCGAGCGGCAGGGTGATCTCGACGATCCGTCCTATCTCGACTCGCTTCCCCAGGATCATCCGCTCCGCAGCAACGAAAATGTCTTCGCATTCGGGATGGCGGCCGCCTCCCTCGAACTGATGCAACTGCTCCAGATGGTGGTCGCGCCAGGCGGAGTCGCAGACGTTGGCAGCCAGCACTACAACCTCAAGACCGGGCTGATCGACCTCGAGACGCGCGGCTGCGAGCCCGGATGCACATATTCGGAGCGGCTTCTTGGTGTAGGTGAGGACGCCTTCTTCTCTCCGCTTGGCGAACATCCGGTAGCGCAAGCGGAGCGCGAGGCGCGCCGGCGCGCTCAGCGCGAGCTGCAGCGGTCAGAGGCGCCCGCACCGTCCGTCCGCGGGCGTCTCCAGCGGCTCAAGACCTCGGCGCTCGAGAGAATCCGCCCTCGCCTGCGGCCGGAGCGGCCGAGCTAGTCGGCGCTACCCATGCCGCGCTGCAGCCAGCAGTTGGAAGTGCGCAGCGACGGCTGGTCCTTGGTCGTTGATGAAGAGGCAAGCCCCACAGGCGTGGAAGGAGGTGAGAGATGGCCGATCGTCGTGCCGGCAAGGGGCCGTACGTTCGCGACGAGGGCGGCGGTAAGCAGCCGCGCTCGCGCAACCAGGACGGCCGGTGGCGCGCGAAGCGCAGCGACGCCAAGAAGACGAAGAGCTGAGCCGGAGCGGGGGCGGTCCTGTCCCCGCTCCGTACCTCCGTGATCGCGGCCAGTTCGACGCCCGGCCACCGTCCGCGCGCGTGCCTACGATCGGCGGGATGAGCGGCGAAGGCATCGGCGAGCTTCCTGAGGTTTCGCAGGCGGTGCTCGCCGAGTACCGGCTTGTGCGCGCTCGCATCGCAGAGCAGCGGGCCCAGGTTGACCGCCTGCGCGCGCTTGTTGAGCGGCTCGAAGAGCAGGTCTCACGCGACGAGCGATTCGTCGGCGAGCTAGAGAGCGCGTGTGGGCTTGCCGATCAGCTGCGGATCGAGGAGCTCGACCCGATCCTGCGGGGCGAGCGGCTGCGCGAGGTCGCACTCCAAGTACTCGCCGAGGAGGTCGGGCCGGGGCGCGAGATCCACTACCGAGACTGGTTCGCGCTCGTCCGGCGGGCAGGGCACCAGATCGGCGGCCGCGACCCGCTCGCGACCTTCCTCGCGCAGGTGAGCCGCGCGGAGGGCGTCGTTCCGATCGGCGGCCGCACCGGGCTCTATCGCCTCGCCGCCTAAAGCGGCGCCGTACAGCTTATACGGATCGTCATCGCCCACCCGGGACACGCGGGCGAGGGTGATGTCCGATCGGAGTTGTAGCTTCGTGTGACTACGTCTAGCTACAACGCCTCGGGTTCGTCTGACCCTCTGGTCGAGCCGTCCGGCGGGGCGACGGCGCGACCGACGACCGGCGTAAGCGACTCCGACCTCCGGCACGAGTCGTCCTCGACGACGCAATCCCGCCCCGCGGACAAAGGGGCCTCGCAGCCCGTGCAGCCAAGAGACGATGCTCACGACGCGGACGATGCCGAGCTCCTTCGCGAAATCACGCGGCTACGCCGCGAGCGGGAGATCGTCGCGAGGCTGATCGGCGGTTGGGAGCCGATCTTCCGCGGCTGGCTTGTCTCCCGCATTGGGCGGCAGGAGGCCGAGGAGGTTGCGAGCCGGATCGTGGTGCGCCTCGTCGAGCTGCTCGCGAGTGGACGGACGATACGGGCTGCCTGGGGTGCATGCGTGTGGCGGATCGTTCGCGACGAGGTGTTCACGTACCACCAACGACGGACGAAGTCGCAGCAGCGCGAGCGCCTCGTGGCTGACGTCTACGCCGCCTCCGGCGAGCGCGAGGTCGCGGATCGCGCCGAGGACATCCGCCTCGATCCTGACCGGGACGCCACACGGCTGACCGAGCTTGTGAAGCAGCTCTCCGACCGGGATCAGCGCGTCATCGAGCTTGCGATCATCGAGGAGCGGCCGCGGCCCGAGGCGGCCGCGCTACTCGGGCTGACAGTGAACGCTTTCGACCAGGCGCGCCACCGGGCGGTCGAGCACCTCGCCAAGCTCGCCGCTGCGCACGGCGTAAGCGGAAGCGGCAATAGCGACGAGCAGGAGACATGAGCATCCGCCTCCACCAGCTGGACATCCACTACGCCGCACTGTCGGATGACGAGATCGAGCAGCTGTGGCGCACCTCGACGGCAGGCGACCACGACGTGGCAGTTGTGCGCCAACTCGTCCTGCGCGCCCTGGAGGTCATCCATGTCACCTGCGCTGAAGCGGGAAAGGCCGCGGGGTTGACGCAGGACGACGTCGTACGCGCGTGCGATGAGGTGGCGGTCAGGCTGTTCGCGCGACTTGGCCGAGATCGCAGCATCAAGAGCGTTCGCGCAGTCGCGCACGCACTAGCGCTAGAGGTCGTTGCCGATCGGGAGCGCCGACGCTCGCCGACGGAGCCCCGCCTGATCGAGCGCCGACCGCGACTCACGCTGATCGAAGGGAAGGTGCAGGAATGAGCGCTTCTGTCGAGCGGGTCTTTCTCGAAGCGCTTGACGATCTTCGCGCCGGGCGCGTCGAGCAGGTCGACCACTATCTGGAACTCGTTCCAGCATCGGAGCGCGCAAAGCTGGCCGACCTCCTTGCCATGTACTTCGCCTCACGGCGGCACCCCGTTCGCCACGAGGTGCCACCTGCGACCTACGAGCGGATTCTCGCCACCCTCGACCGCGTCACCGAGACGGCGGGGCAGTCGGGGACGCTGCCGGGGCTACTCGCAGAGCTTCGACGAACGCGCGGCTTGCGCCGCCAGGAGATCACGCGCGCCCTCTGCCAGCTCTTGAATCTCGGCGAGGACGCGCTCGTCCAACTCGAGCGGGAATACCACCGTCTCGAAACCGGGCAGCTCGATGGCCGCCGCCTCAGCCGACGTCTTCTCGAGGCACTGGGTCACATCTTTCGCATGCCGGTCGACGACCTCGCAGCGGCAAGCGCGCCGCTCGGCGAGCAGACGCCGCCCGCCGCCCGCCGCTTTGCCCGCTCGAAGGGCGCTGTCACTGCCGCCACGCACGCGCCGTCAGCGCAGCCGGAGAAACACGATCCAGAGGTGCGCACCCTCTTCTACGGCGGTCGCGATGCCTGACCCCGAGGCGGTGGCGATGCAGATTCTCTCGCGCTATGAACAGGACTACTGCTACGACGGAACGCCGCCGGTTCCCGTCGATGAAATCGCCGCGTCGCTTGCGCTTCTGCACATCGAGGAGGCCGACGATCTGCGGACGGTGCCAGGGGCACCGCTTGGCCTCGGCCGCCTCTCCGGCCTCCTCCTCACCGAGACGATGACGATCTACGTCGCGCGGGAGGAGGCGGCGCGCAGCCCTGGTCGTCGGCGCTTCACGATCGCCCACGAACTCGGGCACTGGTACCTGCACGCCGAAGGCGTTAGCGACTTCACCCGCTACTGTCGCGACGCCGACCTCGTCGCCGAGCGCCACATGGAAGGTGAGGCGAATGCCTTTGCCGCTGCGCTGCTGACGCCCGAGCCGATCCTGCGCGAGCAGGCTGAAGCGACGGGGCTCAACCTGCCGCTACTGGCGCGCCGCTTCGATGTTTCGCTCCCCGCTCTGCACCTTCGCCTGCTCAAGCTCGACCTTCTACCCGCGTGGATGCGCTGATGCTGATCGCTCACATTTCCGACACGCATCTCGGCCACCGGCACCTGCACCACGTCGACGGCGAAGGCCGCAACGTCCGCGAACATGACGTCTACGGCGCCTTCAGCGCAGCGATCGACGCGATCATCGAGATCCAGCCAGCGTGCGTCGTGCACGCCGGAGACTTCTTCGACAGCTACCACCCCTCAACGCGGGCGCTCACGGTTGCACTCGATGGAGTCGCCAAGCTGCGCGACGCCGGCATCCCCTTCGTGGGGATCGCCGGCAATCACTCAACTCCCCGGCAGCGCAGCACCGAGCACGTCTTCTCGCTTCTCAGCCGCTTCGGCGGCGAGCTCATTTGGCAGGAGCCGCGCGTCGTCACGGTCAATGGTCTGGCGGTCCATGGCATCCCGCACCAACACGACGCCGAAGCGCTCGCGGCGACCGTCGCCGCCGCTTCGCCGGTCGCGGACGCCGACTACAACGTGCTGCTCCTGCACGGCGGGTTCGACACGCTGTCGCAGGTCGGTGCAGGCGAGCCTGGCTCGCTCACGCTCGACCCTGAAGTCCTGCAGGCAGCGAGCGAGTTCGACTACGTCGCGCTCGGACATCTCCACATCGAACAACCGGCTCGCCTGAACGCCTACTACGCCGGCTCGCTCGAGCGGCTCACCTTCGGCGACTCAGCGCGCCGCAAAGGCTTTGTCGTTGTTGACCTCGCTCGCAGTCCGACCGACGACGCTCGGCTTCGCCTCCACGAGGTCCCGACGCGGCCATTCTTCGAGCTGCCGGCGCTCGATGCCGCGAATGGCGACGATCCGCTCGAGTTGCTCGAACAGGAGCTGCGGGGGCGCGACCTCGACCAGGCGATCATCCGCTGCCGTGTCGTGAACATCGACCCCGGCTCCTGGCGCGCGCTCGATCGCAACCGCCTGGAAGAGCTCACTTGCCGCTGCCTCCATTTCGAACTCCTGCCGCTCTTCGATGCACGCGCGGCAGTTGCGGTCGGTGCTCCTACCGATCTCCGCGCATTCGTCGACGCCCGCACCCCGCGCGGTTTGAAATCAGACGAGCTCTTCGCACGTGCCCAGGACTACCTCGCCCGCGTCGGGGGCGAGGCAAGCGAATGAGGCTCCTGCATCTCAAGCTGACGAACTTCCGCCTCTTCCAGAGCGTCGACCTCGACCTGAACGCCGACGGATTGATCGGGATCCGCGGCCTCAACGGCGCCGGCAAGAGCTCGCTGCTCGCCGCGATCGAATGGGCGATGTACGGGCAGAGGCGGGGCGCCGGCAGCCTCCCAGCGAGACGAAGCGGCGCCACGGCCGGCGAGCGCTGCCAGGTGGAGCTGGAGTTTTCGTTCGACGGCCACCACTACGAGGTCATGCGCAACGAGAAGAAGGCACACCTCAAGATCGACGGCGACATCGTCGCGCAGACGCTGACGGAGACAACCAAGGAGGTCGTTGCGCAGCTTGGCGTCACCCGCGACAGCTTTACGAGCACCTTCTATGCGCGCCAGCGCGAGATCGAAGCACTGAAACCACAGACTGACGAGGACAAGCGTCGCCGCCAGCTCGAGGACCTCCTCGGCCTCACGCGTCTGCGCGAGGCGTGCAAGCTCGCGCGGCAGGAGGCACGAGAGCAGCAGCTGGTCGTTCGAACGCTTGAGTCGGAGGCAATCGACCAGGAGCAGGCCAAACGATTGCTCGCCGAGCTCGAGGAGCATGTAAAGCAGCACACGCCAGCGGTCGAGGCGAAACGGGCGGAAAAAGAGGAAGCCGCGACCCGCAAGGAAACCGCCTGGAAGGCGCTGAGCGGCGCGCGCGAGCGGGCCGAGCAGGCATTCACTGCGGAGAGCGCTGCCGCGATCGCAGAAGCAGAAGCAAAGCAAGCCGCCGAGCGCGCGGAGAAAACGGCGGCAGCGCTGCAGCTCGCGCGTGACGCGGGAGCCGAACTCGAGAAGCTCGGGCCTGCTGTGTCGCGGGCGGCTGAGCTGCGCGCACGAGACGGCGAACTCGAAGCGCATCGCCAGACGGATGAGCGGGCCACGAAGCTCCGCGAGCGCAAGCACGCCGCTGAAAAGCGAGGCGCGACGCTTGCCGATCAGCTCGCTGCAGTTGCGCCTGCCGGCGAGACGCCGGCAGCGCTCTCGCTGCAGATCACGGAGGCTGAGGAGGCGCGCGAGTACACCACCGCGCGTCTGCTCGAACTTGCGACCGAGCTTCCGGCAGCGACGGCGCGCGCGCGCGCCGCCCGTGCACACGCCAATGCCGTCAGCGAGATCGAGCAACTCGCCCCGGCGGTTCGAGAACTCGCCGAGCTGCGAAAGGAACAGACACGGCTCGTCAGCGACCTCGTCGCCTGCGACGTAGAGGAGCGGGAGGCCCGCCGGGTGCTCAAGGAGGAAGAAACGCACCGCGAGGAGATCGAGCGGGATGGGGAGGCGGCGCGCTGCCTACGCTGCAGGCGACCCTACGGTGCCGACTTCCAGAAGATCATCCTCGAATACGACGCTTCGATGACGGCGCTTCGGACACGGATTGCGAGCCTCACCTCGCGCGCAGCAACGGCGCGGGCGCGGCAGCAGGTGCTATCGCTCCGAATAGTTGAGCTGGCCGAGGCGGAGGCGCGCAAGAGTGCCCTTGAGGCGCAGGTCGCCTCAGAGCCAGCCGAGAATGCCGACGCGCTCGAAAGACAGTCGGAACTCCTGGCCGAGCAGCAGACGCGACTTCGTGTCGAACACGACCAGCAAGAGGAACATCTCAAGGAGCTGCGCCGACGGCGGGACGACATTGCCGCATCAGCGCAGCAGCGCCAGCAGGTCGAGCAGGCTCTCCGTGAAGCGGTCGCCGAAGCCGAACTCTTCGCGCACGAGCTGGCGGAACTGTCGGCCAACGGCTACGACGCCGAGGCACACGCCGCGCTGCGCAAGGAGCTCGCGACCGCGTTGGCTGCCGAGGAGCGTGCACGGTCCCTCTGCCCGCGCGCAGAGGAGCTGCCGCTTCTCGAGCGGCGCTTTGCTGAGGAGCAGGAAGACGCGCAGGCGAAGGAGCAGTTGGCTCAGGGGGCGCGCGAGGCGGCGGCGTCGCGCGCCCCCGATCGTGACGCGCTCACGACTGCACAGGCAGCGTTTGAGTCCGCCGACAGAGCGCTCGCTGAAGCGGCCGACCAGCTCAAGGCGGTCGAGGAGCAGGCACTGCGTGACAGCGCCGAGGTGCGGGCGGCTCGCGAGTCGCTTGAGCAGGCTCGCAAGCAAGGCATCCGCCTTCACAAGGAGCGGCTTGAGCTTCGCTACCGCTCAGCCGCCGCGGATGTGCTCAAGGACTACAACGCAGAGGCGCAGCGCCGCGCCTTCCCCACCGTCGCCCGCGAGACAAGCGAGCTATTGGCGGCACTCACTCGCGGCCGCTACACCGAGGCGAAGCTCGACGAGACAGGCGCGCTCGAGCTCTACGACGACGGCGCGTTCCATCCGCTGCGCCGCTTCTCCGGCGGCGAGCAAGACCTCGCCAACCTCTGCCTCCGCATCGCCCTCTCACGCTCAGTGTCGCGTCAGCGCGGCACCGAAGCCGGCTTCATCATCCTCGACGAAGTCTTCGGAAGCCAAGACCTCGAACGCCGCGAGCAGCTGATCGAGCAGCTGAAAGAACTTCGCAACGACTTCCGGCAGGTCCTCGTCGTCTCCCACTTCGACGACGTGGTTGAAGAATGCGACCTTCAGATCGACGTCCTTCGCAACGGCGGCATCAGCACGGCGCTGCCGCACAAGCCATGACGAACGTGCCGCCCACCACAAGCGCGAGCCACCAGCCCTGACGGTGCCGCTCGCCACACCTGCCGATCCCTCACTGGCGATTCACACCACGTCGTTCACCGAGGCCCGCGACGCGCGCCTGCACGACGACCCCGACTGCCGCCTCTCGCGCGCGGAGCGGCGACGCTGCTACGCGCTCGAGGCTGCAACCGCGGAGCCGTCTGAGCAGGCCCTGCCGGCGGCCGCGTCGGGAAAGCCCGCGTCAAAACACAGCGACGTTCCACTAGCAAACGCCGGCGACTCCGGCAGAGAGCCGCCACTCCGACACGACCGCCAGACGGCAAGCGGATGGACGAGGACCAACTAAAGCCGCCGGCCGGAGCAGCCGACCTCGTCGACGTCTCGGTACCCCGACGCGAGCCGGAGCTGCTTGTCTCCGAGGAACGGTCACCGCTACCGCAGGTCGACCGGGCACTACCAATCCTCCGCCTCTTCTCGGCGATCGTCGGCCGCGGGGAACGCGGCCGCTACCGCGTCGCCCTCCTGAAGACACTCGCTGGGGCTGGCGCCGGCCGGTGGAAGATCCGCGAGCTGCAGGGGGCGATTTGGTGGCTCGAGCCGACGTCGGTCGCCGAACTCGTCGCGGAGCTGACCGACAGCGGCGTGCTCGCGTACAACCAGAATCTGCGCGTCTATTCGCTGCCGGCAGAGACGCGGGTGGCGGTCGCGATCATCGACGCGCTCACCTTCCGGGAGACGACGCCGCAGCGGCTCGTCCAATGGCTGTCGGCGGCGATCGAGCTCGCTTCCCAGTCCGATCCAGACGCGGCAGTGAACAGCTTCGCACAAGCGGTCGCGATACTCCGCGCCGACATCGCGGAGCTCCGCCAGCTCATGGAGGACGGCGCGATCGAGTCGCTGCTTGAGGCGGCGGAGAAGTTCGACTTCGACGCCGACGACATGGATAGGCTGCTCGAGCGTCACGAGGCGCTGCGGCTCGAACGCGGCAGCGAACCCGTCTTCCGCGCGCTCGAGGCCGACGCATTCGCCCTCGCCGCGCAGCTGCACCAGACGCACGCCGACGTCGTCAACATCCTCACCGCCCGGGCCAACGAGCTGATGCTCGGCGGCGCCCGCGTCGACCGCGGCGAGATCCGCGACTTCGTCAAGCAGGCGGAGCCATCGCAGCTGGCGGCGATCCTCCGCGGACTCGCACAGCCGCCGCCGTTCCTGCCCTGGCTGCCGGTCGCCGCTGCGTTCGACCAGCTGCTCGTCAAGGCGAGCCTGGAGCGGCCGGAGCCGCCGCTACTGCCGGAGCCCGAGCCGATCGCCGAAGAGCCGCTGACGGTCGCGGCCGATGCGACCGAGCGGATGATCGCCGAGCTTGCCGGACTCAAGACGGAGACGACACTGCAGGCGCTGACCGTGCGGGCAGCCTGGGAGGAGTCGGTCGCCCGGCACACGGCGCTGCTTGACGCGTACGTCCGCGACGAGCGCGTCGAAGCGCTGCCGGTGCTCACCTTCGCCGGCGTCATCGACCAGCCGCGCAGGGGGCCGGTCGCGCGCCTCTCGCGCGCGACGGTGAGGCCGCGGCCACCCGCGAAGCTGGCGGGCGAGCGGGAGGGAGACGGGGCGATCGCGTGAGAACGGGGGAGGAGCTGGCTGGCCTGCTCACCCGAGGCGTCCTCCGGGCAGACGCGTTCCCGGAGCTCGTCGACGAGGACGTGGCGGCCGAGGTGAAGGAGCGGCTGGCCGCTGTCGGGCACGAGCTCGCCCGTGCCGGCGATTACTGGATCGCGCGGGCGCCCGAGCGAGAGCGGCCGGAAGGTTTCGAGCCGATCTTCGAGCTCGACGAGGCCGAGCTGGCGGTCGCCGCCTGTCTATACCTGCACCTCGTCTACCTGCCTCGGCACGGCCGGCCCGAGCTCGGCGGCGGCGTGCGCCCCCGCGCCTCCGTCGCGGTCGAGGACATCGCGCATGCCTTCCCGCGCTACACGCAGCGGAAGATGGTAATGCTCCTCGGGCGGCTGCGAAACGCCGGCTTCATCAGCCGTATCGACAACCGCTACGTCGCCGGCCCCTATCTCCACGCGTTCGACGAGGTCGAGGCGGATGAGCGCGCGCACGAGGCGCTGCGCAACTTCCGCCTGCGCCGCTACTTCCAGCGCTACGCCGCCGAGCAGCTCAGCGGCGACGATGCCAGCGCGCGGCTGCGTGTCGGCGCGCTGGCGGACGAGGAATCGCTCGACCGGGACGAGGACGACGCCGAGCCGGCCGACACGTACGAGGAAGGCGGCAATGGCGCAGTTCCGTGAGCTGCAGTGCGTCCACTGGGGTCCGCTGCCGCCAACGATCGTCCCGCTCGTCCCCTGCGCGGTGAACGTCGCCGCCGGCGAGAACGGCGCCGGCAAAACGTGCGCGCTCGACGCGCTGAAGCTGATGTTGGGAGTCGAGCAGCTGAAGCAGCGGCCCCGCGACTGGATCTTCGACCCGCGTAAATACAAAGCGGGCGCGAACGGGAGCCGCGCAGAGCGCGCATACATCCGCGTCGTCTTCGCTAACCCCTTCCGGCCGGGCCGCCGGCGCGAGCGCATCTTTGCCGACGTCGGCTACGGCTGCGCCGATGCGGAGTGGGTGACGGCGATCTGCGTCGTCAGCCGTGACGGCCAGCGCGAGCGCGAGTACGCGATCCTCGCCGGCTACCACGCCTGGGGCCAGGAGCGGCCGATCGAGCACGACCTGCAGGCGCTGCGCGAGATCCAAAAGTCGCGCTGGTACGGCGCCAACCAGTGGCGGGCGATTCTCCAGCGCGCGGGCGTGCCACAGGCACTGCTGCGGGTGATCTCGGTGCGGGCGGGCGAGACCGACCAGATGCTCCTGTTCGAGCCGAAGGAGCTGCTGCGGCGGATGCTCGAGCTGACCGGCAAGCAGGAAACGCTCGACGCCTTCCAGAAGGCGAAGCGCGACCTCGCCGACGCCGCCCGCCTGCACACCGAGGCGCACGAGCGGCTGCGCTCGGAGCGGCGCGAGCTCGAGAAGCTGGAGCTGCTAGTCCGCCGCTACGAGCAGTGGCAGCAAACGATCGCCCGGCTCGAGCAACTCGAGAGGGTCGAGCTGCCGGTGGCGCGCCGGCGGGAGAAGGAGGCCGCGATCGCCGAAAAGGACGAGGAGCGTCGCCAGCGCGAGGAGCAGAACGCGGCGCATCGGCAGACGCTCGCCGAGCTGGCCGTGGAGCTTCCACGGCGCGAGCAGGAGCTGCACGACCTTACAGACGCGTTGCAGGCGCTGACAGGCGCGCAGCGGCAGGCGCAGGACACGCTCGCCGCCGCGGCCGGCGACGAGCGCCAGGCCCGCTCCGAGCACGAGGCGGCGACGGAGCTGCTGTCCGCAGCGCCGTCGCCACTCCACAAGGCTGTCGTCGCCGCTACGCGCGAGGCGGCCGAGGAGGCTGAACGCGCGTACGTGACCGCTACGGAGGAGCGGCAGCGGCTCCAGGCGGAGATCGCCGAGCTCCGCGCCGGCCGGCCGCTGCGACCCGACGGCGTCGACGCGTTCCGCGAGCTGCTGGCGGCGCAGGGCATCGCGAGCGAGCTGCTGGCGGAGCGGCTCGAACCGAACGGAAACCAGGACGCCGCCGAGGCGGCGCTCGCCGACGGCGTCTGGACGCTGCTGCTCACGCCCGAGCACCTCGACCGGGCGCTCGCGTTGGCGCGTGAGCAGGGATACCGGCTGCCGCTCGCAGCGTCCGGTGCCGGCGAGCCCCGCGGCGCGCTGGCCGGTCTGTCCGGGCTGCCGGAGGCGAGCGCGTACCTGGCCGAGCGCGACCTTCCGCTCGAGGCAGAGCCCCCCTCAGTCGACGCCGCCGGCGTCGTTCGCGGCCGGAGCTGGGGCGCCTTCCGCGCCCCCGAACGGCCGGTGCTCGGCGCCAAAGCACGCGAGCAGGCGCTCGCCGCGGCCGAGGCCGCTGCGGGCGGCCTCGACGCGCACCTGCCGAAGCTGCAGCACGAGGCGCAGCGGCTGCGCGACCACGCTGAACTGTGCGCGAAGGCGCTTGAGGCGCAGACGGCGCTGCCACGTCTAGCTGTGCGGCTGGAGGAGGCTGAGCGGCTGCTCGCCGAGGCGCGCGAGCGCCAGTCGCATCTCGAGCGGCGGGCGCGCGAGCTGAGCGAGACCGCGGGGGCGGGCCGGAAGGAACTGGCCGCGCGGCAGGAGGCGAAGCGGTTCGCCGAGCGTCAGATTGCCGACAACGACACCCGCATCGGCCGGCTCGCGCGCGAAATCGAGCTCGTCAGAGCGGAGCTCGTGGCGCTGCCAGTGCCGGCCGAGCAGCCCGAGGAGCCGCGCGAGCGCTCCGTGCTTGAGGTCGAGTCGGAGAAGGAGACGCTCGAACAGCGGCTCGAGCACGAGTTCGCCGAGGAGGAGCGGACGCCGGAGGTGGTGCTGAACCGCGACCGCCAAAGCGACCACGTCAGCGACGCGCAGCGGGTGCTCGGCGAGCACACCGAGCAGCTCGCGCGCGCGCAGGAGCAGCTAGCCGAAGCCCGCCGTCGCTACAAGCAGCACGTGCGCGAGACCGTGCACCGGCTCGCCGCCAGCTTCCGCGACGTCTGCACGAAGGCGGCAATGACCGGCGAACTGAAGCTCGTGCCGGAGGAAGACGGCGAGCACGCTCTCTCTGTACGGGTCGCACACACGTCAGGCGCGCCGGCGGAGGCACTCGCCCCCTACCAATCCGGTTCGCACTCCGACGGGCAGCGCGCGAAGATTTCCATCCTCCTGCTGCTCGCGGCGATGAGCTCTGAGGGAGCCTCCGACCTGTTGATCATGGACGAGCACTCGGCCCACCTCGACTCCCGCAACATCGACTACATCGGCGAAGCGATGCGCACCTTGTCGGCACAAGTGCAGTTCGTGCTCGCCTCCCCGGTGACAGCAGAGGCGGCGCGCGCGGCTGGCTGGTGCGACCACCAGATCGCGTTTTTCCCCAGCGCGGACGGTTCCCCGTTTGCGCGCATCGGCGTCTACACCCGCCGCCCACAGAAGCGCGATGAGCTGCACGTCGGCGAGCAGATCGATCTTGCGCAGTGAGAGGCTGATCGACGCGGACGGGCTGCGCTACCGGCTCGTCGTCGAGGAGCGCACTCGCTATCCCGATAAGCCGGTCGCGCGGGAGCGCATCCCTGCCGGCGGGGCAGACCCCGACCAGCTCCTGGTGCAGCTGTCGCCGGAGCGGGCGGAGATGGCAAGGCGAGTGCTCCGGGAGGGCGCGCACCGGTGGCGGCGCTGGTCGACACTGCGTCGGCACGCGGGCCGTTCCTTCTCGCCGTTCGCGGTCGAGGAAGTCCTGGACGACCTCGTCCGACACGCGGGCCTGCATGTCCATGATCGCTTCCGCAACGGCGGCTGGCTCCCGGAGCGCTTCCGCGTCGACGAGAGCATCTGGCCGTGGCTCGGAATCGTCGACCCCGAGACGGTCATCGCCGCGTTGCGGAGCGACCTGACCAGACCGAAGCTGCTCGCGGAGCTCCACGGGGGGCGGCCGCCCCGGATGGACTACCGCTCCTTCGACTTCTGCCTCCGCGCCGCCGAGCGAGCACTCGACCTGCGCGAGCACGGGATCAGGCCGTCCTCGCGTGAGCTCGCGGGGCTGATCGACCACACGAAGGCATGGACGGAGCAACGACGCGATTACGTCTCCCACCTCACCGGCGTGCCGTTCCGCGAGCTCGTCGCCGAAACTGACCGACAGCTCGCAATAAAGGGACCGCTACACGTGCCCGACGGCGGCGTGTGGGCCTCCACGGTCCAAAGCATCCCCCTGGCGCTCGAAGGGACCCCGCGCGACGTGGTGCTCGTCGAGAACAAGCAGACCTTCGAACACATCCTGCAGCTGTCCGAGCACGGCGTCCTGGTGCTCTGGGTCCCCGGCGGACCGCCTCCGGCGGAGGTAGAGCTAACGCGGCGGCTCCATGGACTCGAACCGGCGCTCCGCTTCCACGCCTGCTTTGACCTCGACCCCGCGGGGATCCGGATTGCTCGACTGCTCGAAAAGAAGGCAGGCGTCACGCTCGCGCCGACGGGGATGATCCCCGACCTGCTTGCCGACGCGCCGCGCAAGCTGCCGCTCCAGGAGTGGGACTACCTGGAGCTCGCGCGCCAATCCGACCGGCCAGACGGCTTCGAACCGCTTCGGAGTTCCCTCGCTAGCGGCCGAATCAAGGTCGAACAGGAAACCATCCAACGCAGCCTCTACAACCGGCTGCTTGCGACGACGGGTTCGTCGTAGAGCTACTGCGCCGGCCAGGGCCCGGCATGGACACCTTAGCGCCGCGGGGAATCGCGAGACGCGGGCGAGGCGCTCCCGCCCGCGTCTCGTCTGTCATCTCCGCCGCCGCCGAACCGGCGCGCGCTGCGATAGCGCCTTCGTGCAGCCGCGGCGGGTCGCGGCTATCTTGCCCGCGGGGGAAGCGGGCTGAAGTCGCGGCCGCGTTCCTGGACATGCAGCGCTCGCGAGACCCAAGTTGCGGTCGGGCGTTGCGGGCGCGGGGCGATTAGCTGACCGATCGAAGAGTCAGCTCAGCCACCTCGAGAGCGAACCGCCAGCCTGATGGGCCGGCCCATTCGCCAGAGTGGCCGTGGGGACAGTGGCCGAGGCAGTCGAAGCAGCCGTCGCAGAACTCGTCACCCTCGCCGTTGCTGTAGTGCCGGCCAGTTGAGCATGAACAATCGAGGGCGCACCGATTAGGAACGAAGTAGCGGATGCCCTTCTCGATTGCTTCGGCTTCGAAGAGCTCAGCAACGCGGTTCCAGCGGGGCCAGCGGCGATTGGGATCGTGCGTCTTCGACCAGTCAATCTGCCTCGGAGCTCTCCCGTCGTGTAGCGCTGCCCAACGCTTGAGCTGGTCGAGCATCCACCGGCGCTCGTCCCCATCGAGCGCGGGGACCGCGAAGAGCGGTGCCGCCTCTCCTCGCAATCCACGCGCCGGGCGATAGCCGCGGAGCCCGACCGGCCACGGCTGAGCGCTGATTACTTCGCCTCTCTCGGCGAGTTCTTGAAGGTGGTAGCTGATCTCGGCGGTTCTTCGGCCAAGCAGCTCCGCCACACGGGTCGCCGTTGCCCATCGGCCCGGATACCGGTCCGGCCAAGCGGACGACGGCGCGCGGGTGTCGCAAATGACTGTTGCGACCGCTTTGCAGATCGCGTCCGCGAGCGCTGCCGTCGACAATGGCATCGCGGTCATCCTCACATGCGCACTGGACGGTCACGCACGGAGCCTTGCCACGGGGTTAAGCCCGTTCCGGCCCGGCGCGGTGGCACGCGGCTTGATGGTCAAGGGCGAGAGCGTCAACTCGGGCTTAGACGACGCTTTTCGAACCTGAGGGCTCCATACCCGACGCGCGCTGGAAATCGTGCAAACTCCCGTTAAACAGAAGCGCCGTTTTGCGGCGCTTCTGCAGAGCCCTCTGACGGACTCGAACCGTCCACCGCCTCCTTACCATGGAAGTGGTCGCGTGTGGATGTACCTCCTGGCTGACGACCCGCGAATACGCGCCGCGTTGGCAGGAGGTTCGAGCACGTTCTACCGGTCGCTCTACCGTCGCACCGCGACGCGTCGCGCGTGTCCCGGCCGCAGCGTCAGGAGTGTGGCGGTGGCTTACGCACGAGGCGTCGTTCACAACGTGCCGTGAGGCTACGATGAAGGGATGGCGCGTCGGCCGCGGGAACGCCTCGCGGAGACGATCGTCCGTGAGCGCGTAGAAAGATCACGCACGTCAGATGCTCGTGACGCAATCGTATCTCGACCGTACGGCGTCGCCTCCTTCGAGACGCAGACGGGTTGTGCCACTTGGCGTCCCGATCACTCACCGACGCCGCGGTTGAAGCAACGCGGCTCGCGCGGACGGTCGCTGGGCGGCTGCGTCTGCCGCTCGCTCGAGCGCATCAAGCGCGTCGTCGCGTCGGCCGGCCTCGCGCAGGCTCTTCCCGCAGGCGCGGTACGCGCGCGCGGCGTCGTCCCATCGCCGTGCGTCCTCGAAGCGCTGCGCGCCCGTCTCGAAAGCTTCGGCCGCAGCGTCGACGTCGCCGGCGTTCGCGAGCGCCCAGCCGACGACAGTCCACGCACTTCCTTCTTCGGCCGCGTCAGCGCCGTCTAGCCGCTGGAGTGATTCTTCCGCGAGCATGAGCGCAGTTTTGAACTCACCGGCGATGAGCGCCGCGCGAGCTTGCTCTGTTCGCACGTAGGCGAGGTCGCGCAGACTCGGCCGCGCACCGAGCAGCCGCTCGGCCGTCGCCGCATGCCGCCGCGCTTCTTCCGCTCTCTTGTCGTCGTTGAGCACCGACGCGCACGCAATGTGAGCGCGTGCGAGATGCAGGTCGTCGTCGGTTGCTTCGAGCAAGCCGATTGCCCGCCGATAGTTCGTCAGGGCCTCGCCTGTGCGACCTTCGCGGCTCGCGAGCCGCGCGAGCGACCAGTACGCACGCACGCGCATATACGCGTCTTGGGTTGTCTCGGCGCGTTCGAGAACCTCCTGAAGTACCGCTCGTGCTTGGTCGAACTCGCCGATGTCAATCAGCGCGAAGCTGAGGAAGTTCGCGAACCGAGCCTGGAGTGTCAGGTCGCTGTTCGCGCGCGTGCGGACGTCCTCCAGACAACGAGTGAACAGCGTCGCAGCGGCCTGCGCATTACCAAGTGCGGCATACGCCTCGCCGAGCGTCGCGAACAGCTCGGGGCGCTCATGTGGCGCTATCGCGCCAGCCTCGACCTCCGGCTCCAGCCGCGCGACCGCCTCCTCGTGTCGGCCCAACGCGGCCGCAACCAAGGCAAGTCCGACGCGGGCACGGCGTGCTGCTTGCTCATCTCCGGCGGCGCGGGCATCGTCGAGAACGGCAGCGAAATCCGACTCCGCAGCCGAAGGGTCGTCGGCGAGGCGTAGCTGAAGCTCGGCGTCTGCGAGCTTTAGCTCGCGCGTGGCGCCGCGACTGATTTCGGACCCGGTCTCGAGGTACTCGGCAGAGACACCGAGCTTCACCGCGAGCTTCCGGAGCGCCTTGACCGACGGTTGCCGCGTACCGGCCTCGATCCTGGAGATATAGGCGTAGGAGACGCCGGGTTCGGACAAGGCGCGCTGGGTTAACCCCCGCTCGTGTCGGAGGCGCCGAAGTCGATCACCGATCGACTCGGCTGCAGGGTTGCCGGCGGCTCGGGCGTCCAACTCCGGCGATCTTAGACGCCGACATCGGTTGACAACAGTTGCCAGGCGAGGTTGCGTACTTGCGATCCTCGACTTTGGCGCTCAAGTACGCGAAAGGAGGTGTCTATGTCGACTCGTCTCAAGACGCGGCTCGCTGCGCTCGCCGTGATCGTGATCGCCGCGCTCAACGGCGGCGAGCCGTGGGGTCCGTTCTAGGTCTGAGAGGCAAGGCGGGCGGAGGGGCGCCGGTTGCCCCTCCACCCGCACCCGCCCACGCGTGTGTTCGATCGCGAGACTCATCTTCGTCAAGCCACGCAAGACGCAGTCGCAAGCGCACGGACAAGCGCGCGCGGCGCTGTCCGACGCGGCTCGCGCCTCCCTGGATCCGCGGTCGCTCGCCACCGCGGTGACGGCGTTTTAACCGATCGGCAACGGCGTGTTACATCGGCGCCCGAACGAGGAGCGGACGCGGATGCACTTGCCCCCGCAGCCAGCCAGGTGAAAGTTGTCACCGCCGGCGGACTTCCCGCGAACCTGGGAGCGCCTGTCCAGGTAGTCGCGGTCGCAGGCGTCTTTGGGTCGGCGACAGCGACGTCCGGACGGTAAAGCTCTCCCGGTCAGGCGTCCGGTCGCGGGTTTTTCCGGCCGAACAAGTTCTGTGGACGCCGGCGGCGGTGGCATTCAATGTTCCGACGGACATCCCAATTTTGGCTGGCGACACACCATGGGATGTGTCTCTGCAGGCCACTGGTTCGACCGAGGTCTGCGGGGCCGTTACGCCCTTACGGTGCGCGCCGTTCCGGTCCTCGTGTTCGTTCCACCCACGTCTGTGAGCGAGCGGCGACTGGATGTCGCAGCGGTCGGCGCCGGAAGGAGCCGAGCCGCCGAGTGCGGGCGGAGGCCTTGCGCGTGAGCGCGCCGATGCCGCGCGGGCGTCGCCGGCTTCTTCGAAAGGCGCGTCAGACCGAAGAGCTCATCGCCACGACGCGCAACTCGTTGCGCCGCGATTGTCCGGCTGACGGAGCTGCCGTCATCCCTAGGAGGCCGCGGTCACACTTGGCCTTCGCTGCATGGGCGCGGCTGTGGGCTGTGGTTGCCGTTCATGACGATGACCTTGACCCAGACCTGGACGCGGTCGGCGATCTGACCGCCGTGCCGGATCGGGCGGCCGCCGATCGTGATGTCGCCGACGACATAGCCGCGCCCTGGCGGAACCTCGAAGCGCGCACGCAGCGTGTGCTCCTCGTCGCCGCGCTCGATCGTCCAGAAGTCGGTCGCATCAGCACCGTCGGGCGTGATCATCCCCGCCGTCAGCGGCTTGCCGAGGTGGAGTCCAGGAGGATCGGCCAAGGCGATCTCGCTGCCTTGACGAGCGGCGACGTTGACGGCGAGAGCGATCTGCGGGTCGCTGTGGCGCAGCGGATTGCCGAGGCCGGAGCAGCGAACCAACTCCTGTTGCTCGTTGATGAGTCGCCCGTTCTTCCGCCGGAGAACGGTCGCCCGCGCGACGAGGTCGACAGCGGCGAAGAGGCTGTTGTTGCTCTGCATCAGGTGGGCGATCCGCCCCGGGGCCGAGCTGTTCCAGAGGTTTCGACGCCGATAGCGGCCGTTTCGATCGCGCAGATCGGCAAGTTTGACCGCAGGATCGACGAGTTCGCGGTAGAGGTCGACGAGCCTGTCGGGATCCGTCGCGAGTAGATGTTCCCAATACTCCGGGACCTCAGAGGTGAAGGTAACGCGCGTGATCTTGCGCTCGCGGTTCCTGACGACGGACCACTCGCAGTACTCGTCCTGCCGCTCCCGGTCGCCGTCAGCGAGCCGCCAGCGCTCGGGGGCCGGAACCTGGGCCTTGAGCACTGCCGGAAAGGCGATCCAGGAAAGCATCGGCTGCGGCGAACCGGTCGGCGTGTTCTTCTTCGTCGGGTCGTAAAACTGCGGGAGTTCGCCGCTGAGGTAAGGAGCGAGCAGCCGCGAGACGCGAGCGCTCCAGGCGGCCGCGTTGGGGTCGGGGAGGCGGGCGGGAGTGCTGAAGCGAGCGAGCTTCGGCATCGTCAGCTCCTGACCGTGCCGTCGGCCTGCATCCGCCTGCCAGTCGCGCTGATGTTCGTCCTCGGCAGAAGCAGCGGAAACTCGGCGATGCGCGTTCGTTTCTTGAACGCCTGGCGCCGCTCGTCAGCCAGCCTGAAGTAGCCGTCGAAGCCGCGCTGCGTCTTGAGCTGCTCCGTGACGGCGGCGTAGTAGCCGTTGAGAAGGCGGTTGAACTCGCTTGCGAAGCGAGTACCGGCGCCCCAGCGCTCGGCGAATTCCGCTTCCGGCGACCCGGCAGGCCCGCTCGCCGCCGCGGCGAGGATCCGCCTTGCCATCTCCGCCGAGAAGCGGCTCTTGCCGTTGCTGATCGCCGCTTTCGCCGGCACGTGCCGGAGGAGTGTTTCGCGACGCGCCGAGAAGACCGGGTTCCAAGGGTCGACCATCAGCAGGCAGGCGGCGAGTCGCTTGCTGATGAGGCCGACCTCGATCGCCTCCTGGAGGACGGCCTGGTCTTCGAACGCGCGCTCTGGGACGAGAAAGCAGAAATGGGTGTCGCCCTTCTGGACGAAGCGGCGGCCGTCGTCCATCCGGACCTCGAACTTCGTCAGGCACCGTTGGTAGATCTTGCCGCTGACGGTAAAGGCCGGCGGCTGGGCCAGGCCGACGATGCTGAGCCCATCGGTGTCGATGAAGAACGTGCTCGGCACGTCAAGGACGGACGAAGGCTCAAGCGCCGCGTTCGTGATATGTGTCGTGGCCAGATTGACCGTCGGCGTTCCAAGGATCTGCTTGAGGATCTGCTCTGGCTCGTCCCCTTGACCGCCGCCGTTGCGCAGCGGCGCAAACCGCGCCTTCGCCCAGCGCGTGATCGCCGGCCGCGCCGCTTGAAACTCGAAGAAGAGAGCGCCGTTCGGCTCCTTGTCCTTGAACCACGGGTGCGTCCGGCGGGGGTCGTTTTGGACGAACGCCGTCTCGTGAATCTTGGCCGCCGGTGAGTCCCAGTTGATCCACGGCGTCTTTAGCTCCTTCATGATCAGAGCACCGCTCGGGTGGGCCTCGAACGGCCCCTTGCCGCGCGATGCCTGGGCAAGAGCGTCGCGCGAGTTGCCGGCGAACATCCATCTCGCGCCGTCGCTCGTCGACCGGTAGTAGTTGAAGCCGCCGACTTTGCGATCCCAGGCCATGACCTCGATCAGGTTCGGCTGCTTTGGGTCGGGCACGCTGAGAAAGAGGTCAGGCCCGTCGGGGCCGCGGCCGAGCGTGACGACGAAGCGCAGCGTCCGGTCAACTCCCGCGCTCTCGGCCGTCGATGCGACCTGACTCCCTTCGCCGACGACGAACGAGCTCTGCGTCTTCAGCGGATCACTGTCGCCTGCGGCCGCTTTCATCTCTTTGAGCAGCTCCTCGCCGCTACGCGGAAACTGGCCACGGGCGAGAAGCAGCGAGGCAAACGGGTCGCCGAGAGCCTGGACCTCAGCCGCACCCATCGGCCGCGGAGCGCGATCGGCTCCGACGATGAAGCGATGCAGCACGTTAGGATCAAACGGAGGCACCGCGTCGAACGCGGCGCAAGTCTCGTTAGGCATCTGCGACCGTACTCGTCGGCGGGAAGATGAGCGCACACCGCCTTCGCCAGCGTCGCGCGCCGATCGCGAGGCGCGACGGGTCCTTGCTCGCCCTTGAGTTCTTCGCTCTGCTCATCGACATCCTCTCCGACGACTCACTGGTAGCGAGAGCCGCCTATTTCGTTGTTCAACGTCCGAAGATCGCCGCTCCCGGCCACGGCTCCTCCGCGCTCACGGGAGGAACAAGGAAGAACCCGGCCGCCTGAACGGCGAGAAGCTCCTTGAGGGCCCTCGGCGACTCGCTGTCGCCGCCGAAGTTCGTCCCGCCAAGCCAGTCGCTGCGGGCGAGCACTCGATGAAGCCGCTCGGGTGTGTCCTGGAAGCTGACGAAGTTGAGCCCGGCCCGGAAGAACGGTGCGCGCTGACACGGCTCGAGAAACTCGTAGCCTTGACGGAAGATCCGCCCTGAACTGGGATCGCTGATGTTCTGCGCGTGGTGGTTCGCCCGCTGGGCGTGGCTCACCTGAAGGCGTGTCGACGCCGTCGGCCGCGGCTCGCGAAAGGCCTCGTTGCCAGCTTCGACGACCTCCGTCGTGCCGGCGACGGGGCAGCCGGGTGCCGCGACCGGTGCTCCGTCGTCCGCGACGGCGACCAACGGCGCGCCGGTGAGCTTGCTGCGACCGACGGCCAGCTCCTGTTCGCCGACCGGAAGCGTCCGCCAGCGGGCGAGATCGACGTCGATCCGAAGGTAGGCGAGATAGGTCCCGCCGACGGTCCAAGGCGCATCAGGCGCCGCCTTGATCGTCATTACACGAGCGCGCTCGTCGCCGCGCCGGAGGTTGCTGACGCCGTCGTGAAAGTCGATCCAGCTGCGGCGGTCATCGCGGAGAAAACCCGAGAAGAAGCCGACGAGCGCAAGCGTGTCTCGGCCCGCCGCGTTGGCCAGATCGTGGAGAGCCTTCCAGGTCTCGACGACCGCTCGGAAGACGGCGAGCTGGCTCTCGGCCGTCAGCTGCACGACGATCTCGCAGCGAGCGACGTTGGTAGTGACGTCGGGGGCGTAGCGAAGACCGGCGTTGTCGATTACCGTTTCGCCGGCAGGCGGCGAGCGGCGATCGAAGTCCCACGCGCGAAGCGCCGGCGGCTGATCCTGGGCCATGCCCCTCCGGTCGAAAAGATCACCGCCGTAACCGACCAGCACGTCGAGTTTGCCGCTTGGAACCGGATGCTCCGGCAGGTCGCCGACCTGACCTTGCTTGAGCTGCTGATAGACGCGCCACAGAACGGCGAAAGCCGATCCAATCTCAGGCGCCGAGGCGTCAGCGGCCCCGCGGAGGAAGAGAACGGCGAAGAAAGGCGGATTGCAGCCGCTGCAGTCGAAGTAGATCCCTTCTTGCGGCGTTCGCACGGAATTAGGCGGCGACGGTGAACTGCCGCGGCCCGGTCCGGATCACTTGCACGGAGTCGGCTGGCGGCCGCAAGCCGAAGCGGCGCCGGCCGCGGCCGGCGAGATCGTCAGCAACCATATTGACGTTGGCGCAGAAGTCGGGCTCGCCGCAGGCGATCGGCGGTGCTTCAGGAAGCACCACGAATTCGTCGTCCCCGACCGTGGTCGGCTCACCGACGACGACAAGGGGGCCGACCTCGATCTGCCGCACGACCTGGTAGCCGCCGACAAGAGGCTTCGCGTTGGCTTCCGCGACGTCGACGATGTCGTCCAGAAAGACGTCATCGTCATCGGCGGGTCCGATCTCTAACCGTTGCCAGGCCCCGGCGAAGCCCCGCCCACGACGGATCCACCGCTCCGGAATTGGCCTGCCCTCGAAGAGAAAGACTTCGGCCGTGAAGCTGCGGATGTACATCCCGAGCGGATTGGCGAAGGCCACCGAGCGCCCCTCAAGGGCCGCCCCGTGGGCGGCCGCGGCGGCAGCGGGATCGGCGTGGCGACAAAAGAGCTGTCGCGAGCTGCCGGGCATCGAAAAGATTTGCTCGAGCAACGCCGGATCACGAACGCCGCCGACAACGCGTGCGTACGGGCGGGCGCCGAACATGACGATGAAGAGGAGGTCGTCGAGCCCGTTGATCGGGTGTGTCATGAAGAGGAGGTGGTCGCGGTTGAGCGGCCCTGTCGGGTGCACCGGGACGCCCGCCCCCGCGAACTCGGGGCTGCCGGCGCCGCCGGCGACGAGCCGGGCGAAGGCACGCCTGCGTTCTTCGCGCGCGAGCGACTCCGGTTCGGTCACCCCGTAAAGATCCTCCCACGACACCTCAAGCCCGAGGACCGCGCTCGCCATCTCGCGCACGAGCTCCGGATCGTGCTCGGCCAGGCAGAGCCAGTACTCCCGAAGCTCAGTCGTCACCTCGACCCGCTTTGGCCGCGCGCGGCCGCTGGTGTCCGGGCGATGGACGATCCGGTACTCGCAGTACTCATCGTGGAGGAGCCGCCGCGCGAACAGCCCATGATCACAGAGGCGCTGCGCCGCCTCCGTGCCGAGGCAGTGCACCGGCTCAAGCGGATCGGCGAACCACTCAACCGGCGCCGGACCGGCGCTGGCAAGCGAGAACGGGTCGATGGCGAAGAAGCGCGTGTGGAGGTGAGACAGCTGCGCGTGAGTGGCCTCGATCGTCTCGTTCCAGCGCTCGAGGAGCGGTGAAGCTAAGGCGTCCGCTCGGCCTGGCGGGTCGTAGGTCACGTTGCCCCGGCGGCCATGCGGCTATCGTTTACAAAATAGGTGCTGTTTGTCAACGAGCGCGATGCGGGCGCATAACGCCGCCGTCGACGAAGCTGATCGAGGTTGCCGCTTCGCTCGCACGACGAGGCGCTCGCCAGGCGACCGCGCCAAAGCGCTCCCGTGCCGGGTTCTCTCGGTCACCGGCACGATAACGCGCGCTACTGCTCAATATCGCGTGGCGGCGTTCACGCGCTAATAGAACACGCGTCGCAGTCGGCCGTCGCTTGCGAATCGCGACAGGGTGTCGCCTCCGGGCGGCCGTGGTCACGAGGGTTTCTAGTCCCGTAAAAACGGCCTGCGAAGTAGTGTCAACGCCGCTGCTTATGCTTGACAAACAGAAAAAACCTGTTTACATCCTGCCGACTGCTGCGGCTCCGTTCTCCGAGGAAGGGGCTGAAGATGACGGGTTCGTGCTCTCTGGGCCGCTCTGGTCTCGTCGCGGTCGTCGTAGTGGCAGTCGTTTCGGTGTTGCCGGGCGGTGTGCGGGGCGCAGCGGCGGAAGGCGGGCGGGCCGGCGCGCCCGCGGAGGAGTCGCCGGCGCCGAAGCTGGCGGCGGATGGGCCGAAGACGGCGCACGGGCGTGAGATCCCGGGGCTGCGGACGCGAACGTCGCGGACGTACCTGAACGAGGCGCGCGAGATGGTGACGCTCGTGAGCGCGGCCGCCGTGAACTTCAGGGACGCCGAGGGCGCGTGGCGGCCGATCGACAACACGCTGGTCGAGATGGCCGGCGGCTATCGCAACAGGGCGAACGCCTACGCGGTCGAGCTGCCGGCGGACCTGGGGGCGGCGCCCGTGAGGGTGCGGCACGACGGCGTCTCGGTTGCGTTCTCGCTGCGCGGCGCCTCGGGTCGGGCATCCGTGAAGGGTGCGACCGCCAGGTACGCGAACGCGCTTGGGCGTGTGGAGCTGGCGTATGCGGCGCTCGGAAACGGCGTCAAGGAGACGTTGACGCTGGCCGGACCAGCCGCTCCGTCGCGCTTCGTCTTCGACCTCGCGCTGGAGGGTCTCACCGCGCGCGCGGGCCCGGCGGGCGCGGTGGAGCTCGTCGGCACGGACGGGCGTGTGCGCGGCGAGTTCACTCCTGCGTACATGGTCGACGCAGCCGGGGCAGTGTCGCGGGCGGTGTCGCTGCAGCTGGAGGAGGGCGGGCGTGCTCTGTCGCTGACCCTCGACCGCGCTTGGCTGGCGAGCAGCGAGCGCCGCTGGCCGGTGGTGGTCGATCCGACCTACGAGTACTGGGGCGGAGACCGGGAGTGCTACATCCAGAACGGCACATCGCAGAACACGAGCTTCTGCAACCTGGATAGGATGAGCGTGGGTTTCGACGGGTCGCAGACGAGCCGCGCGCTCGTCTACTACGGCGGGATCGACATCCCGCGCCATGCGGTCGTGCTGGACGCCGAGCTGACCCTGTATCTCGAGGCGGCCTCGACGACGAACACGGCGCCGGTATCGGTGCATCGCGTCACCCGCTCCTGGGGTCTGGACGCGACCTGGAACCAGGCGCAGGCGGGCACGAGCTGGACGAGCGCCGGGGGCGACTTCGACTCGACGGCGACCGCGACGCTGCAGAGCGTGGGCGGCACCACCGGCGCCGCGCTGCAGTGGCCGGTCCGCAAGCTCGTCCAGGGCTGGGTCGACGGCTCGCTTGCGAACAACGGTCTGCTCGTCAAGCAGCAGGCGGAGAGCGTGAACAACGTGCTCCGCTTCTCGACCTCGTGGTCGACGGCGACGGGGGCGCAGCCGCCGGTTCTCCGAATCACGTGGGAGCGGGGAATCGGCCTCTGGGGCCGCTACCGGTTCGTCGGGCAGGACCTGTCTGACCGCCTCGACCTACAGGCGAACGTCGCGAACGGGAATCTCGTCGTCGAGGAAGAGACGCTCGGGATCGCGGGCCGCGGGCAGAATCTGTCCCTGTCGCGCTACTACAACAGCCTCTCCTCGATCGGCTGGGCGGACTGGCGGATGAGCACGGGCAACGGCGTCTACCTGGAGGAGACGGACGACCGCTCGATCGCCTACCACGCATCGAGCGGGTTCGCGATCCCGTTCGTGCGCCAGGCCGACGGCACCTACGAGTCGCCGACGGCGATCAACGCGACCCTGGTCAAGAACGGGGACGCGACGTACAAGCTGAGCTACCACGCCGACAGGAGCGTCGAGAACTTCAACAGCTCGGGCCGGCTCGTCTCGGAGGTGGACGCGAACGGGAACACGATCTCCTACGCGTACTCGGCCGAGGGCGACTTGACGTCGATCACGGACACGCGCGGCCGGGTCACGACGCTGACCTACAACACGAGCTGCTCCCTGCTCGCGACCGTGACCGATCCGGCGGCGCGGAAGCACTCGTGGGCCTACAACACCACCTCCTGCATGCCGACGAGCTACACCGACCCCGCCGCAGGCGTGACGAAGTACGCCTACGACGCCACGGCGACGCTGATCACGCAGATCACCGACCCGAAGGGCAACATCACGAAGCTCAGCTACGACTCGGAGCGGCGCGTGACCTCGATCGTGCGCGTGGTCGCAAACGGAACGGGCCCGACCACGAGCTTCACCTACAACGCCGGCAACACGGTCGTCACCGACCCGAACGGGAACAAGACGACCTTCCACTACGACCCGCAGGGGCGGGTGACGAAGGTCGTGGACGCGCTCGCTCGGGAGCGCGCGGCCTCCTGGACCCCGAACAGCGACCTGCTCGAGTTCACGAGCGCCTCGGGGGCTAAGACGACGAACGGCTACGACGCGAACAACAACCTGACCTCGTCGAAGACCGCGACGGGCGCGAGCTCGAGCTGGGAGTACGCCGACCCGAACCAGCGCTTCTACGCGACCAAGGCAACAGACACGCAGGGCAACGCGACCTCGTTTGCCTACGACGCGAAGGGCAACCTGAGCTCGCTGACGAACGCGCTCGCGAGCTCGGCGTCCTTGACCTACAACGCCGACGGCTCGGTCGCGAGCGCAAAGGACTTCAAGGGCAACCTGACGGGCTACGGCTACGACGCCTCCGGGCACTTGACCCTGGTCGACCACCCCGCGCCGCTCGGAGATGAGTCCTACACCTACGACTCCTTGAGCCGGGTCGCGACCCATACGGACGGCAAGGGGCAGAAGACGACCTACGCCTACGACGCCCTCGACCAGGTGACGAGCATCACCTACCACGACGGCTCCAAGATCAGCTACGCCTACGACAAGAACGGCAACGTCAGCTCGATGGCCGACAACACGGGTACCACCTCGTTCGCATACGACACGCTGAACCGCTTGACGAAGGAGACGCTGCCGAACGCCACCTCGAACACCTACACCTACGACAACGCGTCGAACCTGCTCTCGTTCGCCGACGGCGGCGGGACAGTCAAGTACGCCTACAACCAGCTCAACCTGCTGGCGACGGTGACCGAGCCGAGCGGGGCGCAGACGACCTTCGTCTACGACACGGATGACCTGCGCACGCAGACGAACTACCCGAACGGCGTCAGCATGTACTTGACCTACGACGCGGCGAACCGCCTGACGCGCGTCACCGGCAAGAAGCCTGCCTCCGGGACGGTCTTGACCGATTTGAGCTACGAGTGGAAGAACGCGCTCGGTGCCGACAGCGGCTTGCGCCACGCGGTGACCGACAAGGACGGGAACAGGACGAGCTACAGCTACGACGCGCTCAACCGGCTCACGAAGGCGGAGGAGCGAAACTCGGCCGGGATGCTGCTCAACAGCTACGCCTACGCCTACGACGCGAGCTCGAACCGCAGCAGCCAGACCGTGAACGGCGTCGGCACGACCTACACGCACAACGGCGCCGACCAGCTCACCGCTGCAGGCTCGGTGACGTACAGCTACGACGGCAACGGCAACGAGACGGGCAACTCAGCGGGCCGTGCCTGGACCTACAACGTGAAGGACCAGGCGGTCAGCGTCACCCCGCCCGGCGGCTCCGCGCTCTCGATGAGCTACACCGGCACGGGGCAGTTCCTGCGCGTCTCCGCCGGCTCCGCCAGCTACCAGAACAGCTCCCTCGGCGTGACGCGCGAAAACACGACTAGCTACACGAAGGACGACGACGGGCTGCTGCTCAGCCTGCGCAGCTCGAGCGGGACGTTCTACTACTTGCTCGACGGGCTCGGCTCGGTCGCGGCCGTCACCGACGGCGCCGGCACCGTCGCCGCCAGCTACAGCTACGAGCCATTCGGAAAGGTCAAGAGCTCGACCGGGACGCTCGCGAACCCGTATCGCTGGCTGGGCGGCCTCGGCGTCTACTTCGACGCCTCGACCGGCCTCTACAAGATGGGCACCCGCTACTACGACCCCGGGCTCGGGCGCTTCACGCAGGTCGATCCGGTCGAGGGCGGATCGGCGAACCGCTACGACTACGCCAATCAGGATCCGATCAACAATGCCGACCTAGATGGGCAAGCAGTATTTGTACCCGTAGCCCTTCTAGCGCTTCGCGTCGCTCCGTACGCAGTTCGCGCGGGAATTGCGCTCCACCGTGCAGGTCGTAGCGCAAAGGTTGCTTCAAGGCTCGCGGCGCGCGCCGCGACGAAAGCTGGCGTGCGCGTAAAGCATTTCGCGCGTCGAGCGGCGCCGCGCGTCTACGAAGCGGTAAAGACATGCCTGACGCGCGGATTGCAGTACTTCCAGGGCCTAGGGCCAGGAACGAACGTCTGGGGAAGAGTCTACTACAGCGCTCTCGTTTGCTTGGGAATCTTGTGAAGCGCGAACCGCTAGACATCGGTTCACGCACAGCTTGGGTTGATGCTGCCGAGTTAGTGTCAGAACTCAAAGCCGCGCGTGATGTTGATGGCCTGATTGCGCAACTGGATAGCCCGGTTCGCCACCGAGAGCTGTCGGCTCGTTCAGAGGCAACTCGTGCTCTTGGTGACCTAAAGGACGTACGCGCACGTGGGGCGGTCACCCACCTCCTCGTCGATCCCGATCCGGCAGTGCGTATCGCTGCCGCGATCGCATTAGGAAAGATTGCCCATCCCGACGCCATACCCGACCTGCTAGCGGCAGCTCGGACGGATCCATCCGAAATCGTGCGCCAGTGGGCACTCGATAGCCTGGTAAGAATGAATGCGCGCGCTGCTACACCGCTCCTCGTTGAGCGGCTTCGCGCCAAGACGCCACGGACACGGCGATGGGCCGCACGGGCCCTAGCCGCGTTAGCCGCTCCCGAAGCGGCAGCCGAGTTAGCAGGGGCGAGGGCGCGCGAGCGTCCGTGGCGCCGCCGCGCGTTCACCAAGGCCCTCAAGACGGTTCAGCGCGAATGATCAAGTAGGCGCCGTCGAGGCGGGGGTCAGATCTTGCTGCACGCCTCGGCTCGCCGCTCCGCCCGCACGCTCTGCCCGACGAAGCCGCCCGCTGGGCTTGGATGGTTCACGACGGAGCTGCGCGGCGCTCTCGGGCAGCGGGTACAGCCGGGAAGCCACGACCGTGCGCCGACGAGTCCGTGCAGTGCAAGAAAAGAACCAACAAGTAAAAACCACACTAGCGGCGGGAGACAGCGGGGTGATGCGGGGTCAGATATTTCACAACCAGACCCAGGTACACGACACTCGCCAGGGCAACAAGACACGACAGAGCACGCGCACGCGGGACTCGGGCAGACACGT
>JAUJMY010000014.1 GCA_030446625.1 Gaiellaceae bacterium
GCGCTGATGGGAATCGGCAGCGCCTCGGGCGAGAACCGCGCGACCGAGGCTGCCCGCGCTGCCGTCTCCTCGCCGCTGCTCGAGGCATCCGTCGAGGGCGCGACGGGGATCCTGTTGAACGTCACGGGCGGCTCCGACATCGGGCTCTTCGAGGTCAACGAGGCGGCGGAGGTCGTCACGAGCGCGGCGGACCACAACGCGAACGTGATCTTCGGCGCGGTCATCGACGAGTCGCTCGGCGACGAGGTGCGCGTGACGGTCATCGCCACGGGCTTCGGCGACGGTCGCGTCCGCCGCCGTCGCAGGGATGCCGTGAGGGTTGACGCACCGCTTCCGGCGGCCGCGCCGCGGAACGACTTCGAGGTGCGCGAGGACATCCTCGACGTCCCCTCGTTCCTCCGCGACGACTCGTAGAGGCGCCTCGGTACAGTGGCCGGATGAGCGCCACCGAGCCGCTGCGCGCCCTCCTCGAGCAGGCCTTCCCTGACGCGACGGAGCTGGACGTCGCGGACCGGACCGGCGGCGGCGACCACTTCCAGGTGACCCTCGCCTCGCCGCGCTTCGCAGGGCTCTCGCTCCTCGACCAGCACCGGCTGGTCTACGACGCCCTCGCCGCGCCGCTGGCGGATGGCACGATCCACGAACTCCGGATCCGGACGAAGGGAGCCGCATGAGCGAGTTGCGCGAGAAGATCGAGCGCGTGATCGGGGACGAACCCGTCGCGCTGTTCATGAAGGGGACGCCGCGCTTCGTGATGTGCGGGAACTCGCACCGTGCGCTCGAAGCCCTGCGTGCGCTCGGCGCTCCGGTGACGGCCGTTGACGTTCTGCCCGATCCGGAGATCCGCCGTCAGTTGTCGGACGTCTCCGGCTGGCCGACGATCCCGCAGGTGTTCGTCCGCGGCGAGCTCGTGGGCGGCGCGGACATCGTCGAGGAGCTCGCGCAGACGGGCGAGCTGCGGGAGAAGCTCGCGACCGCTCTCGGCGACGACTTCGCGACGGGCGAGGAGCGCGTCGTGGACGTGCTCGCACCCGTGGCGTAGGCGCGGGCCGGAGCACGCTCGTTCATTAGCATCGGCGGCGTGCAGACGCTCCAGCGCACGCCGCTCCACGGCCGCCACCTGGCGGCCGGCGCGCGCATGGTGCCCTTCGCCGGCTGGGAGATGCCGGTCCAGTACGAAAGCGTGATCGCTGAGCACCGGGCCGTGCGCGCCGACGCGGGCGTCTTCGACGTCTCGCACATGGGCGAGCTCGAGGTCGAAGGGCCGCGCGCCCACGAGTTCCTCCAGTCGATGCTCTCGAACGACCTCGACAAGGTGAGCCCAGGTGGCGCGCAGTACACGCTCCTCACGAACGAGCGCGGCGGCATCGTCGACGACCTGATCGCGTACCGGCTGGACGAGTTCCGCTACTTCCTGGTCGTGAACGCGAGCAACAAAGAGGCCGCGTTCGCGTGGCTGAAGGAGCGCGAGCCACGCGGCGTCGAGGTCAGCGACAGGTCCGACGAGTACGCCCTCCTCGCCGTGCAGGGCCCGCGGGCGCTCGAGCGGCTCGGGCTCCCGGAGGCGCGGCCGTTCACGTTCGCGGAGGGCGACGTCGGCGGCATCGAGGTGATGGTGAACCGCACGGGCTACACGGGCGAGCGCGGCTGCGAGCTCCTGGCGCTGGTCGAGGACGCGCCGGCGCTTTGGGACCGCGTGCTCGGGCGCGGGGTCGTCCCGTGCGGGCTCGGAGCGCGCGACACGCTGCGGCTCGAGGTGTGCTACCCGCTGCACGGGAACGACATCACGCCGGAGACGGACGCGATCTCGGCGGGACTCGGCTGGGTCTGCGCGCTCGAGGAGAAGGAGTTCACCGGCGCCGGGGAGCTGCGCCGCGTCAAGGACGAGGGGCCGCAGCGGAAGCTCGTGGCCTTCGTGATGGAGGAGCGCGCGGTGCCGAGGCAGGGGATGCCGATCGCCGAGGGCGGCGAGGTCACGTCCGGAACGCACTCCCCGATGCTCGACGCGGGGATCGGGATGGGGTACGTGCCGGCGGTGCTCGCAGCACCGGAGACGACGATCACCATCGACGTCCGCGGTCGGCCGCGCGGCGCGCGCATCGTGAAGAAGCCGATCTATAAGCGGGAGGAGACGGCGTAGTGGCCGCAGCCGAGTCGTACCCGGACGAGCTGAGGTACCACCGCGAGCACGACTGGGCGCGGATCGACGGCGACGAGGCGACGCTCGGGATCACCTGGTTCGCGCAGGACGCGCTCGGCGAGCTCGTGCACTACGAGCCGCCGGAGGTGGGCTCGACGGTCGCGAAGGACTCCTCGTACGGCGAGGTCGAGTCGGTGAAGGCCGTCTCGGACGTGATCGCTCCGCTCTCGGGCGAGGTGCTCGAGGTGAACCAGAAGGTCGTCGACGAGCCCGAGACGGTGAACGAGGACCCGTACGGCGACGGGTGGCTCGTCCGGGTGCGGCTGACGGATCCGGGCGAGGCCGACTCGCTGCTCGACGCCGGCGCCTACCGCAGCTTCCTCGCCGAGCAGTGACGTTCCTCTCGCTCACGGACGCCGACCGCGACGCGATGCTCGCCGCGATCGGCGTCGATTCCGTGGCGGAGCTCTTCCGCGACGTCCCCGAGGGCGTCCGTTTCGGCCGCGAGCTCGCGCTCGAGCCCGCGCTCTCGGAGCAGGAGCTCGTCGCGCACCTCGACGAGCTCGCGGCACGCAACGTCTCGAGTGCGGACGAGATCTCGTTCCTGGGCGCGGGGATCTACGACCACTACGTGCCCGCCGTCGTCGACGCCGTCCTTTCGCGCGGCGAGTTCCTGACCGCGTACACCCCGTACCAGCCCGAGATGAGCCAGGGCGTGCTTCAGGCGATCTTCGAGTATCAGACGGCGATCTGCGAGCTGACGGGGATGCACGTCTCGAACGCGTCCGGATACGACGGGACGACGGTCGCCGCCGACGCGTGCTTCGTCGCGAAGCACGCCACCGGCCGCTCGAAGGTCGTGCTCGCCGAGACGCTGCACCCGCAGGTGCGGCAGGTCGTGAAGACCTACGCGATCGGCTTCGGCCTCGAGGTCGTCGAGGTGCCGCACCGCGACGGGGTCACCGACCCCGACGAGCTGCGCGAGGCTGCGACCGACGCGGCGTGCGTCATCTTCCAGCAGCCGAACTTCTTCGGCTGTCTCGAGCCCGCGCCGGATCTCGCCGCCGCTGCGAACGACGCCGAGGCGCTCGCGGTTGCGCACGTCGACCCGGTCTCGCTCGGCGTGCTCGAGGCGCCCGGGAACTACGGCTGCGCGATGGCGATCGGCGAGGGCCAGAGCGCCGGGAACTACCAGTCGTACGGCGGGCCTCACTACGGCTTCCTCGCCGCGCGGTCGGAGTTCATCCGGCGGATGCCCGGCCGGATCGTCGGCGAGACGACGGACGCCGCGGGCGAGCGCGGCTACGTCTTGACGCTGCAGACGCGCGAGCAGCACATCCGCCGCGAGAAGGCGACGTCCAACATCACGACGAACCAGACCCTGCTCGCGCTCGCCGGCCTCGTCCACCTCTCGTGGCTGGGTCCGCAGGGGCTGCGCGAGCTGGGAGAGACCTGCATGTCGCTCGCCGCGTACGCGAAGGAGCGGCTGGCGGACGCGGGGGCGGAGCCGCTGTTTCCAGATCGGGCAACGTTCAAGGAGTTCGCAATCCGCGTCGGACGACCTGCGGACGAGGTCGTCCGCTCCGCGCGCTCGCGCGGGATCCACCCCGGGTACCCGCTCCGGCGCGAGTACGCCGGCATGGATGACGCGCTGCTCGTGTGCGTGACCGAGAAGCGAACGCGTGGCGAGCTCGACCGGCTCGCGGAGGTGCTCGCGGCGTGAAGCTGATCTACGAGCGCTCGCAGGACGGGCGCCGCGCGTCGTCGCTGCCGCGCCACGACGTTCCTCCGGCCGAGGTGCCGGAGGAGCTCCGGCGCGCGGAGCCCCCGCGCCTCCCCGAGCTGGCCGAGCCGGAGCTGCTGCGCCACTTCACGGAGCTCTCGACGCGGAACTTCGGGATCGACACCGGCTTCTATCCGCTGGGCTCCTGCACGATGAAGTACAACCCGCGCGTCAACGAGCGGGTCGTGATGCTGCCGGGCTTCCGCGACCTCCACCCGCTCCAGGAGGAGGACGCGACGCAGGGGGCGCTCGAGCTGATGTGGCGCCTCCAGGAGATCCTGATCGAGGTCTGCGGCCTGCACGCGTGCTCGCTCCAGCCCGCGGCAGGGTCGCAGGGCGAGCTGACCGGACTGATGCTGATGCGTGCGTACTTCGAGGACCGCCGTGAGCACGAGCGGCGCAAGATCGTCATCCCGGACACGGCGCACGGGACGAACCCGGCCAGCGTCACGATGGCCGGCTTCGAGCTCACGCCCGTGCAGACGGACCCGCGCGGGAACATCGACGTGGACGACCTGCGCGCGAAGGTCGACGCGACGACCGCGGGTCTGATGATCACGAACCCGAGCACGCTCGGGCTCTTCGACGAGAACATCGAGGAGATCACGCACGTCTTCCACGGCGCGGGTGCGCTCATGTACTACGACGGCGCGAACCTGAACGCGGTCTGCGGGATCTCGCGGCCCGGCGACATGGGCTTCGACATCGTCCACATCAACCTGCACAAGACGTTCTCGCAGCCGCACGGGGGCGGAGGGCCCGGTGGCGGCCCGATCGTCGTGCGCGAGCGGCTGGAGCCGTTCCTGCCGGTGCCGGCGGTCGTCCGCGACGGCGACCACTTCCGCCTCGACTACGACCGGCCGCGCTCGATCGGCAAGGTGCGCGGCTTCCAGGGCCCGTTCGGCGTCTTCGTGCGCTCGTACGCCTTCATCCGCATGTGGGGGCCGGCGCTGCGGGCGATGTCGGAGGTAGCGGTCCTGAACGCGAACTACCTGCTCGCGCGGCTGAAGGAGGCGTACGACCTCCCGTTCGACCGGCTCTGCATGCACGAGTTCGTGCTCAGCGCGCGGAACCTGAAGCGGGAGCACGGCGTGAGCGCGCTCGACGTCGCGAAGCGGCTGATGGACTACGGGTTCCACCCGCCGACGATCTACTTCCCGCTGATCGTGCCCGAGGCGCTGATGATCGAGCCGACGGAAACCGAGGCGAAGGAGACGCTCGACGCGTTCGCCGACGCGATGCTCGCGATTGCACGCGAGGCTGCGGAGAGCCCCGAGCTGCTGAAGGAGGCGCCGCACGGCCGCCCCGTGCGCCGGCTCGACGAGGTGAAGGCCGCGAAGCGCGCGGTCGTGAAGTACGGGTTCGACGAGCATCCGGATCTGAGCGCCGAGGCGACGGCACCGCGGCAGCTGGAGGCGCAAAAAGGCGCCTGATCCTTCTGCGCGCGGGCACAATTCCTGCGATGGAGAACTGGGAGCGGGAACGGATCCTCGGCGAGTGGGGCGTGCGCGACGGCACCGTTCGCAGCCAGGCCGAGCGCCGGAAGCTGGAGCAGGACCTGGCGGACAACCCTCTCCGCGGGCGCGCGGTGCGCCAGCGCGTCCGGAACTTCACCGCCGATCCGCAGAGCTACGTCACGTCGCTCGGCGGCCCGCTCCCGTACATGCAGCGGCTGCGCCAGATCGAGGAGGAGGCGCGCGCGCACGAGGAGCGCCTCGCGCGGGCGTGGCAGGAGCTCGCGGCCGAGTGTCGCGGCGACGCGGCGGCGTTCGCGCGCCGCTGGGAGCGCGTCGCGGCCGGCTGGAGCTTCCTCGCGGTGAACGCGCTGATCGAGCGCCACAACCGGAACTTCCCCGCGGAGTCGCGGCTTCCGATGGATCCGAAGACGGGCGACTTCGCGCTGATCGCGGGGAAGCCCTACTGGAAGGAGCCGCTCGGCGCGCAGTGGGTGCTGGAGCGGTTCCCGCCCGTGCTCGCTCTCGCGGCGACGGCCGCCTAGCGCGCGGCCGCCAGCTGGCCGCACGCGGCGTCGATCGCGCGCGCGACGACGTCGCGCGCCGCCAGCTCCTCGACGAACCGCTCGCCCGCGTCGTCGAGCAGGACAGCTCCTTCCCCGCGGAGCGCCTCGGAGAGGAGCGCCGGAGCCGAGCAGCGCGGTCGGGCGGAACTGGACGAGCTCGAGGTCGGCGACCGCCGCGCCCGCCCGATACGCCAGCGCGATTCCCTCGCCGACGGCTCCGGCAGGGTTGGTGGTGCGCGTCCACAGCGCCGCGTCGCCGCCCGTGGCGAGGATCGTCGCGCGGGCGGCGAGCGCGCGGCGGTCGTGCGAACGCCGACGCAACGATCACCGAGCCGCCAGAGGCTGACGACGCGCTCGCCCTCGCTCCTCGATCCGCGGATGCTCGCGCACCCGCCCGGCAAGCGTGCGGGCGATCCGCTCCCCCGTCGCCGCCCCGCCGACGTGCAGCACGCGCCGGCGCGAGTGCCCGCCTTCCAGCCCGAGCTCCTCGTCGAACTCGACCCCTGTCCCCGTTCGTCGCTCGGTTCAAGGTCTTCGGTGCAACCGCCTCGCCGCCCCGCCGTCGAAGAGGCATGACACCTGAAGCCGCCACACTCCGTTTGGCCGTCCTGCCCCGGGTCGGCCTCTTGACCGACGTTGTCCTCGTCGCCGCCGGCGCCGGCCTGATCGCCGCCTCCGCGTAGCTCTCGATCCCGCTGCCGTTCACGCCCGTGCCGATCACGGGACAGACGTTCGCCGTGCTGCTCGTCGGCGCCTCGCTCGGCACGCTCCGGGGTGGGAGCAGCGCCCTGCTCTACGTCCTCGCCGGCGTCGCCGGCGCGCCGGTCTACGCCGACGGGGCGCATGGCTGGAGCGTCGTCACCGGCGCCAGCGGCGGCTACCTCGTCGGCTTCGTCGCCGCCGCCGCGCTGACCGGACGCCTCGCGGAGCGGCGCTGGGACCGCCGCTTCTCCTCGGCGCTCGGCGCGATCCTGACCGGCAACGTCGTCATCTACCTCGTCGGGCTGCCCTGGCTCGCGATCGTCCTGGATACGAGCCTGGAGAAGACGCTCGAGTACGGGCTCTACCCGTTCGTGCCGGGTGACGCGCTCAAGCTCTATCTCGCGGCCATGCTCCTTCCCGGTGCCCGGAAGCTCGTCGAGCGCGTCCGCGCCGGCGAGCGCTGAGCCGCGCAGCCGTATGGAAGGAACATCTCTCGCTGCGGTCGTTGCACGCCGGTCATCACGAGCTCGCCTACCGCTTTACTTCGTATAGTCTTGACGTTTCCAGACCGTCGCAGGGGAGGCAGCATGAGCGTGACCGATGAGCTCATTCGTAACGCCGAGCGGTACGCCGCGGACTTCGATGCGGGAGAGCTGCCGCTGCCGCCCGGCAAGCGGATCGCCGTGCTCGCTTGCATGGACGCGCGGCTCAACCCCTACGGGCTGCTCGGACTGAGCGAGGGCGATGCCCATGTGATCCGGAACGCCGGCGGCGTGGTCACAGACGACGAGATCCGGTCGCTCTCAATCTCGCAGCGGCTGCTCGGAACCGAGGAGATCATGCTCATCCACCACACCGACTGCGGGATGCTCACGTTCGGCGACGACGCGTTCCGCCGCCAGATCCAGGAGGAAACCGGGATCAAGCCCGAGTGGGCCGCAGAGGCTTTCGACGACCTCGAAGAGGATGTGCGCCATTCGATCGCGCGGATCAAGGCCAGCCCGTTCATCCCGAAGAAGGAGCACGTCCGCGGGTTCGTCTACGACGTCAAGACGGGGCGACTGAACGAGGTGAGCTAGAGAGCGACGCGTCCGCGAGGACGGGCATCAGCCGGGAACGGCATCGCCGGGATCCCATCGCGCGGACGCGACCGCTGCTACGCGGGCTGCGACGAAGCTGATCGATGAACGGGGGTGCGGCTCTGCTTGCGCGCGAAGGACGTGGCGCTTAGGATGCTGCGCGTCAGGGCGATGGTGCGAGGAAGCCGGTTGGATGCCGGCGCGGTCGCGCCACTGTAGCCGGAGAGTCTCTCCACGAGGCCACTGCCCGCGAAGGGTGGGAAGGCGGAGTTAAGACGATGATCCGGGAGCCAGGACATTCGGGCCATCGCTGTCACCGCCGAACGGGACGCGCAATCCCCAGGAGGTCTTCGTGTCGAATCTCTCTGTTTCGCCAACCTTCTCCGAGGTCGGCTACCCGCCCGCGATCTCTTTCCGCGAGCTCTGGCCCTGGACGCTTTTCGCAGCTTCGATCCTGCTGTTCGCGATCTACATGACCGGCTCCTATCAGGGTTCGGCCACGCTGCACGAGTTCTTCCACGACGGCCGGCACCTGCTCGGCTTCCCCTGTCACTGAGGGCCTGACGATGATGAGGAACCTGCTCGTCTGCGGGCTCGCCGCAGGGGTGTGCGCTGGGCTGCTCGCAACCGGCTTTGCTCGCGTCGTCGGCGAGCCGGCCGTCGACGCCGCGATCGCGTTCGAGGAAAGCGATACCGAGCCAGCCGCAGAGCCCGTCGGGACGACCCACCAGCACGCCGCGGGACCGCTCGTCTCCCGGAAGATCCAGAGCGGCGCCGGACTGCTGACCGCTTCGCTTGTGTACGGACTGGCGGTGGGCGGCCTGTTCGCGCTCGCCTTTGCGTTCGTCTACGGCCGTATCGCGCAGCTGAGCCCGGCGACGACCGCGCTCTGTCTGGCGGCGGCTTCGTTCGTCGTCGTCTTTCTCGTCCCGTTCCTGAAGTATCCGGCGAATCCGCCTGCGGTCGGGAACCCGGACACGATCACGAGGCGGACGTTGCTCTACTTCGCGATCGTCGGCGTCTCGGTAGCCGCGGCGGTGCTGGCGGTGCGGCTCCGCAGGCTGTTCGCGGAACGTGGCGCTCGCGGTGCGACCGTCGTGGGCGTCGCAGCCTTCGTCGGAGTCGTGCTCGTGGCCGGTCTCGCGCTGCCGGGTATCCAGGAGGTGCCTGCGGACTTCCCGGCTGTCACGCTGTGGGAGTTCCGGCAGGCGACCGTTGCGACGCAGCTCGTCCTCTGGACGGCGCTGGGCGCGATCTTCGCGCTCGGGGCGAGACGGGCGATGACAGGACGTGGCGCGGCGAAGCGTTCCGTCGCGCTTGCCGCTCGACCAGGGGACTGACATTGCGCACGAACGCGGGAGTCGAGGCCACGGCCTTTCCCCGCTCCGATCCTTCGGTGGGCGCGTCGCTGCGACGCGGCTCCGCCCGCTGTCCCGGCGTGCTGGACATGCACGAGGCCGAGGATGGCTGGCTCGCGCGCGTCCGGTTGCCTGGCGGGAAGGTGGCGGCCGCGCAGTTCCTGGCGATTGCGGAGCTTGCGGCTCGGGGGAACGGACTCGTGGACGTAACGGCTCGTGCGAATCTGCAGGTGCGAGGATTGCGCGAGGACGCGGGCGCGGTCGTCGCCGAGGCGCTGGAGGCTGTCGGGCTCCTTCCGTCGAGGGCGCATGAGCGAGTCCGGAACGTCTTGGCGAGTCCGCTCGGCGGGCGCCACCCGCTCGCGCTCGCGAGCTCGGATGAGGTCGTGGCCACCCTCGACTGCGGGCTCTGCGCAGACATGGAGTTGGCGGAGCTCCCGCAGCGCTTCCTCTTCGCCGTCGACGACGGCAGCGGGACGGCGCTCGGCCAGACAGCCGATGTCGGACTCGTTGCCGAGGGCGCGCGCGCGTTTCGCTTGCTCATCGACGGCATTCCCACCGGTGCCGTGGTCGCGACAAGAGATGCTCCCGTGTTGGCGCTGCGAGTCGCGCGTGCGTTTCTCGCGCTCAAAGCAGAGCATGGCGATCGTGCTTGGCGGATCGCGGAGCTACTGGGCGGCGCGGCTGCCGTTTCGGAGCGGCTGGCGGCGAGGCTCGAGCCGGCCGCGCTCGTACCCGCAGCCGCCGCCATTCCACCGGGAATCTGCGAGCAGCGTGACGGGCGTCTCGCGCTGACGGCACTCCCTCCGCTCGGGCGTCTCGACGGCGAGACCGTCGCTGCGCTTGGCGAGCTTGCGCTGGAGCATGGCGGCGATCTCCGTGTCGGCCCGGCGAAGACGATCACCCTCGTCGACGTCGAGCCCAGCCGCGTCGATGAGCTTGCTACCTCGGTGCGCGAGCTCGGTCTCGTCACCGAGCCGGGCTCGGGCTGGGAAGGGCTCAGTGCTTGCGCGGGGCTGCATGCGTGCGCCAAAGCCCGGATCGACGTGCGCGCGGCCGCGGCCGCGCGAGCGGTGGTGCGTGGCGCCGGTGCAGGCCGCGAGCACTGGTCGGGGTGCGAGCGCCGCTGCGGCGAGACGCGTGACGTACGCCTGAGGATCGCTGCGTCCGGCGACGCAATCGCGGTCGGCGGGCAGATCGTGAGTGACGTCGAGGGGGCGTTGAGTCTGCTCGACTCCGAGGCAGACGCATGAGCGGCTACATCCGCGACGGAGCGGAGATCTACCGGCGCTCGTTCGCGACGATTCGTGAGGAAGCCGATCTCGACGGCTTCGACCCGGTGCTCGCACGCGTCGCGGTGCGGATGATCCATGCCTGCGGCATGGTCGATCTGACGCGGGAGATCGCCGTTTCACCGGACTTCGCTGCCGCCGCCGTCGCTGCGCTCGGGGCCGGTGCTCCGATTCTGTGCGACACCGCCATGGTCGCGGCGGGGGTCACCCGCTCGCGCCTCCCCGCCGCGAACGACGTCGTCTGCACGCTCGCCGATCCCCGTGTCCCCGGGCTCGCGCGCGAACTCGGCACCACCCGCTCGGCCGCCGCCCTCGAGCTCTGGCGAGAGCAGCTCGCGGGAGCCCTCGTCGTGATCGGGAACGCGCCGACCGCGCTCTTTCGGCTGCTCGAGCTGATCGAGGACGGTGCCGATCGACCGGCTGCGGTGATCGGCGTGCCCGTCGGTTTCGTCGGCGCACTGGAGTCGAAGGTCGCGCTCGCCGAGCACCCCGCGGGCCTCGAGTACCTCGTCGTCCACGGTCGTCGCGGTGGCAGTGCGATCGCCGCGGCTGCCGTCAACGCGCTTGCGAGCCCAACGGAATGAGCACGAATGGGCGGCACAGGGCAGGGAGGCTCTTCGGCGTCGGTCTGGGTCCCGGCGATCCCGAACTCGTAACGCTGAAGGCCCGCCGCGTGATCGAGGCGGCCCAGGTCGTCGCCTATCCCTGCGCCCGTCACGGACGAAGCGTCGCGCGAAGGATCGCGGCGCCGTACCTCCGTGAGGACCAGCTCGAGATCGCCTTGAGCTTTCCGGTCACGACCGAGCAGACCGACCACCCGGGAGGCTACGAGGGCGCGCTCCGCGACTTCTACGACGAGAGCGCCGCCGAGCTTGCGAGCCACCTCGACCACGGGCGCGACGTGGCCGTGCTGTGCGAGGGCGACCCGTTCTTCTACGGGAGCTACATGTACCTGCACGAGCGGCTGGATACTCGGTACGAGACGGAGGTCATTCCCGGCGTCACCTCGTTCAGCGCTGCGGCCGCGGCGGCCGGGAAGCCGCTCGTCAAGCGCGACGACGTGTTCGCCGTGCTGCCCGGCACGCTCGCGCCCGAGCTTCTCGCCGAGCGCCTGCGCATGGCCGATGCGGCGGTCGTGCTCAAGCTGGGGCGCACCTTCGAAGGGGTCTGCGGGGCGGCCGAGCAGGCAGGCGTCGTCGAGCGGGCGATCTACGTCGAGCGCGCTAGCTCGCCCGAGCAGCGCGTCTCGGCGCTGCGCGAGGTGGAGGGCGAGGTTCCGTACATGTCCCTCGTGCTCGTCCCGACGCTGAACGGCGCAAAGACCGACCGCCCTCCGGGCGAAGGCCAGGTCACGGTCGTCGGACTGGGCCCCGCAGGTCCGGAGTGGCTGACACCCGAAGCGCAGGCCGCCCTGGCAGCGGCGGAGGAGCTGGTCGGCTACGGCCCCTACCTCGCACGCGTGCCTGAGCGCAACGGTCAGGCTCGCCATGCCAGCGACAACCGCAACGAGAACGAGCGCGCTCGCGCCGCACTCGAGCTGGCGGCCGCCGGGAAGCGGGTGGCCGTCGTCTCGTCGGGCGACCCTGGCATCTTCGCCATGGCCGCAGCAGTGCTGGAGGTCGTCGACGAGGAGGGCGGAGCGTTCGCGCAGACCGCCGTCCGGGTCGTGCCGGGTCTCTCGGCGATGCAGGCAGCGGCCGCTCGTGTGGGAGCGCCTCTCGGCCACGACTTTTGCGTCGTGTCGCTCTCTGATCAGCTCAAGCCGTGGGAGATCATCGAGCGGAGACTCGAAGCGGCCGGGGCGGCGGATCTCGTGCTGGCGTTATACAACCCGGCGTCGCGGACTCGGCGGGCGCAGCTCGAGCGGGCGCGGGCGGTCCTGCTCGGTCACAGATGCGAGGAGACCCCGGTCGTCGTCGCGCGCGACGTCGGCGGACCCGATGAGAGCATCACCGTCACGACGCTCGCCGGTTTCGACGCCGAGAGCGTCGACATGCGGACGCTGCTCGTGATCGGCTCTTCGACCACACGTGTGATCGAGGGAGAGGCAGGGTCGCGGCAGGTCTACACGCCGCGCCGCTACCCGGGCTGAGCGTATGCGCAGGGTGCTCCTGATCGGTATCGGCGCCGGCGATCCCGAGCATCTGACGGTGCAAGCGATCAAGGCGCTCAACGCCGTCGATGTCTTCTTCATCGTCGACAAGGGAGACGACAAGCAGGATCTCGTCCGCCTCCGGAAGGAGATCTGCGACCGCTACGTCGAGAACGCGTCGTACCGGATGGTCGAGGTGCGCGACCCCGAACGCGACCGCGCCGCCTCTGCCTACCGCGCTGCTGTCGAGGACTGGCGACGCCGCAGAGCAGACATCTACGAGACGCTGATCCAGGACGAGCTGGGCGAGGAGGGCCGCGGTGCGTTTCTCGTCTGGGGCGACCCCTCGCTCTACGACAGCACGCTCGCGATCGTCGACGAGATCCTGGCCAGGGGAAACGTCGCGTTCGAGCTCGAGGTCGTGCCGGGGATCAGCAGTATCCAGGTGCTCGCGGCCAAGCACAGGGTGACGCTGACGCGGGTCGGCCGCCCCGTGCAGATCACGACCGGCCGGCTTCTCTCAGCTGGATTCCCCGCGGAGGCCGACGACGTCGTCGTCATGCTCGACGCGGACTGCTCGTTCAGGCAGCTCGCCGACGACGAGGGCGAGTTCGACATCTACTGGGGGGCGTACGTCGGCACCGAGCACGAGCTGCTCGTCGCGGGCGAGCTGAGTGCGGTGACGGACGAGATCGAGCGGATCCGGAGCGAGGCGCGCGCGATGAACGGCTGGATCATGGACTCGTATCTGCTGCGGAGACGCAGCCCTTGAGCTGGCGCGTGCTCGTGCTCGGGGGCACTGCGGAGGCTCGAGAGCTCGCGGCGATGCTGCGCGAGGCCGGGATCCCCGCGATCTCGTCGCTCGCCGGACGGGTGGCGCAACCGCGGCTGCCCGTGGGTGAGGTGCGGATCGGAGGCTTCGGCGGCCCATCCGGACTGGCGTCCTGGCTCTCCGAGCATGAGATGGCGGCGGTCGTGGACGCGACCCATCCGTTCGCGGAGCGGATCTCGTCTTCGGCGGTGCAGGCGTGCTCGGCAGTCGGGGTGCCGCTCGTTCGGCTCGAACGGCCGGGCTGGAGCGAGCGTCCCGGTGACCGCTGGCACTGGGTCGACGATCTGGGTGAAGCCGCCGAGCTCGTCCCGCAGCTCGGGCAGCGCGTGCTGCTCACGACCGGGCGACAGGGCCTCGCTGCGTTCGCGGCCGTCGACAGCTGGTTTCTCGTCCGCTGCGTCGATCCGCCGCGTCCGCCACTCCCCGCGCAGCACGAGCTCCTGCTAGACCGCGGTCCGTACACACTGACCGGAGAGCTCGCCTTGTTCGACCGGCACCGGATCGACCTGCTCGTCACGAAGGACAGTGGTGGCTCCCATACTCAGCCAAAGCTCGACGCCGCGCGCGAGCGTGACGCACAGGTGATCGTGGTTCGCAGGCCCTCCCGCGCGGAAACTGCGACCGTTACCACACCGGCCGCGGCGCTTGCCTGGGCACAGATTGCGTGCTCTGGAGTTGGCTGTTAGCGTACGCGGATCAGCGCGGCGGCGCGAGGAACCCGGTGCAAATCCGGGACGGTCGCGCCACTGTAACCGGGGAGCAACTCCCACAAGCCACGGCCCACAGGGCTGGAAGGCGGGAGGAGCGCCGATCCGGAGTCAGGACACTCGTCCGCCGCGAAATCCTCGGAGGTCCGGGACGCACGATCCCGGTGGAGGTCGGATGGACGTCTCGAGATTTTTCGCCTAGATCGTGGGATCGGCGACCGCGTGAGGCGGCTGCGGCTCCTCCGCCACGCGAGCACGACCGCAACGCGCTCGCTCGCCTTTCCCGGCGACGAGCCGCTCGACGAGCGGGGCCGGGCGGCGGCCGCCGAGCTCGCGGGGATCTTCCTGCCCGTGGACGAGATCTTGTCGAGTCCAGCTGCGCGCTGTCGTGAGACGGCGGAGGCTGCGGGGCTGTCACCGCGGGTGGAGCCGGCGCTGATCGAGTGCGACTTCGGTTCCTGGGCCGGCCGGACGCTTGCCGATCTCTCCGAGGACGAGCCGGAGGCGGTAACCGCCTGGATGACCGATCCGAGCGCCTGTCCGCACGGCGGCGAGACGCAGGCCGAGTTCAGCGAGCGGATCGCGCGCTGGCTCGACGCCCAGGCGCACCTCGAAGGGCGAGCGCTCGCGATCACGCACGGCGGGGTCGTCAAGGCAGCGCTCGTCCACGCTCTGGGCGCGCCTCCCGAGGCCTTCTGGCGCATCGACGTTGGGCCGCTCGCGCTGACGGAGCTGCATGCGCACGACGGGCGCTGGACGGTCACGCGCGTGAACGCCAGCGCCGTCGCTTCGGCAGTGGAAGCGGTGCATGCGTGAAGGGGGCATTGCTCGTTTGCGGCACGCATTCCGATGCCGGCAAATCCGTCGTCACCGCCGGTATCTGCCGCTGGTTGCGCCGGTCGGGGATACGCGTCGCGCCCTTCAAGGCCCAGAACATGTCGCTCAACTCCGTTGTCACCCTGGACGGCAGCGAGATCGGGCGCGCGCAGGCGGTGCAGGCTGCGGCCGCGGGCGTCGAGCCTGAAGCGGCGATGAACCCGGTGTTGATCAAGCCGTCGGGCGAGCGGCAGAGCCAGGTGGTCGTGATGGGCCGCCCCTACGCCGAGGCCGACGCCCGCTCCTACCAGGAGCTGAAGCACGAGCTACGACCGATCGTCGCCGCCGCGCTCGCCGACCTGCGCGAGCGCTTCGACGTCGTCGTCTGCGAAGGCGCCGGGAGCCCTGCCGAGACCAATCTGCGCCGAGCCGACATCGCCAATATGGGGCTGGCGCGCGAGGCCGGCCTGCCGGTGCTGATCGTGGGTGACATCGACCGCGGCGGCGTGCTTGCCTCGCTCTACGGGACGCTGGCGCTGCTCGACCCGGCCGATCAGGCCCACGTCGCCGGCTTCGTGATCAACAAATTCCGCGGCGACGCGTCGATTCTCGCGCCCGCGCTGGCTCAGCTCGAGCAGCTGACCGGTCGCGGCACGCTCGGCGTGGTTCCCTGGATCGAAGACCTCTGGATGGACGTCGAGGACTCACTCGCGCTCGAAGCGTCCCGGCCCGAGCAGCAGACCGAAGGCGACACGCTCGACGTCGCTGTCGTCCGGCTGCGCCGGATGAGCAACTTCACCGACTTCGACGCACTCTCGCTCGAGCCCGGCGTGCGCGTGCGCTTCACCCGCTCTGCTGCGGATGTCGAGCGCGCCGATCTGGTGATCCTGCCGGGGACGAAGGCGACGGTGGACGACCTCGGGCGGCTTCGAGCCGACGGTCTCGATCGCGCGATCGCGGTACGGGCCGAGCGAGGAGCGCCGATTCTCGGCATCTGCGGCGGCTACCAGATGCTCGGGCAGCGGATCTCCGACGAGGTGGAGTCGCGTGCGGGAGCGGTCGAGGGGCTCGGCCTCTTGCCTGTGTCCACCGCCTTCGCCTCCGACAAGCTCCTCCGTCGGCGCGAGGGCAGCTGCGCATGGCTGGGGACGCCGGCAGCCGGGTACGAGATCCGCCACGGCCGGGTCGCGCGCGAGGGTGGCGAGGCCGTCCTCGCGGCTGCCGATGGCAAGCCCGACGGCTGCCGTAGCGGCGCGGTCGTGGGCATCTCCTGGCACGGTGCGCTCGAGCAGGACGCGTTTCGCCGGGCGCTCCTCGGCTGGGTCGCCGGCGTGCGCGGGCGTCGCTTCGTTGCCGGCACGACCTCCTTCGCAACGGCGCGCGAGCTTCGTCTGGATGCGCTCGGCGATCTCGCGTCGCATCTGGACACCGCTCGTCTCGCCGAGCTGATCGATGGGGGCGTGCCCGAAGGCCTCCCGGCCGTGCGAACGGAGGTGGACGCGTGCTTCGTTTCGTGACGACCGCGGACACCGAGATCCTCGCGACTGCGGCGGCGGTAGCGCTGCTGCCGGCCGGTTTTCCGGAGGTGCGGTGCGCGAACCCGAACAGCGCCTCCGACCACGACGCGTTCGTCGAGGATCTGCTCGCCGGCGCGCGCGTCGTCCTCTGCCGCGTCCTCGGCGGTCGTCGGGGCTGGCCGGACGGCTTCGACCTGCTGCGCAGCCGCTGTGCCGAGCGCGGCGTCGTCCTGCTCGCGCTCGGCGGTGAGGCCGAGCCGGACGCGGAGATGACCGAGCTCTCGCTGGCCCCGGCCGGCGCCGTTGCCCAGGCGGGCGAGTACCTGCGGCACGGAGACGTCGACAATGTCGAGCAGCTGCTGCGTTTCCTTGCCGACACCTTCCTGCTCGAGGGCTACGGGTTCGAGGCTCCGCAAGAGGTTCCCGACCTCGGCGTCTACCTACCCCGTACGGGCGATGTCGCACTCGAACGGGCGCTCGAGCGCCACGAGGCCGGTCGCCCGACGATCGGCATCTGCTTCTACCGCTCGCACCGGTTGACCGGCAACACGCGGTTCGTGGACGCGCTCTGCGCTGCCGTCGAGCAGGCCGGCGCGAACGCGCTCGCGGTCTGGAGCTACTCCCTGCGGCGCGACTCCGACGGGCAGGTGCCTGCGTTCGCGCTGCTCCGGGGCCATGTCGACGCGCTCGTGACGACGATGCTCGCGACGGGAGGATCCAGCGGGCGCGACGCGGCAGCCAAGGCGGGCGAGGGCGTCGGCGCGGACTGGCAGGACTGGGATGCCTCCGCTCTCGCCGCCCTCGACGTGCCGGTGACCCAGGCCGTCTGCGCAACCGGGCCGCGCGCCGCCTGGGCGAGCTCGGACACAGGCCTCTCACCGCTCGACGCGGCGACGCAGGTGGCGATCCCGGAGTTCGACGGTCGCGTGCTCGCGGGCGTGATCTCGTTCAAGGAGCACGACGACGCCAGCTCGCCGGTCGGAGCGCCGGTCGCGCGCTACGTCCCGGATTCCGAGCGCTGTGCGCGCGTCGCACGTCTCGCCGTCCGAGGTGCGCAGCTGCGTTTCACGCCGGCGAACGAACGCCGTGTCGCCGTTTTGCTGACGAGCTTCCCGACCAAGCACGCCCGGGTCGGCATGGCGGTCGGGCTCGATACGCCGGCCAGCGCCCTGCGTCTGCTGGAGGCTCTCCGTGACGACGGGATGCAGGTCGAGATCCCGTTCGAGCACGGCGACGAGCTGATGCGGGCGCTGATCGGAACGGGTGGGCACGACCCGGAGTTCCTCACCGACGAGCAGCTCGCTTCCGCACCGCTGCGACTCCCGGTGGCGGACTATCTGCGCCGGTATGAGAGGCTGCCTGCGGAACTGCGCGAGGCGACCGAGGAACGCTGGGGGCCGCCACCGGGAGATCGCTACCTCGACGGAGACGACTTCGTCGTCGCGGGCCTCGAGCTCGGGAACGTCGTGATCGCGATCCAGCCGCCGCGCGGCTACGGCGACGACCCGGTCGGGATCTACCACGACCCCAACCTGCCGCCGACCCACCACTACCTCGCCTGCTACTGGTGGCTGGACGAGGTCTGGGGCGCAGACGCGATCGTGCACCTCGGCAAGCACGGCACGCTCGAGTGGCTCCCCGGGAAGATGCTCGCGCTCTCGGCGAGCTGCGCGCCCGACGCGGCGCTCGGCGACATCCCGCTCGTCTATCCGTTCGTCGTCAACGATCCCGGGGAGGGCGTGCAGGCCAAGCGCCGCGCCCACGCCGTCGTCGTCGATCACCTCGTCCCGCCGATGATGCGGGCGGAGACCTACGACGAGCTGGCCGAGCTCGAGTCGCTGCTGGACGAGTACGCACGCCTCGAGGTGCTCGACCCGCCCAAGCTGCCGGCGCTCGCGGCCCGCATCTGGTCGGCGATCGAGCGGGCGAACCTGCAGGCGGATCTGGACATCCACGAGCGTCCGGACGACGCGGGCACGCTCGTCGAGCACGTCGACGGCTACCTGTGCGAGATCAAGGACATCCAGGTGAAGGACGGCCTGCACGTGCTCGGCCAGGCGCCCGAGGGAGAGCAGCTACGCGGTCTCGTCGCCGCCATCCTGCGCCTCGGCTCGGGTGACGTCCCGGGCCTGCGCCGGGCGATCGGTGCCGCGTTCGGGCTGGACGAGCCGGCGCTCCTGTCCGCCCCGGGCGCGCCTCCACCTGACCGTCCCGAGGAGTTGCTCGAGCGTTTCCGCGGTCCGGCGACGAGTGCGGGCGATCTCATCGACCGGCTCGAGGCGGCGCAGAGCGCGCTGCTCGAGGAGCTGGAGCGACGGGACTGGCGGGCGGATGCGGCCGGGGCGGCCTGCGAGCAGATCCTTGGCCGCCGCGACCCCGGCGTCGAGCGCGCGATCCGCTTCGCGGCGGACGAGGTCGTTCCGCGGATTCGCGGCTGCGAGGCAGAGCTCACGAACGTGCTCGCGGCGCTGAACGGCCGCCATGTGCCTGCGGGCCCTTCGGGCAGCCCGACCCGCGGTCGCCTCGACGTGCTCCCGACAGGCCGCAACTTCTACTCCGTCGACCCGCGCGCGCTTCCCTCGGAGCTGGCGTGGGAGGTCGGCTGCCGGCTCGCCGAGACCTTGCTCGAGCGCCACCGGGCCAAGACGGGCGAGTTGCCACGCATGGTCGGTCTCGTCGCCTGGGGAACGGCCGCGATGCGCACGCACGGCGACGACGTGGCCGAGATCCTCGCCCTCCTCGGCGTGCGTCCGACCTGGAACCGCGAGTCGCGGCGGGTGACCGGCATCGAGGTCGTCCCGCTGGCCGAGCTCGGTCGGCCCCGGATCGACGTCACCGTGCGCATCTCGGGCTTCTTCCGCGACGCCTTCCCGCACCTGGTGTGCCTGATCGACGATGCGGTCGCGGCTGTCGCCGCCCTGGACGAGCCCGCCGAGGAGAACTTCGTCGCGGCGCACGCGCGCGAGGACGCCGAGCGACTCGCGGCAGAGCTCGGCGCCGGCCCTGCCTGGAGGCGGGCGACGACACGCGTCTTCGGCTCGAAGCCGGAGACGTACGGCGCGGGACTGCTGCAGCTCGTCGACGCGCGCGACTGGCGCGACCAGGGCGACATCGCCGAGGTCTACGAGGCGTGGGGCGGCTACGCCTATGGGCGGGAGCTCGACGGCGCCTCGGCCCGCGAGGCGATGCGCGGCTGCTACGGGCGCATCGAGGTGGCGGTCAAGAACGTCGACTCGCGCGAGCACGACATCCTCGACTCCGACGACTACTACCAGTACCACGGCGGCATGGTCGCGACGGTCAAGGCGCTGACCGGGCGCGAGCCGGCCGCCTATCTCGGCGACAGCTCCGACCCTTCACGTGTGGTCGCGCGCACACTGGCCGAGGAGACACGGCGGGTGTTCCGAGCACGGGTCGCGAATCCACGCTGGATCGCCTCAATGGTGCGTCACGGCTACAAGGGCGCCGCGGAGCTCGCGGCGACGGTCGACTACCTCTTCGGCTACGACGCGACGACCGGTGTCGCCGAGGACTGGATGTACGAACAGGTTGCGGCGCGCTACCTGCTCGATCCCGATCTCGCGGAGTTCATGTCGCGCTCGAATCCGTGGGCGGCACGGGCGATCGCCGAGCGGCTGCTCGAGGCGGCAGAGCGCGGCATGTGGACCGAACCGGCCGAATCGGCCCTGGCCCTGATCCGCGAGCGCTACTTGGAGCTCGAGGGCGAGCTCGAGGCGGCAGGCACGTGAGCGGGCGCGTACACCTTGTCGGAGCCGGCCCGGGCGGCGCCGACTTGCTGACGCTGCGAGCCGCGCGTCTGCTCGGGGCCGCCGACGTGGTCCTCCACGATCGGCTCGTCGGGCCCGATGTCCTCGCCTTCTGCCGGGCGGATGCGGAGCTCATCAATGTCTCGAAGCGTCCCGGCGCGGAGTCGGCGGCCCAGGAGGAGATCAACCGCGTGCTCGTCGAGCGTGCGCGGGCTGGGCACGAGGTTGTTCGCCTCAAGGGCGGCGACCCGTTCGTCTTCGGACGCGGTGGCGAGGAAGCCCGGGCGCTCCAGGCCGCCGGCATCCCGTTCGACGTCGTCCCGGGACTCAGCTCAGCGCTCGCCGCTCCTGCAGCCGCCGGCGTCTCGCTCACCCACCGCGAGCTGGCGCGCTCGGTCACGATCATCACCGGCCATTCCCAGGCGCTCGAGGAGCACGACTGGGACGCGCTCGCTGCGACCGACACGCTCGTCGTCCTGATGGGCGCGGCGACGCTCGGCGAGATCGCGCAGCGGCTGATCGCGGCGGGCCGGGCTGCCGATACCCCCGCGGTGGTCGTCCAGGAAGCAACGCTCCTCGGCCAGCGGGAACTGGCCGCACCGCTCGGGGAGCTCGCGGACAGCGTCGCCGAGGCCGGTCTGCGTGCACCGCTCGTCATCGTCGTCGGCGCGGTCGCGGCGGTCGACCTGCGCCGACCGCTCGCCTTGGAGGCGCGCGCGTGAACGCCTATCCGCTGAGCGCGATCGTCGGCCAGTCCGAGCTCGTCGAGGCGCTACTGGTCAACGCGGTCGCGCCGGAGGTCGGGGGTGTGCTCGTTCGCGGCGAGCGGGGAACGGCGAAGTCGACGGCCGTGCGTGGGTTGGCGCCGCTCTTGCCGCCGGTGCTCGCGGCCACCGATCAACCCTTTGCGTTCGCGCCGGGTGAGCGTGCCCCGGGTGGCGTCGTCCCGAATGACGGCGCGACTGCGCTGCGCCGGGCTGCGCTCGTCGAGCTCCCGCTCGGGGCGACACTCGACCGCCTGGTGGGCTCGCTCGACTTCGGGCGTGCGCTCGCCGGCGAGCACCGCTTCGAGCCGGGCCTGCTCGCCCGGGCGCATCGTGGCATCCTGTACGTGGACGAGGTCAACCTGCTCCCCGACCACCTCGTCGACGCGCTGCTCGACGCGGCCGCTTCGGGGGTCGTTCGTGTCGAGCGCGAGGCGGTCTCCGAGACCCACGCCGCCCGCTTCCTGCTCGTCGGCACGATGAACGTCGAGGAGGGCGAGCTGCGCCCGCAGTTGCTCGATCGCTTCGGTCTCGGCGTCGAGGTCGTCGCCTCGACCGATCCCAACGAGCGGGCCGAGATCGTGCGCCGTCGCCTGGCCTTCGAAGCCGATCCGAGCGGCTTCATGTCCGAGTGGAGCGCCAGGGAACAAGAGCTTGCTCGGCGCATCGCGACTGCGCGCGAGCACCTCGCGAGTGTCGCCCTGCCTGGTCGGGAGTTGCTGCGGATCACCACCGCCTGTGCCCGGCTGGGGATCGACGGCGTGCGCGGCGACATCGTTACGGCGCTCGCAGCGCGAGCCTTGGCCGCGTTCGCGGAGGAAGACGCAGTGAGAGAGGAGCACGTTCGGCGTGCAGCGAAGCTCGCGCTTGCGCACCGCCGGAGGCGCGATCCATTCCGCAACCATGTGGCGGACGCCGAGTCACTCGAGCAGGCGCTCGACGGCCACGACCCGGACGACGAGCCCCCCGCAGGCCCGAACGGCAATCGCAGAAGGCGATCATCCGTCCCCTCCTCCGGATCGAGCTCGGAAAGCGAGCCTGCGAGCGCGGCCACCCCTTCGGGCTTCGAGCCGCAGCCCGATCCGCGACTGCCTGCACGGGAGCGGCAGGACGCTCCGCTCCACGCGACGCTGCCGTCCAACGCGCTCAGCCTGGCCGGGGCAGGAGTAGGCCCGACGGGAAGGCGCGCGCGTGCCGCGGGGAGGCACGCGGGTGCGATCGACAGTCGCCCGGCGCAGGCCCGGAGCGAGGATGTCGCCGTCGTCGCCACACTCCGGCACCGCCTGGTGCACGGCGAAGCCAGCCTTCGCGAGCACGTGCGCTCGGGCCGTGAAGGCGTGTTGATCTGCCTCGTCGTCGACGCAAGCGGCTCGATGGGGGCGCGGAAGCGGCTCGCGCGGATCAAAGGCGCGCTGCTGGAGCTCCTGCGCGAGGCGTATGCAAACCGGGACCGCGTCGCGATCGTGACCTTCCGCGACGGTGGCGCACAACTCTCCGTCCGACCGGGGGCGCCTCTCGGGCGCGCCGCGGAAGCGATCGAGACGCTGAGCGCCGGCGGGCGAACCCCGCTCGCGGCCGGCCTCGTGGCGGCCGAGCACGTCATTCGCCTCGAGCGCGTACGCCAGCCGGAGCGCCGCAGCGTCGCCGTCGTCCTCACCGACGGCCGCGTCGCCGACGAGCGGGGCGAGATCCGCGAGGCGGCCCGCCGGCTCGGGCGCGCGGCAGCCGCGGTGCACGTCATCGACGCCGAAGAGGGCCCCGTTCGCGTCGGCCTCGCGGCCTCGCTCGCGGCCGCCGCGCACGGCCAGGTGCACACGCTCGCCACTCCCCGCTCGACCCAGAGGAGAGTCGCATGACCGAACCGTCCGTCCAGGAACCGCTCGTCCGTCACGGAAACGAAGATGTCGACGTTCCCCACCGCCCAGGGGACATCGGCAGCGCGGAGCCGAAGCGGCGCAAGCCGCGCGACCGTCAGCTCGTGATCGTCATCACGGGGCACGGGAAGGGCAAGAGCACCTCGGCCTTCGGGATGCTGCTGCGCTCGTGGGCGCGCGGCTACCGCTGCGGCGTCTTCCAGTTCGTCAAGTCCGGCAAGTGGAAGGTCGGCGAGGGCAAGGCGGCGGCGGCCCTCGGCGGCATCGACTGGGAGAAGATGGGCAACGGCTGGTCTTGGCTCTCGCGCGACCTCGAGGAGTCCGCCGACCTTGCCCGCGAGGGCTGGGCGGAGGTGAAGCGGGCGATCGCCGACGAGCGCTACGAGTTCCTGCTGCTGGACGAGATCACCTACCCGATCAACTGGGGCTGGATCGAGCTCGACGACGTGCTCGCGACTCTGCACGACCGGCCCGGCTTCCAGCACGTCGTGATCACGGGTCGCGACGCTCCCGCCGAGCTGATCGAGGCGGCTGACCTCGTCTCCGAGGTCGTCAAGGTCAAGCACCCGATGGACGTCGGCATCAGGGCCCAGCAAGGGATCGAGTGGTAGCCGTCACGCTGATCCTGGACGGGGCGAGCGAGCCGCTCGGCCCGGCTCCGACGAGTCTCGAGCGGGCACGCATGCCGGTGCTCGACTCGCTCGCGCGCGCAGGTGCGCTGAGCCGCGTTCGCACGGTTCCGCTCGGTCTCTCTGCGGGGTCGGAACACGCGATTCCGACGCTGCTCGGCTGGCCGCCGGCCGCGTCTGTCGATCGCGGCATCGTGGAGGCGGCCGCACAGGAACTCCAGCTCGCCGAGGAGGAGTGGGCCTGGCGTGTGGATCTGCGCGAGGGCGGCGAGCGCGCGGACGAGCCCACGGTCGAACGGGTCGCCGCCGAGCTGGCCGCTCTCCTCCCCGGACATGCGCTTCGGCGCCTTGCCGGGCACCGTCTGCTCCTGAGCGGCCCGAGGCCGCTCCCGCTGCGGGCGCGCGACGATCTCTGGGTCTGGCCGGAAGGAGCTGTCCCGCTGCGCGTCCTCGGTCCCGAGACGGTCGTCGTCGCGGCACGCGGGGCGGCTGCCGGGATCGCCCGGCTGATGGGCGCCACGGTTGTCGTCCCGGAAGGGGCCACCGGCTCGCTGGACACCAATCTGCGGTCGAAGGCCGAAGCCGCTCGCCGGGCGCTCGGCGACGGCGCGGAGGAGGTCGTCGTGCACGTCGGCGCTCCCGACGAAGCCGCACATCACAGAGACCCGCTCGGGAAGATCCGCGCACTGGAGGACATCGACTGTCAGCTGCTCGCGCCGCTCGCCGAGGGCGTGCGAGCCCACGGCGGAACGCTCACGATCTGCCCCGACCACGGTTGCGACCCGCGCACGGGTCTGCACGACGACCTGCCGGTGCCCTGCCTCGTCTGGCGCGCGGAGGCGCGCCAGCCCGCGGCGTCCAGACGCCTCACCGAGCGCGCGGTCGCGGAGCTCGAGCTCGTCGATCTGACGCGAGCGCAGGAGCTCGTCGCGTGACCGCCCGCATCGTCGTCGCCGGCACGAGCTCGGGCGCTGGAAAGACGTCCCTCGCCTGCGGCCTGATGGGCGCCCTCCGTGCGCGCGGCCTCCGCGTCCAGGGTTTCAAGGTCGGCCCCGACTACATCGACCCGAGCTACCACACGGTGGCATGCGGGCGGCCCGGCCGGAACCTCGACGCCTTCATCAACGGACCCGAGTTGATCGCGCCGCTCTTCCGCCACGGCTCGGCCGAGGCCGATGTCGCGGTGATCGAGGGCGTGATGGGGCTCTTCGACGGCGTCTCTGGCCAGGGCGAGCTCGCCTCGACGGCACACGTCGCGAAGTTGCTCGACGCTCCCGTGCTGCTCGTCGTCGACGCCTCCGCGGTGGGACGATCCGCCGCGGCGATCGTCCACGGTTACCGCAGCTTCGACCCTGACCTCGAGCTTGCGGGCGTCGTCCTGAACAGGCTCGGCTCCGACCATCACGAGCAACTTCTGCGTGAGGCGATCGAGCCTCTTGGTGTGCCTGTGCTGGGCGCATTACGTCGTGACAGCGGTGTCGTTACACCCGAGCGCCACCTCGGGCTCATCCCCGTCGACGAGCGCGAGCCACAGGCTCGAGCAACGCTCGAAAGGCTCGCCGCACTCGTCGCGAGCAGCGTCGAGATCGACGCGGTGATCGCGCTCGCACAGGGCGCGCGGCCCGTCGCCGGTCCGAGCTGGAGTCCGGAGACCGCGGAGCCAGGGTGCGAGACCCGGGTCGCGCTCGCGGCGGGCCCGGCCTTCTCCTTCCACTACCGGGAGAATCTCGAGCTCCTGGCTGCCGCCGGCGCCGAGCTCCTTCCTTTCGATCCCCTGGCCGACGAGCAGTTGCCCGAGGGCGCCGACGCGCTCCTGCTCGCAGGGGGCTTCCCCGAGGTGTTCGGCGCCGAGCTGACGGCAAACGCCTCGCTTCGGAGCGAGGTCGCGGCCTTCGCTCGCTCCGGTCGACCGATCGTGGCCGAGTGCGGCGGGCTGCTGTACCTCGCGAGCGAGCTCGACGGACACGAGATGTGCGGCGTCGTCCCCGCGCGGGCCCGCATGACCGAGCGCCTCACACTCGGCTATCGGGAAGCCACGGCGCTCACCGGCACGCCCTGCGTCGAGGCGGGCGAGCAGCTGCGCGGCCACAAGTTCCACTACTCCGAGCTCGAACGTGAAGGCGGCTCATGTGCCTGGGCCATGAGCGTACGTGGGGTCGCGCAAAAGGAAGGGTTCGCATCGGCTTCGCTGCACGCGAGCTACCTGCACCTGCACTGGGCCAGCTCGCCGCGGATCGCAAGCAGGCTCCTGGCCACGGCCGAGCGCGCACGGGCGATGACTCTCGCGTGAGCGCGCCATTGACAGTCGTGGGAATCGGAACCGAAGGGTGGGACAGTCTCAGTCCTGCGGCGCAGGCAGCTGTTCGCGAAGCGACCCTGATCGTCGGCTCCGAGCGCCAGTTGGCGCTGCTCCCGGAGACGGCCGCAGTGCGGCGGCCCTGGCCTTCGCCGATCGACGGCCTGGTGGAGGAGCTCGTCTCCGGCGCTTCCGGGCCGGCCTGCATCCTGGCGAGCGGCGACCCCATGCTGCACGGGATCGGGGCGACGCTCGCTCGCAGAGTGGCCCCCGAGCGGCTGACCGTGCACCCTCACCTCTCTGCCTTCTCGCTCACGTGTGCACGGCTGGGCTGGGCTGCTGCCGACACGGAGCTCGTGAGCGCAGTTTCGAGGTCGGCCGACGTCGTCGCCCGCTTGCTCCAGCCGGGCCGAAGGATGGTGGTCTACGTCGCAGGTCCGGCCGGGGCGAGCGAGGTGGCGGAGATCCTGCGCAGCCGCGGCTTCGGCCCCAGTCGCTTCGTCGTCCTCGAGCAGCTCGGCGGCCCCGACGAGCAGGTGATCGAGAGCACCGCCGACGAGTGGGGCAAACGACCGGCTCATCCGCTCCACGCAGTCGCGATCGAATGCCGCGCCGCAATCGAGGCAGCTCTCCTTCCGTGCAGCCCCGGCCTGCCCGACAGCGCCTACGAAAACGACGGGCAGCTCACGAAGCAGGAGGTGCGAGCGATCACGATCGCGGCGCTCGCGCCGCTGCCGGGCCAGCTCCTCTGGGACGTCGGCGCCGGCAGCGGCTCGATCGCAATCGAATGGCTTCGCGCCGAGCCGACCGCGCGTGCCGTGGCCGTCGAGGCGCAGCCCGAACGGGCGGAACGCGTGGCCAGGAACGCCTCGACGCTTGGGGTGCCGCAGCTCGAGGTGCGCTGCGGCGAGGCGCCGAGAGCGCTCGAAGGGCTCGAGCGGCCGGATGCCGTCTTCATCGGCGGCGGGCTAGGAGCGGGGAACCTGGTCGCTCATTGCTGGCAGGAACTCAAGCCCGGCGGTCGGCTCGTGGCCAACGCGGTCACGCTCGAGGGAGAGCGCCAGCTCCACGCCGCGCGCGCGACCTATGGCGGTCGGCTCCTTCGCATCGACATCAGCCGCGCAGAGCTACTCGGCCGCTACCACGCCTGGCGCACGCAGCTCCCGGTCGTTCAGTGGGCGGTCTCGAAGGAGCCGGCGTGACGGTCCACTTCATCGGGTCCGGGCCCGGCGCACCCGACCTGCTCACGCTCCGCGCGCAGCGGCTGATCGCGGAGAGCCCCGTCTGCGTCTATGCCGGCGCGCTCGTTCCCCCCGAGGTGGTCGCCCACGCCCCCGCCGACGCGCGGCTGATCGACACGCAGCAGCTCGCGCTCGACGAGATCGTCGCCGAGCTTCGCGCAGCCCACGAGCGCGGCGAGGACGTAGCCCGTCTCCAGTCCGGGGATATCTCGATCTACAGCGCCGCAGCCGAGCAGATGCGTCGCCTGGACGAGCTCGGCATCCCCTGGGACGTCACGCCCGGCGTACCGGCCTTCGCCGCCGCGGCAGCCTCGTTGCGCCAAGAGCTGACCCTCCCCGGCGTCGCGCAGACCGTGATCCTCACCCGCCACAGCAAGCACTCGACCGCGCTGCCGCCGGGGGAGGAGCTCGCGTCGCTCGCAGCCCACGGAACGACGCTCGTCCTGCACCTGGCGGCGCAGGCGATCGACGAGATCGTCGCCGTGCTCGAGCCGGCCTACGGCTCCGACTGCCCGGCCGCCGTCGTCGCCCGGGCAAGCTGGCCGGACGAGGTCATCATCCGCGGGACGCTCGCGACGATCGCAGCGTCCACGCGCGAGGCCGAGATCCGGCGCACCGCGCTGATCATGGTCGGCAGAGCCCTTGCGACAACCGAGTTCTGCGACAGCCACCTCTACTCCAAGGAGCGCGTCCGAACCGCATGACGAGCACCGAGCAGTTCGAGCGCCCTGCGCTCCCGCCTGACTTCGACGACTCGCGCGCACGCGAGCGCAGCCTCGATCCCGCCGGCTGGCGCTTCGACGAGGCAGAGCGCGTCGGTGTCTGGCGCGCGATCGCCGAGCGGCGGGACATCCGCCGCTTCCGCCCCGACCCGCTGCCCGACGAGCTCCTGCGACGCTTGCTCGAGGCGGCACATCAGGCCCCGTCGGTCGGGCTCATGCAGCCCTGGCGCTTCGTCGTCGTCTGCAGCGAGGAGACGAAGGCGGCGATGCAGGGCATCGCTGCGCGGGAGCGACTCGTGCAAGCAGACCACTTCGACGAACGGGCGCGCCACTACCTCGACCTCAAGATCGAGGGGATCCGCGAGGCTCCGCTCAGCGTCTGTGTCTGCTGCGACCGCGGCCCGGACGAGGAGGAAGTGCTGGGCCGGCACACGATCAAGGACACCGATCTCTACAGCACCTGCCTCGCGATCGAGAACTTCTGGTTGGCGGCGCGGGCGGAGGGGGTGGGCGTCGGTTGGGTCTCCTTCTACAAGCCCGAAGACGTGCGCGCCTTGGTCGGCCTGCCCGAACGTGTCGTGCCGGTTGCCTGGCTCTGCGTCGGCTATCCCGACGAGCGGCCGAGTCGGCCTGGCCTCGAGGCTGCCGGCTGGGCCCGGCGCCAGCCACTGGAGGAAGTCGTGTTCTCGGAGCGCTGGGGCGAGCCGCTCTCCTCGGAACCTCCGGCCAACCAGATGGCGGAGAAGGTCGTCCCACCGGTCGAGCTCCCCGATTGGTGGAAGCAGCTTGCGCAAGCGGTGCGGCCAGGTGAGGGAGCAGCCGCGGTTCGTATCCGGGACGCCTCCGACGAGCTCGTCAAGCCACCGGGCAGTCTGGGGGGGCTCGAGTCGCTCGTCGAGCGCTGGGCCATGGTCACCGGAGAAGCCCCGCCCCGTGCGCCCCGAGCCGGCATCGCCGTCTTCGCGGGCGACCACGGCGTCTGGGAACGGGGGGTGAGCCTCTATCCCCAGCGCGTCAGCGCCCAGGTTGCTGCCGCTTCCGCTCGCCGTGAGACGGCGATCGGCGTCCTTGCCGACGCGCTCGACGCGGAGCTCGCGGTCGTCGACGTCGGTCTGAAAGGGCCTCGGAATCCGGCGCTGCTCGACCACCGCTGCGCCGAGGGAAGCGCAGACATCACGGCCGGCCCCGCGCTCACGGAAGAGCAGCTCCGCGCGGCGATCGAGGCGGGTCACTCGGTCGCCTCGGAACTCGCTACCCGCTGCGACGTCCTCGTCGTGGGTGAGATCGGAATCGGGAACACGACAGTCGCAAGCGCGCTCCTCGCCTCGCTCACCGGCCTCTCCCCCGAAAGCGTCTGCGGCCGGGGCACCGGCCTCGACTCTCAGGGCCTCGAGCGCAAACGCGCCACTGTCACGGCAGCCCTCGAGGCGAACAGGCCCCGGCGGGGCGACCCGCTCGACTGCTTGCGGCGCGTCGGCGGTCTCGAGTTCGCGGCCCTCGTTGGCGCGCTCATCGGGGCGGCGGCTGCCGGCCGCCCGGTCGTCCTCGACGGCTTCGGAACTGGGGTAGCGGCTCTGGTCGTGATCCGCCTGCAGCCTGCTCTCCGCGACTACCTGATCGCCGGCCACCGCTCGTCTGAGCCCGCCCATGGGTTCGTCCTGCGCGAACTCGGCCTCGAGCCGCTGCTCGATCTGCGCCTGCGCCTCGGTGAGGCGAGCGGGGCGGCGCTTGCGCTTCCGCTCGTCGGCCTCGCCGCCCGGCTCCATTCGGACATGCGTCGTTTCGACGAGGCAGGCGTCGACCGGGCCCGCTCCGGCGGAACTGCGAGCGGCTGATGCGCGGCGGTGTTGCGGGCGCGATTGCGGCCGGTTGGGTTGCCGACAGGGCGCTCGGCGATCCTGCTCGGCTCCATCCGGTTGCCGGATTCGGTCAGGCCGCCAGCGCGCTCGAGCGACGAACTTGGCGACCGACCAGGCCGGCCGGGCTTGCGCACCTCGCAGCGCTCGTCGGCGCTCTTGGAATCGCGACGACGGCCGTCGACCGCCTGCTCGCTGGATGGCCGTTTCGTCGCACCCTGTTTCGTGCGGGCGTCGTCTGGGCGACGCTGGGGGGACGCTCGCTCGAGCGCGCGACTCTTGCGCTGTCAGCCGAGCTCGAGGCCGACCGGCTCGACGGGGCGCGAGCGCTTGCGCCGACCCTCGTCGGTCGCGACCCCTCGACTCTTGACGCGCCCGAGCTGAGCCGGGCCGCCGTCGAGTCGGTCGCGGAGAACACGAGTGACGCCGTCGTCGCACCGCTCCTCTGGACGGCCTTACTCGGGGTGCCAGCTGCCGCGGCGTACCGAGCCGTGAACACGCTGGACGCGATGATCGGCCACCGTGACGAGCGCTACCGGAACTTCGGCTGGGCCGCGGCCCGGCTCGATGATCTCGCCAACTGGCCTGCCGCCCGAGCGAGTGCAATGCTCGCCGTTGCCTGGGCACCCGCACTCGGCGGCAGTCGGCAGGCCGCGTGGCGGTCGGCCTGGCGCGACGGGGCAGCCCACCCGAGCCCGAATGCAGGCCGTGTCGAGGGGGCCTTCGCGGGCGCGCTAGGGGTCCGGCTCGGCGGCCTCAACAGCTATTCCTCAGGACCCGAACGGCGACCGATGCTGGGAGTCGGAGCGGCCCCCGCCGTGAGCGACATCGCTCGAGCCGTCCGTCTCGCTCGACTCGTCAGCGCCTCCGCAGCCGTCGGCTGCGTGCTCCTCGCCTGGGGGCTGCGCAGGTGAGCTTGCGCACCCACGGCGACACGATCGCGCGCCCGGGCACGCTCGACTTCGCGGTCAACGTCTGGCCGGAGCGTCCACCGATGCTCGAAGCCGCGCTCGAGCAGGCGCTCTCGCAGAGTCGGGCATACCCAAACGAGTCCCCGGCGCGGGAAGCGATCGCAGCCCGACACGGCCGGAGTGTCGATGAGGTGCTGCTGCTAAACGGAGCCTGCGAGGCGTTTTGGTTGCTCGCCCACGCCTTTCGCCCGAAGCTCGCCGCCTGCATTCACCCGAGCTTCACCGAGCCCGAGGCCGCGCTGCGCGCGGCTGGCGCCGAGGTCGTCCAGGTCCCGAGAGATCCGGAGCGTTGGAGCTTCGACCCGACGGATGTCCCCGAGGACGCGGAACACGTCGTGCTCGGCAACCCCAACAATCCAACTGGGAGCCTCGATCGACCGGACCAGATCGCATCACTTGCGCGGCAGCGGCGGTTGCTCGTCGTCGACGAGTCCTTTATGGACTTTGTGGTGGATGAGGGCGGGACGCTCGCCCGGCGCAGTGACCTGCCGGGCCTCGTCGTCGTGCGGAGTCTGACCAAACTCTGGTCGCTCCCCGGCATCCGCGCTGGGTACCTGCTCGCCCCGCCGGAGGTTGTCGAGGTTCTAGCGGCAAGCCGACAACCCTGGAGCGTGAACGCGCTCGCCTGCGCGGCGCTCGTTACGTGCGCCGACGATGCAGTGACGCCGCGCCGCGTCTCCGTCCGGGTCGCGGAGGCGCGCGCGGAGCTGCTCGAAGGTTTGCGGTGCCTGCCCCGGATACGCGCTTGGCCCTCCGAGGCCAATTTCATTCTGCTGCAAGCGAGAGATGGTCGAAACCTGTGCAAAGACCTTCGCCGGCGCGGGTTCGCGGTTCGTCCGGCGGCTTCGTTCCCGGGCCTGGACGAGGATTATCTGCGGGTCGCCGTCCGTCCCCGCAAGGACCATCTCGCCCTGCTCGGAGCGTTGACCGCGCTCTGCACCTGATGGCGCTCGTTCTCCTCCTCGGCGGCGCGCGCAGCGGCAAGTCCGAGCTAGCGGTGCGTCTTGCCAAGCGCCAGAGCGCACCGGTGGTCTTCATCGCGACCGCAGAAGCCCGTGACGACGACATGGCGGAGCGCATCGAGCGCCACCGCGCAGAGCGGCCCGCTACGTGGGAGACATGCGAGGGGCAACTTCACCTGATGCAGACGCTTGAAAGCATTCCCGGCGAGAGCTGCGTCATCCTCGACTGTTTGACGCTTTGGGCTGCGAACGCACTCGAGCGTCTGGGCGCCGACGACGCTGAAGAGCAAGCGCGAAACGCTGCTCGTGCCGCGGCGCAGCGAAGCGGTCTGACGGTCGTCGTCTCGAACGAGGTCGGGCTCGGCATCGTGCCCGCCAACGAGCTGGGACGCGCCTACCGCGACCTCCTTGGCCGCGTGAACACGATCTGGGCCGAAGCGGCCGACCGGGTCTTTCTCCTCGTCGCAGGGCAAGCGCTCGAGCTCGAGTCCTCCGCGTCTCTGCTGGAGGAGCAACCGTAAACGGCGCCGCCGAGCTCCGGGCGGTGCCGGCCGCACTCGCCTTCCTGACCCGTATCCCTGTCGGGCGCTGGTTCGACTTCGACGGTGAGGACGTCGCCCGTGCCGGGCTCGTGTTCCCTCTGGTCGGTGCCGCGATCGGAGCGATGATCGGCGCGACAGCGGTCCTTCTCGACCGGACGCTCCCGCCATTCCTCGCGGTCGCTTTAGCGCTTGCAGTGCAGGTCTTGCTGACCGGAGCGCTGCATGTCGACGCGCTTGCCGACACCGCCGACGCCTGGGCGGGCGTTCGCGCAAGCACGCACTGGAGATCATGCGCGACCACGCGATTGGGTCCTACGGCGCGGTCGCGATCGCACTCAGCCTGCTCATCAAGGCGACCGCGCTAGCCGCGCTGCTCGACGACGAGCACGTCATCCCAGTGATGGTGGCTGCTGGAGCGCTCTCCCGCGCCGCGCCCGTTGTGCTGGCCGCATGGCTTCCCTACGCGCGTGTCGGTTCGGGCACGGGAAGCTCGCTCACCCGCGGAGGGCATGGCCGCGCAGCGCTGGCTGCGGGGCTGGCTCTCGCCATAGCGTGCGTCGTAAGCGCAGCGGATGCGGCGATTCTTGCGGCTTGTGCGGCCAGCTTTCTACTGCTGCTCGGCTTAGGCTTCCGCCGTTGGCTCGCCGGAGTAACCGGCGACACGCTGGGAGCAGCGATAGAGGTAGTCGAGCTCGCTGTGCTTGTCGGCGCGGTCGCTCTGATTGATGCCGGATAGGTGTCGTCAAACAGGAACTTCGGGCGAGCAAGCGCGCTCGCTATGTTGGCCACTGGACGGCTGATTCGAGGGCGACGGCTCGGTCGCTAATGGGTCCGTATCGTGCCCCCGCTATGAACCTGCGACGGCGACGTCAGCGGTCAGCCCAGCTTCAGCGCGGCCAGCTGGCCGCATGCGGCGGCGATATCCCGACCGCGGGTCAGCCGAACGGTCGCCGGGAGTCTCGCTCGGTCAAGAACGGTCTTGAATCGCGTGATTGCCTCGCGGCTGCTGCCTTCCAGGCCTGCCCCTTGTAGAAGTTCCCCGTCGGGTTGTACGGAATGAGGTTCACCTTGAAGACCTCCCGGTCGAGCAGCCTCGCGAGAGCCGTCGCGTGTTCCGCGCCGTCGTTGACGCCGCGAGCATCACGTACTCGACGAAGACCTTCCGGTGCCGGAGCTCGAAGTAGCGGCGGCACTCCGCGAGGACGTCCGCGAGCGGGTAGCGGTCGTTCACGGGCATGATCCGGCTCCGCAGCCCCTCCTCCGGCGCGTGGAGGGAGAGCGCGAGCCGGATCGGCTCCTCCACCTCGTCGACGAAGCGCCGCAGCCCCGGCAGCCAGCCCACCGTCGAGATCGTCGTGCGGCGATGGGTGATGCCGAGGTCGGGCAGGCGCCGCGCCGCCTCGAGCACCCCGTCGAGATTCAGCATCGGCTCGCCCATCCCCATGAAAACACAGTGGTCGACGGTCTCGATGCGGCGGAAGTGGAGCGCCTGGTCGAGGATCTCCGACGCGGTCAGGTTGCGTGCGAAGCGCATCGCGCCCGTCGCGCAGAACGTGCACGTGAGCGGGCAGCCTGACTGCGACGACACGCAAAGCGAGCGCCGCCCGTCGCGGAAGCGCATCAGCACGGCCTCGACCGGATGTCCCTCGCGCGTCCGGAAGAGCGCCTTCACCGTCCCGTCGCGCGCGTGCGACTCCGTCTCGAGCATCAGCGTCGAGAACGGCACCTCCTCCGCGAGCGCGCGCCGAAGAGCAACCGAAAGGTTGCTCATCTCGTCGTAGCCGCTCGCACCGCGCGCCGCCCACTCCCAGACCTGCCGCGCGCGGTACGGCGCCTCGCCGCGTGAGCCCAGCGTCTGTTCCAGGAGCGCGAGATCCATCGTTCGCGCAAGGTAGCGTGAGGGCGTCGTGATCGACCTCCGCTCCGACACCGTCACGCAGCCGACGCCCGAGATGCGCGCGGCGATCGCGGTCGCCGTCGTGGGCGACGAGCAGAAGCGCGAGGACCCGACGGTGCTGGAGCTCGAGGAGCGCGGTGCGGGGCTGCTCGGGCAGGAGGAGGCCATCTTCCTCCCGACGGCGACGATGGCGAACCAGATCGCGCTGCGGATCCAGACCGAGCCCGGCGACGAGCTGCTCGCCGAGGAGAACTCGCACGTGCTGATCGCGGAGGTCGGCGGGCCCGCCTTCCATTCGGGGCTCGTCACGCGTGGGCTGCCCGCCCGCGCCGGCCGCTTCACCGTCGACCAGGTGCGCGCCGCGGTGCGCGAGCGGACGAGCCCGCACTGGCCGCGCACGCGCATCGTCTCCGTCGAGAACACGCACAACAGCTCGGGGGGGCGCGTGTGGCCGCTCGACGAGATCCAGCGCCTCTCCGACGTCTGCCGCGTCCTCGACCTCGCGCTCCATCTCGACGGCGCGCGGCTGATGAACGCGGCCGTCGCGACGGGGGTGAGCCCGGCGGAGATCGGCCGCAACTTCGACACGGTCACGCTCTGCCTCTCGAAGGGCCTCGGCTGTCCGCTCGGCGCGCTGCTCGCGGGCTCGCACGAGCTGATGGCGAAGGCGCGGCGGAACAAGCACCTCTTCGGCGGCGCGATGCGCCAGGCCGGGATCGTCGCCGCGGCGGGCGTCTACGCGCTCGAGCACCACGTCGACCGGCTCGCCGACGACCACGCGCGGGCGCGACGGCTCGCCGAGGGGCTGCACGAGGCGGGACTTCCGGTCGACCTCGAGCAGGTGGAGACGAACTTCGTGCAGCTCGACCTCGCGCAGCTCGACCTCGATCGCGCCGAGGCCGTCCGCCGCCTCGCCGAGGAGGGCGTCGGGCTCTCCGCGACGGTACACGCGCGCGTGCTGCGCGCCGTCACTCACCTTGGCATCACGGACGACGACATCGAGCGTGCCGTCGAGGCGATCCCGCGGGCGCTCGGCGTCCGCGCCGGCGTTGCCGCCTAGCAAGTGCCGCTTCTAGCAATGCACGTCGGCTTCTGGACCGTGATCACGCGGCGCCAAAGCCCGCCCTCGCCCTTGCGAAGGCCCCCAGCCTTCGCTGCGGCCGCGTACGGTCTCTCGCTTGGTGCACCCGACCCAGAAGCTCGACAGCATCACTAGAAGCGGCACGGACGAGTTCAGCCGGATCCTCCGCCGCGCGCAGGCCGAGCGCCGGCTGCCGAGCGTCACCGCCTCCGTCTTCCGCGGCGACGACGTCGTGTGGTCCGGCACGGTCGGGCTCGCCGACGTGGACGGCGCCGTCGAGGCGACGCCCGAGACGCAGTACCGGATCGGCTCGATCACGAAGACGTTCACCGCCGTCGCGATCATGCAGCTGCGCGACGCGGGCAAGCTCGCGCTCGACGACTCGCTCGGCGTGCACGTTCCGGAGAGCGCGCACCCGCAGCCGACGCTGCGCGGGCTCCTCACGCACCTCTCCGGACTTCAGCGGGAGCCGCCAGGGGAGATCTGGGAGACGCTCCGCGCGCCGACGCGCGAGGAGCTGCTCGAGCAGCTCGGCGAGGCGGAGCAGGTCCTGCCCGCCGGGTCGCACTGGCACTACTCGAATCTCGCGTTCGCGCTGCTCGGGGAGGTCGTGGAGCGCGTTTCGGGAAGTCCGTACCGCGAGTACATGGACGAGCGGCTGCTCGGCCCGGTCGGGCTGACGCGGACGACCTGGGCGCCGACGGAGCCGCGCGCGCGCGGGTACTTCGTCGAGCCCTACAGCGACACGGTCCGCCGCGAGCCCGACCTCGAGACGTGGGGCGTGGGCGCGGCCGGGCAGCTCTGGAGCACGACTCCCGACCTCTGCCGCTGGGGCCGCTTCCTCAGCGACCCCGATCCGGCCGTCCTGCGGCCGGAGACGGCGACGGAGATGCACGAGTTCCAGGTGATGGCCGATCCCGAGACGTGGCAGCTCGGCTGGGGACTCGGGATCGAGCTCTTCCGCCGCGGTGACCGCGTCTTCGGCGGCCATACGGGAGCGATGCCGGGGTTCATCGCCTCGCTCAGCTACTCGCGCCGCGAGCGCATCGGCTCCGCCGTGCTGACGAACAACGGCTCGCCGCCGCCCGGCGATCCGACCGGGCTGCTGCTGACCGAGAAGGCCGTCGAGCTCCTGCTGCCGGAGACGGAGCCGTGGCGCGCGGGCCCGCCGGCTCCGGAGGAGATCGCGCCGCTCCTCGGCCGCTGGTGGTCCGAGGGTCACGAGTTCGTCTTCCGCTACCGTAACGGGAGACTCGAGGCCGTGTTCGCGGGCGCGCCGCCGTCGACGCCGCCCGCAGGGTTCGCGCCCGACGGCGCCGACAGGTTCCGGACGGTTTCCGGACGCGAGCGGGGCGAGCTGCTGCGCGTCGTCCGCGACGAGCGCGGCGACGTTGTGAAGCTCTACTGGGCGACCTACCCGTTCACGCGCGAGCCGACGACGTTCGGCTGACAGGCGTGCGCGCGCCCGCGCCTCCATACGTCGGCGAAGGACCGCACGCGCTGTGGCACGTCAGCGAGGAGGAGGGGATAATGCGCTTCGACCCGCACCGGAGCGCGACGGCGGACGAGGACGAGGCGCTCGTCTGGCGGTCGACACGCGGCACCTGCCGATGTTCTGGTTCCCGCGCGAGTGCCCGCGCGCGACCTTCTGGCCCGGCGAGAGCACGACCGACGAGGACGTCGAGCGCTTCCTCGAAGGCGTTCGCCGACGCGTGCACGCGATCGAGGGGGAGTGGCTCTCGCGGTTCCGCCGCGCACGGGTGCTCGCGTACCGGATGCCGGAGGCGACGTTCGGGCCGCACGAGAGCGTCGGCGGCTACTGGGTGAGCCGCGAGAGCGTCGCGCCCCTCGAGCTCGTGGAGCTCGGCGACCTGCTCGCGCTGCACGCGGAGGCGGAGATCGAGCTGCGGATCGTGCCGAACCTGTGGCCGCTCTGGAACCGGGTGATCGCGTCGACGCTCGAGTTCGGCGGGATCCGCCTTCACAACGCACGGCCGGCACCCGAGTAGCGCGCGCGGCTACTCCGCGGGACGCCGCTCGGCCGCGCCCGCGAAGTCGTCGACGTCCGCGGGGAGCAGCGAGTACAGCACCATGTCCCAGCGGTCGCCGGTCGCGGTGCGCTCGCGGGCGCGCGCTATGCCCTCCTCCACGAAGCCAGCTCGCTCGAGAACCCGCCGCGACGCGACGTTGTCCGGCTGGACGTACGCCTCGATCCGCTCGATCGCGAGCTCCGAGAACGCGAATCTGCAGGCGAGCCGCACCGCGCGCACCGCGTAGCTCTTCCGCCGGTGCTGGGGGAAGACCCAGTACGAGAGCTCCGCCATCTGTTTTTCGCGCAGCCGAACCTGGCAGCCGCCGACGAGCGTGCGCGTCGACGCGTCTCGTATCGCGAACGTGCGGGTCGGGCCGCCGGATCTCCAGTCGTGCTCCCAGCGGAGGATCGCGGCTCGCGCGGTCTCTTCGTTCGAGCGGGCTGGGAACCAGCCGAACCGGCGGGCGTGCTCGTCGTCCTCGCCCGCTACGTGCGCGGACACGTCGTCGAGCGTGAGGCGGTCGAGGAGGACCGCCTCATCTGAGAAGCGTCGTGCCTCCTGCATTTCGTCCGCCGCCGGCGGTGGGTCCTCGGCGCTACTCGTACTGGAGCGCGTCGAGAACGTTCAGGCGGGCTGCTCGCCGCGCCGGCAGGATCGCCGCCACGATCCCGGCCGCGATCGCGGCGAGCGTGAACAGGACTACCGAGAAGACCGGGAACGCGAACTCGATGAAGTCGACGCGCGCGATCAGGAGCGCGCCGAAGAGAACGCCGAGCGCGATCCCGAGCGCGGCGCCGATGAGCGCGGTGACGACGCTCTCGTGCCGGATCATTCGCCGGACCTGCCGTCGCGTCATGCCGACGGCGCGCAGCATCCCGAGCTCGCGCGTGCGCTCGAAGACCGTCAGCACGAGCGTGTTGACGATTCCGAAGAGGCTGACGACGACCGAGAGAGCGAGCAGCACGTAGAGGATGTTCAGGATCTGCCCCAGGGCCTCGGCTTGCGCGTCGATGAAGTCTTGCCTCGTCTGCACCTTCGCGTTCGGGAACGGCTTCAGCGCCGCCTCGAGGGCGCGCGTGTTCTCCTCCGAGACGCCGCCGCGCGTGTTCAGGAACGTCATCTGGTTCTTCGGCTGCGGGTACGACGCGTCGAAGAGCGTGCTCGACATCGTGATCGCGCCGAACGGCGAGCCCCCCGGCGGCGGGTCGAAGACGCCTTCGACCTTCAGCTGAAGGCGGCGACCCGTCGGCGTCAGCAGCTTCAGCGGCGACCCGATCGACAGCCGGCGCTTCGTCGCGTAGTCCTCGTCCAGGAAGACGCCGTCGCGCCCGAGCTGTGCCGGAACGGCTGCCGATCCCTCCGCCCACTCGACGTCGATGAGCTGCGCGATGTCCGGATCCACGGCGGTGATCCACTCGGTCTTGCCCGCGACGCGCGCCTCACCCGAGCGGACTCCGGCCGCGGCTTCCACGCCCGGGCTCTTCGCGGCGGCCTCGCCGACCGCGACGGGCAGCGAGCCGAAGTTGTTCTGCGCCGTCAGCGCGTAGTCCGCGACGAACAGCGCCTCGACCGAGTCCGTGAACGTCGACCGGATGCCCTGGCCGAGCACGGCCACGAGCGTGACGAGCGCGAGGCCGATCATCAGTGCGGCCGCCGTCGAGGCGGTGCGCGCGGGATTCCGCCGCGCGTTGTCGCGCGCCAGCCGTCCGGCGACACCGCCGAACCGGCTCGACGGCCACCCCAGCGTGCCCGCGAGCGGCCGCACGAGCTTCGCTGCGAAGAGTGCGACGCCGAAGAAGACGAGCAGCGCGCCGCCGCCCATCGCGAGCAGCACCAGCTCCGTCCCGAGCCCGTCGCGGAACAGCCCGAACAGGAGCGCCGCGAGGCCGCCGCCCGCGAGCAGGAGCGCGCCGACGGGCCGAAGCCGCGCGAGCCGCCCGGGCGGGAGCGTCGCGCCCTCGCGCACCGCCGAGATCGGCGCCACGCGCGTCGCCCTGAGCGCCGGCCGCAGGCTGGCGAGGACCGTGACGCCGATGCCGACGAGCAGCGACACGACGATCGTCCGCGTCGCGAAGACGAGGCCGGTGTTCGGAAGATCGATTCCGAAGTGGACGAAGACGGCGTTCAAGCCCTTCGCGAGCGCGAGCCCGAGGAAGAGACCGACGAGCGATGCCAGGACGCCGATCACGAGCGCCTCGAGCACGACCGACCAGAGGATCTGCCGCCGCGAGCCGCCGAGCGTCCTGATCGTCGCGAACTCGCGCGTCCGCTGCGCAATCGTGATCGACAGCGTGTTCGCGATCACGAAGCTGCCGACGAAGAGGGCGATGCCGCCGAACGCGAGCAGGAACTTCTGGAGGAAGCCGATGAACTCGCTCGTCCCCTGCGCCTCGGTTCGAGCCTGCGAGCTGCCGGTACGCACCTGCGCCGTCGGGGGCAAGACCTTCCTGACGTCGGCCACGAGCTCCGCCGGCGAGACGTCCTCGCGCGCCGCGATCCGGATCTGGTCCAGCTGTCCCTCCTTGCCGAACAGCTTCTGCGCGGTCGGGAGGTCGAACGCCGCGAGCGTCGCGCCGCCGATCGAGGAGACGGCGCCGAAGCGGACGATGCCGCTGATCCGCATCCGTTCCACGGGCCCGGCGGCGAAGACGCCGATCGTGTCGCCGACGGCGTAGTCCTGCTCGTCCGCCGTCGCCTCGTCGATCGCGACCTCGCCCGCACGCGGCCACCCGCCGCTCGTGAGCGTCAGCGCGTTGAAGCGCGGCTGCGTCGGGTCGACGCTGAAGCCGAGGTTCGGCGCGCCGCCGCTCGTGATCACTTCGCCGTCGCGCCCGAGCAGCTGTGTCTCGTCCGCCACGCCGCCGATCGCGGCGTCCACGGTGGGGCGGGTGCGGACGCGCGCGAGAAGCGTCTCCGGGAACGACACGGCGCCGATCTCCCCGTTCTGCTCGCCCGCGCTGAACGCCGTTCGCCCGGTGACGACCGCGCTCGTGCCGCGATACGACTCCGTGAAGATCGCGTCGAACGCCTTCTGGATCGTGTCCGTCAGCACATACGTCCCGCTGACCATCGCGACGCCGAGGACGATCGCGAGCGCGGTCAGCAGCGTCCGGAGCTTGCGCCCGGCGAGGCCCTTCAGCGCTACGCGGATCACCGGTCGGAGAGCTCGTTCATCGCCGCGAGGATCTCGCTCGCGTCGGACCTGCCGATGTCGCGCACGATCAGGCCGTCGGCGAGGAAGAGGATCCGGTCGGCGATCGAGGCCGCGCGTGCGTCGTGCGTGACCATCACCGTCGTCTGGCCGTAGGTCTCGACCGCGTCGCGCATCAGCTCGAGGATCTCGCCACTCGTCCGCGAGTCCAGGTTGCCGGTGGGCTCGTCCGCGAAGACGACCGTAGGGCGGCTGACGAGCGCGCGCGCGATCGCGACGCGCTGTTGCTGCCCGCCCGAGAGCTCCGCCGGCCGGTGCGTGCGCCGGTCCGCGAGGCCGACGCGTTCGAGCAGGTCCTCGAAGAACGCGCCCTCCGCCTTTCGGCCCGCGAGCGAGAGCGGCAGCTCGATGTTCTCCTCCGCCGTCAGCATCGGGAGCAGGTTGAAGAACTGGAACACGAAGCCGATGTGCCGGCGGCGCAGCTTGGTCAGCTCGGTGTCGGAGAGGGTGCCGATGCTCGTGCCCGCGATCGTGACCTCGCCCGACGTCGGCTTGTCCAGCCCGGCCATGATGTGCATCAGCGTCGACTTGCCCGAGCCGGAGGGGCCCATGACCGCGATCAGCTGCCCCGGATCCACCCCGAGCGAGACGCCGCGCAGCGCGTCGACCGCCGTGTCGCCCGCGCCGTAGCGGCGCGTGACGTCGCGCGCGTCGACGACGGGGTCGCCCGCGCCGGCGCGCTCTCGTTCGACCGTCACGACTTCAGTCATGAGACGACCGTACGGTGCCACGGCCCGACGGGCAATACGGTTTTCCGCACTCTTCTCGCTCAGCGGTCGCCGGCCACGAAGAACGCAACGGCTGCGGCGGCGTACATCGCGATCAGGACGACGCCGCGCCAGCGGCTCGACTCGCCGCGCGCGAGCAGGAGCGTCGTCCCGACCACCGCCCCGGCGAGCACGACGAGCTCGACGGGCCGGAACGACAGGGCGAGCGGCTCGATCAGCCACGCCAGGAGCGCGACGGTGGGGACGAGGAAGACCGCGACCTGCGCGCTCGAAGCCAGCGCGATCTCCGCGGCGAGCTTGATCTTCCCGCGCGCGGCGACGACGACCGCGCCGCCGTGCTCCGCGGCATTGCCCACGATGGCGATGATCACCGCCGCGACGAAGAACTCGCTCAGCCCCGACTGCGCCGCGAACGTGTTCACGGAGCCGACGAGGATCTCCGCGATCACGGCTGTCACCGTCGTGGCGAGCCCGAGCACGAGCAGCGCGGTGCGGAGCGTCCACGCGCGCATCTCCTCCGGCTCGTCCGAGACGTGCAGTTGCCGGTGCCTCCGCAGCGAGAGATACGTCACTGCGAGGTACACGACGAGCAGGATCCCGGCAGGCGCGATCGAGAGCTTGGCGATCTCGCGCCGCTCGGGATCGCCCTCGAACGCCGGGATCGCCGGGATCAGGAAGAGCAGCACGGCGAGGGCGACGAGCGCAAGCGAGACGAACGTCGACTGGCGGTCGAGTGCCCCGCGGCCGCCGAAGAGGAGCGAGAAGCCGAGCACGAGCAGGAGGTTTCCGACCACGCTCCCGGTGAGCGAGCCGCGCACGACCTCGAACTCGAGCGCGCGCACGGCCAGGAGCGCGATGATCAGCTCGGGCGCGTTCCCGAACGTCGCGTTGAGGAAGCCGCCGATGCCAGGCCCCGTGGTGCGCGGCGTGCTCGGTCGCCTCGCCGATCAGCCAGGCGAGCGGGATCAGCGCCGCCGCGGCAAGCACGAACTCGGCCGTCTCACCGACGTGGAAGCCGTAGTGGACGAGCATCGTGAGCGGCGCGAGCGCGAGCGAGCTCCAGAGGATCCTCCGCGCCACGCGACTACCCTACCGAGCGCGATGGTGGACGCAGTCCTCTTCGACTGGGGCGACACGCTCATGCAGTTCGTCTACGACAGCGAGCTGATCGACGCCGGGCATCGGGCGGGGCTCGAGGCGATCGGCCGCGACGGGCTGCCCGACTCGCACGCCGTCGCCGCGCACTTCCGCGAGCGCTACGAGCCGCTCTTCTGGGCGCCCGGCACGATCGACGAGCTCGAGTACCCGGGTCTCGTACGGCAGCTCCTCGGCGACTTCGGCGTCGAGATCGACGACGACGAACTCGCGCGGTTCCTCGAGGCCGAGCACGCGGCGTGGGACCCGGCCCGGCGGCTCGCCGCACACTCGCATGCCCTCCTCGAGTCGCTGCGCGCGCGCGGGCTGAAGCTCGGGCTCGTCTCGAACGCGTTCGACCCGGGCTGGCTGCTGCGGCGCGATCTCGAGCAGATGGGCCTCGCCGAGCGGCTCGACGTTGCCGTCTTCTCCTCCGAGGTAGGGAAGCGGAAGCCGCATCCGCTGATCTTCGAACGCGTGCTCGAGGAGCTCGAAGTCGAGGCCGAGCGGACGGTGTTCGTCGGAGACCGCCGCTACGAGGACGTGCGCGGCGCAGCCGAGCTGGGGATGACGACGGTGCTCGCGCTCTGGTTCCGCGCGGACGAGCATCCCGAGGGCGGCGAGCCCGACTTCGAGGCCTTCACGCAGATGGACGTCCTCAACGTCGTCCGCCGCCTGAACGGCGAGACCTAGCCGCGACTACTCGGAAACCGCCGCAAAGTCAAGTCTTGCGGCGCGCGGAAGCGTTCGCTCAAAATCCTTCTATGGAACCCTCGCGCGCAGCGGCGAAGTCGCCCGTCGAGCTCCCGCTGCGGCCGCAGGACGAGATCGAGTGCCGGCGCTGCGACGTGCACTGCGACAAGGTCGTCTACCCATCGGCGTGCGTCGCGCGCGCGTGCCCGTTCCTCTACGCGTACGAGGACCACGGGCACACGTACATCGGTTGCATGCAGAAGGTGTACGCGGTCGAGATCGACCTCGACCTGCTCCGCGCGGCGGAGGCGAAGCGGGAGGGCTTCGGCGCGATCCGCGCGAGCCGCCGCCCCCTGCCGATGTGCCGGACGGAGGTCGAGAGCTGCTACGAGGCACGCAGCGGCGAGCTCGGGTGCGTGAATCCCGAGTTCCACGAGCTCCCCGCCGGTCGCCCGACGTTCCGCGTGATCGCGCAGCTCGACGCCTCTTCCTGAGGCGGCCGCGCCGCCGCCGAAGCGCACCCCCCGCCCTTAAGGGTGGGGCCACCCGCGATCCCCGCTGGAGACGGTAGCGGGCGGGGGCGTACGTGTCCGTGACGCGCGGGTGCCGAAAGTGCGCCGGTTCATGCCCAGCGGGCGTGGAGCTCCTTCAGCTTCCTCACCTCGTCCGCGTCTGCGCCCTTCCCGTCGCGGCCCGGAACCTCGAGCACGGCGGGTAGCCCCTGCAGGTCGGGGTGCCCCAGGAAGACGCCGAGCTTCTCGCCGAGGAGGCCTTCGCCGATGTTCGCGTGGCGGTCGCGGTTCGAACCGAGCGGTGCGGCGGCGTCGTTCACGTGCAGCGCGCGCAGCCGGTCGAGCCCGATCCTCGCGTCGAGATCCTCGAGCGTGCGCGTCAGCGTGTCGGGGTCGGTCACGTCGCACCCGGACACGAAGAGGTGGCAGGAGTCCAGGCAGATGCCGAGCCGCGGATGCCGGCCCAGGCGGTCGAGAACGGTCGCGAGCTCCGCTACGGAGCGACCGATCGTCCCGCCCGCGCCGGCGGAGTTCTCGACGAGCAGCCACGTCCGCTCGCTGCAGAGCTCGAGCAGCTCCTCGAGCGCGGGCACCGCGCGCTCGAGCCCCGCCTCGAGCCCCGCGCCAAGGTGTGACCCGACGTGGAACGCGACGCCGTCGGCGCCGATGGCGCACGCCACGCGGATCGTGTTCCGCATCGCCTCGAGCGACTTCTCGTAGAACTCGCCATTGGGACTCGCGAGGTTGACGAGGTAGAGGGCATGGCAGAGGACACCTCCGATGCCGGCTTCGTCGCGGCGCTGGCGGAAGCGCTCGAAGTTCGCCGGATCGTGGTTCGTCGCGCGCCACGTGCGAGGGCTCTGCGTGAAGAGCTGCACCGCGTCGCCGCCGAACGACTCCACGCGGTCGATCGCCGTGTGGATGCCGCCGGAGCACGAGACATGAGCCCCGAGAAGCACCCCGGCAAGATAGTCCCGTGTCCGCCGCCTGCCGCCGCCGCCGCCGGCGAGGTGCTACGCGCTCAGTGCTCGTGCTGACGCAGCGGCTTCGGCGGTGCGAGCGGGTCGATCGCTCGCTGGAACTCGAGCCACGCGCGGCGGCGGAAGTGCGCCGTCGGCAGCGGAACGTGCTCCGCCGGGACCTGCGCCTTCATCGCGGACTCGAGGGCGGCGGACGGGCAGTTCTGCGGATGATGGCGAGCGTTTGTCATTTTCAATCCTTAAACGCCTCAGCGGCGCTCACGGATACGGCGAGCCGTCGCGTAGACTCGCGGCCTCGGTGGTCGCCCGGGGCACCGTTCTCGTCGTCGACGACGACCCGTCTATTCGGCTTCTCTGCCGACTCAACCTCGAGTTGGATGGCTTCATCGTGCGCGAGGCCTCGACGCTCGCCGACGCGCGGGTGGAGCTCGCCGACGACGCCGTCGGGGTCGTGCTCCTCGACGTGCACGTGGGCAGCGACGACGGCGTCGCCTTTCTCGACGAGCTGAAGCAGTCGTGTCCCGACGTCGCGGTCGCGATGCTCACGGGCACGGCCGAGCGCGCGGACATCGTCCGCGCCGGCGCCGACGCCGTCATCGGGAAGCCGTTCACGCTCGACGAGCTGAAGGACACGGTGCAGAAGCTCCTCGGCGCCGGCTCCCGCTAGATTTCCGCGTCCGTGAGCGTCGCCACCATCCGCACGCCGGCCGAGTTCGAGTCGCGGCTCCAGAGCTACCTGTTCGAGCGCTCCGAGGAGGGGCGCGCGGTGCGCGTCGGCGAGAAGGAAGTCTCGGAGCAGGCTGCGATCGTCGCGCGCTACGCGGACCTGTTCAGCCGCGCGCAGCTCGACGGGCTGCGGGAGGCCGAGGAGCGCGCGGACGGCGACGAGCGGGAGCGCCTCTACCGGCTCCGGAAGACGTGCGAGGCCGGGCTCGTGACCGCTGAGCTCGCCGAGCGCGACGACGCGCTCGAGAACGCGATCCTGCGCGCGCGCGTCAGCTTTCGCGGCGAGGAGCTGCCGTTGCGAACCGCGCAGGCGCGGCTCGCCGTGCTCGAGGCGTACGGTGACCGCGAGGAGCTCGGCGACCTCTACGCGACCGCGTCGGCCGAGTTCAACGACGAACGGCTCGAGCTGCTCCGGGTGTCGCACGAGCTCGAGGGGGAGCTCTCGGGCGAGCCGGATGCCGTGCGGCGGAACGAGCAGGAGAAGGGGATCTCGCTCGCGGAGCTCGAGCAGGCGCTCGCGAGCGCGAGCGACGCGGCCACCGAGGCGTGGCGGCGCATGCGCACCCGCTGGTTCGAGCGGCTCCTGGGCCCGGAGCGCGACGAGGTGCCGAATTCGAGCCACGTCGCCTACATGCGCCGCCTCTCGCCGCTCGACTGGATCTACACGCGCGAACGCGGCGTCGAGGTTTGCGTCGCGTCGCTGCGCGCACTCGGGTTCGACCTCGCGAACGACCAGAACATCCGGCTGGACCTGGACGACCGACCTCAGAAGTCGCCGCGCGCATGCGTGATCGCCTCGGATCCGCCGCAGGTCGTGCACCTGATCACGCGGGCCCAGGGAGGGCTCCACGACTACCAGGCCTTCCTGCACGAGGCGGGGCACGCGCTCCACTACGCCGGCTGCGACCCCTCACTGCCGTACACCTTCCGCCGGCTCTCGCGCGACCACGCGCTGACGGAGATCTACTCGTACATCTGCGAGGCGATCTCGCGCGAGCCCGCGTGGCACGCGGAGCACTTCGGGCTCGCGGACGCGGAGGCAGCGGAAAACGCGGAGGCGACGACGTTTCTCGAGGCGCTGCTCTACCGGCGCTACACCGCGAAGCTCCGGTTCGAGCTCGAGTTCTGGTCGCGGTTCGACGCCGACGGCGGGACGGCGGACGGGTACGAGGAGCGGCTCACGGCGGCGACTGGCATCCGGTACCGAAGCGACGCGTACCTCGCCGACATGGACGCCGGCTTCTACTCCGCGGACTACCTGCGCGCGTGGATCCGCGCCGCGCAGCTGCGGAGCCATCTCGTCGAGGAGATCGGCGACGACTGGTGGCGCCGCCCCGAGACGGGTGAGCGGCTGCGCGCGCTCTTCGCCGAGGGGACGCGGCCGACGAGCGAGGAGATCGCCGCGCGGCTCGGCTTCGACCCGCTCGACACGCGCCCGCTCCTCGCGGAGCTGACGCAGCACTAAGAGGCGCATACGGGATTCGAACCCGTGCCGCCGCCGTGAGAGGGCGGTGTCCTAGGCCACTAGACGAATGCGCCGGAAGCAGGCGCAGTGTAGCGGCGAGTGGCCAAGCGAGGGTTTCGCGCGCTTGCGGCTACGGGAGCTTCAGGGGGTGAGCGCTCCGTGAAAGGCCGTGACGTGCGCGACAGCGCGTGGGTCGAGCGCGCGGGGCGCCTCGGCCTCGTAGGCAAGGGCGCGTCCTTCGCGCTCGTGTCGCTGATCGCACTCCAGGTCGCGTTCGCCGGGGGCGGCAAGACGCCCGACCGCCAGGGTGCGCTCCGGTCCGTCGCGCGCGAGCCGCTGGGCCGGTCCTCGCTCGTCCTGCTCGCGCTCGCCTTCGCCGGTTACGCCGTGTGGCGGTTCGTCCAGGGCTTCCTCGACCGAGGCGAGGACGGGGAAGACGCGCGCGGACTGGCGAAGCGCGCGGGGCAGCTCGGCAAGGGCGCGCTCTACACCGGCCTGTGCATCTCGACGATCGCGATCGTCGTCGACGCCGGAAGCGGCGGCGGCCCGGACGAGGACAAGTGGACGGCGCGCGTCCTCGACGTGCCGCTCGGGCGGTGGCTCGTGCTGGCGGTCGGCCTGGCGATCCTCGGCGTGGGTGCGTACAACGCGTACCGCAGCTTCACGCAGAGGTTCCGGAAGAACCTCGCGACCGAGCGAATGGAGGCGGCCGAGGATCGCGCCTACACAGTGCTCGGCGTCGCCGGCCACGCCGCGCGGGGGCTCGTGTTCGCGCTGATCGGGTTCTTCGTCGCCCGCGCGGCATGGCAGTACGACCCCAAGGAGGCGATCGGCCTCGACGGCGCGCTGAGCAAGGTCGCGCAGCAGCCGCAGGGCGACCTCTTGCTCGGGCTCGTCGCCGCCGGGCTCTTCGCCTACGCGTTGTTCTGCTTCGTCCAGGCTCGCTACCGCGACGTCTGACCTACACTCCGCGCGTGGCTGAAGCCCGAGCAGTCGCGCAGGACAAGCGCCGCGTTCTCCTCGACGCAGCGGTCCGCGTCTTCGCGCGGAAGGGCTACCACGCCTGTCGCGTCGGCGACATCGCAGCCGAGGCGGGTGTCGCACACGGGCTCCTCTACCACTACTTCTCCTCGAAGGAGGAGGTCCTGGAGACGATCTTCCGGCACACGTGGACGCGGATGCTCGACCTGTTCGGAGACGTCGAGCAGTCGTCGGAGCCGGCAGCCGAGCAGATCCGCCGCGTCGCTGGGATCGTGCTGCGGTCGTGGCAGCGCGATCCCGACCGGATCCGCGTGCTGGTGCGCGAGGTGGCGCGCAGCCCGCACCTCCAGGAGGAGATCGAGGAGATCGGCCACGCGTACGACGCGCTCGAGCGGATCATCCGGCGCGGCCAGGAGAGCGGCGAGTTCCGGGACGGCGTCCCGCCGCGCCTCGCCGCGACGATCGTGTACGGCGCGCTCGAGCAGATGCTGACGGCGTGGGTGATGGGACGGGCGCCGGACAGCGACGCCGAGGTCGGGCAGGCAGCGGAGGCCGTGGCCGCGGTGCTGACGGTCGGGCTCGTGGCTGCCTCCGCGAACGGGCGCTGACCTTACACGATCTTTACAAGCGCGAGGAACGCGCGCGAAGCTTGCCCGCAGTCGAGCTGCAACCTGAGCGAGCCTTCCGCGATTGAATAGTCAGTCAAAATTGACTGATCGATCAGTCGTCGAAAGCGGCTGTATTCCGGCGCATTAGCGTGGAAAAATCCCCGCGCTTCTTCCCCTAACGCATTTCGCAGGAGGTTGTATGCGCGGTCGATTGCTCGCAACTTTCGTTGCGCTGCTCGCGTCGCTGGCACTCGTGCCGGGCGCGCTCGTCCAGAGCAGCCCTGCAACGGCACAGGCGTCCGGAGCGACGCTCTCCGCCCCGCTCGCAAGCTGGCTCGCCACGGCGGCCGACACCAGCGCGTTCCAGACGATCGTCACCTTCGACAGCTACGACGGTGTGAGCCGGATCGACACGCTCGGTGTCGGCGCGACGAAGCTCGCGAAGCTCCCGGTCGCGTTCGCGACCCTGACGGCGGCCCAGGTGCGCGAGGTCGCAGCATGGCCCGAGACGCGAAGTCTCTGGCACGACGAGCGCAACAAGATCCTGCTCGACGAGAGCGTCGCGCTGATCAAGGCGGACGACGTTCGCGCCGGCTCCGGGCTGAAGCAGCCGTACACGGGCGCCGGCATCGGCGTCGCCGTCATCGACACGGGGACGGACGCGCTCCACCCCGACTTGCCGAACGGGACGAAGGTCGAGGGCTACGCGCTCGCCGGGAACCCCTTCGACCGAGAGCCGATGACGTTCGCGCCGGCGGCCACCGGCGACACGTATGGCCACGGGACGCACGTCTCGTCGACGATCGGCGGGCTTGGAACCGCGAGCGGTGGGCGCTACAGCGGCGTCGCACCGGGCTCGAAGATCTACAGCTTCAAGACGGACGTCGGAGCGTTCCTGCTCGACAGCTACGCGCTCGCGAGCTTCGACTGGATCCTCGCGCACCCCGAGAAGAACATCCGCGTCAGCAGCAACTCGTGGGGCTCGTGTGACGGGTGCGACTACAACCCGGACGACCCGATCAACGTCGCGACGAAGGCGCTCTACGACGCCGGCGTGAGCGTGGTGTTCGCTGCGAGCAACTCGGGCGGCCCGAACACGCTGAACCAGTACGCCGTCTCGCCGTGGGTGATCAGCGTCGCCGCCGGCACGAAGGACTTGAAGCTCGCCGACTTCAGCTCGCGCGGGCGGCTCGGCGGCAACTGGGACCGCAAGGAGGCGCAGCGCACGAACACGGGCATCTATCGCCCGACGCTGGCGGCTCCGGGCCAGGACATCAACGCCGCGAAGTCGAGCCAGGCGGTCGTGATGGCGGGAGCAGGTGCCGACGACGACCCGAACGTGTTCTACACGGTCGCCTCAGGGACCAGCATGGCGACGCCGCACGTCGCGGGCGTCGTCGCGCTGATGCTCGAAGCGCGGCCCGGGCTGACGCCGCAGAACGTGATCGACATCCTCGAGGGCTCCGCGGACGACATGCCGACCTACGAGCTCTTCGAAGTCGGCCTCGGCCACCTCGACGCGCTCGAGGCGGTCCAGGCGGCGGAGAAGGGGAAGATCCACTGGCCGCCCGCGATCAACGGCAAGACGCCGCAGTTCAGCCTCACGAGCAGCACCGAGTACGCCGGCACCGTCCTCCTCACGAACAGCTGGGCCTTGAGGGAGTGCCCGGACACGACGGGGCTGCTCAACCACCACAAGTTCACCGTCGGAGCGGGTGCGGACGTCGCCTACGCCGAGCTCGAGTGGGGTGATCCGACGCAGCTCATCTACCTCGTGCTCTATGACCCGAACTGCCAGGAGGCGGCCGTCTCAGCGGCTCTCCTCGACATCGGGTCGGTGAGCCACCGCGCGGTCGCCGTGACGTCTCCGACGCCGGGGACGTGGACCGTCGGCGTCTACGGACGGATCAACGGCCCGACGGCGTACACCGGACGCTTCCAGACGTACGACAAGAAGTAGCTCGCCTTAGCGGTCTGCGTCGACCGCGCAGAGGAACGGCCCGCTCCCTGGCGGGGGCGGGCCCTTCCGACCACCACGAGTACGGGAGACGGAGATGATCAACAGGTTCAAGCTCGGCCTGATCGTCCTGGCGGCCGCGATCCTCGCGATGCCGTTCGGAACCGCGGGCGCGAGCACCGGCACGACGCGCTACACCGTCGTCCTCGCGGGCACGGCGACCGAGACGGGCTTCGACCTGGCGGGCACGCACGACGCGGCGCTCCAGCTCGTCGCGGCCGCCGGCGGCACCGTCACGATGGATCTCTCGAAGCAGATCGGCGTCCTCGCGGTCGAGTCTGCGAACGCGCTCTTCCTCGACGCCGTCCGCGCCTCGCTGCTCGTAGAGGACGCGGCGCAGGAGCACGTCTGGAAGTCGATCCCGACGTACGAGGAAGCCGTCGGGAGCGGCGCGCTGACTCTCCTCGACCCGAACACGGTTCCCGGCGGCGGACCGGAACCCGGGACGGAGCCGCTCGAGGAGTTCCAGTGGAGCATGCACCTGATCCGCTCGCCACAGGCGAACGCGACGGTGCAGGCGGGCTCGAGGCTGGTCGAGGTTGGCATCCTCGACACGGGCATCGACGGCTACCACCTCGACTTCGTCGACGAAGATGGGTCGAACGTCAACTGCGCCAAGGGCCGCGACTTCATCCCGGTGGGTCCGGGCGCGGGGATCGCCGACCCGTGCACCGACAACAACTTCCACGGCACGCACGTAGCGGGGATCGTCGCGGCGCGCGTGAATGAGCACGGCGTACGCGGCGTGGCGCCGAACGTCGAGCTGATCCCGGTCAAGGTCTGCGACGTCACCGGGCACTGCTACTCGAACTCGTCGGCCGCCGCCATCACGTATGCCGGCGACGCGAAGTTCGAGGTCATCAACATGAGCTACTTCGTCGACGACGATCAGTTCCTCGCGTCGACGGAGTTCAAGTGCATGAGCGATCCCGTTCAACGGGCGTTCCGGAAGGCGAACGAGCGCGCGATCCAGTACGCGCGCAACCAAGGCGTCGTGCCGGTGGCCGCGCTCGGAAACTCGGACAGCGACCTTGCCCACCCGCCGGAGCCGTACGAGAACGAGTGCGATGTCGTCCCCGCCGAGACCGAGGGCGTGATCGGGGTAATGGCGATCGGGCCGGAGAGCGAGAAGGCGACGTATTCGAGCTACGGCTTCGGCATGACCGACGTCGCGTCGCCCGGCGGGAACTCTCGGAACCGTGACGGCGGCGAGTACCCGGGCCCGTGCGGCAACCAGGTCCTCTCGACGCTCCCGGGCAACGTCTGGGGCTGCTTCCAGGGCACGTCGATGGCGTCGCCGCACGCCGCGGGTGTCGCGGCGCTGATCGTCAGCCAGTTCGGCAAGGTCGGAACCGACGCCGGAGAGACCGACGTCCGGATGCGGCCGCAGCAGGTGGAGGACTACCTGCAGTCGACGACGATCGACCTGATCGGCGCCGGCCAGACCGAGACCAAGGGCTACGACTACTGCTTCGGCAACGGACGCATCGACGCGCTGCGTGCCGTCCTGCACGAGACGTCGTACGAGGCGTTCACGACGGAGACGTGTCCGGAGACGCAGACGCAGGGCTAGCCGCGCTCATCCCGATCGAAGCGACGGAAAGGCCCGCTCCGGCGGGCCTTTTCGTCGCTGGCTGCGGGGCAGGGACTCGAACCCCAACTTCCTGATCCAGAGTCAGGCGTCCTACCATTAGACGACCCCGCACCGGGCGGGCGGATTGTAGCGGCCTCAGGTCTCGAGACGATAGATCGGGACGAGCCGCTTCTCGGCCTCGGTGTCGATGTGCGCCAGCACCTCGACGTGCGGCTCGAGCCCCGAGCCACGGAGCTTCGCCTTCAGCAGCCCGTCGACCTGGTAGATCCCCGACGAGTTGTTCATCAGGATCTCGATCCCGACCGGACGCTCGGTTCCGTCCTTGATCGAGACCTCCTCGATCGCGGCCGCGGAGAGCGAGTGGATCGAGACGCGGCCGTGCTCGAACGGGATGCGCGAGCGCCCCTGCGCCATGTCGAGCGCGTCTGCGACGCGGACGACGCCGGCCTCCAGCGTGAGCGGCTTCCCGTACTCGCGGTGGCTCGTGATCGCCTGGAGGACCTCCGCCGCGACGACCGTCAGCTCCGGCTCCTCGTAGATCCCGCCGAGCAGCTCGCGCAGCTTCGGCTCCGCGAGGAAGAGGCTGAAGTCCTCGTGGCCGTCGCGGTGGACGGCCATCCCGACGCAGTGGAGGAGCGCGCCCAGCGTCACCACCACCTCCGCGTCGTCGCGCGTCATCCCGTAGTCGCGCACGACGGACGCCTCGACGCCGTGCTTCGCGAGCTGGCGGAGCAGCTTGAGCGCGATGTTGGTGACGATCTGGATGTGCACCCACGAGTGGTCGTTGATCTCCATCCGGACGACCGCGTTCACGTTCGCGACGTGCCACCAGCCCTTGAGCTGGCGGTCGGCGTTCACGCGCTCGAGCAGGGTGCGCAGCTTCCTGTTGCCGCGCACCGGGATGTTGATCCGCATCCGCTCGACCGCCTCGGCCGGCGTGAGGCGGCTCTCGCGCTCCGCCTCATCCGAGGCCGGCGAATCGATCCGCTCCTGTGTCTCGGGGTCGAGCGTCACCGGCTCATTCTCCCGTCTCGAGGGGCGTCCCCGAGAGGACCGCGCGCGCCGCGGCGACGGCCTCCGTCGGGACGAGGATCTCGCGGGGCCCGGCTGCCGTCGTCGAGGCGTCGCCCGCGCCCGCGGCGAAGTCAGTGCGGCGGTGCGTCGCCGGGATCTGCTCCGTCCGCAGGAGCGCGCACACCATCTCCGCCTCGAGCTCGTCCCCGACCGTGAGCAGGCGTACCAGCGACACGTCACGCGACCTCGGCGGCCCAGTCGCCGTAGAGCGCCGTGTACAGCCCGCGCCGGGCCATCAGCTCCGCGTGCGGGCCCTGCTCGACGATGCGGCCGTGCTCGAGCACGACGATCAGGTCGGCGTCGCGGATCGTCGACAGGCGGTGCGCGATGATGAACGCCGTGCGGTCGGCGAGCAGGTGCCGGAGCGCGTGCTCGATCCGTCGCTCCGTCCCGATGTCCACGGACGACGTCGCCTCATCGAGGACGAGGATCCGCGGGTCCGCGAGGAGCGCGCGTGCGAACGCGATGAGCTGCCGCTGGCCGAGCGAGAGGCGCCCGCCGCGCTCCTGCAGGTCGGTCTCGTACCCCTCCTCTAGCCGGAGGATGAAGTCGTGCGCGCCGACGGTACCGGCCGCGTCGACCACCTCCGCGCGCGTCGCGCCCGGCCGGCCGAAGGCGATGTTGTCGTGCACCGTCCCGGCGAAGAGGAAGCCCTCCTGCGGCACGACCCCGAGCTGCCGGCGCAGCGACTCCTGCGTGACGTCAGGAAGGTCGACGTCGTCGATCGTGATCCGGCCGGCGCGCGGCTCGTAGAAGCGTGCGAGCAGCTTCGCGATCGTCGACTTGCCCGCGCCGGTATGGCCGACGAGCGCGACCGTCGTCCCGGCAGGCACGTCGAGGTCGATCCCGTGCAGCACCTCCGCGCCTTCGCCGTAGCCGAAGCGGACGCCGTCGAAGCGGACATCTCCTTCGATCCGGGGGAGGTCGCGCGCGCCCGGCCTGTCGACGACGTCCGGCTCCTCGTCGAGGACGTCCATGATCTTGTCCAGAGCGGCCACCGCGGCGAGGAACGTGTTGTAGAGCTGCGAGAGCTGCTGGACCGGGTCGAAGAAGTTCGACAGGTAGAGCAGGAAGGCGAGCAGCGTGCCGGCCGAGACGGAGCCGTCGAAGTAGAGGTAGCCGCCGTAGCCGAGGACGATGGCGGTCGCCGCGCTCGCGAGGAAGTCGACGAACGGGAAGTAGAGCCCGTTCGTGACGACCGTGCGGTGATTCGCGTCGCGGTAGTGCGCGTTCACCTCGCGGAAGTGCCGCTCGTTGGCCGACTCGCGCGTGAACGACTGCACGACGCGAATGCCGGCGATGTCCTCGGCGAGCGTGGCGGTGACGAGTCCGAGCCGCTCGCGCACCGCGCGATACGCGCGCGACGAGTAGATGCGGAAGGCAGCCGTCGCGAGCGCCATCAGCGGCAGCACCGTGATCGTCGCGAGCGCGAGCCGCCAGTCGAGGACGAAGAGGATGATCGCGGAGCCGACGAGGATGAGCGTGTTCTGGATCAGCGTCGTCACGCCGTCCGTCACCAGCTGGTCGAGCGCGTCGACGTCGTTCGTCAGCCGGCTGATGATCACGCCTGCCCGGTTTCGCTCGTAGTACCCGAGCGAGAGCCGCTGCAGGTGCCGGAAGAGCTTGTTCCGCAGGTCGGCGAGGATCCGCTCTCCCGTCCAACCGGTGAAGTACGTCTGGGCGGCGCTCGTGGCGAGGCTGAGCGCGCCGGCGGCGGCGAACAGCGCGACGATCACGGCGAGCGTCGCGAGGTCGCCCTCCGAAACGCCCTCGTCGAGCGCGAGCTTCGCGAGGTAGGGGGGCGCGAGTCCGACGAGCGTCGCCGCGAGCAACGACGCGATCGCGAGCGTGCTGCGCAGCTTGTAGCGGCCGGCGAGCCGAGCGAGGGTCGAGACGCGGCGTGCGGTGCGCCGCCACGACCAGTCCTCGACCTGCGCGCCGCGCTGCATCGAGAGGTGGCTGCCGGGCTGCCAGACCCTCATCGCGCTGCCTCAGAGCTACACGCGCGCGCGTGTAACCCGGGTCCCGACCCGCCCCCCTGCTCAGGCGTCAGCCTAGCGGCAGAGCCTACGCGAGTGGGTGCCGGAAGTGTGACGATCCTGCAACTCACGCCCGCGCCTCCACGCGCTCCGCGAACTCGCGCTCGAGCAGGCCGTGCTCGTAGATCTCGCGGTAGACATCGCTCGTCGCGAGCAGCTCCTCGTGCGTGCCACGCGCCGCGACGCGGCCGGCGTCGAGCACGACGATCTCGTCCGCGAGCGCGATCGTCGAGAGCCGGTGCGCGATGATCAGCGTCGTCCTGCCCCGCATCGCTTCGCGGAAGCCGAGGCGGATCCGCGCCTCCGTCGTCGCGTCGACCGACGCGGTGGCATCGTCCAGGATCAGGATGCGCGGGTTCATGATCAGCGCGCGGGCGATCGCGATGCGCTGGCGCTGCCCGCCCGACAGCGTTATCCCGCGTTCGCCGATCACCGTCTCGTAGCCGTCCGGAAGCTCGGCGACGAACTCGTGCGCCTGCGCGAGGCGCGCCGCCCGCGCGACGTCCGCGTCCGTCGCCTCCGGCGCGCCGAACGCGATGTTCTCCCGAACCGTCGCCGAGAACAGGAAGGGGTCCTGCGCGACGATCCCGATCGCGCGTCGCAGCGACTCCAGCCGCACGTCGCGCACGTCCACGCCATCGATCGTGACGCGACCGGCGGTCACGTCGTAGAACCGCGGCACCAGCGACGCGAGCGTCGTCTTCCCTGACCCCGTGTGCCCGATCACGGCGACGTTGCGGCCCGGCTCGATCTCCAGGTCGACGCCGTCCAGCACCGGCTGCCCGGCGCCGTAGGCGAAGCTCACGCCGTCGAAGCGGACGCGGCCCTCGCCGGCCGGGAGCTCGCCCGCACCGGGCCGGCTCGCGATCGCCTCCGGCTCGTCGAGGATCTCGAAGATCCGCTCCCCCGACGCCGTCGCCCGCTGGGCCTGGCCGATCCACATGCCGAGCATCCGCAGCGGCATGATCAGCATCGTCACGAAGATGTTGAACTCGAAGAACTCGCCGATCGTGAGGCGCTCGTGGACGACCATCCACCCGCCCGCGAGCAGCACGGCAGCCTGCGCGAGCAACGGGACGAACGAGAGCAGGGGGACGTAGGTCGCGCGCTGGCGGTTCGCGAGCACGCTCTGGTCGAAGACCGACTCCGAGCGATCCTGGAACTTCCGCTGCTCCTGCGGCTCCTGCGCGAACGCCTTCACGACGTGGACGCCGACGATGTTCTCTTCGGCGACCGTCGTCACGTCGGCCATCTTTTGTTGCACCTCGCGCAGCACCGGATGCGACACGCGGCTGTAGCGATACGCGAGCGCGACGAGGAGCGGCGTGATCGCGAGAGGGACGAGAGCGAGCCGCCACTCGATCCAGAACATGATCGCGGTGACGCCGACGATCGTCAGCACGTGCTGGAAGAAGAAGATCAGTCCGTAGCCGAGGAAGAAGCGCACCGCCTGGAGGTCGACGGTGGCGCGCGACATGAGCTGGCCGGTCTGGTGCCGGTCGTAGAAGCCGAACGAGAGCCGCAGGAGGTGCGAGTACAGCCCGTTCCGCATGTCGTACTCGACGCCGAGCGCCTGCCGTCCGGAGATGAAGCGGCGTCCGACCATCAGCAGCGCCTTGAGCAGCCCGAGCCCGAGGATGAGCGCGATGAAGAGCCGCAGCACGTCTCGGTCGCGGGGGACGATGGCCTCGTCGATGACGCGGCCGGTCACGCGGATCAGCGCGATCGACGCTCCCTGCGCGGCGACGGCGAGAACGATCGAGAGAAGGAGCGACCATTTGTACGGCCGCAGGAAGCCGAGCAAGCGGAAGAACGTGCGGCGGTAGGGGACAGCCGTTGCCACTCGCTCAACAGTAACGACGCGGTTTTCCCGCGCCTTCCGCGCGGGCGTTGCCCGCCTAGGCGTTGCGCGAACCCGCGCCCGCGAGGTCGAGCTCCCCGTGCACGAGCTCGAGCGCACGCTCCAGGCGCGCGCGGTTCTCCGGCCGGTTCAGCCACGTGCTCCGTCCCGACGGGTGCGGCAGGGGGAAGACGGCTGCGCCGGCGAGCTCGAACCGCTCGCCGATGCACGCGTCGAGGCTCGTGAGCCCGAGCAGCCGGCGCGTCGCGAGCCCGCCGATGGCGAGGATCAGCTGCGGCCGGAGCAGACGCAGCTCCCAGTCGCGCCAGAAGGAGCACAGCGCCTGCTCGCGCGGCGTCGGCGTCCGGTCGCCGCGTCCGCCGGCGGCGCGGCCGGGAAAGCAGCGCGTCACGGACGCGCAGTAGAACGTCGAGTAGAACGCCTCCTCGTCGAGCTCGAGCCAGCGCCGGAGCGTCTGCCCGGCGCGCCCGCGCCACGGCCTGCGTTCGACGCCCTCGACGATCCCGGGCGCCTGGCCGAGGATGTACGCCGACTGGCCCGCGCGCCCCTCGAAGACGGGCCGCGACTCGAGCGGGTAGCCCGCTTCGACGCAGGCGCGGCAGACCGCGTTGTCGCGCTGCAGCGAGGCGAGCGACCTATAGGACGAGCGCCGCCGCGTCACCCGATGCACAGTACGCCGATGGAGCTGCCGCTCGAGGCCGTCCCGAACTTCTCCGAGGGTCGCGACACGAGGACGATCGACGCGATCGCCGAGGCCGCCGCGGCGCGCGCGCGGGTGCTCGACGTGCACGCGGACCCCGACCACAACCGCTCGGTCCTGACGCTCGTCGCGAGCGACGACGCCCTCGTCGACGCCCTGGTCGCAGTCGTCGCCCGGGCTCGCGAGCGGATCGACCTGAGACGTCACGAAGGCGCGCATCCACGGATCGGCGCCGCAGACGTCGTTCCGCTCGTCCCGCTGCGCCCCGAGGACATGGGGCGCGCGCGTGCGGCCGCGCTGCGCGTCGCCGAGCGCGTGGCGCAGGAGCTGCACCTGCCCGTCTTCCTCTACGGCGAGCTCGGCGGGGGGCGCGGGCCCGCGTTCTTCCGCCGTGGCGGCCCCGAGGAGCTCCAGTCGCGGATCGACGCCCGCGAGCTCCGTCCCGAGTTCGGGCCGCAGCGCCTGGACCCGCGCGCGGGCGGCGTCCTCGTCGGCGCGCGCCGGCCGCTGATCGCGTTCAACGTCAACCTCCGCGGCTCGCTCGACGCCGCGAGGGACGTCGCCGCGGTCGTTCGCGAGACGGGCGGCGGCTTCACGGGCGTGCGGGCGCTCGGCCTCGACCTCCCGCGCGCTGGGCTCGTCCAGGTCAGCATGAACGTCGAGGACTACGAGGCCGCGGCACTCCACGAGATCGTGGCGCGGGTTGAACGGGAAGCCGGCGCCAGGAATGCCGAGGTCGTCGCCGCCGAGCTCGTCGGACTGATGCCGGCCGGCGCGGCCGTCGCCGCTGCCGGCGCGCTGCTTCGGATCGACGGCTTCGACCCGTCTCACGTGCTCGAGCTGCGGCTCCTCGAGCGATGAAGTTCGCGCACGGGGACGTCGTCGCGCTCCGGTACCTGCTGTCGGGCGCCAGGATCTCGCGGATCAAGCCGATGCGCGTCATCGAGGACTCCGACGAGCTCGTCGCGCTGTACATCGCCGCCGAGACGCCGATCCGCCTCCGCGTATGGCTCGACGGCCGGCCGGTCGACCGGTCGCTCCCGTACCGCGATCGGTTCGTCACGCCCTGGCGGCTCGGCGACGGTCGCTGGCGCGGGAGCGACGTGCTCCAGCTGACGCGGCCGGGGAGCGGCCACTCGTTCTGGGCGTTCTACCGCGAGCGCGTGTTCGAGGGCTGGTACGTCAACCTGCAGGCGCCGCTCCGCCGGACGCCGATCGGCTTCGACACCTCCGACCACGTCCTCGACGTCCGCGTCGCCAGCGAGGGCGGCTGGTCGTGGAAGGACGAGGACGAGTTCGTCGAGGCGATCGCGATGGGGAGGTTCACGCCGCAGGAGGCGGAGGCGATTCGCGCCGAGGGGATTGCCGCCGCGGCGGCCGTCGAAGCGGGCGCGTGGCCCTTCGACGCCGGTTGGAACCGCTGGCGGCCGGAGCCCGGCTGGACGATCCCGCCGCTCGACCAGACGTGGGAGCACGTGCCCGCGCCCGCGTAGACTGGCGCCGATGGCGGAGCAGACGGCCGTCGCGCTGACGGGCGACGACCTGACGGTCGACGACGTCTGGCGCGTCGCCGTCGGCGGCGCGGCCGCTGCGCTCGCAGACGACGGACGCGGCCGAATGCGAGCGGCGCGTGCGGTCGTCGACGAGGCCGCCCGCGGCCACGGCGAGCACACGTACGGGATCAACACGGGGTTCGGGCGCTTCGTCACACAGTCGATCCCCGACGAGGCTCAGCGCCGAGCTCCAGCTGCGCCTCCTGCGCAGTCACGCGTGCGGCGTCGGCGCGCCGTACCCGGACGAGATCGTGCGCGCGGCGATGCTGCTTCGTGCGAATGCACTCGCGAAGGGTGCTCCGGCGCCCGCGTCGAGACGGTCGAGCTGCTCGTCGAGTGCCTGAACCGCGGCGTCGTCCCGCACGTACCGAGCCGCGGCTCCGTCGGCGCGAGCGGCGACCTGGCCCCGCTCGCGCACCTCGCGCTGCCGCTCGTCGGTGAGGGCCAGGCGTGCGTCGGCGGCGACCTGCTCCCGGGCGCCGAGGCCCTCGCGCGCGTCGACCTCGAGCCCGTCCGGCTGGAGGCGAAGGAAGGACTCTCCCTCGTCAACGGGACGCAGTTCATGGCGGCGTTCTGCGCGCTCGGGCTCGTCCGCGCGCGCCGGCTCGCGCAGGTCGCCGACCTCGCGTGCGCGCTGTCGCTCGAAGCGCTGCAGGGCTCGCGCACGAGCTTCCTGCCGCAGATCCACGAGCTGCGCGGGCTGCGGGGGCAGGCCGACTCGGCGGCGAACGTCCTCCGCCTGCTCGCGGGCTCCGCGATCAACGAGGCGCACCGGTGGTGCGACCAGGTGCAGGACGCGTACTCGCTCCGCTGCGCGCCGCAGGTGCACGGCGCGGCGCGCGACCTCCTCGACTACGTCCACTACACGATCGCCGCCGAGGTGAACGCGGCGACGGACAACCCGATCGTGCTGGTCGAGGAGTCGACGCTCGTCTCCAACGGGAACTTCCACGGGCAGCCGCTCGCATTCGCGCTGGACGCTCTCGCGATGGCCGTCGCCGAGCTGGCGAGCATCTCGGAGCGCCGGGTCGAGCGGCTCGTCAACCCGAGCCTCTCCGGCGGGCTGCCGCCCTTCCTGACTCCGGACGGAGGGCTGAACTCCGGCTTCATGATTCCGCAGTACGTCGCGGCGTCGCTCGTGAGCGAGAACAAGTCGCTGTGCCACCCGGCGAGCGTCGACTCGATCCCGACGAGCGCCGGCCAGGAGGACCACGTGTCGATGGGCAACGCGGCCGGGCTGAAGGCGTGGCAGGTGCTCGTGAACGTGGAGCGGGCGCTCGCGATCGAGCTGCTCGCAGGCGCGCAGGGAGTCGAGTTCCTGGCTCCGCTCGAGCCGGGGGACGGCGTGCGGGCGACGCGCGCCGCCGTCCGCGAGCGGTCGCCGCGCCTGTCCGACGACCGTCCGCTCGCGTCCGACATCGAGCGGGTCGCGGAGGCGATCCGCGACGGCGCGCTGCTCGCCGAGGTCGAAGCGGAGGTCGGCGAGCTCCTGTGAGCAGCGCCGCCGCGACGCTCGACGCCGCCGTCGACACGCTCTGCGGCGACCTCTCCCGCATTCGCGCGCCCCGCGGCACGACCCTGAACGCGCGCTCCTGGTCGACGGAGGCGCCGTTGCGGATGCTCCTGAACAACCTCGACGCCGAGGTCGCGGAGCGGCCGGAGGAGCTCGTCGTCTACGGCGGGTCCGGGAAGGCGGCGCGCAACCACGACGCGCTCCGCGCGCTCGTCCGCTCGCTGCTCACGCTTGGCGAGGACGAGACGCTGCTCGTCCAGAGCGGCAAGCCCGTCGGCGTGCTGCCGACGCACCCGGCTGCGCCGCGCGTGCTGATCGCGAACTCGCTCCTCGTTCCACGCTGGGCGAGCTGGGACGAGTTCCGGCGCCTCGAGGCCGAGGGGCTGACGATGTTCGGTCAGATGACCGCCGGCAGCTGGATCTACATCGGCACGCAGGGGATCCTCCAGGGCACCTACCAGACGTTCGCCGCGGCGGCGGAGACGCACTTCGGCTCGCCCGACCTGAGGGGGCGGACCGTGCTGACGGCTGGGCTCGGCGGGATGGGCGGCGCGCAGCCGCTCGCTGCGACCCTCGCCGGCGCCGCGATCCTCTGCATCGAGGTGGACCCGGCGCGGATCCGGCGCCGGCTGGAGACGCGGTACCTCGACGAGGCGGCTGAGTCGCTCGACGACGCGCTCGCGCGGGTGCGAAGCGCAGCGCGCGAGCGCCGGCCGCTCTCGGTCGGCGTGCTCGGCAACGCCGCGGAGCTCGTCCCGGAGCTCGTTCGCCGCGGCGAGGCGTTCGATCTCGTCACCGATCAGACCGCGGCGCATGACCCGCTCACCGGCTACATCCCCGCCGGCCTTTCCGTGGACGACGCCGCGCGCCTGCGCGAGAGGTCGCCCGACGAGTACCTGACGCGCGCGCGCGCGTCGATCGCGCACCACGTCGAGGCGCTCGTCGAGTACGTCCGGCGCGGCGCGTATGTTTTCGATTATGGCAACAACCTCAGAGGGGAGGCGCGCGAGGCCGGCGTAGAGGAGGCGTTCGCATACCCGGGCTTCGTCCCGGCCTATATCCGCCCGCTCTTCTGCCGCGGGATCGGCCCGTTCCGGTGGGCGGCGCTGTCCGGCGAGGCGAGCGACATCGCGACGATCGACGCGGCTCTGCTCGAGCTCTTCCCGGATGACGCGCTCCTCCAGCAGTGGCTCGCGGTCGCGCCCAAGCGGGTCGCGTTCCAGGGCCTGCCGGCGCGGATCTGCTGGCTCGGCCTCGGCGATCGCGCACGTGCGGGTGTCGCGATCAACGAGCTCGTGCGCTCCGGCCGCGTCCACGCACCCGTGGTCATCGGCCGCGACCACCTCGACTCGGGCTCGGTGGCGTCGCCGTACCGCGAGACCGAGGCGATGCGGGACGGCTCCGACGCGATCGCGGACTGGCCGATCCTGAACGCGCTCACGAACGTCGCGGCCGGTGCGACGTGGGTCAGCGTCCACCACGGCGGAGGGGTGGGGATCGGCAACTCGATCCACGCCGGCATGGTCGTCCTCGCCGACGGCAGCGACGAGATGGCGGAGCGCCTGGAGCGCGTGCTGACGACAGACCCGGCGAGCGGCGTGCTGCGCCACGCGGACGCGGGGTACGCAGACGCACTCGAAGCGGCAGACGAGCACGGGGTCGTCGTGCCGATGCCGCCTGCGCCGCCGCCGGCGCACGGGTGACGCCGCCGCTCCTCGTCCGCGACCTCGCGCAGCTGGCGACCCCCGCTCCCGTGCCGCGGCCGCGCCGCGGGCGGGCGCTCGGCGATGTCCTCGTTCTCGAAGACGCGTACGTCCTGTGCCGCGACGGCCTGATCGCCGAGGTCGGCCGCATGCGCGACCTCGCGCCGCTCGCCGCGGACGTCGTGGAGGTCGACGGACGCGGCCTCAGTGCGGTTCCCGGCCTCGTCGACTGCCACACGCACCCGGCGTGGGGCGGCGATCGCGTCACCGAGTTCTCGCTGCGCGCGGGCGGGGCGAGCTACGAGGAGCTGCACGCCGCCGGCGGCGGGATCCTGTCGACCGTCCTCGCGACGCGCGCCCTCGACGAGACGGCGCTTTGCGAATGCGTCCGCCGTCATGCCGGCTGGATGCTCCGGCACGGAACGACGACGTGGGAAGGGAAGTCCGGGTACGGGCTCGACCACGACACGGAGCTCGCGTCGCTGCGCGCGATCCGCGCCGCCGGCGGCTCGCCGACGTGGCTCGGCGCGCACGCCGTCCCGCCGGAGTTCGCCGACGCTGACGCGTACCTCGAGTACGCGCTCGCCGAGGTGCTGCCGGCCGCGGCCGAGATCGCGAGCGCGGCCGACGTATTCCTCGAAGGCGGCGCGTTCGACGCGAAGCAGGCCCGGCGCTACCTCGCTGCCTGCGCCGACGCGGGGCTCGCGCTCCGGCTCCACGGCGACCAGTTCGCGGAAGCGGGCTCGATCCCGCTCGCCGTCGAGCTCGGTGCGCGCTCGGTCGACCACCTCGAAGCGACGCGCGACGCCGGGATCCGCGCGCTCGCGGCGAGCGACGTGACGGCGGTGCTCCTCCCCGCGAGCGCGCTCTTCCTCGGTCGCCCGATGCCGCCTGCGCGCGCGCTCGTCGACGCGGGGGCCGCGGTCGCACTCGCCACGGACTTCAACCCCGGGAGCGCGTTCACGGAGAGCCTGCCGCTCGTCGCGAGCCTTGCGTGCACGCAGTTGCGGCTGACGCCGGAAGAGGCGCTGACCGCGGTGACCGTCAACGCAGCGCACGTGCTCGACGCGGGGCGCGCCGGCGAGCTCTCGGCCGGTTCGTCCGCCGACCTCGTGCTGCTCGACGCGCCGGACTGGCGCTATCTGGCGTATCACCTCGCCGGCGACGTCGTCCACACGGTGATCCTGGGCGGCGAGGTCGCGGCGGTACGCTAGATGCGTGCCGACGAGGAAGCAGCGACGGCGGCGCGAGAAGGGTCGCCGGCACGAGTACGAGTACGTCTACGTCGACGACGAAGGCCGCGAGGTCGACGCCGACGAGGCGGCTGCGGAGCCCGAGCGCCCGGCGAAGACGGAGCCGCGCAAGGGGGAGCGGCGCGAGCGGGCGCAGCGAACGATCCAACCCCCCTCGTGGCGGCGCGTCGTGAAGCGCGCGCTGATCTTCGCGCCGCTGATGTTCGTGATGATCTCACTCCTGGATCCGCAGCTGAACGCCTGGCAGCGCGGCGCCTTCACGCTCCAGATGGCCGCGCTCTTCGTTCCGTTCAGCTACCTCGTGGACCGGATGACCTACCGGGCGTGGCAGCGCCGCCTCGCGCGCGCGGACGGCGGCTCCGGTGGCCGCAGGCGGTAGCTGTCCCGCCTACAGAGGTTGTGAACGGCTGAGAGAAACGTCCGGCCCTCCTTCGAGGCTGTGGGTCTTCCCGGACTCACGCTCAAAGGAGGGCGCGGATGTACCTGCACGCTAACGCCAAGCTCGGACTGGCTGGCCGGCTCGCGCTGGTCGCGCGATCGAGGATGGTCTTAACGCTGAAGGCGGCCGCGGCCGCCTTCAGCGTCTCGGCGGCGACCGCTCATCGCTGGTGGCATCGCTGGCTCGAGGGCGGCCACCAGGCAAGCTCGTTGCTCGACCGCTCGAGCAGGCCGCGCCGCTCGCCGCGGCTGCTCGCGCCCGAGCTGCAGGAGCGATCTGCGACTGCCGCCGCAAGACCGGCTGGGGGCCGCGGCTGGTCGCCGGCGCGACCGGCTTCGCGCACTCGACTGTGTGGAAGGTGCTCAACCGGGCAGGCCTCTCGCGCCGCCGGGTGACGGCGAAGGAGCCCGCGAACAGCTACGAGTGGCCGTGTCCCGGCGACCTGCTGCACATGGACGTCAGCCGCTACGCGCGGTTCCGTCCCGGCTGGGCCCTCACCGGCGAGCGCTCCCAGGCCGGACGCCACTGGATGCGACCCGAGACCCGCGTCGGCTTCGATTACGCGCACGCGATCGTCGACGACCACTCACGCGCCTACGTCGAGCTCCACGACAACGATCGCGCAGCAACCGTCACCGCCTTCGTCGAGCGCGCGCTCGCGCACGGAGCGCGCCACGGCGTCGGCGCGAAGCGGTTGATGACCGACAACGCCTTCGCCTACGTGCGCAACCGCTCACTGCGCGAGCTGCTCAACGCGCGCGGCATCCGCCACCTCACCACACAGCCCTACCGACCGCGCACCAACGGCAAGGTCGAGCGCTTCCAGCAGACGATGGCGCGCGAATGGGCCTACGGCCTCATCTACCCCACCCACCGCGAACGCGCCACAGCACTGCCACACTGGCTCGAGCACTACAACCACCGGCGACCGCACAGCTCGATCGGCGACCGACCACCGATCAGCCGCGTTCACAACGTCCGTGGGTAGGACAGCTAGCCGCGCGCGCCGCGGTAGTGGCCCTGCCCGGGCCACGGCGCGAGCAGCAGCAGGATCCGAGCGCCCGCCTCGCTCGCGACGGAGTGACGCTCGCCGGCGTCGAAGCGGAAGAGCGTGCCCGAGCCGGCGTCGACCGCCTCGCCGCCCGAGCCGACGGTGACGGCGCCTTCGACGACCGCGATCCACGCCCGCTCCTTCACCTGGTGCTCGCCGAGCTCCTGACCCGGTGCGAGCCGGATCAGAACCGCGCGCGCCTCGTCGTCGGTGTGCAGGACGACGGGGTCGCGCGTGCCGTCGGGAGCGTCGATCTCGAGCAGGTTCCACGTCTGCATCGGCGCCGGATCCTATCGCGGGCCCCTCGGGAGACCGGCGATAGCATCCGGCGGATGGAGATCGCCGTCGAGCGCCACGAGCTGGGCCAGATCGGCACGAACTGCTACGTGGTGCGCGCCCGCCCCGGCGCGCCCGACGCCGTGGTGGTCGACCCGGGCGGCGACGCCGAGGAGCTCCTGCGGCGGCTCGGCGGCGCGCGGTGCGAGGGGATCCTGATCACGCACTGTCACTGGGACCACATCGGCGCCGTCGCCGAGGTCGCGGAGGCCACGGGCGCACCCGTCTACATGGGCGAGCTCGAGGCGGTCGTGCTGGAGGAGCCGGAGATGTTCTTCCCGGGACTCGGGGTCCGCCCGCACGTGCCCGACGTGCGGCTCGACGGCGACGAGACGATCGAGCTCGCCGGCCTCGCGTTCGAGACGCTGTCGGTCCCTGGCCACTCGCCCGGCCACCTCGCGTTCCGCACCGACGGCGCGCTCTTCTCCGGCGACGTCCTCTTCGCCGGCGGCGTCGGGCGCACGGACCTGCCGATGGCGGACTGGGACACGCTGGTCGAGTCGATCGCGAAGCTGATGGAGTCGCTCCCGCCCGAGACCGTCGTCTATCCGGGGCACGGCCCCGAGACGACGCTCGGGGCGGAGCTGCGACGGAACCCGTTTCTCGCCCAGCTCCGAGCGTGAAGTTCGAAGCGCCGCGCGGAACGCACGACATCCTCCCGTCCGAGCAACCGCGCTGGCGGAGGGTGACGCAGGAGGCCGAGCGGCTGTGCGCGCTCTACGGGTACCGCCCGATCCAGACGCCGGTCTTCGAGGACACCGAGCTCTTCGCCCGCACGTCCGGCGCCGGCTCGGACGTCGTGCAGAAGGAGATGTACTCGTTCACCGACCGGGGCGGGCGCTCGCTCACCCTGCGCCCCGAGGCGACGGCGCCGATCGCGCGCGCCTACCTCGAGCACGGCCTGCACCGCGAGGGGCAGCCGCAGAAGCTGTACACGATCGCGCCGATGTACAGGTACGCGGCGCCTCAGCGCGGCCGCTTCCGCGAGCACTGGCAGCTGTCGGTGGAGGCGATCGGCTCGGGCGACGCGGCGCTCGACGCGGAGCTCATCCACCTCTACGACACCCTGCTGCGCAACCTCGGAGTCGACGAGTACCGGCTCGAAGTGAACTCGATCGGCGACAGCGCGTGCCGCCCGGCGTACCTCGAGCAGCTCGGGGATTGGCTGCGCACGCACGAGCCGCGGCTGGACGAGGAGACGCGCGCGAAGGCGCAGACCAACCCGCTGCGCGTCTTCGACAACATCGACGCGAAGCCGCCGGAGGTCCGCGCTGCGCTCGCGGAGGCGCCGAAGATCGGCGAGGCGCTGTGCGCCGAGTGCCGAGCGCACTTCGGCGACGTGCGACGCACGCTCGACGCGACCGGCGTCGCGTACGAGCTTCAGCCGACGCTCGTCCGCGGGCTCGACTACTACACGCGCACGACGTGGGAGTTCGTCGGCCCAGCGCTCGGCGCGCAGAGCTCGATCTCGGGTGGCGGCCGCTACGACGGGCTCGTCGAGGCGCTCGGCGGCCCGGCGACGCCCGGCGTCGGCTTCGGCGCCGGCATCGAGCGACTCCTGCTCGCGCTGGACGAGACGCCGTCGGCCGACGGCGGGATCGACGTCTTCTTCGTCGCCCCCGAGGGCGCCGACCGCACGGCGCTCGCGGCCGCGATGGCGGCGCTGAGGCGGGCAGGCGTAAGCTGCGACATGGACTACGCCGGGCGAAGCGTGAGGGGCCAGCGGACGCAGGCGAGCCGTCTCGGCGCGCGCCGCACGGTCGTCGTCGACTCGCCGCAGGCGCTCGAGACCGTCGTCCGGGAGCTCGGCGGGTGACGTGGCGCGACGTGATGTGCGGCGAGCTCCGGCCGGAGCACGTCGGGCGCCGCGTCACCGTCTGCGGGTGGGCGGCGCGGCGCCGCGACCACGGCGGGCTCGTCTTCGTCGACCTCCGCGACGAGGCGGGCGTGTTTCAGCTCGTCGTCAACCCGGAGAACGCGCCGGAGGCGGCGGCGCTCGCGCACGAGATCCGCGCCGAGTTCGTCCTGCGTGCCGAGGGCGAGGTCGTGGCTCGGGCGCCCGAGGCGGTGAACCAGAACCTGCCGACCGGCGCCGTCGAGATGCAGGTCGAGCGGCTCGAAGTCCTCTCGCGGTGTCCGCCGCTTCCTTTCCAGCTCGAGGAGGAAGGTGTCGACGAGCAGCTGAGGTTCCGGTACCGGTGGATCGACCTTCGGCGGGAGCGGCTCCAGCGCAACGTCCGCGTCCGCGCGCGCGCCGTCTCGATCATTCGCAGCGAGATGGACGCCGCAGGCTTCGTGGAGATCGAGACGCCGATCATGTGGAAGCCGACGCCCGAGGGCGCGCGCGACTTCCTCGTCCCGACGCGGCTTCAGCAAGGTCGCTTCTTCGCGCTGCCGCAGTCGCCGCAGATCGCAAAGCAGCTCCTCGTGATCTCGGGGTTCGAGCGCTACTACCAGATCGCGCGCTGCTTCCGCGACGAAGATCTGCGCGCGGACCGGCTGCAGGAGTTGACGCAGCTCGACGTGGAGATGGCGTTCCCCGACCACGAGTTCCTGTTCGCGCTCGTCGAGCGGATCGTCCAGCGGATGTGGCACGAGCTGCGCGGCGTCGAGCTCCAGCTTCCGTTCCGGCGACTCACGTTCGACGAAGTGGACACGCGCTTCGGGAGCGACAAGCCGGACCTGCGGTTCGACCTCGAGATCCAGGATGCGACGGACGTGACGCGAGCGTCGGAGTTCGGCGTCTTCGCGAAGGCGCCAACCGTCCGCTTTCTCTCCGTCCCGCGCGAGCTCTCGCGCGGGGAAATCGACAAGCTCGAGCAGATGGCGCGGTCCTGGGGCGCGAAGGGCCTCGCCTACACCGTCTTCCGCGGCGACGGCGAGATCAGCTCACCGATCGCGAAGTTCCTCACGGAGGACGTCCTCGCCCGCGTCCGCGCGCCCGGAACCACGGCCTTGTTCGCCGCGGACGAGCCGCGCCTGGTCTCGAAGGTGCTCGGCCTGCTCCGCCTCCACCTCGGCCGCGAGCTCGGCCTGATCGACGACAGCCGGTGGGAGTTCCTCTGGGTCACCGACATGCCCCTCCTGGCATGGGACGACGAACAGCGGCGGTGGGTCGCGGAGCATCATCCGTTCACGCGCCCGAACGACGAGGGGCTCGGACTCCTGGAGACGGACCCGGGCGCCGCGCGCGCGATGGCGTACGACCTCGTCGGGAACGGGCTCGAGCTCGCCGGCGGCTCATTCCGGATCCACGAGCAGGAGCTCCAGGCGAAGATCTTCGACTTCCTCGACATCAGCGCGGAGGAGCAGCGCGCGCGCTTCGGGTTCCTCCTCGACGCGCTCACGATGGGCGCTCCGCCGCACGGCGGGATCGCGTCGGGGATCGATCGGCTGATGATGGCGCTCCTCGACGAACCGGCGATTCGGGACACGCAGGCGTTCCCGAAGAACCAGGCAGGGGTCGACCCCATGACGGGCGCACCGACGGAGGTGACGCAGGAACAGCTCGGGGAGCTCGGGTTCACCGTCGTCGCACCTGCCTCCGCTGAGGCCTCCGTCGCTTCGTCCGCGGCCGACGGGGGCAGAGGGTGACGTCCGCGGGTGCGGCTCGCGCGATCGCGCTCGCGTGCGTGGCGCTGCTCGCGATCGTGCTCGGACTCGCCGTCGCGTCGTTCGCCGACGGCTCCGAAGCCGAGGAGCGCACGCCGTCCGCCGTCGGCGAGTGGTACTCCGCCGTCGCGGGGACGTACCGCCCCGAGGCGGCGGCCGACGCGGACGTGACCGCGTGCGGGTACCCCGCGGACGAGACGACGCCGGGCGTCGCACATCCCGTCCTTCCCTGCGGCGCGAAGATCGTCGTCGAGTACGAGGGAAAGCAGGTGCTTACGCAGGTGGTCGACCGCGGGACCGGCCTCCCGGGTCGCGAGTTCGACCTCACGGCGAAACTCGCGAGCCAGCTCGGCTTGCGCGGCGTGCAGCGGATCCGCTGGGCGTACGCGGGGTAGACTGCGCGGCGCTCGACCCTGTGCGCGTCCGCGCTCACAACGTAGAACCAACGCTACGTGAATGGGAGCCCGTGTCCGGCGACGGCGTTGCCGGTAGCCGGCAAGGCACCCACCTGGGTGTCCAGGTTCACGAAGGGCGCGGAAGGACGGCAGGGTGGAGTGCTTGCGCGGGGGAGCCTCGGCTCCCCCGCAGCCCGCTCGCTAGCCTGGGTTCGTGATCGAGGTCGTCGGAGACTCGGCGCGGGGCGCCGACCTCGCGCTCGTGCGCCTGCGCGTCCGCGGCGACCGGGTCGTCGATTGTGACGCCGACGGCCTCGCCGCGCCCCTGCGAGGGCTGACGTTGCTCGAGGCGGCGGCCGTGCCGGGCGAGACGCTCGCCGCGGATGCGCTCGCGAACGCGCTGGGCGGCATCTTCCGCGCGCGGGCGAGCCCCGCACGCGTCGCCGTCGCGATGAGCGGCGGCGTCGACAGCGCGGTCGCGCTCCTGCGCGCCGGCCCCGACGCCGTCGGCGTCACGCTCCGCCTCTGGGTCGACCCGGCCGGTCCGGCGTCCGAGCGCGCCTGCTGCTCGCCGGAGTCCGTGATCGCCGCGCGCGAGACGTGCCACGACCTCGGGCGCCCGCACGTGACGCTCGACCTGCGCGACGAGTTCCGGCGCGGCGTCGTCGCTCCGTTTGTTCGCGGCTACGCGCGCGGCGAGACGCCGAACCCGTGCGTGCGCTGCAACGGCGCGTTCCGCTTCGCCGTGCTGCTCGCGTTCGCGCGGCGCGCGGGTGCGGCGCGTCTCGCGACGGGCCACTACGCGCGGATCGTCGAGCATCGCGGCCGCCTGCTGCTCGCGCGCGCACGTGATGCCGACAAGGATCAGTCGTACATGCTCGCGCGCCTCGACCCGCGACACCTCGAGCGCCTCGCATTCCCGCTCGGCGAGCAACTGAAGGAGGAGACGCGCGCGCAGGCGGCCGCGACCGGGCTCGCGGCGGCAACTCGCGCCGAGAGCCAGGAGGCGTGCTTCCTCGCGGGCGACGACTACCGTGCCTTCCTCGCGCGGCACGGGCTGCACGCCGACGAGGGGCCGCTCGTCGACGAGCGCGGGCGCGAGCTCGGTCGCCACGGCGGATACTGGCGGTTCACGCCGGGACAGCGCCGCGGGCTGGGGATCTCCGCGCCGGAGCCGCTCTACGCGCTCCGCAGCGAGCCGCGCACGAACACCGTCGTCGTGGGCTCGCGCGAGGCGCTCGCGCGCCGGCGCGTCGCCGCGCGCGGCCGGCTGTACGTCGACGTCGCCCGGGCCGAGGCGAAGCTTCGCTACCGATCGCCGGCGGTGCCGGCGCGGGTCTCGCGGACGGCCCGCGGCTTCCGTCTGGAGCTGGAGCAGCCGGCGTACGCCGTCGCGCCCGGCCAGGCGGCGGTCCTCTACGACGGAGACGTCGTCGTCGGCTCGGGCCTAGTCTCGTCCGCGGCATAAGATCACTTTCTCGTCGTGCCCGCCGCCCTCGCCCTCTCCGCGTCCGACGTCGCGTACCTCGCGCTCGCCGTCTTCCTCGTCGCCGTCGGGCTCGGGCTCGCGTACGCGTTCGTCCGTCTCGGCGGCACGCTCGGTCGGCTGACGTCGTTCATCGCGGACGTGCAAGAAGAGCTCGTTCCCGTCGTCAGTAAGGTGGGAGGCACGGTGGACCGCGTCAACGGACAACTCGAGAAGGTCGACGTGATCACCGACAGCGCGGTCGGTGCCGCCGACAGCGTCGACACCGCCGTCCGGGCGGTCAGCCTCGCGATCGCGCGTCCGGTGCAGAAGGTCTCCGGCTTCGCCGCGGGCGTGACGTACGGCGCTGCCGAGCTGAAGACGAGCCGCGACTGGCGCTCCGCGCTCGAGGTCGCGCGCGCGACCGCCGCGCGACGCGAGCAGGAGCTTGCGGAGGAGCTGCGCGAGGCCGGGGCCGAGGGCGCGTGACCGACGAGGTCACGCTCACCCTGCCGCGGCACAAGCCGTTCTACCGGATCGCGCACCTCGTCCTCGGCGGCCTCGCCGTTCGCCTCGACCTCACGTTCGACAGCCTCGAGGATCTCCAGCTCGCGCTCGCCGGCCTGCTCGAGCACCGCGCGGACGGGGACGGCGAGGTGATGGTGAGCCTGCGGGTCGACGGCGACCGGTTCTACGCCCTCGTCGGCCCGTTCGCCGCGACGGTGCGCGCCGAGCTCGCGCGCGAGGGTGGCGCCGACGTCGGCCTCGCGCGCCTGCTCGAGACGGTCGTCGACAGCGTCGGGCTCGCGGAGCGCGACGGCGCGCACTGGGTGGAGCTGACGAAGCACGTGCGGGCGGACGCACGCTGATGCCGGAGAAGACCGACAAGATCCTGCTCCGGCGCTATCACGAGCACGGCGACCTCGCCGCGCGCGAGCAGCTGATCGAGCAGTACATGTCGCTCGTCCGGTCGCTCGCGCGGCGGTACTCGTACCGCGGCGAACAGCTCGAGGACCTCGTCCAGATCGGCGCGATCGGGCTGATCAAGGCGATCGACCGCTTCGACCTCGACCGCGGCGTCGAGCTGACGACGTATGCGACGCCCAACATCATCGGCGAGATCAAGCGCCACTTCCGCGACAAGGGCTGGTCCGTCCGCGTGCCGCGCGACCTCCAGGAGCTCAACGTGCAGCTCTCGCGCCTGATCGAGCAGCTCACGGTGCAGCTCGGGCGCTCGCCCACGATCGCGGAGCTCGCGAAGGCGGCGAACGTGCCCGAGGAGGAGGTCCTCGAGGCCCTCGAGAGCGGCCGCGCATACAGCTCGGTCTCCCTCTCGTCGGGCGGCGGCCACGACGACGACGGCGATCTCGACCCGCTCGAGTCGATCGGCACCGAGGAGCACCAGTACGAGGTGTCGGAGGACCGCGCCGTGCTCGAGCCGGGGTTCCGCGTCCTCGACGAGCGGGAGCGGCGCATCCTCCACCTCCGCTTCTTCAAGGGGCTGACGCAGTCGCAGATCGCGCAACAGGTCGGCATCTCGCAGATGCACGTCTCGCGGCTCATCCGGCGCTCGCTCGAGAAGATCCGCGAGGAGATCGACGCGGAGGAGGCGCCGGCCGAGCGTGCCGCGCAGGGCTAGCCGGGCGCGGCGCGGCCTAGAATCGAGCGATGCGCACGACCGCGGAGCTCCGCGAGGGCTTCCTGTCCTTCTTTGAGGAGCGCGGGCACATGCGCTTCCCGTCGTACTCGCTGATCCCGCCGCCGGAGGACCCGTCCACGCTCTTCGTCACGGCCGGGATGCAGCCGCTGAAGCCGTACTTCTCGGGCGTGAAGCAGCCGCCTGCGCCGCGCTTCACGACCGTGCAGAAGTGCCTGCGCGCCGGAGGCAAGGATTCCGACCTGGAGAAGGTCGGGCTGAACGCGCGGAGCGCCTCGATGTTCGAGATGCTCGGAAACTTCTCGTTCGGCGATTACTTCAAGGACGGCGCCGTCGACCTCGCATGGGAGTTCGTAACCGAGCACCTGAAGCTCGACCCCGAGCGCGTGTGGGCGACGATCTTTGCTGGCGACCCGGAGCGCGGTATTCCGCTAGACGAGGTCGCGCGAGACGCGTGGCTGCGGAAGGGCGTGCCGCCGGAGCGCATCGTGCCGTTCGCGCTGCCGGAGAACTTCTGGGGCCCTGCCGGCGAGAGCGGGCCGTGCGGTCCCTGCTCGGAGCTGTGGTACGACCGCGGCGCCGAGCACGGTTGCGGCCTCCAGACGTGCGGGCCGAACTGCGAGAACTGCGATCGGTTCATCGAGTGCTGGAACCTCGTTTTCATGGAGTTCGACCTCGGCTCCGACGGGAAGCTAACGCCGCTGCCGCAGCAGAACATCGACACCGGCATGGGCCTCGAGCGCACAGCGATGGTGCTGCAGGACGTCGACTCGATCTTCGACACCGACGGCTTCCGCCTGATCATGGACTGGATCGAGCGCGAGTCCGGCGTCGCGTACGCCACGTCGCCTGACGCGAACAAGGCGCACCGCGTGATCACGGACCACATGCGCGGCGCGACGTTCCTGATCGCCGAGGGCGTGACGCCCTCGAACGAGGCCCACGGGTACGTGCTGCGGCGCCTGATCCGCCGCGCGGTCGTGCAGGCGCGGCGCATCGGGCTCGAAGGCGTCTACCGCGTGCCCCCGATAGTCGTCGAGCAGGTGGGGCGGTGGTATCCCGAGGTCGTCGAGCACACGGACGAAATCTCGCGCGTCGTTCGTGCGGAGGAAGATCGGTTCCGCGAGACGCTCGAGCGCGGCATCCGCGCGTTCGAGGAACTCGCGGGCGAGCCGGCGATCGGCGGCGGGCAAGCGTTCACGCTGGCGGCGACGCACGGGTTTCCGATCGAGCTGACGGTCGAGCTTGCCCAGGAGCGCGGGCAGCCGGTCGACATCGAAGGCTACCGCGAGGAGATGGCGCGCCACCGCGAGATCTCGCGCAGCTCGACCGAGCGCGGGCTCGGTCTCGTCGGCGTCCCGCCGAGCAAGCCGAGCAACTTCGTTGGATACGAGCGAACGGACGCGCTAACAGCGTTGCTCTGGGTGAATGAGCTGGATGAAGGAGAGTTCGAGGCGACCCTAGAGGACTCGCCGTTCTACCCCGAGGGCGGGGGCCAGGTCTCCGATGTCGGGTTCATCGAAAACACGGCCGGTGTCCGGGCCGAGCTCGTGAAGGCGGTGCGGATCGGCGACCATCAGGTTCTACGGTTCCGCGGCAGCGGCTTTCTCGCGGGGGAACGCGTCCGGGCGGCCGTGCTGTGGGGGCACCGATTCCCGACGATGGCGAACCACACCGCGACGCACCTCCTGCACAGGGCGCTCCAGGAGGTGCTGGGCGAGCACGTCCGGCAGGCGGGCTCGGCCGTGCGCCCGGACAAGCTCCGGTTCGACTTCACGCACCCGCAGGCGCTCGGCGCGGAGGAGCGCGCCGAGATCGAGCGGCGCGTGAACGAGAAGGTGTTCGAGGCGCGTCCGGTGCGCGCGTACGTGACGCCGATCGACGAGGCGCGGCGGCTCGGCGCGATGATGCTCTTCGGCGAGAAGTACGGCGAGCACGTCCGCGTCGTCGAGATCGACGGCTATTCGCGCGAGCTCTGCGGCGGCACGCACGTGCGGACGACGGCGGAGGTCGGGCCGTTCGCGATCGTCTCCGAGGCCTCCGTCGGCTCCGGGACGCGCCGAATCGAGGCCGTGACGTCCGGCGAGGCGTTCGCGTACCTGCGCGGGCGCGCGCGCGAGGCCGAGGAGCTGCGCGCGGAGCTCGAGCGCGTGCGGAAGGAGGCGCGCGCGCGGCCGGTGGCCGGCTCACGGCCGGACGACGCCGTCGCGCCCGAGGTTCGCCTCGTCAACGGCGTGAACGTGATCGCGCAGTCGGTCGACGGGCTCGGCGCCGACGCGCTCCTCGACCTCTCCGACAGGTTCAAGCAGAAGCAGGCGCCCGCGGCGGTCGTCCTCGGCTCGCGCGAGGACGGGCGCGTGCACCTCGTCGCTAACTTCGACGACGCCGTCGCGCAGCGCGTCAGCGCGTCGGACGTGGTGAAGGAGGCCGCCGCGCTCGTCGGCGGCGGCGGCGGCGGGCGACCGACGATGGCGCGAGCCGGCGGCAAGGACCCGGAGCGGCTGCGCGACGCGCTCGCGCGCGCCGAAGAACTGATCGTGAGGGCGCTCGCGTGAAGGTGCTCGCGCTCGACTACGGAACCGCGCGGACCGGCGTCGCCGTCTCGGACCCGACAGGAACGCTCGCGCGCCCGCTGTGCGTCGTCGAGGGTGCTGCGAGCGACCCCGGGCTCTCGAAGCTCGCGGCGCTGATCGCGGAGGAACGGGCGGAGCGCGTCGTCGTCGGGCTGCCACTGACCCTGCGCGGCGAGCGCGGGGCGCAGGCGGCGGAGACGGAGCGCTTCGTGGACGGCCTTCGCGCGCTGACCGACATCCCAGTGGAGACGTACGACGAGCGGTTCACGACCACGCTCGCCGAACGTGGCAGCGGCGGCGCCACGCCGGCCGACGCGCGCGCCGCCGCGCACCTTCTCGAGGACTACCTGACGCGCGCGCGAGGTCGACTCTGAGCGTCCCGCCACGCCGCGGCCGCCAGCGGCCCTCCCGCACGCACATCGTGGCGCGCAGGATCGTCGCGCTCGCGCTCCTGCTCGGAGGCCTGGGCTTCGCGGGCTGGGTGGTGGCGGTCGCGGCGAACGGCCTGCGCGAGGCCGCTGCTCCTCCGGTCACCACCGTTGCGCAAAAGCCGCGCCCGAAGCCGCTCCGCATCGTCTTTCCGGAGGGCTTCACGCGCGCCGAGATGGCGGAGCAGATCGCGGACGTGAACGTGATCGCGCGCCGGAAGCGGAAGGTGCGGCCGAGGCTGTCTCCGAAGGCGTTCCTGGCCGCGACGCGCCGCCACGCGCTCCCCGGCGAGTTCGCGGGCGACCGGAAACGCCGCTCGCTCGAGGGCTTCCTGTTCCCGGCCACGTACGAGTTCACGAAGACGACGACGTCGAAGCAGCTCGTCGACCGCCAGCTCGAAGCCTTCCGCAAGAACTGGCGCAAGATCGACCTCTCCTACGCGCGCTCGCGCAACCTGACGCCGTACGACGTGCTGACCATCGCGTCGATGGTCGAGGAGGAGACGCTCGCGCCGGACGAGCGGCCGCTCGTCGCGGCGGTGATCTACAACCGGCTCCGGGTGCGGATGCCGCTGGGGATCGACGCGACCATCCGGTACGGGCTCGGCGTGGCTCCGACGGAGTCGCTCCGCCGCTCACAGCTCGAGACGGACCATCCGTACAACTCGAGAACGCGACTCGGCCTGCCGCCCACGCCGATCACGAACCCGGGCCTCGCGTCGATGGAGGCCGCGGCGCGTCCGGCGAAGGTGAAGTACCTCTTCTTCGCGCGCAAGCCTGACAAGGTGCACCACTTCTTCACCGCGAGCGAGCGCGAGTTCTACGAGTACCTCGCGACCCACGGCTACGGCGGTGGCTAGACGCGACATGGCCGTAGCGGCCACCAAGCAGCCCCCCACCCAAGGGCGGGGTCCGATTCCCGCCGCCCTCGCTGCCGAGCCTAGCGGCCAATCGCGCACGGATCTGGCGCGGGGCGGCGCCGAGCTCGCGACGATCTCTCCACAGCCCGCTGCGTGACCGGCGCGTCGACGCGGCTCGTCGCCCTGCTCGGGCACCCCGTCGCGCACTCGCTCTCGCCGCGCATGCAGAACGCGGCGTTCGCGGCGCGCGGTCTCGACTGGGCCTACGTCGCGCTCGACGTCGAGCCGGCTCAGCTCGACCTGGTCGTTCGCGGTCTCGGCGCCGCGGGCTTCGCCGGCGCGAACGTCACCGCGCCGCACAAGCTCGCCGCGGCGGAGCTCGCGACGACGGACGCCCTTTCGATCAACACGCTCGTCTTCGACGGCGGCGCCATCCTCGGGACGTCGACGGACGCGGCGATCCTCGACGGCCTCGTCGCCGACCGCCCCGTCGTGATCGGCGACGGCGGCTCCGCGCGCGCGTTCTCGGCCAGGCTTCCGCACGCCCGCGTCTTCTCCCGCCGCACCGACTGGCCACCGCTCGCCGCCGACGCCGACGTCGTCGTCAACGCGACACCCGTCCGTGAGGACGTGCTCGTGACGTTGCGGCGCGGCCAGACGCTCGTCGACCTGCCGTACCCGGAGACGGCGACGGCGCGTGCCGCGCGCGCGGGCGGCGCGACGGTGCTGGGCGGGCTCGAGGTGCTGGTCGCGCAGGGCGCCGCGTCGTTCGAGCTGTGGACTGGCGTGCCGGCGCCCGTACCGGTGATGCGCCACGCCGTAGGCTTGACGACGTGAGTCTCGCGCTGGCGACTGCGGGCGAGTCGCACGGGCCCGCGCTCGTCGCGATCGTGACGGGCCTGCCGGCCGGCCTCCTCCTCGACCGCGACGCGATCGACCGCGACCTGCGCCGCCGCCAGGAGGGGTACGGCCGCAGCCCGCGGCAACAAATCGAGACGGACGAGGTCGAGGTGCTCGCCGGCGTCCGGCACGGGCGCACGCTGGGTACGCCCGTCGCGCTCGTCGTCCGCAACCGCGACCACGCGAACTGGAGCTGGGGAATGAGCCCCTGGCCGCCGGAGGGCGAGGCGCGGGGGAAGGGGGCGCGGCCGGTGACCCTGCCGCGGCCCGGGCATGCCGACCTCGCGGGCACGCTCAAGTACGGCCTCGCCGACGTCCGCGACGCGCTCGAGCGTGCGAGCGCGCGGCAGACGGCGGCCCACGTCGCGGCAGGGGCGGTCACAAAGGCGCTCCTGCGCGAGATCGGCGTCGAGGTTGAGGGCACGGTGGCGGAGCTCGGGGGCGCGTCCGGCGACGCGGTGCGCGACGCGATCGACGCCGCGCGCAGCGATCGCGACACGCTCGGCGGCGTGGTCGAGGTGCGCGCGCGCGGCGTTCCTCCCGGCCTCGGCTCGTACGCGACGAAGGACGATCGGCTGGACGCGCGGCTCGGCGCCGCGTTGCTCGGCATCCAGGCGGTGAAGGCGGTCGAGATCGGCGACGGCTTCACGCTCGCGCGCATGCGCGGGTCGGAGGCCCACGACGAGATCCTGCGCGATCCGGAGCGCGGCGTCTTTCGCGAGACGAACCGAGCGGGCGGCCTCGAGGGCGGGATCTCGAACGGGGAGGATGTGGTCGTGCGCGCCGCGATGAAGCCGCTGCCGACGCTCATGCGGCCGCTCCGCTCGGTCGACCTCGAGACGGGCGAACCGGCAGACGCGCTCGTCGAGCGGAGCGACGTCGCCGCCGTCGAGGCGCTCGCCGTCGTCGCGGAAGCCGCGGTCGCGTGGGAGCTCGCGCGCGCGGCGCGCGAGAAGTTCGGCGGCGACGCGCTCGGCGACTTCGTGGCCGCGCACGCTGCGTACGTGGAGCGGGTCGACTGGCAGCCACGCACGCCCTAGAGCGCCACGTCGCGCTCGTCGGCTTCATGGGCGCGGGCAAGACGACGATCGGCGCCGACGTCGCTCGCCGGCTCGACCGCCCGTTCTGGGACGTCGACTTCGCGATCGAGAACCACGTCGACGCGAGCGTCGGCGAGATCTTCGACCAGCGCGGCGAGGCCGCCTTCCGCGCGGTCGAGGAGCGGTTGACGCTGGAGGCGCTTCGCAGCCGCGTTCCGAGCGTCGTCGCCCTCGGTGGCGGCGGTCTCGGCTCAGCCGCGGTGCGCGAGGAGCTCGCGCGCACGGCGCTCGCCGTGCACGTGGAGGTCGACGTCGACGAGGCCTGGCGGCGCAGCGCCCGCACGGACCGGCCGCTCGCGCGCGACGAAGCGGCCTTCCGCGAGCTGTACGAGGAACGACAGCCGGCGTATGCCGCGGCCGCGGATGCGCGAGCGCGCGACGCAGACAACATCGTCCTCGCCGCGGGTGGCGTCCACGTCGGGCTCGGCTCGCTCGAGCTGCTCGCCGAGCTCGTCCCCGGAGACGGCGCGGCCGCGCTCGTCGCCGACGCGCGTGTCGCCGGCATCCACGGTGCGGCGGCGCAGCTCGCGCTCGGCACCCGCCTCGCCTCGACGCACGAGCTCCCGGTCGGCGAGGACGCGAAGACGGTGACGACGGCCGGCCGGCTGTGGCAGGAGCTGACGCTGGACCGAAACGGGACGCTCGTCGCGCTCGGCGGCGGGTGCACGACCGACGCCGCGGGCTTCGTGGCCGCAACGTACCTGCGCGGCGTCGAGTGGACGACGGTGCCGACGACGCTCGTCGGGCAGGTGGACGCGGCCATCGGCGGCAAGACCGGCATCAACCTCACCCACGGCAAGAACCTCGTCGGCGCGTTCCACTGGCCCGGGCGGGTCGTCGTCGACCCCGCCCTGCTCGAGACGCTGCCCGAGCACGAGCGGCAGGAGGGCATGGCGGAGGTCGTGAAGACGGGACTGCTCGCGGGCGAGCCGCTCTGGGAGCTCCCCGTGGCGGAGCTCGTGCGGCGTTGTGCCGCGTTCAAGACGGCGGTGTGCCTCCGCGACCCGCTCGACCGCGGGCCTCGCGCGATCCTCAACCTCGGGCACACCTTCGCGCACGCCCTCGAGGCCGCCGCGGGGTTCGAGCTCTCCCACGGCAGGGCGGTGGCGCTCGGCCTGCTCGCGGCGCTGCGGCTCTCGGGCGCCGCCACGGGGGCGGTCGAGGACGTGCTGCGCCCACAGCGCGTGCGCGTCGATCGCGAGCAGGCGTGGCAGGCGCTCCAGCGCGACAAGAAGGCGGTCGACGGCCGCGTGCGCCTCGTCCTCCTTCCGGCGCCGGGGGACCCCGTGTACGGCGTCGAGGTCCCCGCGGCCGACGTCCGCCGTGAGCTCGACGCGCTGATCGCGGACTAGAGTGCCGCGATGCGGATCGACGTCCTGAACGGCGTCAACCTCAACGTGCTCGACCGGCGCGACCCGGGCACGTACGGCGGCGTGAGCCTGCCCGAGCTCGAGACGCGGATCTACGAGTGGGGCTCGCAGCTCGGCTGCAGTATTCGCTGCCGGCAGACGAACCACGAGGGCGACTTCGTGGACTGGTGCCACGACGCGCTGGGCCGCGCGGACGGCGTGATCGTGAATCCCGGCGCGTGGACGCACTACAGCTGGGCGATCCGCGACGCGCTCGAGCTCGTCGAGGCTCCGATCGTCGAGGTGCACCTCTCGAACGTGGACGACCGGGAGGAGTGGCGACGGCACTCGGTGCTCGAGGGGCTGACGGCGGCCCGCGTCGTCGGGAAGGGGCCGGACGGTTATCGGGAGGCGCTCGCGTTCCTCGTCGAGCGGGCGGGGTCGTGAACGCCCGCGTCGAGAAGCTCCGCGCGCTCCTCGAGGAGCCGTTGCTCGTGACGAACCTCGTCAACGTCCGGTACCTGACGGGATTCGTCAGCTCGAACGCCGCGCTGCTCGTGGAGCCGGAGCGCGTGCGACTCTTCACGGACTTCCGGTACGCGGCCGCTGCGCGGGCAGTGGAAGGCGTCGAGCTCGTCGAGACGCGGCGCGCAGTGGTCGGCGACCTCGCGGAGCGGCTGTCGGGTCGGATCGGGTTCGAGGCCGACGACGTGAGCTACGCGGGGTACGAGACGCTTCGCCGCGGCGGCCTCGAGCTCGTGCCGCGCTCGGGCCTCGTCGAGCGGCTGCGGGCGGTGAAGGACGAGGAGGAGCTCGCCGTGCTGCGCGACGCCGCCGCGATCACGGAGCGCGCGTTCGCGCGGCTGGCCGGGGAGCGGTTCACCGGCCGCAGCGAGCGCGATCTCGCCTGGCGGATGGAGCAGCTCCTGCGCGAGGAGGGAGCGGAGGAGACCGCGTTCGACATCGCGATCGGCTCCGGCCCGACCGGCGGCGCTCCGCACTCGCGTCCCTCCGAGCGCCTCGTCGAGCGGGGCGAGACCGTCGTCGTCGACGCGGGCGCGGTGGTCGCCGGCTACAACTCGGACTGCACGCGCACCTTCGCGACGGGTGCGTTGCGCGACGAGCTCGAGCGCGCGTACGCGGTCTGCCTCGAGGCGCAGCAGGCCGCGGTCGACGCGGTGAGTGCCGGCATCAGCGGCAGAGACCTCGACGCGGTGGCGCGCGAGCGGATCGACGCTTCGGAGTTCGCCGGCCGCTTCGGCCACGGCCTCGGGCACGGCGTCGGGTTGCTCGTCCACGAAGGGCCGGTCGCGCGGCCCGAGTCGGAGGACGTGCTCGAGCCCGCGAACGTCCTCACGATCGAGCCCGGGATCTACTTCGAGGGCGAGGGCGGGATCCGGATCGAGGACATCGTGATCGTCCGCGAGGGGGGCGCGGAGGTGCTCTCCGGCTTCACCAAGGAGCTCGTGACCGTTCAGTAGACTGCCGCGCCGTGGCGGAGCAGGTCAACACGAACCAGTTCAAGAACGGGATGCACATCGCGCTCGACGGGGCCGTCTGGCGCATCGTGGACTTCCAGCACGTCAAGCCCGGCAAGGGCGGCGCGTTCGTGCGGACGAAGGTGAAGAGCCTCGAGTCGGGCGCGGTCGTCGACCGCACGTTCCGGGCGGGCGAGAAGTTCCCGCGCGTCCACACCGAGGTGAAGAACGTGCAGTACCTGTACGACGCGGGGGACGAGGTCGTCTTCATGGACGAGGAGACGTACGAGCAGTTCCAGCTTCCGCGCCGCGCGGTGGAGGACGCGCTCGAGTTCCTGCAGCCGTCCAGCTCGGTGCAGATGCTGAAGGTCGACGGTCGGCCCTCCGGCGTCCAGCTGCCCGCCGCCGTAGAGCTCTCGGTCGCCGAGACGGAGCCCGGCGTGAAGGGCGACACCGTCTCGAACGTGACGAAGTCCGCGACGCTCGAGACCGGCGCCGTCGTGCAGGTCCCGCTGTTCGTGAACGCGGGCGACCGGATCCGCGTCGACACGCGCGAGCGCCGCTACATCTCGCGCGCCTAGCGCCTAGCGCCTAGCGCCTAGCGCCTCGCACCGCGGCGGCCCCCAGCGTGGAGACACGCTTTCGGCACGAATGCGTGACCCGCGCGTGCGCCGCGCGGGGATACGCTGACCGAAGGGATCTCGGGGATCCCCTGGGGGCAGTTGGGGCGGTCCGTCCGCTCGCGTCGCCACGGTTCGAGCGCGTTACGCTCCCCGCCGATGCCGCAGCTGGTCGACACGACGATCCGACTGCTCGGGCAGGAGCCGCTCGCGGGGCGCATCCCGACGGCGGACCAGCTTCGGCTCGTCTCGATCCTCGACCGCGCTGGCTTCGCGTACCTCGAGATCTCGGGAGGAGGCTGCTTCGACGCGGCGGTGCGGCGCGGCGTCGAGAGCCCTTGGGAGCGGATTCGCGCGCTGCGCGCACGCACCCGGACGCCGCTCGGGCTCGCGCTGCGCGGGCGTTTCCTCGTTGGCTCGCGTCCCGTCGACGCGGACTTCATCCGCCGCTTCGTCGCGTCGGCGGCCGAGAACGGCATCGACGTCTTCCGCCTCAACGACCCGCTGAATGACGTCTCGAACCTCAACGAGGCCGCCGACGCGATCGCGGCCGCCGGGCGCGAGTTCGAGGGCGGCCTCGTCTACAGCCCGGGGCCCTCGGCCGAGCCCCGCGCACTCGTCGAACAGGCTCGGAAGCTGGCCGAGCTCGGGGCCACGCGGGTGCTCCTCCACGACCCGACGGGCTCGCTGCAGCCGCATCGCGCGCACGACCTGATCGGGCGCCTCGCGGAGGCGAGCGGGCTTCCCGTCGGGATCTACTGCCAGGGCGCGACCGGCAACGCGCTCGCGGCCGCGCTCGAGGCCGCCCGCGCTGGCGCGGATCTGATCGCCTGCGCGATCTACCCCGTCGCGCTCACGCTCCACCGCGTCTCCGGCGAGGCGCTCGCGGACGCGCTCGCCGCGCTCGGGCTCGACCCGCAGGTCGACGTCGCCACGCTCTGGGAGGCGTCCGACCTCGTCGACGAGCACATCGGCGACGAGCCGGTGACGCCGCTCGCGCCGCGGATCGCCGTCCGCGCCGCGCAGCACGACATCCCGGCGGGACTCGTGGCGGCGCTCGAGACGCAGCTGCGCGCGAATGCAGCCGTCGACCGCATCGACGAGGTGATCGAGGAGCTGGAGCGGATCCGGACCGAGGTCGGCTCGCCGCCGCTCGCGCCCCCGATCGGGCAGGTGCTGGCATCGCAGGCGCTCCTGCACGTCCTCGGCGCCGCGCGCTACCAGGCCGTCGTGGACGAGCTGCGCGCTCTGCTCCAGGGCGAGTACGGCTCGCCGCCGGGACCGATCGACCCGTCGGTCGCGCGTGCGGTCGCGCTCGTCGCCGACCCCGACTCGGCCGAACAGGCGGCGCCGCCCCTCGCAGAGGTGCGCGCGCAGGCGGAGGGGCTCGCCGCGAGCGAGGAGGAGCTGCTCCTGCTCGGCCTCTTCGGGGACGACGCGGAGCCGCTCCTGCGCGCGATCCGGGGCCGCGCGCAGGGCGAGACCCTCGAGGCGGGCGGCGTCGACCAGGCACGTGCGGAGCGGATCCGCGAGATCGTCCGCATCGTCCAGGAGACGGGGGTCGGTGAGGTGACGATCGAGGAGGACGATCTGCGCGTGACCGTCCGGCGCAGCGACGAGCGCGTCGCGGAGCCGCTTCTTCCCGTCGCGGCGCTCGCGGGCGAGCAGCGGGCGGAGGTTCCGCTTACGCCGCCGTCGAACGGCCTCGTCCGCGTCGAGTCGCCGATGGTCGGCACCTTCTACCGCGCGCCGCAACCGGGAGCGCCGCCGTTCGTCGAGGAGGGCGACGTCGTCGGCGTCGGGCAGACGCTCTGCATCCTCGAGGCGATGAAGCTCATGAACGAGGTGAAGGCGGAGGTCGAGGGGCGGATCCGCGCGATCCACGTCCAGAATGGGGAGCCCGTGGAGTTCGGCCAGCTCCTCTTCGAGGTCGAGCCGCTCGAGGGCCGGCCGCTCGACGCGCTGTAGCAGCGATGTTCTCGCGCGTCCTCGTGGCGAACCGCGGCGAGATCGCGGTCCGCGTCATCCGCGCCCTGCGTGAGCTGGGCGTCGGCGCCGTCGCGGTCTACTCGACCGCCGACGCGGACGCGCTGCACGTCGAGCTGGCCGACCAGGCGGTATGCATCGGCCCGCCGCCGGCCGCCGCGAGCTACCTGAGCATCCCGGCGGTGATCGCAGCCGCGACGACGACCCACTGCGAGGCGATCCACCCGGGGTACGGCTTCCTGAGCGAGAACCCCGAGTTCGTCCGCGCGTGCGAGGACAACGACCTCGTCTTCATCGGCCCGAGCGCGGACACGATGGCGCGGATGGGCGACAAGGCCCAGGCGAAGGCCGAGATGCGCGCGGCGGGGGTGCCGCTCGTGCCGGGGACGGACGGGGCCGCGACGCTGGCCGACGCCCAGGCCGCGGCCGCGGAGCTCGGGTTCCCGGTGCTGCTCAAGGCCGTCGCCGGCGGCGGTGGGAAAGGCATGCGTCTCGTCGAGGATCCGGACGAGCTCGAGGACGCTTTCGCGACCGCGTCGCGCGAGGCCGAGGCCGCGTTCTCGGACGGGTCTCTCTACGTCGAGAAGGCCGTCGCGCCCGCGCGGCACGTCGAGATCCAGGTCCTCGCCGACGGCGCCGGCGGCGTGCTGACGCTCGGCGAGCGCGAGTGCTCGATCCAGCGGCGCCACCAGAAGCTGATCGAGGAGTCGCCGTCGCCGGCGCTCGACGCGGGCACGCGCGACGCGATGGAGGACGCGGCCGAGCGCGGGTGCCACGCGATCGGCTACCGGAACGCCGGCACGTTCGAGTTCCTACTCGGCGCCGACGGCAGCTTCTACTTCATCGAGCTGAACGCGCGCCTGCAGGTCGAGCATCCCGTGACGGAGCTCGTCACCGGCATCGACGTCGTGCGCGAGCAGATCCGGATCGCGGCGGGCGAGCCGCTCGTGCGCACCGGGCGCGCGCCGCGCCGCGGGCACGCGATCGAGATCAGGCTCAACGCCGAGGATCCCGCGCGCGGCTTCTTGCCCGCGCCCGGTCGCATCGAGCGTCTGCGCGCGCCGCTCGGGCCGGGCGTCCGCCTCGACACCCACGTGCGCGACGGCGCGGCGGTCCCTCCGCACTACGACTCGCTGCTCGCGAAGCTCGTGGTCTGGGACGAGGACCGCCCAGCGGCGGTCGCGCGCGCGCTCCGCGCGCTGCGGGAGCTGGAGCTGACGGGGGTTCCGACGACGCGCGAGGTCGCCGTCGACGTCCTCTCGAGCGACGGCTTCCGCTCGGGCGAATACTCGACGGGATACCTTGCAGAGATGGAGGATTCACTCCCCGCGCTCGCGCCGCGGTGAGCGACGCGCTCGTGATCGACGGCGCCGGAGGCACGATCACCGTCGGCGGCGGCGTCCTCTCGCGCGTCGTGATGCGCGCAGCCGAGAGCGCGGCCGGGGCGCGCGTGCGGCGACCGCGGCGTGGACCGGACGTCGAGGTGGACGACGGACGCGCGCGCATCGCGCTGCAGATCGCGGTGGCGTACGGGCTGGTCGTCCCCGACGTCGCGCGCGAGGTACAGGAGCGCGTCGCGGACGCGCTGCGCGGGATCTGCGGCCTCGAGTCCGTGGCAGTCGACGTCTCCGTCGAGGAGCTCGACGAATGAGCGGCCGGCGCGCCGCCCGGCGGCAGGCGTTCGTCCTGCTGTACCAGTCAGACCTGACCGGGAAGCCCCTCGCATCGCTCTACGAGGGCGACATCGACCGCTACGCCTGCGAGACCGCCGAGGCGGTGCTCGCGCGCGCGGCGGAGCTGGACGCGCGCATCACGGACGCGGCCGAGGGCTGGACCGCGGACCGCCTCGGCACCGTCGAGCGGAACATCCTGCGCGTCGCGCTCCACGAGCTCGAGAGCGGCGCCGTTCCGCCCGAGGTCGCGATCGACGAGGCGGTGAGGCTCGCGAAGGTCTACTCGAGCGACGACGCCGGCCGCCTCGTGAACGGCATCCTCGGGCGGATCGTCAGGGAGCGAGCGGCGTGAGCGCCGACGAGTCGCTCCGGCGCGCGGAGGAGCTCTTCGAGCGCCTCGAGGAGACGCGCGCGCGGCTCGAGCGCGTGGCCGAGAGCGAGAACGCCGAGGCGGCGATCGACATCCTCGCGGAGCTCGCCGACGTGGCGCGTGACGTCGAGGCCGAGCTCGCGCGCGCGCGCGACGAGAGCGATGCGGACGCCTGACGAGCACCGCGCGCTCGTCGACGGCTACCTGGACGAGCTGGCGCTGACGCCGGAGCTGGGCGCCCTCGCGGAGCCGGTGCGGTACGCGCTCGAGGGCGGCGGCAAGCGGATCCGGCCCGTCCTCTGCCTCGCGGCCGGCGAGGCGGCGGGGTCGGACGCGGAGCAGCTCCTGCCGGCCGCGGCCGCCGTCGAGCTCGTGCACACGTTCTCGCTCGTCCACGACGATCTTCCGGCGCTGGACGACGACGCGCTCCGGCGCGGACGCCCGAGTGCCCACGCCCGCTTCGGCGAGGGAATAGCGATCCTCGCGGGCGATGCGCTGCTCGCGGAGGCGTTCCGGCTCGCGCTCTCGTACGCGACGCCGGGCGTCGCGCGCGAGCTCACGCAGGCAACGCTCGCGATGATCGGCGGCCAGTACCTGGACGTGACCGGGAGCCACGACGACGTCGCGGCGCTCCACCGGCTGAAGACCGGTGCGCTCTTCGGCGCGTCGATCGGTTGCGCGCTCTGGGTCGCCGAGGTGCCCGAACGGGACCAGCGGCCGTGGCGGGAGTTCGCGGACGAGGTCGGACTGCTCTTCCAGATCGTCGACGACATCCTCGACGACGACGGCTACGTCCTCAGCCTCGGCCGCGAGAGCGCACGCGGGCTGGCCGACGAGACCGTCGAGCGAGCGCACGCGCGTCTCGGCGAGATCGACGCCGACACCTCCGTGCTCGCGGAGATCGTCGCCGCCCTCGCGGCGCGCACCTCCTAGAGCTCTTCGGCGAGCAGGTCGAGGAGGAGCCCGTCGCGCCAGCTGCCGTCGGGGCCGAGCCAGTACTTCCGCAGGACGCCGACCCGCCGAAAGCCGACGCTCTCGTAGCAGCGGACGGCCCGCTCGTTCTCGAGCGCGGGGTCGATCGTGAGGCGGTGGTGCCCGCGGCCCTCGACGAGGTGGCGCGCGAGCGTACGCACCGCGTCGCGCCCGAGCCCGCGTCCGTGCCGCCGCTCCGTGATGAAGACGTCGATGCTCGCGTGCCGGTACTCGGGATCGTCGTGCTCGTAGTACTGGACGAGCCCGATCACGTCGTCCTCGTACTCGATCGCGAACGCGGTCGCGCCCGAGCGGCGCTCGACCTTTTCGCGCAGGCTGCCGTCGTCGATCCCGGGCCACCAGCGGCTGACGGCGGGCTCGCGTCCGATCTCGACGAGGTGAGGCACGTGCTCCGCCGCGAGCGGCCGCAGGAGAACGGAGTCGCCGAGCAGGTTCACGGCGCGCGTTGTAGCAGCGCCCGCGACTACGCTCGGGCCGGTGAAGAAGCGCGTCGACGTCCTGCTCGTCGAGCGCGGGCTCGCAGAGACGCGCGCGCAGGCGCAGGCGCTCGTGCTCGCCGGGCTCGTGCGCGGGTTCGACAAGCCCGGGACGCAGGTCGACGACGACGCGGAGCTCGAGGTCGAGCGCCCGCCGGCGTACGTCTCGCGCGGCGGCGAGAAGCTCGCGAACGCCCTCGACGCTCTCCAAGTAGACGTCCGCGGGCTCGACTGCCTCGACGTCGGCGCCTCGACCGGCGGCTTCACCGACGTGCTCCTCCAGCGCGGCGCGGCGCGTGTCGTGGCGCTCGACGTGGGCTACGGGCAGCTGCACCCGCGCCTGCGTGGCGACCCGCGCGTCACGGTGCTCGAACGGACGAACGCGCGCGACCTCGAATCGCTCCCGTACCCGCCGCGGCTCCTCGTCTGCGACGTTTCGTTCATCAGCGTGCGCAAGGCACTGCCATCCGTGCTCCGCCTCGCGGCGCCCGCGTGGCAGGCGCTCGTGCTCGTCAAGCCGCAGTTCGAGGCCGGCCGCGCCGACGTCGGGCGCGGCGGCGTGGTTCGCGATGCCGAGGTGCACCGCCGCGTGCTTCAGGAGGTCGCCGAGGCCGCGCTCGCGTGGGGTGCGCAGACCCTGGGGGTCGTAGACTCCGGCTTGCCGGGCCCCAAGGGCAACCGCGAGTTCTTCCTGCACCTCGTCGCGCACGACGCACCGACGCCGCCAGATGACATCGACACCTGGATCGACGACGCGGTCGGCTGAGGCAGTGCGCCGGGCGGCCGTGGTGACGCACGGGAAGCCGGGCACGATCGGACCCGCGCTGGAGCGGCTGGAGGAGGTCGCGCGCCGGGCGGGCGTCGAGCTCGTCCTGTCGGAGGAGGAGATCGAGAAGCACGGGAGGATCGACGGCAGCGGCGACCCGGGCGACGCCGACCTGGCGATCGTGCTCGGCGGCGACGGGACGATGCTGCGGGCGCTGAACCGGTTCCTCGGCACGGACGTCCCCGTCTTCGGCGTCAACTTCGGACGCGTCGGCTTCCTTGCGTCGGTCCAGCCCGAGGAGCTGGAGTCGGGGCTCGCGCGGGCGTTCGCCGGCGAGTACGAGATCGTCGAGCTGCCGACGCTGGCCGCGGAGGCCGCCGGCGCGCGCCGGAACGCCGTGAACGACGTCGTCGCGACGAGCTCGACGCTCGGCCGGATGGTCGAGCTCGAGTGGGCGATCGGCGACGAGGGGCTCGGTCGGCAGCCCTGCGACGGGGTCATCTGCGCGACGCCCTCCGGCTCGACGGCGTACAACCTCTCGAACGGCGGCCCCGTGCTCGTCAGGGGCCTGGACGCGATGGCGATCACGTTCGTCGCGCCGCACTCGCTCGACGCGCGGCCGCTCGTCGTCCCGAAGGGGCGCGACCTGACCGTGCGGAACCGCACGCCTGACGTCTCCGTCACCGTTCTCGTCGACGGGCACGCCTTCACGGAAGTCGCGCCCGGAGAGGAGGTGCGCGTCCGGCTGGACGACCGCCGCAGCCTGCTTGCCACGCTCCCGGAGGCGACGTTCTTCCGCCGCTACCGGACGACGTTCGCCTCCTGAGCGCGGGCCGACCGCGCGGGACGATAGCCCGCGCGCGCCTGCGGCACTACCATCGGCGCGAGTGCTCCGGCGCCTCCGCATCGAGAATCTCGTCCTGATCCGCGAGGCCGATCTCACCTTCGTGCCGGGTCTGAATGCGATCACGGGCGAGACGGGCGCCGGCAAGACGATCCTCGCGCAGGCGATCGGCCTGCTCCTGGGCGCGAAAGGCGACGCGTCCCAGGTCGGGGCCGGCGGCGACGAGGCGTACGTCGAGGCCGAGCTCGACCTTCCGGAGGGGCTGCTCGAAGAGGAGGACGCCGCGACGCTCGCGGAGCTTCGACCGGGGGAGGAGGACGGGCTCGTGCTCGCGCGGCGCGTGTTCGCGGACGGGCGGACGCGCGCGTACGCCTGGGGACGCAGCGCCGCGCGCGAGGACCTCGCTGCGGTCGCGGAGCGCCTGCTCGCGATGTCGGGCCAGTTCGAGCAGCGGCGCCTCGCAAGGCCCTCGTACCAGCTGGACGTGCTCGACGCCTACGTCGGCGACGCGCAGCTGCGGCGCCGGGCGGAGGCGCGGCGGGCCTGGCAGGAGCTCGTCGCGGCGCGGCGCACGCACGACGAGCTGACGCGCGACGCAGCGGCGGCCGAGGCGCGCCTCGGGGAGCTGCGCGCGCGCGTCGAGGACACCGCCCGCAGCGCGCCGCAGACGGAGCACGAGCTGCGCGTCGAGCGCGAGCGACTGCGGCACGTGACGGAGCTCGCCGGGGGCGCGGCGGCGGCGGCCGAAGCGCTCGACCCGGATGACGGCGACGGCGCCGCGGCGCTCGTCGCCGCCGCCGAGCGGGCGCTCGCGCCGCTCGAAACCCTCGCCCCCGAGCTCGGGCGGAGCGGCGACGAGCTGCGCGACGTCGAGCTGCGCCTGCGCGAGACGGCGAGCGCGCTGCGCTCGTTGGTCGCGTCGCTCGAGGCGGAGCCGGGAAGGCTCGAGCAGATCGAGGCGGAGCTCGCGCGGATCGCGGAGACGAAGAGGCGGTTCCGCTGCGCGAGCTAGGTGGGGCTGCGCGCGCGCGCGGGCGACGCGCGCG
>JAUJMY010000015.1:0-40664 GCA_030446625.1 Gaiellaceae bacterium
CCTGCAGCACCGAGGTGTCCTCGTCGGAGATCTCCAGCAGGCGGTCGTTCTCGATCACGATCAGCGTGTCCACCCGGTCGCGCAGCTCGTCGATGCCCCGCTCCGCCTGCTCGGCGCGCCGCCGGCCCTCGAAGCCGAACGGCTTGTGACGACGCCACCGTGAGCGCCTCGAGGCTCGCGCGCAGCAGCCCGGCGACGATCGCCACCACGGGCGCGCCACCGGTGCCGGTGCCGCCGCCCTCGCCGGCGGTGACGAAGACCATGTCGGCGCCCTTCAGCGCCTCCTTCAGCTCGTCGCGACTCTCGTGCGCCGCCGCCTGCCCCACCGCCGGGTCGGCGCCGGCGCCGAGGCCGCGCGTCGCCTTCTGGCCGATGTGGATCTTCACGTCGGCGTCCGACATCAGGAGCGCCTGCGCGTCGGTGTTCACGCCGATGAACTCGACGCCGCGCAGACCGGCGTCGACCATGCGGTTGACCGCGTTGGTCCCGCCGCCGCCGACGCCGACGACCTTGATGACCGCGAGGTAGTTGCCGGATTGATCTCTCATGCGCAGGCTCGACCCTAAACGTGGAGTTGAGGTCTGGGGCGGTCGAGCGTCCTCCCGAGCCGCAGGGTACGCACGCGCGGCTCGCGTGTCAACGCAGGTTGTCGCGCGAGCAGGCGGATCAACCGTCGACCTCTAGCTGAGACTTGAGACTTTCACGCGCGACCGGCCGCTGCGGAAGCGTCACGTCGAGGTAGGCGAAGCGGCCGCGCGCGGTCGCGAGGACGCGTTCCGCCACGGCGAGCTTCAGGCGGAGCGCGCTCTCGTCCCCGAGGCGGATCTCGTCCCCCCGCGCCAGGACGAGCGTCAGCTCGCCGGGGCCAGAGCGGAGCGACCTCACGCGCGGGACGCGGAGCTGGCGGAGCGGGAGAAGCGCGCGGAGCGCGCGGAGCGCGTGCGCGTCGGTGACGAGGCCACCGAGCGACAGGGGGACGTCTCTCGCCAGCCAGACGCGCGGTAGTTCGAGGCGCGCCCGCCGCGGCAGCGTGCGGATCACGCGCCCGCGCGCGGAGACGAGCCAGGACTCGGAGCCGCGCCGGAACACCGCGACCGGCTGCTCCGGAACGACGAAGACGACGAGCGTGTTCGGAAAGGCGCGGTCGTACGTCGCGCGTGCGACGGTGGACAACGCGTTCACGCGCCGCTCGACCCGTTCGGGGCGGAGCGAGACGAGGCTCGTCCCGCGGAGAGGCGCCAGCGACCGCCGCACCTCCTCGGCGACGCTCGGCGCCCCCCCACGCACCTCGATCTGGCGCACGGCGAATGCAGACGTCGTTCGCGCTCCCGCGTACGCTGCTCCGGCGAGCGCTGCGACGGCGGCCAGAACGAGAGTCGTGCGCGGGGACGGGGCGCGCGACCGGACGCTCGCGATCCTCCCGGCGGCCGCACCGGCGCGGTGCGGGCTCTTCGCTTGCGCGGCCACGAGCGCTGACTTCGCCGCGCCGTCGGCGGCTCCTACTCCGTGAGCTCGAGCCGTCCCAGGAGGTGCACCTCGTGCTCGAGCTCGACGCCGAACTGCTCGCGCGCGCGCCGTCGCGCCTCGACCATCAGCGCGACGGCGTCCGCCGAGCGGGCGCCGCCCGCGTTCTCGATGAAGTTCGCGTGCTTCGGCGAGATCTGCGCACCGCCGATCCGATACCCCTTCAGGCCGCACGCCTCGAGCATGCGTCCCGCCCCGAGCTCGTGCTCGGGGTTCTTGAACACGCTCCCGAACGTCCGCTTGTTCGTCGGTTGCGCACCCTTTCGCTGCGCCTGCAACGCCGCGATCGTCGCCTTGATCTCCTCGACCGGCTTGCGCCGGAGCCGATGCTCCGCCCGCGCCACGACCTGCCCCGCGCCGATCGCGGAGCTCCGGTAGCTCAGCCGGAGCTCCTCCCGCGCGAGCCAGCCGACTCCGTCGGCCGTCGCGACGAGCGCGCGCTCCACGATCCCCGACCAGTCGCCGCCGTACGCTCCCGCGTTCATCCGGACGCCGCCGCCGATGGTGCCGGGAATCGCGGACGCGAATTCGAATCCGCCCAGGCCGGCCGAGCGTGCGCGGTGGAGGCAGACAGCGTTCGTGGCGCCTCCGCCGGCAACCAGCAGCTCGCCTCGGAGCTCCACCGCGGCGAGCTCCCCGCCCAGCTTGAGCACGAGCGCGTCCACGCCCTCGTCCGCGGCGAGGACGTTCGAGCCGAGGCCGACGACCGCGACTGGCAGATCACGCTCGCGCGCGAAGCGGAGCGCCCGCTCGAGGTCGCCGAGCGAGTCGGGTCGCGCGAAGTAGCGCGCGGGGCCGCCCGTCCCGAGCGTCGTCAGCCGGGCGAGCGGAACGCCCTCCTCGAGCTTCACCCGAGCGCCTCGAGCAGCGCCGGAATCGCGCGGTCGACGTCTCCCGCGCCTGCGGTGACGACGACGTCGCCGTGGCGCGCCGCGCGGGCGACGAACGCCGCTCCGTCCTCGACCGCGGGCGTCCAGGCGACGGGCATCCCGGGCCGCTCATCGGCGACGGCGTCCACGAGGAGCTTTCCCGTGACGCCGGCGAGCGGCTCCTCCCGTGCGGGATAGACGTCGGCGATCGCGACGACGTCGGCCGTCGCGAGCGCTGCGCCGAACTCGCGGGCGAGGTGGAGCGTGCGCGAGTAGAGATGTGGCTGGAAGAGCACGAGCACGCGACCGTCCGCCTTCGCCCGCGCCGCCGCGATCGTCGCCGAGAGCTCGGCCGGATGGTGCGCGTAGTCGTCGACGACCGCCACGCCTCCCGCCTCGCCGCGGAGCTCGAACCTGCGCCCGGCGCCGCGGAAATCGGGCAGGACGCGGAGCGCGTCGGCGCGCGCCACCCCCGCGAGCTCGAGCGCCGCAACGGCGCACGCTGCGTTCAGGCGGTTGTGCTCGCCCGGCACGCCGAGCTCCACGTCGAGCGGCTCGAGCTCCTCCCCGCGCACCGCCTGCGGCACCTCCGCGAGCCACTCCTCGAACAGCCGCTCGACCTCCGCGCGCGAGCCGAACTCCGCGTGGTGGTCGAGATCGACGTTCGTCACGACCGCGATCCGCGGCCGGAGCGCGGCGATCGTCCTGTCGGACTCGTCACCCTCGACGACGAGCCAGCCGCGGCCTGCGCGCGCGTTCCCGCCCAGCTGCGGGACCTCGCCTCCGATCAGGAAGCCGGGGTCGAGGCCGAGCCGGTCGAGGCAGAACGCGATCATCGCCGCGGTCGTCGTCTTGCCGTGAGCGCCGGCGACGACGATCGCGTCCTGGAGCCGGACGAGCTCGGCGAGGAACTCGGCGCGCGACTTCCCCGCGATCTGCCGCGCGTACGCGGTCGAGACCACCACCTCCCACCCGTCCAGCGCGACCGGCTCGTCGCCGACCGCGGTCTCGACGCCGTCCAGGTGCTCCATGTACGGCGTCTGCGTCCGATCCCATCCCCCGACCTCCGCTCCCCACGCGCGCGCGAGGAGCGCGTACCCCGAGAGCCCCGCGCCGCCGATCCCGACGAACCAGATCCTCCGCCCCTCAAGCGGTCCGCGCAAGCGCGATCAGCTCCTTCGCGATGTCGTCGGCCGCGTTCGGGCGCGCGAGCGTCCCCATCGCCGCGCGCATCGGGCGGAGGCGCGCGTCGTCGCCGAGCAGCGCCGTGACGGCCTCCGCTCCGCCGTCTGCGAGTCGCGACTCCGGCAGCATCACGGCCCCGCCGCGAGCGGCGAAGTAACGCGCGTTCTTCGTCTGGTGGTCGGCGGTGACGTTCGGCGACGGAACGAGGACGGCTGGCAGCCCCGCCGCCGCGAGCTCCCAGACCGACCCGCCGGCGCGCGCCAGCGCGAGGTCGCAGGCCGCGAGCGCCGCGCCGATGTCGTCCGCGAACGCGAGCAGCCGGTACTCGGGGCGCGAGACGCGCGGGCGCAGCTCGTCCTGATAGCGCTGCCCGCACAGGTGCAGCACGGCCGGGCCGCGCGCGCCGAAGGCGTCGACGGCAAACTCGTTCAGCGCGCGTGCGCCCTGGCTCCCGCCGAACACGAGCAGCGCGGGACCGTCCACCGGCAGCGAGAATCGGCGCCGAGCCTCCTCCTTCGGCGGAAGCTCGAGCCGCCGGACGGGCCTTCCGGTGACGCGGTACTTCGCACCCTCGTGGCGCCCCTCGAGCGGGAACGCGAGGAAGACGCGGCGGGCGAGCGGCGCGGCGAGCCGGTTCGCAAGGCCGAGGTGCGCGTCGGCCTCGGTGAGGGCGGCCGGAACCCGCGCGGACGCCGCGGCGACGACCATCGGTCCGGCGACGTACCCGCCGCCGCCGAGCACGACGTCGGGCCGGCGCCGCGCGATGATCCGCCGGCACGCGAGCGGCGCACGTGCCGCCGCGACGAGCGCGGCGGCGAGCCTGCGGCCCGGCCGGCGCGGGAGTCCCGAGATCCGGAACGTGTCGAGCTCGAAGCCCGCGTCAGGAACGAGCCGCGCTTCGGCGCGCTCGGCCGTCCCGGCGAACGTCACGCGTACCCCCCGCTCGCGCAGCGCCTCCGCCACCGCGAGCGCCGGCACGACGTGCCCCGCCGTCCCGCCCGCCGCGATCAGGCACCGCAGCTCTCCGCTCGACCGCGCCATTCACGGCGATGTTAAGGAGGATGCCGACCGACGCGAGCTGGACGACGAGGTTCGAGCCGCCGTACGAGAGGAACGGCAGCGGGATCCCGGTCAGCGGCGCGAGCGCGAGCACCGCGGCGAGGTTGATCGCGGCCTGGCCGCAGACGAGCGTCGTCAGGCCGGCCGCCAGGAGCTTCGCGAACGGGTCCGCCGCGGCGAGGGCGATCCGCAGGCCCGCGTACGCGAACGCGGCGTAGGCGCAGATCACGCCGACGGTGCCGACGAGCCCGAGCTCCTCCCCGATGATCGCGAAGATCATGTCCGTGTGCGCCTCCGGCAGGTAGAGGATCTTCTGGACGCCGCGGCCGAGACCCTCGCCGAAGAGCCCGCCGGAGCCGAGACCGATCAGCGCCTGGACGATCTGGAAGCCGCTGTTCTGGGCGTCGCCCCACGGGTCGAGGAAGCTGAAGAAGCGCTCGCGCCGGTACGGCTCCGCCGCGATCGCGAGCGCGGCGACGCCGACCGCGACGCCGGCGGCCGCGCCGAGCAGTCGGACGGACGCGCCGGCGACGAGGAGGACCGCGCCGACGGTCACGAACAGCGAGATCGTCGTCCCGAGGTCGGGCTCGAGCAGGATCAGGGCCACGAACGCGCCCACGAGCAGCCCGATCGGCCGCGCAAGCTCGCCGAGCGTCGCGGGCGGCTTGCGCCGCGCGAGGTGCGCAGCGAGCCACAGGGCCACGGCGAGCTTGGCGAGCTCCGAGGGCTGGAACGTCGCAGGCCCGACGGCGAGCCACCGCCGCGCGCCGTTCACCGGCTGCGCGAGGACGAGCACCGCCGCGCACAGGACGAGGCTCGTCACGACGAGGCCCGGCGCGAGCGCGCGCAGCCTGCGGAAGTGGAAGCGTGACGCCCCGATCATCAGCGCGAGGCCGAGAAGCGCGTAGATGCCCTGCCGCTTGAGGTAGTAGCCGGGGTCGCTGCCGCCGAGCGCCGCGGCCGCGGACGTCGCGCTGTAGACCATCACGAGGCCGAACGCGGCGAGCCCGAGCGTGACGAGGACGAGGATCTGCGACTCGAGGCGGTTCACCGGCGCAGCCCCTCGACGAGGGCGCGGAAGTGCTCGCCGCGCTCCTCGAAGTTCGCGTAGTGGTCGTAGCTGGCGCACGCGGGCGAGAGGAGGACGGCGTCCCCTGCGCGCGCGGTCGCCGCGGCCTCGGCGACCGCGCGACCGAGTTCGCCGGCGCGCTCGAACGGGACGCCCGCGGCGGCGAGCGCCGTCGCGAGCTCGTCGCTCGCCTCGCCGATCAAGCGCACGCTGCGCACGTTCGGCCCGAGCGCGCGCACGAGCGGCTCGAAGCTCTCGCCCTTCAGCGAGCCGCCCAGGATGAGATGCAGCGGCGTGTCGGCGTAGGCCGCGAGCGCGCGCAGTGCCGCCGAGACGTTCGTCGCCTTCGAGTCGTTGACGTACGCGACGCCGGCGACCTCGCCGACGAGCTCGAGCCGGTGCGCGACGCCGCGGAAGGTCCGAAGCGCGTGCGCGATCCGCTCGTCGGGAACGCCGGCCGCGCGTGCCGCCACCGTCGCCGCGACCGCGTTCTCGCGGTTGTGCGCGCCGCGAAGCAGCGGCTCCGCCGGCAGCGCGTCCGAGGCGTCGAACTCGACCCGTTCGCCGCGGCCGGGGACGGCGCCGAAGCCGCGCGGGACGATCGCCGTGTCTCCCGGCTGCTGGTTCTCGAAGATCCGCAGCTTCGCGTGGCGATACGCCTCGAGCGAGCCGTGGCGATCGAGGTGGTCGCGCTCGAGGTTCAGCAGCACGGCGATGCGCGGCCGGAATTGCTCGACATGCTCGAGCTGGAAGCTCGACAGCTCGCAGACGACCCAGGCGTCGCGCGCAAGGTCGTCCAGCTCGGTCAGCTGCAACGGCTGCTCGTTCCCGGCGAGGGCAGCCGCGCATCCGGCCGCGCCGAAGATCGCGCCGAGGAGCGCCGTCGTCGTCGTCTTCCCGTTCGTCCCAGTCACCGCCAGGATCGGGTTCGCGACGAGCCGGTAGCCGACCTCGGCGTCGCTCCAGATCGGGATCCCTCCCGCGCGCGCGGCCGCAGCCTGGCGCGCCTCGTTCGGCACGCCTCCGCTCTTCACCAACACGTCCACACCGGCCACCAGCGCTTCCTCCTCCGTTCCGAGGTGAACTTCGACGGCGGCCTCGCGGAGCCTCCCCGCGTCGACGTCCTCGCGACGGTCGACGGCGACGACGCGGGCGCCGCGCCGGGCGAGCGCGAGCGCTGCCGCCTGGCCCTGGCGCGCGAGGCCGACGACGAGCGCGCTCGTGGGCAGCTCCGTCAGCGGCGGACGTCGAAGAAGTCGGGGAAGTAGCGGTAGTACAGCGCGAAGCCGGCCGCGCACAGGATCCCGGTCGCGATCCAGAAGCGCACCATGATCTTGGTCTCGGACCACGCCTTCATCTCGAAGTGGTGGTGGATCGGCGCGATCAGGAACACGCGCCGGCCGAGGTACTTGAAGGTGAACACCTGGATCATCACCGAGAGCGCCTCGATCACGAAGATGCCGCCGATCAGGAGCAGGAGCGTCTCGGCTTTCATCATGATCGCGAAGGCGCCGAGCGCGCCGCCGAGCGCCATCGAGCCCGTGTCTCCCATGATGATCTCGGCCGGGAAGGCGTTGTACCAGAGGAAGCCGATCGTTCCGCCGATCAGCGCGGCCCCGAGGATCGCCATGTCGAGGTGCGCGATGCTCTGGTCGCCGAGCTGCCCGGTCCGGACGTACGTGAAGACGTTCATCGCCGTGAACGTGAACAGCGCGATCGTGCCCGTCCCCGCGGCGAGCCCGTCGATCCCGTCCGTGAGGTTGACGCCGTTCGCGGCGCCGGCGATCACGAAGAAGATGAACGGGTACCACACCCACGACAGCGGGACGTGCCAGTCCGCCACCGGCAGGTAGACGTCCGTGTTCAGGTCCCGCGTGTGCGCGACCCAGCCGACAACGGCCGTCGTCGCCGCGAGGAGGAGCAGCTTCCAGCGGCCCGAGAGCCCGAGCGAGCGGCGGTGCCTCAGCTTGATGAAGTCGTCGATGAAGCCGATCGTCCCGCACGCGACCGTGGCGAAGAAGACGGTGAGCGCCGCGGTGCTGTAGCGGCTCAGCGCGAGAAACGCGAGCGACGCGGCGAGCAGGATGAGCACGCCGCCCATCACCGGGGTTCCCTGCTTCACATGGTGACCCGCGGGCCCCTCCTCTCGGATCGCGGCGCCGAGCTCGCGGCGACGCAGGAACGCGATGAACTTCGGGCCGATCACGATCGAGATCAGCATCGCGACGAGCGTCGCGACCAGGACCCTGACCACTACGCGCGCACCCGCAGCAGCTCGTCCGCCACGCGCTCGAGGCCGACCGCGCGCGAGGCCTTGACGAGCACGACGTCTCCGTCCTCGAAGCCGGCGCGCTCCAGCGCCGCCGCGGCCTCGTCCGCAGCCTGCACGTGCACGCGGACGGGGATGCCGGTCGCCGCGTTCACGTACTCGCGCGCGAGCGGCCCGACCGCGACGAGCACGTCGATTCCGAGCTCCGCGGCGTCCTCCCCCACGCGGCGATGGAACGCGGGCGCGCCGGGGCCCAGCTCGGCCATGTCCCCGAGGACCGCGATCGTCCGCCGCCCAGCCGCGCGCGCGACCAGGTGCTCCAGCGCCGCGCGCATCGACACGGGGTTCGCGTTGTACGAGTCGTTGATGAGCAGACCTCCGCCCGGGAGCTTCGACTCCTCCCCGCGCAACGGCGAGAGCTGGATCTCGCGCGCGCCCTCCGCTGCGCGCTCGAGCGGCAGACCGAGTGCCCTGTACGCAGCGAGCGCGGCGAGCGTGTTCGTCGCGTGGTGGCGCGCCGTGAACGGCACCTCGAGCTCCACGCGCTCGCCCGCGACGTCGGCGACGAGGAGCGGCGGCTCGAAGCGATCGAGCTGCACGGCGCCGCCGGCGCCGAAGCGCACCAGCGCGACGTCGTCCCGGCCGAGGTGCGGCTCGAGCTCGGGCGCGCGGGCGGGCACGACGGCCGTCCCTCCTGCCGGCAGCGACGCGACGACCTCCGCCTTCGCCTGCGCCACGCGCTCGACCGTGCCGAGCAGCTCGAGGTGCACGGGCGCGACGTTCGTGATCACGGCGATCTCGGGCCGCGCGAGCTGGCACAGCGCGGCGATCTGGCCGAGCCCGCGCATACCCATCTCGGTGACGAGCACCTGCGTCTCCGGCCCCAGTCGCGCGACCGTGAGCGGGAGCCCGAGCTCGTTGTTGTGGCCCGCCTCGGCCGCCACCGTTCGCGCGTGCGGCCTGCAGAGCGCGGCCAAGATGTCCTTCGTCGACGTCTTCCCGGTCGAGCCGGTGACGGCGACGACGCGCGCGCTCGAGCGGCTGCGTGCAGAGCGTGCGAGCACGCCGAGCGCGGCGGATGCCGCGTTCGGAACGAGCGCGGCCGCCGCCCCGCGCTCGAGCGCCTCGCCGACGAAGTCGACGCCGCGGCCGATCGCGACGAATAGGTCGCCGGGCGTGACGCGTCGCGAGTCGATGACGATCCCGGCGAAGCCCGAGCGGCCAGGGATCACGTTGTTACTCGGCTCGATGCGGCCGAGGCCCTGCAGGTCGTCGAGCGTGAGCAGCGTCACGCGGCGGCTCCCAGCGCGCGCAGAGCCTCACGCGCGACGTCGCGGTCGTCGAACGGGAGCTTCGTGCCGGCGACTTCCTGCCCCTGCTCGTGCCCCTTGCCGGCGATCAGGATCGCGTCTCCGGCGCGGGCGGCCTCGACGGCGAGCAGGATCGCGGCGCGCCGATCGGGCTCGACCTCGAGCTCGCCCGCCGGGGCACCCGCGACCACCTGGTGGATGATCGCCAGCGGATCCTCGGTGCGCGGGTTGTCCGACGTCAGCACCGCGACGTCGGCGCCCTCGGACGCGACCCGCCCCATCGCCGGCCGCTTCGCGCGGTCGCGGTCGCCGCCGCAGCCGAAGACGCAGATCACGCGGCCGTCGGCCAGCTCCCGCGCCGCGGCCAGTGCGCGCTCGAGCGAGTCCGGCGTGTGCGCGTAGTCGACGAGCACGGTGAACGGCTGCCCCTCGTCGATCGTCTCGAACCGGCCCGGCACGCTCTCGAGCCGTTCGATCCCGCTCCGGATCGCCTCGTCGTCGATCCCGAGCAGCCGCGCGCCCGCGAACGCCCCGAGCGCGTTCTCGACGTTGAAGCTCCCGCGGAGCTTGAGGTCGACGCCGTCGAGCGCGTCCGCGCGGACACCGGCGTCCGGCGACGAGCCGAACGTGAGGGCGCCGGGCAGCTCTGCCGCGAGCCGCCGCCCGTACGTGTCGCCAACGTTCACGGCGGCCGCGTCCGCCTGCGTGAACAGTCGGCGCTTCGCGTCGAAGTACTCCTCCATCGAGCCGTGGAAGTCCAGGTGGTCCTGGCTCAGGTTCGTGAACACGAGCACCGCGAAGCGCGTCCCGTCGAGACGGCGGAGGACGGATGCGTGCGACGACGCCTCCATCGCGCAGCTTCGATTCCCGGCGTCGAGCATCTCCCGGAACGTGCGCTGGAGGTCGATCGCCTCCGGTGTGTTCAGCGCCGCCGCCCTCCGCTCCGCGCCGACGCGGCGCTCGACGTTCCCGAGCAGCCCCGGGCGTCGCCCCGCCGCCTCGAGGATCGAGTGCAGGAGGTACGCCGTCGTCGTCTTCCCGTTCGTCCCGGTGACCGCGGCCACGTCGAGCTCGCGGCTCGGGTGGCCGTAGAACTCGGCGGCGACGACCGCCATGGCCGCGCGGGCGTCCGGGACGAGGAGCTGCGGCACCGGGAGGTCGAGCGCGCGCTCGGCGACGAGCGCGACCGCGCCGCGCTCCACCGCTTCGGCGGCGAACTCGTGGCCGTCCCTCGTCGCCCCGGGCACGCAGAAGAACAGAGCGCCGGGGCCGGCGGAGCGGGCATCGTACGCGAGGTCGGTGACCTCAGCGGGAGCGCGTCGCACCACCTCGTCCGGGGCGAGCGCAGCAATCACGCGCTCGAGGTCCATTCGGCCCGCGAGTCTAGCTACGAGGCCGGAACGAGCGGCAGCGGCGGAGTCACTGGCCGCGCCGCACCGGCGCGTCCGGCGGGATCTCGAGGTACTGGAGTCCGAAGCGCGCGATCTGCTGGAACGCGGGCGCCGCGACCTCGCCGACCGGCGTCGCCGTCCGCGGCTCGTCGCCCGCGTCGAGGATCACGAGTCGCGGGTCCGTCGCCGGCTCGAGGCCGACGAACGAGGCGACGTAGCGGGTGTCGGAGTAGCCGCCGCGCTCCGGCTTCGCCGCCGTCCCGGTCTTGCCGGCGACGTGGTAGCCCGCGACCGCGGCTGCGGTGCCGGTGCCGCCGTCGCGGTCGACGACGCCCTGGAGCATCGCGACGACGGTGCGCGCGACGGCGCTGGAGACGATGCGACGCTTCTTCGGCCGCGTGCGCGCGCCGCCGCCGACGCGCTCGACGAGGTGCGGCTGCACCCACACGCCGTCGTTCGCCACCGCCGCGTACGCGGCCGCCATCTGGACCGGCGTGACCGCAATGCCCTGCCCGATCGGGACGTTGCCGATCGTCGAGCCCGACCACCGCTGCGGCGGCAGGACCAGCCCCGGGCTTTCACCCGGGAAGTCGATTCCCGTGCGCCGGCCGAACCCGAACCGCTCGATCCACTTCGACACCCTCTCCTTACCGAGCTTCTGCGCGAGCGTGATCGTGCCGATGTTCGACGACTTGGCGACGATCTCCGCGACCGTCATACGTTCCGTCGCGCGCGGATGCGACTCGCGGATGACGCGGTCCGCGACCTGCATCGAGTACGGGAGCACGAAGGCCGTTGCGGGCGAGACGATGCGCTCCGACAGCGCCGCGACGACCGTGATCAGCTTGAACGTCGAGCCCGGCTCGTAGTTGTCCGTGACCGCGCGATTGCGCGTCCGGTCCGGCGGCCTCGCGCCGAAGCGGTTCGCGTCGAACCCCGGCGCGACGGCGAGCGCGAGGATCGCGCCCGTCCGGGGGTCGAGCACGATCGCGCTCGCCGCGCGCGCGCGCCACTTGGTCACGGTCTCGCGCAGCACCGCCTCCGCGTTCGCCTGCAGGTTGTGGTCGAGCGTCAGGTAGACGTCGCGGCCCTCGCGCTCGGGCGTGGTGCTGACGACCTCGATCGAGCGGCCGCCGGGCTCCTTCACGAACGTCTGGCTTCCGGGGCGGCCGGCGAGCAGCCGGTCGAGCGACCACTCGATGCCGGCGATCCCACGATTGTCCGTCCCCGCGAAGCCGAGCGCGTGCGCGGCCGTCGAGCGCTGCGGGTACAGACGACGCTCCTCGGCGTAGAAGCCGAGCCCGGCGATCTCGCGCCGCGCGAGTGCGGACGCGCGCGTCGGATCCGCCTGCCGCGCCACGTAGACGAACGCACGCGAGCGGTCGCGGAGGCGCGGCAGGACCGACGCGGCGCTGCGACCGAGCGTCTGCTCGATCGCGCGCGCGGCGGCACGTGGATCCACGATCTCGCGTGGGTTGGCGTACACCGTCGTCGCCTGCTCACCGAGCGCGAGCTGCACGCCGGAGCGGTCGTAGATCGCGCCGCGCCGCCCGGGGATCGCGACGGTCTCGTAATGCTGGCTCTTCGCGAGGCGCGCGAGTGGCTCGGCGCGCACTGCCTGCAGCCAGACCGCGCGGCCGAGCGTCGCGGCGAAGGCGACGACGAGAACGGCGAGGAGGAGGCGGATCCGGCGGTCGACGAGGCCGCGCCTCATCGGCCGCCGGGCTCGAGCTGGACGTACGTCGTCTGCTCCGGCGTCGCCTGCACGAGTCCGAGCCCGAGCTGCGGCGAGGCTGTCGCGCTCGAGAGCTGCGACGAGAGCGCAGCGTTGGAGGCGCGCAGGTTCGAGCGCTCGGTCGCGAGCGCGTCCAGCCGCACGTTCAGCCGCAGCACGGCGACGTTGAGGGCGACGACGCCGCCGAGGAGCGCCGCCAACGCCGCGATCCAAAGGACGCCACCGAGGAGGCCGGTGCTCTCCGCCGGCTTGCGCCGCGACGCCTGGCTGGGGCGGCTGTTCCGGCGCGGCCGCGGCCGCGGCGCAGGCTCGACGCGCGCGGCGGCGGCTCCCGACCACGCTGCCATTACTGCTTCACCGCCGCGCGCAGCCGCGCGGAGGCCGCGCGCGGGTTGAGCGCGATCTCCTGCGCGCTCGGCCGGATCGGCTTGCGGCTGATCGCGCGGAGCGCGGGCTGGTGGCCGCACACGCACACCGGGAAGTCGGGCGGGCACACGCACCCGCGCTCCTCGTCGCGCATGAACCTCTTCACGAGGCGGTCCTCGAGCGAGTGGAAGCTGATCACCGCCAGCCGCCCTCCCGGCCGAAGCAGGAGTGGAAGCTGATCACCGCCAGCCGCCCTCCCGGCCGAAGCAGCTCGAGCGCGGAGGGCAGCGCGGACTCGAGCGCGCCGAGCTCGTCGTTGACGGCGATCCGCAGCGCCTGGAAGACGCGCTTCGCTGGATGGCCGTCGCCGAACCGTGCGGGCGCCGGGATCGCTGCCTTGATCGTGTCCACGAGCTCGCCCGTGCGTTCGAACGAACGCTCTCCGCGGCGGCGGACGATCGCGCGCGCGATCTGGCGCGCGAAGCGCTCCTCGCCGTAGCGACGGAAGACGCTCGCGAGCTCCTGCTCGTCCGCATCGTTGACGAGCTCCCGCGCCGACACGTCGGCCGTCGGATCCATCCGCATGTCGAGCGGCGCGTCCACGGCATAGGAGAAGCCGCGCTCGGGACGGTCGATCTGCATGCTCGAGACGCCGAGGTCGAGCAGGACGGCGTCGGCGCGCGCGCCGTTTCGCGCGAGCTGCCCGAGCACGGTGGCGAAGTCGCCCCGGAGGAACCGCGTCTGGAGGCCGCCGTGCCTGCGCGCGAAGCCGTCGAAGAACGGGCGCACGGTCGGGTCGCGGTCGATCGCGACGAAGCGCCCGCGCCCGTCCAGGTCGGCCGCGAGGAGCGCAGCGTGCCCGCCCGCGCCGAAGGTTGCGTCAACGACCGTCTCGCCCGGCTGCACCGCGAGGGCCTGGCGCACCTCCTCGGCGAGAACGGGGACGTGATCAGTCGCGCTGGGCAGCAAGACGTTCGGCAACATGCTCGGCACTCCCTTCAACCTCGATCACTTGTGCACGCCACGCGTCGCGGTCCCAGATCTCGAGGTGGTCGTACAGACCTGCGACGACGACCTCCCGCTTCAGGCCGGCGTGTGCCTGCAGCTGCGGCGGCACGAGGATCCGGCCCTGTCGGTCCAGCTCGCCGTCGGCCGCGCCCGCGAAGAAGTAGCGCGTCAGCGTCCGCCCCTCGCGGCTGAGCGGGTCGAGATCGCCGAGCCGCCCGGCGACGAGCTGCTCCCAGTCCTCGCGCGGATACGCGTTCGCGCAGTTCTCCATCCCGCGCGTGAGGACGACCCCGTCCGCGAAGGCCTCGCGGAACTTGGCCGGGAGCGTGAGACGGTTCTTGTCGTCGATGGTGTGCTCGTATTCGCCGAGGAGCATCTGGGGCCCGCGCTATCTCACCACTGAGCCCCACTTTAGACCACAATTTCCCACAGCGCAACCTGCGCGTCCCACTCACCGCGCCCGTGCCGCGGGCTGCCCATGCGCGCCGCGCCGGGCGAGGGCAGCCGCGCCGCTCTGCGCCGCGAGGGCGAGCGCCTGCTCGTACTCGAGATCTTCCGCGAGCGCGAGCGTGAGCCCTGCGGCGAAGCAGTCTCCACAGCCGTACGCGTCCTCGACCGGACCGGGGATCGGCGCGGCGCGATACGGCCCGCCGGGTTGCGCCCAGCCGCCGAGGCGCCCCGCGGTCGTGACGACGAGGCGCGGCGGCGGGTCGAGCTCGCCCGGCCTGTACCGCTCGCCCTCGTCCGCGCCGCTCCCGACGAGCGCGTCCAGCTCCACCCGCGCCTGGCGCAGCGTCGGCAGCTCTCGCGCGGTGGCGACGAGGACGCGCGCGCGTCTCGCCTCGACGAGCGCGTCGCCGTCGCCGCTGACGAAGTACACGCCGTCGGCGCCCTCGAGCTCGCGCCACGGCAGGCGGTGCCGCGACCCGCGCGGCCGCAGCTTGTCGCCGAGGACCGCGATCGTGCGCTCCCCGTCGTCGTCGAGGAAGACGACCGCTCGCCGCTGTGGCTCGTCGACGGCCGCCGCGTGCACGGTCACGCCGCGCCGCTCGAGCTCGTCCCGCGCCCGCCGCCCGAGCTCGTCGCTGCCGAGCGCGGTGAAGAGCGTCGCGGCGCCGGCGAGCCGGACGAGCTCCACCGCCGCGACCGCCCCGCCGCCGCCGGGCTCCTCCCACCGCTCAGTCGCGTGCACGATCTGCCCCGGCGCGGGCACGCGCGAGACGCGCGCGAACTCGACCCATTCGACGTGCCCCACGACGGCGACGTTCACCGGCCTAATCTCACAAATCCGACGCCGACCGCGTTAACCACGAAGATGAAGCCGGTGCTCCCGCCCTTCGAGAGCTTCTACGCGAGGCACAGCGGCGAGGTGTTCGCGTTCCTCGTCCGCCGCCTCGGCCGCGACCGGGCGGAGGATGCGTTCCAGGAGACGTTCCTGCGCGCACTGAGGGCGTATGCGGACCTGCGGCGCGCGGAGAACCTGCGCGGGTGGGTGTTCACGATTGCGACGCACGTCGCGATCGACGAGCTGCGGCGGGCGCGGCCGCGGGTCGAGCTCGCGGACGGGCCCGCACCCGAAGACGTCCCCGCGCCGATCGCGGCACTCGACGATCTGACAGGCGAGCTACCTCCCACGGAGCGCGCCGCGGTCGTCCTCCGGTACGGGTACGACCTCGGCTACGGCGAGATCGCGAGCGCGCTCGGCTCGAGCCCCGAGGCTGCGCGCGCCGCTGCGTCCTCGGGCGTCCGCCGGCTACGACGAAAGGAGCTCGAATGACTGCTGTTCCGGCAAGCGTGGACGACGCCTTCCGGGGCGCGGCGGCCGCGGCTGGCCTGCTCGACGTCGCGTACGACGTCGTCGAATCCCCGCTCGGGGAGCTCCTCGTCGCCGCCACGGACAGGGGCGTGTGCAGGGTCTCGTACGACCCCGATCCCGAGCGCGAGGCCGAGGTGCTGGCGCGCGTGTTCGGTGCGCGCGTCCTGCGCGCGCCCCGCAGGCTCGACCACGTCAGGCGCGAGCTCGCGGACTACTTCGACGGCGGCCGCTACGAGTTCCACCTCACGCTCGACCTCGCTGGCGTCGGTCCGTTCCCGCGCGCGGTGCTGGACGAGCTCGCGCGGGTTCCCTACGGCGAGGTGACGACGTACGGCACGCTCGCCGCGCGCGCTGGGAATCCGCGCGCGGCACGGGCAGTGGGCACGGTGATGAACAGGAACCCCGTCCCGATCGTGCTGCCGTGCCACCGCGTCGTGGGCGCGGGCGGCAACCTCGTCGGCTACGGCGGCGGGCTGGAGAGGAAGACGGCGCTGCTTCGGCTCGAGGGCGTCAGCCTCTAGCGCGGCCGCGCGCGAGCGCGAGCTTCGCTGCGCTCTTCGGCGCCGGCGCGCGGCGCGCCGCGAGCTCGAGGATCGCCGTGTGCAGCTCCGAGGCGATGCGGTCCTTCGTCAGGTAGCCCAGCGCGCCCAGTTCGAGCGCCCGGTCGGCGTCGGCGGGCGACTGCGACGCGGTCAGGATCAGCACGCCCGTCGGAAGGTCGAGGCTGCGGATCCGCTGCGTCGCCTCGAACCCGTCCATGAGCGGCATCTCGAGGTCCATCAGGACGAGGTCCGGCGCGAGCTCGAACGCGAGCCGGACGGCCTCGCGCCCGTCGCGGGCGACTCCGACGACCTCGATTCCCGGATATCCGGCGAGCACGGCCTCGATCGTCTTCGCGAACAGCGGGTGGTCGTCCGCGATGAGGACGCGCACGGGACGCCGGGGGCCACGAACTCCCATCTCGGGACAACGCGCGAGTGCGATTATCGGTTACGCAGGGTACGGCTACTCGTCGAGAGCGAGCTTCCGCCGCAGGCGCGACGCGTGCGAGTCGAGCGTGCGCGTGCGCCCGTGCGAGCGGAAGCCCCACACCTCGCGGAGCAGCACGTCCTTCGAGAAGACGCGCGCCGGGTCGCTCGCGAGATTGACGAGCAGCTCGTACTCCTTCCCGGCGAGCGCGACGCGCTCGCCGCGCACGGCGACGCGGCGCGTCGCCTGGTCGACGACGACGTCGCCGGCGTGGAGCCGCTCCGAGGGCGGCGCCGCACGCCGGAGGATGGCGCGGATGCGCGCCAGCAGGGCTCAGTTTCAACTTGCGAGGCCAGTCCTCAAGCCCGGTTCGGCGGCGCCTCCGCGGGTTAACGGGAAGATTTCAGCGATTTCACCCCCAGAAGCCGCTTCTTAACGGGACGAGCCGCCCGCAAAACGGCTCAACGACGCCGTTTCTGCACTTTGCTCGAGGCTCTACGCCTCGACCGGCACCACGCGCCGGTTCGGGTCGAAGGTCAAGGCCTTGAAGTGCTCGTCGAAGAAGACGCGACCTTCGCCGGCCTCAGGGCCGGTGACGTGATGGAGGAGCATCTCGGCGACGCCGCTGGCGTGGACGACGTTCACGTCGACGTGCTCGAAGACCTCGAAGCGATACCGCAGCGCCGCGACCCGCGTCGGCACGCCGTTGAACTCAATCGTCCGCGGCGCGGGGAAGCGCAGCTCATCTTCGACGACGCCGGCCTGATACGGCGTCTGCTCGGCAGCCGTCATCGCCTCGGTCATCACGACCCGCAGCTCGCCGACCGACTGACCATTCTCGTCGCGCACCTCCGAGTAGGGGTCGACGCGCAGCGCCGTCCCCTTGCCGAGGGCCTGCTCGAGCTGTCGCGCCTCGTCGGCGTCAGCCCACTCGATGTCATAGACAGTCGGGTCGCCGGAGATGAAGTAGTGGCCCTCGAGTCGCACCGTCTGGACCCACGAGTCGTCGTCACGCACCGGGCGGAACTCTGCGAGGACGATCCCCTCGTCCTTGGCGAACGTCACGGCTCCCTTGGTGAACCCCTGCGGGCTGAGCAGGATCCCGACATCGGGCTTCAGCTGATGCAGCTTGCCGAAGAAGTCGCGCACCTCTCCCTTGATCACCTTGCGCCCGCGATCGCGGCACTCGATCAGCATCGTCTTCTCCGCCCCGTCGGCGTAGACGGCGACGTCGATCTCGTGATCGGACTCGTTGCCCGACGCCCGGAGGATGACGTGATGGACGACGTCGGCGTTCGCATCCATCACCTTGTAGACGAGCGCAGCCAGCCGCTCGTACTTCGACCCCTCCTTAAGCTTCTCGTCGGCGACGAGACGGTCATAGATCAGCTCGGACTCGGTCGGCATCGAGACAGTCTGCTCGACCGAGGGTGACTACGGCTCGTGCCGCTCGACGTCCTCGAGCACCAACGCAGGCTCGTCGTCCTGCAGCGGTGCGCTGGCGTCGACGCAACGGTCGCGGGAGACGAACAGCACGCAAGACACGCCGTCCTCCCGCCGCGCCGACTGGTAGACGAGTCCGACCACCGGCGGATACTCGCGGCCGAAGATGGTGCGGAAGTATTCGCTGACGATCTGAGTCGGCACGTAAGCGACGACCTCCTGCTCGGATCGGGCCGGGGTGTTGACCGGCTCGCTGACCAGCTCGCTGAACTGGCGCAGGAAGCGGATCACCGGGCGCAGATGTCGCCGCTCGGCATCGAAGATGCTTGGCACCTCAGGAAGCCGGGCCAGGTCGATGACCGGCAGGGCCGTCGGGTTCGTGAACCTGCCGACCGTGACGACCTCGCGCGCGACGCGCGGCCCATCCCAGACCTCGGCGATCGCTGTCTCCGCGTCGAGCGCGCCATAGAAGTGCGCGATGCCCGCCGGACTCATCCGGTTCGAGAAGGTCTTCTCGGGCGGCGCCGTCCCAAGATCGGCCGCGGATGTGTACCTCTCGGCGCTGGCGTGCGGACGAGCACGGAACACCGCCGTCCCCGCCGCGATCTCGGTGAGCACGGCAGCGTCTACGACGTAGTCGGCGATCCGCGACAGCATCTCCCCCGGCCCGACGCGCTCGCCGAACTCGTCGTCTTCGCGGTGCTGGAGAAACAGATACCGCGACTCGTACTTGACGAGCTCGGCGAAGCGCTGCCACGAGAAGGACAAGACCACGTCCGGGCTTGAGCCGTGGTAGTCGCGATCGCACCACGCTTCATCGGAATAGGCGTCGATCAGGTCTTCAACGAAGGCGTCGCAGCCGATGTCCTCGCCGATGCGGGCCACCAAGTCATCGGTGTGGAACCAGTCGCCCTGGTAGCCGCCCTCGGCTGTCTCGTAGTAGAGGAGGTTCGCCGGGTCCGTGTACTCGGAGCAGAAGCTCTCGCCGATGTGCGTCATCACGACGTCGGTGTCGGCGGCGATCGCGCCCTCGCCCTCGCGCTTGCAGTAGTCGCAGTGCGTCTCCTCGACGTTCTCGGCGACGATCTCCTTGAGCGGCTCGCTGTCCAGGCAGTCGGCGCAGATGTACTTGCCGACTGAGGACCAGCCGCGCTCGAGCTGTTCCTCGTAAAGACGCTTGGTCAGGCCCATCGGCCCCAGTAGTAGCAGGCATCCGATCCTCGTCGGCGAGTGCGACTACGCGTCGTCGCGTCGTGTCGTCTTGCCCGCGTCGCAGCACGGTTCAGCCGCCGCGAACTGGCGTCATGCGAAGACCGGGAGCCCCGGCGTCGTGGCGGCCGTCTGCTTCTGGACCGACATCGTTCCTCGCTGGCGCAGCCGGCGCGTTCGCAGTGGATGAGGAGGAGTCGCTCGACAGGATCTCTGAATGCGCGTCGAGGTCACCGCCCGACTAGCGAGCGGTGGTGCCGCGCGAGTTTCGCGTCCTAGCTGTGACGACCACACACATGTGAGACGGATCTGATCCGTCCGGGCCTCCCGCGAGCTTGCGGGTGTCGAGTCCCAAGCTCAACAGGAGGCCCAAGATGGAGCGTACGGAGCGTCCGCGACGGAAGCGGCTCTCGTGGGAGTCGCGCTGCGAGATCGTGACCACAATTGCAGCGGGAGTTAGCCCCGCGGTCGCGGCCGCCGGCGGCGGCTGCAGCCGGGCAACGGCCTATCGACTCTGGCGGCGCTATCAAGCAGGCGGCTGGCTCGCCTTGCGCGACCGCAGCTCGAGGCCGCGCCGTCAGCCGCGCCGGCTTTGCGCCGAGGACGAGCAGCTGATCCTCGGCGCTCGTCGACGCTCCGCCTACGGCCCGGTCCGGCTCGCCGGGCTCGTGCCGCATCCACCCTCGACGATCGGCAAGGTGCTGCGCCGGCACGGCTGCTCGCGCCTGCCGCGGCCGGCAGGCGCCGCTGCCCGCTGCGCACGCCGCTACGAGCGTGAGCGACCCGGCGAGCTGCTGCACCTCGACACGAAGAAGCTGGGGCGCTTCTGGGAGCCGGGCAAGCGCGTCCTCGGCGCACAGGCAGGCAGGCCGCAGCGCAACCGACGCATCGGCTGGCAGCACTTGCACGTCGCAATCGACGACCACTCGCGGCTCGCCTACGCGGAGCTCCTGCCCGGCCAGGACGCCGAGAGCTGCGTCCGCTTCCTCGAGCGGGCGACGGCCTGGTACCGCGCCCACGGCGTCGAGATCGAGCGCGTGCTCACTGAGAAGGCGAAGGCCTACCACTCGCGCGCCTGGCTCGACGCGACCGCGTGGCTTCAGCTCGAGCGCCGCTACACCCGCATCTACCAAGCCAGGCACGAACGGCAAGGCGGAGCGCTTCATCCAGACGCTGCTCGCCGAGTGGGCGTACGCGCGCAGCTATCCATCGAGCACGGCGCGTGCCCGCGCGCTCGCCGGCTACCTACGCTGGTACAACAGACGCCGTCCGCACAGCTCGCTGCGAGCGCGGCCGCCGATTAGCCGTGTCTCCCTCTGTGGTCACGACACCTAGCTCGCCCAATACTCCGCGTCGTCGAAGTCGCCGTTTGCGCCCATGGTCTCCGCTGAGGCGTGATAGGGGTCGGCCTTGCCTCGGTATCGCCGCATCCAGACGATCTCGTCGTCGTTCTTGTAGACCCAGTCGATTCCAAGCCGCACGACGTAGGGGCTCTCGTGGACGAACCGCACCCAGAAGTCATCGACCTCCGCATCACGCGCCGCAGCCTTGATCCAGGCGTCGGGATCATCGCCCACGCCCCAGTGCAGTTGGAGCTGATAAAGCAGGCGCGCGGCGATCTCAGGCGCGTAGGAATGTCTAGACAACGCCGTGCGCGAACCTACTATCGGTGCCGGAATGCTTCAAGTCGATCGCGATAGAACCATTGAGATTGCTCGTGCCTACGGTGCGTGCTCGACGCGGTCCGAGGTGCACGCCCTCGCGCGGGAGCTCGGTGTCTCTCTTGCGGTGCTGTGGAATCTCGTCGCCCTTGGCCGTCGCGCCCTTGCAGAGACTGCCTCGCAAGCTGACGAGTCGGCGTGAGCACTGTCCACCCAAGCGAGATGGCACTCGGGAGAGTTGAAAATCCTGTGACGCGGAGGAAACCGTGTGCGCTTACGCGCCGACCTGCTTGACCCAGTCCCGAATGTTCATGCCGAGCCGTTCAACGTCCTCGACGTCAAGGGTGCCGCTGTGCATGATTACGTTCCTTGACCTCTCGATCGCGTCGAAGATTGCGTCCGCCCACTCGACCGACGGCAGAAAGTCCGGCACGAAGTGCTGAGGGTTCTGCCGAATGATGTTGCCGAGCTGCGCGAGGTCGGTGTAGTTGATCGGAGAGTCGCCGCGTTGCGTGTGGAACCGGTGCTTTGCTTCGTCCTCTTGACGCGTCTTGCAGCGGTTCTTGATCGTCGCGGACACTGCGTCGTCCCACCAGTCGTCGCCAACCGCCTCGCGGAGCACTGTTGTCACAAGCTCGCGCGCGCCATTCTCGAACGCGGCGACCGCAACGTACACCGCGGCCATCAGCTTCGCCGCGGCCACGTGAGTCTCATCGAGCACGTCTAGCGAAAGGCGCTCAGCAACGTCCGCGTCGAACATGCCTTGGCCGATGCGTGACGGCCGTCCCGCGCGGTCCAACGCCTCTTCGGTAAGCAGCCCTCTGAAGGCGAACTCGTAGACCTGGCCATCGTCAGTCACTGAATAGGTGCGTCTTCAGGCTGCGAAACAGTGCGTCGTAGACGCCGGGGTCACGCGACTCCGGCAGCTGAATTTGGATGTTGTAGACGAGCCCGCCGAGGCCACCGAACGTCGTTCGCGGTGTCTCAATCGTCGTGGGAACGCGCCCATCGCCTGCCGGCGGCGGCGCAGGGGCGTCGTCCACGGGCTCCTCATCCGGCACGGGGATGTCCGCTGGTTCGACAGCTTCGAAGTCGGCTTCCGCGGCGAGCGCAACGAAGGTGGACGCCATCTTCCCGAGAACGTCGTCGCTGAACTGCCCCTGCGTCAGCGCTTTCAGCTTGTTCTTGACCTCGTCGCGCGTCCACTTGTGCGCGTTCACGTTGAGCTCGAACAGATCCGCGTACGCCTCGCGCAGCGCTTCAGCGAGCACGCGGCCACTCTGCGTTTGGTCGAGGTACTCGAAGTAGCGCTGCGTCGGGTTCCCGCTCGCGCTCAGGAAGCCCAGCGACTTCAGCATCCCGATAAAGAGTCGGTCAGAGCTGCTCTTGAAGCCGAGGTTGTGCAGGAACGTCATAGAGAACTGCTTAGGCGCCTGCGCCTGCTGGATTGCAGTCAGGATGTCCTTCAGGTTCTTGGTGCTGGTGAGGTAGTTGTTGGGTACAGCCATGCTTACTCCCGTCAAGTTTTCTGGAGCGGCTATTCGCGCAGTTTCCAGGGTGACAGGACGACCGGACGGACACGTCCTCCGCGGCCACTGGCGCACCCGCAGGCTTCGCCGTACGCTCGTCGTCGGGCGGGGTCCGCGGGAGAAGCACCTCGCGCGCAAGGCGTTCGACGGTTAGCCGATGTAGGCGCGCGCCTCGTCACGGCTGAGGGCGTAGGCGTCGACGTAGACGTCGGCGGCGGCGTCAACGTCGACGATGCCGCGACGGATCAACAGAGCCGCGACCGTCTGACGCTGCGCGGCCGCGTCGCGGCGCTCATCGCTCGCCGACAGATCGTGCCGAGCGAGCGCGGCAGCGTACCGCTGACGAAAGGGGTTTGACGCGACGTTGGCCGGGACGACGCGACGCCGACCACCCTCGCTCAGCGCGTTTCTGGTGGTGTCAGACCCCGCTGACGGCTTCTGATCCATACACCTCTTCTGCCCACTCACCGCAGTCGGATCACCTTCCTTCTGCGGAGCGCGTCGCGCTCGCAGGTTCCCGAAGACGATCCGAACGGCGCCCAGCCGGAGTTGCGCATTACATTCCCGCGGTTGGTTGTCGGTCGCTAAAGGACAGCGGCCGTCGCGCACCCGACCTAGATCGCCGCCTGCGCCTCAAGCCAATCTGCAACGACCTGGGCGACCTCCCCCTCGTCAAGCTGGCGAAACGACGCGAACGTGTAAGTGCCGGTGCGCACACACCGACGCTACGCCTGCGCACGCCGTTACGTCGCCGGGCCCGAGAGCGCCTCGAAGTCCTCTGCTGAAGAGGGTTCGCCCGGCGAGCCTTATTCGCGGAGCCGCGGACGACAGATGGGAGCCTTTCTATCGCGTCAGGACGCAGCCGCGCGCCGCTTCCTTGCCGCGACCTTCGCACGACGGTGCGGGTCAGCGTCAAGCCACCGCTCGACGTCGGAACGGACCCAGAAGTTGTGGTTGCCTGCTCGGCCGGCCGGCGGTGGGGCGAGGTCGCGCCGTCGGTCGCCCAGCCACTTGCTAGTGACGCCGAGCAACTCGCTCAGCTCATCGGCTTCGACCAGCGTCTCCTGCAGAGCATTCTCCCGACGAGGTGGAAACGACTGATCAGTCATGAACGCTTCGACGTCTCGCCTCAGCCATACGCGGCCCGGCCCGAAGGTCGCGACCGGCTTGGGGAAGCGCCGATCACGGGCGAGCTCGGTGACGACCGCCTTCGTTGTGCCGAGCATCCCGCGAAGATCCGCAGCGGTGACGAAGTCCCGCGAAGGATTGGCCGGCTGCGTGCCCGGTCGACGCGCCTTCGCCTTGCGCGCGGTGATCCGGCCAGCGTTCGCCGCGACCCAGCTCTCGACTTCGTCGCGGAGCCAGTAGTGGCGGCCGGCCACTCGGCCGGCTGGCTGTACCTCGTAACGCGCCACAGTCGACTGATCGGACATCCCAACCAGATCGGCGACCTGCATCGTGCCGAGGTAGAGGCCGGCGAGCTCGTTCTCGGTTCGGTCAACCTGTTCTCCGCGCAGGTAGGCCTCGACATCTGACCGTAGCCAGGCTCGCCGCTTCCCGGCGAACATCAGCACCGCCGGAGGAAAGCCATCGCGATAAGTGCGCTTCTTGGCGACCGCTTCCGATAGACCCATCAAGAGGGCGATCGTTTTGATCCCGATCAGGTCATGCGGGCCGCGCGACCAGTCGCTACCGTCGCGCACCGCGGCGGCCACTTCGGGATGCGACCTCTCACCGCGCGCGATGGCGACAATCTGACTCCAGCCGAGCGCCAGGCTGCGCCTGATCGTCGCTTGCCGCGGTACCGCAAGCGCCTCGCCTTCGAGGCTCAAGTTGTACTCGCGCGCCCACGCGTCGTAGTCAAGGGAGTAACCGGAGCCGGCTTCCGACTCGAGCCACATCCGTACCGCCGCAAGCGGCTCCTCGCGCGTGCGACGCGCCCCGAGGTAGGTGCGGCGGTAGGCGCGCTCGGCAACGGTCGAACGATCGCGCTCGCCGGCGAGAGTGGCAGCAGCGTCGCGCCAGCGCCCCCAGACACGAATAATCTTGGCGCTCGACCAGCTGATACCGAGCTGTGTCCGTGTGGCGTCGTACTCGCCGACCGTCGGTGACCGATCGAGCTTGAGGTGATCGCGCACGCGCCGAAGCGCCTCGAGCGTCTCGACGCGCGTCGTTAGCTGACGGTCCAGCTCTAAAGGCGAGGCTGTCGCCAGTGTCTTCGCCTCCGCGACGCGCTCGAAGACCCAGATTTGGTCGACGATCGCCAGATCGAGGAAGCGCCGGAGCACGACCTCGCGCTCGGTTGTCCGCCGTGGCACCTCTGGCTGCTCGCGAAGATTCTCTTTCATGTGTAACCACTAGCGGGACCGCTGCATGAGTAGCCGGGTCCTCGCCTCAGCGATCCCCCAAACGGCTGATAATCGGGACACGAGCGCACCCACCGCTGCGAGCAGCCTCTCGATCGCTGACTCAGCCGCGCGAGCTCGTCCAGTCGAGTCCAAGCGCTTTCGCCGTTCGATCGAACTCGGCAACCGTCGGCGCGCGGCTATTCAGGCCGAGCACGGCGGCGATGCGCGCGAGCGCCTCTAGGCTTTCCGTCCGTTGCTCGACCTCGCGCTCGACCTTCGCCGCCCTTGGCGCGCCGGCGCCGATGAAGTCGCGCACCTGCTCATACGCACGCAGCTGATCCTTGGCCGAGAGGGCGACGAAACGCGCATGAGCGCGTCGAGCTCGGCGCCCCGCGCCGAGCGCAGCTGAGTACGCGGTGGTCTACTGCACGATCTCTGGTTCGGACTAGCAACGGCACCGTCCTTCGCTGGCGCCTCGGGCAGCCCGTCCAGTGGCGCAGCCGCCGCAGGCATCTCAGTCTCGCAGCGTCCGGCCGCGGTGCGACGCTGACGCGGTGGCGCGCGCGCAGCGAAAGGGTCAGAACAAGGCGACCCGCGCCGGCCGCCACCGCCTGCCTTTCGAGTTCCCCTTCTTTCCACCGCCGGAAGACATCGTCGCGCGCGCGAACTCCATCGGCGCCGACGCCGTCCTCGCCGAACTCGTCGCCGAAGGCGACCAGCAGTCGATGCGTGGTGGCGGGCTGGTCACGGCCGCCGCATTTGCGATAGCGACTTCCGCGGTCGTCAGGGTCGCCGCAGGGCTGGCTGACTGGCAGTACGTGGGCACTCTGCTGTTTGCCGGTGTCGGGCTGGCGGCGGCGCTAGTTGCGCAGGTGACGCGCGCCGGCGCACTGAGCGTCGGGCTTGCCGCCGACGCTGACGACGTCAAGCACGCCTACTGGGCAGTTCGGCGCAAAGCCTTCTGGCTGGAGCTCGCAACGTGGACTGTCGGATCAGCGCTCGCAGCCGTCGCGCTCTTCGCGCTTACCTTGGCGCCGACGTAGTCAGCGACCAGTGGAGCGAGAACCGTAACTGCGGCACCCGCAACGATCAGCGCGAGCGGTACGGCTGGGGGCAGCGGTGCCACCGACGCCACAACAGCGAGAACTCCGCCCGCGACCATCAACGTGACGGCGAATCTTCCAAGGCGGCAAAGCGCGGAGAAGGAGGCGTCCATTACTCCTCTATAGGTGATCGCTACGCGCGCGGGGCGTCTTTTCGCATCCGGCCGCGCTCAGCGCATCATCCCGCCCGCGACCGGAGCCGGCCGCGCGTCGCCCAGGCGCGCTCGGCCACGGCCACCGCGCTTCGGCTCGATCGCCCGTCGATGCTGCTCAGCTCGAAGCTGGAGCAGGTGCGACGTTCGTCTTGACGTCGGGCTTGATCGCCTCGATTGCTGCCTTGACTTTCGCAACAGTCGCATCGACCGGAAGCTTGAGTACCGCCTCAACCATCCTCTCGATCGAGTCCTTCGGCTCGTCCTTCGTCTCGATCTCGACCTTGCCGTCAGCGGCCAACGTGACGATCCACCCGTATGGCACTTCACGGTCGCGCTTAATGACAGCGGGTTTGCTTGTGAGATCGAGTCGCACGCCCCCGCGATACTCGTTGATAACCCGGAGGACGAACTTACCCACGGCCAAGCCCACTCCAACTAGGACGGCGGCGGTCAGCGGGTCAAGCGCCAGCTCCTCGACCTCATGCTCGTCGCCTCGCGTGAGCCCCTCTAGCTCCCCCAGCGCCGCAAGGTCAGCTTCCTCGTCGGAGACGACAACCACGGTCACCATGTCCTCAGCCATGCGGCACCTCGCTCTCCTCGGTCGCTTGTTCCGGGCGGGCGCGGAACTGCCCGCTCGGATAATCCCACATCACGAGCGGCATCGTGGAGGCCACCAAGGTCTCGATCTGGCGCACACGTTCCTCGTCGAAGAGAGGCGCTTCGAGGAGACCCGCGTCAATGTCCTGCGCGTAGTTATCGAGCTCGAGGACCCTGAGCCACTGCCGCGTCGGTAGCGTCGCCAGCAACTCCCGCACGAGCGCGACTGAAACGAAACCAGCTCCCTGCTCATGACGAGGCACGTCCGGCACTGCGCGGGCCGCGAGGAGCAGGAGCCGTCGAATTTGATCGGGGCCGCCGCGCGGATGAGCGTCCCACCCGGCGGCGGCCATTTGCGCGAAGGCACGCACGGAAGGCTCCGACTCCCGGCACTGCGGGAGCGCCGGCAGCACTGGGACCGCGACACGGGGAGCGCCGTGATGCCACGTCTCGCCGCGAAAGCGGTCGACGATCGCCACCCCGACCAGGCGAATGCCTTCGATTGGACCGCCACGCGCGAGCTGCGAGGCGTGGCGTAGGTACAGAATCGCCGCCGCGCAGAGCAGCGCGCAGTAGCTGATCCGTGGCGCCGCAAAGCTAGTGCCGGTGCGCGTCGTGTCAACGAACGACCTGCCCCAGGCGACGACGTCCGGCCCGCTCTCAGGCGCCTCGGGAACACCACGACTCGAGCGTTTCAGTAGAACGCTCCCAGCTTCATCATCGGTCCCGCCGACGGCCATCACCCACGGTGGCTGAGCCCACGCCGACATAGTTTCCACGCCGCTAATCGCGCCGCTGTTGCCCGCTGCTGCAACGACAAGGCAGGCCCGCGACAGATACCAGGTCGCGGCCTGCACCGGGTCACCGAGGTCGATGGGAAACAGAATCGAGCGCGGCCCGAGGCTGAGGTTCACGACAGGCAAGAGCATCGCCTCGGTTGGCCAGCGAAGAGTGGGGTCTACCTCGATCAGCCCTGACTCGCTTCCGAGCACGAAGTAACCGGGCAGGTCATCGCCCCGCATGCCGCCGAACTGCGCGGATGCTGGTGCGTCGCTCAGTTGATTGACGATCACGAGCTGTGCCACGTGATCTAGTGCTCGTACGACGCGGTGTGTCCACGCGAAGCTCTCGTGGAGCACACCGAACCCGGCGATCACCCCGCACTCGGCCAACGGCGCGAGGTCTGACTTCGACTCGACCACGGCGAGGTGCAGCCCGCGAAACGCATGTAGCGCTCGCTCTTCCAAAGGAGCGTCCAGCGCGATTGTGCCCGGCTGGAACCAAACTACGAGAGAGCCCGGCCGGACTTCGAGGTCGGCAGCTTCAGGGCCGACGGCGACGTCGTCCGCGTAGACGTCGATCGCGTACGGCGATTGGCCCGCTACATCCGGAAAGAGCATCTGGAGGAGTAGTCTTACGTGAAGGGCCATTGATGCGACTCAGCAGTTGACGTACTTGATCGGGTCCGTGCGCCGCGGCTGAGGTAGGCGCTGACGTCCTTCGATGAAGCGGTCTTCCATTCCGACATCGCGCTCGCCGCTAAAGGCCCAGCGGCGGCCGTCTTGCTCCCACGCGTCGATGCGATAGACGGCGCGTGTGGTCGTGATGGCCGCCGGCGATGTTGGTCAGCTCGGCGCGGACGAGCTCGAGCGCGTCGATGACCGCGGCCTCGACGCCGACCTCGACGCCGGCGGCGCAGAACCATCGGATGCCGTCATGTTCAGCTCCGGAGTTCGGGCCGGGCGAGCAGGTAGCGCTCGATCGCAGCAAGGGTGTGACGCGCTGGTTTCCCCTGCAGGTGCGACCGGTACTCGCCCTCGCCGTCGTCGGGACGGCGGCGCGGCGGAAGGTCGTCCGCACGCTTCCAACGGTGCTCGAAGAACACGAGCGGGAACGACAAGGGAAACGTGACGCCTGGGTAGTCGACGACCAGCGCGTTCCACCACTGGTGGGCGACGCGGTTGCGCGCGAACCTCGTTCCGCGTAGCTCGGGCGATTCGTTCGGCCTCTTGAGACGGTCGTCAATGCTTGCCGTCCACGCAAGCGCCTCGAACAGTGCGTGGAAGGCGTCGCCCGGCTCGGGGTAATTGATGCTCGACTCAAACCGCGCTCGCGCCTTCACGAACCCTTCAACGAGCAGACGAAGATCGACGGCGACGGACGTGTGTGGAGCGTACCGCCACGGCTCGCACGCTTCGTCGCGACGACCGTCGTGTGGCTTGAAGCGCAGACCCTTCGCGTGTCCGCGAGAGACGCCTGTGTCAGACGCGCGCTCGCCAGCGACATCACCTCTGGGCCGCGTGGCTCCAGGCTTCGATCGAGGAGGTCATAGACCTCCCACGTCTCCGCGCCATAGACGCGCGATATCGCCCGCAGATGGTCGTCCACGACCTACCTCCGCCAGTCTCCCTCGATGACCCGCCTAGTCGCGGGCGCGTTGCGGGAGCCGATCCCGCCGTCGAACCACTCAATGGAGACGCGTCGCGCGTCGCCGAGGCGTGGTCCGACAAAGACGCGTAAGACACGGGGCGAGCGGCCGCCGCCGACGAGGCCCTCCGTAAGCACGAGTCGGGTGATCGGCTCGACGATCTCGTTCGGGAGGTCGAAGGCGACGCCGAGGTCGTCAGGGTCGACGCCGGTCTCGGCGGCGAAGCCGAACCCGCCGCTGATCGCCTGCGGCAGCGGCTGGTTGAAGAGTTGATGGCGAAGCCCGGCTTCCACGAGCTGATCGGACGAGATTGCGTTGAAGCTTGCGCGCATCGACGTCGGCTGCGGGCGCGTGACCCCGCTGAGGCTGATCTCCAGCGTAGACGCGCCGCCAGCACGGGTTGTGCGCCGGACCGATGAGACCTCACCATCGCGGACGCCGGCGGCGTACGTAAGCCGCACGCGCGCGCGACCCCACTGCTGGCCACGCAGCTGCTCGAATCGCGTAGGCGACGTCGTCGTTCGCGCGCGCGTGTAATAGAACTGCATCGTCGCGGTCATCGATCAGGTCGGCGCGGAAGACGTAGTCGCCGAGCTTGACCCACGGTGCGAGCGCTTCGGCCGCCAACTCGTGCAGGCGTCGACGGACGCGGCGGGCGAGGTCGTTCGCATCGTTGTAATCCTCGGTCGTCACGAAGACGCGGATGCGATCGATGAAGCGGCGCAAGTGCCCTTCCCGCTCCGGGGCGGCGGCGGCGGCGTAAACCGCAACCCGCTGCCCACGCTCGCGTGCGCGCATGTACTCGGTCTCGGTGGGCGAGAAGCCGGTCTCAAGCATCGTCCCGTAGACCTCATTGAGGATGCCGATGTAGATCGTCGCGGAATCGACACCGACGAGGTACGCCTCCTCAGCGCGCGCGTCGCGACCGAGCTCCTCGAACCAGACGGGACGCGCGCCCTCCTCCTCGACGGCAGCGGCGACGGCGCGGCGCTCGTGGGCGGTGTCGGCCATCGCCGACGAGATGAACACGCGCTGATCCGACAGCCATGCGCGCGCCGCCTCGGGGTCAGCGCGACGGGCGGCGGCGGTCAGATCGATCTCCACGCCTACATACGTACCCGCGCGAGCCAGACACGGAGCATGCGCCCCGCCGGCGCGACCTTCGTAGACGTGCCCAACACGAGAAGCGAGCGCTGGCGGTACGAGCGGATCTACATCGACCGCGGCGAGCTAGAGCGTGAACACGCCACCCGCTGGCTTAAGCAGGTTGGCCACCCGTCGACGCGGGCGTACCCGCTGACCGCTCGGTCGACCTGCTCGCTGCGGATCCGCGAGACAGCGCGCTGGTCACGCGCGAGGACGTGAGCCTCGTGGCTCACGATGGGGCTTCCGCGGCCACGCCGGTGAATCTCTTCACGACCGCCGCTGCGGCGAAGACGGCGACGACGACCGCGACGAGCAAGGGCAAGAACCGCCCGTCGGCTGCCCCCACAACGCTACGGTCGGGCGCAGCACGTCGTTGGATGCGCGGTTTCGACTCTGGCGCAGCCGGAAGCAGGTTGGCGGTCGCGTGGCAGGCAGGCTTGCGTCGGCGTTCGATCGTGCGATCCGCGGTACGGTGAGCGCGTGGACGGCGCGGACATTCGCAGGGGCGCGCGTCGGACGATTATTCGAGAGGTGGCCGGTGAGCGGAACCGTGCAGGCGGGATCCACGTGCCGCCGAACGACACCGGTCAGGCGGATGACCTCGCCTTTTGGGACAAGGTGGACTAGCGCTTGCTCGCGGCTGGCATCCCGTGGGAGCAAGCGTGCGGCGTGCGAAATGGCTGAGCGCAGCGCTATCGAATGGACGGAGGCCACCTGGAACCCGGTCACCGGCTGCACCAAGATCAGTCCTGGCTGCGCTCACTGCTACGCCGAACGCTTTGCCGAGCGCTGGCGAGGAATCTCGGGTCACCCGTACGAGCAGGGGTTCGATATCCGGCTCTGGCCAAGCCGGCTCGAGCTTCCGCTGCGCTGGCGTCGGCCTCGCCTCGTGTTCGTGAACTCGATGAGCGACCTCTTTCACCCTGAGGTTCCCAGCTCGTTCATCCATCGCACGTTCGAGGTAATGGAAGAAGCGCAGTGGCACACCTTCCAAGTGCTGACTAAGCGACACGAACGGCTCGCCGAGATGGCCGCGGAGCTGCCCTGGCCGCCGAACGTGTGGATCGGCGTCTCAATCGAGAACCGCCGGTGGGTGCGGAGAGCTGACTACCTCCGCGATGTGCCGCAGGCGGCGGTGAGGTTCATAAGCGCCGAGCCGCTCGTAGGCCCCCTTGACGGGCTTGACCTAACGAACATCGACTGGGTGATCGGCGGCGGCGAGTCAGGACCCGGACACCGGCCAGTGAAAGAGGAGTGGCTGATCGATTTGCGCGAGCGCTGCCTGGAAGCGCGCGTGCCGTTCTTCTTCAAGCAGTGGGGCGGCACACGCCCTAAAACCGGCGGGCGGAGTCTTCAGAGCCGCGAGTGGTCTGAGATGCCCGTTCACGCTCGAGCTGCGCGATCCTGAAACGACGGCTTGCGAGCGTTTCTTCGAGGTGGGCGATACGGGCCTCGTGGTGCCGCCTCATCGTAGGATGATCGGCGCCGATGATCGCGCGGCGCCAAACCAGCTCCTTTGCCTCTAGACGCTGATCTCGACGCAAGTCCGCCAGAGAGAACAACGGCCGATCAAGGTCCGCACGCGATTCGCTCGACGTCATAGCTCGACACTAGAACTGGCGTAGCGCGCGTACGGCGTTTTTCCGTGATTGATCCTGACCAACTCGCAAGAGTGACCGTCGCAGAACTTCCGTGGCCGGATAATCCCGGACTTCCACACGCGTTCTGTTGGCTCCAGGAGCTCACAACGGAACTGTTCGCCTCTCCCTCTGTCATGCCTGATGAGACAGAACGTCAGAGGCTGAACGCGGAGCTCGTGCAAAGACGTTCGGCGAACGGCGACATCGCAAGGTGTTGGTTCCATCGCCCTTGGCGTGCTTGAGGGATCCATTCGCAGCGGCGAACCGGACATTCGGGAGCGAATCGCCTGCGACCACAAGAGTGGCGAGGTGGCGCGACTCGTAATCGGCCTCCTTGCGACGGATACCGCGATTCGCTGGACACCAGGTTCAACCACGCTCGTAAACGGGATGAAGCGGGTCTGTGCGATGAAGGAGCAGGGCGTGCCTGAGACCGTGGCCCGCGTCACCTAGCCGAACCGAGGCTAGGCACCTTACGAGGCGCCCCAACGGCGGCGGTGCCGTCATGGCGCCTCTCTAGAGTGGAAGTGCCCGAGGTTCGTGGGGCCGTTTTGGCGACCCTGGGTGCTAAGGGGACCACGCGCAGCGTGGCCACAAGCGCCGGCTCGGCCGACGCACCACTCGAGACCAGCGGGAGCACCCAGCTCTGGTCGCTCTAAGAACCCCAAACGACTTACCTTCGCCAGATCCGGACGGGTTGCCGACTCCGCTTGTGAGTTCGCACGTCGTGGCCAAGCTCTATTACTGGGCGCGGATCAGCGAGACGTTCGCGATCGCAACCAGCCGCAAGTGGTCAGGCCGACGCGCCTGCGTGGATCTGTTCGCGTCGTACGGCGTCAACAAGGACAGGACCGACGGCGACCTGATTTGGGGGTCGGCTCTTCTCGCCCTTCAGGTCTCACACCCCTTCGACACGGTCGTTCTCGGCGACACGGACGAGCGCGCTACGGCCGCGCTCGCGATGCGAGTTGAGCGACTCGGCGTTCACGGCGCCGAAGTGTTTCCGCTCACACTCGGGGACGAGTCGCTCGCTCGAAAGATCACCGCGGTCAAGAGCGCGTCGCCGATCGGCCCGAAGGTCGTCGTGCTGACGGCGGACGCGAACGAGGCACCGGCGATCGTCAGGATGCTGCTGCCGGCGTTCGAAGGGAAGCGCGCCGTGTTGACGATGCTCGACCCCTACGCCGCGAACTTCACCTGGGAGGCACTCTCCGCGCTGACGTTCCGCGAGCGAATGGACGTGCTGATGCTGTTCCCGGAGGAGATGGACATCCGCCGCAACCTCCAACACGAGCAGCGTCTCGACCGTTATTTCGGGACCCCCGACTGGCGCGAGGTTGCAGCTTCATCGACGCACGTCGGCCGAGCGCTGCGCGAGCTGTACCAGCAGCGGATGGCGAAGCTGCTCGACTACAAGCTCGGGCAGACGAAGACGATCAGAAACAGCCGAGGGGTGGCGATCTACAAGCTGATCTTCTCGAGCAAGCATCCGCTCGGCTTGACGCTGTGGAACGAAGGCTGTCGGGAGAACCCGGACGGTCAGGACGCCCTCTACCTGCCTGGTCTCGACTGATGTACGTCTTCCCACCCCATCCTTACGAGGAGCTGATCCCGCCGAACGATCAGGCGCTAGCGCTGCCGATCGAAGGTTTGGCCCTGAGACTGCTCGCCGTCGTCAAACGCCAACACAGCCTCTGCAACAGCGATAACGTCGGCAACGCCGACTCGTGGCGCGGTCACATAGCTCAACCACGAGCGGACGAGTTCCTCCAGGCCATCTCGGAGGCGTTCAACTGGCTTGAGAACAACGGCCTCGTCGCACCCGATCCCGGCGGCGGTGGAAACTGGATGATCGTCACCCGCAAGGGTGAGGAAATCGCGGCAAGCCCTGACGGCCTCGCGGCCCTCAGGGCGAGCGAGCGATTAGCGCTCGAGCTCCACCCGCGCCTGGGGTCGAAGGTTCGCCAGCTCTTCGAGGCCTCGGATTTCGAGATGGCAGTGATCGCGTCGATGCGCGCAGTTGAGATTCGCGTGCGCGACCTCGCTGGGCTAGACGCCTCGGTCGTTGGTGTGGATTTGATCAACCAAGCGTTCGGGGCCAAGGGCAAGCTGACCGATCGCGGTGTCCCGAAGGGCGAGCAGGAGGCCGCGCGATCGCTTTACGCAGGTGCCCTCGGCCTCTTTCGCAACCCTGCGGCGCATCGAGAGGTGAAGTACGAGAACGCGACCGTCGCTAGCGAGATCATCTTCCTCGCCGACCTCCTACTCCGGATGCTCGATCAGGTTGCCGACCGCCTCGGGGTGGCGTAGGCGCAGTCGCGCAGCGGCCGCCGCGCACCCGACCTAGCTCGCCGCCTGCGCCTCAAGCCAATCTGCAACTACCTCGGCGACCTCCTCCTCGTCAAGCTGGCGAGCGAGGCGATGCGCCGTCTGCCCCAGTCCTCGCGCTCGGAGCCTTCGAGGACGATCTCGCGAATGCGTGCGCGAGTCGCGCCGTCTACGTGCGAGCGCTCGTCCTGCAGAGCGACTTGGTCGAGCAGGTCACGGATGTGGTTCATCGCGCGACCGTATTCCACCCGACACGGCGAGTAGTCGGTTGAACCGTCGCTGGGCGTGGCTCTTCACTGGCTCCGACTCTCAACGAGACGCCATGAAACTGGTATGTCGACCTAGGGTCAGCGAATGAGCGAACGCAAAGGAGAGGCGGCCGCGGCACGCTCGTCGGGCGGGCAGTCGTTTGTCGCCAAGACCGAAGGACCACGGAAGCCGCGCGCCAAGCGCGGAGGCTTCTGGAGCACCGTCGGCTAGATCCGCAGCGGGTGAAGCCGGTGGCTTCACCCGCGACTATCCCTCGCTCGGCGGTAATTCCACGGCGGGACCGACGAAACGGCCTTGATCAGCGACTCGACGAACAACCCGCTCGCGACCTCTGGACTGACAGCGCTCCGCTCCCAGGCGCCAAGACGTGGCGGCCGATCAGCGCTGCGAATGACTGCTGTCGCAACAATTTGGGAGCGGCCACGCTCGGCGAAGACCAAAATCAAGCACTCTTCGCGACGTTCGTCGGCCAGTTCGCGCCAGGCCGGCATCAGCCAACAGACCCGGCGCGCGCAGCGAGTAACGATTAGCTCGGGCAGGGTTCGCGATGCGAGGTCATCCTTTTCGTCGGGTGTCATCCCGGCGAGGCTGAACGCCTCAGCCGCGAGACCGCGCGGCACGTCGAGAAAGAGGACGCCCGGCCACGTCGCCTCCGGGTCTTCGAACTGCCCGTTGAGCCGGCGTACTCGATCCTCGATGTCACGCCGAAACGACTCGAAGGTGTAGGCGCCCGCATCCATACACCGACGGTACGCCCGTGCACGCCGTTACGTCGCGGGCGCGGAACTGCGCGACCGCCGAGGCTTGACGGAACACCACCGCGGTCCGGTCGGGATCCGGCACCAGATGGACGACGGCGTTCCGGTCGAACCATCAGCGCCTGAGATTCGGCCGGCGTCACTACTCACCGCGCGTCGCCAGCCATTTCTCGACGTCACGTCGCCACCAGTAGTTCTTGCGGCCGGCCTGCCCCGCGGGCTCCGAAGCGGGGCCTGCTCCGAGACGCTCGGCGGCGATTGCCGCCACCGCGGGAGCAGGTCTTCGCACGGCGGCGCGCGACTGCGCCTTGCTCGAGTCGGCCGGCGCGGCGGGGCGCGCCACCGGCCGTGTCTTCGCATTAGCGCAACTCGTTCGCCTCTGCGGTACGCCTCGGCGCATTCAGGCGGCGTCTGAGCCCACCGCTAGCCTTGCTCAGGTGTCGCCTTTCGAGGTCAAAGAGATCATTGCGCGCCTATGTGCTGCCTACCCCGATCCTCCACTCAGTGCCAAAACGGAGCAGGTGTACACGCGCCTGCTTGACGACCTCGACTACGCAGCCGTCGACGCCGCCGTCGACGAGTTAATCGCAACGACGATGCGCTTGCCGACAATCAGCCGCATTCGCCGACAGGTGATCGAGCCGACGCTCGAGCTGCCGACAGCGGAGGAGGCATGGGTCGCGCTCCAGTCACGGGCGAACGAGACCCACAACCTAGTACGCCGTGCAGCGGCGCTCATGGGCGGCAGTTTCAACATCCGCACCAGTAGCGAACCAGAGCTGACGCGCGTCCGCTTCGCCAAGGTGTATGACGAGATCCGCCGTAAGGCCGTTGACGACGCGCTGGCCGCCGGGGTCCGCGCGAAGCGGATGCAGTTGCCGCAGGCGTCGTAGTCGCCCGAGCGTTAGCTGTCCGTAAAGTCGAGCGCGAAGTCGAGGCGCGCCGGCGAGTCCGGCACCGGCTGGCGGAGGTAGCCGCTGCTCGACAGCGCGCGGAGGATCTCCTCGGGGGTGGGCTTCGGGTGCGGCCACCCGTCAGGTGGCGGCGCCGTTCCCAGCACGTACGGGATCTCCCACGTCTTGGCACCCCAATGGAGAAACCGGCAGCCAGTGATGCCGATCTTCGACGCGCAGCGAAAGCAGATCGTCTCGCCCTCGAGCGGGTGGTCAACGAGAACGCGCACGCACTGCTCGGCATCGGCGGCGTAGTCACACTCGCACTGGTCGCAGGTCGTCGGCGGCAGCGTCCGGCGCTTCCACGGCCTCTCGGTCGGCATTCGCCAAGACTGCCGTGGCAACCGGACAGCACCCGGCCACGGCGTGCTGTGCGCGGCGTCCGAGTGGCCGCTATACAGACGCGACGTTCAGAAAGCGGCTCTGGGAGCAGGCGGTCGGCCAGCCCACGATCGATACTTACGCGCCTGGGGCGGAAGCGCGCGGCGGCCCTGCTATCGCTGGCCGCCGCGGCCTTCCTGCTCATCCTCCGCCGCCCGACGCCGGCGTCGGCGTCGGAAGCCGGTTGTCGTGCTGAAGCGAGACGTCGTCTTCGAGCCAGACTGCAAGACTTTCTTAAGCGCGGCCGTTTCGCGTCGCTCCAACGGTCACGGCTGATAGCGGTCACTCCGCGAGATGATGCGGTCGATCTCGGCGCGCATGTAGCCCGCGATTTCGGCACAGCGCGCGTGGTCGACCTTGATCCCCTCGACCTCGTCGTGCGGGCTGCCGATGACGAAGATGTTCTCATCGTTGTAGTCGTTGGCCGGCTGCGTGTAGTTCATGCTGCCGGCGACGACAGCGGCATCGTCGATGACCATCAGCTTGTGGTGGAGCTTGCGAAACGCTCCCTCCTTGCGCGGCAGGTAGACCTCGATCTTCTCGTCGTGGAGCCATTTCGTCGCCGCCCACCACTGCTTTCCCTGCCCCGGATCGAGAGCGCCGCGGACGTTACGCCTCGCGGCCACGAGCATGACCATTGCGTCGTCGATCCCGGACGAGCCGGAGAAGGTGAAGACGGCGAAGTCGAGCCTTCGCTTGCACTTCAGCATCTGCTTGATGATCTCGAGCTCGGGCGTGTGGTCAGGCGCGAACAAGACCTTGACGGGGACGCCGGCCAGGCCATAGGTGCGCGGCACGTCCCCGTGCTCGCCGCGGCCGAAGCGGCCGCGGCGCAGCTGCTCGACCTCGGTCAGGTACTCGCGGCAGATGCGGCCGTCGTTGAAAACGACGAAATGGTTGAGGTTGCGGTGCGTGTCGGTCTGGGTGAAGTTGGCCGACCCCGTCAGCAGCGCTGAGGTGGCGCTGGCGCGGCCGCGGAAGTCGCGCAGGACGAACTTCTGGTGAAAGATGCTCGGGTTGAAGTCGCCCCTCACCTCGACGTCCGACCGCAGCAGCGCGGCGAGGATACGGCGGTTCTCGGCAAGGGCCGCACCCTCGTCGACCCATTGGGCGCGGCGGCGCGCGGCGGCCTCGCTCTCTCCAGTGCGAACCTTCACCTTCGGCAGCCCTTCACTGCGCAGGTAGTCCTGCTCGAGGAAGAGATCGACGTCGACACCGCGCCAGCGCGCGTCAATGATCGCCTGTGCAATGGGCTCCGAGTCAAGCTCTTGGACAGCGATGTCCAGGCTCTTCTTGGCGCCGCTGATGAAGTTGACGATGACCTGCTCGAGGTCGTCGGCGCCGCCAAGCTCTGTCGGCCCGACGTACGCCTCGATCTTGCCGTCAGCGAAGGTCGGCATTAGGGCTTGTTGACGGTCGCGTTCTCGTGGTGCAGCTGCTTCCCCTTGTCGTCTTCGATCGTCGCCGCCACGACGAATCTGTCGTAGGCGTCCGCTCCGGGAAGCTCGACGGCCAACTCGAGCTTGCTCTCGGCACTCGCGTTCACCGTCCCGTCGTACAGCGCCGCCGTACTCCCGGCCTTTTCCGCGAAGATCTTCGCCTGCGCGGTCGCGCCTTCCGGTAGCGCAGCGGCCGTCAGCTTGAACGTGAACTTCGGCTGCTGGTCACTTGTCCACGCCGTCGCCACCGCCGCTTCGACCTCATCCGCGTCGTCGAGGAGGAGCAACAGCGGCGCCGCGCCGACGGTAGCTAGAGCCAACGCGAACATGATCCCAGCCGCGCGGGCCTTGTTCCCGCGGCGCTTGATCTGCTCTTGGTACCAGCCCCCGACCGCGTTGAGGTCCCCCGCGGCGAGCTTGCCGACCGACGGCACGAGCGCCCAGGCCGCGAGTCCGAGACTGAGTGCGAGCAGCGCCAGCGCACCCGCCGCCACCGCCAAAAGCCACGACGGTCCGTCGCGTAGTCGCTCGCCGGCGAGGAGGCCGAGGGCGGTGAACAACGTCCCGCCCACGGTCACGCTCTGCAATAACGCCTTCGCGCTCGAGTGGACGCGCTCGAGCGACTTCTCCGGAGCGAACTCCTCGCTCGCCTTCTCAAGCATCCTGTCCTGCTCCGTCGGCGCCTTGCCGACGATCTCGACAGTGCCCGTCGCGTTCACTGAAGGGGCTGGATGGTTGTCGTGGACTCGCCCTCGAAGACGTTCTCATGTCCTTGCGAGCACTTGACGAAGACGCGCCAGCGTCGCGGGCCGCCGAGGGTGACATAGCTTGTCCGCGCCCGGCGGTCCAGCTCCGCCTCAACAAGCACGGTTAGATCTTCCTCGTGCTCTTCGCGGCAGACGTACTTGAATGGGGCCATCAGCTCTGGGCGAGGCGGATGAGGTCCGGCATCTTGAAGTCGTCGTCGGCGGCGGCGAGGTTCGGCGTCCAGTTCGGCTCGACGTTGAGATACGAGAGCGGGTCGCCCTTGAGCAGGCCGAGCAAGACCTCCGCGACGATGCGGCCGCCGACGGGGCCAAGCCCGCCGCCGCCGAGCAGTTCAGCTTCCTTCAACACGTAGAACCACAGCGGCGCGTTGCCGGCGAAGACGGCGGAGATCTCGGTGATGCCGAGCTGTCCGTCGTCGAGCGGCTCGATGCCCATCGCCCGTGCGACGCGCTGGCCTGAAGGCAGCCCGAGGCGGCTCGCCCGCCTCAGGTTGCGGAAGGCGAGTTCGGCGGGGTCGAGGCCGGGGAGCGTAAACGTCGGCGCGGCGAGCTTGGCGTCGATCTTGCGCGCCATCTGCAGGCGGGAGCCGTCGCCGGTCTCGAAGAAGAACTGCCAATCGACAGTCCAGTTCGGCGGGAGGGGTCGGAAGCCGTGGAATGCCTCGAACCGGCCGGGATCAGGGCGGTCAGCGAAGATCGGCAGCTCCCGGATGTCGTCGTTGATCTTGTACGCCGGCCGGATCATCGAGTGGCCGAAGCGGTAAGCGCCGACGGAGAATTCGACCGGCATGAACGGCTCACGCTGCCAGCGGTAGAACTCGAGTGTGACGCGACGCAACGACGCGTCAGCGCCGGCGACGCGGTAGCCCTTCGGCGCAAGGATGTTGCCGACGACGTCGGCGCCGGCGACGCGCTCGAGGAAGTCGTGGACTACCAGCCACTGGTAGTGCCAGCGGACGACGCGCTGGGCCTCCTCGAAGAGATCATCGCGCGCGAGCGTCGGCTGTTGGCTTCGGACCAGCTCGACGACCTTGTTGTGGAAGCGAAGGAAGAGCATCTGGAGTTGCCCGACGATGATGTTCTCGTCGTTGCGCGGGTCGCCGATCAGCGCCCGGCCACGGGGGTCGCCGTTGGCCGCCGGCGGCAGCACGTTGCGGGGGAGGTCGGCTTCGCCGTTTTCGTTGCGGCCAAGCAGCATCGTCGTCCGACCGTCGTCAACATCGGGTTCGTACATGAAGGGATCGTTGTTCGGGCCGTCGCCATAGAGAGAGTCGAGATCGAACCGGGGCGTGCGAAAGTTGTGGAGGCCGTCGGGGTCGTTCTGCCGCTGCAGACTCGAGACCGGATCGAAGGTGATGTCGTGGTCGATGAACTGGCCGAGGTACGTGTAGCCGGCGGGGATGGTCGAGTCCGCGTCCTCCTCGCGTGTCGGCTGCCACTGGTCTTGCGGCTGCGGCTGTGCAGCCGCCTCGCGCATCGACTCGGCGAGGGCGCGCAGCGGCTCGCCAGCGGCGTCCAGCGGCGGGTCGAACGCCGGCAGGTTGCGAAACAGCCGTCCGAACCGGCCGGCAAGGAAGACCGACCGTGGCGCGACGTCGGCACCGCGTGGCCGTGTCAGGTGGTGTTGGGGCATTCCTTTCTCCTCCTCCGATCTGCGGCTCGCCGATGACGCTACGACGGTTGCGAACTGTTGTCAAACTCGGCGCTCAACCTGCGTTGGACGCGGACGCCGCTGGTCAAGGCGAGCCCCACGGATACAGACGGCCGCGCGGGCCGCGGGGCCGAGACTCGGACAACCTCCGCGGCCGCGCGACCGTTGCCGAGGGAGAAAGGCGCGGGGCGCCGAACGTCGAAAGTCACTTCCACATGCGCCTTCCCCCGCGTATCGCGAGCCGGGGCGGGCGGCCGGGGGGGGGTGCGCGCCGGCGCGGGCGCCAGC
>JAUJMY010000015.1:40674-84481 GCA_030446625.1 Gaiellaceae bacterium
CCCCCCCGCCGCCCACCCGCCCGCGGCGGGCGCGCCCGCGCACCCCCCCCCACCCGCCGCGCCCGGGGCCGGGGTTGGTGATGTCACCCCGGCGGGCGGCGAACAGGATACCGATACACGCCCCCGCCCGGCCGCCCGCGTTCACCGGGGGGGGGTGGGGGGCGGTCGGGCTCGGCCCCCCCCCCCCCGGCCGACAGCTACTTCGGCCAGCCTGGGCCGACGCCACCAACAGCGGCGAGCGCGGAGGCGACCGCGACCAACGCGGCCAGAAGCCGCGGGAAGCGATACTGCATCAGGGCCGTCCCTTCGGTCGAGAACAACGGACAGCCCCTGGGCCCAGGGTTGACGGGAGTTTATGGCATGGAGCCGGGAAATCAACAGAGGTTGATCCACGTCGATAGTCCTGCTGCTGTAGGCCGGCGCCTGAGGGAGGTGCGCGAGCGAGTCGGCCTAACGCAACGCCAGCTGGCGTTTCCGGGCGCGACGGCCGCGTACATCTCGCGCATCGAGAAAGGCGACCGCGTGCCGTCGCTGCAGATCCTTCGCGAGTTCGCGCAGCGACTCGGCGTCAGCGAGAGCTACCTCGCACGCGGAGCCGACGAGACCGCTCCGGCCGACCCGCTGCTCGAAATCGAAGTGGCGCTCAGGCTTGAAGACCTCGAGCTCGCGCGGAACCTGCTCACTGCGGTTGCCGATGAAGGCGGCGTAGCGACTCGCGCGCGCCGCTTCGCGGCCCTTGGGCAGGTCGCGTTTCGCGAAGGAGACACCGCGCGAGCGATCGAGCTTCTTGAGCGTTCCCTAGACCTCCACCCGCAGCTCGTCGACGTCGACGCCGCCGTTGCCGACACGCTCGGGCGCGCTTACGCGATGCTCGAGCAGTTCGAGATGGCGATCGCGCTATTCGAGCGCCTCATGCTTGCCGCGACCGAACGCGACGACATCCTCGAGCGCGTCCGCTTCGCCGTCTTGCTGGCGAACACGCTCGTCGACAGCGGGAATTTCGCACGCGCCGAGGAGGTCCTCGGCGGGATATTGGCACGTACCCACGAACTCGCTGACCCGCTCGCGCGGGCGCGGCTGCTGTGGTCACAGTCGCGACTACGAGCGCTGCAGAACGATGCCGCCGAGGCGGCCAGGTACGCGCAGATGGCCCTTCGGACACTGCAAGCGGGCGACTATCCCTACTACGCAGCCTGGGCGCACCAGCTCCTCGCTCACATCGAACTCGATCGCGGTCGCGCGGCAGAGGCGCTCGAGCTGCTCGAGCGCGGACTGCCGCTCGTCGAGCAGACGGGTAACGTCGTCGAACAGGCGCTGTTCCGCCTCGAAGAGGCGCGCGCGTTGTTGCAGCTCGGCCGCCGTGAGGAAGCGGCGAGTGTCGCTATGCACGCTTCGCAGGTGCTGCGTGGCGCGAGCCCACTCGACGCCGGAAGAAGCTACGCGCTCGTCGCCGAGGTATTTGCCGAACTCGGTGACGAGGCGCGCGCGATCGAGCTTTACGAGCTCGCGCTCGAGGCCCTCGAGACGACGCCGACTCGCTACCTGCTCGACGTCTACGGGCGTTTGGCCGACCTCCTCGAAGCAGCCGGCCGCAAGGACGAGGCGCTTGTCCTGCTCCGGCGCGCCATGAGGGTGCAGCGAACTGTCGGCCGTGCGCTCGTTCGCGATAGCTGACGGGTGAAGCTTTGGGCGGCCAGCACGGCGTCCGACGACGGCGGCGGCCTCCGCTCCGCCACTAGCACGGCCGATTCGCGCTATGCGCGGGGGAGCGGGTCGCGTCGCGTAATCCCGCTAGGCGCGGTCCCAGCGGGGGTGTGCTCGTGTCGACGCTGCTCAGTCATCGAACAAGGCCGGCGTCTCGGCGCACGCCACCTGGTCGCACCGCCGACGGTTATCGCGTTCTAAAAGCAGTGTGCCTCGTTGACAGCAGCAGGCCGATGCCGCGCGATTAGTGTCAGCGTCCTCTCGCGAAAGCGCTGTTCGACAGCCCGCGCACTACCAGCGATGGCCGAGGGCGGCCGACGCCATTGCGGCGGCGACGGTGACGCAGCGACGTCGCAACGAGGGCCGCGTCAGGAGACTCGGTGCGTCATCTGATGCGAGTTTTGGGCCGGGAAAGGCGCCTCGGGCGCGCGGCGCGCGCGTCGGAGGCCGGCGGACGCTCCGACGGGCGAGCGAACTGGAACCGCTCGAGCGACTCGTTCGACTGCTGCCGGCCAGGCTCAAGCCGCTCGGCGATTGCCTCAGTTGTGAAACCGAAGTGCAGCAGAGCCCGCTCCCAGCTCCCCCACCGCCGCCGATACGGCGAGTCGCTCGGGAGAAACAGCTCCTTGCCCTGCGCCTTCGCCAGCTCGACCTCGCGCTGGCGCCAGCGTTCAAACTCGATCACTAGGGGCACGTGGCCAAGGTCGGCCGCGCAGCGCTCGAGCGTCTCTTTCAACGTCTGTTCGCGGTAGCGATGGACCTTGCCGACGCGACGGCTGCGAAAGCGCGCCTCGATCTTCCGCGGCGTTGTCACTGCCGCCAGCTCAAGCGCCTCTTTCGCCTGGCGCCAACTACCGAAGTGCCGAATGACCGCGTTCAGCTCGGCGATCTCCTCGCCACTGGCACGGAGGTCGCGGCGCGCCTGGCGGTACGCGTCCGGACTCAACGCGCCTTCCGCGACCTCCTCCGCGCGCTGAAGCGAGCGGAGGAAGAAAGCCGTCTGATCCTCTTCGCCAGCGAGCCGCTGGAGACGAACGTCGGCGAGCTTGGCGAACGCCTCTTCCTGTTCCTCAGGCGCAAGCGCGCAGAAGGCGACGAGAAGCAGGTCAGTGGCAGTTGTAGCCACAGCACGAAACTAGGCTCGGGCTCGCAATCATGGCCGGCGCCGTCGGCGGCGGGGCGCTAGGAGTCGTCGCTCGTGTCGTTGCCGGCGCCGTCCGACTGCGCGCCGTCCGGCGAGAGCGGAATCACGTGGTGCGTCGCCTCAAGCGTCTCCTTCCTCGCTTCCCATTGCAGCTCGAGCTCACTGGCCACATGCCGGGCGATCGCGATCCGCAAAGCGTCGTAGGCATCGTCCGCGTGATAGCCGAAGATGGGGTCGTCGATCTCAATGTCGAGAAGGGCCTCACACTGCATCGCCAGCTCCATGAGCTGGCGTGGGCTCGTCGGCACGTACTCGGCGACTAGCTCGACGAACTTGTAGTCGATCCGCTGGACGCTGGTGCCTCCATGGAGGAGTTCGTACTCCAGCCACTCGGAGAACGCGCCGCTGACAGCAGCCATAAGCTCGGTGTAACTGACGGAATACTGAAACTTGAGCGTCTGCATCGTGGCCTCGTTATGAGGCTACGCCGGACGAGAGTGCGCACGGGGTTTTTCTGGAAATCGCGGGCGGCCCCGCGGGCCGTGCCGAACCTTGATCCGCGGCAGCGCAGGGCGGCCATGGACGAGGCGGCCCGCCATACCTTCAACGCCGTGCCTGGCGAGCAGCCGACGGGATCGTTCATCCGCGCGCACGTCATCGACGGCGTCCGCTTCGAGGTCTTTGGCCGCTTGGGCGACGAGTTCCGCGATGGCTTCGTGCGCTTCGACGTCTATGACGAAGGCGGCAACTGGCTGACCGAGGACACCTTCCTCGATCACGTCCCGAGCGAGCGCGAGGTCTCGGCTCTCGCTCGCCAGTGGCACGCCGCACGAACAGTCATCGTCAGTCCCACGCCCCTCGGCTGGAGGGTCGTCTGGGTCGGCGAGCGCGTCAAGATCGGTCTCAACGCGCCGTGGTGGCCGTGGTTCTAGGGTCGGCGGTCCTAAACTCCAACGCGTGGAACCGACGACGCTCGAGCTGATCGATCGCTACTTGCGGCCGGACGAGAAGGAGCGGCTCCGCGAGCTCGAAGCTGACCTGAATGCACGCGAAAGTTCCCTGAGGAGCGACTAGAGCAGGTAGCGGCGTTGAGCGCTGCAGTCAGCGAGCTGCTGGTCGACCGCGGCTGGCGCGGCGGACCCTTCGCGCGCGCGTGTAACTAAGGGCTTCGGCCCGAGCCTAAGAGCGGCGGCCCGAGCCACCTCCGGCGGATGTGCTCTCGTCGCTCGTAGAGACGAAGATGGGGCGGCAGGGGGCCGCCCCATCTTCACCGCCTGCTGGCCACCCCAGAAGAGTCCGCGGTGTCGCGAGCCCGGCGGCTATGGCCGAAGCGCGCTTCCGCTACGGGCGCTTCGGCGTTCGCACCGCCGGCGTTCGAGGCGGACGCTTCCGCCGTTCGACTTCAGCCTCCGTCGCTCGCGCTGACGCGGCGGCCGCATAAAGAGCGGACAAGTTGGGCTTCTTGTCCGTCATCAGACCTGCCCCTGCCGCTTCGGGAGCGGTGGGCGGCGAAGGCCCTTTGGTCTAAGACCAGGCATGCGCTCTCTCTCTCCTCCGCCGAGCGCGGTCTGCACTCAGCTCGAGGTGCTCGGGAACGTAGGCCGCGTCGGCACGCTCATGGAGTTGCAGAGCTGAGCATCAAGCGAGCTAACGTCATGCCGATACGGCCGCTGTGAGGGAGCCGATGAACATCGAACGTGAAGAGAGGACTTTGCCGCCGCGCGAGGCTTACCACGCTCTTCTCGAGCGGGCGGTGAGCGTGGCTCGGTCGGATCAGAGGCGGACGAACGAAGAGATCGTCGCGGCGATCCTCGCCGACTTGTCGGAGTCGGATACGCGGCGTGCGGCGGAAGGGGATGATGGAGGACGCGACTGCTGCTGCCGAAGGTCTCGCGCTAATGGGGCTGGAAGACGACAGCGAGCGTCTCGAAGCCAAGGCGGCTCCTCAGGAACTGAAGGCGGGCGATGAGGAGACCTGGCAGCTCGCGCCTGCTGTTCTCCAAGACGCTGACGGCGACTGTCGCCGCTGAGCGCGAAGCCGCCTTGGAGTAAGCGCCGCGTCGAAAGCAGGTCCGCCTCCGCTCGGCTACGCACGAGTCGCGTACGAATCCGCCCGTGGGCTTTGAGCGTGATGAGATCGGTCGCCTCCGCCAGCGCGCGGCTGACCGCTGGGGTCTCGCCGGGCACGTCCTTCCCTAGACGTCGCCGCCGAGACGCTGCAGGAGGACATCCGTGACAGCGCGCTCGACTACTTCAACCACGATCGGATCAAGTGGTGGACGAGCAGATGGGACGCGCGGACGGAGGAGATGCAGCCGCGCCGGACTGGGCACCTGAACTCAACCAAGTCGCCTGCGTCAATCATCTTGAGCCCGCGCGCGTTGACAGCGTCGTGGCGGTTGAGCTCGTTCGCAACATCGACGCTTCGTTCGCGGCGGTTCCCGTGGTACAACAGACGCCGTCCGCACAGCTCGCTGCGAGCGCGGCCGCCGATGAGCCGTGTCTCACATCTCTGTGGTCACGACAGCTACCTCGGCGAGCGCGGTGCGCGAACGCGCGGCGCCAACATCACCTCGCTGGACGCGCTCATGTGACCAAAGTGGATGTCGGCAAGTACGGGAACTCCTACAGGTGTCGCGACATCAACAGAGTAATGGACGCGTCCCCCATCGTAGATGCCGATACGGTGCTGTGGCGTCGAACAGTCGCAGGCGACCCCGACGCGTTCGCCGAGCTGTACCGGCGTCACGGCCGGACAATCTATAACTACCTCTTCCGCCGACTCGGAGACTGGAGTGACGCTGAGGACCTAACGGCGTCGGTGTTTCTCGTGGCATTTAGCCGGCGGCACGAAGTTGCAGTCGCTGAAGGCAAGGTCGTCGCGTGGCTCTTTGGGATCGCAACGCACCTCGCGAACAACCGTCGGCGCTCGCGCAGGCGGCACGAACACGTTCTTCACCGGGTTGCGGCTGCCTCAACGTCTCGCGCCGACGACGCGTGCGCCCGCGCCGAAGCGCGCGATCAGATGAGACTAATCCTTGAGCGGACTCGCGCGCTTCCGAAGGAGCAGCAGGATGTACTCGCGCTCTGCCTCTGGAGCGGTCTGAGCTACGAGGACGCCGCGTTTGCGCTGGCCGTGCCAGTTGGGACGGTCCGGTCGAGGCTTGCGCGCGCGCGAGCTGCACTCACGGAACTCCAGGACGACGCGCGACATGAAGTACCAGGCCCTCAGCGAAGGAAGGTGACGCAATGACCGACCACGGTACTGACCTGCCGTCGGAGTTCGACATCCCAGAGCACGCGGCGGCGCGGCATCTGAGTCTGCTCGAACAGGCGACGCGGCGGCGGGCGGAGCCGAAGAGGAAGCGGCCAACTGTGGCCGCCGTTGCGGCCATCGTGACGCTGTCGCTCGTGCTCGTCACGGCGGTCGCCGTCGCGGCGACGACTGGGCTCTTCGACCGTGATGTCACGGCCGCCGACCTTGATGAGCGTGCGACATTCGTCGCGCGGACGGTCGTGGAGTGTCAGCGACCCCAAGCGTGCGCATCACCTCGACAAGAGACGGTCAAAGAGGTACGTCTGACTCCAGCTGACGGCGTTACGTTTGTAGACCCGGCGGGGCACCTGATCGTTGTCACTCCCGCAAACGGTACGGTCACGTATGAGTCGCGGAGCGAATATGGCCGCGAGCTCAGCCGGTCGCGCGACGGCGATGAGCGGCACGCGATGACGGTCGCACTGCCCGACGGCGGCACCCGAACTATTGCCTTTACCGTTGGGGAGGGCGTGATCTCGGTCACCGATCGACCCGCCGGGACGCGCCGCGCGACGACGACAACGCTCGAGTCGGGCGATGTCGTGCCACTTATTCCCGGCGCGCTCGCGGACGAGGTACTCACGCCAGACAAGGCGGTGACAGTTGATATCGCGGACGGGAAGTACCAGGTCTGGATCTACCCGACGCGCAACGTGGCGTACGTCGGGGGCCACCCATGGCAAAACATGGGGCGAGAGACCGCAATCCCGCCCGATATAGCTCGGCGATACGCGCTCATCGCGAGCGAACACGGCGCCTACGCGATCCCGGTCCGCTCGTCCGGCGGGCGGTGGTCGTACGCTCTCGGTGGAGGTGTAACGCGGACGGTGAGCTGGAACGCCGGCGATAGCTTCATCACGATTGTCGACAGGAAAGCGGCAGGCGCGGTTGGGCAGGAGAGGCTGCGAACCGGCAGGCGAGTCAACGGAGGGTGACGCACTTCGAGATCAATACGAGACCGCGTCGTAACACGCGGCTGCCCACATGTCGGCGACTCCGTCGCCGCGCGATCGGCGCAGGCGATCGGTATCGGACGAGCCGGCGCGGAGAAGCTCGGGGAGAGCCTCGCTCGAGGCTCTCCCCGTTTCGCTTCGGCTCGACCGCGGCTACCCGCCTGCGCGCGCCAGTGGTACTGTCGGCTGCCCCGTCCGGTGGAACGTCGGCAGCCCACGTTCATCGAACGTAACGCGGTATCGCTTGTACGCGACAAACACGGTTTCTCCGACGGGGATCTCGGGTTGGACGCGATCGACGCGGCTGCACGACATCGTGCCGTCGCTGCGCGTGTCGGAGCAGACAAGGTCAGCGGGCTCGAACATTGCCGCTTGCTTATCTGTCACTTCGGCGGTGATCCCGCGGTATACCGTTCGTCCGTAAAGCGCTTGATCTCCCGCCGCGAGCGCGCCAGGGACTTCCGTGTCCGCCACGGCGGCGCACTTCACGTGCGCGCCGCGGTTAATGCACCGGATCGTCATCGGACCCGCGCGCATGAGTTCGCGTGCTCGCTGAAGCTCGCTCACGGCTCCGGCTTCAGCGTCGACGATAGTCCCTACTGCTCCCGCCGCGGCCGCTGTCGCAGCAATTGCAGCCCCGACGCAACCGATGAGTTTCATCTTTTTCATCTTGATGTTCGCTCCATATGAGGTCGGATGCTGAGGAACGTTGCGAATCGCGTCGTCGCGCTAGACGGAGTCAGCAATGCGGACCCGGACGTAGACGAGCGTGCTCGAACTGCCGTTCATCGCTTTCGATGCGTTATGCGTCGAAAGCGCGTACTGGGTGGTGTACTCGGAGTACGAGCAAGGCACGCCAAGCCACTCCCACGCGCCGTCACTTCGGCGGCGTAGCCACGAGTCCGCGCTGCAATTCGAGCGCTCGAGCCTGATGTACCAATAGCCGCTCGTCCCCGCCTGTGCCTCTCCGTACGAGTGGCCGGGGTCGAGATTCCCTTCGTAGTCCCAGTAAATTCCGCACGTCAAATCGACGCCCATGCACTGCTGTGCATGCGCACTCGGGACTACCGTTGTAGTCCAGGCGGAACCGGCAGCCGCAAGAACGGCGGCCACGGCGACAAGACACCGCTTCACGTCGCGTACCCTCCTTCGACATACGAGTGGACATGTAGGTAGCCACGGAGTAGCTACCGCTACCGGAGTCGCAGCAGCAGTCGTTGATCCGTCCTTCGGCGTCACCTCCTCCTGGACGATGTTCGAAATCCGCGAACGCCTGTTCCTCGACCGGACCGCCGTCGTCCGCGTCCTGCCAGCGGCCGATAGGCGATCGCCGCGGCGAGCGCGGCGCGCCTGCCGCACCGCAGCCGCATTCCGGGTCGGTGTCCTTCGTATAACAAAAGTTAAGCGACTGTACCTGGGCTCGCGCGATTGCGTCAAGCGCTCGGCGTGCGCGCGCGCTGCGGGCTCGCTCGCCGCGAGACGAGAAGTCTGTGCCAGTAGAAGCGCCGGTGCGGAGGCGGCGCGTGGTGCGGGGCGACAGCCTCCGGTGCTCCGACGTCGCAGATCCGCCGCACATGACGCGGCGGATGCTGGCGACGGCAGATCGAACAATCCTACCGGTCGCCCGCGCCGCGGAGCGGCGCGGCCTAGACGGACTCGGCGGCGTCCGCGGAAGGCGGTGCCCCGCACGAGGAGGTGGCGCGTTCCGCAACATCGGCTAACGCTGCGCGCCGCGGCGAGCCACTGCGATCGGCGGCGCGCTGCGTCGCGCGATCTCGGCCGCCGCTCGTCGCCGATGTAGGGCCCGCGCGCGTAGCGGCGCGTCCGTCGCTTCCGCCCCGCCAGCTCACGCTCGGAGCTACGCGCGCCCTCGCCCGTTCGCGTTTCCCCGGCCGCCGACTCGGCTGTACGCGCGCTCAAGCCCCGTAGCGTAAACTGTCGTGATTAACTCTTGTTGATCTGGGAACGCGTTAGGAGATACCGAAGGGGAGTGACACCTGGCACTGGTGCACGAACTGCTCACGGTGGCCGACGAGCAACTACGACGACGTTGGACATTCCCGCAGGCAGTCGGCCGGCGAGCGGCGAGTTGCACAGCGAGTTCGGCGACAAGGAGCAGGCCGGCCGCTGCGCGAAGGCGTAGTTACCGTATCGTCCCCGCAAGACGCGCGACGAGTGGCACTTCTGTCGGGACTGCATTCGGCGACGATAGGACGCGCACGCCGCCGCCGGACTTCGCGTATCGGTCGGTTCTCGTGCTGGCCGCGGCCGACGTCGCCTCCGCCTACTGCTCGCGGCCGCGCGACGCACCGCGTTTAGCTCGTCACACCGGCAATGCCAACGGCGCCGAACATCCGCAGCGCGGCAGACGTAACAAGTCTCGCCTGCCGCGCACTGGCTCACACGACGCCGACGGCCAGACGGGCCGCCGCTGTGACTTCCGGCTTCCCGCGGAGTTCCTCGCGGCCTCGTACTGGACGCTGCACGAATCCGCGTTCCATCCCGATCCACCGCGCCAAGAAGGACGCGCAGCCGGTTATCCCGGCTGGTTCGGGAACATCGCGAAGTCGTTCGTACGGTAGCCGAAGCATGGCGGAGCCGCCGACGCGCTTCGTGAGCGATCCGACCACCGAACCGACGACGCCATAGAAACGTTCGCCCGAGACCCAAGGAGGAACTGATGGCGCATGACTCGGCGCTGAAGTGGGCCGAGGAAGACCGCGGCTTACAGACGGGATTCACGACCGAACGAACTTCGGACACCGTGATCGTTAGAGGCGCGTGCCCGCGCTGCGGCGGCGAGACCGAATGGACGTTCCGCACGGGCGACATGGGCAGCCTCAGCGCCCCCGCCGGCCAAGACGCACGCCCGCAGACGGCAACCGTCATCTGCTCGTGTGGAAGCGCACACCCGGACCGGCCCGCCGACTCGGACGAAGACGGCTGCGGCGCGTTCTGGAAGGTGCGATTCGAGCGATGAGCCTCGCAGATAAGAAGTGGGCGAAACTAGCCGACGAGCAGCAGTTCAAGCGCGTCGAGAACATTCGGTCGAGCGCCGCCAACTGGCGCACGGGACTGATCGCGCTGACCGCGCTGCTCGCGACGGTCACGATTCTCAAGGGGCCCGAAAAGGCCAGCGGACTCTCCGACGAAGGCCGCATGCTCGCCGCGCTCCTCCTCGGCGTCGCGCTCGCGCTCCTGCTGATCGGATCACTCGCGGCCATGCGTGCGGCATTCGGGTATCCGGGCGACGAACACCTCATCACTGGCGAGGCGCTCCGCGAGTGGACCGCGAACGAAGCGCGAACCGCGAAACGCTGGGTCAAGCGAGCGGTGTGGTCGTTCTTCCTCGCAGTTATCGCGGTGGCCGGCGCCGTCGGCGTCACCTGGTTCGACGGCGACCTGTTTCCCGCCGACCCAGCTGGCGTAGTCGTCGTCGAACGTCACTCGACTGACGACAGCGGAGAGACGATCGTCGTCTGCGGGGAACTTCGCCGGATCACATCAACGTCGCTGATTCTGCAGGTCGCCCGCCCGACCGGCGAGCGAAGCGAACCGATACCGCTCGACGAAGTCGCGGGCGTTGCGATTGAGTCCGAGTGTCCCGAGTGATCCACCCTCGGGCGGGCTAGTGGGTAACCGGTCGACCGGAATCGAACAGTCCGAGCCGCCGCGACGACCGCTGCGGCCAGCATCGCGCTACTGCGTCTATTGTAGGCGTAGAGGAGCCCGCCGAGGTCCTCGACGGCGAGCATCGCCCGCTGCAGAACCAGCAGGCCGAGTCCGCTGCGCCGCGACTCGGCGTCTCCAGCCGGCCGTCGTACATCTCCCAGGCCCGCTCAATCGCGCCGCGGCGCAGCGTGCCGTTCGCCGGCACCGTCCGGAGGTGGACGTACAACGCGGCGCCGACCTTCTCCTCGACGTAGGCCGGGTCGGCGTCCCGGACCTCGATCTTCGACTCACGCATGTGCCGCCTATCGGCGCGGCGACCGCGCGCGTCGGCTAGTGCTCCTTGTCCTTCGGCGGGTTGGGATCGCGTGCCGGCGCGATCGTGTCCTTGCTGCGGATGCGGCCGTCCATCCCGTGGGTGACGCGCTCGCCGCCGCCGACGTTCTGGAGGATCTCGGCAGCGCGGCGGTCGGCCTCACGCTGCGTATCGTGGCGGGAGCTCGCGCGCTCGGCGCCGGGCTTGCGGACGACCCAGTCATCTCCGTCACGGACGACGTGACGCTGTTCTTTGCTCATCGCGTTCTCCTTCGTAGTCTGGGCTCTGCGAACGTACGTTCCCATAGTAGCGGCGCGCACGGACGGAAGCGCCGAGCGGTGCCGCCCTGCTTCGCGCGAGCGGTTGCGGCGGAGCACCGGTTCGCCGCCATGCGACGGCGACAACCAGTGCGCGCGCTCGCGCAGGCGCGGTCTTCGGGGTAGCCCGACTCGAGCAGTTCCCTCGCCGCGAGCTCCCACGAAAGATCGGCGCGCGGCTCTCCGATCTTCCGCGCGACGACGCTGACGCCGAGGTTCACCCGGTGCTTGTGCATCCCCGCCGTCGTCCACTCCGTCCCGAGCGGCACGATCACACCCGGCAGTCCTTCGTCGCAGCGCAGGATCTCGAAGCCCGTCTCGGCGTTCAGCAGGACGCGGAACGACGAAGCGGAGAAGCGCCAGAAATCCCACGGCAGCGCGTGTGGCGGCCAGGTCGGAGGTGGAGAAGAGGAGCCCGCCGTCGTTCATCACCCGGTTGATCTCCAGCAGCGCCTTCCACGGCAGCGCGAGGTGCTCGAGGACCGAGATCGCGTAGACGACGTCGAACCTCTCGTCGAGCAGCCGCGAGAGTTCGTGGACGTCGCCGACGACGTCCACGTTCCTCCCAGGATTGAAGTCGACGCCCGCATAGCTCTCGTAGCCGGCAAACCGCGGATCGATCTCGGCATCCTTCGAGCCGAGCTCGAGGATCCGGGACCGCTCGAGCTCGTTCGCAAGCGCGATGAAGTACTCGAGGTTCTGGTGGTACGGGTCGTGAGTCGTATCCGTCCGGGCCGCGCGGCTCAGGATGCCGATCAGGTCGAGCGTGAGCGAGCGGCGCGCGCGGCGTGCGGCGGCCACACCCTCGCCACGCAGCAGTTCTCGCGCGCGATCGATCCTGCTCACACGCGATGATCGCAGCGCCGCGCGCTCGCCTAGCACGTCTGCGGTGCAGCATCGGCGACAGCCGAACCGGGAGCGCAGCGATCCGACATCGCAGCCGGTTGCGACAGGTCGAGGGCGGCCGGCGCTTGCCCTGCTGTAGCCGCGGTCTCGAGTTGAGCTGCGTCTGCCGGCAGCGCAGAGACGTTGTCTGCGCTCCAGCCCTCGGGCGGCGCGACGTAGATGTGCACCGCGAGCGGCGCGAAGCTGTCCCGGAACGCGTCCTCGGCCGCGAGGAGCTCGCGTTGCTCATCGTAGACGGCGAGCTCCCGCGCTCCGACGCCGGGCACGCGCAGTGTCGCCTCGACCGGCGCGGTGCTCGAGTTGACGGCGATCACGTAGAGCGCCCCGCCGAGCTCGCGCGCCGAGACCTTGACGGCAGGCGAGTCGCTCGGCGCCTCGCGCGGCTCGCCGAGCAGCGCCGGGGCGAGCTCTTCGATCTGGCGATTCGTGCGCGCAATCTCGGCGCCCACCTCCGGCGACCAGTTGTTCGGGAAGTAGCCGATCCCATCAGCCCCGCCCGCGATCGCGAGCCAGGTCTCGGCGCGCACGGTTGCGGGTGTCGGGCGCAGGTGCCGCTCGCCGCCGCAGACCTCCATCGGCTCGACCTCGATCCACTGGTACGTCGGCCTACCTTGCGAGAGCTCGTGCAGCTCGCGCTGGGAGTCGTAGACGTCCGCGAAGCGATCGTTTCGGCACCAGATCTGAAGCGGGTAGAGGTCGAAGCCGACGACGTCGGGCAGCGTTGCGAGCGAGGGGTAGATGCCGCGGCCCTGGGGCAGCGGCTCGGCGCGGCTGTAGAAGTGGTTCGTGAGCGTGAGGAAGTCGAGCAGGCCCTGCGGCGGCTCGGGCGCGAGCGCGCGCAACTCGGGCGGCGAGAGCGTCGCCGGCAGGCGCTCGTCCCATTCGTCCGGGTGATGCCAGCCGAGCAGGCCGCGCCCTTCGGTCGCGCCGTTCGCGACGACGGCGAACGCCTGCCCCGCGAGCGCGTCGAGCAGGCGCGCATCCGCGCCGCAGCCGTTCCCCATGAAGAGGTTGATCCCCTCTGCGAGCTTCGGCCAGAGCTCCTGCGCGCACTGGCGCCAGAGGACGAGCGGGAAGAACGGCTCCCCGTCGCGAAGGATCGTGTCGCCCTCGACGCTGGCGAGCGTCCGCTCGGGAAGCCCCGGCGTCTGAAGTCGGAGCGCGACCGTCTCGATCCGGCCCCAGGCATCGACCGCGCGCAGCCAGACGTGGTAGGAGGTCGCGAAGTCGAGCCCCGAGAAGAGCGTCTCGTGCTCGAGCGCGGGCGGCGCCGCGGCGGTAAACACGGTCGGGGCTGAGGCGAATCCGCGACCGCCCTGCGTCGCGGCCGGCAGACTCGTCCGCCAGGAGATGCGCGCGCTCGCCGAGGAGAGGGCGTCGATCCGGACGTCGCTGATCTCGAGCGGACCTGGAGGCGGCGGAACCGGCTGTTTCGGCTCGCCTCGTCCCGCACCTGGTTCGGGTTCGGGCTGCGAAGCTGCGGTGTCCGCGGGCAGCGCGGCCGCCATCGGCGCGGGCGGAGCAGGCAGCGCAGCCGGCGCGGACGCGACAGCCGGACTCTCCGCCGCGCGCACAGAGACCGTGTCCGCGAGGCTGAGCATGCTCGACCCGACGCCGGAGCCACCCCGCTGCCGCGCGTCGAGCTCGGGCAGCGTCGGTGCAGCACGCGGGGTCGCCTTCGGCTCGAGAGTCGGCCGCAGCGGGGCGCTGCTCGCCCCGCTGCCGCGAAGCGCTTCCGAAGCGACCGGCGGCGGGCGCGTGAGCGCGACAGTCAGCACGGCGAGCGCAACTCCGACGACAGCCGCGCCGCGGGTCGTCGCCGCTCGCTCGAGCGCGAAAGCGTCGAGCACGGCAGCGGCGACGATGCCGCCGCGCCTGAGCCGTCGCCTCGCGGCGACGAGAGCAGCCAGCGGGAGCGCGGACAGTAAGCCGGCTGCCGCCGCGCTCTCCCACCGCGACGGACGCTCCTGCTCCTCGACCCGCTTCAGCTCCGTGGGCGTCGTGGCGGAGAGCCTCTTGTGCTTTAGGTTGCTTCGTGCTGGGCGGCGCCGGTCGGGCAGCTTGCTTCGGTGCCGGAGTCAACGCAGCGCCGACCTCCGGGACCGAGCAGCCTTGCTCCCGCGCACGCCGATCGTGAACCAGCTCGAGCGCAACCCGAGCGCGCGCGCGAAGCGGTCGCCTGCGATCCGGTACGAGCCTGCCGCCGTTGCCAGCTTCACGAACGCAACCCGGCCCGAGTCGTTCGGGACTGCGCGGGCACTCGGATAGCGAGGAGGCCGAAGCGTGCCCCGAGCGCCGACGCCGACAGAAGGTGCGGGCCTCAGCGGTGGTGCGGCGAGCGCGCATCGAACGGGTCGGCGACCGAGACGAGGTAAGGCCTCGCGTTGCTTCCCGCCCAGGCATCGCCGATCGCCGCCGTGCGCCCGCCCGAGGTCGAGCTGAAGTAGGTCGTCGCGACGCCGCCTTGCCAGCTCAGCACTTCGCCAGCGGTCGAGGCGACCGCGCGATCCGTTGCTTCGTGCTCCGCGCGGATTCCGCCGTAGACCTGGCTGCGGGTGTCGGCATAGAGGTCGAAGCTCGAGTGCGGCTTCATCGTCGCGAGCGCGTATGAGCGAGCGGCGACGGCCTGCGCCCGCAGCGCTTCTGATGCCAGCTCGCCGGGCATCTCGCGCGGAACGACGCCGCGCAGGTAGCTCTCGAGTGGGACGTCGTTCACGACGTAGAGGCCGCTTCCGCTGCGGCCGATCACGAGCGAACCGCGGTACGGCAGGCCGTCGAGCGTGAGCGGCGCGCTCGACGCGTCGAACCGCACCGGCGAGCGAAGCCGCATCCGTACACGGCCAACTCCAAGCGTCAGTCCCGGCCCGAGGAGGTACTGCCCCGCCGGAAGCGTCCGCGACCGAGCTGAAGCGTCACCGACGCGAAACGATGAGTCTGAGCCGACGGACATCCCGCGATGTCCGCCAAGCAGGACACGCACACGCAGCGGGGCACGCGCGCGAGCGCGTCCGCGGGTAATAGTAACTCAGGATCTCCCGGTACGAGTAACCTCGAGCCGCAAAGCCCGCTGCTCCGTATTGGCTCATACCGACGCCGTGGCCCCAGCCACGACCGTGGATGACGAAGTCGCCGGATGCGCCCGGACGCGCCGACGCAGGTCAACCAATCGTGGCCACTGCGGACAGGACGCCGAAGATCGCTGTCCATCTAACGAGCCTCGGTGGTGCGCGAAGCGCCAATCGACGTGCGACGGCACTAACTACTCGGCGGCAGCTTGAGCTATATAGCACGCGCGTGTATCGCGTCATGTTCGCGCCGTTCCTGCGGCGTACAACCCGACCACGATTTCGACCCGGCTCGCGGACAAGTGCTCCCTAAGGCTTAGCCTTCTGGCGCCGGAACACGCGCGCGGTAGTGCATCCACTTAATCGCTCGACTTACGGAGCTGTTTTGTCCGATTCGAAGAAGTCAGACGCTCGCTTGTCTTCCGGCGAGAACATTCCCACGAGTCGTTTTGACGAACTCCTTCAAGAATTCGGGCGTCTACACCGCGGGAGCCGAACACGTCGCTGATGAACTCACTTGTTTCTTCAGTCGGATTCGGAGCGACAATCATGAGCACCTCGTCGTTCGCGAAGAACCGCGTCGGATGTTCGGGCGAGTGCCACGCTGCGAGCGGCAGCGCGCCTCGGCACCGAGGCTTTGATCCGCCGCGGCGCGGGGGGGGCGCCGTGTCGCGCGAGATCCCGCGCACACAGCGCCGGCCGCTCGAGTGCTCGCTCGAGGCGCTGCCGCGTGGGCAGAGCGAGCAGGCGATCAGCGATGCCAACTGCGAGCACGGCTATCGCGTCCGCGCGATCGCGCGCGTCCTCGGCGGCCACTACTCGACCGTCAGCCGGCGGCTGAAGGCGCAGGAGGCGCGGACACGCCCCGATTGAGCCTGTGGCGTTGCGAGACCTGACCCCCACCCCCTCATGACCACCCCAGCCTCGTGGATGATCGCCTCAGGCATTTCTCACGCGTCATTACGCGCGTGGGCCGCGCGACCCGACGGCGTTTCACGCCGGCTTCGCGCGCGACGAAAACTTTTGCTCTGGTCGCCGCACGCACCGTTCGCGGCTACGGCGTGTCTTCAGGCGATGCGTCGGCGACGTCGCGAGACGCGCGTGACAGCGACTCGACGACAAACGCAAGCCAGTCGCGGTATGAACCCTCGGCAGCGGCGGGATCGTACTGGAGGCCGAGTCTGAGCAACCTGCTCTCGGCCTCGGCCTCGTCGTCCGACTCAGCAAGAATCGCCGCTGCGGCGTCCCGCGCCTCCGCAGCGTAGGCCGCATCGAAATCATCGACGAACTGCGCTATCACCGCGGCGGAATTAGGCCCAATGTAGTCCCAATCTTGGTCGAAGTACGCTGTCACCAGCATTTCGAATGCCGGCAGACGCGTATGTTCAGATGACATACGACGTCCTGATGTGGTACCCGAGCACGTGGTTCGGGTTGCGTCTAAGGATGACTCGGACGCGGCTCGAGTAGCGAAGCTTTCCGTCCTTCGCCATGATCCGTCCGACGGAGCGGTCGAACGACTGTTCAATCGGGAGTGTTTTGTCCTTCGATCCGCGGAGCCATCTGGCGATGCGGCCGCTGTGTACCAGCATCGCACCGGAGATCGCGTCTTCTGCCAGCGCGCGGTTTGTGAACGTCGAGACCTCCACCTTGCCGCTGTTCTTGAGACGCGCGCGGAGGAAACTGTTGCTCTTACCGACGTGGTCTCGAAGCGTGTGGCCGCGCTTAAGCGCGGGCGTGCTCTCGTGCGCCTTGAGACCGCCGCCGGGTACTAGGCGCGTTCGCGCCGGACCCGACTTGCCGCTGCCGATGCGGAGGATCTTCTTTCCGCTTGAAAGAACGAGATCAGCGATTGCCTTGCCGCCGCCGAGCTCTTGGAGACCGTAGACCCGCTCGTAGTACTCCTCCGGGCAGACCCACTTCTTCTTCCCGCGAAGGAGCTCGAGGCCAGATCGGTGCTTCCACGAAAGCCGCACCTTCAAGAGACACGCGATGTGACCGTCGAGCTCGACGAAGCTGATGGGGTTCCCGCCTGCGAAGCTGTAGCGGTTCTGCGTCAGCGGGTCCTCGGCCAGATCGATGTCGTCAAACGCGTCGTGGAACATGTCGCGCTGCAAGAAGCGCCCAACGCCGGGCGAGAAGCGGCGCGCGCCCATGTCGATCGAGTTCGAGCCAGTGTCGAAGCGGCGGTCGTTGAAGCGGTAGGGGTTGAGCGGGTTCGGGATGCCCGTCCCGCCCTTCAGTGACTCGTTCTTGCTCGTCAGCTGGCTGTCCTCATCGCCGTAGGGCTTGTAGCCGTAGGCGGCCTTCGCCTGCCCGGCGAGTCCGACGAGCAGCGAGACGTCGCCGTGCACGTTGCGGCCGTAGCTGAAGCGGTCCGTCTGCCCGCCCGCCTCGGCGTTGCTCATCGCGACTCGCTCCTCGAAGACGTCGTAGCTGTAGCTCTTCGTGCGCTGGAGTACGCCCGCGCCGTCCTCGTGGCGCTCCTCGGCGACGGCGCCGCCGAGGCCGAGGTAGCTGAAGAGCGTCTTGCGGGTCGAGCTGCCCTGCGTCTCCTTCTGCCAGGAGACGCGATCGAGGGCATCAGAGACGTAGTCGGCGCTACCGGTCGGCGTCGAGTTCGCGTAGCGGCGCACGCTCTGGAGGCGGTTCAGGTGGTCGTAGGCGTAGTCCTCGCGCAGGTTGCCCGAGACGGAGGCGCCGGCGGCTGGGTTGCAGTCCTCCTTCGTGCCGGCCGCGGTCGTCGTGCAATCGAGGTTGCCGTCCGAGTCGTAGAAGAAGTTCGAGGTGCTCCCGCCCTCGGTCAGCTTGCGGAGCTGCTGGCCGAGGTACTCGTACTTGCGCGCGACCGTGCCGTCGACCGTCTCCGTATGGACGTTCCCGGCCTCGTCGAGGCCGAAGACGGTAGTGGAGGTCGTCCCGCCGCGCTCCGTCTTCTCCTCGATCAGCCGCTCTCGCGCGTCGTAGAGGTAGCTCGTCGCGCAGTCGGCGCTGCGGCAGGGAGCGTCCGTGTCGGGGCCGGCGAGGCGGAAGACGTCCCGCGTCTGGTGCCCGTTCAGGTAGCGGCCGTCCAGGTCCTCGTAGGAGAGGGTGTGCGACTCGAGCAGCTCGCCGGCGCCGTTGGTCGTCTTCAGCGTCTTCAGGTCGCCGGAGAGGTAGTAGCTCCACTCGGTCTTCTGCTTCACCGCCCAGCCGCTGACGGGGTCGCGGCGCTGCACCTCGCGGAACTTCTCCCTGCCGCTCGGGAAGTACTCGCTGACGACGACCCAGTCGCCCTCGGCGCTGCGCTCGGCGTCATAGGTGACCTGGTCGGCGAGGTCGTAGTAGAAGTCGTGCTTCTTGCCGGCCTTGAGGAGCGTCCCGTCGGTCGCCTCCTCGCCGTTCTCCTCGCGCGTCGCGACGTTGCCGTTCAGGTCGTAGCCGTAGCTCGTGAAGCTCCAGTTCGTCGAACCCTTCTTCTGGTGGCGGACTTTCGCGCGCTGGTCGAAGGCATCCCAGCTTGCCTCGACGTCGATTCCCGCCTCGTCCGGCGAGACGACGCCCTGGCCCTCGTCGGCCTTCGTCAGGTTGTTGTTCGCGTCGTAGCGGTAGGTCGAGCCGAGGCCTTTGCGGTCGGTCGCGCGCTGCAGCTGTCCGTCTGCGTAGTAGCTCCACCGCAGCTCCTGGGAGAGGTCGAGCTCGTCCACAGCGAGCTTGTTCGGCACGCGGCTTTGCTGCCAGCCCTCCGCCGTGTAGTCGAAGTGCACCTTCGGGTTCACACCGTCGAAGGAGCTTCGGATCCAGCCGGCGTCGAAGTAGCTGAGGCTGGTCTTGCGATCGCCGGCGATCCCCGCGGGCGTCTCGCTCTCCACCGGGAGAGAGACGCTTTCGAGGTTTCCGTTCGCGTCGTACGCGCGGTGCACGTATGTCCGCGTCTCGCCCGTCTGGTACGGGAGCGCCACCTTGACGAGCTGGTTCTCCTCGTCGTACGAGTACTCGCTCGCGAGCGTCGTCAACGCCGCGTCCACCGCACGCGGCGACCGTTCGCGCACGAGGTTGCGATTGCGGTCGTACTCGAGCCTCGTCGTCAGCAGGCGGTACGACCCGTCGGCCTTCTTCTCGAAGGGCTGCTTGATCTCGACAACCTCGCCCAGCTCGTTGAGGATGCGTGACTGCTTCGTGCCGCTGGCGTCGGTCGCGCCGACCAGGTCGTCGTTCGGGTCGTACTCGACTGCCTGCGCGTGCCCGAGCGGGTCGGTCTCGCTGACGGCGCGGTGGGCATCGTCGTAGGCGTAGCGCGTCGTGTGCGCAGGCGGTGTCGCCGAGCAGTCGGCGGGCGCGTTGTCGAGATTGGCCTTCGGTCGGACGAGCCAGCGCAGATCGCCGGCGAGGTCGTAGCAGCGGTGCGTCTTGCGAACTCCACCGTCGCCCGAGTAGCGCTCCTCGCTGACAACGCGGTCGAGCAGGTCGTACTGGTACTGGATGACGAAGTCGTCAGGATTCGAGGTCGAGACACCCTTCGGCAGGGTCAGCCGCTTCGGCCGCCCGGCGGCGTCGTATTCGAGCTTCGTGCGCTCGCCGTCGCGGTCGACGGAGCGGTCCGGGCCGGTCTCGAGCGTCTGGCGGTCCATGGCGTCGTATTCGCCAGTCGTTCGCGCGCCCGCCGCGCTATAGCCGTAGCCGTAGTGCGGGGCGATCTGGGCGACCAGGTTGTCGTTCGCGTCATAGTCGGCCGCGCTCCAGATCAACTGTCCACGCTCCAGCTCGGTCGACTTCGGAGCTGATTGACGGCCAAGTCGGTGGAAGCTGTCGTAGTCGAAGAACGATCTGTAGGCGCGCTCGTCGCTGCCGGAGTACCGCTGGTGCACGCCGTCCTGGACCCAGCGCAGCAGCCCGTCGGTGTCGTAGCCAAAGGTCGTCGCGTGCTCGTTGGCGTCGACGATCCGCTGCGGGAAGCCGTTCGCGTCGTAGAGCTCGAACCGTGTCTTGTAGTCATCGGCGGTGGCGGTCGCCGTTCCGTTCGGCTCGGTTGTCGCCGCGAGCGTCCCGTTGGCGTTGTAGTCGTGATCGGTGACGCCGCCCTCGGGGTCGGTGACGGTGTCGAGGTTCCCGTTCGTGTCGTGGGCGAAGATCCACTGGTAGTCGTCCGCGATCGCCGTCGTCGCCATCCCGTTCGGGTCGGTCTTCCTGGCGAGCTGGCTGATGTGCGGGATCGCGCGGCCGGTCTTCCAGTTGGCGGCGACGTCCCTTGTCGAGCCGTCCGCGTCTTTGACCTCGACGTTCTGGTACTCGAGCTTCGTGTGGCTCAGGACATCGTCCTCGACTCCTGCCAGCTTCCGGTCGGTTAGGACCTTCTCGTCCGTCAGGTAGCCGTTCGCGTTGTAGGCGTACTCGGTGTAGGCGCCACTCGGCTCGGTGACCTTCGTGACGCGGCGAGCTGCCCAGGCGACGAGCGTGGCCTCGCCCTTCGGATTGGTGATGTTCGTGACCTTGCCCTCGGTGTCGTAGGCGTACTTCGACGCGCGCGCGAGTGGCTCCGTCACCGTCGTAACGCGGTTGACGGTGTCGTAGGCAAAGTCCGTCTTCGAGCCCGCACGGTCGGTGCGCGAGGCCAGCTTCCAGCGGCTCTCGCCGTTGCCGGGTCCGAGGTAGGCGAACGTCGTCTCGTTGCGCCGCGGGTCGATCACGCTGAAGAGACGTGTCGACTGGTTGGACGTGCGTGCGTTCGGGTTCTGACGCGCGACGGGATCGGTGATCGCGGGCCCGGAGCCGTCTGAGGTCGTGTAGGTGAAGACGAAGCTTCGGTCGGCGAGATAGGAACCGTCGGCCTTTGTGCCGCCGCGCTGCGTCAGGCGCAGCAGGTTCCCGTCCTCGTAGTAGTCGAAGTGGAGGACGCTGCCGCTGTGGTCGGTGATCCGCTCGATCTTGCCGCGAACGTGGGCCTTCTTCGCCTCGGCCTTCGAATAGAAGTCGAGGGCGAAGCTGCGATTCTCGGCGTCGGTGACCTTCGTGATCCGCTTCTTCGGCCCGCCCGGATCCTCGCCGGGAGGCGTCAGCTCGAGCGTGAAGGCGAGCTCGTTGCCGTTCTTGTCGCGGACGAACGTCGGATAGCCGTCCTTGTCGTAGAAGAAGGTCACCCGGTCCGGCCGCGTGAGCGCCCAGTAGCGCGGGTTGTCGGCGTCGGTTGCCTGGTAGCGGCGCAGGAAGAGATGGACGCCGTCGGGCTCGTGATACGTGAGTCCGTCGTTGGACGTGAACCGGTGCGTCGTCCCGTCGCCGTCGGTCAGCTCGATGTACTTGTTCGAGCGCCCGGCGATCTCGTCCGCCTTGTTCGGGTGGATGTCGATTGGGTTGCCGAAGCGGGTCAGGCTCGAGATCGAGAGCGAGAAGTTGTTGCCGGCCGGGCACTCGCACTTACGCTCGAGCGCGTTGTACGTGAGGTCGAGGACCGTGGCCAGGCCGCGGCCGGGGGCCTCGAACGGCGTCCAGCGGACGATCGAGTTGCCGTTCGCGACGTTCACGGCGTGCTGCATCCCGGCGCCGAGCTCCTCGCCGACGTAGTGGTAGTAGCGCTCGAGGCCAAGCGCCTCGCGCACGAGCGTCTTGTTCACGATCACGGGGTTGTCGAGCGGGCGGTTGCCCTTGTCGGCGAAGAAGCCGCCACCTGTGCCCTTGTCGAAGAGGTCGATTCGCAGCAGGTACTGCGAGCGGGTGACGCCGTCTGCGAGCGCCGGCGCGGTGGCCACGATCTTGACGTCGCTCGCCGTCGCGCCCGGAGCGAGATCGGCTGGGAGCGCCGACTCAGCGACCTCGGCCGCATAGACCGGCTTTCCGTCTGCCCCGAGCTCGGGCTCTACCCACCGCGCGCGCACGACGACGTCGGCCGCCCGCCAGGTTGCGGTGCTGTTGTTCTTCACGTCAACGAGGACGCCGTAGGTCTGCTTCTCGTCGGCGTTCAGCGGCACCGGCGTCTTCGCCGTCAGCGTCGCCGCATACTTCGCCGTGCCTGCGTTCGAGACCGTGACCGAGACCGGCTCAGACGTCGTCTCCTTCCCGCCGGAGTCGTACGCCTTCGCCGTCAGCGTATGGACGTCGTCGTAGACGGGGTCGGCCGCGTTCTTCGTGTCGAGCGAGCCCGTGTAGGGCGGCGTCGTGTCCTCGTCGAAGCGGACGCCGTCGACGTAGAACTCGACTCGCGAAACCTGCAGATCGTCAAAGCCCGTCGCGGTCACGCTGACAGTTCCGCCGACCGCTGGCTTCTGCCCGGTGCCGGCGTCGTAGCGCGAGCGCACCTGGGTGGGCGTGAGCACGCGGTTGTAGAGCGCCGCGTCGTCGATCGTGATGTCCTGCGCGATGTTCGTCGCGATGTAGGCGGGTGCCGTCGTGGACGTCGTCAGCGTCGCCGCCGAAAGCGCCGCGCTCTTCACCTGAACGCCGTTCACGTACAGCCGCAGCTCGGCGCCGTCGTAGGTGCCGACTAGGTGAAGTTTCCCCGGCGTCACAAGCGCTGTCGCGAACACTTGCGTCCCCGCCTTGTTGATCGCCCACTGAGCCTGCTGCTCGCCCTTCGAGGTACGGCAAACGGCGAGCATCCAGCCGCCGGAGTTAGGCCAGTTGCGCGACAGTACGCGGTTGCAGCCGCTCTTTGTCAGCGAGTAGCTGACGAACGCCTCGGCCGTGATCACCGAGCCCAGCTCGGTCGTCGGCAAGCTGCTGATCGTGACCCCGCCGTCCGTCGAAGCGTCGGCGAAGAGAACGGACGTGTCGGTCTCAGCCGCGAGCAGGCTCGCCTGGCCAAGGGTGTAGCTGCCGCCGTAGGAGCCGTTGCGTGTTCCACCGCCATCGCCTTCGACGGATGAGTCGACAGCCTCGGCGGTCGGGTCTTCTCCGATTCCGCCGCTCGTCTCCCCCAGACGCCAGTAGGCGCTGGGTAGATCGGCCCGCACGCCGTCGGGGTACTTCCCGTTGGGCGACCCGATCGCTGTGCGCGGTGCGGCCGAGTTCGAGACGACGACCTCGACGCCGGTCGACATCGTCGTCGCATTGCCGGCGTCGTCGTGCGCCGTCGCCGTGAGCGTGCGCGTTCCCTGCACGATGCCGCTCGTGTTCCAGATGATCTCGAACGGCGGCGCGGTGTCGACCCCGATCGAGCTTCCGTTGGCGAAGAACTCGACCTTGTCGACGCGCCCATCGTCGGACGCGGCCGCTGCCACTGTGACGTTGCCACTGACGGTGGCGCCAGGAACCGGCGCGGAGATGGAGACGGTCGGGCCGAGCGCCTGGTTGCCGTCGGAGTAGGCGACCTCGAGCTTCGGTCGCAACTCCGGCGCCAGCGCGTAGTCGTCAGCCGCATACCAGAACGACCGGCCGGGCGCGAGCGTGTCGTCAGCGAGCTTGAGCAGCACGCCGAGGTTCGGCGAATCGCCCGCGACCCACTTGCGGACGAGCGCGGTGATGTCGAAGCGGTCCCAACCCGCGGCATCACCCGCGGCATGGGCCAGGGAGGCAGCGGCCGTAGACTCGAAGTCGCCGCCGAGCGTGGCCCATTTCAGGCCGGCCTCCGTCTCGTACCAGGTTGCGCCGTCACCCTTGCACTGCGAAGTCCCCGACCCCTCGCTCCAGGCGGCCTCGACGCCGTGGACGTCTACCGTCGACGCTGCTGGCACCGGCTCTCCGTGCCAGAGCGAGAGCGTGGCCGAGGCGACGGTGGCGTCCGCGGGAACGTCGCGCAGGTCGAAGCCGATCAACGGCCGGTGGCGCGCCGTTTCGGTAGCGCCGATCCAAAGCTTCGCCTCGCTGCCGTAGTTGGCGCAGTTGACCGAGCCGCTGATGAACGCGATCTCCGTGCCCTCGCCGCGCGCTCCGTCCGGCTGTAGCGTCTTCCGCGCCTCGCCGGCGGCCGGAAGGCTGATTGTCTGCTCGTTCGACGGGTCCGCGTTCGCGACGACCTTGTAGGTGAAGCTCGTCGACGGCGCAGCGGTCGTATCGCGGTATGAGGTGACACCCGCCGAGCCGATCGTCGCCAGCAACGTTGAGCTGGAGGGGGCGAAGTTGGCCGTGCGTGAGCGGTGGATCTCGTACTTCTGAAACGGAGCGCCCGAGGGGCCGCTGTAGCGCGACCACCTCAGCTCGGCGCCGTTCGAGCGCACCGTCTCGGGGGCGTACAGGACGACCGCGTCCGAGTACGTCACCTCAAGTTTTGGCCGAAGCTCCGCCGCGCCCGTATAGCGCCTTCCGACGAGGCCAGGACCGCTCGCCGACAGCGGTTCGGTGCTCCGCTTGAGCAGGAATCCGTGGTTCGAGCTCGTGCCCCCGACCCAAGCGCCAACTGCGCCGGTGACGTCCCAACTCAGCCACTGGTTGGCATGTGGCGGAGCGGGCAAGGTGGAGCTCGAGAGCGGCGTCGCGGCGAAGTCGAGGTCGGCCGTCCGCGACGCGGTCGACCACGCCTTCGTCATCCGGTGCGCGTCGATTTGGTGACTCTTGCCACCGCAATGGCCAGGGTCCGAAGCCACGAGACACCAGCCGTCGTAGAAGAGCCTTAGGTCGGCCTTGGTGACGACTGCGCCGGCCGGAACCGACGACAGATCGAACTGGAGCGCGCCGCGCCACCAGCCTCCGTTGTCGACGCCAACATAGACGTGCTCGCCGACGGACGGCTGGCAGGTGCTGCAGACCGAGAAATTTGCGTCCTCGACCGTAGGCTGGATCGTGATCGTCGGGTCGAGAAGGACCGGGAACCGGCGGCCGGGTTCGCGCAGCCACTCCTCCTTGAGTGCGAGGTCGATCACGAACGCATCGTTCACCTGCGTCACCTCGAGCGAGGCGACGCCCGGCTCTGGCGGCCGTCCTTCACCGTCGCGCGCTGTCTCCGCGACCGTCGGCCGAGGCAACACGAACACCGGCTCGCTGTCGGTCGCGACGAAAAAGCCCCAGGAGCCATCGTTGAGACGATCCGCGCGAAGGCCGAATCCGCTGCCCGAGGTCAGCCTGAACCGATAACGAAGCGGCGCGTCGACACCGTGGAGAATCAGCGTCTCCTTAACACCCTCCGGAAACAGGTCGTACTTCAGGTCGACGCCGGGGAAGATGTCCTTGTACAAGGCGCCCGTCGCCCGCCCGGCGACGGGCCGGCGTGCCGCGCCTTCGAGCGCGAGGAGGAAAGCCTTCCCGGAAACCTCGAAGCGAAGGAAGTTCTCCTCCAGCTCCGGCTTGAACTCGACCTTGAAGCTGTTCGCCTTGTTCGCAAGGGCGTATCCGGGGCGACTCGCCGGCACAAGCTGCGAATCGATCTCCTGCCACGCGCCGCGCTCGTTCCGGAAGTGGATCGAGCCCGTGAAGAGCGACGTGGTGAGGGTGCCGTCCGGGTTACGGAACGTCTTCGACGTTGCGGTCCGTCGCTCTGTTAGCTCGACGCGGTCGCCCTCGCTGGCTCGCGCCCGCTCCGCCGACAGCGCCCCGCCCGCGAACGGGATCGAACTCAACACCGCCAGCGTCAGCGCGAGCGTGATCTGGACGGCATCGATCAGCCGCGGATACGGCGGCCTCTTCGTCGTGCGCATTGTCGCGGTCCGAGCCCGCGCGGAGCTGCGGTGCATGGTTGGCCCCTTCTGTTCGATAGCGAAGAGGCCGGCCGCATAACGGGCCCCGTCTGTTCTCGGTCGCCGGAGCTTCGCCTCCGGCTGCAAGTGCGCCGCTTTTAAACCTCGCAGCGGCGTCGGCCAAGGCCGCGCGCCGGCACTTACACCAGCAGATACACCAGATGGCCAAGGCCGCTACACCACGAAGTACCCTGCAATGGGTCTAAAATAGCTGCCTGTTGGCAGCAGAGTCTAGCCACGCACGCCTCCTGGCGAGGCAGCCTTGAGCGCGGTCGACCTCCACGAGGACCTGCGACGGCTCGTCGTCGAGCGGCGCGAGTGCGCCCGCGGCCTGCGAACTGCGGTAGAGGCAGTTCCGCAGCCGAATCTGTGCGCGGCACTGCGCGCGGTTGGCGAGCGACTTCCGGTCGCGGTGTCTGTCGACCTCGCGACCATCCGCGTTGCAGATGAAGGCGGGAAACTCCACCTGGTCGCAGCGAGCGGCTGTCCTACGAGCGAAGTGCGAACGCGTGCTTTCGAACCTCTTCAGCTTGAACTCGCGAGGATGCTCGTCGCTTCGGGTGCACTTGCGCGTCACGCCGCAGCGGTTGGAATCCAGTGGGTTGACGTCCGCTGGATCGGCGGGCCAGACCCTCCGATCGGGACGATCCTCGTCGGGACGCGGACTGAGCGGCGACCAACGATGACCGATCTCGACGTTCTGTCGCAGGTTGCGGTCCGGCTCGCGGACAAGCTCGCTCACGCCGACCGCAGCGCCTCGAGGCTCCGAGCATGCTCGGTCGAACTCGCACGCGCGGCGGAGCCGCATGGCGCCGTCGCGGCCGTAAACGGACCGGTTGCGGTGCTGCGCCCGCGCGAGCGCGAGATCCTTGACTTGTACGCAGATGGGTTGTGTACGGGTGAGGTCGCCGAGCTGCTCGTGATTTCACCGCACACGGTTCTAACGCACGTGAAGTCCGCTCTTCGGAGGCTTGGTGTGAGCTCGCGTGCCGAGGCGGCGCGACTCGTCCGCGCGAACCAGATGCTCCAGCTTCTCTAACGGGTGCGGCTCATATCGGAGCACCCGCTGATGGACTCGGGAAGCTCCCTCGTCTTCGCTCCGGGCTTGGCGAAACGGCACTGGTCGTACGCGCCGGGGTTGGGCGCGGATTGAAGAGGGCTCGCACCGGGAGCGCGCGGAGCGTGTCTGTGGAGGAGCAACACGCACAGGCCGTCCTCGACCGGCTCCGCAGCAACCGCCAGATCGTCTTCTTCGCAGCTGCGACTGTTCTTGCGATGCTCTTGAGCGGCGTCCTCGGTCTCTACTTCTTGCAGGGCGTCGTCGACGTCGCGAACAAGCCGTCGTGGCTGAACGCGTTCGACGTCCTCGTGACCGGGCTCGTCATCGGTGCGGGCACGAAGCCGCTGCACGATCTAATCAAGCGGCTCGAGAGGCGAAAGAGAACGCCGATCCGGAGCTGCAGCCGAAACAGGCGTCGTAGTCACTCGGGATGTGGCCGGCGCTCCGTCGCGCCTCGTGGACCTAAGCGCATCAAAGGCCTTGGAAATGGCCTGGTCGTTTCCTGGGAACGCTCCATACGCGGGACAGTAGGTCGTTCGCCGCAAACGGGCTGCCCCATTTCGGCCATGGACGTCGCGGCGCCAGTCGCGCGGCTACTGGGCGAACTTCTCTAATGCCTCGAGGCGCAATGCCTTCGGCGGCGGCCAGACGAGCTGCTGCTCGGGCCAGAGCCGTCTCATGAAGTCCGCGCCGTCCTCTGTCCGTCGAGCGCCTTCGTCGCGAAAGAAGTCGACCGGGGGCGCGAACAGCACCTGGAAGGCGACCGCCCCGAAGGCGCAAGTGATCAGCGACGCGCTCGGCGAGCCGTAGCGGGATACCGCCTCCGGCGCGATCCACGTCAGCGACAGCGGTGCCGTTCGCCACCAGACGCCGGGCCACGGCGGCGCGACGCGCGCAACCCAAAGCGAAGCGCTCGCCGGCGGCTGCTTCAGCTGGAAGAGCTCGGCGTGCTGCGAAGGTGGCACGAGCGCGCGGCGCCGCGTGAGGCCCGACGGGCGGCGCGTCAGCTCGAGGAGCATCGCTATCTTCGTCGCCCACGTCGCAATGACGGCGAGCTCGGCGCCGACGACGGTAAGGGGCGTGGCGGCCGCTAGCGCGCCGACCTGTCGCTCCGCTTCTTCGTCGAGACGGTTCATCCAAGTGTTGTTGCACTGCTTGCAAACGCACCGCACTGTCAGCTCGAGCTCGTCATCATCCCAGTGGCGCGTGTAGCGCGGCGCGCGCCCGTGCTCGAGCCAGTGCTGCTCCCCGGCGCTCATCGCGTGATGCGCGCGGCCTTGGCCGCCGACGGCGCGCCGCACCCACCAGGGAAAGATGTGTTCGCGCGTCAGCCCAGTGCCGCCGCAGAAGATGCACGCGCGTACTTTCGTCGTCACGACGGGACGATAGGCACGGAGCGCTCTCTACGCAGCGCGCGGGCAAGGCGACGACTCCGTCGCCGTCGACGACCAGGCCCTCGCCGCTCGGCGGCGCGAAAGTCACTCCATGGCTTCCGTGCTTGTGCCACCTTCGGCCGATGGACCCTGACACTCTCGAGCTGATCCGCGTCTTGGCCTCCTTTGCTGATTGCGACTCCGACCTGGCGCGAGCGGCACGCGCTCGGGCCGACGATCTGCTCGGAGATTGCCAGTGGTGTCGTCGCGGCTATCCGCTGTCGAGCGTGAACCCCGACGTGCACGTGGAGAGCCTCGGCGGCGGCGGCGCGTTCAGCTGTGAGCGGGCGACGCCTACGGCGAAGCCGCTCTGGGTGTGCGGTAGAGCAGCTGCTTGAGCCCGTCGTCGCGGCTGAAGCCAGGCTTCGCCCAGCGACCGATGACGTCGTCGACCTCGGCGCGCGCCAGTCTGACCTCAGCCAACGCTCCGGTGGCGTCGGCGTAGCGCAAGACATGTCCGAGCGAGACGCGGACGAGATCGGCGAACAGAGGCAACGTCACCGCGCGGGTGCACGACTTCAACTGAGCGTTGTGTACGGCGACGTTGCGGATCAGGTAGATCCGCCGCGCCGCGTCGGCGTACCTTGCTCGCAAGGCGTCAGCCGCCTTGCGGAACGCACCCTTCTCCCAGTCGAAGACCTCGTTTAGTCGCCGCCAGGCAAGCGGGTCGCGCTTGTCGACCAACAGTTGCGCCACGGCGGTGCGGTCGCCGTAGACCGTCTCATGCAGCCACTTGAGCTCCTGCCCGGAGGGCGGCGTTCCGTAGCCGTGGCCGCTGATCGCCGTGCCGAGCCACTGGCTCACATGGCGGACGTAGGGGAACGGCGTCGCGTCGGCGATCCAGAAGCCGGCGTCGACCTTGCCGTGGTCGTTGTCGCCGAACAGCGCCTCGACCGCCGTCCATAGGTCAACAAGGGCAGCGCCCTCGACCGCCATCCTCGCCTGCGCCACCTGTGCGATCGCGTCTTGGAGCTTCGGGATCTCCGCCACGCGGTCGCGCCCGTCGACAAGCTCATCTGGTGCGAGGCGCAGCGGTCGTGGGGGCAGCCGGAATGCTCCGGCCGTGCCCGCGGCGGCGGCAGTGTCGCGAACTGCCGCTTCATGCGGTTCCTCGAGTTCACCGTCGAGGAGGTGCCAGAGGTCTGCGTCGGCGCGGAAGCGTTCGTTCGCCGCGGCCGCCGCCGCGTCGGCGTCGGCCGCGTCGACTTCGTAACGGAAGTAACGGTTGGCGGGGACAAACTCGTCGCGAGCGAGGATGCCACCACCCGCGGCTCCCCAGCCTCGGAGGATCGCGTCGCCCCCTTGTCGGCCGAGGTCGGGGAAGCCGGCGCCAGAGGAGTCGGTGAGGAGGCGGCCCGGCGAGCTGCCACGTGGATTGGTCTTGACGAACACCGGGACCAAGACGTCGAACTTCCGTGGCTTGCGCGAATGACCACGCTCGTCGAGCGCGTCCGAGATCGCCTCGGTGAGAGGCTTCGTTCCCTGATCCCATAGCTCCTGCGCACGCTCCGCCACCTGGCGCCGCCACGACGGCGAATGACCATCGGCGATGAACTCAGCGTCGTAGAGCGCGACGAACTCGTCAAGTGCGTCGATGCGCTTGACGTCCCAGCCGCACTTGCTTGCGGCTCGGGCGATGTTCGTCAGCAGATCGTCGCGATATCTCTGCTCGCTGAGCTGGCTGTGGATGGCGTGAAGAGAGCCATAGCGCTGCTCGTCGGGACGATAGGCAGTGGGCGAGGTGATGGGTTGGGGAACACCGCCCTCGACCCGCATGAAGTCGTCGGCGACCATCTTGGCGGCGCCGGGGCAGTTGGTCGCCGCGTACGTGCCGGGCGCGAACGCGAGCGCGCCGACCTCAAAAACCCATCCGACTGTCTTCGGCTCAGTGAGCGCGCCAGTATCGAACAACCTGGCGACCTCCATCATCTCGGCCACGCGCAGGCGGAGTCCGATCCCGTCGCTACGCGCCCACCACTCGGGTTCGCCGGCGAGTTCGGCCCAGCGGTCGAGGACGTACTTCTGCCCCACGAGCGTGTCGACGCCCGTCGCCGCGGTGCTCGACATCAGCCGGCGCGACCAGCGGAGTCACGGGCTGAGGCTGACCTCTTCCACGAGCAGTCGCTCAAGTCAGCCTCTCGAACACTGTTTTCAAGACGACCACCGGTAGCGCGTCGAGGTCGAATTGCCGATGCATACGCAAGACGTGAGTAGCCCCGCTGGCTTCGGCGGTCACCTCCTCCGCCTCGATCCCGCGGCTGTCGAGGGAGTGGGCACCGAGATCCCAGACGACGGCGAGACCAGGCTTCTCGGCGCCGTCGAGCCGCGTCAAGCTCGCAAAGATGTCGGTCAACGTGTGTCCGTAGAGGACGTGCAGGGGCGCCGCACCGTTCGGGTCACCGACGTAGACGAGCGCATCACGATCGTCGGTGAAGACGCCGTGCTGCAACGTCCGCAGCTTCGGCAGAACGCCGCCCTTGCCGAGGAGCTCGTGGAACAGAGCGAGAACCCCGACCCAACGCGTCGGCTCCTTCAGGTAGGGAACGTCGGCGACGATGTTGTCGAGGCGCTTAGCCTCCGCCACTCGCGCGCGCAGGATGGCGTCGTCGGCCTTCGACACCTGGGACGACGCGTGCACCTGTCCCACGTAGCGCGAGACGTCGCGCCAGGCGGCCTTGACGACGTCGCGGTACATCCGCACTGTGCGGCCGACGAGCGACTTGCGGCCGAGGTCAAGCGTCAAGCCGTCGTCCTGCAACAGCGCGAAGATTCGGCGTTCCCAGGTGCGCGGCTGGACGTGCAGCGGGCTAAACGAAATGTCGACGGGCATATCGCGCGTCGCCACCCAAAAGCCCTGCCACTCCTCAGGTGCGTACGTGTTCGCCTTCTTGTCGGCCCGCGCGAGGTCGGCGTAGACCTCGACCTCGGCGGCCGCCATCGAGAAGAGATAGAGCGAGAGCGGACGACCCGAAGCCGAGGTGTGTTCGAGGCGATAGCGGAAGGCCCCGCCCTTCAACCTCTCCTCGACCTCGGCGGCATCAAACTCAGCGAGGTCGGTGTAGTCGACAACGACAGCAGCGTCGACGTACTCCTCCGGCGTGGCGTAGCGGTAGGGCACCTTTCGCTCGTCAAGCGCCGTCCCATGGTCGTCGGTATAGAGGAGGCCGACGTCGATGTCCTCGCCCGGTGGCAGCGGCGCGTTGAACGGCTCGCGCCAGAGGGGTGCGGTATTGCCGACGGCGGTCTTCGTCCTCAGCAGCCACTCCAGCGGCCCCAGTTCGAGATCAAAGAGGTCGAGGTCGAAGTCGGCGCTGTTGATGTCGCCCACCGTCACGACCGTGTAGCGGTCGGAATCGAGATAGCGGTCGGCATGGTTGCGGCTGCCACGCGCGACCGGCTTTGGGAAGGACTCGTCCTCAGACTCGAGCCAACGGTTGCCGTTCGTAACGACGACGTCGTAGCGATGGTCGCCGTCGCACGTCTGGATCTGCAGGTAGTTCGAGCCGAGCGCGAGGAAGGAGAGCCCGACTCCCTTGTGCCCGCGCGAGCGTCCGCTGGTCGAGCGCGCCATGCGCCCGGCCTTCAAGGTCACGTTCGGCGTCAGCACGATCTCCAGGTCGCTGCGAGACATGCCGATGCCCGTGTCGGTGACTGAGAACCGGCGCTGGGCGCGGTCGAAACTGATCAGAATCCGCCGCGGCGCGCTCTCGTCGTCCGCCGTCCGGATGTCGATCGCGTCGGTCGCGTTCTGTAGCGCCTCGGCGAGGAAATCGCTCGCGCGCAGGTAGCTCGTTACGACATTCGCCGCCTCCCGACGCTGCACGGCCTCGAGGTCCCCCGGCTGGTTCGGCCGCGCCGCGAGAAAGTCGGTCGTCCACGTGTCCTGGTCGAGGGAGACGTCGAGCTCGGTCACAGATCGATTCTACGGAGCGGGGCTCGCCCACACCGGCACGAGACCGGCGGCGTTCAGTGCCCTCAGCCGGGCCACAGCGGCGACGATGACTCGAGCGGCGGTGTCGACGTCCTCCGCTGGGGTGAACCTTCCGAGGCTCAAGCGCACCGATTGGGCGATGGCCGTCGCGTCAAGCCCCTGTGCCGCCAAGACGTGCGACGGCTGATCCTTGATCGTTGCGCAGGCCGAGCCGGTCGAGAAGGCGACGCGGTCGTTCACGGCGTGCAGGAGCGCGCGCGCCGAGACGCCGGGGAAGCGCAACGACAGCGTGTGCGGCAACGCCACTTCGGCCGGGACGTTGCGGGTCGCGTCGACCTCGGCGAGCGCGGCAAGAAGACGCGCAGACAGTTGCCGCGCCCGCACCTCGTCCTCATCGCGACGCGCGGCGGCGAGTCTGGCAGCGACGCCGAAGGCGACCGCACCAGGGACGTTCAGCGTCCCCGGCCTCAGACCGCGCTCGTGGCCTCCGCCCCACATGACCGCCGTCACCTTCGCGCGCGGCCGGCGGCTGACGTAGAGCGCGCCGACGCCAGGAGGGCCGTACATCTTGTGGGCCGAGAGCGACAGGAGCGTGATGTTCATCCTCTCGACGTTGATGGCCAAGCGCGCCCCGGCCTGGGCGGCGTCGACGTGGAAGGGAACGCCGCGCTCGGCGCAGATAGCGCCGATCGCCTCAAGCGGTTGGACGACACCGGTCTCGTTGTTCGCGGCCATCACCGAGACAAGCGCCGTCGCCGGCGTGACCGCCTCGTCAAGCGCCCGCAGGTCGACGACACCGGCAGCGTCCACCGGCGCCACCGCAGCGCGGCCCCTGCGACGGGCCGGCTCGAGGACGGCCGGATGCTCGACGGCGCTGACGATGACCGGCCCGGCGCGGCGGGCGATCGTCCCGAGGATGGCGATGTTGTCGGACTCAGTCGCGCCGGAGGTGAACAGCACCTCTTCCGGCTCGGCGGCGATCAAGGCCGCGACCTCGGCGCGGGCATCTTCGACGCGGGCGCGCGCCGCCGCCCCGACGGCATGGTCGGTCGATGCCGCGTTGCCAACGTGCTTTAGCGCGTCGACAAGGGCCTCGGCGACGAGCGGGTCGACGGGCGTCGAGGCGTTGTAGTCGAGGTAGATCATCGCGCCGGTGCCGGGACGAGCGCGGCGACATCGGCGAGGGCGCGCACCCGGCGGGCAAGAAGTGATAGGCCGCGGTTGATGTGCGCGCAGAACCACTCCGCTTCGTCGTGCCCCGTGGCGTCGACGCCGACGACCCACTCGCGCAGATAGGCGACGAACAGTGCGTCCCACTCGCCGGTCAGCGTGTAGCGGTTGAACTCGGTGCCGTCGTGGTCGTACTGGTTCGGGTCGGGCGCCTGAGCTTCGGCGAGCGACAAGACGAACGCCAGGCGGCAGAGGTACTGGTGGGTGAACCCCGTGCGTGCCTTCAACGTCTTCAACAGCTGAGTCGAACCGCTGTCGAGCTCGAACTTCTTAGCTTGCACCGACGGCCTCCTGCCGCGGATGGAAGTAGCCGCGTTCGATCGTCGTCAGGCCCCGCCGCGCGTCGTGGTTGAGCCAGACCTGCCGCGCCGTCTTTGGTGCCAGCGCGGCCGCAGCGGCGACGTCGACTTCAGTGTCGGTCGAGAGGATGACGACTTGGTGCGAGACTTCGGGGAAGTACTGCTCCAAGAGTCGCTGGCGATGGTCGCGGTCGAGGCGCGCGAGCGGCGTGTCGACGACGACGGGCAGTTCGCGCCGCGACACGTGTGCCAGCGCCCAGAGGACGGCGATGGCGAAGAGCTGCTTCTCCCCGGCGCTCAGCCGCTCCTTCGGCAGCTCCGTGTCGTCCCAGCGACGGACGCGGACGATGAACGTGTCCGGCTCGATGACGACGCGGCTCAACAGCTCGCCCTTGTGCGAGAGCCGGTTGAAGTACCAGACTGTCGCCTGCTCGATCTCCCCGAGCCGGCGCCGCTCGACCACTTTGGCGAACTCATCGAGGAGTGCCGTCGTTTTCAAAGCCATCGTCGTCGACTGCGCCGCTCGCGTCGACTGCTTCAGCTTGGCCTCGGCGCGTTCAAGCGCCCGCTGCCGATGCAGGCGCTCGTGGTGCAATCGGCGCCGCTCGTCGTCGATCCGCGCAAGCTCGCCGTCGAGCTTCCCTACCTCGCGGTCGAGCTCCTGCAGCTGTTGGACGACCGGCGCGACGGCAGCCTCGTCGGGGATCTGCGCCAGCAACGCTTGCACCTTCTCGGCCTTCTCCTGTGCCCGGACAAGCCGGCGGCGCAGCGCACTCACCGAGCGCGGCAGCTCGCGCCGTGCCTCTTCGAGCTGGCGGCGCATGATCGCCCGCTCAGCGGCACTGACCGGGCTCAGCGGCTCCGACAGGTCGACATCGCCGACCAACAGGTCGAGAAGGACAGCCGGGACTGGCCGGTCGCCGGTCGCGGTCAGCTCGGCGGCCAGTTTCGCCGCCGCGCGGTCGAGCCGCCTGGCGACCGCGCGGGCCTCCTCGCTCTCCTGGTCGGCGGCGAGCCGCGCGGCCACCCGCCGCGCAAGGTCGGGGGCGATGGCGAACGGCAGCAACCCGGCGACGAGCTGACCGAGCTCGTTCTTGCAGGCGTCGGCCTCGGCCTGCGCCGCGCGCGCCTCGGCGGCGTGGCGGGCGCGCTCGGCGGCGAGCGCGCCGCCCTCCTGCGCCAGTCGCTCTTGCGCGCGCGCGACCTGTGCCAAGCGCCGGTCATGACGGGTCGTGACCGTAGCCTCGCGGTCGGCGAGGGCCACCAGTCGGCCCTCGACGTCGGCCAACGCCGCCTGGGCCAGGCGAAGGGCGTCTCCTTCCCGGCCTTCGCCGGGCCCGGCGAAGGCCCCCAGCCGTCGCAGGTCTTTCGCCAGCTGCTCGACAAGGTCGACGCCGAGCAAACGCCGAATGGCGTCGGCGAGTTGCGTCCCCGTCTCGTCCTCGGCCAGCGCCTGGATCTTCTCGCCGTCGAACAGGAAGAGCCCGGCGACACCCGGCGGCAGGAGCCCGTCGAGGAAGTCCTGCCGCGCCGCGATGGCGAGGTCGGTGACCGGCTCGCCGTCACGGCTGATCTCTAGCTCTTCCTTTACCGAAGCCTTGAGCGCAGTGAAGCGGCGCGTGACGATGTACTCGCGCGCGACACCGCTATGCGCGTGCTCGAACGTCCGCGCGACGGCGGCGCCGGCCGCGACGACGCCGCCGTCGGCGACGTGCAGTCGCTGACGCAGGTAGTGCTCGTAGTCGGCTTGCGCGACCCGCGGCCCCAGTGCGCGCCGCCCGTGCAGGCAGAGCGTGATCGCCTCGAGAATCGTCGTCTTGCCGGCGCCGTTGGTGCCGCCGACGAGGACGATTGGCTTCCCCGCCTCCGGCGTCAGCTCGAGCGTCTGGCGGCCACCGTAGAGGCCGAAGTCTTCGATTGTCAGGCGCTTCAGGATCACGCGGCCTCAGCGGCCGTTATCTCGGCGACGACCTCAGCTTCCGAACGCCATTCCTGTCCGAGGACGGCGGTCAGCTTGTCGATGACGCCGGCGCGACGGGCAAGTCCCTGCAGGTCGCGCTCGGTGTCCAGCAGGCGCTTGAGCATCCCCAGCGGCAACCCGTGCTTGGCGGCGAGCTCGGCGAGCAATGCCTCGTCCTCGGCACTGAAGATCGCCCCGTCCTCGACCGGGACGTCGAGCGTCCGGCCGGTGACCTTCTCGTAAAGCGCCGGCAGCGAGTCCTGCCAGTCCTGCCGCTCGTAACGCCAGATGCGGCGGATCTCCAGCAGCTCCTCGCGCGAGATGAGCGCGACCGCTTGTCCTTCGGGCGCGAGACACCGCACCTCCTCCTCGGCCTCGAGCAGGCGCGTCAGGATCTCCTGGCAGAACGCGAGTTTGTACGGGCCGCGGATTAGGGGGTCGTCCTCGCTGCCGTGCGTCTTCGGCGTCACCTGCCCATTGCGACGCACGTGCTCGCGGACGGCCGTCTTCCTCGCCGGGTCTTGCGTCGCGGCTAGGAAGTCGCGCAGTTCAAGTAGCGGCTCGAGCCACTCGTCGCCATTGTCGACCATGGCCTCCATCGCCTTGTCCTTCGTCACGACAGTGCAGACCCAGCAGCCGAAGCGACTCGAGCCGCACGACGGCGTCGTCGTGTCGACGACCAGCGGGCACTCGCCTGACTGCGAGTTCTGGTACAGCGCCAACAGGTCGCGGTTGTCGCGGCCCCAGGGATTCTCGACCTGCAGTAGGTAGGCCCAGACGTCGTCGACGCTCCAGTCCCTCACCGGCGTGTAGACGAACGCGTTCGGCAGCCGCGAGTGACGCGATAGGAGTGTGCCCTTGATCTCCCGAAGGCTCATCACCTGCGCGCGCGTGGCGCTCTCCTGCCGGCGTACGCCGAGAACGAGCGTCACTTCGCCGTGCTCGGCCACGCGCTCGAGGATGAAGCGGTTCGCGGGGTTGATCTTCATCCGCTCGGTGCACCAGCGGAAGCGTTTCGACGGCGCGGGGTAGCCCTTGCCGACCAAGTTGACCCAAAACGACTCTTCGACCGTCGGCACAACCTTGTGGGCGCTGATCGGCAGGCCGTCGATGGCGGCGCGCGTGTTGATGCCGTCGAGTGCCTCGTCGAGGTAGTCGATGATCACCGGCGTCTCGACGCGCGTGTCGCCGGCGACGACGTAGACGTGCTTCGTCCGCTGCTCAGCCGGCAAGACGGCGAGCGCGTACCAGACGAGCTGGAGCGCGGCCGTCGAGTCCTTCCCGCCGGAGTAGCCGATCACCCACGGCCGCGCGTCGGCCTGATAGGCCGCGCGGATCTCAACCAGCGTCTGCGCGACGACGTCGGCGGCGGCGCTAGGCGGCAAGGCGAACCTCCGCGTCGCGCTCGCTGTCGGTGAGGTCGAGGCCGAGCTGCGACTTCAGGACGTTCGCCGTCAGCGCGACTGAAGCGCCGGCCTTCGAGATCTTCCCGCCGTGCAAGGCGCGCCCCTCCCACAGCCGTCGGTTGGCGCGCGACCAGTCGACGTCGGCGAGAGCGTTGAGGCGCGAACGCCAGTCGTCGGGATGGGCGGTGATCAGCGCCGCGCCGGCGATGCCGAGGGCGTGCAACGCCACCGCGTAGGTGTGAATGTGGCTCTGACGCAGGTCGGACGCACTTGTCGCCTCGTCGACGAAGCCCCAGCCGACGATCAGCTCGCCGATGCGCGTCCAGAAGTCGATTGCCAGCTCGACGTCGGCGTCGCTGATCTCCCGCTTTTGCTTTCCAAGGAGTGCCTCGAGCGCCTGATAGATACCGCTCAAGGTGAACACCTTCGTCGAGCGGTTCGAGATCGAGGTCTTCTCGAGTTCGGTGTAGCCGGCGAACGGATGAACGCTCGCGGCAATCTCGCGCGCGAGCCCGGCAAGGGGGTCGCGATGGTCGTAGAGGATGCCCAGCGAACGGGTCGGCCTCAGCGCGTAGCGGTTCAAGTCCGCGAACATTTGCTGTGCGCGCTTGAGACCGGCATCGACGAAGAAGACAACGGGCACTGTCTCGTCCCCGAGTTCGGGGCGCTCCTGGAGCGCTGACTCGATTGCCGCGCGCCGGTGCTGGCCGTCGTTGACCAGGAGTCGGGCCGTCAGCGGGATGACTAGCCGGCCGACGGACGCTCCGCCGACGACGTCGAGCGGCTCGAACTCCGGGTCAGCGTCGACCGAAGCGGTGATCGCCGACAAGACGTATCCGCGCGGGTTCTCGCTCAGATACCGCGCAATCTCTGGAACGCGCGCCGCGTTCAAGACCCGCTGCGCGCGCAGCTCTGCCGGCAGCCCGCTTTCGTCGGAGGTCAGCAGCCGAGGCACCAGCTTCAATGGCAGCACGGCGACGAAGTACTCGCGCCCGGCCTGCACGCTCCGAAGCGCGACGAACGTCAGCGTCGGGGCCTCGGCTGTCATCGGTGCTGGGTTGGAAGTTTCTAGGGCCGCCAATGGAAGTTCCTCCGGGCGTCGATGGTACGAACACGTTCGGACGAGGAGGCTCCTCTCCTCCGCGGCGACGGTAGGTCGCCGCGGCGGAGCCATGGCGGCTAGTCGGTGCTGTCGCGATAGAGGAGGCCAAGCCGCTCAAGCGTCTCGCGCGCCTCGCGTGAAGCGGCCTGCCCCGGCTGGCTTACGACACTACGTGCGTCCTCCCCGCAGCGTTCTGCGAACACGCCTGCAAGGTTTCGCCGCGTCGCACCCCTTTAGATGGTGAGGACGCAGCTGGTGGGCGTCCCCCATACCCCGTAAACTCCGTCGGGCCGCGTCTGAGCAGAGGCCAGCCGCAGCCAAAGGAGGATAGGTGAACGAGTTCGCGCAGGCTGTCGCGACGTTGCAGGGCTACGCCGGCACCGCCGCTTCGCGCAGCCACTACCTGACCGAGCGCTACGACGAGGCGCTCAACGACCTTCTTCGCAACCCGGCCCGCGCCGGCGACGCCGGCGAGCTCGTCGACGCCGCGCTCGCCAATGCCCGCAAGAAGCTGGCACACCGCCCCGCGCTCATGCCGCGGGCGGCGAGCGACAGTCTCGCCCGGCTCGATGAGACGGGCGCGACAGGAACTGCGCCCGAGCCGGCCGTCGCCGACGAGCTGCCCGCGTGGTTCACCAAGCTCAAGCCGCGGACGCGCCGGCTGATCGCCCTGACCGCGCTCGGCTTCCCGCCGCGCGAGGTGGCGCGGCTTGAGGGGCTGACGCCGCAACAGTCCTGGGTGGCGCTGTCGCGCGCGCGCCTCCGAGCGCGCGCGCTGCTGGAGGCAGCGTGATCGGCCGCCGCCTGTACCGCCTGCGGCCGTGGCTCGTCCGCGCCCTGATCCCGCCCGGCCACGCCGGCTCGTACGTGCTCTATGTCGGTTCGGGCGCGGGCGTCCAGCCCCGTTACAACGGCCGCTCCGATCACGACCTGGCTGCGCGCTTGACCACCCACGCCCGCGCCGAGCGCGGCGAGTACTTCAGTTACCACGTCCACCGCGACGCCGCGACCGCCTACCTCGCCGAGTGCACGGCGTTCCACCTGCGCGGCGACGCGTGGGCCAACGTCATCCATCCGGCCGCCCCGCGCGGCGCGGCGGCGGCGTGCCCGTTCTGCACTGTCCGCGGCCACATCCGCCGCTTCTCCACCCACCTCATCGTGTCGGAGCGACTGCCCGCCACGGTCACCACGAAGGAGGCCTAGATGTCCGCAACTAAGACCACCGCCCTCGCCGAGCGCGACGGCAGCGTCGCCTCGACCGCATCGCTCGTCCAGCCCGGTCAGGCACTCGAGAGCTCGCGCGACTCCGGCTTCGACCTCTCTGCGGCCGTCGGCGAGCCGACCGACAACAGCATCCAGGCCGGCGCGAGCATCATCCGCATTGCGACCAAGGTCGTCGACGCGGAGACCCGTGAGGCCGTCGAGACGTCGGCGCTCGCCGCGCACAAGGGCGCCAAGCGCATCGACGAGCTCGCCGTCGCCGACGACGGGCACGGCATTCCCGAGAACATCCTCGCCAACGTCCTCTCCCTCGGCTACGGGACGCGCATGAACGACCGCAACGGGCTCGGCCGCTTCGGCATGGGCCTCAAGCTGGCGGCGCTGTCGCAGGCGCGGCGGCTGGACGTCTGGACAAAGCTCGCGGCCTCGGACGAGGTCTTCCACGCCTACCTCGACCTCGACGAGGTCGTCGCCGGTGACCAGACGGCAATCGAGGCGCGCCCCGTCGACGGGTTCCCCGCCGAGCACGCCCACCTGATGACGAACCCGAAGAAGAAGACGCCGTTTGCCTCGGGGACGCTCGTCGTCTGGTCGAACATCGACCGCCTTGAGGAGGGCGGGCGCTTCGGGATGGCCATCCGCGACCGCCTGCAGGAGCTGACGAAGTACCTCGCCCGAACCTACCGCGTCTTCATCGACCGCGGGCTCTACCTCGAGCTGAACAACACGGAGATCTCGCTCCACGACCCGCTGTTCCTGCTCGACAACCCGCGCGTCGGCAAGCGCTTCGGGTCAATAAAGGCGCAGGTCTTCAGTGACGACGAGATCGAGATCGACGGCGAGAAGGTGCGTGTTCGCGTGACGCTGCTCCCGGAGGAGCTGCGTCCTCGAGCCGGCGAGGGCGGCCGCACGTTCGGCGAGCTGCAGATCCCGGAGAACCAGAGCCGCGTGTCGATCCTCCGCCAGGAGCGCGAGATCTTCTACGACACGCTGCACCACAGCTTCTTCCCCCACGACGAGATCTCGCGTGGGCGTTTCCAGGTCGACCGCTACATCGGTGTCGAGATTGCCTTCCCGGCGACGCTCGACGAGTACTTCCGCGTGCGCAACGTCAAGAAGGGCGCCGAGCCCGACGCCAAGCTGCGCGAGGAGATCAGGAAGATCATCAAGAAGCCGATCGCCGCCGCCCGCGCCGAGATCCGTACGCACTGGGAGAAGGTGCACCGCGAGGAGACCAAGGACGTGCCTGAGCACCAGCCGGCTGAGCAGGCGGTCGCCCGCGCCGAGCAGCACACGCCACCGGGTCAGGCCGGGCGCGACCTGCCGCCGAAGCGCCAGCAGCAGATCGTCGACGACCTCGTCGCCGACCTTGATCTCGACGACGACGGCGAGGACAAGGAGGCGAAAGAGCAGGCCGTCCGCGAGGCAGTCGAGACGAAGCCGATCTCGATCGTCGACCTCGACTGGCCGGGCAAGGAGCTCGTCGACATCACGCACCTGAACGGGAACGCCGTCGTCAAGATCAACCGCCGCCATCCGTTCATCCGCGAGATCTACACGCCGCTCAAGGAGCTGGCGGCCAAGGATCCCAACCAGGTCGACGCGACCGAGGTCGTCGAGTTCCTGCGCAAGGTCGAGGTCGCGTTCGACGTGCTGTTCATGGCCTACGCTAAGGCTGAGAACATGGACGCCGAGGCCGACGTCAGGTACGCCGATCTTCGCAGCTACTGGGGCCAGTTCACGGCGGCCTACATCGGCGAGGCGCTGAGGGGGTAGCAGACATGGCGAAGCCGAAGAAGAGCCTGCTCCGGAAGGCAGCGCGGCTCCTGCGGAGGTCGCGGTCGAAGAACGTCCGCTCGGTCGCCGGCCGCGTCCTCGGCGAAGGCCGGCGCCGTCGAAGGTGACCGACGCCCGGCGGCGGTACTAGCCGCCGCCGGGCCGCTCCAGCCCCCTACCTCATCCGAAGGCGCGGCGGCCATGCCGTCCGAGGGCCGCCCTACGCTTCATTCCCCTTTTCGCAGGAACTACGGAAGGTGCAGCGCATGGCCGGGTTCATCAAGTGTCCAACCTGCAAGGCCGAGATCCCTCTCAACGAGGTCATCGATCACGAGATCGACGAGCAGCTCGAGGCGCGCCTCGCGGCCGAGCTGAAGCAGCGCGAGCGGGCGCAGGCGACGGCGCTAGCCGAGCGCGAGCAGGAGTTGCGCGCGGCGTTCGAGGAGGAGCGCGAGAAGCGCGACGAGGCGCTCCGGCTGGGAGTCGAGGAGCGGGTCGCCGCCGAGATGGCCGACTTGAAGGCGCTGGCCGCCGAGCGGGACGCTCTGTTGAAGCAGGCGCAGGAGCGCGAGCTTGCCCTGCGCCAGGAGCGGCGGAGGCTCAAGGACGAGCGTCAGACGCTCGAGCTCGACGTCGCGCGGAGGCTCGACGCTGAGCGCAAGCAGCTGACAGCGAAGGCGCGCGAGGATCTCGCCGAGGCGCACCAGCTCGAGCTGCGCGAGAAGGAGATTGCCCTCGAGCAGATGGGGCGGCAGATCAAGGAGCTGCAGGAGTCGTCGCTGCAGCAGCGCGCCGGGCTGCGCGGCGAGGCGCTCGAGCGCGAGATGGAGGACGTCCTGCACGAGCGTTTTCCCTACGACCGCGTCGAGCCGATCAAGTCCGGTACGCGTGGCGCCGACGTGCTGCAGACGGTGCAGCACCGCGGCGCGAGCTGCGGCAAGATCCTTTGGGAGTCGAAGCGCGCGCGCAACTTCAGCAACGGCTGGATCGCCAAGCTCAAGCAGGATCAGGCCGCGGCCGGCGCCGACTTTGCCGTCTTGGTCTGCGCCGTCCTGCCGCCGAACGCGCGCCTGATGGAGCAGCTCGAGGGCGTGTGGGTTGTCGAGTCGGCGTGCGTGCCGGCGCTGGCGAGCGCCCTCAGGGACACGCTCGCGCTTGTAGCGCAGGCCCGCTCGGTCGACGCCAACCGTAACGACGCCATGGACGCCATATACGACTACCTGTCGAGCAGTGCTTTCGCCCGTCGCATCCGCAGTGCGGTCGAGGCGTTCATGGACATGAAGCAGGAGCTCGACCTCGAGCGCCGAGCGACGGAGAAGCGCTGGGCGAAGCGCGCTGCGCAGCTCGACCAGTTGGCCGCCAACACCGCCGGTATGTACGGCGAGCTCGAGGCGCTGATGGGCAGCGCGCTGCCGGCTGTCGACCTCCTCGAGCTCCCGGCGTCGGCAACCGTCGAGAACATTCAAGAAATAGCCGCGCGCTCGGCGGCGTAGCTGTGAAGCGCACGCGCGCCGGAACGGCGCTGCGTCGCCGGCCCTAGCGGCGGCCGCCGTCAGGTGCTGGCTACGAGCTGCCCACACAGCAGGCAGTGGATGCGACCGTCCCACGACTCCGGCACCTTGACCGGCTCGGCAGGGTGGCAGGCGAAGTCGACGCGGCGCATGTCGTTCGGCTCGTCGGGCACGGGCGGGATCCTCCGCCTGGGCGCACGCGTAACCCGGATCTGCAGCGACTTCGACGAGCTGCGCTCGAAGCCCTTCAGCATCCGGTGCATTTCGTTGTCGAGCTCGCCGCCGAGCTTGGCCTCCATGTGGGCGAGCTGCGGCCGCGTCCACCAGCCATCTTCGGAGCGGCCGCCACAGTACGGGCAGTAATAGCCGCCAACCGGCATCGGCTCGCCGTGGTCTCCGTGTAGCCACTTGAACTCGCGCTCACAGTGCGGGCATTCGCGCCTGAGGAAGCCGTCGTCATCGATCGAGACGGTGACCTTGCCGATCACTTTCACACGCGCTTTCTTCGTTTGGAGTCAGCAGCCGTCCCCGGCTGGAGGGCGAACTGAGGTTACGCCGACCACCGCACGTTCGGCGCCAGACCGACGCACCAGCGGCCGCTCCGCGCGGGACTCACGCGATCTCCGCGCTTGCGCGCCCGCGTCGAGGAGCGTCTACCCCTTCTGAGTGATCTTCTGCGAAACACGCCAGAAAGCGGTCCGGGTCCAAAACTGGACCCCACCTTCCACGGGTGCCCGCTACGGAAGCCCATGACGCGAACGCGCCGCCCCACGTTCCGGCCGTGCGCACGGCGCAGCCAATCGGCCAGGCGAAGAGCCGCGTTAGGTGGAACGGCAATCTGCCTAAGCCCGGCAGCGGCGCGGTTCCCTACGCCAAGTCACGCCCGGAGCTCCAGGGCTTCAGCGCGG
>JAUJMY010000001.1:0-25090 GCA_030446625.1 Gaiellaceae bacterium
CGCCGTCCTCGGCCGTGGGCGCGCGCGCCCCGCCCCGCCCCGCCGCGGGGCGGCGGCCCCCCGCCCCCCCCGCCCCCGGGCCCCCCCGTCCCGGGGGGCGGGGCCGGCGCGGGCCCGCCGGGCCCCCCCCCCCGCCCCCCGCCGGGGGGGCCGGTGGGGGGGGGGGGGGGGGGGGGCCCCCGCGCCCCCCCCCCCCTAATCGGTGGAGTACTTCGGCTGGACCTTCTCGCCGCGGATCTGCGCGACGGCGTTGTTCGCCGCGATCGCCGCTTCGCCCATCCCGATCGTGATCAGCGTGATCTTGCCGTCGTAGCCCGCGACGTCTCCGGCAGCGAAGACGCGCGGCTCGCTCGTCTCGCACGTCTTCGGGTCGACGCGGATCTGGCGCTTGCCCTCGAGCTCGATGTTCCACTCCGCGATCGCGCCGAGATGCGACACGAAGCCGAGCAGCGTGATCAGCGCGTCGCACGGATGCTCCTCCAGCTCGCCGCTCGCGGTGTTCTCGATCGTCACGGCCTCGACGCGGCCGTTGCCGTGGATCCCGCGGATCTCGTGCGGCGTGAGGATCCTGACCGCGCCCTCCTGCTCGAGCTTGCGCGCCTCGCTCACCGACGTCTCGAGCGCGCGGAAGCGGTCGCGCCGGTGCACGAGCGTGATCGGGAGCGCCGCGGTGTCCTGGAGGCCGAGCGTCCAGTCGAGGGCGGAGTCGCCGCCGCCGACGATCACGCAGCGCTTCCCCGCCAACTGCGCCTTCTCGCGCACGAAGTAGTGCAGGCCGCGCCCCTCCCACGCGTCGACGTCCTCGACGCCGAGCTTGCGCGGCTCGAACGCGCCGTGGCCGGCGGTGATGATGAGCGTCCGCGCGAGATGGCGGCTGCCCTTGTCGGTCGTGAGCGCGATCAGCTCCTCGCCGTCCTGGCTCACGCGCTCGTAGAGCTTCGCCTCCTCGCCGAGACAGACCTCGGCGCCGTACTGGAGGCCCTGGTCCGCGCAGAGCTCGACGAGCTTCTGGCCGAGGATCTTCGGGTGCCCGGCGACGTCGTAGACGTGCTTCTCGGGATAGGTCGCCGCCACCTGGCCGCCGATCTGCTCCAGGCTCTCGACGATGCGGACGGACGCGTCGCGGTGGCCCGCGTAATAGGCCGCCGACAGCCCGACCGGGCCCGCGCCCAGGATCATCACGTCGACGACGCCGCGCTCGCTCATCGGCGTGATGCTAGATCGCACCCGGGTGCGAGACGGCAAGTCCCGCGTGGGCCGCTGCCCGCGCAAGCCGCCGGTCGTAGACGACGACTTCGTGCGGTTGGAGTCGCTGCGCCGTGGCGAGGTGGATGGCATCGAGCGTCCGGACGTCGACGTCGGCCAGCTCGGCCGCCTCGCGCAGCACGTCTTCCGTCACGTCGAGAAGCGCGCACCGCGACAGCAGTCGCTCCGTCTCGGCACGCGCGGCCGCGGACGGATCCGCGATCGCGGTCGCGCGAGGCACTTCGACGAGCGCGAGCCGGCTCGAGGCGACGACGACCTCGCCGCCGAGGTGCGTCCGCAGGGCCCCCGTCTCGGGCTCCTCGATGACGAGCTTGACGAGTGCCGACGAGTCGGCGTAGACGATGCGGGCGTCACTCGCCACGATCGTGCTCGAGCGCCTCGCTCGCGGTCATCAAGCCGGTGACCGCGAACGTTCTGTCCGGGACGCGGAAAGGCTCCGCCGGGAGCTTGACCTCACCCGCGCTCACCAGTTGCTCCAGTCTCGTCCGCGGAACGGGCGTGAGGAGCGCGACCGGGAGGCCGTCGTGCGTCACCGCAATCGTCTCGCCACCGCGGACGCGGCGGATCGTCGCGGTCAGGTTGTCGCGGAGCTCGCGGATCCCCACACGTGGCCACATGTGGCCACACAATAGCTGCCGCCGCGTGAAGCTACGGAGCGGGTCTAGTGGCCGCAGCCCGAGCCGCAGCCGCCCGCGCCGGCGTGCGGATCGTCGGCACCGGCCTCGTCCTCGACCTGGAACGAGTGGCCGCAGCCGCACGAGGAGCTCGCGTTCGGGTTGTCGATCTTGAAGCCGGACTCCTGGATCCCGTCCACGAAGTCGACCGTCGCGCCGCGCAGGTAGGGCGCGCTGAACGGATCGACGACGACGGTCACGCCGTGCTGCTCGGCCTCGAGGTCGCCCTCCTGCGAGCCGCGGTCGAAGCCGAGGCCGTACTGGAAGCCCGAGCAGCCGCCGCCCTGGATCGCGACGCGCAGGACCTCCGCCTCGCCGGCGGGCTCCTCGGCCATCAGCTGCCGGATCTTCGACGCGGCGTTCTCGGTGAGCGTCAACACGGTCGTTGCGGGGCCTTCGATCGTCGCCATCCGGCTTCCATCGTAGCAAGGGACTCCGCCGTTCTCGTGCCCCTCCGAGGCGCGAGCTTGTAACAGCGGTTGCACGCGTGGTTGAGCCGAATCTTCGCAGGTTCGTGATCCGCTCGAGGTCTGGTAAGTTCAGCAGTCCCAGGCCGGGACTGGCCCGGCCGCCGCAGGGGTAGGAGGAGCCCGCGGGACGTGCTCGACAACTGGCTGCCCTTCCTCATCTACGCGCTGTTCGCGCTGGCGATCCCCGTCTCGATGGTCGTGATGTCGTTCGCGTTCGCGCAGCGGCCCGCCAAGCGCACGCGGACGCGCGGGCTGCCGTTCGAGTCGGGCGTCTCGCAGGGGCCGCCGAAGACGCAGCGCTTCACCGTCAGCTTCTACCTGACCGCGATGCTCTTCATCGTCTTCGACATCGAGATCGTCTTCCTGTATCCGCTCGCCGTGATCCTCAACGAGCTCGCGTGGTTCGCGTTCCTCGAGCTCCTCTTCTTCATCGGGATTCTCGTCGTCGCCTACGTGTACGTGTGGCGCAAGGGAGCGCTCGAGTGGCAATAGCGCGGAAGAAGAAGACACGGCTCGCGGACTACGGGCTCCAGACGGAGCGGCTGCTCTGGCCCACGAAGGGGCCGAACGCGAAGGGGCCCGGCGTCTTCGAGCAGGAGCTCGGCGACCTCGAGTCGCGGCTCGGGCTGACGACGCTCGAGAAGGCGGTCGCGTGGGCGCAGTCCAAGTCGATGTGGCCGGACACGTTCGGCCTCGCGTGCTGCGCGATTGAGATGATGGCGATCGTCTCCTCGCGCTACGACATCGCGCGCTTCGGGATGGAGGCGTTCCGCTCGTCGCCGCGGCAGGCCGACCTGCTGATCGTGTCGGGTCGAGTCGCGCACAAGATGGCGGCGCCGCTGCGCCAGATCTACGACCAGATGCTCGAGCCGAAGTGGGTCATCGCGATGGGCGCGTGCGCGAGCTCGGCCGGGATGTTCAACAACTACGCCGTCCTCCAGGGCGTCGACAAGATCGTCGCGGTCGACATCTACGTCCCCGGCTGCCCGCCGAGGCCGGAGGCGTTGATGGAGGGGATCGTGCGGCTGCACGAGAAGGTGCAGGCCGGAGTCCCGCCCGCGTACGAGCTGCGCGGGGTGGCGAGCTGAGCTACGACGCCGTCCCCGGACTCGTCGAGACGAAGGAGGCGCACGGCGAGACGACGCTCGTCGTCGAGCCGTCACGACTCGTCGAGGCGTGCGAGCACCTGCGCGACGCGCACGACTTCCGCTTCCTCTCCGACATCACCCCGACCGACTACCTCGGCTGGGGCGGCACCGGCGTCGCGGGCTACATCGGGACGCCCGGCGGTCGCGACATCAACCGTCCGATGACGCAGGGCCTCGGACGCCTCCCGGAGCTGAAGCCGCCGAAGCGGTTCGCCGTTAACTACCACCTGCTCGCGGTGAAGCCGGGGGCCCCGCGCGTGCGCGTGCAGGTGTGGGTGGACGACGGCGAGCCGGTCCCAAGCGTGATCGGCGTCTGGCCGACGGCCGACTGGCACGAGCGCGAGGCCTGGGACATGATGGGAATCGCGATCGACGGGCACCCGAACCTCGTCCGGATCCTCATGGAGGACGACTGGGAAGGGCACCCGCTGCGCAAGGACTACCCGCTCGGCGGCGAGCCCGTCCGCTTCTCGGGCGAGGAGTAAGTGGCTCTCCCGGCAACATCCTCCGGCGCCTGGCCCGCGATCACGCGGCGCGCTGCGGCGTCCTCAGTCACGCCCGTGCTTGCTAGCACGCGCGCTCCCTGCGTCCTTGCAGCGCTTGGTGCTCACGTTCCAGACATCCGGAAACGTCACCGGGAGAACCACCGCTAGTGGCGACCATCGAACGCGCACCCGCACGCGCGCCGATCTACGAGGGCTCGCGGATCCCGTCGCCGGTGCCGAGCATCCTCGCGGTGCCCGCGGAGCTGCGCGACTCGGAGGACATCCTCCAGGTCAACTTCGGCCCGAACCACCCGTCGACGCACGGCGTCCTGCGGCTGGTCGTGGACCTGAACGGCGAGCAGGTCGTCGGCCTGCGCGCCGTCATCGGCTACCTGCACACGGGCTTCGAGAAGACGATGGAGCAGAAGACGTGGTGGAAGGCGATCACCTATCCGCCGCGCATCGACTACCTCGCGTTCCAGAACAACGAGCTCGTGTTCGTGCTCGCGATCGAGAAGCTGCTCGACCTCGAGGTGCCGGAGAAGGCGACGTGGATGCGCACCGCGCTCTGCGAGCTGAACCGTCTGCACTCGCACCTCGTCTGGCTCGGGACGGGCGCGCTCGAGCTCGGAGCGATCTCGATGTTCTGGTACTGCTTCCGCGAGCGGGACGCGATCCTCGACCTCTTCGAGATGGTCGCCGGGTTCCGCATGCACACGCGCTACTTCCAGGCCGGCGGCCTCGCCGAGGACATCCCGCGCGGCTTCTTCCCGGCGGCGCGCGCCTTCTGCGAGTGGATGCCGAAGGCGGTCGACGACTACGAGGGACTGCTCGACCGCAACGCGATCTTCCTCGAGCGAACGCAGGGCATCGGCCTGCTCTCCGCGGACGACGCGATCGCGCTCGCGCAGTCGGGGCCGGTGCTGCGCGCCTCCGGGGTCGACTGGGACCTGCGGAAGGTGCAGCCGTACCTCGCGTACGACCAGGTCGACTTCCGCGTCCCGGTCTACCACGAGGGCGACGTCTACGCGCGCTACCGCGTGCGGATGGAAGAGATGCGCGAGTCCGTTCGAATCATCTCGCAGTGCCTCGACCGGCTCGAGGGCATGGACGGGATGCCGTGGATCGCCGACGACCGCAAGGTCGTGCTGCCGCCGCGCGAGGAGCTGCACACCTCGATGGAGTCGCTGATCCACCACTTCAAGATCGTCACCGAGGGCTACCGCGTGCCGGAGGGCGAGGTCTACACGACGGTCGAGTCTCCCCGCGGCGAGCTCGGCTGCTACGTCGCCTCCGACGGCGGCCCCAAGCCGTGGCGCGTCAAGTTCCGCGCGCCCTCGTACGTCGTGCTCGAGGCGACGGCGACGCTGCTGAAGGACGCGCTGATCGCCGACCTGATCGCGATCGTGGGCTCGCTCGACAACGTGATGGGCGAGGTCGACCGCTGAGCGCCCGCCCCTTGTACGACGAGATCCAGGAGATCAAGGCGCAGTACCCGCGCACTCGGTCGGCGGTGCTGCCGGCGCTGCGGATCGCGCAGCAGCGGTACGGCTGGCTGACACCGGACGCGCTGCGGGAGGTGGCGGACGCGCTCGACGAGACCCCCGCGTTCTGCCAGTCGGTCGCGTCCTTCTACGACATGTTCCACCTGGCGCCCGTCGGCCGGCGCCTCGTCGAGGTCTGCACGAACATCTCGTGCGCGCTCGTCGGCGCGCAGCAGGTGCTCGAGGCGTTCGAGCAGGAGCTCGGGATCCGCGCGGGAGAGACGACGGACGACGGACAGGTGACGCTGCGCGCGCTCGAGTGCGCGGGCGGCTGCGGCTGGGGAACCGTCGTCGCGGTCGACCACCGCTACCGCGAGCCCGTCCGGCCGGAGGATGTGCCCGCGATCGTGCAGGAGGTTCGCGATGGCGGCTAGCGAGATCGTCCTCGCCGGCGCTGCCGATCGCGACCTGACGCAGATCGACGCGTACCGCGAGGTGGGCGGCTACGCGACGCTCGACCGCGCGCGCGGGATGGGGCCGCAGGCGGTGCTCGACGAGCTGCTCACCGCGGACATCAAGGGACGCGGTGGGGCGGGCTTTCCGATGGGTCGCAAGGCGAGCTTCATCCCGAAGCCGGGCCAGAACCCGAACCCGACGTACCTGACGGTGAACGCGGACGAGTCGGAGCCGGGCACGTTCAAGGACCGCGAGATCATGCTGCGCGTCCCGCACCGGCTGATCGAGGGCTGCCTGATCACGGCGCACGCGATCGGCTCCCGCAACGTCTTCATCTACATCCGCGGGGAGTACCTGCGCGAGTTCGAGATCATCCGGGCCGCCCTCGAGCAGGCACACGGCGCGGGTCTGATGGGAGACGTGACGATCGTCCTCCACCGCGGCGCGGGGGCGTACATCTGCGGCGAGGAGACCGCGCTGCTCGAATCGCTCGAGGGCGAGCGCGGGCAGCCGCGGACGAAGCCCCCGTTCCCGGCCATCGCCGGGCTCTACGCGTCGCCGACGCTGATCAACAACGTCGAGACGATCGCGACGGTGCCGGCAATCGTCGAGCACGGCGGCGCCTGGTACGCCGACCAGGGGACCGAGGGCTCGCGCGGGACGCGCGTCTTCTCGCTGTCCGGGAACGTCCGCCGCGGCGGCAACTACGAGCTCGAGCTCGGGACGACCCTGCGCGACCTCATCTACCACCACGGCGGCGGCCTGCCGGGCTCGCGGCGAATCAAGGCGATCATCCCCGGCGGCTCGTCCGTTCCGGTCCTCACCGCAGACGACATCGACACGCCGCTCACGTTCGAGGCGATGGCCGACAAGGGCACCTTCCTCGGCTCGGGGGCCGTGATCGTGATCGACGACCGCTGCTGCATGGTTCAGCTCGGCCTCCGCGTCGCGCAGTTCTACATGCACGAGTCGTGCGGCAAGTGCACGCCGTGCCGCGAGGGGACGCGCTGGATGGTGCAGATCCTGCGCAAGATCGAGGACGGCCGCGCCGAGCAGGCGGAGCTCGACCTCCTGCTCGACGTTTGCGACCGGATCCTCGGCAAGTGCCTGTGCCCGCTCGGCGACGCCGCTGCGATGCCGATCGCGAGCTACGTGGACAAGTTTCGCGCCGAGTTCCAGGCGCACATCGACGCCGGCGGCTGCCCGTACAAGGGCGAGTCGTCGCTCGAGCGCGTGTTCGCGCCGGTCGACCAGCACACGCACCACCCGACCGTCGAGGTGCCGGCGTAGTGGCGATGCCCGAGCTGGTCACGCTGACGATCGACGACCGCGAGGTCCAGGTGCCGAAAGGCACGGGGCTCGTCGAGACGGCGATGGGAGCGGGGATCGAGATCCCCGTCTTCTGCTACGAGCCGCGCCTCGGCCCGGCGGTCGGCGCGTGCCGCATGTGCCTCGTCGAGATCGAGGGGATGCCGAAGCTCCAGGCGGGCTGCACCATGACAGCGCAGGACGGGCTCGTGGTTCGGACCGCGGCGACGTCCGACAAGGCGGCGCAGGGGCAGAACGCGACGCTCGAGTTCCTCCTCCTGAACCACCCGCTCGACTGCCCCGTCTGCGACAAGGGCGGCGAGTGCCCGCTCCAGGACCTCACCTTCCGCTACGGGCCCGGCACGACGCGGATGGTCTTCCCGAAGCGGACGTTCGACAAGCCGATCCCGATCAGCCCCACGATCGCGCTCGACCGCGAGCGCTGCATCCTCTGCTACCGCTGCACGCGCTTCTCCGAGGGCGTGGCGGAGGACCACCAGCTCGTCCCGCGCAACCGCGGCGCGCAGACGCTGATCACGACCTTTGAGGAGGAGCCGTACCGCGCGCCCTTCTCCGGGAACGTGATCGAGCTCTGCCCCGTCGGTGCGCTCACGTCGACGCAGTACCGCTTCGAGGCGCGCCCGTGGGAGATCCAGAACGTCCCGACGGTCTGCACGATGTGCCCCGTCGGCTGCAACGTCACCGTGACGACGCGCGAGGGGAAGGTGAAGCGGATCCTCTCCCGGAACCACCCCGAGGTCGACCAGGGTTGGCTCTGCGACAAGGGCCGCTTCGCGTTCTCGCACCTCCGCGCCGAGGACCGCGTGACGCAGCCGCTCCGGCGCGTGCGCCGGCGCGGCTTCGCGACGATCTCCTGGGAGGAGGCGCTCGACGAGACCGAGCGTGTCCTGCGCGGCGCCGGCGGCCGGATCGTGACCGCGCTCTCGGGCTCCGAGACGATCGAGCACGCGTACGGGCTCGCGAAGCTGCTGCGGACGGGGCTTGGCGCGCACTCCGCGGTCCTGCCGGAGGAGACCGATGTGGCGATCGACGCGTTCCGGCTCCCGCTCTCGGCGATCCGGGGCGCGGAGCTGATCGTCGTCGTCGGCGACGACCCCGTGGCCGAGCGCGCGCCCGTCGTCGACCTGTGGCTGAAGCTGGCGCGGCGCGGCGGCGCCGAGGTGGTCACGATCGGCGCCGCCGGAAGCGTGCTGACCGCGCCGGGCTCGGCCGCGCAGACGTGCCGCGAGCTCGCCGGTTCCGGGAGCGAGCTCGGGCGCAGGCTGCGCGAGAGCGAGCGCGCGATCCTGATCTGGTCGTCCCCCGGCGGACACGGCGGCGCCGAGATCGCGGCCCTCGCGGGAGAGCTCGGCTTCGCGGGGAAGCCCGGATCGGGCGCGTTCCACCTGCCGGCCACTCCGAACGGGCGCGGCGTCGCGGACGCCTGGGCGGCGGCGTCGGACGACGAGGGGCCGAATCCCGAGCCGATCGCCGTGCTCGTCGTCTCGGGAGACGAGGCTGCGTCCGATCCGCACGTCCGCGCGCTGGCCGAACGGGCGGAGACGGTGATCGCGATCGTCATGTTCGAGCGCGTCGCCCTGGGCTGGGCCGACCTGGTTTTGCCGGGGACGAGCTATCTCGAGCGCGACGGGACCGCGATGAACCTCGAGGGGCGACTCCAGCGCCTGCGGCGCGCCGCGATCCCACCAGTGGCCGACGAGCTGAGCTGGCTCTCGCAGCTGGCAGCCCGCTTCGGCGTCGACGTCTCGCCGTACCCCGCGCCGGTCTTCGAGGAGCTCGCGGGCACCGTCTACGGCGGTCTGACGCTCGGCGAGCTGGGTGAGCGCGCCGCGCTCGCCGAACGCGCGCAGATCCCCGCTCCCGCGCCGGACCCCGACACGGAGCCGGCGCGACCGAGCGACGGGCACTACCTGAACCTGCTCCCGTACCGGCCGCTCTTCGCCGGCGCGGCCGTCGAGCGGGTGCCTGAGCTTCAGTTCCAGCGCCCGGCCGCCGAGGTGGAGCTGTCCTGGGACGACGCCCAGCGCCGCGGAATCTCCTCCGGCGACGAGGTCCTGGTGCGATCGAACGGCACGTCCGCGACCCTTCGCGCCCGGCTCAACCGCAGGCTGCTGCCGGGCGTCGTCCGGATCGCCGACGAGCACGCGCGCGACCTGCACGCGACCGTCGAGGTGACCAAGCCGTGAGCGTGCTCGCCGCGACCAAGGCTCCCGAAAGCATGAGCGCCCTCACGTTCCTGGGGCGCCGCTGGCAAAGGAGGCAAGCGGGAGGCGCGCAGGACAGTACACCCAGTACGGCCAAGCGACTCCCGCGCAGCATCCTGCAGTCCAGCGGCGTCAGCCTGCTGAGGAGCCCGGCTCCGCCGGGCGGGAGCAGAAGGCGGCCAGGGACGTGAGGGAGGCGTGGTGGATCAGCATCATCAAGGGCTTCGTCCTGATCAACGTCGTTCTCGGCGCGTTCGCGTACATGACGCTCGTCGAACGGAAGTTCATGGGCCGGATGCAGCTCCGCTACGGCCCCAACCGCGCGGGTCCGTATGGGCTGCTCCAGCCGATCGCGGACCTCGTGAAGCTGATCCGCAAGGAGAGCTTCTTCCCTGCGAGCGGCGTCGACATCCTGTACATCGCCTCGCCGGTCGTCGCGGCGTTCACCGCGCTTCTCGCCTTCGCGGTGATCCCGTTCGGCGGCGGCTGGACGATCTTCGGCCATTACGTCGCGGGGCAGATGGCCGACGTCCCGATCGCGCTCATCCTGCTCTTCGCGCTCGGCTCGCTCGGCATCTACGGCTTCATCGTCGGCGGGTGGGCCTCGAACTCGAAGTACGCGCTCCTCGGGTCGATGCGGACGTGCGCGCAGATGGTCTCGTACGAGGTCTCGCTCGCGCTGTCGGTGCTCGGCGTCGTCCTGATGGCGCAGTCGCTCTCGCTCACGGAGATCGTCGCGAAGCAGCACGCGACGATCTGGTTCGCGATCCCGCAGCTCCTCGGCCTGCTGATCTTCTTCGTCTCCGGGAGCGCCGAGACGAATCGCGCGCCGTTCGACCTTCCCGAGGCCGAGCAGGAGCTCGTCGCCGGCTACCACACCGAGTACAGCGGCATGCGCTGGGGCCTGTTCCAGATGGCGGAGTACATCAACCTGATCACGCTGTCGGCGCTCTGCGTGACGCTCTTCTTCGGCGGTTGGCACGGCCCGTTCCTGCCGGGCCCGCTCTGGTTCGTGCTCAAGCTGATCCCGATCCTCTTCGTCTTCATCTGGATGCGGACGACGCTGCCGCGGCTCCGCTACGACCAGCTGATGCGCTTCGGCTGGAAGGTCCTGCTGCCGCTCGCGACCCTGAACGCCGTCGTGACCGCCTTCCTGGTGGTGCTCGTTGACTGACCGCAGCCACAGCCCCCGAAATCCGATCGTCGGCACAGCGCAGGGCTTCGGAGTCACGTTCAAGCAGATCTTCAAGAAGCCGATCACGCAGCAGTACCCGGAGTACAAGCGGCCGCTGTACCCGCGCTGGCGCGGTCGCCACCGGCTCTGGCGGCACGAGAACGGGCTCGAGAAGTGCGTCGGCTGCTCGCTGTGCGCGGCCGCGTGCCCGGCCGACTGCATCCGCGTCGTCCCGGCCGAGAACACCCCGGACAACCGAGTCTCCGCGGGCGAGCGCTACGCACGCATCTACGAGATCAACATGAGCCGCTGCATCTTCTGCGGCTACTGCGAGCTCGCGTGCCCGTTCGACGCGATCACGCTCGGCAACGAGTTCGAGATCTCGGAGTACGCGCGCGACGACCTGATCTACACGAAGGACATGCTGCTCGCGGAACCGATCAAGCAGGTGCCGGTCGCCGATCCGGAGCTCTACGACACGCCGATCCCCTACTACAAGACCCACTCGTAGGCCGGGCGTGGCGGACTTCCTCGTCTGGGCGATCTGGATCGTGACCGCGCTCGCGTGCCTCGGCTCTGCCGTGGCCGTCGTCAGCTTCGGGAACCCGTTCTACTCCGCGATCGCGCTGATCGGGAACCTCGGCTCGCTCGCGGTGCTCTACCTGCTGCTTGCCGCCGACTTCCTCGCCGCGGCGCAGGTGCTCGTCTACGCCGGCGCGGTGATGGTGATGTTCCTGTTCGTGATCGCCTACCTGGGCGGCCAGGCCGACGCGCCCTGGGCCGGCGGGCCGACGTGGCAGTCGGTCGCGGCGGTCACGGCCGCCGGGGCGCTCCTGCTCGAGATCATCATGGTGATCGGCCTCAAGGCTGGCGGGCGGCTGTCGGACGAGGCCGAGATTCGCGAGGCCTTCGGGAGCCCTGCGCAGATCGGGCGCCTGTTCCTCACCGACCACCTGCTCGCGTTCGAGATCACCTCGATCGTCCTCCTGGTCGCGGCGGTGGGCGGCGTGATCCTGGGCGCGCAGTCGCGCGAGGAGAAGCGGGGGGAGCAGAGTGCGCGCTGAAGCTCTCACGTTCCTCGGGCGCCGCTGGCAAAGGAGGCGCGCGCGTGGCGCGCAGGACAGCACGTACCGGTGCGGCCAAGCGACACGCGCGCCGCATCCTGCCCCCAGCGGCGTCAGCCTCACGCGTAGGTCGGCTGCGCCGAGCCGGAGCGGGAGGCGGCGAGGGGCGTGAGAGGGCCTGACGTCACCTGGTATCTGGCCGTGGCGGGCACCTTGTTTGCGACGGGCGCCTTGGGCGTGCTGCTGCGCCGCAGCCCGCTGATCGTCCTGCTCTCGATCGAGATCATGCTGAACGGCGCAAACCTCGCGCTGATCGCGTTCGCGCGCGCGCACGGGCAGGAGGACGGGCAGATCTTCGCCCTCGCCGTGATGGCCGTCGCGGCCTCCGAGGTGGTCGTCGGGCTGGGCCTGATCGTCGCGATGGCCCGGCGGCGCCTCGACCTCGACGTCGACAAGCTGACGGCGCTGCGCGGCTGATGGACGAGCTCCCGAACATCGGCGGCCCCGTCGCCGCGGAGCTCGTGTCGCTCAACCTGGGCTCCTGGGTCGGCGACGAGGCCCTTTCGATCAGGGTTCGTCTCGAGGACGGGCGTGAGCTGGAGGTCGAGCTCCCGCGCGACGCGCCCGAGGTCAGCGAGCTGCTCGAGCTCGTCTCACGCCTGACGACGAGCGCGTTGAGCCCGCTCGGGCAGAGCGGCGTCATCGTCACGGGACTCGCACCCCCGGTCTTGGACGAGGACGAGGACGAGTGACCACCGCGGCCTGGATCTGCCTGCTCTCGCCGCTCGCCGGCGCGGTCGCGATCACGCTGCTCGGGACGCGGATCCCGCGCCGGGAGGCCGGCTACCTCGCGACGCTCTCCGTCGCCGTCAGCGCGGTGGCCGCGGCCGTGGCGTTCTTCGCCGCGCTCGGCCGCGGCGGCGAGGAGCGTGAGGCGGAGACGACGGCGTGGACGTGGCTGACCGCCGGCGAGCTCGATTTCGGGCTCACGCTGCTCGTCGACCCGCTCTCGATCCTGATGATGCTGATCGTCGCCGGCGTGGGCTCTCTCATCGTCGGCTACTCGATCGGCTACATGGACGGCGACGACGAGGAGCGCAGGTTCTTCGTCTACATGGCGCTCTTCGTCTTCTCGATGCTGCTGCTCGTCCTCGCGGGCAACTTCCTGATCCTGCTCGCAGGCTGGGGCCTCGTCGGGCTCTGCTCGTACCTGTTGATCGGCTTCCACCACGAGCGCCCGAGCGCGATCGCGGCCGCGAAGAAGGCGTTCGTGATGAACGCCGTCGGCGACGCGGCCATGGCGCTCGCGCTCTTCCTGTTGATCTACGAATCGGGCACGCTCGACTACCTGCGCAGCTTCGAGCGCGTGGGCGAACTCGGGTCGACGACGGCCACGCTCGTCGCGCTCGGGCTGCTCGGCGGCGCGGTCGCGAAGTCGGCGCAGATCCCCCTGCACACGTGGCTACCCGACGCGATGGAGGGCCCGACGCCCGTCAGCGCGCTCATCCACGCCGCGACGATGGTCACCGCAGGCGTGTACCTGATCGTGCGCACGCACCCGATCTTCGAGGCGTCAGTCGGGATCCAGGAGCTCGCCGCGGGGCTCGGCGCGATCACGCTCCTCGTCGCCGGCCTGATCGCGCTCGTGCAGACGGACATCAAGCGCGTCATCGCCTACTCGACGATGTCGCAGATCGGCTACATGTTCCTCGGCGCGGGCATCGGGGCGTACGCGAACGGGATGTTCCACCTGATGACGCACGCGTTCTTCAAGGCGCTGCTCTTCCTCGGCGCCGGGATCGTGATCCACGCCCTCGTCGGCGAGCAGGACATCCGCAAGATGGGCGGGCTCCGCGGGCTGATGCCGAAGACGTTCGTCGCGATGCTGATCGGCGCCGGCGCGCTCGCGGCCCTCCCGCCGCTCTCCGGCTTCTTCTCCAAGGACTCGATCCTCGCCTCCGCGCTCGCGCGCGAGGACGGCTTCGGCTACGTGCTGTACGCGGTCGGGCTCGCGGGCGCGCTGTTGACGGCGATGTACACGTTCCGGATGATCTTCGTCGTCTTCCTCGGCGAGCCGAGCGCGTTCGTCCGCGAACACCACCACGCGCACCAGGGGAAGGAGGGGCCGTTCTCGATGACGGCGCCGGTCGCGGTGCTGGCGGTGCTGGCGGTGATCGGCGGCTGGATCCAGATCGCGGGAACGGGCTGGCACCCGCTCGCGGACTTCCTCGATCCCGTCGTCGCCGTCGAGCGCGAGCACCTCGCGCTGGTCGAGCCGACGGTGACGCAGGACTACGTCACGGCCGCGCTGTCGGTGGCGCTCAGCCTGGCCGGGATCGCGCTCGCGTGGCTGATCTACGGCGCCCGCCGGCGCGAGGCGCCGCGGCAGCCGTTCCTCCAGCGCGTGCTCGAGCGGAAGTTCTACTGCGACGAGGCGTACGACTTCGCGTTCTACCGCCCGGCCGCCGCGACCGCGCGCGGGTGGACGCGCTGGATCGAGGGCCCGCTCATCGGCGGCTCGATCGCCGGCCTCGCCGGCGGCACGCGTGAGCTCGGCCGCGGCCTGAGCGAGGCGCAGACCGGCTTCCTGCGCACCTACGCCCTCGCGATCGCGAGCGGCCTCGCCGTCCTCGCGCTCGTCTTCGTGTCGGTGCGGTTGTGACGCCATGACGACCGCACTGATCGTCCTCCCGCTCGCGGGCGCGCTCCTCGTCTGGCTCCTGCCCTGGTCTCGGTTCTGGGCGGGGTCCGTCGCGCTGCTCGTCGCGCTCGTCGAGGTCGGCCTCTGGATCAACACGCTCGTCGGCTTCGACTTCGACGCCGAGGGGCTCCAGCACGCGCAGCGGGTGACGTGGCTCGCGGATCTCGACGTCTCGTACCACGTCGGCCTGTTCGGGTTCTCGCTCTGGTTGGCGGGGCTGACGGTCGTCGTGATGGCGGCCGCGATCGCGTACGCGTTCTGGGCGGGACGCGACCGCCCTCGCTCCTACTTCGGGCTGATGCTCTTCCTGACCGGTGCGATCGTCGGCGTCTTCAGCGCCCAGGACCTCCTGCTCTTCTACGCCTTCTTCGAGGCGATGCTGATCCCGCTCTACGTGCTCGTCGGCGTCTGGGGCGGGCCCGGGCGGATCGGCGCGACGCTCAAGTTCGTCATCTACACGATGGCGGGCTCGCTGCTGATGCTCGCGGCGATCGTCGTCTACGGGCTCTCCGAGGGCACGTTCGACCTCGTGAAGGCGGGGACGAGCGGCAGCACGTGGCTCTTCCTCGGCTTCGTCGCGGCGTTCGCGGTCAAGGCGCCGCTCTTCCCGCTGCACGGGTGGCTGCCGGACGCGTACCGCGAGTCGCCGAGCGAGGTCTCGGCCGTGCTCTCGGGTGTCGTCTCGAAGGCCGCCGTCTACGGGCTGCTGCGGATCGCGATCGCGAAGTTCCCCGAGCCGGCGCAGGAGCTGCGCGTGCCGATCCTCCTGCTCGCGGCGTCCGGCCTCGTCTACGGCTCGCTGCTCGCGTTCCGGGCGACCGACTTCCGCGGCGTCGTCGCGTACTCGAGCCTCGCGCAGATGGGCCTGATCACGATGGGCCTCTTCGCGCTCAACGACCCCGGCTTCGACGGCGCGATCCTCCAGTCGGTCGCGCACGGATTGATCTCGGCGACGCTGTTCCTGCTCGCGGGGTCGATCGAGCGACGGGCGGCGACCGGGGAGCTGCCGCGGCTGGGAGGGCTCGCGAAGGGGCGGCCGGCGCTCGCGACGCTGCTGATGACGACGGGCGTGATCGCGCTCGCGGTTCCAGGCTCCGCGTCGTTCGCGGGCGAGTTCCTGATCCTCGTCGGCGTCTTCGAGCGCGGTTGGGGCTGGGCCGTCGTCGGCGTGGTCGCGATCGTCCTCGCGGCGATGTACATGCTGCGGTTGATCTCGGCGGTGCTGCACGAGCGGCGCGGACGCGCGGTGACCGAAGACGCACTCGACCTGCGGCCGGCGGAGCTTGCGATCGTCATCCCGCTCGTCGCGTGCCTGCTCGTGCTGTCGGCTTGGCCTGCGGGCATCACGGAGAGGTCCTTCGCGGGCGGACCTGACGATCCGCGCGCAGCTGTCGCGGGCCGGGACGACGGGTGGACCGGCTACGCGCCGCTCGAGGAGGACGAGCCGTGATCGCGGCCACGACGCCGAAGGTCGACTGGTTCGCGCTCGCGCCCGTCCTGGCGCTGCTGGCCGCCTCGGGGCTCGCGCTCCTCGGCGCCGTGCTCGTCCCCCGCCGGAGGGCGCACGGCGTCGGCGGCGTCTTCGCGGCGCTCGGCTTCGCGGTCGCGTTCGTCCTCTCCGCGCTCCTCTACGTGGATTCGGGCGAGGCGCGGAACGTCGTCGCCGAGGCGATCGCGCGCGACCGCTTCGCCGCGCTCGCGCAGCTGATCGTCTGCGGGGCCGGCCTCCTCGCCGTCGGGATCTCGTGGTCCGAGCGGCCGCGCGTGGAGGAGCACGCGGGCGAGTACTACGCGCTCCTCGCCGCCGCGGGCGCGGGGATGGCGTTCCTCGTCGCAGCGAACAACCTGATGGTCCTCTTCCTCGCGCTCGAGTGGTTCTCGATCTCGCTGTACGTCCTCTCGGCGATCCGCGCGGATCGCGTCGAGTCGCTCGAGGCGGGGCTGAAGTACCTGATCGTCGGGGGCTTCGGCTCGGCGGCGCTGCTCTTCGGATCGGCGCTCGTGTACGGGTCCACGGGCGAGCTGATGTTCGGGCGGATCGCGGAGGCGACGCGCGCGCAGGGGCTCGAGAGCGACCCGCTCCTGCTCGCGGGCCTCGCGATGGTGATCACCGGCCTCGGCTTCAAGGCGTCGGCGGCGCCGTTCCACATGTGGACGCCGGACGTGTACGACGGTGCGCCGACGCCCGTCACGGCCTTCATGTCGGCCGCGACGAAGACCGTCGCCCTGGTGCTCGCGATGCGCGTGCTGGTCGCGGCGTTCCCGCAGCTGGACGAGTTCTGGACCCTCGCGATCGCCGCGATCGCGTGCATCTCGCTCGCCTGGGGCAACCTCGCGGCACTCGTGCAGCGGAACGTGAAGCGGATGCTCGCCTACTCGTCGATCTCGCACGCGGGCTTCATGTTGATCGCGATCGCCGCGAACAACGAGCTGGGCGGCCGGGCGCTCCTCTACTACCTGATCCCGTACTCCGCGATGTCGCTCGGCGCGTTCGCCGTCCTCGCCGCCCGCGAGCGGGAGCTCGGCCGCGCGGTGGCTCTGGACGACCTCGGCGGCCTCGGCTGGGAGCGGCCACTCCTCGGCCTCTCGCTCTGGGTCTTCATGCTCGGCTTCGCGGGGCTGCCGCTGACCGGAGGCTTCTGGGGCAAGTTCCTCGTCTTCTCCGCCGCCGTCGAGCGCGGGTGGACGTGGCTCGTGATCGTCGGCGTCGTCGCGACCGCCGTCAGCCTCTACTACTACCTCTCGGTCGTCCGTGCGCTGTACATGCGCTCCGACCTCGAGGTGCGCCTGATGCCGGCAGGCGGGTCGCCGCCGCGCGAGGGACTGCTCCAGGCGGCAGTCGCCGCGTGCCTCGCCGTCACGGTCGGGTCGTTCTTCGCCGTGCAGCCGCTGACGGATCTGGCCGAGGCCGCCGCGAAGCAGCTCCCGTTCTAGGAGGGTTTTGGCGGAACGTTCCTCGTCGCAGCCGGGCGCTGGGCGGTGCGAGGCAAGGACGCAGGGAGTCCGCGTATCCGATGGATACGGGGACCGACCGAGGACGCAGCATCGCGCCGACGCAGCGTGCGGCGGCGGCACAGCGATCGTTGCGCCAAACCCTCCTAGCTCTCGGCGGCCGGCGCTCCGCGCGGTGGCGCCGCGAGCAGCGTCAGGCTGTGCGCGGCGAAGACGACGAGGCAGAGCACGAGCGCCGAGACGCCGAGCGTGGGAACCGCGGATACTTCGGGCGACTGCCCGCGCACCCCGGCGGCGAGCAGGACCGCGAGCAACCCGAGCACCGCCAGCGTCGCCTCGACGCGCGCGGCGAGCTCGCCGGCCTCGCGTCCGGGAAGCTCGACGAGCTCGCCGAACGCCGAGAGGGCGGCGATCGCGGCCGCCGGGACAGCAGCGACGAGAAGGTAGAACGCGAGCTGGTGGCGCTCGCGCCCGTCGGCGAGCGCCGCCGAGGCGACGAGCGCGAGGGGCAGGAGCCGGCTGCTCATCGCGCTCTCGTGTTCGCGCCGCGGAGGGATCTTCCTCCGTGGCGGGTGTGTGGGCTCGAAAAGAAGGAACGCCGCCGTACTCTCCGTCGACCGTCGGACGGCATGCGCCTCCTCTCGTACGTCCGCGGTCCGGCTCTACGCGGACCAATGCCTTCCCCCTCCGTTAGGCTCGCGGCCCCGACGAAAGGAGCTCGTGGTGCCGGGCGTTCAGCTGACGTGGCTTGGACACGCCGCCTTCCGGTTCGACACGCCGAGCGGGAAGCGCGTCTACGTCGACCCGTTCCTGACGGGCAACCCGAAGTGTCCGGCGAGCGAGCAGCAGCCGGAGCGCGTCGACCTGATCCTCCTCACGCACGGCCACGGCGACCACGTCGGCGACACGGTCGACCTAGCGAAGCGGCACGGCGCGCGCGTGATCGCGCCCGTGGAGCTGCGGGACTCGCTCGAGCTGCGCCACGGTCTCGAAGGCGGCGCGGGAAGCGACCCGAACAAGGGCGGCACGGTCGACGCCGACGGCGTCAAGGTCACGCTGACGGACGCCAACCACTCGTCCTCCGACGACGAGCTGAACTACACCGGCGAGCCGGTTGGGCTCGTCGTCGACGTCGAAGGCGCAGTGCGGCTCTACTTCGCCGGCGACACGAACGTGTTCGGCGACATGCACTTGATCCGGCGGCTGTACGAGCCGGACGTTGCGATCCTCCCGATCGGCGACCACTTCACGATGGGCCCGCGCGAGGCGGCCGTCGCGCTCGAGCTGCTCGGGACGCAACGCTGCGTGCCGTGTCACTACGGAACCTTCCCGATCCTGCGCGGCACGCCCGACGAGCTGCGCGAGCTCGCACCCGACGTCGAGATCCTCGCGCCGGAGCCGGGGGAGACGGTCGAGGTCTAGATGCGGCGACGCTGGTTCGGTGCGACGGGCCGTCGCGTCCCCGAGATCGCCGTCGAGGAAGAGCTCGACGTTCCGCTCGGCGACGCGCTCGTGCTCGACGACGTCTCGGACCTCGAGCGGCTGAGGAATGCGCACGCCGCCGGCGTCGCCGTGGTCGTGCGCGCGGACACCGCGGAAGGCGTGAAGGAGGCGCTCGCGCGGCCCGAAGTGACATGCGTTCTCGTTCCCGAGTCGGCGCGCGAGCTCCTCGAGCTCGATCTTCGCGCGCTCACGTATGGCGGCTGACCGGCTCGTCGCGACGTACTCGATCGCGGCGTGCGACCTCGGTGCGCAGCAGTGGGGTGTCGCGGTCCAGTCGAAGTTCCTCGCCGTCGGCTCCGTCGTCCCCTGGGCCGAGCCGCATGTCGGCGCGGTCGCCACGCAGGCGTACGCGAACCCGCGCTACGGCCCGGAGGGGCTCGCGCTCCTGCGCGACGGCCTCAGCGCGGCCGACGTCGTCGAGCGGCTCGTCGACGCCGACGACGGGCGCGCGGAGCGGCAGGTGGGCGTCGTCGACGCACGCGGGACGACCGCGACGTTCACCGGCGAGGAGTGCCACGAGTGGGCCGGCGGCCGGACGGGCGACTGCTACGCGGCGCAGGGCAACATCCTCGTCTCGGGCGAGACCGTCGACGCGCTCGCGGCGACGTTCGAGCAGAACGCGCAGCTTCCGCTCGGGGCGCGCCTCGTCGAGTGCCTCGCAGCCGCGCAGCTCGCGGGCGGCGACCGGCGCGGCCAGCAGTCGGCGTCACTGCTCGTCGTGGAGCGCGACGGCGGCTACGCGGGATTGTCGGACGTGGTCGTCGACCTGCGCGTCGACGACCACGTCAGCCCGATCGAGGAGCTGCGGCGGCTGTACGAGATCCACGGGCTCCTGTTCGGTAAGACCCCGGCCGACGAGTGGGTCGCAGTGGACGACGAGCTCGGGGCGGAGCTGCGAGAGCGCCTGGCTCGGCTCGGTTACGAGGGCGAGCTCCAGGAATCGCTCGCGCGGTGGGCGGGGACGGAGAACCTCGAGGAGCGGCTGCACGGCGCGGAGCGACTCGACCCCGTCCTGCTCGCCGAGTTGAGACGGGCGCGATGAGCGCGTACGACGTCAGGCGGCTCGATGAGTTCGAGGCCGTCCCGATCAGCAGCGAGGGCATCACCTGGCGGCCGGTCCGCCGCACGCTCGGCATCCGCGCTTTCGGCATGAACGCCTACACCGCCGAGGAGCCGGGGCAGCGCGTCGTGGAGGATCACACGGAGTCGGGTCTCGGCCACGAGGAGGTCTACGTCGTCGTGGCGGGGCGCGCGCGCTTCACCCTCGGCGAGGACGAGGTCGAGGCGGGCGCCGGGACGCTCGTCTACGTCCGCGACCCCGGCACGCGCCGGGGCGCCGTCGCACTCGAGGCCGCTACGAGCGTCCTTGCCGTCGGTGGGAAGCCGGGCGAGGCGTACGAGCCGTCGGCGTGGGAGTGGTGGTTCGCGGCGAGCCCGCACCGCGACGGCGCCGACTACGCGACGGCGCTCGCGATCGTCCGCGAGGGGCTCGAGCAGAAGCCGGATCACCCGGCTCTCCTCTACAACGTCGCGTGCTACGAGGCGCTCGCCGGCCAACGCGAGGCCGCACTGGTGCACCTCCGCCGCGCGATCGACCTCGATCCCCGCTGCCTGGAGTGGGCGCGCGACGACGACGACTTCGCGTCGCTCCGCGACGAGCCCGAATTCCTAGCCGTCGCCGGGGAGGCGGACGCCGGCGGCCCGGGCGCGTAGCTCCGGCACCGGGTCTGCTTCCGGCGACGCGACGACCAGCACCGCGCCGTAGCCGTCGCCCGCGAGCGCGTCGACGAGCAGCTGGAGCCCGAGCGCGAGCGCGAACGCCTTGTGCGCCTGCTCGCCGCCGAACGGGACGAGGTCGTCGAGCGTGGCCGCGCCGCGCAGCACGTCGCCGTACGTCACCTTGCCCATCGAGACGTCGCTGACGAGCGGCCGACCGTCCGAGCTCGGGATCCCGATCGCGAGCGGATTCGTGCCCGCGAGCGGCTCGCCGCCGTCCGGGTGCGCGAGCCGCGGCGGCGACGTGGCGGTCAGCGCCGAGACGAGCCCCTCCTCCGCGAGCCGCCGCACCCAGTAGCCCAGCACGCCCGTCGGGAAGCAGCGACGAGCGACGACGAGTCGCGCGCGCGGCGCCGTCTCGAGCTGCTCGTCGACGACCGCGCGCAGCACGAGGTACCCCAGCGCGCCGTGCCCGTCCCAGAGCTGGTAGCCCGGCTCGTCGACGACGAGCTCGGGCCGCGCCGCGGCGTCGAGGTCCGGCAGCGTCTCGAGCCACGCGACGCGCGAGAAGCCGTGCCCCTGCTTGCCGCGCGCCTCCGCGTCGGCGAAGTGGTCGACCAGCGCCGCCGCGTCGCGCCCGCCGAAGCCGAGCGTCTCGAGCCGCGTCAGCGCCTCGTCGCGACGCACGCCCTACGAGAGCACGGGCAGCGACTTGACGATTCCGACGCCGCGCTCGCGCCTCGTGGTCACAACCGCGTCCGCCAGCTCGCGCATGGCCGCGGCGGCAGTGCTCGTGGGATCCGCCCACACGACGGGGTCGCCCGCGTCTCCGGCCTCGCGCACCGCCGCGTCGAGCGGGACGCGCGCGAGCAGCGGGACGCCGAGATCGGCGGCGAGCGCGTCGCCGCCGCCGGAGCCGAACACGTCGCCCGCCATGTTCTCGACGACCCCCAGCAGGCGCATGTTCGTCTTCTGCGCCATCTGCGCGGCGCGCACCGCGACCTCCTGCGCGAGCGGCTGCGGTGTCGTCACGATCACGACCTCGGCGCGCGGCAGGAGCTGCCCGAGCGAGATCGAGACGTCGCCGGTCCCGGGCGGCATGTCCACGACGAGCGTGTCCAGCTCGCCCCAGTGGACGTCGGACAGGAACTGCTCGAGCGCGCGGTGGAGCATCGGGCCGCGCCACATGACCGGCGCGTTCTCGTCGAGGAAGAACCCGATCGACATCAGCTTCAGCCCATCCCTGACCGGCGGGACGATCATCCGGTCGACGAGCACCGGCTTCTGCTGGATTCCGAGCAGGTGCGGGACGGAGTGGCCGTAGACGTCGGCGTCGAGGATCCCCACGCGCTGCCCGAGGTCCGCGAGCGCGGCGGCGAGGTTGACGCTGAGCGACGACTTCCCGACGCCGCCCTTGCCGCTCGCGACCGCGACGACGCGCGTGTCGGCGTCGAGCGAGATCCCCTGCGTGCGCTGCCTGACCCCGCCGCGCAGTCGCTCCGTCAGCGCGGCGCGCTCGTCCGGGCTCATCACGTCGAAGTCGAGCTCGACGCTCTCGACGCCGGGCAGCGCGCCGACGTGCTCGCGCACCTGCTCGTGGAACACCGAGCGGAGCGGGCAGCCGGCGACGGTGAGCGCGATCGTCACCGCGACGTCACCGCCCTCGACGACCACGCCGCGGACCATGCCGAGCTGGGTGACGGGCTTCCGCAGCTCCGGGTCGATCACGCGCTCGAGCGCGCCGAGGACGTCTTCGCGTGTCGCAGCCATGGCCTTCGGCGAGCGTAGCAACGTCGATCACGGCCGCTGCTCGCCGGGCTCGGCGGGGTGCGGCGGCGTGTCGAGCCCCAGCCGCCGCTTCAGCCATAGGCCGTTGTAGATCGCGTAGCCCTCCCAGTCGTTGTTGAAGTACGCGTAGACGTCGCCGCGCTCGCGCCACGCCTCCAGCCGCTGCGCCCACCGCTCGAGCTCGCCGTACGAGTAGTTGCCGTTCCCGCCCTCGGCGCCGGCGTGAAAGCGGACGAAGGTGAAGTCCGCCGTGAGCTCGTGCGCCTGGAACGGCCGCCGCGGGTCGTCGCCGATGACGAGCGCGACGCCGTGCCTGCGCAGGAGCTCGTAGACCTCGTCGGCGAACCAGCTCTCGTGCCTGAACTCGAAGCAGTGGCGGCCTGCGGGCAGCTGCGCGAGCGCTCCCGCGAGACGCTCGTCGTCGCGCCGGAACGTCGGCGGGAGCTGCCACAGCACGGGCCCGAGCTTCGGCGAGTCGAGCAGCGGCGCGATCCGCTCGTAGAAGAGCGGGATGCCCTCGGAGAGCGCGAGCAAGCGCTTGATGTGCGTGACGTAGCGGCTCATCTTGATCGCGAGCAGGAACCCCTCCGGACTCCCCTCCACCCAGCCCCGCACGGCCTTCTCCGTCGGCAGCCGGTAGAAGGTCGCGTTCACCTCGACGGTGTCGAAGTACTGCCCGTAGAAGTCGAGCCAGCGGTGCGCCGCGAGCCGGGGCGGGTAGAAGACGCCGTTCCGCCAGTGCTTGTAGTTCCAGCCGGAACAGCCGACCCTTAGTTCGTGAGCGCCTCCGCCAGCCGCTTGCACAGCTCGGGCGTTCCCGCTGCGACGACGCGCGAACGCGCGCCGAGGTCGAGGGCCGCGCCGTCGAACGACGGCTCCTCGAAGAGGTCGATCGCGAGGCCGCACTCGCGCACGAGCAGCTGCGCGGCGGCGATGTCCACCGAGCGCGCGGGCTTCAGCGAGCAGACGGCGTCCACGCGCCCCGCAGCGAGGTGGCAGAGCGAGAGCGCGAGCGAGCCCATGATCCGCAGCCGGTACGCGATCCCGACCATCGCGGCCGCATTCTCCGCGACCGACGACGTCAACGTCTCCTAGAAGGAGAGTATCTCTCTCTCGTCCTTCGGCGGCTGGGCGCTGTGCGGCTGTCCGTCCAGGAACGCACCGCGGCCGCGCTCGGCCGTCCACTCCTCGCGCGCGCCGAAGTCGTAGACGGACGCGAACCGGACGTCCGCCATCGTCGGCCCGTCGGCGATCGCGACGGAAACGGAGAAGAAGGGGACGCCGCGCTTCGCGTTCAGCGAGCCGTCGATCGGGTCGAGCACGACCCACGGACCCGTGCCGTCGCCGAAGCTCTTCTCGCCGAGCTCCTCCGAGACGAGCCTGAAGCTCTCGCCGCTGCCGGCGAAGCGGCCGACGATCGCGCGCTCGGCCGCCTCGTCGACGGCGGTCGTCTCGTCGCCGCCGAGCCCGGTGCCGACGACGGGCTCGCGCTCGGCCCGACCCGGCAGATCGCCGAGGACGCCGCGCACGTCCTCGACCGCCGCGCGGCACAGCTCGAGCCAGGCTGCGGTCAAACCGGGTGGAACAGAAGACCCGAGAGCAGCTTCGGATAGAAGTACGTGCTCTTCTGCGGCATCACCTCGCCGCGCGCGGCGACCGCGAAGACGTCGTCGATGCGGGGCGGGCGGACGAGGACCGCCGTCGCGCCGGCTGCGAGCGCCTCGCCGGCATCGGGCGTGTACGAGCGCACGCGCGGCCCGAAGCGGTCGAGGAACGACACGTCCGGCTCGCGCTCGTCGCCCACCGCCACGCCCGTGTCGCCGTTGCGCGCGACGACGAACGCGGCGCGCTCGCCCGGGAGCCGCGCGAGCGCCTCCTCCGGCGGCACCGGCGACGAGTCGACGGGCGGCTCCCGCTCGAAGCCGTCGACGACGCGGTGCGTCGGGAAGATCGTCAGCCCCGCCTCCGCGGTCGAGACGAGGACGACCGGCATGTAGGCGCTCTCCTCCGCCCCGTCCTGCTGATGGAACGCGACGGCGGTCTCGTAGCGGTGGTGCCCGTCCGCGATCAGGAGCTGGAGGTCGGCGAAGCGCGGCCCGGGATCGTCGTCCACGCGCCACAGCCGCGCCCCCTCCACGGCGATGTCCGGCTCGCGCGCCGGCACCTCCACGGGCGGGCCGTGGTGGAGGAGGAAGATCGGCTCGAGCTGGACGCGCGTCGCGCGCAGCAGGCGCAGGCGGCCCTCCTTGGCGCCTCGGTGCGTGCGCTCGTGCGGGAGGACGACGCGGCGCTCGTACGGCTCGACCCGCAGCGACGCGAAGAGGCCGTTCCGCGTCCGCGCGACGCCGTCCGGGCCGACGTACTCCTGCGAGAGGACCCACGCCGCCGGCTCCTCCTCGACGAGGACGCCGTCGCGTCGCCACTCGGAGAGCGTCCGCGCGGCCTGCTCCTCCGACTCGGGGAGCGTCAGGTGGACGACGTTGTACGGGCTCTGCGCGAGGTGGCGCGCGCGCTCCTCCGGCCCGAGCACGTCGTACGGCGGCGCCACGAGCGACTCGAGCGGCCCTGCCTTGGCCTCGTCGTAGCGAAGGGCGCGAAACGGTCGCACGACGGCCATCGCGCGCTGACCCTACCAGCCACCTCCCGGCCTAGACTCGTGCCGTGAGCGCCATCGCC
>JAUJMY010000001.1:25190-107395 GCA_030446625.1 Gaiellaceae bacterium
CGCTGACCCTACCAGCCACCTCCCGGCCTAGACTCGTGCCGTGAGCGCCATCGCCGAGCTCGCCGAGGACCGAGTCGTCGAGGGCGTCTACGCGGTGGCGCGGAAGCGGCGGCTGCGGACGCGGGGCGGCGCGCCGTACCTCGCGCTCGAGCTCGTCGACCCGAGCGGGCGCATCGAGGGACGCGTATGGCAGGACGTCGACCTCCTCGACACGCGCTTCGCGGAAGGTGACGCAGTGCGCGTGCTGGGCCGCGTCGAACGGTTCCGCGACCGCCTGCAGCTCGAGGTTCGCTCCGTGGAGCCGGCGCCCGATGCCGACGCCGTCGAGCTCGCGCCCCGGCTCCACAGGGACGCCGACGAGCTCGAGGGCTTCCTCGACTTCCTCGTGGACGAGATCCGGCACGACGGGCTGCGCGCGGCGGTCGACGCCGTCCTCGGCGACGCGACGCTGCGGCGGCGCCTGCGCGAGCTCCCAGCCGCTCCGGGCGGCCACCACGGCTATGCGGGCGGGCTGCTCGAGCACACCGTCGGCGCCGCGACCCTCTGCCGCGAGACCGCGCAGCTCCATCCGCGCCTGCGCGGCGACCTGCTGCTCGCGGCGGCGCTGCTGCACGACGTCGGGCGGACGCTGGAGCTCGGGCGCGCACCCACGTTCGCCCCGACTCCGGAAGGGCGCCTGCTCGGCCACGTCCACCTCGGCGTGCGGCTGATCGAGGAGCGCGCCGGCCACCTCGCCGCGGACGCGCGTGCCGAGCTCCTGCACGCGATCGCCTCGCACCACGACGCGCGCGCCGCGCAGACGGCCGAGGCGAGCGTGCTGTACCACGCGAACCAGCTCGACGCCGTCGCCGCGACGCGGCCGGTCCCGGACCGCTAGTTGCTCGCAGCGGTGCTCGCCCTTGCGGCGAGCGTCTCGTGGGGAGTCGCCGACTTCCTCGGCGGCCTCAAGAGCCGCACGCTGCCGGTGCTCGTCGTCCTCGCGCTCGCGCAGCCCGTCGGTCTGCTCCTCGTCGGGATCGTCGTCGTCGCCGGCGGCGCGGGGACGCTGACGCGGGAGGCGCTGTGGGCGGTCCCGGCGGCGCTGCTCGCGACGGCGGGGATCGCCGCGTTCTACCGCGGGATGGCGATCGGGACGATCAGCATCGTCGCGCCGATCGCCGCGTCCGGCGCCGCGATACCGGTCGTCGCCGGGGTCGCGCTCGGCGACCGCCCGGGCGCGCTTCAGCTGCTCGGCTTCCCGCTCGCCGTCGCGGGCGTCGTGCTCGCCTCGTACGAGACCGGAGGCGAGCTCGGCCGCGCGGGCGTCGCGGCGGGCGTCCCGTGGGCGCTGCTGGCGGCGATCGGCTTCGGCGGCTACTTCGTGCCGATGCACGAGGCGAGCGAGAGCGACTTCCTCTGGGCCGCGCTCGTCTTCAAGGCGTCCGTCGCCGGGCTCCTCGGCGCGGTTTACGCCGTCGTGCGCCCCGCCGCGTACCTCGGCCGCGCGAACCTGCTCACGATCGTGGTCATCGCGATCTTCGACTCGGGCGGGAACCTGTTCTACGCCGCGTCCGCGAGCCTCGGCCTCGTCAGCGTCGTCTCGGTGCTCGCGTCGCTGTACCCGGTGACGACGGTGGCGCTCGCATGGCTCTACCTGCGCGAAAGCGTCACCGCCGTTCAGCGCGTCGGCGTCATGACCGCCCTCGCCGGAGTCGTGCTCGTGACCGCAGGCTAGCCGAGCGCTGCGCGCAGCGCCGCGATCGCGTCGGGCACGAGCCGGTAGTACGCGTTCGTGCCGCGCCGGCTCGACTCGACGAGGCCGGCTTCGCGCAGAAGTCGCAGGTGGTGTGAGATCGTCGGCTGCGAGAGCTCGAACGCTCCCGTCAGGTCGCAGACGCAGACCTCGTTCGCGGCCGCGAGCCGGTTGACGATCGCGACGCGCGTCGGATCCGCGAGCGCCTTGAACCGCGCCGCGAGCTCGGTCCGCGCATGCTCGTCGAGCGGCGGGGTCTCGGGCCCGCAGCAGATCGTCGGCAGCACCGGAAGCGTCTTCATTGACATCCATCAATGTAACACGTAGCGTCTTTTCCATCGAAGTGCGTCGATGAAGGGAGGTGCGGACATGGCCGGTTGCTGCGACTCCGGCTGCGGTTGCGGCTGCGACTGCTGCTGAGGCACGGCTGCGGAGGAACCCGGGCCTCCGCGGCCGGCGTCGTAGGATCGCGCGGATGCTGCCGTGGTCCATCGAGTTCGCGGGCCGGCTCGAGGAGCTCGCGTTCGAAAGCGAAGCGCTGCGCGGGAACCGCCTCGGCGACCCGCACGTGCGCCCGCTGTGGGTGTACCTGCCGCCGGGGTACGACGACGAGGCCGACCGGCGGTATCCGGCCGTCTACGTCATCCAGGGCTACACGGGGCAGCTCGACATGTGGCGGAACCGCACCGCGTTCAGGAAGACGGTGCCGGAGCTGTTCGACCAGCTCTTCGCGCGGCGCGAGGCGCCGCCGTGCGTGATCGTCTTCGTCGACACGTGGACGTCGGTCGGCGGGAGCCAGTTCGTCGACTCGCCCGGCACGGGCCGCTACCACACCTACCTCTGCGACGAGCTCGTCCCGTTCGTCGACGCGGGCTACCGCACGCTGCCCGCGCGCGAGCACCGCGGCATCGCCGGGAAGTCGAGCGGCGGCTACGGCGCCGCGCTGACGGCGATGCTGCGGCCGGACGTCTTCGGCGGCTTCGCGAGCCACGCCGGCGGCGGCCTGTTCGAGGTCTCGATCCGGCCGTTCTTCCGCGTTGCAGTGCGCGAGCTCCGAGAGCGCTACGGCGGCACGTTCGAGGGCTTCTTCGACGACTTCCGCTCGCGCCCCGCGTTCACACGCGAGACCGACATCCACCTCCTGCTCCAGTACGGGTTCGCGGCGGCGTACTCGGCCGACGCCGACGGCACCGTGCGGCTCCCGTACGACCTGCAGACGGCGGAGGTGATCCCGGACCTCTGGCAGCGCTGGCTCGAGTGGGACTATCCGACGCTCGTCCCGCGCCACGCGAACGCGCTGCGCTCGATGCGCGCGATCTACGTCGACTCCGGCACCCGCGACGAGTGGTACCTCGACCTGACTGCGCTCTGGCTCGAGCGCGAGCTGACGAACCTGCGCGTCCCTGACCTGCACGTCGAGCTCTTCGACACGACGCACGCCATGATCGAGTACCGCTACCCGATCGGGTTGCGTTACCTGGCGGAACGCCTCTCGTAGGCGGGGAGCCCGCCCGGGTACGGCCCGAACCGGTATGCCCGCCCCGCGTACGCCTCGTCGCCGCTCGACGTCTCGTTCTCGACGCTCGCGCCGCGCTTGCGCGCGGTCTCGTCCACGGCGTAGACGAGCGACGACCCTTTCTGCCGGGGACCGCACGCGACGTAGACAAACGGTGCGTCTCCGGCCGCAACGAGCACGTGCGGCGTCTCGGGTGGGCAGTGGAAGTAGTCCCACTGCCGCAGCGGTCGCTCCTGTCCCTCGACGATGACCAGTCCCTCGCCCGCGAGCACGAAGAAGCCCTCCTGCACTCCCTCCGCGTGGTACATCGACCCGGCTTCGCCCGGCTGGAGGACGTTGACGTTGAACCCCATCGTCTCCCACTGGCGGCCGTTCTCGAAGAAGCAGCACGCGCCCATCCCCTCCGCGTGCATCCAGCGGCCGTCGCGGGCGTTGAGGACGAACCAGCCGTCGTCCTCGGGCGCGAGCCCGGCTTCGTCGCGCACGAGCTTCGCCTCCGGCATCAGACGTTGAACCGGATGTTCAGCACGTCGCCATCCTGCACCTCGTATGCCTTCCCTTCAAGGCGCTCGTCGCCGTGGCGGCGCGCCTCGGCGTGCGAGCCGTGCCGGACGAGGTCTTGCCACTGGATCACCTCGCAGCGGATGAACCCGCGTGCGATGTCGGAGTGGATCGCGGCGGCCGCGTCGAGCGCGTTCTTGCCCCGGCGCAGCGTCCACGCGCGCGTCTCCTTCTCCCCGGCGGTGAAGAAGCTGAGCAGGTCGAGCGCGGCGAAGAGCCGCTGCGCGATCTCGCCGAGCGCCGACTCGCCGTCGCGGAACGCGGCCGCCTCGTCCTCGTCCAGCTCCGCGAGCTCGGCCTCGAGCTTCGCGTCGATCCCGTTCGGCCCGTTCTCGACCGCGAGCAGGGGCTTCGTCGTCAGCGGCTCGAGCTCGGGCGGGAGCCCGTCGCGGTAGTCGCGCAGCGGCGCTCCCCCCTCGAGGTGCTGGAGCACGCGCTCGAGCTGGGCGACCTCGTTCCGCAGCGCACGGTCACCCGACCTCGCCTGCTTCTGCACGCGCTCGAGGCGGCGCTCGACGTGGTCGCGATCGGCGACGAGGAGCTCGAGCTCGAGCGTCTCGAGGTCGGCGGCCGGGTCCGCGGCCGCCGAGTACCCGTCGAGCACCGCGAGCAGCGCGTCGACCTGGCGGAGGTTCCCGAGCAGGGCCGGCCCCGTCCCCGGCACGTCGACGACGCGAACGGCTGCGGGCGTGATCTTTCGTGCCTTCACCACCGCCGCGACCCGCTCGAGCCGGTCGTCCGCGAGCGGCGCCATGCCGACGTTCTCCTTGCCGAAGCCGCCCCCGTCGGCGCGCGTGAGGGCGGTGAACAGGCTCGTCTTCCCGCACCCGGGCAGCCCGACGATCCCGACCGCGAGCGCCACGCCGCCGAGCTCGCCGCGCTAGGCCGCGTCGGCGCCGGACGCGTCGCCGCCGATCTGCTTCTGCAGCGAGACGAGCGCCCGGTGCTGGAGCGACTTGATCGCGCCGTCGGTCTTCCCGAGGATCGTCGCGACCTCGCCGTTCGAGAAGTTGAACACGAACTTGAGCGTCAGCACCTGCTGCTGCTCGCCGGAGAGGCCTTCGATCAGCTCGAGCATGCTCTGGCGGCCGATCGACTTCATCGCCTCGGATTCCGCGGACGGCTCCTCCTCGCCGTGCGGCTCCGGCACGTCCTCCTCCGGCTGCCAGCGCCGGTTCGCGCGGAAGTGGTCCATCGTGAGGTTGTGCGCGATCCGGAAGAGCCACGCCGAGAACGGAGCCGACTGCCAGCGGAAGCGACCGATCGACTCGAGCATCTTCAGGAAGGTCTGCGTCGTCAGATCCTCGGCGTCGTGGCGGTTGCCGACGCTCATGTGGAGATAGCTGTAGATCCGGTCGAAGTGGAGGAGGTAGAGCTCCTCGAGCGCATTCCGGTCGCCGGCCTGGGCGCGCTCCACGAGCTTCCGCACCTCCTCGGTGGGGGCGGACGCACGCGCCGCGGTCGTGCCTTCCGTCATCGCGAAGACGATGCCCCGCAGGGCGCCGCGTGTAACGGAGACCGATGCGCGCTACGCGCCGAAGCCGACGCGGCTGTCGCGCGCGAAGCGCTTGACGTAGATGACGCGCTTCAACGCGATCGCGTAGCTGCCGTCGTCCACCTCGAGCGAGACCGTGTCCTGCGTGGCCGACCCGAGCGCGCGCTCGAGCTCGTCCGCCTGCTCGTTCGAGACGAGCTCGCTCACCGTCTGCCCGCCGTCGAACGCGATCTCGATCCGGACGCGGTCGCCGTCAGCCACGCGCGACCACCTCGGAGAGGACGCCGTGCGCGGAGTCGGGGTGGATGAACGCGACCTCGAGCCCGAACAGGCCGGGACGCGGTTCCGCGTCGATCAACTCCGCGCCCTCGCGCGCCAGCTCGCCGAGCGTCGCGTCGAGGTCCGCGACCTCGTACGCGACGTGGTGCATCCCCGGGCCGCGCTTGCTCAGGAACCGCCCCACGGGCGTGTCCTCGGCGAGCGCGGCGAGCAGCTCGACACGGCCGTCGCCCACGAGGACAGCCGCGGCCTCGACACCCTGGTCCTCGACCGTCTCCCGGTGCTCGAGCTCGGCGCCGAACAGGCGTGCGTACGCCTCGAGCGCCGCGTCGAGGTCCTCGACGGCGACGCCCAGGTGGTGGATTCCGCGCGCCTCCATGCGCGGCTGATGCTACCCGGCGACCTCCGCACCGGCGCCGGCGGCCGCGCCCGCCAATCCGGCTGCGCGCGAGACGCGGATGTCGCCGGAGACCGTCTTCGCACGGATCTCGACGACCTCACCGCGGCCCGCGGGCCCCTCGGCCGCGTCGAGCTCGCTCCTCGTGTCGCCGCTCAGCGAGCGGAGCTCGAGCCACACGTCGAGCCCCGGCCGGACCGCGATCTCGACCTCGCCCGAGACGGACTTCGCCTCGACGGAGGCTGCGACGCTCCTCAGCCGCTGGTCGCCCGAGACGCTCTTGACGTCCAGCGCCGCTGCGGCCGCGCCGATCGTCACGTCGCCGGAGACGACGTGCACGCGTGCGACACCGGCGACCTCGCCGACGCGGACGTCGCCGGACGCGGTGTTGACGTCGGCGCGATCGGCGACGGACTCGACCGTGACGTCGCCGCTCGCCGTCGCCACGCGCAGCGGCCCCCCGACCTGCGCGAGCCTGACGTCGCCCGACGCCGACTTCAGCTCGCAGGAGCCGAGGGTGCCGGCGGCACGAAGGTCGGCCGCGGCGACGCGCGCGCGGAGGTTCGTCCCTGCGGGGACGCGCGCCCGCACGGCGAACCTCCGTCCACGGCCGGCCGCAAAGCGCTGCTCCGGCACCTCGAGCGCGAGCACGTCGCCACGGCGCTCGACGACCACCTGGTCGACGAGGGCACGCGCCGCGTCGTCGAGCGGTTCGACCTCGACCTCGGCCTCGGCCTCGCCTGTTTGCTGCGCGTCGACGGCGATCGAGCCCGCCGCGAGGCGGACGTCGAGCGTGAGCAGCCCTGCTGCTGCGAACGTCTTCCTGATCATCTTCCTCTCCTTTGGCTGGCTACGCGCGGACGCGCGGGTCGACGCTGCGCGCGAGCGCCCGAGCCACCCACGCCTCGACGGACACGCCGGCGAGCGCGGCAGACGCCTCGACGCCGCCCTTGAGCGACCGCGGAAGGCGCAGCGTCACCCGCGCCCGCTGCTCGAGCGGCATCGCTGCGCGTACAGCGGGGCGCGCCGCGTACTCGCGCCAGTAGTAGTGGTCGAGGGGCGAGGGACAGACGGACATCGGATCTCCTCTCAGCTGCGGGCGTACCCGGTGTAGCCCCGCGGGGGGCGAGGTCGGCGCTCGATGCTCCGCGCGATCGCATGCACGAGCCATGCGTTGACGGACAGGCCATTGCGCCCGGCCGCTTCCTCGACGCGGCTCTTGAGCTGCTCCGGCAGCCTGAGCGTGATCCGCGCCGAGAACGCGTCCTCGGGGGCGGGCGCCGGCTCCGCGGGCTCGTCGTGGACGAGCACGAGCGACGGCTCCCCGCCGGCGAGCGTCACGTCGACGCGGCCGTCGTGAAGCTGCGCACTGAGCTCCGCGGCGGCGTCGGAGATCGCCTCGAGCAGGCGCAAGCGCAGCGCGGGCGCGAGGGCGGCAGCGATCCGCTGCACCAGCTCGGACTCCTCCTGCGAGCCCGCGGCGGCGACCGAGGCGAGGTCCGCCTGGAGCGCGTCGAGATAGACGGCCAACTGCACGATGACACCATCATGACATCAATGTGATGTCACGTCAAGGCAGGGCGACCCCCGCTCGCTGCCTGCGCGCCGCGGCGCCCCGCAGCGAGCGCTACTCCGCCCGACGCGGCATCGCGCGCACGACCCCGACCGTCTCGCTCGCGCGCGACTCCGGCTCGACGTCGCCCAGGATCGCCTCGAGCTCCTCCTGCAGCAGCGTCTCCTTCTCGAGCAGCGCAGCCGCGACGCGGTCCAGCGGCGCGCGGTGCTTCGAGAGCAGACGCAGCGCCTCCTGGAAGGCGCCGTCCGTCAGACGCGCCTGCTCGCTGTCGCGCACCCGCTTCGTCTCCTCCGACAGCGCGTAGTTGTCGGCGCGCATCGTCCGCGAGACCACACCTTCCGACATGCCGTACTCGAAGACCATCGAGCGCGCGAGCTCCGTCACTCGCTCTAGGTCGTTCGCGGCGCCGTTCGTCACGCGCCCGAAGACGATCTGCTCGGCAGCGCGGCCCGCGAGGTAGATCTTCATCATGTCGATCAGCTCCTCGCGGGTGTGCATGTAGCGGTCCTCGCTCGGCATGTTCAGCGTGTACCCGAGCGCCTGTCCGCGCGAGACGATCGTCGCCTTCTGCACCGGCATCGTGTCGCCCATCAGGTGGGACATCACCGCGTGTCCGGCCTCGTGGTAGGCGAGGATCCGCTTCTCCTTCTCGGTCACGACCTTGCGCTGCTGGAGTCCGGCCACGACGCGTTCCATGGCGACGTCGAAGTCGGACATGCGGATGTGCTGAAGCTCGTGACGCCCCGCGTTGATCGCGGCCTCGTTCGCGACGTTGGCGAGATCGGCGCCCGTCAGCCCCGACGTCTGCCGCGCGACCCGCTCGAGGTCGACGTCGGCGGCGAGTGGCTTGCCGCGCGTGTGTACGCGGAGGATCGCCTCACGCCCCGCGACGTCGGGCGGGGCGACGTGCACCTGGCGGTCGAAGCGACCCGGGCGAAGAAGCGCGGGGTCGAGATCCTGAAGCCGGTTCGACGCCGCCATCACGACGACCTGATCGGACGGCGCGAAGCCGTCGAGCTCGACGAGCAACTGGTTCAAGGTCTGGTCCTGCTCGCGATTGAACCCGTGGCCCGTTCGCGCGGCGCCGACGGCGTCGAGCTCGTCGATGAAGACGATCGACGGCGCGTGCTTCCGCGCCTCGTCGAAGAGCTTCCGGATCCGCGCCGCACCCAGGCCGGCGAACATCTCGACGAACGCCGCCGCGCTCTGCGAGTAGAACCGGGCACCCGACTCGTTCGCGAGCGCCTTCGCGAGCATGGTCTTGCCCGTCCCGGGGGGCCCGTAGAACAGGATCCCCTTCGGGACACGTGCGCCGAGGCGCTCGAAGCGGTCCGGGTCGCGGAGGAAGTCCGAGACCTCGCGCAGCTCCTCCTTCGCCTCCTCGACGCCCGCGACGTCGCTCCACGTCACGCGCGACGTCGACGTCTCGGTCTTCGCCGGCGTCACGCGCGGCATGAGCTGGATCGTGCGCCAGAGCAGGTAGACCATCGCGAGCAGGAGCACGCAGAGCAGGAGCGGGAGCCAGTACTCGGCCCCGTCGCGGATCGCGTGCAGCCACTCGACGGGATTGGACATCACCCGAGTATCTACGGTCATGGTCGCCCGCTAAACCGCACGGACGCCGACGATTGCGGCCATCTCCGGCGAGAGCGTCACCTCGACCGCTGCCAGATCGGCCCGGCGCAGCCAGAACGAGCGCACCGGATCGCCTTCCACGGAGCGCCCCGGCGCGAGGTCGTCCATGACGATCGTGCCGCCCGGTGCCAGCAGGCCGAACACCTGCTCGCCGTCGCGCTCCGGGTGCTGCTTGCCGCCGCCGTCGTAGAAGAGGAGGTCGAACGGCGCCTCCGCCGGCATAACGTCGTGCCAGTCGCCGACGAACACGCGGACGTTGCCGTCGCCCGAGAACAGGCTGCGGGCGGACGCGGCGAGACGCTCGTCGAGCTCGACCGTGACGAACGGCACCGACGGTGGCAGCGCGGCGACGATCCAGGCGGCGCCCACGCCCGTGCCGGTGCCGATCTCGCCGACGCGCGCGCGCCCGCGTTGTGCGGCGAGAGCGTGCAGGAGCCTCCCGACCTCGGGAACGGACGACTTCTCGAAGCCGAGCGCTCGCGCCGCGTCCGTCGCGCGGCGGACGAGCGGCGGGACGTCAGGCAAGCGACGAGACGACGTCGTCGACGCTCGCGAACTCGACGCCGCGCTCGCGCCAGACGGCCGTACAGCTCGTGACGCGCGCGTCGTCGAGCCCGCGCGCCGCGTCCTCGACGAACCGCACCCGGCGCCCGCGCTGGAGCAGCCCGAGGATCGCGGCGTCGTCGCAGACGTCGGTCGCGACGCCGAACACGATCACCTCGTCCGGGTCGAGCGCGTCGAGCAAAGGGTCGGCGTTCGGGTTCGTGAAGACGTTGAAGTTCTTCTTCAGCAACAGGATCTCGCGCCGCCCCTCCACGAGCTCCGGGACGAGCCCCGGCGGAAAGGGGACGTGCGAGAGCGGCAGCGGATCCTCCTGCTTCGTCTCCGCGACCTTCTCGGCGCCGGTCGTCCCGCGCAGGCAGTGCGGCGGGTAGGTGTTCAGGAAGTCCGGCTCGTCGGAGATCTCGGGGTCGGTCAGCTCGTGGTCGTCCGCGGAGGCGACGTGCACGATGCCGGCCGCGCGCGCCGCCTCGACGAGGCGCTGCGCCGCGCCGAGCGTCTCCTCCGCTCCGGGCACGTACAGCTTGCCGTGCGGGAGCATGAAGTCGACCTGCGTGTCGACGTCCCAGAGGATTCGCTCCGCCACGGCTGACCTTCTACCAGGCGAGCGGGGCGAGTGGCTCGTACCGCTTCGGCAGCCACTCGACCGCGCGAACGACGCCGCGGTTGCCCGCGGCGGCATCGGGAACCGCGGCCGCAACGATGTTGGTCATCGGCGTCGGCAGGTCGTGCGGATCTGCCCACGCCACCGCGGTGATCTCGTCGCCTTCGGCCGCAGACGGTTCACCAGCACTCCATTCGCAGCGGAACGCGTACACGTCGAACGCCTCTGCGCCGTACATGCGATACAGGCCGATGATCTCGATCGGCGAGACATCGACGCCCGTCTCCTCGAGTGCCTCCCGCACCGCGGCCTCGTGCGGGAGCTCGCCCCGCTCGATCCGGCCTCCCGGGAGGCTCCACCGGCGCCGACCGTATCCCTCACGGACGAGGAGGACGCGGCCGTCGTCGTCGAAGATCACGGCGCCGGCACCCGCGACGGCCACTACTCGACCAAGTCCAATCGAGAGTTCGGCCGGTAACGCCGACCGACCTTTGCGGACGGGCGGCCGTCCGTCAGCACGACGTCCGCGGTGTAGTCGTTGTCACCGCGGATCAGCGACGACCCGACGCCGTACGAGTCCACGGGGACGCCGCGCCCCTCGAAGGTGCGGATCTTGTCGGCGGTGAACCCGCCGGACGCGACGATCCTGACGCGCTCGAAGCCGTCGGCGTCCAGCGCCTCGCGGACCTTCCAGACGAGGCGTTCGTTGACGCCGCGCGGGTCGAACTCGCCCATCTCGTCCCAGAGCGAGCGGTCGACGAGCTGCCCCGACGTGTCGAGCCGGACGCCCCAGAGCCTGCCGCCGAGAGCGCGCGCCACGTCGAGCGCCGTCCGGACCGAGTCGTTCTCGAAGTCGACGAGGACGACGAGCCGCGATTCGGGCGGGCAGTGCTCCGCGAACTTCGTCGCCGCGAGGACGGTGTTGCCGCCGTACGAGGCGATGAGCGCGTGCGGCACCGTGCCGATCCCGCGCCCGCCCCACCACGACGCCTGGGCGTCGGAGGTGACGCCGATGTCGATCCCGAGCGTGGCGCCCGCAACGTGCGCCGCGTACCCGTCGCCCGTCTGGACGCGGTGGTGGTCGTGCCGCGCCGGCATGAAGATGATCGGCTTCCCGTTCGCCGCCTCGACGACGCGGCGGACGTTCGTCGAGATCACCGTGCGCCGCGCGAGCACGCCCAGGTACACCGTCTCGAGGTGCGCGAACAGCGTGTAGTCGCCCTCGATCGCCAGCACCGTCTCCCAGGGCGAGATCGCGTCCCCTTCGTAGAGCGCATGCACCGTGAGCGCCTCCCAGTCGGCGGCGCACAGCTTCAGGATCGCGACCGCTTCGTCGATCCCGCCGAGGATCGCGTCCTTGCGCTGAAAGACCTGCATCAGGACGCGCGGGTGGCGGCCGTCGGCCAGGAGCACCTCGCGCGTGCGGTTGAAGTACGCGTCGGTGTAGTAGCCCTCGCGCATCTTCTCGACCGGGAGGTCGAAGATCTCCGGCCGCAGCCGGGACGTCCTAGCGCGAACCGCCGTCGCGCTCTCCCTCCTCGAGGCGCAGGCATGCCCGCAGCGCCGCCTCGGCCACCTCCAGCTGCTCCCGCGTCGGCTCGTCCGTCGCCAGACGGTGCTGGAGCTCGTGCCCAGGCTTCGCGAGGGCCCTCGACAACGGGTGCCCGGGATTGCGCGTCATCCAGCCGAAGAGCTCGGTCGACGCTGCGACGGCGCCGAGCGTCGCGGCGACACGCGCGGGTGCGCGCAGGTGCGCGGGCGCGCGAGCCGCGAGCGCGTTCCCGACCGCGGTCGCTCCGAGCAGTGGGCCGAGCAGGTGGGTCCCGCAGCGCTCGTGCTCCTTCGCCCGCCGCTCGCCGTGCTCGTAGCTCCCGATCGAGACGTGCTCCGCGCCGTGGTAGGCGGCGAGCTCGCCGCCGCGGAGCGCGAGCGCGGCGGGCGCGAGGGAGAGCAGGCCGCTCACGAGCTCCTGTGCGGCCGGGCCGACGCGGTCGGAACGACGGACGAGGCGGACGGCGACGCTCGCCCCCGCCATCGCGGCGAGCACCTGCGGCCGCTCGAACGGGAGCTTCGCAGCGGGCATTCGCCGGCGAACCTGCGGGAGCAGGGCGAACACTTCGAGTAGTCGCGCGGGCCCGCGCAGCAGCGGGTTCGCGACGTCACGGGCGCGGAAGCGCTTCGGCTCGGCCGCGACCTCGAGCCGCCCGTCCGGAAGCCGCACCGCGCAGGCCCAGGCCGTCGGCCCGTGGACGAGGACTCCGTTCGGCAGCGCCATCCCGCCGAGCCGGATCTTCTCCTCCGAGGCCACATCGCGAGGTTATCGACTCGGAGTCGAATTCCGCAAACCGGCTCGTGCGGCCGCGCGCAGCGCCGCCTGCAGAGCGGTCGCCGCTGCACCGGGGCTGCCGTCGCCGACCCGCTCGCCGTCGAGCTCGACGATCGGCAGGAGCTCGCGCACGGACGACGACGTGAACGCCTCGTCCGCGGCGGCGAGCTCCGCGAGCGCGAACCGACCCTCCGCGACGCGGTAGCCGCTGCGCGGCGCGAGCTCGAGCAGCGTCGCGCGCGTCACGCCCGCGAGGATCCCGAGGTCGACGCTCGGGGTGTAGAGGCCCTCGTGACGGCGCCACCAGACGTTCGTCACCGGCCCCTCGAGCACCGTCCCGTCGTCGGTGACGAAGATCGCGTCGTCCGCGCCCCGCCGGCGCGCCTCCGTCTCGGCCGCGACGTTGATCGCGTAGCTCGTCGACTTCACGCCGCCGAGCAGCCACGGCGCCTCCGCGCGCACGCCGAGGAGCGAGACCGTCCGGATGCCGCGCGTTCGCACCTCCTCGAGGCGGGGCGGAAGAGCGCTGACGAGCGCGAGCGCGAGCGGTCGGCCGCCCTCGCGCCCCGCCGTCCAGAGCAGGCGGAGGACCGCGTCCGGCGCCGCTGCGCCGGCCACGGCCTCCGCCGCGAGCGAGGCGAACGAGTGCGAGTCGGGCGGCGCGAGGCCGATCCGCGCGGACGAAGCGGCGAGCCGCTCGAGATGCTCCTCCAGCTTGAACGGCGTGCCGTCGTAGACACGGAGCGTCTCGAACGCGGCGCGCCCTCGCAGCACCGCCTCGTCGTCGGCGTGCAGCACCGGCGTGTCCGGATCGACGACACCGCGCCCGTCTACGGCGAGCGCGAGCAGGCTCATGCGACGGGCACCGGCGCGGGTGCGCCGAGCGCGGCGAGGAGGGGGCGCGCCTTCACCCACGACTCCTCGATCTCCTCCTCCGGGTCGGAGTCCCAGACGATGCCGCCGCCCACCCAGAGGTGGACTCGCCCGTCGGCGACGGCGAACGTCCGGATCGTCAGTGCGAGCTCGAGGTCGCCGTTCGGATAGACCCGGCCGAGCGCGCCCATCGAGGCGCCGCGTCCGACGGGCTCGAGGCGCGCGATGTGGTCGAGCGCCGAGATCTTCGGCGCTCCGGTGACGGACCCCCCGGGGAACACGGCCGCGAGAAGCTCGGCGAGCGTCGCGTCGCGCCGGAGTCGGCCCTCGACCGTGCTGACGAGGTGCGTCACGCCCGCGAGCTCGCGCTCGGCCATCAGCTCCGGCCAGCGGACGCTTCCCGGCTCGCAGACCCGCGAGAGGTCGTTCCGTTCGAGGTCGACGATCATCACGTGCTCCGCGGCGTCCTTCTCGGCCTCGGCGAGGTCGTCCGCGCCCAGCGGCCGCGTGCCCTTGATCGGCATCGTGACGACGCGGTCGCCGCGCCGGCGCAGGAAGAGCTCGGGAGACGCGGAGACGATCGCCCAGCCCTCGGTGACGAACGGCTCCGGGTGGAGCGGGCGCAGGGGCGCGAGGCGCGCGGCGAGGCCGCACGGGTCGCCGCGGAACGGAGCCGACAGGTGCTGGACGAGGTTCACCTGGTAGACGTCGCCTCGGGCGATCGCCTCCCGGACGGCGTCGACGGCCGAGGCGTGCTCCGCGTCCGTCCACGTGCGCTGCCAGTCGCCGACGGCGTACAGGCCCGGTGAGGGGGCGCGCTCGCCGGCGGCCCGCACGCTGCACGCGAGCAGCGGCAGCCGGCAGGGCTCGGGGGGCGGCGGCGCGGAGCTGCGGCGGAGCGGCCCCGAGAGGCCGTACGCGAGGAAGACGTCCGCGACGAGGCCCGCGCCGCCGCCCTCGAAGAAGCCGTGCGCGCGCAGATGCTCCTCGAGCGCGGCGAACGATCCGTCCCGCTCCCAGACCTCGAGCACGCGCCTACGCTAGCGCGCACGGCGCGGCCGGGACTACGTCGAGAGCGAGCCGATCGCGCGCCCGGCGTGGCGCAGGAAGTCGACGCCGAGCTCGAGGTCCTCGACGTGGATCCGCTCGTCCGCGGAGTGGATCAGCAGCGCGGCGAGCTCCGCGTCCATCGTCCGCATCGGGAAGAAGCCGTACGCGACGGTGCCGAACGCCTCCCGCATCCAGTGGCTGTCGGTGAAGCCCGGGACCACGACGGGCGCGGCCTCGGCACCCGGCTCCAGGTCGCGCACGAACGACGCGACGGCGTCCCACAGCGGCGTCCCGAGCGGTGAGCGCGTGCCGCCGTGTCCCTCGGTCCAGTCGAGCTCGTACGTCCCGTCCCCGAGGACGTCTCGCACGAGCGGCTCGACCTCCGCCTGGGTCTGGCCCGGAAGCAGGCGACAGTCGACCGTGACCTCGCAGAGGGCGGGGATGACGTTGCGCTTGTGCGACGCCTCGATCATCGTCGGCGAGAGCGTGTACGCGAGCAGCGGCTCGACGAACGTACGCGCGAGCGGGTGCAGGGACTCGACGCGCGCGACCGCCTCCTCCGGTGGAGGTACGTCGCCGTTCGTCAGAACGCCGAGGAGCGCCTCGACCTCCGGCTCGTAGCGCGGCGCCGGGCGGTGCTCGGCGAGTCGCTGGATCAGCCGCGAGGCCTTCACGAGCGCGTTGTCCGCGATCCCGGGCATCGACGCATGGCCGCTCCGGCCGTGGACGCGCAGCGTGAACGGGGAGCTCATCTTCTCGGCCGCAGCGCACAGGTAGAGCGGTCGGCCGCCGACGACGATGCGGTCACCGGCGCCCTCGTTCAGCGAGTACTCGGCGCGCACGGCCTCAGGGTGCTCGCGGACGAGCCACTGGAGGCCGAAGTCGACGCCGACCTCCTCGTCCGCGGTGGCGAGGAAGATCAGGTCGCCGTTCGGCCGGAACCCCTCGCGCGCGAGCGACGCGATCGCGACGGCGCTCGCCGCGACCTGCCCCTTCATGTCGAGCGCGCCGCGGCCCCAGATCTCGTCGTCGCGAAGCTCCCCCGACCACGGGTCGAGCTGCCACTCGCGCGGGTCGGCGAGGACCGTGTCCGTGTGCGAAAGGAGCGCGAGGCGCGGGCCGCCGCCGCGGCCGCGGCGCAGCGCGACCACGTTCGCGCGTTCCGGCACCTTCGCGTACAGCTCCACCTCGACGCCGCTCTCGGTCAGGTAGTCGCGCAGCAGCTCGGCGGCGCGCGTCTCGTGCCCGGGCGGATTGACCGTGTCGACGCGGATCAGCTTCTGGAGCAGCTCCGTCGCCTCGTCGCGCAGCGACACGACCGCCATCAGCGCCGGCTCCCCACGACGAGGACGTAGCTCGTCGGCCGCTCGCGCCACACCCCGAAATGCTCTTCGAGACGGCGCCTGAGTTCCGCGACACGCTCGTCCGTGAGCCGCGCCACAACCTCCCGCAGCGGCGCGGAGCGCGCGACCGCGTCGTCCCAGTCGAGCTCCTCGCCGCCACCCTCGTGCGGCGGCGCCGGACGCAACTGCGCCTCGACCTCGAATGCGTCGCCGAGCAGCTCGTCGACCCGGCGCGCGAAGTTCGCGGGGTGGTCGCCGCCCCGGCCGCCGTAGTCGCGCAGGAGCGTGAACATTCCGGCCGTTCGCGAGTCCGGCGGCATCAGCGTCAAGCCGAGGCGGCCTCCGGGGCGGCAGACGCGGGCGAGCTCGCGCGCGGCGCGCGCGTGGTCGGGCGCGAACATGACGCCGAAAGCCGAGAGCACGACGTCGAACGACGCCTCCGCGTACGGCAGGGCCTGCGCGTCGCCGACGTCGAAGCGGATGTCGAGCCCCTCCTCGCGGGCGCGCTCCCGCGCGCGCGCGACGCCGTCGGCGGCGATGTCGACGCCGCCGACCGTCGCACCGGTTCGGGCGGCGAGGAGCGCGAGCGCGCCCGAGCCGGTCCCGACGTCGAGCACGCGCTCGCCGGCCTGCGGCCGGACGAGCTCGATGAGCGACGCCTGCGATCCCGCGTTCCCCCGCTCGAGCCGTTCCCACGGCCACGACTGCGTCGTCGCGCTCACGCGTCGTCCCGCTTCGCGAGCGCGGTCAGCTTGTTCCGCACCTCCCACAGCTCGGGGTAGAACGACGTGTGGATCAGACGCCCGAGCACCTCCACCGGCGTCCCCTGCGTGCCGACGACCTGGTCGCCGATGATCCGGGCGACGACCTTGTAGTGCCGGATGCGCCACGTCGTCAGCCGCTCGTCCCACTCCGTCAGCGCCTCCGCGAGCTGGTACAGCTCATCGTGCTCGCGCCCGCGGACGTAGAGCGTCACGAGGTCGAGGCCGCGCTCGCGGAGGATGGCGTGGAGCTCCTGCGCGAGGGCCGGCGCGACCCGCCGCGCCTCGCGGAAGCCGGGCGAGTCGAAGCCGCTGCCGTGGCCGAGCACGCGCCGCACCTCCTGGTACTCCCACGGCGACATCTGCTCGAGCATGTCGAGCTGCGCCGTGATCAGCTGCACGCAGAGCGACGCGCGCCGAAGCAGCCGAAGCGCCGGCGCGAGCTCGCGCGCCCGGAGGTGCTCGACGGCGGCTTCGACCTCGTTCCAGGCGAGCTTGAGCCAGAGCTCGGAGGACTGGTGCACTGTCTGGAAGAGGAGCTCGTCTCGGTGCGCCCGCTCGGCGGGTGGCTTCTGGAGCGCGAGCAGCTCGTCGGTGCGGAGATAGCGCTCGTAGTCGCTCGCGCCGCGCCCGGGAAGGACAGGCTGCGAGTAGTCGGCGTCGCCCGGACCGCCGTCGTCGTGGCCCGAGCCGTGACCCGGGAGCGTCGCCTCGGCAGTGTCCTCGACGGCCACGCGCGGAGCATACTTCGCCCATGGGCGACCTCTTCTCGGACGCGGCGCGGGAGCGGGCGGACGAGGTGGCGCCCCTCGCGCTCCGGCTCCGGCCGCGCACGCTCGACGACTTCGTCGGGCAGCGCCACATCCTCGCCGAGGGCTCGGCGCTGCGGTTGGCGATCGAGGAGGACCGCGTGCGCTCGTCGATCTTCTACGGCCCGCCGGGCAGCGGGAAGACGACGCTCGCGCGGATCGTCGCGAACATGACCGGCGCGGAGTTCGAGGAGCTCTCCGCGGTCTCCGCGACCGTGGCCGACGTCCGGGGCGTGCTCGCGCGGGCACGCGAACGCCTCGGCTCGAACGGCACCCGGACGATCCTCTTCCTCGACGAGATCCACCGCTTCAACAAGGCGCAGCAGGACGCGCTCCTGCCCGCGGTCGAGGAGGGGCTCGTGACGCTGCTCGGCGCGACGACGGAGAACCCGTACTTCGAGGTCAACTCGGCCTTGCTCTCGCGCGCGCAGGTGTACGAGCTCGAGCCGCACGGCGAGGACGACCTCGTTGGGCTAGTCGCACGGGGGGCAGCGGAGCTCGGGGCTGACGTCGCACCCGAGCTGGCGCGCCTGGTCGCGGTCCGCGCCGGCGGCGACGCGCGGAACGCGCTGAACATCCTCGAGCTCGCGTGGGAGACCGCGCGGGCCGAGGGGGCGGCGCTCGACGAGCGGCACGTGGAGGACGCGGCGCGGAAGCGCCCGCTCGTGTACGACAAGGCGGGTGACCAGCACTACGACTTCACCTCCGCCTTCATCAAGTCGATGCGCGGGTCGGACGCGGACGCGGCGGTCTTCTACCTCGCGGCGATGCTCGAGGGCGGCGAGGACGCGCGCTTCATCGCGCGGCGGATGATCGTGCTCGCGTCCGAGGACGTCGGGAACGCCGACCCGCGCGCGCTGCTCGTCGCGGTCGCGGCAGCACAGGCCGTGGAGCACGTGGGGCTACCGGAGGCGCGCCTGAACCTCGCGCAGGCGGCGATCTACCTCGCGCGCGCGCCGAAGTCGAACGCGAGCTACCGCGCGCTCGGCGCCGCTACGAAGGACGTGCGGGAACGCGGCAACCTCCGCCCGCCGAAGGCGCTTCGCCAGGGCGGCTACTACGGGCGCAAGCTCGGACACGGCGAGGGGTACGTCTACCCGCACGACGATCCCGCCGGCTTCGAGATCGACCACCTGCCGGACGAACTGAAGGGGTCGCGCTACTACACGCCGTCGGGCAGCGGCGAGGAAACCGCGCAGGAGCGCTAGAGCAGCGGTTGCGCGATCGCGTGCTCGAAGAGCTCCGGCGAGAACGGCTTCGGGAGCACGCGGTAGTCGAGGTCGCGGCGGTGTGCCTTCGCGTCGTACGAGCGCAACCCCGCGTCGTCCTCGACGACGAGGGTCCGCAGTGGCGGTGCGGCCGTTCCCACGCGCGCACGCTCTGCCTGTGTGGCACGCGGCGCGACCCCCGGCCGAGGGATCGCCTAGAGGATCCGCGCCCCGAGCGCGCTCGCGACGAGCTCGACCGCGAGCTTCGCCGTCTCGTTCTCGCGGTCGAGAATCGGGTTCACCTCCACGACGTCGAGCGACCTCGCGAGTCCGGACTCTGCGACGAGCTCGAGCGCCAGGTGCGCCTCGCGGTACGAGAAGCCGCCGCGAACGGGCGTCCCCACGCCGGGCGCGACGCCGGGATCGAGCACGTCCATGTCGAGCGAGACGTGGACGAAGCCCGGCCCGGCGACGTGTGCGAGCGCCTCGCGCACCGACCGCTCGACGCCGATCCGGTCGACGTCGCTCATCGTGTAGACGCGCGCGTCCATCCGGCGGAGGAGCTCGCGCTCGCCCTCGTCGAGGGAGCGGACGCCGACGAGCGCGACGCGGCCGGCCTCGACGGCGGGAAGGGGCCAGCCGTCGCCGGCGAAGCCGTCGCCCGCGAGCCCGAGCGCCGCGGCGAGCACCATCCCGTGGACGTTCCCGCTCGGCGACGTCTGCGGCGTGTTCAGGTCGCCGTGGGCGTCGATCCAGAGCACGCCGCCGCGGCCGTTCACGGACGCAAGCGCGGGCAGGGTCCCCAGCGAGACGGAGTGGTCGCCGCCGAGCACGAGCGGGAGCAGCCCGTCGCGCAGCGCATCCGAGACACGCTCCGCGATGCGGCTGCAGGTCAGGCGGATCTCGGGCAGGTATCGCGCGTGCTCGTCGCCGATGTCGAGCGCCTCCAGGACCGGCGTCTCGACGTTGCCGAGGTCGACGCAGCGGCGGCCGAGCCGCTCCAGCCGGGCGTCGAGGCCGGCGTAGCGGATCGCCGACGGGCCCATGTCCACGCCGCGCCGCCCCTGGCCGAGATCGAGCGCGGCGCCGATGACCGCCACGGCGCGGTCGTCTGTCGCCTGCGCACCCACGGGCTGAGGCTAGCGAGCGGCGACGGAGTGGCGAGGGCCGGACTTGAACCGGCGACACCACGGTTTTCAGCCGTGTGCTCTACCAACTGAGCTACCTCGCCGCGGGCGCGTAGTGTAGCCGCGCCCCTGCGCGCGTCACGGCAGGTCGAGGTGAATCCGCACCGGCTGCCCCGGTGCAGCCGCGAACATCTCGGCCGCGCTGCCGCCGTTGATCGCGACCGCGATGTTGCGATACGCGTCCTCGTAGAGGATCAGGTCGCCCCGGCGCGCGTCGCCGAACGTTCGCGCCGCGAGCGCGTAGTAGCGCTCGCCGCCGAGCTCGAGCTCGACTTTCGTCCCTGGGACGACGCCGACGCGCTCGAGATGCTCGCGCGTGAGGTTGAGTTGCATGTTCCCGAAGGCGTCGACGTACAGCACGGCCGCGCCGATCCACGTCGCCTCGATCTCGGGATCCGGCAGGTCGAGCCGTACGAGCGCGTCGGGGTCGAGCGGCGGCCCGAGCTCCTCCAGCGGCACGCCGAGCGCGAGGTGCGCGGCGGCGGGTGCGAACAGGTCGCGGCCGTGGAACGTGCGCGAGACGAACGGGAGCGCGTACGCCGGGTTCGCCAGCTCGTGCGCGCGCTCGATCCTGCCGCTCCGCTCCGCCGCGGGAACGAGGAGCCCGTTGTCGGGCCCGACGTACAGCCGGCCCTCGGCGTCGCGCAGCGCGACCGCGCGACGGCTGCCCCCGACGCCGGGGTCGACGACGGCGAGGTGGACGCCGGCCGGCATGTACGGAAGCGTGTTCGCGAGCAGGAGCGCGCCCTGCAGGACGGCGTGCGGCGGCACCCCGTGCGTGATGTCGATGATCTGCGCCTCGGGTGCGATGCGCTTGATCACCCCGTGACAGGTGCCGACGAAGTCGTCCTGGAGCCCGAAGTCCGTCAGGAACGTGATGAACGGCGGCGGCACGGCGCGAGGTTAACGAGCGGCCCGAGCCACGGCTGCGACGAGCCCCGAGACGTCGTGCGTCGTGGCCTCCGCGACGACCTCGAGTCCCGCCGCACGCGCCGCCTCGGTGGTCTGCGGGCCGATCGACACGGCCGGAATCGCCCGCTCGACGCGTGCCAGCGCGCGAGCCGCGGACGGCGACGCGAGGACGACGAGATCGGCGTCGAGCGGCGGACGCAGGTCGAGCGGTCGTGTGCGGTAGAGAGGAACGAAGTCGGCCGCGAGCTCCTCGACGAGGAGCCGCCGCGCACCCTCGGCCGCAGCGACGAGGACGCGGCCGGCCGGGTGCGGGAACTCGGCCAGGAGCCCCTCCTGGGTCGAGGTGCGCGCGACGAGCGCCGCGCGCACTCCTCGCCGCGCGAGCGCCTCGGCCGTCGCGCGGCCGATCGCGGCGACGCGAGGCAGCGGCCCGCGCGCGCGTCGCAGGAGTTGCTCGGCGCCGTTCGCGCTCGTGACGACGATCCAGTCGTACCCGCCGACGTCGATCGGGTCGGGCGGGAGCGGCTCGATCGCGATCAGCGGCCGCTCGACGACGTCGTGGCCGAGCTCGCGCAGGCGCGCCGCGAGCGCGGCCGCCTGCGCCTCCGGCCGCGTGACGAGGATCCTCACGCGCGGCGCGCCGCCACGTCGATTCCCCAACCGCCCCCAGGGGTCCCCCGCGACCCCTTCGGGCAGCGTATCGCCGAAGGTCGGACGCGTGGGTGCCGCGTTCGTGCCGCAATCGTGAAATGCGCTCCCGCGCCGGCCGTCACGCCGGCCGAAGGAACGGCGCCAGCTCAGCCGCCACGGCGTCGGCGTCGCCCGAGCGCTTCTCGATCCAGGCGCCGTCCGGATCCGCCACGAGCGCGGTCAGCCTCGAGCCGTCGTGGTGCGCAGCGACGGGCGCCAGGCAGCCCCCGCCGACGCGCGCCACGCACGCGCGCTCCGCTTCGACGCGGACGCGGGTCTCGGCGTCGTCCAACGCGGCGACGAGCTCCTCCTCGCCCTCGCGCACCTGGAGCGCGAGGGCGCCCTGTCCGGCTTCCGGCAACAGCTCCTCCACCTCGAAGCGGTGGCCGATCTCGCCCTCGAGACCGAGGCGCTCGAGCCCGCACGCGGCGAGCACGATCGCGTCGAGTCCGCGCTCGCGCCGCTTCCGCAGCCGCGTGTCCACGTTTCCGCGCAGCGGCTCGATCGAGAGGGTCGGCTCGAGGGCGAGGAGCTGTGCCCGCCGCCGGACCGAGGCAGTCCCGATCCGCATGTTCGGCCGCACCTCCGACGCGCCGCAGAGCGCGTCGCGCGGATCATCCCGCGGCGGGTACGCGCCCACGGCGAGCCCCTCGACCGCGGTCGACGTCATGTCCTTCGCCGAGTGCACGGCGACGTCGATGCGCCCGGCGATGAGCGCCTCCTCCAGCTCCTTCACGAAGACGCCGCGCTCGCCGATCTCGCCGAACGGCTTCGTCCGGTCACGATCGCCGGCCGTCGTCATCGGGACGAGCGCGATCTCGATCCCCGGGCGGCGCAGCCCCGCGACCGCGAGCTCCGCCTGGGTGAGCGCGAGCCTACTGCCGCGGGAACCGACGCGGATGAGCACGGCAGCGGCGGTGGCCGACTCCGGGCCTCGTGTGGCCGCAGAGGCCCCTCTCGCGCGGGCGCACGCGGACGAACGCCGTCGGTGCCTGCAAGGGCAGCGGGCGCCCGGTCAGCGACGGAAGCGTCGTCACCGCTCCTCCTCGCCGAGCCCGAACAGGTGCCGCACGGCGTCAGCATAGACCACCCCGTCGGCGGTCACGGCGGCCTGCTTCATCCGCACCGTCGGCAGGTGCAGGAGCTTGTTGAGGATCTGCGCGGTCGCGGACTCGACCGCCCGCCGCTCCGCGTCCGACAGTCGCCCCAGACGCCCCTCGAGCTTGGCCAGCTCGCCCGCGCGGATCTCCTCCGCGCGCGCCCGCAGCGACGCGATAGCGGGGACGACGTCGAGCGACGCGTGCCACGCGCGGAAGCGATCCGCCTCCGCCGCCACGATCGCCTCTGCACGCTCCGCCTCGCGGCGGCGCCCGGCGAGGCTCTCGGCGACGACCTGCTCCAGGTCGTCGATGTCGTACAGGAAGCAGCCGTCGAGCTCGTGGATCGCCGGGTCGAGGTCGCGCGGCACCGCGAGGTCGATCAGGAAGAGGGGTCGCCCCTTCCGTGCGGGCAGCGCGGCCGCCACGTCGTCGCGCCCGACGACGAAGCCGGGAGCCGAGGTCGACGAGACGACGACGTCCGCCCGCTCCAGCTCCGGCCGGATCTCGTCCAGCTGGAGCGGCTGGGCGCCGAACCGCTCCGCGAGCTCCGCGGCTCGGTCGGGGCTGCGGTTTGCGACGAACGAGATCCGCGCGCCGCGCGAGAGAAGATTCCGGGCCGCGAGATCGCTGACCTTGCCGGCGCCGACGAGGAGGATCCGCCGCCCGTCGAGCTCGCCGAAGACCTGTTGCGCGAGCGCCGCCGCAGCCGCCGAGACGGACGCCGGACTCTCGGCGATCGCCGTGTGCGTGCGCGCCTTCTTCCCGGCGTGGAGCGCCTGGCGGAAGAGACGGTCGAGCAGAGTCCCCGGCGCGCCGCGCTCGTAGGCCGCCCGCACTTGGCCGAGGATCTCGCCCTCGCCCGGGACCATCGAGTCCAGCCCCGCCGCGACGCGGAAGAGGTGGAGCGCGGCGGCCTCGTCCCGTAGCCGGTAGAGCGCCGGCGAGAGCTGCTGCGACTCGAGGCCCGACAGCGCGTCCAGCGCCTCCGCAGCCTGCGCCTTGGCCGACGCGGGGTCGGCGTGCGCGAGGTAGAGCTCCGTCCGGTTGCAGGTGGAGAGGCACACCGCTTCCGCGCCGTCGACGGCGAGCGCCCGGGCGAGCGCGGCCGCGCCGTCGGCGTCGAGCGCGACACGCTCGCGCAGCTCGACGGGCGCGCGGTGGTGCGAGATCCCGACGAGGCCGAGCCTCATGCGAAGTGCGTGATCGGGAGCACGAGAACGACGAGCGCGAATCCGGCCAGGGAGACGTGGGCGGCACGACGCCCGTGCAGCCCCGCGCGCGAACGCAGAAGGACGAAGAGCGCATAGACGAGCCACGCGGCGAGCGTCGCGGCCATCGCGGCGTCGAAGCGGCCCCCGTCGCGGGCGAGGCTGACGACGCCGAGGGCGATCGCGAGCGTCAGCGCGCCGAACGAGACCGTCAACGAGCGCGCCGCGAGCCGGTCGAGTGTCTCGAGCGGTGGCACGCGCAGGCGCAGGATCCGCGGCTCGCGCCGCTTGAGGCCGCGCTCGTGCCAGAGGAAGAACGCGGACAACCCGGCCGCGAGGGTGAAGCCGGCGAACGCCGCGAGCATCACGGCCACATGGAGCGCGAGCAGTGTCCCGGGGTGGTCGCCACGAGCGGCGAAGCCGCCGCCGACGTACGCGAGCGCGAGCAGCACTGCGGCGAGCGGCATCACGGCGAGCCCGAGCAGCCGGAAGCGCGGACGGCACCCCCAGATCAGGTACGCGGCGACGACGAGCCACGCGAAGAGGTTGAGCGCGCCGCCCCAGCTCGACCACGGGAAGCCGTCGGCTCGGGCGCCCTGCGTCGCGAGCAGCGCCGTCTGGAGCAGCCAGCCGACGCGCACGCCCCAGATCGCGAGCCGCCCCGCGAACCCCGGCCGGCGCGCCTCGGCACCGTACGCGACGGCCGCCTCGCCGTACGCGAGCAGCGCCGGCCAGAAGAGGAGCTCAGCCACCCGCCGGCCTCCGGCCGCGGGCGAGCTGCGCGAGCTCGTCGAGCTCGCGCTCCATCCGCGCGAGCTTCAGCGCGATGATCGCCACGTACGCGAGCACCGCCCCGAGTACGACCGCGTACGCCGCCGCGAGGTACTTCTCCCCGGCGCTCATGCCAGCAGCTCGCGCAGCTCGAGCAGGCGCTCGTCGAGGCGCTTGCCGGTGAGCTCGTTCGAGTAGAGCGCGCCCGCGAGCGCGAGCGTGCCTGCGAGGCAGACGAGGAACGTCGCGAACATGCTGCCCGCCATCTGCGGGCCCTCGCGCGTGAACACGACGGGATGGATGAAGTTCTCCGCGAGCCGGATCGCGAGGAAGCTGACCGGGATCAGCACGACGCCGAAGAGCGCGTAGACGGCGGAGAGGTTCGCGCGCGCCGGCCCCGCGTCGACCGAGAAGCGGAGCATGAAGTACGCCGAGTAGAAGAGGAACAGGATCAGGAAGAGCACGAGCTGGCGCTCGCCCCAGCTCCACCAGACGCCCCACGAGATCTTCGCCCAGATCGACCCGGTTACGAGCGTGAGCAGTCCGAAGATCGTGCCCATGTGGATCGCCGTGTAGCTCTCGAGGTCGTACCGCTCACCGCGCGTCCACAGGTGACGCAGCGCCTTCCACGCGCCCCAGCCGAAGCACGCATACGCGGTCAGCGCGACCGGGACGTGGATGTAGAAGATGCGCTGGCTGATGCCCTGGTCGGCGTCCTCGGGCGCCCACAGGAGCGCCAGCGCGACTCCGCCGCCGAGGAGCAGCACGGACGCGCAGGCGAACAAGAAGCCCCTGCTATTCAACGACGACGTACTCAAAGGTGGCCCAGGCAAGTATCGCGAATACGAGGTCGTAGAGCGCGAGGAAGCCGAGGTACCGCCCGGCGTCCTCCGCCACCGTCGCCCCGACGCCTCCGACGACGATCGGAAGCGCCAGCGGGAGGAAGAGCAGCGGCAGCAGGAGCTCGCGCGCGCGCGCCGCGACGGCCATCGCGGCGAGCAGCGTCCCGACCGCGCAGATCCCGACGTTGGCGAGCGCGACCGCGGCGATCGTCTGGCCGCTCAGCGGCTCGAAGAAGAGCGCGAACGCGGGCAGCGCCACGAGCTCGACGAGGACGAGGAACGCGAGCGTCGCGAGGAGCTTCCCCAGCCAGATCGCGCTCCGGTCGCACGGGGCGAGCACGAGCCCGTCCAGCACGCCCTGCTCGCGCTCCGGCACGAAGGCGCGCCCGAGCCCGAGCAGCGCCGTGAACAGGATCGCGACCCAGAGCAGGCCGGCCGCGGCGTCGCTCTGCTCGCCGGTGAGCGCGAAGCGGAACGCAACGAGCATCGCGACGACGAAGAGCAGCATCGCGGGCAGCGTCTCGCGGCCGCGGAGCTCGAGCAGGAGGTCCTTGCGCGCGAGCGCCGCCACGTCACGTGCATACGCAAGTAACAAAGTGTTACTTGGCTCCTGCGAGCGCCACGTGTTCCGGCGCGAGCGGGGCGAGGCGGGCGGGGTCGTGTGTCGCGACGAGGAACGCCCGCTCCCCGCGCAGCTCGACGAGCTCCCGATCGAGCAGCGCTGCGCCGTCGGCGTCGAGCGCGTTGAACGGCTCGTCCAGCAGCAGGAGGTCGGGCTCGTGGAGGAGCGTGCGGCAAAGCGCAAGGCGCTGGAGCATCCCGCGCGAGAACGCGCCGGCGCGCTCGTGACGCGCGTCCCAGAGGCCGAAGCGCTCCAGCAGCATCCCGATGCGCTCGCGCCGCTCGGGCACGCGGTAGAGCCGGCCGTAGAGGTCGAGATTCTCGAGCGCCGTGAGCTCGCGATAGACGAGCGCCTCGTGGCCGAGGTAGCCGATCCGGCCGCGCTCGACTCCCAACTCGAGCTCGCCGCTCGTCGGCGCGGCGAGCCCGGCGCACAGCCGCAGCAGCGTCGTCTTCCCGGACCCGTTCGGTCCCGTCACGACGGCGAAGCCGCCCCGCTCGACGTCGAGCTCGACGTCGCGGAGCACACGCTTCGACCCGAAGCGCTTCTCGAGCGCGCGCGCGCGGATCACGTCGTCAGTCTAGGGAGGTGACGGCACGGGGCGCGGCGGCGTATCTTCAGCGCATGGCACGCGCAGCCGCGTTGTCGTTCGTGCTCGTCGCAACCGTCCTCGCGGCTCGCGTCGAACCCGCCGCGGCCTGCTCGTGCGCCGGCATCGACCCGCGAGCGGCGCTGGCGCGCGCAGACGCCGCGTTCGTCGGCGTCCTCGTGGACAAGCGCCTGAAGTCGCCGCCGCTGCGCTCGACCGCCGACGCCGCGGTCTACACCTTTCGCGTCGAGACGGCGATCAAGGGGCGGCTGCCGGCGCGGATCGAGGTCGAGAGTGCCGAGAGCGGCGCGTCCTGCGGGCTGGAGGCGGAGCCGGGCGTCCCGATCGGCCTCTTCCTCGACCGGCGCGGCGGTGTCTGGCGCTCGAGCCTCTGCCTCCAGATCTCGCCGGCGGAGCTCCGCCGCGCCGCCCGCCCGCTGCCGGCGCCGGCGGGTTCGGGCCGCCCCGCAGTCGTCGTCGGCGGCAGCTTCGCGCCCGCGCGGACGATCGCGCTCGACAGGAACGGGCGCACGCTCGCCTACGGCCTCGGGCGCGGGGAGAGCGTGGCGCTGTCGGTCTGCCCGGGGGGACGGCAGCTCGCGGAGCTCGTCCGCGACGAGCAGCGACTCCTTGTCGCGGTGCGAGCGCTCCCGCGGCTCCGTCGCGTCGGCGAGACCGCCGTCCCGAGGTCGCTCGTTCCGCGTACGGCCTATCCGACGGCGATCTCGTGCCGGGACGCGAACGCGAGCGAGTTGCTCATCTTCGCGGCCGGCGAAGCTCGAAGCGTCGTCGTCCGCCTCCGACACGGGCGCTTCGAAGCCGTCCATCGTGGAGGTCGGGCGCTCGGCGCCGCCGTCGGGAGCAGGTACGCGTACCTCAACACGCCACGCTCGCTCGAACGCCTCGACCTGCGCACGAGGAGGGCCGCGATCGCGCGGGTACCGCGCGTGGACGGCTTCGCGCTCAGCCCGGACGGGCGCAGGCTCGCCGGGATCACCGACGCGGCGAGGCCCGGGAGTTGATCGTCGTCGACGCGAGGACTCGGTTTGTCCGGCGCCTCCCGCTCGACCCCGGCTCCTACGCGCTCGCCTGGCTCGACGGCGCGCGCGTGGCGGTGCTGCCGCGCCTGCCGGAAGCACGCGTCCGGGTCGTCGGCCCCGGCCTCCGATCGGCGACGGACCCGCGGCGTGGAACGCGCCGCTCGCGGTCGCGCGCGGCGGCTTCCTGCATGGGATCGCGCCCGACGGGCAGGTGCGCGTCGCGCGGGTGCCGCGCGGCCGCGTCCTCACGCGCCCGCCGCTCCCGTCGCGTGTCGCGTCGGCAATCGCGGCCGTCCCGCGCGGCTAGAAGGCGTCGACGAGCACGAAGGCGAGCAGCACGATGCTGATCACGCCGTTGACCGTGAAGAAGGCCGTGTCGAGCCGGCGCAGATCGCCCGGCCGGACGATCGCGTGCTCGTAGAGGAGGAGCAGCGCGACGACGCCGAGCCCGACCCAGTACGCGAGGCCCAGGCCGAGACCGGCCCCTGCGACCGCGAGCAGCGCGAGCGTCGCGACGTGGAGGGCGCGCGCGCCCCAGAACGTCGCTTCGACGCCGAAGCGCGTCGCCCACGAGTGCAGCCCCGCCGCGCGGTCGTGGGCGAGGTCGAAGAGCGAGTAGAAGAGGTCGAAACCCGCGACCCAGAGGGCGACTGCGACGCCGATGCACCACGCCTCCCACGGCAGCTCGCCGGTCAGCGCCAGCCACGCCGCGAGCGGCGCCAGCCCGAGCGACGCGCCGAGCCAGAGGTGGCAGACCCACGTGAAGCGCTTCAGGTACGGGTACACGACGAAGAGCGCGACGGGGATCGGCCAGAGCCAGCGCACGATCGAGTGGAGCTGCCAGACGGCGCCGACGAAGAGCGCGAGAGACGCGACGCAGAGCCCTACGACCTGGCTCCGGGAGAGCGCGCCGCGCGGCAGCTCCCGGGTGGCCGTCCGTGGATTGCGCGCGTCGAGCTCGGCGTCGACGAGCCGGTTCAGCGCCATCGCGAGCGTGCGCGCCGCGACCATCGCCACGGTGATCCAGAAGAGGCCGCGCGCGCCGGGGTCGCCGTCCGTGGCGAGGACAGCGCCCACGTATGCGAACGGGAGCGCGAAGACGGTGTGCTCGAGCTTGACGAGCGACGCCAGGCGCCTCGGCAGTCCGACCGCCGTCGCGGTCATGTCTGCGCGTGCCGGCTCGGCTGGCCCGCGACGAGCTCGAGCGCGTGCTCCAGCGCGGGCTCGAGCACGGCGAACCCGTCGCGGCAGCCGCCGGTCGACCCGGGCAGGTTGACGACCAGCGTCTCGCCGCGGATCCCGGCGACGCCGCGCGAGAGCAGACCGTGCGGCGTCTTCGCCGCCGCGTCCGCGCGGATCGCCTCCGCGATCCCCGGCGCCGGGCGGTCGAGGACCTCGAGGGTCGCCTCGGGCGTGACGTCGCGCGGGGCGACGCCGGTGCCGCCGGTCGTCAGGACGAGCCGCGCGTCCTTGGCGAGCGCGGCGATCCCGTCCGCGACGGCCGGCCGCTCGTCCGGGACGACGGCGCGCGTCACGTCGTAGCCGCGCTCGTCGAGCAAGCGCGCGAGGAGGTCGCCGCTCTCGTCCTCGCGCTCGCCGCGGAAGACGCCGTCGGAGACCGTCAGCACCCCGGCCTTCACGAGGGCTCCTTCACCTTCTCCACCAGACGAACCGCCGAGACCGTCATGTCCGCGTCGATCGCCTTGGCCATGTCGTAGACGGTCAGGGCGGCGATCGTGGCCGCGACGAGCGCCTCCATCTCCACGCCGGTCTGCGCGGTCGTCTCGGCCGTGGCGCGTATCGCGACGGCATCGTCTGCGACCTCCAGCGCGACGTCGACGTGCGTCAGGGGAAGCGGGTGGCAGAGCGGGATCAGGTCGCTCGTCCGCTTCGCGGCCATGATCCCTGCGAGCTGCGCGGTCGCCAGCGCGTCGCCCTTCGGCAGCTCCCGCAGGCGGCGCGCCGTCTCCGGAGCCATCCGCAGCGTCGCCTCCGCCCGGGCGCGCCGACGCGATGGTGGCTTGCCGCCGACGTCGACCATCCGCACGGCTCCGGACGCGTCGACGTGCGACAGCTCGCTCACGTACGCGATCGTAGCCCCGTCAGCTCGGCGCGCCCGCGCGGTCGAAGTCCGCGAGCTGCGCGTCGATCCAGACTTCGAGGTCGTTCCGGCGCACGTGGGCGCGGATCGCGTCGAGCCGCGCGCGGCGCTCTTCCGGAGGGAGCTCGAGCGCGGCGTGGATCGCGTTCGCCTGGCCGACCAGGTCGAACGGGTTGACCGAGATCGCCCACTCCGCCAGCTCCTCGTGCACGCCCGCATTCTCGGACAGGACGAGCACGCCGTCGCGCTCGTTGACGAGGGGCGCCTCCTTCGCGACGAGGTTGAGCCCGTCGAAGATCGCGTTCACGAGCAGGACGTCGAACTGCTTGTAAGCCGCGACCGCCTGCGGGAAGTCGTCGCGGATCTGGAGGTCGATCGGGGTCCAGCCGAGGCGCTGGAAGCGGTCGTTCACCTGCCGTGCCGTCCGCTGGATCGCGCCGAGGTACTCGGAGTACTCCGGGATGTCCTGCCGCGACGGGTCGAGCAGCGCGAGCATCGCGACGCGGCCGTGCATCTCGGGGTGGGCGTCGAGGTAGAGCTCGAACGCGCGGAAGCCGCGGACGACGTTCTTCGACGGGTCCGTGCGGTCGACGCGGACGATCAGCTTCTCGGGCCGTCGCGCGGCGATCTCCCGCTCCGCGGCGAGGACGGCGTCGCTCGCCGCGAGCTCGTCGAACTCCTGCGGGTCGACGGAGATCGCGTGACTCGTGACGAGCGTGCGGCGTCCGTCGAGCAGGAGCGCGCCGCCCGGGTCGTCGCAGGACGCCCCGGCCACCTGCTCGCACGAGCGGAGGAAGTTCCGGGCCCAGCGCGACGTGTGGAACCCGACGACGTCGTTCGCGAGCAGGCTCTCGTGCACGACGCGCCGCAGCGCCTCGGGCAGGACGTGCCAGTAGTCCGGCTGCGGCCACGGCACGTGGACGAAGTGCGCGAGCTGCGCGTCCGGCCGCGCCTCTCGGACCATTTGCGGCGCGAGGTAGAGGTGGTAGTCGTGGAAGAAGACCGTCGCGCCCGGCCGCGCTTCGAGCTCCGCAAGCACGGCCTCCGCGAAGTTCCGGTTCACGCGCGCGTAGCCCTCGTGCCACGCGTGGTGCAGTCCGGGATCGGCGCTCGGCGCCGCCGCGAGCGGCCAGAGGTAGTGCTGGAGGAACCACAGCACCGGGTTCGAGACGACGTTGTAGAACCAGTCGTAGGCGATCGCGTCGTGCGCGACGAGGCGCAGGCGGTACGGCGAGCCGTCACGCGCCGTCTCGTCGACCGCGCCGTCGCCCGCGTCGGCCGCCACCGCGCGGTCCTCCTCGCTGATCGCGCTCGCGATCCACGTCACGTCGTGGTGCGAGACGAGGCTCCGGAGCGCGGTCACGAGGCCGCCGCCGCCGCGCCGCGCGCCGCGCGCGCCGGCCGCGTCGCGCGTGAAGCCGACTGGTCCGCGGTTGGAGACGACGATGATCTGGCGCCGGCTCATGGCGCGGCGCAGCGTACTGCCGTCAGGTCGCCTAGGCCGCGACGCTGGCGAGCTCGACGCCCGCGGTCTCGTTCCCGAGCTGGCGGTTGAAGAGTGCGAGCCAGTCGCGCAGCAGGCGCGGCGTGAGGAAGTTCCGGCGCACCGCCTCCTTCCCCTTCAGCGCGCGCACACGCGCCTCCGTCGGATCGCGCAGGGCCTCGATGCACGCGTCGGCGCACTCGTCCGGCGACTCCACCAGCCACCCCGTCTGCCCGTCCTCGATCTGGACGACGATCCCGCCCACGCGCCCGGCGACGGTCGGCCGGGCCTTCCAGAGCGCCTCGGAGACCGTGAGGCCGAAGCCCTCTTTGATCGACTTCTGGATCACCGCGGCCGAGTGCACCTGGAACGCGTTCACCTCGACCGAGCCGACGTTGTTCAGGTTCGAGAGGATGAAGATGTCGGGGTCGTTGTCAGCATAGGCAACGGTCTTGTTGTAGAAGTCCCAGCCCTCGGGGTCGTCGTGAGCCATCGAGCCGACGAGCGCGAGCTGCACCTCCGGGAACCGGTCCTTGACGCCGCGGTACGCGTCGATCACCCCGAGCGGGTCCTTCCACGGGTCGAAGCGCGACACCTGGGTCAGCAGCGGCCGCTCGACGTCGATCCCGAACTGGTCGACGATGTAGGCCGCGTCCTCGGGCGAAAGGGCCATGTTCTTCGGCGCGAGCGGGTCGATCGCCGGCGGCCAGATGAAGCACTCGGGCAGGTTCCGCGCGTCCGGGACGTACTCGCGCATGTGGAAGATCGCGGCGTCGTAGTGGGAGATCGACGGGAGCAGGAAGTTGAAGACGTCCCAGTTCGGCGTCGAGAAGTCGATGTGCCCGCGCCACGTCCACTTCGCCTGCGAGTCCGGGAAGTGGTCGATCATCGAGACGGGCTGCGGGTCGTGCACGACGACGAAGTCGTAGTCGTCGTCGAACTCGGCCGCGTTCTGCGCGTTGTAGCGCATGAAGATCTGCTCCTGCTCCGCGGTCAGGCCCTGCGGATTGCCCTGGAGCGCGTTGTGGATCGTCTTCGTGACGTTGAAGAACTCGTCCTGTCCCTGGATGATCCGCCACTCGACGTCGAGGCCGGCGTCCGCCATCAGCGGGATCAGCGTGTAGTTGATCTCCGCGACACCGCCTCCGAACGCGGTCGCCGAGAGATGGACGACGCGCTTGCCGGCGAGCGGCTCCGCGAGGCGGCGGATCTCCTCCATGAGCCCGCGCGTCGCGATCGTCGCGTAGTCGCCCAGCGACTTGTGACCGACGTTGACGACCGGGAGCATGTGGTAGGAGTCGCAGCCGCTTGAGGGTCGACCGCGCCGCACGATACCGGGAGCGCTCGACGCCGCACCCGCCGCCGGCGCGGCTAGCGCAAAAGCTTTACGAACCGCAGACGCGAGCCCTGTCCGTTCTCGCGGGGTCCGATCTCGAGCTCGTCCGCGATCGACTCGATGATCGCGATCCCGAGGCCTCCCTCGCTCAGCTCGGCATCGCCCGGCCCGCGCTCCGAGAAGTCGAAGCCCCCGCCGTTGTCGGCGACCTCGATCACCAGCCGGTCCGGCTGCAGGTCGTAGACGATCTCGACCACGCCTTGTCCGTTGGGGTATGCGTGGCGGACGGAGTTCGAGCAGGCCTCGGTCAGCGCCAGCTTCAGGTCGGCAAGGTTCTCGTGCGAGAGCTCGCGCAGGCGTGAGAGCCCCGTGAGGGCGAGGCGCCCCAGCGTGATGTACTCCGCCTTAGCAGGGATGGTCAGTCGGATCGCATGCTCGCCGGCGACGCCCACTACGCGGACGTTGCCCGTCTCCCGCTGCTTCTAATCGGGAAAGTGCGGGTTCTTTCGCGTCACGACGGGTCGTCCGGGCGCTCGGCGAGCCGGACGGGCACGTTCAGGCGCTGCGCGCCGCGCACGATGGTGAACGTCGCCACCTGGCCCGGGTGGAGCCGGCCCGTGACGATCCGCACGAGATCGGCGCCGCTGCGGACGCGGCGGCCGTCGATCGCGACGACGACATCGCCGCCGGTCGTCAGCTCGCGCCCCTCGAGCTCGACCGTCTTCGAGCCGCCCCGCAGGCCCGCCCGCCGCGCCGGGCCCGGCTTCACGTCGACGATCAGCGCGCCGCGCGACGCGGCGTACCCGAGGCGGCGCGCGATGCCCGGCGTCAGGTCGTCGGTCGTGATCCCCACGTACGCGTACGGCACCCGCCCGCTCTCGATCAGCTGGCGCATCGAGCGGCGCGCCGCGTTGATCGGCACCGCGAAGCCGACCCCCTCGGCCGTGCCCGACGTGCTCCTGATCTGGGCGTTGATGCCGATCACGCGCCCGCGCGCGTCGAACAGCGGCCCGCCCGAGTTCCCGCGGTTGATGGGCGCGTCGATCTGGATCGCGTCGATGATGTCGTACGGCTCCGCTGTCAGCGAGTCGATCGCGCGTCCCGTAGCGGAGACGACGCCGACGGAGAGCGAGCTCTGCTCGCCGAACGGGCTTCCGATCGCCGCCACGGGCTCGCCGACGACGACCCGCGACGAGTCGCCGAGCGGGAGGGGCGTCAGCGGGTGCCGCTTCGGGTCGACACGCAGCACGCCGACGTCGACGTAGACGTCCCAGCCGACGAGCTCGGCCGGCACGCGCTCTCCGTCCGTGAACTCGACGAACAGCCGCGCAGCCGGGCGCACGTCGGCGCCGGGGCGCTCGCCCGCGTCGGTCACGACGTGCGCGTTCGTCAGCACGTAGCCGTCGCCCGAGACGACGAAGCCCGACCCCTGCGCTGCCTGCCCGTCCTGCGCATGCTCGCCGAACAGCGCGTACACGGTGACGACGCCGGGCGCGCGCGCCGCGTACAGGCGCGCGGGATCGAAGCCGTTGCCGGTGAGCGGTGCTGCGGGCGCGGCGACCGCCCGAGGCTCGTCGACGTCGGCAGGCACCGCGGCCGGCTCGACGACGACCGTCTCCGTCCGGGGCTCGCCGATCCACCCCGCGGCCGCTCCGACCGCGAGGACGGCGACCCCGCCCAGAACGGCCGAGACGAGGGCGACGACGGCGAGGGCGGTCGGGCGCATCGAGCGGCGTACTGTAGCCCCGCCGCCTCGTTTTCACGTGAAAGCGCGGCCGCGCTCAGGCGAGTGCGTGCTCCGCGACGGGTCGCGCCGTCGCGGCGGGGAGGATCACGCGGAACGACGTCCCGCCGCGGCTCGACGCGACCTCGAGCGTGCCGCCCATCAGCTGCGCGAGCTCGCGCGCGATCGCGAGCCCCAGCCCGCTGCCGGAGGCGCGACCGCCGTCCACGCGGTAGAAGCGGTCGAACACGTGCGGCAGGTGCTCGGCCGTAATCCCCGGCCCCTCGTCCTCGACGGCCAAAACGGCCGAACCCTGCTCGCGCGCGACCCGAAGCCGGATCGGCGTGCCCGCGGGCGTGTGGCAGAGCGCGTTCTCGACGAGGATGCGGCCGATCTGGAGCGCGCGCTGCTCGTCCGCCAGAGCGGCGGCGGCGGCGCCGTCCTCGACCGCGAGGTCGTGCGCCGTCGTGCGGGCGAGCGCCGCGAACTCCTCCACGAGCACCTCGGCGACCCGCTCCAGATCGACACGCTCGCGCTCGACGTGCAGCCGTCCGGCGTCGAGGCGCGAGAGGTCGAGGAGGTCGGTCGCGAGCCGCGTCAGGCGCTCGACCTGCTCCTGCATGGTCACGAGGAACTCGCGCCGCGTCTGCTCGTCGAGCTCCTCGTCTGCGAGCAGCTCGAGGAAGCCGCCGAGCGAGAAGATCGGCGTGCGCAGCTCGTGCGAGGCGTTCGCGATGAACTCGCGCCGTGCGTGCTCGAGCTGCGCGAGCCGGCCGCGCATGCGCTCGAACGCCCGCGCCAGCTCGCCGACCTCGTCGCGTCCGTGGTCGACGACGGGCTCGTCCAGCTCGCCGCCGGCGATGCGCTCCGCGGCGCGCTCGAGGCGCCGGAGCCGCCGCGCGAAGAGCGACGCGCCCCCGAACCCGAGCGCGAGCGCGACGAGCACGCCGCCGGCGCCGGCGACGAGCAACCGGCGCGAGACGAGCTTCACGTTCGCGAGCGTGTCGTCGAGCGATGCGGAGAACAGGAGCACGGCCGTGCGACCCGTGTCGTCGGGCACGGGATACGCGACCTCTGCGAGGCGCAGCCCGTCCCGCTCGACGGTTCCGCGGGCCGGCGCGTACGTCAGCGCGGCCTCCAAGCCGATCTCGTCGTCGGCGACGTCCGCGTCGCGGCCACGCTGCTCTCGCGCCGCGAGCGGGTGGTAGAGGGCGACGCGCGCGTTCGTCGCGTCCTCGGCCTCGCGCAGGTACGCGTCGAGCACCGCCTCGCCGCCGAAGCCACCGATCGAGAGGTACGGGAAGCGCGAGGCGACGACGGCCGAGGTACGCGAGAGCTGATCGAGCTTCGCGTCGACGAGGTTCCGCTCCAGCCGCGGGACGACGATCAGGTAGACGACGCCGAGCGCGACCGCGACGACGAGCGACAGCGCGAGGCTGAGACGCGCGCCGACGCCGCGGATGGCGCTCATACGTCGCGGAAGCGGTAGCCGACGCCGCGCACGGTGAAGATCAGCTCCGGGGTGGCGGGGTCGCGCTCGAGCTTCTCGCGCAGGTGGCGGACGTGGACGTCGATCGTCCGCGGCTCGCGGTACTGCGAGCCGCCCCAGAGCGCCTCGAGCAGGCTCTGGCGCGAGAAGACACGCCCGGGGTTCGCCGCCAGGGCGCGCAGCAGCTCGAACTCGACGTACGTCAGCTGAACCGGCTTGCCACCCGCGCTCACGACGCGGCGCCCGACGTCGATCCGCACGCTGTCGGCCTCGATCACCTCCGGCTCCGCGCCCTCGCGACGCGGGGCGGCGGCGCGGCGCAGGAGCGCGCGGACCCGGCTCCGGAACTCGCGGATCGAGAACGGCTTCGTGATGTAGTCGTCCGCCCCGAGCTCGAGCCCGAGGACCTTGTCGAGCTCGTCGTCGCGCGCCGTGAGCATGATGATCGGCACGGAGCTGTGCGCGCGCAGCCGCTTGCACACCTCGAGCCCGTCCACGCGCGGCAGCATCAGGTCGAGGACCACCAGGTCGACGCGGTCGTCCGCGAAGCGAGCGAGCGCCTCCTCGCCGTCGCGGGCCTGCAGCACGCGGAACCCGTCGCGCTCCAACGGGTACGTGAGCAGCTTCTGGACGGAGTCCTCGTCGTCGACGAGGAGGATGGTCGAGGCGTCGTGCATGGGCGAAGCGTGCCTGCCGGGCCGTCGTTTCGTCCCTGTCCCTACTATAGCCGTGCCATGTCGACCCCCCCGCCCCGTCCTGAGCGGCGACGGACGCGGCGCGGCTCGCTCGAGCGCCCGGTCAACGGACGGATGTATCGCGGGACGTGGCTGCTCGTCGGACTCCCGTTGCTCGTCGCGGCGTTCAGCGTCTCGAGCCCCGAGCCGCTCCCGGCTCCGGCGCTCCCACCCGCGTTCGACGCCGGCTCCGCGCGCCTGCTCGCGGCGGAGCTCGCGACCGACTACCCGGACCGCTCCCCCGGCGCGCCGGGATCGCTCGGCGCCGCGTCGTGGTGGTCACGGCAGATGCGCTCGTACGGCTTCGAGGTGCAGGACCAGCCGTTCCACGCGACGATCCCCGGTCGCGGGCGCGTGCGACTGCGGAACCTGATCGCCACCGTGCCAGGCCGCGCGCCGGAGACGATCGTCGTGCTCGCCCACCGCGACAACGTCGGAACGAGCGAGGGCGCGAACGACAACGCGTCGGGCACCGCCGTCCTCGTGGAGCTTGCGCGCGCGTACGCCGAGGTCCCCGGGACGACGGCCGCGAGGCGCGTCAAGCCCGCGCACACGATCGCCTTCGTGTCGAGCGACGGCGGCGCGTGGGGCGCGCTCGGCGCCGCTCATCTCGCACGCCAGCGGGTGTACGGCGAGCGCGTCGTCGCCGTCGTCGGCATCGACGCCGCCGCGGGGCGCGGCACGCCCCGAATCGTCTTCGCCGGCGACGGTCCGCGCTCGGGATCGCCGGTTCTCCTGCGCACTGCGTCGCGCCGCGTGCTCGAGCAGGCGAGGGAGGAGCCGGCCCGCGCGAGCGCGCTGCGGCAGCTCCTCGACCTCGCGTTCCCGTTCAGCCTGCACGAGCAGGCCCCGTTCGTCGCCCGCGGCGTCCCGGCCGTGACGCTGACCACGTCGGGCGAGCGGCCTCCGCCGGCGTTCGTCGACACCGCGGCCGCGCTCGACCGGCGCCGGCTCGGCGAGGTCGGGCGCGCGGCGCAGGCGCTCGTCGCGTCGGTCGACGAGGGGCTCGCGCTCAGAGGTGGCGAGGCCGGGTTCATCTACCTCGGCTCGCGCCTCGTCCTCGGCTGGGCCGTGCAACTCGTCCTGATCGCGTGCCTCCTACCGTTCCTCGCCGCGGCGGTCGACCTCTTCGCTCGCTGCCGGCGCAGGCGCGTCTCGCTCGCGCCGGCGCTGCGCAGCTACCGCAGCCGCGCCCTCTTCTGGCTCTTCGGCGGCGCGGTCTTCGGAGCGCTGGCGGTGCTCGGCGCATGGCCCGACGGAGACCCGCGCCCGCTCGCGCCCGACAGCGAAGCCGCCACCTCGTGGCCGCTGCTCGGTATCGCGGGCCTAGGCCTCGTCTCGGCGTGCGCGTGGCTCGTCGTGCGCGACCGGCTGCTGCCGCGGCGGCCGGTGACGTCGCCCGACGAGCTCGCCGGGTACACCGCGGCGCTGCTCGTCCTGGCGGTGCTCTCGCTGGTGGTCGTGGCGACGAACCCCTACGCGCTGCTGCTGCTCCTGCCGTCGCTGCACGCGTGGCTCTGGCTCCCGCAAGTGCGAGGGCACGCGGCCTGGGCCCGCGCCGCCGTCTTCGCCCTCGGGCTCGTCGGGCCGCTGCTCCTGCTCGCGTCGTTCGCGCTCCGCTTCGACCTCGGCTTCGACGCGCCGTGGTACCTCGCGGCGCTCGTCGGAGTCGGCTACGTCCCCGCGACGAGCGTGCTGGTCTTCCTCCTCTGGGCGGCGGCGGCCGCGCAGCTCGCGGCACTCACCGCGGGCCGGTACGCGCCGTATCCCGATGTCGACGAGCGCCGGCCGCGCGGCGTCCTCCGCGAGCTCGCGGGGCGGACCGTCGCGACGGCGCGCGCGCGACGGCGCGCATCGCTCGGAGAGGCCGAGGCGTTGCAGAGTTGATGCGACGGCTCGCTCGCCATCTCGGCACGCTCCTGATCGTGGCCGGCGCGGGGACGCTGCTGTGGGCGCTCTCCGTCTGGCAGTGGCAGGGCCCGTTCACGTACGTCTACACGCGGCTCGAGCAGCGCGAGCTCGCGGCGAGGTACGAGCAGCGCCTGGCCGCGTTCGACCGTCGTGCCGCCGGCGCGTCGCTCGTGGCCGCGCGGCGGCAGATCCGCCTCGACGCCCGGCGGTACCGGGCGAGCCTCGGGCGCGCGGAGGCCGTCGGCCGCCTCTCGATCCCGCGGCTCGGGCTCGACGTCGTGCTCGTGAACGGGACCGACCCGCAGTCGCTGAAACGTGGTCCCGGTCGCTACGCCGGCTCGCGACTCGACCTCGACAACCTGCGCGGGCAGCCGCCGGCCGCGTTCGTCCCGGGCGAGGGGCGAGCTCGTGTACGTCGCCGGCCACCGCACCACGTACTGCGCGCCGTTCTCGCGGATCGACCGGCTGCGGCGCGGCGACCGCGTCACGGTGGAGCTTCCGTACGCCACGTTCGAGTACCGGATCGCCGGCCACAGGATCGTGCCCTCGCACCGGTTCGAGATGCTGCGCTCGCGCGGGCGCGAGCTGCTCGCCCTCCAGGCGTGCCATCCGCGCTTCTCCGCCTCGCACCGCTACATCGCCTACGCGGAGGCGGTCCGCGTGACGCCTCCGCGCGGGAGGGCGATCACGCTCGCCCCCGGGCGCCCGAGCCCGAGGCCTAGCGGACGTCGAGGTAGCGCACGCTCGCGCCCGCCGCGAGCTCACCCTCGCCGCGCGGTACGAGCACGAGCGCCGACGCGCGCGCCGCGCGGACGATCATGTGCGACTCCTGCCCCTCGAGCGGCTGGAGCAGGACCTCGCCATCGTCGCGGTGCTCGACGACGGCGCGGACGAGCTGGTCGCGCTCGGGCATCCGTCGCACCGCGCTCCGCAGCCGCCCGCGCGCGTAGCGCGGCAGCGGCTCGGCGGCGCCCTGCAGCGCGAGCATGGCGGGGCGCACGAAGAGCTCGAAGCCGACGAGCACCGAGACGGGGTTGCCGGGAAGGCCGAAGACGAGCGTCGCGCCGCGGACGCCGAACGAGAGCGGCTTCCCCGGCCTGACGGCGACGCCCCAGAAGACCTCCTCGACGCCGAGCTCCGCCTCGATCCCGCGCACGAGGTCGTGCGGGCCGACGGAGACGCCGCCGGAGGTGACGAGCACGTCGCTCTCGAGACCGCGCTCGAGCGCGGCGCGGTGTCGCTCCTCCTCGTCCTCGACGGGGGCGAGGCGGTCCACGGCGGCGCCCGCGTCGGCGAGCGCGGCTGCGAGCAGGAAGCTGTTCGCCTCGTAGATCTCGCCGGGGCGCAGGACGTCGCCCGGCGGCCGGAGCTCCGTTCCCGTCGCGAGGATCGCCGCCCGAGGAGGGCGGGCGCACGCGACCGTCGCGACGCCTGCCGCGGCGAGCGCGGCGAGCTGCGGCGGCCCCAGGCGCGTGCCCGCCGGGGCGACGACGGCGCCGGCGTGGGCGTCGCCGCCCGCCGGCCGGACGTTCTCGCCCGGAGGAATACCCGTAGCCACGTCGATGCTGTTGTCATCTCCGACAACATACTCGACGGGGACGACGGCGTCGGCGCCGCCGGGAACCACGCCGCCGGTCGCGACGGCGATCGCCTCACCCGGACCGAGCTCGCGGGCGACGGGACGGCCTGCGGCGACGCGCGCGACGACGCGCAGCCGCCCCGGGACGTCGGCCGCACGCACTGCGTAGCCGTCCATGGCCGAGCTCGCGAACGGCGGCAGGTCGACCCGCGCGCTCGCCGGCTCCGCGAGCACGCGCCCGGCAGCGCGCCCGAGCGGAACCTCCTCCGCCGGAAGCGGCCGCACCCGCTCGAGGATCCGCGCTTGCGCCTCTTCGATCGTCAGCAACGGGCGCACCTCCTGCATACGCTATCCCCGTGCTCTCGATCGTCATCCCGGCCCACGACGAGGAACGGAGCCTGCCGCTCCTGGTCGACGAGCTCCGCCGCACGCTCGACGCGCTCGGGCAGCCGTGGGAGGTCCTCGTCGTGGACGACGGCTCGACGGACGGCACGTTCGCGGCGCTGACCCGGCTCCACGACGCAGACGACTCGATCCGCGTCGTCCGCTTGCGACGGAACTTCGGCAAGGCGGCCGCGCTCGCCGCCGGGTTCGAGCACGCGCGCGGCGACGTGATCGTCACGATGGACGGCGACGGCCAGGACGACCCGGCCGAGATCCCGCGCCTACTCGCGAAGCTCGACGAGGGCTTCGACCTCGTTTCGGGCTGGAAGGCGCGGCGCCGCGACCCGCTCTCGCGCCGCCTCCTCTCGAGGATCTTCAACGGCGTGACGAGCCGCGTCTCGGGGCTGCGGCTGCACGACTTCAACTGCGGCCTCAAGGCGTACCGCGCCGAGGTCGTCCGCGGCCTGAACCTGTACGGGGAGCTGCACCGCTTCATCCCGGTCCTCGCGCACCAGGAGGGCTACCGCGTCTCGGAGCTCGTCGTCAACCACCGCGCGCGAGAGCACGGGCGCTCGCGCTACGGGCTCGAGCGCTACCTGCGCGGCTTCCTCGACCTGCTCACGGTGACGTTCATGGGGCGCTACCGCCACCGCCCGCTCCACCTCTTCGGCGGGCTCGGGCTCGTGCTCGGGGCGATCGGCTCGGGCGTGCTCGTGTACATGGCGATCCTGAAGGCGCTTGGCGAGGCGATCGGGCACCGCCCGCTGCTCACGCTCGGCGTCCTCCTCGTCGTCGTGGGGCTCCAGCTCTTCTCGCTCGGGCTCGTGAGTGAGCTGATCACGAGCCACCACGAGCAACGCACGCGCGCCCGCGAGCGTGGGCGTGCGCACGTCGACGAGATCCTGTCCTGAGGCGCCGCTTGCGGTGCCGACTTCAGGACGTGCGCTTCACGCGCACGTCCGTCTGAAATGGCCGCACGAGCGCCCACGAGTCGGAGTCGGCGCTGAGAGTCCTCTACTTCGGGACGTACGCGCGGCGCTACCCCCGCAACGCGCAGGTGATCTCCGCGCTGCGGCGCGCCGGCGTCGACGTCGTCGAGCGGCACGAGCCCGTGTGGGACGAGCGCGACAACTGGCGCGCGGGGACGCGCTCGCTGCTCCGGCTCGCCCGCGCGCAGGCACGGCTCGTGCGGCGTGTCGACGGCCGCTTCGACACCGTCGTCGTCGGGTATCCGGGCCACCTCGACGTTCCCGCGGCGCGACGCCAGGCGCGCGGCGCGCCGGTCGCGTTCAACCCGCTCGTGTCGCTGTGGGACACGCTCGTCGAGGACCGTCGGCGCTTCCGGGCCGCGAGCGCGGCCGCGCGGGCGCTGCGAGCGCTCGACCGCGCCGCGCTGCGCGCCGCGGACGTCGTCGTCGCCGACACCGAGGCGCACGCGGCGTTCCTCGCGGAGCTCGGCGGCCTCCCGCGCGAGCGCGTCGCGTCGATCTTCGTCGGCGCGGAGGAGCGCGTGTTCGCACCCGGTTGGGCGCCGCGCCGACCGCCGCTCTTCGTCGGGAAGCTGATTCCCCTGCACGGCCTCGAGACGATTCTCGAAGCCGCACGTCTCGCGCCCGACGTCGAGCTCCGGGTGATCGGCAGCGGCCAGCTCGACGCGCTCCTGGAGCGCCGCCCGCCGAACGTGGAGTGGGTGCGGTGGGTCGCGTACGAGCGGCTGGGCGACGAGCTGCGGAGCGCCGCGTGCGCGCTCGGGATCTTCGGGACGTCCGCGAAGGCCACACGCGTGATCCCGAACAAGGTGTTCCAGGCACTCGCGTGCGCGACGCCGCTCGTCACCGCCGACACGCCGGCCGCGCGGGAGCTGCTCGTCGACGGGGAGAGCGCGCTGCTCGTTCCGGCGGGCGACCCCGAGGCGCTGGCGCGGGCGCTGCGACGGCTGACGACCGAGCGCGACCTCGCTGCGCGCCTCAGCGCGGGGGGGCACGCGGCGTACCGCGCGCGCGCGAGCGAGGACGTTCTCGGCGCCGAGTGGCGCGCCCTGCTCGAGCGGCTGCTCTAGGCTCCGGCCGTGCTGCGCCGACTGCGCCCGCAGCCGCTCCTGTCGCTCGCCGTCTCCGCGTTCGCGCTCGGCTTCGGCGCGCTCTCGATGCTGCGGCACGCCTCCTTCGAGACGGGGCGATTCGACCTCGGGAACATGGCCCAGGCCGTGTGGTCGACCTCGCACGGTCGACCGCTCGAGGCGACGAGCCTCGGCGGCGAGCAGTTCGTCCGCCTGGGCGCGCACTTCGACCCGATCCTCGCCCTCTTCGCGCCGCTCTGGTGGCTGTGGCCGAGCCCGAACCTCCTCCTGGCCGTCCAGGCGGCCGCCACGGCGCTCGGCGCGCTGCCCGTGTTCTGGCTCGCGCGGAAGCACCTCGGCTCGGAGCGCGTGGCACTGGGACTCGCGCTCGCGTACCTCCTCTCGCCGGCGCTGCACTGGCAGACCCTCAGCGAGTTCCATCCCGTCGCGCTCGCGACGCCGTTCCTGCTCTTCGCGATCTGGTACCTCGACGAGCAGCGGATGGTTCCGTTCCTGGTCTTCGCCCTGCTCGCGGTCGCGACGAAGGAGCACGTCGGGCTTGCCGTCGCCGGGCTCGGCGCCTGGTACGCGCTCTCGCGACGGCAGTGGCGCGCGGGCGCGCTCGCCGCGGCGGGCGGCGTCGCGGTGTCCGCGCTCGCGCTCGGCCTCGTCATCCCGCACTTCAGCCCCGAGGGCGCGTCGAGCTTCTACGGGCGGTACGCCCACGTCGGCGGCAGCGCGGGCGGCGTCGCGCGGACGCTGCTCGAGGAGCCCGCAACCGTCGCGCGCGCGCTGACGGAGCAGCGCGACGCCGCGTTCCTGCTGCAGCTCCTCCTGCCCGTGCTCGGCGCCTGCCTCGCCGCGCCGCTGCTGCTCGCCGCCGCGCTACCCGAGCTCCTGCTCAACCTGCTCTCCGCGACACGGACGCAGACGTCGATCCACTTCCACTACTCGGCCGCCACGCTGCCGTTCGTGTACGCAGGCGCGGTGCTCGGCGTCGCTCGGCTCGCGCGAGGGCGACCCCGTGTGGCCGAGCGCGCGGCCGGAGCCCTCGTCGCGGTGTCGCTCGCCGCCGGGTACGCACTCGGCCCGCTCCCGGTGTGGGCCGCGTTCCCGGGAGCCGAGCGTCTCGCCACCGGCACCTTCGACGTCAGCGCGCACGACCGCGCGGCCCTGCGCGCGACGGAGCTGGTTCCCGACTCGGCCGTCGTCAGCACGTCCAACTCGCTCGGCGGGCACCTCTCGGAGCGCCGCCGGATCCTGAGCTTCCCGTACCTGCACGACGCGGAGTGGGTGGCCGTCGACGAGACCGAGCCCGGGTACTCCGACCGGATCGCGCCGCTGCCCCACGCGGCCGCGATCGCGCGCCTCCGCCGCGACGACGCGTGGCGGCTCGTCTTCTCGGAGGACGGCGTGCTCGTGTTCCGGCGCCGGTAGCGCGGGTGCGCGCGGCGTGGCCGTGTCAGATCGGGACCGTCTGCGGCAGGAGGTACGCGCACAGCGCGAACCCGAGCCACTGCGCCGGGCGATCGTCCTCCGCGGCCGCGAGCGGAACTGTCCACGCCGTGTACCACGGCGCGAGGTACGGCACCGCGAGCAGGAGCAGCGCCGCCGCGAGCCCGAGACGCGCGCGGCCGCGCCACGCCTCGCGCAGCAGCCACACGTACGCCGCGACGAACGCGAGCGCAAGCGTGGCCGTCGCGACGCCGTCGGGGATCCCGAGCGCGCTCAGGCGGCTGGGGAGCGCGAACCGAGTCTCGCCGTTCGCGTTTCGCGCGAGCGACGCGAAGGCGCCGATCCAGTCGAACCCGTAGCGCCACGTGGCGGCCCCCACAAGCAGAGTGGCCGTCACGGCGAAGCCGAGGTGGCCGACGCGGCGCCCACTCGCGCGAGCCTCGAGTGCGCGGAGCGGCAGGAAGAGGAGCGGCACCCACTTCACGAGGGCCGCGGCGGCCCACGCGGCGCCCGCGAGCTGGCGCCGTCCGACGGCGCCGAGCGCGAGCGCGGCGAGGACGAGCAGCGCGATCCACGCGTCGTTGTGCCCGCCCCCGCCGAAGTGCAGGGCGAGCACCGGGTTCCAGCCGACGAACGCGAGCGCGAACGCCGGGCGGCGCGAGAGGCGCGCGGCGAGTCCCGCAGCCGCGACGATCGCCGCCGCCGCGAGGGTCTTGAACAGCCACGCCGCCGCGGAGGGCGACGTGCCCGCCGCGAGCGCGAGCGGCTCCGTGGCGAGCGTGAACGCGGGCCCGTACACGGAGGTCGTGTCGCGCCAGGCCGCACCCACGTGTGGAAAGGCGGGGTCGCCCGCGTACGCGCTCGGCGGATCCGCGTACGGATTCCCGCCGTGCACGGCCGCGATCCGGCCGTAGTCCCAGTACGTCCACGCGTCGGTCGAGAGGAGGAGCGGCGCGCCGAGCGGGGCGAGTTGGATCGCGACGGCGAGCGCGGCGACGACGGCGAGCCGCGGCGCGGCGCCGCGCAGCGCGAGCAGGCCGGCGCCGTACGCGGCAAGCGCGCCCGCGGCGCACGCGAGGAAGAGCCACGCCCAGCGCTCGTCGCCGTCCGGCCGCCCACCCTCGACGGGCTCGAGCGCCGAATCCGCCGGCCACGCCGCCGCGACGCACGCGACCACGAGGGCGAGCGCGGCGACGCCTGCGGCCGCCGCGGCGCGGCCGCGCACTACGGCGAGATGGGAGGTTCCGGCGGAGGCACGGGCTCAGCGGGAGGCGGCGGAGGAGGAGGCGGAGGTGCGGGAGCGGGTGCGGGTGCGGGGGCCGGTGCGGGGGCCGGTGCGGGTGCGGGGGTCGGCTTCGGGGTCGGCGCGGGGGGCGGCTCCGAGGTGCCGCCGCCGCTCGACGGGCCCGAGTCGTAGCCGCCGCTGTAGCCGCTGCTGTAGCCGTCGTGGTCGTCGTCGGACGTCGAGTAGCCGCCCGACATCGCGTACCGGCCGCGGAAGGAGATCCAGTTCGGCCAGTCGGACGGCAACCGCCACGAGAGCACGGGTGCCGGCGAGAGCGCCTCGCGCATGAACTTGCCCCAGATCTCGGCCGGGAACGTGCCGCCGGCGACCCTGATCCCGTGGACGCTCGTCATCGGCACCTGCGCGCGCGGGTAGCCCACCCACACCGTCGTCGTCAGGTTCGGCGTGTAGCCGCAGAACCATGCGTCGGTGTGGTTGTCGGTCGTGCCCGTCTTGCCCGCCGCCGGGCGTCCGATGACGGCGTTCGGCCACCCGGTGCCCGAGTGGATGTTGCGCTCGAGGATCTTCGTCACCTCGTACGCGACGCCATCCGGGATCGCCCGCTCCCGCTTCACCTCGCCCCAGCTCCGATCGACCTTGCCGTCGGCGAACACGACCTTCTTGATCGCGCGCGGCCGCGAGTAGATCCCGCCCGCGGCGAGCGTCGCGTAGGCCGACGCCATCTCGAGCGGCGAGACCTCCGCGGAGCCGAGCCCGAGGGAAGGCACGTAGGCGCCGTCCTTCGTCTTGAGCGACGAGCGGATGCCGAGCTTGCGGGCCATCGCGGCGACCTTGGCCGGCCCGACGTCGAGCGTCAGCCGCGCGTACACCGTGTTGTCCGAGCGCAGCGTCGCGTTGGCGATGGAGGTCGTCCCGATGTAGCTCTCGTCATAGGTCTCCGGGCACCACGCCGTCGGCGGCTCGTCGTCGCACGAGCCCTCGGGGTCGGTGCTGTACCGGAACGGCGCCGAGAGGTAGTACGTCGACTCCGGGTTGATCCCCTCGGCGACCGCGGCCGCGAGCACGAACGTCTTGAACGTCGATCCGGCCTGGCGCCTCGCCTGCGACGCGAGGTTGAACTGGTTCCCCTTCTTGCCGGGCGTCTCCGCGGCCATCGCGCGGATCGCGCCGTTCCGGGGGTCGATCGAGACGAGCGCGGCAGCGGGGTCGTTCTTGTACGGGAACGTGCTCTTGATCGAGTGCCCGGCGATCTTCTGGAGGCGCGGGTCGATCGTCGTGTGGACGCGAAGCCCGCCGGAGCGGACGGTCTCGGCGCCGTACTCCTCGATCAGCGCGTCGCGGACGAAGCCGAAGAAGTACTGCTCCTTGATCTCCTTGTACAGCTTCCCCGCCTTCAGCCGCAGTGGCTGCGCGGCGGCGCGCGCGTACTGCTTCTGCGTGATCGCGCCCGTCGCGACCATCGCGCGCAGCACGCCGTTGCGCCGGATCAGCGCTGCGGTCGGGTTCCTGAACGGGTCGTAGCGCGACGGCGCCTGCGGCAGCCCCGCGAGGAGGGCCGACTGCACGAGATCGAGCCGGCGCGCGCTCTTCGAGAAGTACGTCTGCGCCGCGGCCTCGACGCCGTACGCCTGGCTGCCGTAGTACACGGCGTTCAGGTACGCGCCGAGGATCCAGTCCTTCGTGTGCGTCCGGTTCAGCTTGATCGCGAGGCACGCTTCCTTGACCTTCCGCTCGACGGTGCGCTCGCGCGAGACGTTCTTGTAGAGGTTCCGGACGAGCTGCTGCGTGATCGTCGAGCCGCCCTGCACGACCTTCCCGGCGCGGATGTCCTCGATCAGCGCGCGCGCGATGCCCTCCGCGTCGATGCCGCCGTGCTGGTAGAAGCGCCGGTCCTCGATCGCGATCGTGGCCTTCGGGAGCCAGCGGCTCATCCTGCGGAGCCCTACCGGCTGGCGGTTCTTCTCGGCCGGGATCGACCCGAGGACGTCGCCGTTCCTCGCGTAGACGAACGAGTTCTCGCCGATGCGCGCCGGCGTCAGCGCGTCGAGGTCGCAGTTGGAGCCGAGCGTGGCCGCGCCCGTGAACGTTCCCGCGGCGAGGACGGCCGCAGCCGAGACGACGATCGCCGCCGCGAGTGCGAAGCGCGGCCGGCGCGTGACGCGGGAGCGCCGCCGGTGACGACGCCGGCGCGGGTGGAGATCGTCTGCGGCGCGAGAGCGGGCGCGGGCGGGCGGGCGTGGCCCTCCGCCGCGCGGAGGCGGGGGCGTCACGCGAACACGCCCTCGGCGCGCAGCCGCTCGTGGGCGCGCAGCCGAAGCTCACGCTCGAGCCGGGCGGCCGCCTCCTCGTCGGAGGCGTGCGCGCGCAGCGTGATCGTCGCGTCGGCGCCGAGCTCGCTCACGAAGACCTCGACGCCGTCGTCCGCGGCGGTCTCGCGCCTCAACAGGTCCACGACGGGGCCGAGCTCGTGGCTGAGTGGTACCTGCAAAGTGACCTCGGCGACTTTCTCTCGGCTGACGATCGTGGAGTTGCGGATCGTATCCGAGGCGAGCTTCTCGTTCGGGATCACGAGCCGCGAGCGGTCGTCGAGGCGGATGAACGTGTACGTGAGGCCGATCTCCTCGACGACACCGGCGTCCTCGCCGACCTCGACGCGGTCGCCGATCCGGAGCGGCTGCGAGAGCGCGATCAGGATCCCCGCCACCGCGTTCGCGAGCGTCCGCTGCGCGGCGAACCCGACGACGAGCGCGACGACCGCGGAGGAGGCGAGGATGCCGCCGGCAATCGCGCGCACGGGCGGAATCGTGAGCAGCGCGGAGAGGACGCCCACGGCCACGATCGCCGTCGTTGCCGTCCGGCGCAGCACGCGGTAACGCGTCGCCGTCTCCGGGGCGAGCTGCCGGCGCGCGATCGCGCGGTCGACGACCTGCGCCGCGGCGAGCGCGACGAGAATCACGACTGCGACGACGCTGGCGCGCTCCCAGGACATGCCGTCGTCTATTCGACGGGCGGGCGGCGGCTCCTTAGCGGCTCCGTATCATGCTCGGCGTCGTGAGCGTCGGCGAACGCCTTCGGGAGGCACGCGCTCCGACCACGCGGCTCGACCTGCGCCTCACGCGGAGCCCCGCGCTCGAGATCTTCGTCTGGAGCCGGCTCGCGATCTGGGCCGGCGCGCTGCTCGCGTTCACGTGGTTCGAGCCCAACCGCCACCCGAACGCCGAGCGCTGGGACAACGAGTTCCTGCACGACGTCGGCTGGGTCGTCGACATCTGGGCGCGCTGGGACAGCGGCTGGTTCCTCCAGATCGCCGAGCACGGCTACGCGTCGGATCCCTCGCGCGCGCCCGCGTTCTTCCCCGCGTACCCCGCTCTCGTCGGGCTGCTCGGGCGCGTCCTCGGCGGACACTTCCTGGTCGCCGGCGTGATCGTCTCGCTCGTCGCGGGGCTGCTCGCGTTCGTCCTCCTCTACCGGCTCGCCGAGCAGCGCGTCGGCGCGGACGCAGCGCGCCGCGCGGTCGTCTACCTCGCCCTCTTCCCGGCCGCGCTCTTCCTCCAGGCGGTCTACAGCGAGTCGCTCTTCCTGCTCTCCGCGGTCGCGGCCTTCCTGTTCGCGGAGCGCGGTCGCTGGTTGCACGCGGCGGGGGCGGCGGCGGTAGCGCTCCTCACGCGACCCGTCGCGATCGCGCTCCTGCCCGCGCTCGCGCTCCTCGCCTGGCGCTCGCCGCGGCGGCGCTCGGCGCTCGCGCGGCTCGCGCTCGCACCCGCGAGCTTCCTCCTCTACCCGCTCCTCCTCTGGCAGCAGGTGGGGGATCCGCTCGCGTTCGCGCGTGCACAGGACGAGTGGCACCGGTCGCTCTCGCCGCTCGGGCCGCTCGGCGGCGCGTGGCACGGCCTCGAGGCAGCCGTCGCCGGGATCCGGCAGCTCGTCGCCGGCACGGGCGGTCGCGTCTACTGGCCGATCGAAGACGCCGACCCGATGCACGCCGCCGCCGTCAACATCAGCGCGTTCGCCTTCCTGCTCCTCTTCGCCGCGCTCACGTTCGTCGCCTGGCGACGGCTCGGAGCGCCCTACGGGGTCTATGCGGCGCTCGCGCTCGCGATTCCGCTCAGCCTGCCGAGCGAGCGCTGGCCGCTGCTCTCCCTCCCGCGCTTCGGGCTGGTCGCGTTCCCGCTCTTCCTCGCGCTGGCGGTCGTCGCGCGGAGCCAGCGCGCGAGCACCGCAGTCGTCGGCGTCAGCTCGCTGCTGCTCGGGATCGCCGTCGTGCAATGGGCGCTCTGGCAATGGGTCGCCTGAGCGAGCTCGACGCGGTGACGCTCGACGCGTACGGCACGCTCCTCGAGCTCCGCGGCCCCGTCGGCTCGCTCGCGCGCCTGCTTCCGGAGCACGACCCGGCGGAGGTCGAGCGCGCGTTCCGCGCCGAAGTCGAGTACTACGTCCCGCGCTCGCACCACGGCCGGGACGGCGCCAGCCTCGCGCGGCTCCAGCGCGAGTGCGCGGACGTGTTCAACGACGCGCTCGGCTCGTCGCTCTCGCCGGAGGAGTACGTCGCGGCGCTCGAGTACGAGTTCCTGCCCGGCGCGCTGGAGACGGTCGCGGCGCTCAGCGCGCGCGGGCTCTCGCTCGCGATCGTGGCCAACTGGGACATCGGCCTCGTCGACCGGCTGGCGCCGCTCGGGATCCCGGTCTGCACATCCGCCGAGGCGGGCGCGCCGAAGCCCGACCCGGCCCCGTTCCAGCTCGCCCTCGAGCGGCTCGGGGTCCGGCCCGAGCGCACGCTCCACATCGGCGACAGCCGCGCGGACGCGGACGGCGCGGCGGCGGCGAACCTCCACTTCGCGTGGGCGCCCGTCGCGGAGGCGGTGGCCCAGTGGACGTGAGCGCGGCCGAGACGGGGGGCGCGCGCAGCAACGCGCGGCTCGCCGCCTGGCTCGCGCTCGTGGGGACGCTCGCGATCGCCGGCTACGCGCTGCGCTTCACGGCGGACGCGCCCCCGGACCGGAACGTGTTCTACAAGTGGTCGACCGTCGGAGGCGCGCTCTTCCAGTTCGGCTTCATCCTCGGGATCGTGCTGCTGATCGCGGTCGCCGGGCCGGCTCGCGAACTGCTCGCCCTCCGCCGGCCGCGAAGCTGGAGCCGGGCCGCCGCGCTCGCCGCGGGACTCTTCGTGGCGACGTTCGTCGTCGCCGCGGCGCTCGACCCGATCCTGCACGCGGGCGACGAGCAGGGTCTGACGCCGACGGAATGGGACCCGACGCGCGCGCTCCCCTTCGCCGCCAACTTCGTGCTCGTCGCCGCGTTCGTCCCCGTCGTCGAGGAGCTCGCGTTCCGCGGGCTCGGCTTCTCCCTGCTCGAGCGGTTCGGACAGCCGGTCGCGATCTTCGCCGTGGGCGTCCTCTTCGGGCTCGCGCACGGACTCCTCGCGGCGCTGCCGATCCTGGTCTTCTTCGGCGTCGGCCTCGCGTGGCTGCGCGCGCGGACGGACAGCGTCTACCCGTGCATCCTCCTGCACGGGGTCTTCAACGGCGTGTCGCTCCTCGCCGCCGTCACCGTCGCCGGAGCCTGAGCTGCGGGCCGCGGCCGCCGTCGCGCTCGTCGTGCTGCTCGCGGCGGGGTGGCTCGGCTACGACCGCGTGTACGGGCGCGGCGACGACCGGCCGCTCGCGTGGCGCGACCACACGGCCGCGCTCGGCGCGCCGGCGTTCCGCCGCGCGGCTGCAGGAGCGTTCTCGAGCCGTCGCGACCTCGCCGTGTTCCTCGACCGCGAGGTGCGCGGGCGCGTGCCGCCCCTCCCGCGGCTCGACTTCGCCCGCCGGGTCGCACTCCTCGCGACCGCAGGCCCGCGCTCGAGCACCGGCTACGCCGTCGAGATCGTCTGCGTCGTCGAGCAGCGGCGACGGGTCGTCGTGCGCGTGCGGGAGCGGGCGCCGGGCGCCGCGAGCGCGGTCGTGCCTCGTGTCACGTATCCGTTCCGGCTGTTGACCGCGCCGGACACGGGAAAGCCCGTCGAGTTCGTGTGGGAGGGGCGCTGAGGCGGACGCTAACGCTCTTCGTCCTCGACCGCGAACTCGTCCGGCGTCACGTCGTCGAGGAAGCGCTTGAACTCCGCCACCATCTCCTCCTCGTTGACGTCGCCATCCTCGAACTCGATCGCCGACTCCTCGATCACGTCGTCGGCGGCGAAGATCGGCGCGTCGGCGCGAATCGCGAGCGCGATCGCGTCCGAGGGTCGCGAGTCGATCTCGACCTCGGAGCCGTCCTGCTGGACGGTGATCTGCGCGTAGAAGGTGTTCTCGCGCAGCTCCGTGACCGTGATCCGGACGACGTGCGCCTGCAGCGAGCCGAGGATCTCGGTCACGAGGTCGTGCGTCATCGGCCTCGGCGTGCTCGCCCCCTGCAGCTTCATCAGGATCGCCGCGGCCTCGGGGTGGCCGATCCAGATCGGGAGGAACTTGTTCCCGTCGGCGGTCTTGAGGAGCACGATCGGCTGCTTTCCGACCAGGTCGAAGCTGACGCCGTAGATGACCATCTCGTGCATTGGCAGACCCCCTCCGGGTCAGCCCATTCTAGCTCAGGCCCTCTTCCTCAAACCTCGGCGGCTCGCGCTCCTCGACCTCTTCGAGCGGCACCTCGAAGCGCTCGTGCGTCTCCGCATCCTCGAGCTGGGCGCGTCGCCGCGAGACGCTCATGGGGTCGAGCCCGCGCAGGTAGCAGGCGCGCCCGTGATAGGTGACGAGGTCTCCGATTCGCATCGCCGCAGGTGGTGCGCGGGCCTCCGCGTGCCCGCGTTCCGGATATCGGCGAACGCAGCCTCGGCGTCGATACCTCGGTCGAGCGTCACCTGAACGAGCATCGCGCGAAGCGCTCCGTAACCGCAGGCGGCGAGCAGGCGTTCCAGTGAGGAAATGCTCGGGTCGTGGCTCCAGGACCTCGAATCGCTCGAGGCGATCTCGCAGAACGACAGCGCCCGGCGCATCTTCTTGAAGATGGCTGCGATGTCGCAGGCGGGGACGATGGGCAACTTCCTCGTCGAGCTCGCCGACGACGACGAGGTGGACGAGGACACGAAAGGCACGCTCGCCGAGCTCGCGCACGACCGCGGCTTCCTGCTCGCCGTCGAGGACTACCTCCGGCGCACGCAGCGCCTCCACTAGGCGCCGGACGCACCCTGCACGAGAGCGGCTAGAATCCGCCGCCCGCGGGCGATTAGCTCAGCTGGTTAGAGCGCCGCTCTGATAAGGCGGAGGTCCCTGGTTCGAATCCAGGATCGCCCATCTCGCGCTGCGTCTACGGCGCCGCGCGCTCGAGCGCCTCGACGAGCTCGGCGAGGTCGTGCTCGTCGGCGAACGGCAGCTCGAGCCGCGTCGCCGTCACCTTCGCCTGGCGTCCCGTCAGCCGCTCCGCCGCCGCCCGGGCGCGAGCGGCGAGATCCGGGTCGACCCGCGCGTGCCGCGGCTTGCGCGGTCGCGTCTGCGCTCCCGCCCAGCGTGCGGCGCGCTCGGCGGCGCGCACCGAGAGACCTTCGCGCACGATCCGCTGCGCGAGCCGGCGGCGCTCCTCGTGACCGGGCACGGCCAGAACCGCTCGCGCGTGGCCCTCGCTCAGCTGCCCGCGCTCGAGCAGCCCCAGCACGTCCTGCGGCAGCTCGAGCAGCCGGACGCGGTTCGAAACCGACGGCTTGGAACGGCCGACGCGATCCGCGACCTCGCCGAGCGCGAGCCCGAACTCGTCGAGCAGCACCGCGTACGCGCGCGCCTCCTCCAGCGGCGAGAGCTGCTCGCGAGCGACGTTCTCGACGAGCGCGAGCAGGAGCGAGTTCCGGTCGTCGGCCTCGCGCACGAGCGCGGGCACCGCGGGCACGCCCGCCTCGCGCGCCGCCCGCCAGCGCCGCTCGCCGGCGATGAGCTCGAAGCCTCCGGCCGCGCGCGGCCGCACGACGACCGGCTGGAGCACGCCCTGCGCGCGAATCGAGTCGGCGAGCCCGGACGTGGCCTCGGCCTCGAACCGGCGGCGCGGCTGGCGCGCGTTCGGATGGATCTCGTCGACGGGAACCTGGATCAGCTCCGGCGCGTCGCTCGCGCCGCCGACGAGCACCTCGAGCCCGCGTCCGAGGCCCCTGCGGCCGCTCGGCACCGGAAGCTCGCTCACGCCGCCGCCCGCGCCGGCGCCTCGCGCTCCACCAGCTCCATCGCGACCTTCCAGTACGCGTCCGATCCGGGAGAGCGCCGGTCGTAGGCAATCGCGGGGAGGCCGTGGCTCGGCGCTTCGGCCAGCCGCACCGAGCGCGGCACGACCGTCCGGAAGACGAGGTCGCCGAAGTGGCGCCGCACCTCGTCCGAGACGTCGGAGGCGAGCCGGGTGCGGCCGTCCACCATGGTCAGCAGCACCCCCGCGATCGCGAGCCGCGGGTTCAGCCGCGCCCGAACGAGGTCGACGGAGCGGACGAGTTGCGCGAGACCCTCGAGCGCGTAGTACTCGGCCTGTACGGGGACGAGCACGCGATCGGCGGCGGCGAGTGCGTTGACCGTCAGCGGGCCGAGCGACGGCGGCGAGTCGAGGAAGACGAACGAGTACAGCGGCCGTGCGTCCGCGAGCGACTCGGCGAGGTAGCTCTCGCCGTCGGGCCGGCGGGCGAGCTCGACGACGGCGCCCGCGAGCTCGGGGCGGGCGGGAACGAGGTCGAGGTTCGCGAAGCGGGTCGGGCGCGCCAGCTCCGCGAGCGGCGCACCGTCGAGGAGGTCGTACGTCGACGGACCGTCCGCGCGCTCGCCGAGCCCGGAGGTCGCGTTCGCCTGCGGGTCGAGGTCGACGACGAGCGCACGCTCGCCCGCCTCGGCGAGGCACGCCGCGAGGTTGATCGCCGTCGTCGTCTTGCCGACGCCGCCCTTCTGGTTCGCGAGCGCGTAGATCCGGCCGGGCACCGTACGAGCGTAGTCAGGCGAGAGGACGTTTCCTGGCGACCCCGACGCGTCGCGGGAACCCCGGCGGCGTCGGCCCGAGCTTCCGCAGGACGAAGAAGCCCGGCGGCGCGTCGGCCGGCTCCGCGTTCAGCCGCTCGGCCACGCGCGCGACGCGATCGTGCTCGGCCGAGGAGCCGACCCACAGGATCGCCGCACCGCCCGGTCGCACGAGGGGCAGGCACCACTCGGCGGCAACGGGCGGCGGGGCGAGCGCCTTCGCGACCGCGACCTCGTAACAGTCTGTTACTTGGCTCTCGGCACGGCCCCAGATCACGCGCAGGTTCGAAAAGTCGTCCGTCCAGCGCTCGAGGAAGTCGCACTTGCGCCGTTTCGCCTCGAGCAGCGTCACCTCCCAGTCCGGGAGGGCAGCCGCGAGCGGGATCCCGGGCGCGCCGCCGCCGGAGCCGACGTCGACGACGGGGCCGCCGAAGCCGCGCACGAGCTCGAGCCCCCGCAGCGAGTCGTCGAGCAGCACGCGCCGCGCCTCGTCGGCGTCGCGCAGGGCCGTCAGACCGGGCGTCCGGAGCAGCGCGGAGAGCCAGCGCTCGAGCCGCGCGTCACCCACCCGCGGGCGAGACGACGACGAAGCGGTTCGGCTCCGTCCCCTCGCTCGTCGTCTCCACGCCGGGGAAGTCCTTGAGGCGCACGTGGACGACCTTGCGCTCCACGGCCGTCATCGGCTCGAGCTCCGCCCGCTCCCCGGTCGAGGCGACACGCTCCGCCGTTCGGACCGCGAGCGACTCGAGCGTCGCGCGCCGGCGCTCGCGGTATCCCGCGGCGTCGACCACGACGTCCTTCGACCGCTCCGGTTCGCGGCGGGCCGCGATCGCGTTCACGAGGTACTGGATCGCGTCGATCGTCTGCCCGTGCTTGCCGATCAGGACGCCGAGGTCGCGGCCGGAGCACGACGCGAGGACGGCGTCCTCCCGCTCCTCGATGTCGATCCGGCAGTCGACGCCGATCTCGTGCGTGACTCGCTCGAGGACGGCGCGCACCTGCCCGGCGAGCGCGCTCTCGTCGCGCCCGGGCGCGGCGGCCGGCACGCCGGCGTCCTGCGCCACGATGGCGACGACCCGAGCCGGCTCGAACCCCACGCCGAGAAGACCGCGCTCCCCCTCGGACACGACCTGGAAGCGCACCGCGTCCTTGTCCAGCTGCGGGCGCCGCCGCTCGAGCTCGCGCAGCGCGTTCCACTTGGCCTCGCCAACCGTTTCCCCGGTCGCCTCGACCTGGAGCTCGGTCACCGCCGCGCCTTCTTCTTCCGCTTCACCCGCCGCGGCTGCGTCGTCGTGGTAGCGGCGGGCTCCGGCTTGGGGCCCGGCGGCTGTCGCTTCGCGCCGTTCCCGGAGTCGCCGCCCGGCCGCGGCTCGACCCGGGAGGAGCGCTTCGGAGCCGGTTCCGGCTTCGGGACGAGCTGCCGCGTGACGAGTCCCTGCCCGACCGTCCAGAGGTTCGTCGTCATCCAGTACATGAGCAGCCCGACCGGGAAGACGGTGCTGCCCGGCGGATCGAGGATGAACGGGATGAAGACGATCGGGAGCACGAGCAGCATGATCCGCTGCGCGCCCTGCATCGTCGTCGACATGAAGTAGCCCGACGCGAGCTGGCTCAGGACGTAGACCGCGAGCAGCAGGTAGCCCGACCAGTGCTCCGGGATCGACGCGGTGATGTTCGGGACGATCCCGAGCCAGCCGAGGTGGGTCTCGCCGCGGCCGGCGATCTCGGTCTCGAAGTCGCGGAGGACGAAGTAGAGGGCGAAGAAGACAGGGATCTGCGCGAGCGTCGGCAGGCACGAGGCCGCCGGGTTGATCTGGTTCTCCTTGTAGAACGCCATCAGCGCCTCGTTCTGCTTCTGGCGGTCGCCCTTGTACTTCTGCTGGATCGCCTTCATCTCCGGCGCGTGCGCCTGGAGGTTCTGCATGGAGTGGATCTGCCGCACGGCGAGCGGGACGAGCAGCATCCGCACGATCAGCGTCAGCACGACGACGGCCCACGCCCACGGGAGGCCGACGGGTCCGTGCAGCCACTTCAGCGCGGCGGTGAGGATGTCCTCGAGCGGCGTGAGCGGGTTCGCGGCGAGCAGCCCGATCACGCGAAGAGCCTCTGGTCCTCGACGCGGTCGACGCCGCCGTGGCTCCACGGGTTGCAGCGCAGCAGCCGCCAGCCGGCGAGCACGGACCCGCGCAGGAAGCCGTGAGAGCGCAGCGCGTCCAGCGCGTATTGCGAGCAGCTCGGGTGGTACTTGCACGTGTTCGCCGGCAGGAGCGGGCTGACGACACGCCGGTAGACCCGCACGAGGGCGATCGCGAGGTGCTTCATCGGGCGCGCGCCTTCGCGAGGACCTCGGCGACGCGCTCGCGCAGCCACTCGAACCCGCGTGCCTCCGCCGCCTCGGCGAGGCCCGGGCGCGCGATCAGCACGTAGTCGTGGCCGGCCCGGACGTCGTCGAGCTGCGCGCGCCACGCCTCTCGCAGCTGGCGCTTGACGCGGTTGCGGACGACCGCTCCGCCGGTTCCCTTCGGCACCGCGAGCCCGAGCCTCGCGTCGCCTTCGGCCTCGTCGCGCGGGAACCAGTAGAGGACGAGGAAGCGCGTCGAGACGGAGCGGCCGTGGCGGTAGACGGCGTCGAAGTCCCGCGAGCGCGACAGTCGGTTGCGGCGCTGCACGTGCGCGGACGGAGCTACGCGGAGAGCCGCTTCCGGCCCTTCGCGCGGCGGCGCTTGAGGATCGCGCGGCCCGCGCGGGTCGCCATCCGGGCACGGAAGCCGTGCTTGCGCTTCCGCCGGCGCACGTTGGGCTGGTAGGTCCGCTTCATGCCTGAGGAGAGGGAAAACGAGGCCGCGGGGGCGGCGCGGAGGAGTATAGACGAGGGCTCTCGAGTGCCCGTTTTCCACAGGCCGGGAGGCGGTCGCTCGCGTGGCCGCAGCCGTGTCACTGCGCCGAAAGCAGGCGCTTCGAAAGGAGTCTTCCCCGGTTCCGTCCACACCTGTGGAGAAAGAAGGCGCCGCCGCGAACGTCCTGCAAATGGCGAGGTTTTTGTGCTACAGGCACGGCCGTCGGCGGCGATTGTCGGGCCCGAAACACGCTGCTATGCTCGCCCCTTTCCCGGGCCCGGCGGAGGAGTGGAGCGGCGCTTGAACCACCCTGAGGAGCTGACTGTCGAGAGCCTGTGGAGCGAGGTCTCGGGGCGGCTCGAAGGGGCGTTGAACGAGACGACCTACGGCACGTGGTTCTCGGGCGCGGAGGGAGCCGAGCTCACCGACGACGCCTTCGTCCTCGCCGTCCCCAACAACTTCACGCGCGAGTGGATCGAGGGCCACTTCCTCGACCTGATCCGCGCGATCGCCCGCGACGTCTCCGGCCACGAGCGGCGCGTCCAGCTCACCGTGCGCGACGAGCCCGCGCCGGACAGCGCGACGGTCGAGCTCCCGCGCCGCGGCGAGGCCGGACTCAACCCGAAGTACACGTTCGACCTGTTCGTGATCGGATCGTCGAACCGATTCGCGCACGCGGCCGCGCTCGCGGTCGCCGAGGCGCCGGCGCAGGCGTACAACCCGCTCTTCATCTACGGCGGGACGGGGCTCGGCAAGACGCACCTGATGCAGGCGATCGCGCAGTACGTCGGCGAGCACTCCGGCGAGCTCGCGGTGCGCTACGTGACGAGCGAGACGTTCATGAACGACTTCATCAACTCGCTGCGCGACAAGCGGATCGAGGGCTTCAAGCAGCGCTACCGCACCTACGACCTGCTGCTCGTGGACGACATCCAGTTCTTCGAGAACAAGGAGCGGATCCAGGAGGAGTTCTTCCACACCTTCAACTCGCTGTACGAGGGCGGAAGCCAGATCGTGATCTCCTCCGACCGCCCGCCGCGCGAGATCTCGACGCTCGAGGAGCGGCTGCGCTCGCGCTTCGAGTGGGGGCTGATCACGGACATCCAGCCGCCCGACCTCGAGACGCGGATCGCGATCCTGCGCAAGAAGGTGAAGACGGACGAGATCGACATCCCGGACCCCGAGGTGATGACCTTCATCGCGAGCCGGATCTCCTCCAACATCCGCGAGCTCGAGGGGGCGCTGACGCGCGTCGTCGCGTTCTCCTCGCTCACCGGCCGGCCGATGACGGTCGAGCTCGCGCAGGACGTGTTGAGGGACGTCTTCCCGCAGGGCGAGGCGGCGCAGGTCTCGATCAAGCGGATCCAGGAGGCGGTCTCGAGCCGCTTCGGCCTGTCCCTCTCGGAGCTCACGGGCGACCGGCGGTCGCAGAACATCGTCTACCCGCGGCAGGTCGCGATGTACCTCTCGCGCGAGCTGACCGACTCGTCGCTGCCGAAGATCGGCAAGGAGTTCGGCGGACGCGACCACACGACCGTGATCCACGCGACGTCGAAGATCGCGCGCATGATCAAGGAAGACAGGTCTGTGTACAACCTCGTGCAAGAGCTCACGGCGCGCATCAAGCAGGTGCGCTGAATCTGTGGACGGCGCGCGACGACGTCTCCGGCGCCTGTGCGCGAGCGAGAGTTCTCCCCCGCCACCGTCCACCGCGGATCCCGTGTGCTGGAGCCGCAGCGGGACGTCTTCCCCGTCGTCCACACTCCCTATGACTACGACGAGAGGTTTTTAAAAGATGATCGAGACAGACATCGTGGTCGGATCGGGCCTGAAGCTCACCTGCTCTCGCGAGGAGCTCACGCAGCGCCTCGGCGTCGTCGCGCGCGCCGTCTCCACGCGCACGGCCGTCCAGGTGCTGCTCGGCGTGCTGCTGCGCGCCGAGGAAGGCCGCTTGCACCTCGCCGCGACGGACATGGAGCTCTCGCTCCGCACGTCGCTCGACGCCGAGGTCCAGGGCGAGGGGGCGGTCGTCGTCCCCGGGCGCCTCCTCGTCGACCTCGCGCGCCTGCTTCCCGCCGGCGAGGTCTCGATCGAGCACCGCGCGGAGGAGGGCTCCGTTCGGATCGAGTGCGGCCCCGCGAGCTACCGGCTGCACACGTACAGCGTGGAGGACTTCCCGCGCCTGCCGGACGTGGATGCGCTTCAGACGTTCGCCGTCGACCGCCAGCCGCTGCTCGACACGGTCGCCCGCGTCTCGCGCTCCGCGTCCCGCGACGAGTCGCGACCCGTCCTGACCGGGATCCTCGTGCGCTTCGAGGGCGACAAGCTCGTGATGGCTGCGACGGACTCGTATCGGCTGTCCGTCAAGGAGACGGCGCTGGCCGTCGAGGCCCCGCCGCTCGAGGCGATCATCCCGTCGCGCGCGCTCGGCGAGCTCGCGCGCGTCACGGACGGCGACACGATCGAGATCGGCGTGCACGAGAACCAGGTCGTCTTCTCGTCCGGCGGCGTCGCGCTCACGACGCGCCGGATTGACGGCCAGTTCCCGAACTACAAGCAGCTGCTTCCGGAGACCTTCGAGCACGAGGTCGTCCTGCCGCGCGCCGAGCTCCTGGACGTCGTGCGCCGGACGGCCGTGCTGGCGCAGCGCAACTCGCCGATCCAGCTCGAGTTCGCCGAGGGAGCGCTGACCTTCTTCACGCGCACGCAGGATGTGGGCGAGGCGCGCGAGGCGCTCCCGGTGCCGTTCACGGGTGAACGCTTCGAGATCGGCTTCAACGCCGACTTCCTGCGCGAGGGGCTCGAGGCGATGGCCTCGGACGAGGCCACGATCAAGCTAATCAGCCCGCTTCGGCCCGCGGTGCTCGAGGGCGGCGAGGACGATCCGACGTACCTGATCATGCCGATCCGCCTCCCGGGCTGATCGTCGAGAGCGTCTCGCTCCGCGACTACCGCTCGTACGCGCGGCTCGACCTCGACCTCGAGCCGGGGCTTGTGCTCGCTGTCGGTCCGAACGGCGCCGGGAAGACGAACCTGCTCGAGTCGCTGCACCTGGGAACGCAGGGCTTCTCGCCGCGCACCCGCTCCGACGCGCAGCTGATCCGCTTCGGCGAGCGCGCGTCGCGCGTCGCCGTCCGCGGGCGGCGAGCCGGCGGCGCCCCGATCGAGATCGAACTCGTGCTCGGCGCCGCCGACGGCCGCCGGGCGCGCGTGAACGGTGCGCCGCTGCGCGCGGCCGAACAGCTCCGCGCCGAGGTCGCGACGCTCGTCTTCACGCCCGACCGGCTCGCGGTCGTGAAGGGCGGACCGGCGGTCAGGCGCTCGTACCTCGACCGCGCGCTCGCCCGTCTCTACCCCGCGCGTGCCGGTCTCTCCACCTCGTACGCGGCCGCGGTCGGGCAGCGGAACGCCGCGCTGCGCAGGGTCGCGCTCGGCTTCTCCACCCGCGACGCGCTCGAGCCGTGGACGGAGAGCGTCGCGGGCCTCGGCGCGGAGCTCGTGGCCGCCCGGACCGACGCCGTGGCGCTGCTGACGCCCGTGTTCGCGGAGCGGGCGCGGGAGCTGGGGCTTCCGGACGCGGCGCTCGCCTACGCCGCGGAACCGCCGACGGTCGGGTCCCTCTCGACGCGGCTCGAGCGCGACCTCGAGCGTGGCACCACCGGCGCCGGGCCGCACCTCGACGACGTCGGGATCGCGTCGGGGACGCGCGAGCTTCGCACGTACGGCTCGCAGGGGGAGCAGCGGCTGGCGGTGCTGTCGCTCCTGCTCGCCGAGGCGGAGCTGATCGCCGAGCGGACCGGCGCGCCGCCGCTCCTGCTCCTCGACGACGTCCTCTCGGAGCTCGACCCGCAGCGCCGGCGCGTGCTCGCCGAGCGCGTCGCGAGCCGCGGCCAGACGCTGGTCACGTCGACGACCGCGGCGGCTCTGCCGACGCAGCCGGACCAGCTGCTCGAGGTGGTTCCGGGGGAGGTGCGGGTCGCGTGACGGAGCGCATCGGGGACGCCGTCCGGCGCGAGCTCGGCCGGTTCGGACCAGCGGCCGCCGGAATGACGGCGCTCGTCGACGTCTGGCCGGGCGTCGTGGGCGCCGGGATCGCGCGCAACGCGTGGCCGGCGCGGATCTCCCGCGACGGCACGCTGCACGTCAACGCCGACTCGTCCGCCTGGGCGTTCGAGCTCGCGCAGCTCGCGCCGACGATCCTCGAGCGGCTCCGCGCCGCGCTCGGGAGCGAGGCCCCGCGTGCCCTCCGGTTCGCCGTCGGCCGCCTGCCCGAGACCGCCGCCGGCGAGGCTGCCGAGGGTGCGCGCGAGCCCGTCCGAGCCGGCCCCGCGGAACGCGCCCGCGCCGCGGAGCTGACGGCGGAGATCGACGACGACGAGCTGCGCGCGCTCGTCGCGCGAGCGGCGGCGGCGAGCCTCGCGCGACCGCCTGACGACCACCGCTTCTGATACACTGCGTCGTGCCCGCAAGTAGGGAAATTGCAGGGCTTTTTTCATGACCGAGACGACCTATACCGCAAAGGACATCACCGTTCTGGAGGGCCTCGAGCCCGTTCGGCTGCGTCCGGGCATGTACATCGGCTCCACCGGGTCGCGCGGGCTCCACCACCTGATCTACGAGGTCGTCGACAACTCCGTCGACGAGGCCCTCGCCGGTCGCAACGACTGTGTCGAGGTCACCCTCCACCCGGACAACTCGGTCACCGTCCGCGATTACGGCTCCGGGATCCCCGTCGACGTGATGCCGGACCAGGGGCTCCCGGCGCTGACGGTGGTGCTCACGAAGCTCCACGCCGGCGGGAAGTTCGGCGGCGACGGCTACAAGGTCTCCGGCGGCCTGCACGGCGTCGGCGTCTCCGTCGTCAACGCACTCTCGGAGTGGCTCGTGGCCGAAGTGCGGCGCGGCGGCAAGGTCTACCGGCAGGAGTTCGCGCGCGGCGCGCCGACAGGCGAGATGCAGGTCGTCGGCAAGACGGACAAGGGCGAGAGCGGGACGACGATCGCGTTCATGCCCGACGCCGAGATCTTCGAGGAGATCGACTTCTCGATGGAGACGCTGACCCAGCGCCTGCGCGAGACGGCGTTCCTGACGCGCGGGCTCCGGATCAAGCTGACGGACGAGCGCGCCGGCGGCGAGCAGGTCACGTTCCACTACGAGGGCGGGATCCGCGACTTCGTCAAGTACGTGAACGAGGCGAAGGAGCCCGTCCACCGGAACATCGTCTACTTCGAGGGCGCGAACGACCAGGGCCACGTCGAGGTGGCGATGCAGTGGAACATGAAGTACGTCGAGTCCGTCTTCTCGTTCGCGAACAACATCAACACGCACGAGGGCGGCTCGCACCTCTCGGGCTTCAAGGCCGCGCTCACGGGGACGCTGAACAAGTACGCGCGCGACAAGGGGCTCCTGAAGGAGAAAGAGGAGAACCTCGAGGGGGAGGACGTGCGCGAGGGGCTCGCGGCCGTCATCTCGGTCAAGCTCCAGGAGCCGCAGTTCGAGGGGCAGACGAAGACGAAGCTCGGGAACCCGTGGGTGCGGGGCCTCGTCGAGCAGACGGTGAACACGAAGCTCGCCGAGTTCCTCGAGGAGAATCCCGGCGACGCGCGTCAGATCATCCAGAAGGCGGTCTCCGCGGCGCGCGCGCGCCAGGCGGCTCGGAAGGCGCGCGAGCTCACGCGGCGGAAGGGCGCCTTCGGTGGCGGCATGGCGAAGAAGTTCGCCGACTGCCAGATCCGGAACCCGGAGCTCGCCGAGGTGTTCATCGTCGAGGGCGACTCGGCCGGCGGATCCGCGAAGCAGGCCCGTGACAAGTCGAATCAGGCGATCCTGCCCCTGCGCGGCAAGATCATCAACTCCGAGAAGAACCGCATCAACAAGGTGCTCTCGAACACGGAGATTCAGTCCCTGGTGACCGTGATCGGGACGGGAATCGGCGACGAGTTCGACATCGCGAAGCTCCGCTACCACCGCGTGATCGTGATGACGGACGCCGACGTCGACGGCGCGCACATCCGCACGCTGATCCTGACGTTCCTGTACCGGCACATGCCGGAGCTCTTCGACCGCGGCCACGTCTACATCGCGGTCCCGCCGCTGTACCACGTCAAGCTCGGCAACCAGGGGACGTACCTGGTGAAGGACGCGCAGCTCGAGGAGCTCCTCGTGCGCGAACGCTTCCCCGACCTCGAGATCGTCGCGCGCGACGCGGCGCCGGTCAAGCTCAGCGAGTCCCGCTACGGCCGCCTGCAGCGCGCTCTCGCCGAGTTCGAGGGCTGGTCGGCGCGGCTGCGCTCCGACTTCGGCGCGCACGCCGCCGACTTCGTGATCTCGCACAGGCTCGTCGAGAGCGACGCCGCTTCGCTCGACGAGGTCGCCGGCGTCGTCGAGCAGGCGCAGGCGAACGGGTACGCGCTCTCGGTCCTCGGCGTCTCGCCGGAGGAGCTCGAGGTCAAGGTCGTCGAGCTCGAGACCTCGAGCGCGGAGCACATCGTCGTGCCGAGGGAGCTGCTCCAGTCCCCGATCTACGACCATGTCCGGCGGACGTATCGCCGGCTGGCCGAGATCGTCGGCGGCCTGCCGCCGTTCGCGCTCAAGCTGGGGAAGAAGCGGGAGCACGCCGAGACGTTCGAGGCTCTCCGCGAACGCGCGCTCTCGCTCGCGAAGGAAGGCATCCAGCTGAGTCGCTTCAAGGGTCTCGGCGAGATGAACCACACGCAGCTCTGGGAGACGACGATGGATCCGGCGCGGCGGATGCTGATCCGCGTCGACGTCGAGGACGCCTCCGCCGCCGACCTCTGGTTCACGCGGCTGATGGGCGACCAGGTCGAGCCGCGGCGCGACTTCATCGAGCAGAACGCGCGCGACGTGAAGTTCCTCGATGTCTGAGCTGACGCCCGATCCGCTCGCCGGCGGGCGCATCGAGCCGCGCGAGCTGGAGCAGGAGATGCGCGCCAGCTTCCTCGACTACGCGATGTCCGTGATCGTCAGCCGCGCGCTGCCCGACGTGCGCGACGGGCTCAAGCCGGTGCACCGGCGCGTCCTGTACGGGATGCACGAGGCCGGGATGCAGCCCGGCCGCCCGTACAAGAAGTCGGCGCGCGTGGTCGGCGACGTGATGGGCTCCTACCACCCGCACGGCGATGCGGCGATCTACGACACGCTCGTCCGCCTCGCCCAGCCGTTCTCGATGCGCTACCCGCTCGTCGACGGCCAGGGCAACTTCGGCTCGCTCGACGGCGACCCGGCGGCCGCGATGCGCTACACGGAGTGCCGGCTCACGCGCCTCGCGACCGAGATGTTGCGAGACATCGACGCCGACACCGTCGACTTCAAGCCGAACTACGACGAGTCGAGGCGCGAGCCGACGGTGCTCCCGTCGCGGCCCCGAACCTGCTCGTGAACGGCTCGGCCGGCATCGCCGTCGGCATGGCGACGAACATCCCGCCGCACAACCTCGGCGAGGTCATCGACGGGATCGTCGCGCTGATCGACGAGCCCACGATCGACGTCGAGCGGCTCTCGCACCACGTGAAGGGCCCCGACTTCCCGACGGGCGGCTACATCGTCGGCCGGTCGGGGATTCGCGACGCCTACCGCTCCGGCCGCGGCCGCGTCGTGATGCGCGCGCGGGCCCACATCGAGGAGCTGCGGGGCGGGAAGACGGCGATCATCGTGACCGAGCTTCCGTACGGGGTGAAGAAGGGCGGCGAGGGCGGCGTGATCGAGAAGATCGCGGAGCTCGTGGAGAACAAGGTCCTGACGGAGATCCCGCTGACCGACGACGCGCTCCAGGATCACTCGGACAAGTCGGGCATGCGGATCTACATCGAGCTGAAGCGCGAGGCCGTGCCGCAGGTCGCGCTGAACAAGCTCTTCAAGCACACGCCGCTCCAGACGACGTTCGGCTACAACGCCGTCGCCCTCGTCGACGGGGTGCCGCGGACGCTCTCGCTGCTCGAGCTCGTCCGGCACTACCTCGACTTCCAGCGCGAGGTCGTCACGCGCCGCTCGAAGCACGAGCTGCGGCGCGCAGAGGACCGGGCGCACGTCCTCGAGGGCTACCTCATCGCGCTCGACAACCTCGACGCGGCCATCGCGCTGATCCGGGGAGCCGCGGACGCCGACGCCGCGCGGTCAGGGCTCATGGAGCGCTTCGAGCTCTCGGAGATCCAGGCCCAGGCGATTCTCGACCTCCGGCTCGCGCGGCTGACGGGGCTCGCACGCAAGGAGATCGAGGAGGAGCACGCCGATCTGCGAGAGCGGATCGCAGAGCTGCGCGCGATCCTCGGCGACCCCGCGCGCATCGACGGCGTCATCCGCGAGGAGCTGCTCGAGATCAAGGAGATCTACGGCCGCAACGACGATCGCAGGACGGAGATCGTGGCCGCCGAGGAGGAGCTCGATCTCGAGGACCTGATCGCGCAGGAGGACATGGTGATCGCGATCACGCGCTCGGGCTACATCAAGCGCCTTCCCGTCAGCTCGTATCGCGAGCAGCGGCGCGGTGGGATCGGCGTGATGGGAATGCAGCTGAAGGACGACGACTACATCGAGCACCTCTTCGTCGCGTCGACGCACGACTACATCCTCTTCTTCACCTCCGTGGGGAAGGTCTACCGGCTCAAGGTGCACGAGCTGCCGCTGGGATCGCGGCAGGCGCGCGGGAGCGCGATCGTCAACCTGTTGCCGTTCCGCCAGGACGAGCAGATCCGCGCCGTCATCCAGACGCGCGACTTCAAGGACGCGGAGTACCTCGTCTTCGGCACGAAGGAAGGCGTCGTCAAGAAGACGAAGTTCGACGAGTACAACACGCCGCTGAAGTCGGACGGGATCATCGCGATCAAGCTGCGCGAGGGCGACGAGCTCGTCGGCGTCCGCCACTCGTCGGGCGACGACGACGTTCTCATGGTCTCGAAGAAGGGCCAGGCGGTGCGGTTCCACGAGAGCCAGGTCCGCCCCACGGGACGCTCGACGGAGGGCGTGCGCGGCATGAGCCTGCGCGAGGGCGACGAAGTGATCGAGATAAACATCGCGACGAACGACGCCGACCTGCTCGTCGTGACCGCGAACGGCTACGGAAAGCGGACCCGGATCGACGAGTACCGGCTCACGGGTCGCGGCGGGCTCGGCGTGAAGACCGTCAGCCTGACCGAGGCGAGGGGCGAGCTCGTGGGTGCGCGCGTCGTCCGGGCCGGGTACCAGGTGATGCTGATCTCCGACCACGGCACCGTGATCCGCATGCCGGTCGACGGGATCAAGCGTCTCGGCCGCGCGACGCAGGGCGTCATCGTGATGCGGCTGCGCGGCGACGAGCGGGTCTCGACCCTCGCTCCGGTAGTCGAGTCGGACACGCGGGCCGAGCTGCCTGAGCCCGAGCCGGCCGTCGCTCCGGTCGACGGCGACGGCTCGCCCGCGTAGGCCATCGCGGCCGAGCGGGCCCCCCGAAAGGGTGAGATTTTCCCGTCGCCCTCTCCCTTCTTGCAAATCGGGCGTATAACGTGGGAGCAGGCCTCAGCGGAATTCGGGAGAGAATCTGTGGCTGTCGGACGGCAAGTAGACCTTCTAGAGCCGGTCAACATCGCGGAGCACCTCGGCAAGGTCGAGCTCTACCTGGGGCAGGTCTGCCAGATCGCAGGGATCTCGAAGATGCAGCTCGACTATTGGACGAACAAGGCCCAGATCCCCACGAGGGGGAAGAAGCAGCGCATCTACGACATCGAGGCGCTCGAGACCGTGATGCTGATCAAGCAGGCGAAGGACAAGGGCCTCAATCTCGGGGCTGCGATCGAGGCCGCGCGGAGCTTCCGCCACGCCAGCCGCAGCACCGACCTGCCTACCCAGTAGCGTCGCGCAGGGCTGCGGCCGCCGTCTCGGGCGGCAGCGGGTTCACGTACACGCCTGCCCCGAGCTCCACGCCCGCGAGGACGGTCAGCCGCGGGACGAGCTCGATGTGCCAGTGCGGCCCGTCGTGCAGCCACGCGTTCCACGGCACCGCGCCTTCGACCGCGTAGAGCCGGCGGACGAGCTCGGCGAGCAGCTCGAGGGCCGCGGCGAGTGAGGTGCCGTCCCGGCTCGGCACCCGAGGGGCGACGACGGACTCGTACGGCGTGCGCCCCGCGACGTGCGCCGTCGCGACGATCCCGCCGCGCGCAAGGACGACGAGATCGTCGCACGCGAGCAGGTCGGCGACGCGCTCCTGCCGCTCGAGAGCGACCGCCGGCGGCGGCTCGCGCATCCACACGACCTGCGAGTGGCTGTGCGCGAGGCTCGCACCCGCCTGCCGCCCCTCGTTGACGAGGACGTGCGGGTACGAGCCCGCGTCGCGGGCGGCGGCGGAGCGCAGGCGCCATGCCTCGGCCACGAGCGCGAGCTCACCCGAGTCGAGCTCGCCGAACGAGCGGACGTGGCGCGGGCTGTGCACCACGACCTCTTGCCGCTCGAAGGCCGGATACAGGTTCGGGACGACGCGCACGCCCCACCCGGGCGTGTCCGGCGGGTCGCGGTGCGGGAGCGCGAGCGTCTCGGGCGGCGTCCGATCCTCGCGGCCCGCGCAGAACGGGCACGTCTCGAGCTCGTCCGGCGTCGCGGCCTCGACCCGTGCGACGCCCGCTCCTGGACGACGGGCCCGAGCGGGCGCGAACACGACCTGCCGCCCCGTGAGCGGGTCCTCGCGCAGCTCCGGGGCCACGTAAGAATTGTATGAGCTGGCGCCGATTCTCCTCGAGTGGGCCGGGCGTCGTCGTACGCTTGGGCGCGTGGTGAAGGTCGCCGCCGCCCTGGCCGCGCTCGCCGCGCTCGCCGCTCCTCAGGCCGCGAGCGCGCAGCTGCCCTCGCTCGCGACACGCGAGGTTCCGCTCGGCCAGACGCGCTCGCTCGCGGCCGCGGGCGCCGTCCCGCGCTTCAACCTCGTCGGGCTCCACTGGCGTGGCGGAGGCAGCGTCGCCTTCCGCACGCGCGCCGTGGACGGGAGCTGGAGCGGGTGGCGCGCCGCCGCGCCGGAGGACGAGGACGCGCCCGATCCGTGGACGTCGGAGCGGAGCGCCCCCGGGTGGCGCGTCGGCAACCCGTACTGGACGGGCGCCTCAGACGCGATCGAGTACCGGATCCGCGGCCGGGTGAGCCGGCTCCGCGCGCACTTCGTCTGGAGCCCGGTCGGGAGTGAGCCGCAGCGGACGCTCTCGCTCGCGGCGGCGCCGGCGATCGTCCCGCGCGCGGGCTGGGGGGCGAACGAGCTGATCAAGCGCGCGCCGCCGTCCTACGCGCCGCAGGTGCAGCACGCGATCGTCCACCACACGGCGGGCTCGAACTCGTACACGCGCGCGGAGTCGGCCGCGATCGTGCGCGGGATCCAGACCTACCACGTCCGCGGCAACGGCTGGAACGACATCGGCTACAACTTCCTCGTCGACCGCTTCGGTCAGGTCTTCGAGGGCCGCTTCGGGGGAATCGAGCGCGCGGTCGTCGGCGCCCACGCGGAAGGGTTCAACACCGGTTCCGCCGGCGTCGCGGTGATGGGGAACTACAACGCGACGCAGATCTCCGCCGCGGCTCGCGCGGCTCTCGTCCAGACCCTCGCCTGGCGCCTCGACCTCGCCCACGTCGACCCGCTCCGCACGCTCTCGGTGGTCTCGGGCGGGAACGGACGCTTCCAGCGCGGGATCCCGGTGCTGCTGCGCGGGATCGTCGGTCACCGCGACACCGGCTTCACGACGTGTCCCGGGAACGTGCTCTACTCGCAGCTCGGCGCTCTCGCCGCCGAGGTCGCCGTCAGCGGCGCCCCCAAGCTCTTCTCGCCTGCCGCCCAGGGGATCGTCGGCAGCCAGGTCCGGGTGACGGCGCGCCTCTCGGTGGCACTGCCGTGGACGGTGACGATCAACGACGCGCAGCGCCGCCCGGTGGCGACGGGCTCGGGCTCGGGCTCGGTCGTCGACTGGACGTGGGACGCGACGCGCGCGCCGGCGGGCGCCTACACGTACGTGATCGCCGCGGGGCCGACGGTGCGTCCCGCGATGGGGACCGTCGGCGCCGCGGCTGTGGCCGTGCGGCTGACGCAGGCGCGTGCGGCGCCGCGGATCGTCTCGCCGAACGGGGACGGGCGGGACGACTCGGCTGCGATCTCGTATCGGCTGAACGCTCCGGCGCTCGTCACCGCGACCCTCGTCGACCGGAACGGCCGCTCGCTCGCGACGCTCTTCTCGGAGCCGCGCGGGGCCGGAGCCCACGGCTTCGTCTTCACCGGCGAGCGGATCCCGGACGGCGCGTACCGGATCGTCCTGACGGCGACGGACCCGGCCGGGAAGAAGGTCACCTCGACCGTGAACGTGCTGGTGAGCCGGACGCTGTCCGCGCTCGCGCTGGGGCGCGGCGTCTTCTCGCCGAACGGCGACGGCCGGCACGACACGGTGCAGGTGCGGTTCACGCTCGCCGCTCCGGCGCACGTCCGGCTGTGGGTGCTCCGCGCCGGACGACCCGTTGCGAGCGTCTTCGAAGGCGGCCTCGCCGCGGGCGCGCACGTGCTGAGCTGGGACGGCGGCATCCAGACGGCGCGCCTGCCGGACGGCCGCTACGAGGTGGAGCTCACGGTGTCGGACCCGAGCGCGAACGTGGCGCCGCGGCTCGCGTTCGTCTCGGACACGGCGCCGCCCTCGCTCCGCATCGTGCGGCTGCGGCCGCTGCGGCTGCGCGTCAGCGAGCCCGCCGAGATCCGCATCGTCGCCGACGGCCGCGCGCGCGTCGAGAAAGCGCGCACCGGCGTGCTCGCGGTGCCCGGCGTGCTGCGCGCGCGCCGGCTGCAGGCGTTCGCGACGGACGCCGCGGGGAACCGAGGCGCGATGCTGCGCTACCCGTAGCCGGCGACCCAGTCGTCGTAGCGACGCTCGAGCCGCGCCAGCAGCTCGGCCAGAAGCAGGCGCCGGTCGACCGGAGCGCCCAGCTCGAGCGCGAGCGACGTCGGCGGGAGGTTCGCACGCGCCGGGAGGCCGTCCCGCCCCTGCGAGACGTTGACGCCGATCCCGAGCACGACACGCCCGCCCGCAGCCTCCGCGAGCACTCCCGCCACCTTTCGCCCGCCGAGGAGCACGTCGTTCGGGAACTTCAGCTCGGGCTCGAGACGCGTCGTGGCCGCGATCGCCTCGGCCACGGCCGCGCCGGCGACGAGCGACAGCTCGGGAAGGCGATCCGGGGGTACGCGCGGGCGCAGGACGACGGAGAGCAGGAGGCTCGTCCCGCGCGGCGCCTCCCAACGCCTGCCGAGGCGTCCGCGCCCGGCCGTCTGCTCGTCCGCGACGGCCACGGCTCCTTCGGGAGCGTTCTCCGGGAGCAGGCGCTGCGTCGACGCGCACACCGGCTCGTAGCGGTAGTCACGGCCGAAGCGGCCGCGCAGGAGTGGCAGCACGTCGTCGGGCCTCAGCGACTCGGCCACCCCGCTCTAGACTAGACCGCCCGTGCAACCACTTCGCCGCAGACGGTGACGGTCGGCGCGCCCCTCGGCCGCGCGGAGATCGAGGCGATCCTCCCGCATCGCGAGCCGTTCCTCCTTCTCGACGAGGTGCTGGAGCTCGAGCCGGGCATCCGCGTGGTCGCGCGCAAGCGCGTCGGCGAGGAGCTGTGCGCGGGGCACTTCCCTGGGAACCCGATCATGCCGGGCGTCCTGATGGTCGAGGCGCTCGCGCAGGCAGGCGCCGTCGCCGTTCTCGGGCGCGAGGAGAACCGCGGGAAGCTGGCGCTCTTCGCCGGCATCGACGACGTCCGGTTCAAGCGTATCGTCCGCCCGGGCGACGAGCTGCTGCTGACGTGCGAGCTCGAGACGGTTCGCGGCCCGATCGGCCGGGGGAAGGTGCGCGCGACGGTCGACGGGGAGCTCGCGGTGCGCGGCACGCTGACGTTCGCGGTGGGGGAGTCGTGATCGGCCGCGTCGACGGGACGCGGATCTCGATCACCGGGCTCGGGAGCTACGCGCCCGAGCGCGTGCTGACGAACCACGAGCTCGCGCAGATGGTCGACACGTCCCACGAGTGGATCGTCGAGCGGACGGGGATCCGCGAGCGGCGAATCGCGCGGCCCGACGAGGCGATGACGGATCTGGCGCTGCCCGCCGCGCGGCAGGCGCTCGAGCAGGCGCAGGTCGATCCGGCCTCCGTCGATCTCGTCATCGTCGCGACGGTCACGCCGGACACGATGTTCCCGACGACGAGCGCGCTGCTCGCGGACGCGCTCGGCGCGTCGGACGCGGCGGCCTACGACCTCCTGGCCGGCTGCACGGGCTTCATGTACGCCGTCGCGCAGGCGTACGGCATGCTCGCCGGCGGTCTCTCGCGGCGCGCCCTCGTGGTCGGCGGCGACGTGCTCTCGAAGATCATCAACTGGCGCGACCGCCGGACGTGCGTGCTGTTCGGCGACGGCGCGGGCGCGGTCGTGCTCGACCGCGTGGACGGCGGCGGATTCGTCGGCTTCGAGCTCGGTGCCGACGGCGCGGGCGGGATCCACCTCTCCCTGCCCGGCGGCGGCTCGCGTACGCCGACGACGGCGGAGACGATCGAGCAGGAGAAGCACTTCGTGCAGATGAACGGGCCCGAGGTCTTCCGCTTCGCCACGCGCGTCCTGGTCTCGTCCGCGGAGAAGCTGCTCGCGGAGTGCGGGCGCTCGATCGACGAGGTCGACGTCTACGTGCCGCACCAGGCGAACGTACGAATCATCGACCACGCCGCGCGGAAGCTCGGCGTCCCGGAGGAGAAAGTCGTTATAAACGTCGACCGCTATGGCAATACGTCCTCCGGCTCGATCCCACTCGCCCTCGCGGATGCCGCGGCCGACGGGCGGCTGCGCCCCGGCGCGCTCGTGCTGATGACGGGGATGGGCGCGGGGCTCACGTGGGGCTCGAGCCTGATCGAGTGGACGGACGGGGTGGCGGCATGAGCAAGGTGGCCTTCTGCTTCCCCGGCCAGGGCTCGCTCGAGGTCGGAATGGGGCGGGAGATCGCGGAGGCCGTGCCCGAGGCGATGGAGGTCTTCGAGCGCGGCAGCGAGGCGTGCGGGCTCGACCTCCGGCGCCTCTGCTTCGACTCGCCGCTCGAGGACCTCGTCGACACCGAGGTGCAGCAGCCGGCGATCGTGGCGACGAGCCTCGCCGTGCTCGCAGCGCTGCGCGCGCGTGGCATCGCGCCCGACTACGTCGTCGGCCACTCCGTCGGCGAGTTCGCGGCCCTCGCGGCGGCGTCGGCGCTCGAAAGCGAGCACGCGATCGCGCTCGTGCGCGAGCGCGGCCTGGCGATGGCCGAGGCGGCACGCCAGCGCCCCGGTTCGATGGCGGCGATCCTCGGCCTCGAAGACGAGGTTGTCGAGTCGCTGTGCCGCAAGATCATCGGCGTGTGGCCCGCGAACTACAACTCGCCGGGTCAGGTGGTCGTCTCCGGCGAGGACCCCGCCGTCGAGGAGTGCTGCAGCGAGGCGGAGCGGGAGGGCGCGCGCCGCGCGGTGAAGCTCAAGGTCTCGGGTGCCTTCCACAGCCCGCTCGTCGCGCGCGCGGCCGACCGGCTGAAGCCCGCGATCGACCGCGTTCGCTTCTCGGAGCCGGTCGCGCCCTTCATGTCGACCGTGACCGCGAAGATCGAGCCCGCACAGCGGCTGGGGACGCTGCTCGTGGAGCAGCTCACGGCGCCGGTCCGCTTCCGTCACGCGACGAACGAGCTGATCCGCGACGGCGTCAGGACGTTCGTCGAGGTCGGGCCCGGCAACGTCCTGTCGGGACTCGTCAAGCGGATCGACCGCAGCGTGAAGGCCGTGTCGGTGAACAACCTGACCTCGCTCAAGCAGCTCGAGGAGACCCTCGGCGCTGCCTAGCCCGACGTTCGCCTCCCTCGACGGCAAGACCGCGCTCGTCACCGGCGCTTCGCGCGGGATCGGCCGCGCGATCGCGCTCGAGCTCGGCCGCGCCGGCGCATCCGTCGTCGTCGGCTACCGCTCGGGCGCCGAAGAGGCGGAGGCCGTCGCCGCCGAGGTCGGCGGTCGCGCCGTTCGCGCCGACGTCTCCGACGCCGAAGAGGCGAGGCGGCTGGTCGAGGATGCCGGCGAGCTCGACGTGCTCGTCAACAACGCGGGGCTGACGCGCGACGGCGTCCTGGCGCGGATGCCCGACGACGACTGGCGCGCCGTGTTGGAGACGAATCTGAGCAGCGTCTTCTACACCTGCCGCGCCGTCACCCGCGGGATGATGAAGCGGCGGTCGGGCGCGATCGTGAACGTCTCCAGCATCGTCGGCGTGCACGGCAACTGGGGCCAGACCAACTACGCCGCCTCGAAGGCGGGGATCATCGGATTCACGAAGTCGCTCGCGCGCGAGCTTGGCAGCCGCGGGGTCCGCGCGAACGTCGTCGCGCCCGGCTACGTCCGCACGCAGCTCACGGACGCGATCCCGGAAGAGGCGCGCGAGACGATGCTGACGAACACGCCGCTCGGGCGGCTCGGCGAGCCGGAGGACGTGGCGGGGGCGGTACGCTTTCTCTGCTCGGACGAGGCGGCGTTCATCACGGGCGAGGTGCTGCTCGTCGACGGCGGCTTGGGGATGTGACGACGGTGGAGTACGGAAGCCAGAACGGCAGGCGTCGGGTCGCGATCACCGGCCTCGGCGCGGTGACGCCGCTCGGGAACGACGTCGCCACGACGTGGCAGAGCCTGCTCGCAGGCGAGTCCGGGGCCGCGCCGATCGCGCAGTTCGACGCGAGCGAGTTCCCGGTCACATTCGCGTGCGAGCTCAAGGACTTCGACCCGACGCAGTGGATCGAGCGCAAGCACGCGCGCCGCCTCGACCGCTTCGCCCAGATGATCATCGCCGCCGCGCGCCAGGCCGAGGCGGACTCGGGGCTCGAGATCGCGAAGGAGGCGGAGCGCGTGGGCGCGGCGATCGCGACCGGGATCGGCGGCATCGGCGCGTTCCAGGACTGCTACGACACGCTGATCCACCGCGGGGCCGACCGCGTGAACCCGTTCTCGATCCCGGCGATCATCCCGAACATGGGTGCCGGCTGGGTCTCGATGGAGCTCGGCACGCGCGGCCCGCTCTCCTCGCAGTGCACGGCGTGCGCAGCCTCGAACATGGCGATCGGCGACGGCGCGGACGCGATCCGGCTCGGGCGCGCCGATGTGATGCTCTGCGGCGGCACGGAAGCGGGGATCACGCGCGTCGGGATCGCGGGCTTCGGTGCGATGCGCGCCCTCTCGCGGCGAAACGACGACCCGGCGCGCGCGAGCCGCCCGTTCGACGCCGAGCGCGACGGCTTCGTGATGGGCGAGGGCGCGGCTGTGCTCGTGTTGGAGGAGCTCGAGCACGCGAAGGCGCGCGGCGCGAAGATCTACGCCGAGCTGCTCGGGTACGGAGTCTCCTCGGACGCGAACCACATCACGGAGCCCGACCCGGAGGGCTCGAACCCGGCGCGCGCGATGAAGATGGCGTTCGCGGACGCCGGCGTCGATCCGACGGAGATCGGCTACGTCAACGCTCACGGGACGTCGACGCCTCTCGGCGACGCCAGCGAGACACGCGTGATCAAGCTCGCCGTCGGCGCGGAGGTCGCGCGCCGGATCCCCGTGTCCTCGACGAAGGGCGCGACGGGGCACTGCCTGGGCGCCGCGGGCGCGATCGAGGCGATCTTCACGACGCTCGCCGTCCAGCGCGGCAAGATCCCGCCGACGATCAACTACGAGGTCGAGGATCCGGACTGCGATCTCGACTACGTCCCGAACGAGGCGCGCGACGCGGACGTGCGCGTGGCCGTGAACAACTCGTTCGGGTTCGGCGGCCACAACGCCTCGATCGTCGTCCGGCGCTACGACGGCGACTAGTCTCGGCGCGATGGCAGCCGCGCGGTGGGCGACGTTCGACTGCTACGGGACGCTGATCGACTGGAACGCGGGCATCTCCGGCGTGCTCGAGCGGCTCTGGGGCACGGAGCAGGCGCCGCAGCTGCTCGAGCGGTACCACGAGCTCGAGCCGGAGGTGCAGGCGGAGAGCTACCGCAGCTACACGGAGGTGCTGATGCTGACCCTCGAGCGGCTCGCTCAGGAGGTCGGGTACGGGATCCCCGACGGTGAGATCAGCCTCCTACCCCGCTCGCTGCCGTCCTGGGAGCCGTTTCCGGAGGTGCGCGACTCGCTCGCGGAGCTGCGGCGGCGCGGGTGGCAACTGGCGATCCTCTCGAACTCCGATCGCGAACTGATCACGGCGTCGCAGCGGCAGCTCGGCGTCCCGGTCGACGTCGTTGTCGTCGCGGAGGACGTGCGGTCGTACAAGCCCGCGCACGCGCACTGGCATCGCTTCTTCGAGGTCACGACCGCGACGCGGGAGCGCCACGCCCACGTCGCCGCGAGCCTCTTCCACGACGTCGCGCCCGCGCGCGAGCTCGGTCTGAACCCGGTCTGGATCAACCGCCTCGGGGAGGACGCGGATCCGGAGCCGGCGCGCGAGCTGCCGGACCTGGAGCGCCTGCCGGACACCCTCGACGAGCTCGTGCCCGCGTGAACCTGCGGCCGTACCGCGAGCAGGACTTCGACGAGCTCCACCGTCTCTTGGAAGCGGCCTCGCAGGTGACGCGAGGCGAGCGCTATCCGCCGGAGGAGCTGAGGACGTGGCTGGCGACGCCGACGGTGAACGTCGCGACCGACGTCCGCCTTGCGGTCGACGGCGATCGCCTCGTCGGGTACGGCGATGTCGACCGCAACGGCGACACGTGGTACGCCGACATCCGCGTGCTCCCGGGCGAGGACGTCGACGCGGTCGTGCCGGTCCTCGTCACGTGGGCCGAGCAGCGCGTCGGCAGTGGCCGCCTGCGCGTGTGGGCGGCCGCGACCGACGAGAGGCTGAGGGAGACGTACGAGCGGCTGGCGCTCGTACCGGTCCGCCACTCCTACGGGATGATGGTCGACCTCGTCGGCAACGAGTCGGCGATCTGGCCCGACGGACTCGCGCCGCGCATCTTTCAGGACGGCGACGGCCCACGCGTCTACGACGCGATCGTCGATGCGTGGCTCGACACGTGGGACCCGTGGCGCGGCACGTACGAGGAGTGGGCGCACTGGACGATGGAGCGGGACGACTTCGATCCCTCCCTCTGGTTCCTCGTCGAGGACGGTGGCGAGCTCGCTGCGTTCGCGCTCTGCAGCAAGAGCTGGAGTCACGACAACACCGGGTGGGTCAACATCCTGGGTGTGCGGCGTCCTTGGCGCCGCCGCGGCCTCGGCGAGGCGCTGCTGCGGCGCGCTTTCGCCGAATTCCGCCATCGCGGGCTGAAGCGGGCGGGCCTCGGCGTCGATGCGCAGAGCCCGACGGGGGCGACGCGTCTCTACGAGCGCGTCGGGATGCGGATCTTCCGGGAGACGGTCTTCTACGAGAAGAGCCTCGACCCCGCATGAGCCGCCTGCGCGCGAAGTGCCCCGACTGCGGCACGCTGACCGCGGTCGCGCTCGGTCCCGACTACCAGTGCCACGCGTGCGGGCGGGAGTTCGGCGCGGGTCTCGTGCGCGTGCCGCGGGCCTGGGGAGAAGGCGGCGACGAGATGGCCGCCGCCGCGTGGCTTGCGCTGGGCTACCCCGAGGCCGCGGTCGTCGAGGAGGACTCGCTCGGGGAGCAGACGCTGGCGATCGCGTCCGACCTGCCGGAGCGCCCGGTGGTCCTCGGCGGCGACTGCTGCGCCCACGTCGGCGCCGTCGAAGGGCTCAGCGCGCGGCACGAACGGCTCGCCGTCGTCTGGCTCGACGCGCACGGCGACCTGAACACGCCCGAGACGTCGCCGTCCGGAAACGCCTGGGGAATGCCGCTGCGGATGCTGATCGACTCGGGCGCCGTCACCCCTTCGCACGTCGCGCTCGTCGGTGCGCGGAACCTCGACCCGCCGGAGCAGGAGTTCATCGACGCGAGCGGCGTCCATGTCGGCGAGCGCGCGATCGAGCGCGCGACGGCCGAGGCCGATTGCGTCTACGTCGCGCTCGACTGCGACGTGCTCGCCCCGGGAGAGGTCGACGCCTTCATGCCCGAGCCCGGCGGACCCACGCTCGACGAGCTCGAGCGGCGGCTCGCGGAGCTCGCGCGGACGAAGTCGGTCGTCGGCGTCGGCGTCAGCGGTCTGCGCGCGAGCGATCGCAACGCGCAGCCCGTCGGGCGGCTGCTCGCGGCGCTCGGCTTGTAACGCGCCGCGGGGACAGGTCTAAACTCGCGCCATGTCGAGCCGGATCGACGTCTCCATCGAGCACAAGCACGCGCCCGCGCCCGACGGGAAGCGGCACCCGAACACCTGCCCCTCCTGCTCGTCCCACTACCGTGACGACGAGCTCGACTCCGCGCTCTGGGTCTGCTCGCAGTGCGGGCACCACTTCCCGATGCGGGCCCGCGCGCGGATCGCGCACCTGACCGACGACGGGACGTTCGCCGAGGCTGACGCCGACGTCCGCTCCGAGGATCCGCTCGACTTCTTCGACCTCCGGCCGTACAGCGAGCGACTCGCGGAGGCGGAGCTCGCCACGGGGCTCGGCGAGGCGATCGTGACCGGCGCCGCGACGATCGGCGGGCACGCGTGCGAGCTCGCGGTCATGGACTTCGCCTTCATGGGCGGCTCGATGGGCAGCGTCGTCGGCGAGAAGTTCTCGCGCGCGTGCGACAGCGCGGCCGAGCGCGGCGCGCCGCTCGTCTCCGTCTCGGCCTCCGGTGGCGCGCGGATGCAGGAGGGAATCCTCGCGCTGATGCAGCTTCCGAAGACCGTGTGCGCGATCGCCGACCTGCACGACGCCGGCGGCTCGATGATCAGCGTCCTCGCGCATCCCACGACGGGCGGCGTGCTCGCGAGCTTCGCGAGCCTCGGCGACGTCCTCCTCGCGGAGCCCGGCGCGCTGATGTCCTTCGCCGGGCCCCGCGTCGTCCAGCAGACGACGCGGGAGAGGCTGCCGGAGGATTTCGGCCTCGCGGAGTCGAACCTCCGCCACGGGCACGTCGACGCCGTCGTCCCGCGCCCGGAGCTGCCGGACACGATCGCGAAGCTGCTGGGGCTCTTCGGCAATGCCCGGTGAGGCCGAGCTCCGCCTTCGGGAGCGCCTGACGAAGCTGCGCCAGATGCGCCTGCTCGGCGGCGCAAACCTGCAGGGCGAGCTCGAGCGGCTGCAACGCCAGCTCGACCGGATCGCGGCCGAGCCGACCGACGAGGAGATCTGGCGCTCGGTCGAGCTCGCGCGCCACCAGGACCGCCCGTACACGCTCGACTACGTCCACCGCCTCCTCGACGACTGGTTCGAGCTCCGCGGCGACCGCGCCCGCGCGGACGATGCGGCGCTCGTCACCGGTCTCGGGCGGATCGACGGCCGGACGGTCGCGCTCGTCGGGCAGCAGAAGGGGCGGGACATCAAGGAGCGGACGAAGCGGAACTTCGGCATGGCGTATCCGGAGGGCTACCGCAAGGCGATGCGGGTGATGGAGCTCGCGGACCGGCACGGGTTCCCCCTCGTGTCGCTCGTGGACACGCCCGGCGCGTATCCCGGCGTCGCCGCCGAGCAGCACGGCCAGGGCGGCGCGATCGCGCACTCGCAGGCGACGATGGCCCGCCTCGGCGTCCCGACCGTCGCGTGCGTGATCGGCGAGGGCGGCTCGGGCGGTGCGATCGCGCTCGCGGTCGCGGACCGCGTGCTGATGCAGGAGAACGCGATCTACTCGGTGATCTCGCCCGAGGGCTGCGCCGCGATCCTGTGGCGCGACGCGTCGCAGGCGCGCAGGGCCGCGGCCGCGTTCAAGCCCGACGCGCCGCACTGTCTGGAGCTCGGGGTGATCGACGCGATCGTCCCCGAGCCGCCCGCGGGCGCGCACGTCGACCACGACGAGGCGGCGCGCCTGCTCGGCGAGTCGCTACGCGAGGCTCTGGACGAGCTCGAGGGGATTCCCGGCGACGAGCTGCGGCGGCGCCGGCGCGCGAAGTTCCGGGCGCTCGGCGTGTTCGTCTGAATCGCGCCTGTCCACACTCTCCACAGGGTTTTCCCCGCCGTCGAGGACTCGTTTGAAAGCGGAGTTTTCGGCGCGAGCGGGCGCGGGTACGACGTCCCCATGCGGTCGATCTGGACCGGCTCGATTTCGTTCGGCCTCGTGAGCGTGCCCGTGCGGATGTTCACGGCGACCGAGTCGAAGGAGCTCCGCTTCCACTTCCTCCACAAGGACGACCTCGCGCCGATCGGCTACGACAAGATCCGCAAGGACACGGGGGAGCACGTCGACCCCGACGAGATCGTCCGCGGCTTCGAGATCGAGAAGGGCCGCTTCGTCGAGCTGACGGACGAGGACTACGACCGGCTCGACATCGAGCTGACGCGCTCGATCGACATCTGCGACTTCGTCTCGCTCGAGGAGATCGACCCGATCTACTTCCGCAAGGCGTACTACCTCCTCCCGCAGGAAGGCGCCGAGAAGCCGTACCTGCTGCTCGTCCGCGCGCTCGACGAGAGCGGGAAGGTCGGGATCGCGAAGGTCGTGATCCGGAAGAAGCAGCACCTCGCGTGCCTCCGCACCTGGGAAGGCAAGCTGCTGCTCGAGACGATGTACTTCGCCGACGAGGTGCGCCGTCCGGAGCGCGTCGACGTCAAGGGCGAGCTGCGCAAGGCCGAGGTCGAGATGGCGCGCGCGCTCGTCGAGAACCTGAGCGAGCCGTTCGCCCCCGAGAAGTACGACGACACCTACCGCAAGGAGCTGCTCGAGCTGCTGCGCGCGAAGGCCGCGGGGCAGGAGCTGCCCGAGCCGGAGCAGGACGCCGACGGAGAGGTCGTGGACCTGATGGCGGCGCTGCGCGAGTCCGTCGAGCGCACGAAGCGGCAGCGCCCGGCGACGAAGAAGCCCGCGGCGAAGAAGCAGTCGGCGCGGAAGCCGACGACGAAGAAGCCGGCCCGCAAGGCGAGCTGACCGCGTGGCGGAGCTGCGCGAGTACCGCCGCAAGCGCGATCCCGAGCAGACGCCCGAGCCGTTCGGGAACAAGAGGAAGAAGGCGAAGGCGCCGATCTTCGTCGTCCAGCGCCACGACGCGCGCCGCCTGCACTACGACTTCCGGCTCGAGCGCGGCGGTGCCCTCGCGAGCTGGGCGGTGCCGAAGGGCGTGCCGCTGGAGCCGGGCGAGAACCACCTCGCGGTGCACGTCGAGGACCACCCACCCGAGTACGCGAGCTTCGAGGGCGAGATCCCGCAGGGCAACTACGGCGCCGGCACGGTCGAGATCTGGGACAACGGCACCTACGAGCTGCTCGAGGAGAAGCGGAACGGCGGCCTGACCGTCCGGCTCGACGGCAAGCGGCTGCGCGGGACGTGGTCGCTCGTCCCGGCGCACCTCTCGGGAGACCCGAAGAACTGGCTGCTGATCAGGAAGCGCGACGAGGCCGCCGCCGACGCCCGCGCGCCGCGCGCGTACGCGCCGATGCTGGCGACGCTCGCCGCCGAGGTTCCGCACGGCCCGGGGTGGCTGTTCGAGGTCAAGTGGGACGGCTACCGCGCGCTCGCCACGCTCGCCGGCGGGGACGCCACGCTCACGAGCCGGCGCGGAAACGACCTCACCGAGCGCTTCCCGACCGTCGCCAAGGCGCTGGAGAAGGCCATCCGGACGCCGCACTGCATCCTCGACGGCGAGGTGTGCGCGCTCGACGAGCACGGTCGCGCGACCTTCTCGGCGATGCAGCAGGGAAAGCCGGGGACGGCGCACATCTTCGTCGCGTTCGACGTCCTCGAGGTCGAGGGTGAGCCGCTCGTCGACCTGCCGCTGACGGAACGCCGGAAGCGGCTCGAGCAGCTGCTCGACCGCCGCAATCGCGCCGTGCAGCTCTCCGAGACGTTCGAGGACGGGGAGGCGCTGTACGCGGCGGCCGAGGAGCAGCGGTTCGAGGGCGTCATCGCCAAGCGCGCCGACTCGCGCTACCAGCTGGGCAAACGCTCGCGCGATTGGCTGAAGGTGAAGACGCACGGCAGGCAGGAGTTCGTCGTCGCGGGCTACACGAAGGGTCAGCGGGGGCGCTCAGGCCGCATCGGCTCGCTCGTCCTCGCGGTGCAACGGGACGGGGAGCTCGAGTACGTCGGCAACGTCGGCACGGGGTTTACGGCCGCCGAGCTCGACAAGGTGCTCGCGAAGCTCCGACCGCTCGAGCGCCCGACGACGCCGTTCCCAGTCGTGCCGAAGATGCCGCGCGTTCGGAAGTCCGCCGTCGTCTGGGTCGAGCCCGAGCTCGTCGCGGAGGTCGAGTTCGTCGAGTGGACGCACGACGGCCGGTTGCGCGCGCCGTCGTATCAGGGCCTCCGCGAGGACAAGACGCCGCAGGAGGTCCGTCGCGAGGAGCCGGCGGCGGAACCGCCGACGCCGCCGCCGATGGAGAAGCGCCGGGCGCGCGCGAAGAACGTCGTCGAGCTGTCGCGTCCGGAAAAGGTCTTCTTCCCCGTCGAGGGGATCACGAAGGGTGACCTCTTCGAGTACTACCGCGCGGTCGCACCCGTCCTGCTCCCGCATCTCCGCGACCGCCCGTTCACGATGATCCGCTACCCCGACGGGATCGAGGCGCAGCACTTCTTCCAGAAGGACGCGCCGAAGCACATGCCGGACTGGATCCCGACGCACCGCGCGCTCGTCTCGACGCGCGAGAGCCCGCGGCGGAAGAAGTGGGTGAACTTCGCGCTCGTGAACGACGAGGCCGCCCTCCTCTGGATGGTGAACATGGGCTGCGTCGACATGAACACGTGGTACTCGCGCGTCGACAGGCCCGAGCGGCCGGACTTCGTCCTCTTCGACCTCGACCCCTCGCCGGACGTCGGCTTCCAGGAGACGGTCGCGGTCGCGCTGCTCGTGAAGCAGGCGCTCGACGCGTTCGGGCTCGCCGGCTTCCCGAAGACGTCGAGCGCCGACGGGATGCACGTGCTCGTCCCGATCGAGCGCCGCTACACCTACGACGACACGCGCCAGTTCGCCGAGATCGTCGCGAGCGCGATCGCGCGCACGAACCCCGGCCTCGCGACGACCGAGTGGTCGAAGCGGAAGCGGCGGGGCGTGCTGATCGACTCGAACCAGAACGGCGAGGGGAAGACGATCTCGTCGGTCTACTCGGTGCGGCCGCGGCCGGGGGCGCCTGTCTCGACGCCGCTGCGCTGGGACGAGGTGAACGAGAAGCTGAACCCGTCGATCTACACGATGGACGTCGTCCGCCGCCGCGTGGAGCAGCACGGCGACCTGTTCGAGGGCGTGCT
>JAUJMY010000001.1:107495-366838 GCA_030446625.1 Gaiellaceae bacterium
TGGACGTCGTCCGCCGCCGCGTGGAGCAGCACGGCGACCTGTTCGAGGGCGTGCTGACGACGAAGCAGCGCCTGACGGACGCGCTGAAGGCGCTCGGCTGAGCGATAATCGGCGCGTGCGTCGCGCGCTCGCGCCGAGCATCACGACCGGCGCCTAGATGTCCAGCAGCGCTGCGTCGTACCAGACGTCTTCGTAGTCCGGAGCGATCAGGAAGCGCCAGCCAGGCGGAAGGCCCAGGTACGGCTCGACTTCTGGCCGCCATTCCGTCAGGTGTGACAGGTGGAGCGTCTTGAAGAAGTCGGCAGCATCCGAAAAGTCGCCTGCCCACACATACCAGCCTGCCGTGTCCCGCTGCGGGGGATGCCGCAGGCCGTGGAGTGGCGTTCGGCCCGCGCGGACCCCGTCGGCTACTCCGATCAAGGCATCCGGCGGCGCTTCCGTGCATTCGACGCCGAAGCGCTTGCAGATCGCTCGCTGTGCGGGCGTGACCGTCACGCGCTCACGATGGAGAGTCGCCGTCGCTTTCGGTGACGGTATCGATGAGGCGCTGCGGATGCCCGAGCATGCTCAGCTCGGCGATGTCGCGGCGGAAGAAGAGCGAGGTCGTCCAGTCGGCGACGACGCGCAGCTTCCGCGAGAGGAGGGGGAGCTGGTACAGGTGGTACGTCCGCGTGATCCACCAGCCCAGGAAGCCGCGGATCGGGAGCCCGAAGACGTTCGCGATGCCCCGGTGGCGCCCGAGCGTGGCGACCTCGCCGAGCGTGCGGTAGCGGTACGGGCGTGCGTCGCCGCGGAGGTTCTTCGCGAGTCGCCGCGCCTGGCGTAGGGCGTGCTGCGACGTCGGCGGGTCGAACCGCCCCGGCGTCGCCTCGTTCGGGACGCGTGCGCAGTCGCCGAGCGACCAGGCGTTCTGCACGCCCTCGATCCGCAGGGTCGCGTCGACGCGGACGCGCCCGCGCTCGTCCAGCGGGAGGCCGAGCTGCGCCAGGAGCGGGTTCGCCTGCACTCCCGCCGTCCAGACGAGCGTGCTCGTGAGGATGCGGCTGCCGTCCGAGAGCGTCACGGCGTGCGGCTCGGCCGCGTTGAGCGTCGTCGAGACGCGGATGTCGACGCCGCGCCGCGCGAGTTGCCGCGCGGCGTACTCACCAAGGCGCGTCGGGACCTCGGGGAGGATCTTGGGCGCCGCGTCGACGAGCACCCAGTGCTGCGGCTCGTGGCGCAGCGAGGGGTAGAAGCGCAACGCGTCGCGGACGAGGTCGGCCAGCTCGGCGAGCGCCTCGACTCCGGCGTACCCGGCTCCGACGAAGACGAAGGTGAGCTCGCGCCGGCGATGCCCTTCGCTCGTAGCGCCTGCGGCCGCTTCGAGGCGGCGGAGGACGTGGTTGCGCAGGTGGATCGCGTCCGCCAGCGACTTGAACGGGAGTGCGTGCTCGGCGAGGCCTGGAATGGGCAGCGCCCGCGAGATCGCGCCGAGCGCGACGACGAGCTGCGCGTACGAGAGCGTCACCAGCTCCTCCTCGGTCTCGACCCGTACACGCTGCCTCTCGGCGTCGAGCCCGACGACCCGCCCGAGCAGGAGCTTCGCGTGCGGGCACATCATCCGCAGCGGGACGACCGTGTGCCGCGGCTCGAGCGTTCCCGACGCGGCCTCGGGCAGCATCGGCGTGAAGAGCATGAAGTTCTCGGGGCTGACGATCGTCGCGCCGCGGCGGCCGAGCATCCGCGCCACGTAGGCGCCCGCGAAGCCGCCACCGAGGACGACGGTGCCGGCGGGGTCGCTGTGCGCTGCCACGCCGCGCTTCTACCAGAGACAAGGCTGGGTGCTGCCTCATCGGGTGCGGAAGCCGTTTTGCAGGCGCGCTTCGGGCCGTGACTTAGCCGCCTCCGTAGCCCGGCGGTGTCCCTTGAACGAGGTACGCCCTGCCGGACCCGAAGATGCGCCGCGCGGCCCATGCTGCGCGCCGCGCCAGGGTCGATGCGTAGGGCATGACCAAGACGCCGCGCATCGCACTCACGCTCTCGCTCTTTGCCCTCCTCGCTTCGACGCTGATCGCCGCTCCCGCAACCGCCGCCCCGCAGCGCCCCGCAAAGAAGGTGAGCTCGCTCGAGTCGAGCGTCCTCGTCGCTCTCAACGCCACCCGCGCGAAGCACGGTCTCGCGCCGCTCCGCTTCTCGCGCTCCCTCACCCACGCGGCGCACTCCCACTCGCACAGCATGGGTAGCCGCGGCTTCTTCGCCCACGACTCGGCCGACGGGAGCCCCTTCTGGAAGCGGATCAAGCGCTTCTACGGGGTGGGCCGCGCGAGCACGTGGTCGGTCGGCGAGAATCTCGTGTGGGCCTCTCCGGAGCTCGACGCCGCCGGGGCGATGCGGATGTGGATGGCGAGCCCGTCCCACCGCAAGAACATCCTCACCGCGCGCTGGCGCGAGATCGGGATCTCGGCCGTGCAGGTCTCGGCGGCTCCGGGTGTCTTCGCCGGCTCCGCCGCGACGATCATCACCACGGATTTCGGCGTCCGGCGCTAGCCGCGCGCGAGCGGCCGGGTGAGGCACGTCGGCCCGCCGTCGCCTTTGCGCGACAGCTCGTCGCCCGCGTAGACGAGAACTTCGACACCCGCAGCCTCGAGAAGCCGCCGCGTCTCGGGGTTGCCGTCGAGTGCGAGCACGACTCGCGGGGCGAGCGCGAGCACGTTGCACGCCATCGACTCGAACTCCTCGTCGGGCACCTCGACCAGCTCGACCCCGCGATGCTCAAGCAGCTCGACGAGCCGGACCGGCATCAACGGCAGGTACACGAGCGCGAGGTCGTCCGCGAGCGGGCTGATCAGCGAGAGCATGTGCATCACCTCGCCGCGCCCGCGGTGGTGCGGCAGGTCGACGGCGATCACCTCGTGGTCGGGCAGCGCGCGTCGTAGCACCTCGATTCCGGCGTCGTTCGTCCGGTAGCCGCGGCCGACCGCCAGCGTCCGCTCGTCGAGCCACAGCATGTCTCCGCCCTCCGCGTGCTCGCCCGCGTCGAGCCGAACGGCGATCTCGACGCCCGCCCGCCGGAGGTCGGCGCCGAGCGGCTCGACCTCGCTCTGCCGCCCCGTCTTACCCGGCCGGAGCAGGATCGCGCGCCCATCGACGACCGTCGCCGGATCGTGTACGTAGACGGCGTCCGGGTTTCCGTCGAGGGGCTCGGCGACGATGACCTCCGCGCCGCCGTCTTCGAGCAGCGCGCAGAACGCTTCGTGCTCGTGGGCGATACGCACGGGATCCGGCGCCGCGCGCCAGCCGTACTCGCGCCAGCGCTCGAAGCCGCCCGGGCGGCGCACGAGGACGCGGCGGAGCTGCGCGGTCATGCTCACGGCGTCAGCTCACGCTCGTCTCGAGGCGCCGCAGGAAGGTCAGCGCGCCTCCCTTGTCCAGCATGTCGTTCAGGTTGCCGCACTTGGGCGACTGGACGCACGAGGGGCAGCCGTGGTCGCAGGGACAGCCCGCGATCATCCGCGCCGTGTCCTCGACCCAGCCCTCGAAGGCCTCGAAGCCGCGCTCCGCGATGCCGACGCCGCCCGGGTGCCCGTCGTAGACGAAGACGGTCGGTCGCCCCGTCTGGTGGTGGACGTTCGTCGAGAGCCCCCCGATGTCCCAGCGGTCGCACATCGCCCAGAGCGGGAGGAGCGCGATCATCGCGTGCTCCGCTGCGTGCAGCGTGCCGAGCAGCTTCGGCATCTGCTCCAGCCCGTCGAGCTGCTCCGGCTCCGGGAGGTACCACACGGCCTCCGTCTCGAACGTCGTCTCCGGGAGGTCGAGCGCGCACGTCTCGAGCGTCGCGCCGTCGCGGACCGCCTTCTTCTGGAAGGCGACGACCTGCTCGGTGACCGACACCGCTCCGAAGGAGAGCTCGAGCCCGAGCCGGCGCTCGCTCCGGCGCGCCTCGTCGATGGACGTCGTCGTCTCCCTCTTCGCCTGCGTGTAGTAGTCGCCGGCGAAGGGTGCGACGAGCGCGGCGCGAGCCTCGAAGTCGAGCTGGTGGACGACGTACGCCTCGCCGAGGTGGAGGTAGACGGCGCCTTCGTGCACCGCGGCGTACGCGCGCTCGCGCTCGACGAGCCCGAGCACCGAGCCGGTGGAGGTGTCGACGACCGTGAAGGAGTCGGGGCTCGTCGAGCGGAGCGGCACGCGCGCCGACGGGTAGTCGCGCCCCGCCCAGACGTACCCGGCCCGGGTCCGCTTGAGCTCCGGGAGGAGCGCGGCGCGCTCGAGCGCCGCGCCGCCGAGCGTCTCCGCGTCCGCCTCGTCCACGGGCGCCTCGAACGCCGCCGCGCGCACGTGGCCGTCGAGCACGCGCGGGTTCGTGCCGTCGAGGATCGCTGCCTCGACGCGGCGTCCGAGGAGCATCTGCGGCTCGCGCATGAAGTACTGGTCGAGTGCGTCCTCGCTCGCGACGAGCACGGCGAGGCCGTGTCCGCGCCGTCCGGCCCGTCCCCACTGCTGTCGCAGCGAGGCGACCGTACCGGGGAAGCCGACCGAGATCGCGCAGTCGAGCAGGCCGATGTCGATGCCCAGCTCGAGCGCGTTCGTCGCGCTGACGCCGAGCAGCTCGCCCGCCACGAGCCGGCGCTCGATCTCGCGCCGCTGCGCCGGCGTGTAGCCCGCGCGGTACGGCGAGAGCGCCGAGTCGTCGCCGAGGCGCTGCGCCGTGAACCGGTGCACCAGCTCCGCCGCCTTCCGGCTCTTGGCGAAGCAGATCGTCTTCAGCCCGCGCTCGACGAGGCCCGCAAGCAGGCGCGCCGCCTCGCCGAGCGGGCTCGCGCGCAGCCCGAGCTCCTCGTCGAGGAGCGGCGGGTTCCAGAGCGCGACCGTTCGCTCCGCGCGCGGCGCCGCGTCGTCTGCGATCACCGTCGCGTCCACTCCGAGCAGCGACCGCGCGAGCTCGCCCGGGTTCGCGATCGTGGCGGACGCGAGCAGGAACTGCGGGTCGGAGCCGTAGACGCGCGCGAGCCGGCGCAGCCGCCGCAGGACGTTCGCGACGTGCGAGCCGAAGACTCCGCGGTAGACGTGGGCCTCGTCCACGACGACGTAGCGCAGGTTCGCGAGCACGTCTCCCCAGCGGTCGTGGTGCGGCAGGACGCCCACGTGGAGCATGTCCGGGTTCGTGAGGATCACGTTTGCCCACTTGCGGATCTGCCAGCGGCGCTCGCTCTCGGTGTCGCCGTCGTAGATCGCGGCGCGCAGCCGCGGGAGCTTGAACGCGGCGAGCGTGCGCGCCTGATCTTGTGCGAGCGCCTTGGTCGGGTAGAGGTAGAGCGCGCGGACCTTCGGCTGCGCGGCGATCGCGTCGAGCACGGGGAGGTTGAACGCGAGTGTCTTGCCGCTGGCGGTCGCCGTGGTGACGACGAAGTTCTCGCCGCGACGTGCCGCCTCCCACGCGTCCGCCTGGTGCACGTAGAGCGAGGACAGCCCCTGCCGGACGAGCGCGGAGGCGACCTCCGGCGCGAGCTCGCCCGGGAACGGCGCCGTGACGGCCTCGCGCGGCGGCTCCGTCCCGACGTACGCGAGCTCTTCGCCGGCGAGCAGCTCGTCCCACGGTGCGGTGACGACGCTCATGGCTTCTTCCAGGCGAGTGCGATGGTCTTCGGGTACTCCCAGCCGTCGTCGACTTCCTCCGCGGCGACGAGCGCGAAGCCCTCGAACGCCGAGAGGAAGTCCGCTAGCGGGAGGTGGACGAAGGACCCGAGTCGAGCCCGCCATCCATCCGGCGTAGCGCCCGGCGCGTCAGCCGCCTGCCAGCAGCCGGCGCGCCGGTAGCCAGCGTGTAGTCGCGGTAGCCCCGTGTCGAGGTGCTCCTGCGTCGCCCCGACGAAGCACGGGTGGTTGCCGACGTACACGAGCCGCGCGTCGCGCTTGAGGACGCGGCGTGTCTCGCGCATCGCACCTGCGAAGTCGTCGAGATCGGTGTGCGTGAACGTCGAGTACGCGGCGTCGAACGAGCCATCAGGGAACGGGAGCGCCGCCGCGTCGGCATGGACCAGCTCGGTGCCTCCGTGGCGCGCGGCGGCCAGGCGAAGCTGCTCGCGAGACGCGTCGACGCCGACGACGTCCCACCCGAGCGCGAGCGGGACCTGGAAGAAGTGCCCGCCGCCGCAGCCGATGTCGACGCAGCGTCCCTGGCCGGGCCCGAGCAACCTGCGCAGCGCTTCGGCCGCCGTTCGGTAGTACGGCGACTGCTCGTCGTGGGAGGCGTCGTACTCGGCCGCGAGCTCGTCGTATCGTTTCGCGACCACGCGTCCGATGCTAGCCCTGGGCTCTCCGGGAGACCGAGCGAGACGGTCAGAGCGGGGCGCGGGAGACGCGGCGGTGCGGACGGCGCTCACGCCGCGGCCACTCGAGCGTCAGTGACTCGCCCACGTGGAGCGCGTGCCACCGCGCGGCGAGGCCGTCGAGCGAAGCGACGACCGCGTCCATTCGCGCCGGATCGACGCGGGCCGCTGCCAGGCGCTCATCCCAGTCGGTGGGCGGGACGCCGCCGCTTCGGCGCGTCTTCCACGCGCGCTCGAGGATGTCCGCGAGAAGCTCGGATCGTCGGCCGCGCGGCTTCGTCTTCGCCTTCAGCTTGCGGCGGCGCATCGCCTTCGCGACGAGGTGCTTGTCGACCGGGCGGAACGTGCCGGCGTCGCCTCCCGCGGCGAGTTGCCCGAACACCGCGCCGTCGAGTCCCCACTCGGCTTCGGCGACGAAGTGGAGCAGATCGTGCGGGAGGAAATCGTCGAAGCCGGGCGCGGGCGTCATCACAAGGGCCGGCGCGTACGCGCGCTCGACGAGGACGCAGTACTGGCGCTCGCCGGTCTTCGTGAACGTGACCCTCATCCGCGCGAGCCGATGGTAACGTGGCGATACCGGGGTGCCCGTCAGGGGCTGAGATCACACCCGTCGAACCTGATCCGGGTCATGCCGGCGAAGGGAGTCATGACCGTTCCACGCGCACTCACGATTGCCACGTCCGACTCGGGCGGGGGCGCCGGCATCCAGGCGGATTTGAAGGCGTTCGCACGCGCCGGCTGTCATGGCATGAGCGCGCTCGTCGCGCTGACGGCCCAGAACACCGTCGGCGTGACGGCGGTCCACGAGCTCCCGCCCGCCTTCGTGCGTGCGCAGCTCGACGCCGTCTTCGACGACATCGGCGCCGACGCGGCGAAGACCGGGATGCTCTTCTCGCGGCCGCTGATCGAGACGGTCGCGGACTACCTCGAGGAGCACCCCGTGCCGCTCGTCGTCGATCCGGTGATGATCGCGAGCTCGGGCGCGAAGCTTCTGCTCGACGACGCGGTCGACACGCTCGTGCGGCGCCTCTTCCCGCTCGCGACGGTGATCACGCCGAACCTGCACGAGGCCGTCTCGCTCGCGCGCACGGCAGGGCCGCCCGAGGAGCTCGCGGAGCGCCTGCACGAGCTCGGCGCGCCTGCGGTCATCGTCACGGGCGGACACGGCCCGCGCTCCGTGGACCATCTCTTCGACGGGAGCGAGCATGTGGAGATCCCAGTCGAGCGCCACGACGTGGCGGCGACGCACGGCTCCGGCTGCACGCACTCCGCGACGCTGGCGGCGCTCCTCGCGCGCGGCGAGTCGCTGAAGGACGCCGCGCGCGGCGCGGCCCGCGCGGCCTCGGCCGCGGTCCGCGCCGGACTCGCCGACGTCGGTGCGGGCGAGGGGCCCGTCGACGTGTTCGAGCTCGCCGGGGCCCGATGAGCGAGGCGCCCGGACAGACCCTGCGCGCGCTTCGCGACGCGAAGCCTCTCGTCCACAACATCACGAACTACGTCGTGATGAACGAGACGGCGAACGCGACGCTCGCCGTCGGGGCGCTGCCGGTGATGGCGCACGCGGAGGACGAGGTGGAGGAGATGGTCGGCATCGCCGGCGCGCTCGTGCTGAACATCGGCACGCTCTCCGAGCACTGGATCGAGGCGATGCTGCTCGCAGGTCGCGCGGCCGGAGCGCGCGGGATCCCGATCGTGCTCGACCCGGTGGGCGCCGGCGCGACGCGCTACCGCACCGAGACGGCGAAGCGCCTGCTCGACGAGCTCGACGTGACGATCCTGCGCGGGAACGCGGGCGAGGTCGCGACGCTGGTCGGCGTCGAGGCGGAGGTGCGCGGCGTCGAGTCGATGGGCGGCGGCGGCGACCCCGCGGAGCTGGCTCGCGAGGCGGCGCGGGCGCTGGGCGTCATCGCGTCGGTGACCGGCCCTGTCGACCACGTCTCCGACGGGGAGCGCGTGCTGGCCGTCGCGAACGGGCACGAGCTGCTAGCCGCGGTGACGGGCACCGGCTGCATGTCGAGCGCGATCACGGGCTGCTTCGCGGCTGTGAGGCCCGACGAGCCGCTGGCCGCCGCCGCGGAAGCGCTCGCCGCGTTCGGAGTCGCCGCGGAGGACGCGGCCCGCGCGGCCTCCGGCCCGGGGAGCTTCCACGCGGGCCTCTACGACGCGCTCGCCGCGCTCGATCCGGCGACGCTCGACGCACGCGCGAACATCAGCTGAGCCGCGATGCGGCTGCACGCGATCGTCGAGGACATCGAGACCGCGCGAGTGGCGATCGGCGGAGGTGCGACCGTCGTCCAGCTGCGGCTGAAGGGACGAACGACGGACGAGATCGTCGTCGCGGGTGCCGGGTTCCGCGAGCTCGGCGCGACCTTTGTCGTGAACGACGACGTGGAAGCCGCGATTCGCCTCGCCGCGGACGGCGCCCATCTCGGGCGGAGTGACAGCGGCGTGGAACGCGCGGTCGAGGCGGGCCTCGTGCTCGGTCTCTCCGCCGGCAGCGTCGAGGAGGCGGTAGCGGCGGAGGCGCGCGGCGCGTCCTACGTCGGTGCCGGGCCGGTCTGGGCCACGCCGTCCAAGACCGACGCAGACCCGCCGATCGGCCTCGACGGGCTCCGCGCGATCTGCGCGGCCGTCGCGATACCGGTCGTCGCGATCGGGGGAGTCGACGTGTCGAACGCGGGCTCCTGCATCGAGGCTGGGGCGGCGGGCGTGGCGGTCATCCGGGCCGCGAGGCAGGCGCGCGAGTTGCGCGAGGCGATCGGTGCGGCTCTCTGACCTCGGCGAGCTGGGTTTGCTCGCGGAGCTCGAGCAGCGCGGGCTCGTCTCGGGTATCGAGCACGACGCAGCGCAGATCGGCGGTCTCGTCGTCACCCAGGACGCGCTCGTGGAGGACGTGCACTTCCGCCTCGACTGGATCTCCTGGCGGGACCTCGGCTGGCGCGCGGCCGCCGTCAACCTGAGCGATCTGGCCGCGTCGGGGGCCGAGCCCGAGGCAGTCCTCGTGACGCTCGGAGCACCGCAGGAGACGCGCGTCGAAGACGTGCTCGCGCTGTACGAGGGGATCGCCGAGACGGGCGTGGCCGTGCGCGGCGGCGACACGACGCGGGCAGCGCGGTTGTTCGTCTCCGTGACGGCGGTCGGTCGTTCGGAGCGCGTGCCCGGTCGCGCCGGCGCGCGGGCCGGGGACGCGCTCGTCGTGACGGGCGAGCTCGGCGCCGCCGGCGCAGCGTTCCGGTCCGGCCGCTACGTTCGTCCACCGCTCCGGATCGAGGAGGGGCGGCGGCTGGCGGAGCACGCGCACGCGCTCCTCGACGTCTCGGACGGCATTGCCGTCGACGCCGGTCAGATCGCGCGGCGCTCCGGCGTCTGCTGCGTCCTCGAGCTCGACGGCGTGCCGCTCACTGAGGGCGCGACCGTCGATGATCTCGCCTTCGGCGAGGACTACGAGCTCCTCGCGGCCGTCGCGGATCCGTCCGACTTCGCTGTGATCGGGCGCTGCGAGGCAGGCAACGGTGTCGAGCTCCTGCTCCACGGGGAGCCGGTCTCGCTGCCGCGCTGGGAGCACTTCCGCTGAACGTCCGCCGCGCCGCGCCGGCAGACGCGCTCGCGATCGCCACGGTGCACGTGCGCACGTGGCAGGAGGCGTACGCGCACGTGTTTCCCGAGGAGGGGCTGCGCGCGCAGTCGCTCGGGGAGCGCGCGGCGTTCTGGTCAGGCTGGCTCCAGAGACGTCCGTCCGCCGCCGCGGTCTTCGTGGCCGAGGCCGATCGCGAGATCGTCGGCTTCGTCTCGGTCGGGACGTCGCGGGAGGACGAGCGCGAGGGCGAGCTCTACGCGATCTACTTGCGCTCATCGGCGTGGGGCTCGGGAGCGGGGCCGCAGCTGATGAGCCAGGCGCTCGAGGCGCTGCGCGCCGGCGGTTTTTCGGAGGCGACGCTGTGGGTGCTCGCGGACAACCCGCGGGCACGGCGCTTCTACGAGCGCGAGGGGTGGCGGCTCGACGGCGCGCGCCGAACGGAGGAGTTCCTCGGCGTCGAGGTCGAAGAGGTGCGCTACCGGATCGCCCTAGAGCCGCCCGCGCAGGGCCGCCACCCGTAGGGCGGGGACCTTCCACGCAGCCTCGAGGACGATCGCGCGGCTCATCTTCGACCCGCCGAGCTCGCGGTCGACGAAGGTGATCGGCACCTCGACGACCGTGAACCCGGCGCGCAGTGTCCGGTATGTCGTCTCGATCTGGAACGCGTAGCCCTTGGACGCGACCGCGTCGAGGTCGATCGTCTCGAGGACGCGGCGCCGGTAGCACTTGAACCCGCCCGTCGGATCGCGAATCGGCATCAGAAGCGCGCGGGTGTAGACGGACGCGCCGTACGAGATCCCGCGCCGGATGACGCCCCAGCTCGGGATCGAGCCGCCCCGTACGTAGCGCGAGCCGAGCGCGAGGTCCGCGCCCGCCTCGACGGCCGCGACGAGGCGCGGGACGTCGCTCGGGTCGTGCGAGAAGTCACAGTCCATCTGGAGGATCAGCTCCACGTCGCTCCCGAGCGCGTGCCGGAAGCCGGCGACGTAGGCCGGCCCGAGACCCTCCTTCCGCGTCCGGTGGAGGACGTCGACGAAGCCCAGCTCGCGGCCGAGCCGGTCTGCGAGCTCGCCCGTCCCGTCCGGCGACGCGTCGTCGATCACGAGCACGCGCCCGTCGTCGCCGAGCACGTCGCCCAGCGCGCGCAGCATCGGCTCGACGTTGTCGCGCTCGTTGTAGGTCGGCAGGCAGACGACGAGACGCACGTCCATATCATCGCCGCAATGGCGAAGGCGCTTCCCCGCAACGCCGACGTCGCCGCCCAGTTCGAGCTGCTCGCCGACCTGCTGGAGATCGAAGGGGAGCCGTCGTTCCGGGTCCTCGCCTACCGGCGCGCGGCCCAGCGGATGCGCGAGACGGCGGGATCGGTCGCCCAGCTTGCGCTCAACGGCCGGGCGAAGAACCTGAGCGGGATCGGCAAGACGATCGAGGAAAAGATCGTGCAGATCGTCGACGACGGCGAGATCCACGCGCTCGCCAAGCGGAAGGCGACGATCCCGTCGGACGTCGTGCTCTTCATGCGCCTGCCGGGGCTCGGGCCGAAGACGGCGGCGCGGATCTGGCGGGAGCTCGGCGTCGCGACGCTCGAAGACCTGAAGGCGGCCGCGGAGGCGCAGCGGCTGCGCAGCCTCGCCGGCCTCGGCGCGAAGACGGAGGAGCGGATCCTGAAGGCGCTCGCGGCGGAGGCGACCGCGCAGCCGTTCCGGCCGCTCCTGGGCGAGGGGCTGCCGCGCGTGCTCGCCGTCGTCGAAGCGCTGCGCGAGCATGCCGGTGCCGATCTCGTCTCCGAGGCCGGAAGCGTCCGCCGCCGCAAGGAGACGTTTCGCGACCTCGACATCATCGCCACGGCGGCGGATCCGGCCGGCCTCGTCGACCACTTCACGCGCCTCGCCTGGGTGGTCGAGGTCGCAGCGAAGGGCGATACGAAGGCGACGGTGCTCTCGCAGGAAGGCTTCCGCTTCGACCTCCGCGTGGTGCCTCCGGAGTCGTACGGCAACCTCCTCCAGCACTTCACGGGCTCGAAGGAGCACAACGTCGCGCTCCGCGAGGCCGCCGTCCGCCGTGGTCTGTCCGTCTCCGAGTACGGCGTGCAGGACGTGGAGTCCGGCGACGTGTTCCGCACGCGCAGCGAGGAGGAGCTGTACGCGCACCTCGGCTACGAGTACATCCCGCCGGAGCTGCGCGAGAACGCCGGCGAGCTCGAGGCGGCGCGGCGCGGCGAGCTGCCGGCGCTCGTCGAGGTGGGCGACCTCCGGGGCGACCTGCACGCGCACTCGACGTGGTCCGACGGACGCGACTCGCTGGAGGAGATGGTGCTCGCGGCGCAGGCGCGCGGCTACGCGTACTTCGCGGTGTGCGACCACTCGCACCGCCTGCGGGACGCGCGGCTCGAGGCCCAGTGGGAGGCGATCGACGCGCTGAACGCGCGGCTCGCGCCGTTCCGGATCCTGCGGGGGATCGAGGTCAGCATCCGCGCGGACGGGTCGCTCGACGTCGCCGACGAGACGCTCGCGCGCTGCGAGTGGGTGATGGCGTCGCTGCACGCGAGCTTCGACACGAGTCCGACGGAGCGCGTGCTCGCGGCGATGGAGAACCCGCACGTCGACTGCATCGGGCATCTGACGGCGAGGAAGATCAACCGTCGGCCGCCGACGGAGGTCAGCGTGGAGCGCGTGATCGAGGCCGCCGTCGCGACGGGGACGTTCCTCGAGATCAACTCGCAGCCCGACCGCCTCGACCTCCGAGACGTCCACGCGCGGCTCGCGGGCGAAGCGGGGGTGCCGGTCGTCGTGAACACGGACGCGCACGAGGTCGCCGCACTCGGCTGGATGGAGATCGGGATCGGCCAGGCGCGCCGCGCGTGGCTGACGAAGGAGCAGATCCTGAACACGCGCCCGTGGCGCGAGATCGAGCGCAGCCTCGAGCGCTGAGGAACGATCGGCGCCGAATCCGCACGGGAGGACCGCTGTTCTAGAGACGCCGCAGCAGCTCGAGCAGCTCGTCGGTGTCGCGTACGACCACGTCGGCCGTCGCGCGCAGCTCCTCCGGGCTCTCGTCGGACGCGACCGCGACCCGCACCCCGAGCTCGAGCCCCTCGAGCGCGCGGAATGCGTCCAGATCCGTCGTGTCGTCGCCCGCGTAGAGCGCGCGCCCGAGCCCGTGCTCGCCGAGGAGGCGTCGCACCGCGGTTCCCTTGTCGGCCGCGATCGGCGGGCGCAGCTCGAGCACCTTTCGTCCCCACCGCGGGACGAGGCCGGCGTCCCGCGCGCGCTCGGCCACCTGTTCGAGGACCGCGGTCGCCGCGGCTTCGTCCGGCGCCGTCCGCCAGTGGTACGAGAGCGTGAGCCGCTTGCGCTCCGGCGGCCACTCCTCGGTCGCTGCGGCGAACGCCGCGAGCCGCTCCGCCCACGGTTCGGCCTCCGGCTCGAGCTCGAGCCCGTGCTCGCCGACGTACGTCAGCCCCTCGACGCCGACGATCGCGCGGGCGACGGCCCCGGGGCGGCCGCTGACGCACGCGACGAGCGCGTAGCGGTCGCGCAGCCGGACGAGCTCGCATCGCGTCTCTTCGGGTACCTGCGCGTCCTCGGGACGTGGGACGATCGGCGCGAGGACGCCGTCCACGTCGAGGAGGATCGCCGCACGGTCGGGAGTCCGCGCGAGCTCGGCGACGAGATCCACGGTCGTAGGATAGGCGGGTGCCGCGGCTCGTCCTGATCGGGCTCGTTGCCGGGTTCTTCAGCGCGCTGTTCGGCGTCGGCGGCGGGATCATCGTCGTCCCGCTGCTCGTGCTCGTGCTCCGGTGGAGCGAGCGGCCGGCCATGGCGACGTCGCTCGGCGCGATCACCGTCACCGCCTGCGCGGGAGTGCTCGCGTACGCGTACGTGGGCCGCGTCGACCCAGGATATGCGGCGCTCGTCGGGCTTCCCGCCGCCGCCGGAGCGCTCGCCGGGACGAGCCTGCAGCAGCGCGTTCCGCGTCGTGCGCTCTCGCTGCTCTTCGCGCTCCTGCTCGTCGTGATCGCGATCACGCTCATCGTCGGATGACGGTCGCGCTCGTTGCGATCGCGCTCGGCTTCGCGGCCGGCGTTCTCGCGGGCCTCTTCGGCGTCGGCGGGGGCATCCTGTTCGTCCCGACGCTCGTCCTGCTCGGGCTCGACCAGGTGGAGGCCGCGGCGACGTCGCTGCTCGCGATCCTCCCCACGGTTGCGGTCGGCGCGTGGAACCAGACGCGCTACCGCAACCTCGACTGGCGCGCCGCGCTCGTGCTCGGCGTCGCCTCCGTTCCCGGCGCCGTGGTCGGCGTCGGCGCGGCGGAGGCACTTCCGGAGGAGACGCTGCGCCGGCTTTTCGCGCTGCTGATGGTCGTCGCGGCGGCCCAGCTGGCGTGGCGGGCGCGGCGGGCGTAGGGCATGCTTCGCGTGTGCCCGGCGCCGAGGAGATCTGGCTGCCGCTCGTCGACGAGCCGATCGGCGGCATCGTCCGGCAGATCCAGGAGCAGGAGCCGGAGATCGCCCGGCTCGTCGACTCGCCGCACCGCGTGCTCGCGTTCCGCACCTTCGCCTACATCCGGGTCGGGCTCATGCTCGGCCAGCTCCTCCTCGAACACGACGTGCGGCCGAGCGACGGGTCGAGCGACACGTGGGTCGACTCGCTGCTCGCCGATCCCGAGCATCGCGAGGCGATCGCGCGCGAGGTGCGCGCCGTCGCCGAGGAGATCGCGGCCGATCCGCGGTACGCGCACGAGGAGACGCTGGGACCGGACGAGGGCGCGCGGGAGCGGTTTCGCGCCTTCGCGCGCGATCGCCTCGACGGCGCCTAGCGCTAGTTCGCGACGAAGCTGAGCGCGAGGATCGCGACGAAGCCCGCGAGCGTGAGCGCCACGCGCCGCGCGGACGGGTGCTCGTGGGCGTGGGGCAGCAGGTCGGTCGCACCCATGAAGAGGAAGAAGCCCGCGTAGACCGCGAGCAGCTGCCCGAGGCTCTCCTCCGAGACCGTAAGGAGCGCGCCGACGATCGCGCCGGCGAGCGGCGCTGCAGCGTCGACGGCGAGCCATTGCATCGCCTGGCGCCGGTCGTTCGACTGGCGCAGCACGAACCCGACGGTGTTCATCCCGTCAGCGAAGTCGTGCGCGACGACGGCCAGGAAGACGAGCAGGCCCGTCGCCGTGTCGATGCCGAACGCGAGGCCGATGCCGAGGCCGTCGACGAAGCTGTGCAGCGCGAGGCCCGCCGCGCCGAGCGCCCCCACGCGCGCGTGCGCGCGCGCCTGCTCCGGCTCGTCCCGGTGATGGAGGACGAGCGCGCGCTCGGCGAGGAAGAAAGCGACGAAGCCGACGCCGACGAGCAGTCCCACGCGATGCGGGTCGTCGACCGCCTCGACCGCCTCTGGCAGGACGTGGAAGAGCGCGACGGCGACGACGACGCCGCCGGTGAGCGCGATCGCCGTCGTCAGGTCGCGGCTGAGGCGCAGCGCGACGACTCCCCCGGCGAGCGTCGACACGACGGTGAGGCCCGCGAGCGGAAGGACGAGCCAGCTCACGCGCAGCGCCTGCAGGTGCCGTAGAAGTCGACCTCGTGCGTGTCGGCCGCGAACCCGTAGCGGCGCGCGAGCTCGGCCGCGGGCGGCGCGGCGCACAGCTCCGTCTCTTCGACCGAGCCGCAGGCGACGCAGACGAGATGATGGTGGTGCCCCGGCCGGCAGCGCACGTACGCGGGGCGACCCTCGCCGGCGAGCGGTCGCACCGACCCCGCGCGGCGGAGGAGCTCGATCGTCCGGTACACCGTCGCGAGCCCCAACTTCGGCGCCGTCGCGCGTGCCCGGTCGTAGATCTCCGCCGCCGTGAACGCGCCGGTCGCCGACGCGATCGCGTCGAGGCCGGCACGCCGCTGCGGCGTGCTCCGGACGCGCGCCGGGAGGCGGAGGTTCGCGCGCGGACGCATTTGAGAATCATTAACAAAGGATGGTCCTAGTGCGATGTTCCCTGCGAGCAGGAAGATTTACCCGGCCGTCGCAGAGTTGCCGCATAATGGCCACCTTGTTCGTGCGCCGCGTCGCCGTGCTCTACGGGGTCCTGCTCGTCCTTGTCGCCGCCGGCGCCGCAGGCGCCGACCCGTCGGCGTCGAGCTCGGGCGCGTCTGCGCGCGCGCTCGCGATCCAGGTGCGCGCGCCGGGCGGCGGCGGCACCCGCGAGGTGACCGCGCCTCCCGACTCCGTGCAGTTCGGCGGCGGCCTCTCGCTCGCCGGTGACGGCTCCGTCGCGTCGACCACGGCGTCCGCGTCCGCCCGCTCCGGCCCGGGGACGGCGACGGCGAGCGCGTCGAGCCACGTCGACGGCCTCTCGTTGCTCGGGGGCGCGGTGACCGCCTCGCGGGTAGTCGGCAAGGCGACCGCGACCGCGAGCTCGGGGCGCGCGAGCGGCGACCTGAGCAGCTCGTACGTCTCGGGGCTGACCGTCCTCGGGCAGGCTGTCGGCGCTGCGCCCGGTGCGCGCTACCAGCTCGAGGACTGGGGCTACGTGCTTACGCTTGCCCAGGGCTCGGCCCCGAGCCGCGACGGGTATCGCGGCTTCGTCACGGCGCTCGAGGTGCACCTGACCGCAGACCGCGGCGGCCTTCCCGCCGGGAGCTCGATCGTTGTCGGCTTCGCAGAGGCCGTCGCGCAGGCCGCCGCCGTGCCCGCTCCGAAGCGGACCACGCCGACCGCTACGAGCGCGACGACCGCGACGCCGGCGCCCGCCGCGCCCAAGCCCCGCGCCGCGAAGGCGCCGGCCGTGAAGCGCGAGCCGGGGAAGTCCTCCGCGACCCGCCCCGTCCCGCGTCGCCCGCTCCCCTCGCTCACGGCGAAGCTGACGCCGGGCGGCTACGTGTTCCCCGTCCACGGCCCCTCGTCGTTCACGGACACGTTCAAGGGCGCGCGCGCGGTCGTCGGCTGGCACCACGGCGAGGACATCTTCGCCCCGATCGGCGCGCCCGTCCTCGCGGTCGCGCCCGGGACCGTCTTCTCCGTCGGCTGGAACGACATCGGCGGCAACCGCCTCTGGCTCCGCGACGAGAACGGCAACGAGTTCTACTACGCGCACCTCTCGGCGTTCTCCACGCTCGCGGTCAACGGCGCCCGCGTCGAGGCCGGCGACGTGCTCGGCTTCGTCGGCACCTCCGGCGACGCGGAGGGAACGCCGCCACACCTCCACTTCGAGATCCACCCCGTCTACCTCCTCTTCATGGGCTACGACGGCGTGATCAACCCGTACCCCCACCTGATGGCGTGGCGCAGGCTCCAGGACGTGCGCTTCATCGCAGGGGCGGGTTGGGCGCCTGCGGCGGCGCACAGCAGCCGCGCACCCCGGCCGGGCGCGTTCCTGCTCTCGTCGTCGGACATCTCGAGCGCGCGCGGGCTCGGCGCCGGCTCGCTCCGGCGCGCCCTCGCCGATCCGGTGTCCGCCGAGCTCGGAGCAGGGGCAGGCGACGCCGACGCGTCGCCTGCGCGCGACCTTCCTGCCGGCGAGCGCTAGCCGCTAGCCGGAGCTCGTCGTCGGAGACGTCGAGCCGGTCGTCGTCGAACCGCCGGCGTTGTTGCCGCCGCCCGTCGAAGCCGCCGGCTGCCGGTCGTGCCGCCGCCGCCGTACGTGAAGTCGTCGCTCGGACCGAAGATCTTGTCCTTGATCCAGCGCCGCGTCGCCGGGCCCGTCATCGGGTTCGCGAGGATGCCGATCGTGATCCCGGTCAGGAGCAGCATCGTGTTGCGACCGCCGTGGTCCTTCTTGCCCTGGACGCGGTCGGCCGCCTCGCGCAGCTCGTCGACCGCCTTCTTGAGGTTTTCCTGGATGTCCTTGTCGCTCGCGACCCGGGCTGCGATCCCGGTCACGCCGCGGTCGCCGATCAGGTCGTTGTAGACCTCGCGCGCGGCCGCGAACGCCGTCACCACGTTGTCCCGCAGGTCCTCGTCCTTCAGCGCTCGCTCGACGTACGGCTTCATGTCGCCGATCTTGTCCTTCGTCGCCATCTTCCGGTCGTCCTTTCGCTCGTTTTGCGCGCTGGGCTGTTCCCCCGCCGGGGGGGCGGCAAACAGCGCGCGAGCGCGCCGCCCTCAGGCGGAGCGGGCGGCCTGGCGGCGCGCGGCCGAGACGAGGCGCTTCGCGGCGCTGCTCCTCCCGTCGAGCGCGGCGTCGAGGACCTCGTTGATCGAGTCCGCGAGGACGAAGGCAACGCCCTCGCGCACCTCGGGCGTCAGCTCCTCCAGGTCGGGCGCGTTCTCCGCCGGGAGGACGACCGTCGCGACACCCGCCCGTTGCGCGGCGAGCACCTTCTCGCGCACGCCGCCGATCGCGAGCACCTGTCCCGTCAGGGTGATCTCGCCGGTCATCGCGACGCGGTCGGAGACGGGGCGTCCGCTCACGAGGGAGACGATCGCGGTCGCCATCGTGATGCCGGCGGACGGGCCGTCCTTCGGAACCGCGCCTGCCGGGATGTGCACGTGGACATCGTGCTCGGCGAACCACGCGGGGTCCAGGCCGAGCGACGCGGCGTTCGCGCGCACCCACGAGTGCGCCGCGGCGGCCGACTCCTGCATCACGTCGCCGAGCTGCCCCGTCACCTTGAGCCGTCCGCGGCCGGCGTACGCCTGCGCCTCGATGAACAGGACGTCGCCGCCGACTGCCGTGACCGCGAGCCCGGTCGCGACGCCGGGATCGGCCGTGCGCTTCCGCACCTCGGCGGCGAAGCGCCGCGCGCCCAGCCACTCGCGCACCCGCGCCTCGTCCACGCGTAGCCGCCTCGCCTCGCCGCGCGCGACGAGCGTCGCCGCCTTCCGACACAGCGTCGCGATCTGCCGCTCGAGGTTGCGCACGCCCGCCTCGCGGGTGTACTCGCGGATCACGAGCCGCAGCGCCTTGTCGCCGAGCGTCACGTTCGAGCGGCGCAGCCCGTGCGCGCCGAGCTGCTTGGGCAGGAGGTAGCGGCGCGCGATCCCGAGCTTCTCGTCCTCGGTGTAGCCGGACAGGTGGATCACGTCCATCCGGTCGAGCAGCGGCGTCGGGATCGTCTCGAGCTGGTTCGCCGTGCAGATGAAGAGCACCCGGGAAAGGTCGAACGGGAGATCGAGGTAGTGGTCCCGGAAGCTCGAGTGCTGCTCCGGGTCGAGCACCTCGAGCATCGCGCTCGCGGGGTCGCCGCGGAAGTCGCTCCCCATCTTGTCGATCTCGTCGATCAGGAAGACCGGGTTCCGCGACTCGGCGTCGCGCAGCGCGCGGATGATCGTGCCCGGCATCGCGCCGATGTACGTGCGGCGATGGCCACGGATCTCGGCCTCGTCCCGGGCTCCGCCGACGGAGATGCGGACAAACTTGCGCCCTAGTGTGCGCGCGATCGACTGACCGAGCGACGTCTTGCCGACGCCGGGCGGGCCGACGAAGCAGAGGATCGGCCCCGAGAGGTCGTTCTTCAGCTTCGAGACCGCCAGGTGCTCGATGATCCGCTCCTTCACCTTGTCGAGATCGAAGTGGTCCTCGTCCAGCACGGCGCGCGCGTGCTCGAGGTCGAGCTCGTCGGGCGTCGTCTTGTCCCAGGGGAGCTGGATGATCCAGTCGACGTAGGTGCGGATGACGCCGTACTCGGCGGCGGCGGGCGGCAGCTTCTCGAGTCGGCCCAACTCGCGCGTCGCGGCCTTGCGCACGTCCTCCGGGAGCTCGATCGCGTCGAGCTGCGCGCGGAGCTCGTTCACCTCGGCCTGCTGCTCGTCCCCCTCTCCGAGCTCGTCCTGGATCGCCTTCAGCTGCTGGCGCAGGTAGAACTCGCGCTGCCCCTTCTCGAGCTCGGACTGCACCTGCGACTGGATCTTCGTCCCGAGCTCGAACACGTCGAGCTCGCGGTGCAGGACGACCGAAACGTCGCGCAGCCGCGCCTCCACGTCGGTGAGCTCGAGCAGCCGTTGCTTCTCGTCCGTCTTCAGCCGCAGCGTGGAGGCGACGAGATTGCAGAGCGCGCTCGGGTCGTCGACGTTGGCGGCTGCGAGCTGGAGCTCTTCCGGGAGGTAGGGGACGAGGCCGATGATCCGCGCGAACTGACTCTGGACGTTGCGGGTGAGCGCCTCGACCTCGGGCGAGTCCGTCAGCTCGTCCGGCTCGGCGACGAACGAGCCGCGGAGGTAGGGGACGTCGCCGTCGCGGCCGGCGAGCCGGACCCGCTCGATCCCCTGGACGAGGATGCGAAGCGTGCCGTCCGGGACCTTGATCAGCTTGTGGACGACGGCGATCGCGCCTACCTCGTAGAGGTCGTCCCACCCCAGCTGCTCGACGCCCGACTCGCGGGCCGTGAGCAGCGCGAGCATCCGGTCGTCCGCGGCGACCACGTCGTCGACGAGCCGGATCGAGCGTTCCTGGCCGATCGCGAGCGGCGTCATTGAGTCGGGGAAGACGACGGTCTCCTTCAGCGGGAGCACCGGCAGCGTGACCGGGAACTCGACGCCTTCGCGCTCTTCGACGCTCTCGCTCACCGGCCGCCCGCCACGTCGATCGGCACCTTCAGCGGCTGTGTGGGACGCGTCGCGACCGGCAGGACGATCGTCAGCAGACCGTGCTCGTACGTCGCGGTCGCGCGCGCGGTGTCGACGTCCTCCGCGAGCCGGATCCGCCGCTCGAAGTGGCCGTAGTCGATCTCCATCTGCTGGTAGACGCGCCCCGGCACCCGCGGGCGCGTCCGCTCGCCGCTCACGATCAGCGCGCGCGGCGTCGCGGCAACGTCCACGCGCGCAGGGTCGACGCCGGGCAGCTCGACGACGACCGTGAGCTCCGCGGGATCTTCGGTGCGGAAGCAGTCGACCTGCGGCCGGAAGCCCTGCCGCAGCCCCGCGAAGCGCGGGATCTGCCACACGTCCGCGAAGAGCTCCTCGATCTCGCCCTGGAGTCGCTCGATGTCGTCGCGTCTAGCCACCGTCTCGTAGGGTTCCCCCTTCGATGGAACGCGTCAAGCGCCTGCTGAGGCTCGCGGCCGGCGCGGTCGCGTTCGTCGCCTACGTCTGGTTCGCCGCCGTCCGCCTCACGCCTCGGGTGAAGCGGCGGAAGGCGGCCCGGCGTGCGCACCTACAGTAGATCGGCGTGGAGGCGTGGACGCGGTTCGTCCTGCGGCACCGCTGGGCGGTGCTTGGCGCGTGGCTCGCGATCCTCGCCGCCGGCGCGACGGCGAACGCCGGGCTCGGCAAGTTGCTCTCGAACGAGTTCACCGTCCCGGGGACCGACTCCGAGCAGGTCCGCGCGATTCTCGAGCGCGAGTTCGAGCAGCGCGACGACGGCACGTTCCTCGTCGTCTTCCGCCCCGTCGCCGAGAGCGAGCAGTCGTCCCGCGCGCGCCTCCGGAACGCACTCGCGCGCGCCGCCGCCGTCGTTCCGCGTGCGAGCGCGCAGCCGCTCGAGCGCGCTGGCGACGGCGTGCTCCTCGGCGCGATCGCCTCGCCGCTCGACCTCGCGGTCGCGAAGCGGTGGACGGACGACGTCCGCGCGGCGATCGGGCGGCCGGCAGGCTACGAGACGTACGTCAGCGGCCAGCCGGCGATCCAGGCCGACCTCGACCCGATCTTCGCCGCCGACCTCCTGAAGGGCGAGGCGATCGCCCTCCCCGTCGCGCTGCTCGTGCTCCTCGGCGTCTTCGGCGTCTCCCTCGCCGTGCTGATGCCGTTCCTGATGGCCGCCACGACGATCATGGCCACGCTCGGGCTCGTCTGGATCGCCGCGCACTCCATGTCGACCGCGGTCTACGTGACGAACCTCGTCCAGCTGATCGGGCTCGGGATCGCCGTCGACTACTCGCTGCTCGTCGTCTACCGCTTCCGCGAGGAGCTACGGCGGATCGACTCGACGGAGGACGCGATCGTGCGGACGATGGCGACGGCGGGACGCGCCGTCGTCTTCTCGGGCGCGACTGTGGCGATCGGGCTCGCGCTGCTCCTGTTCATGCCGCTGCCGTTCATGCGCTCGATGGGGCTCGGCGGGTTGCTCATCCCTCTCGTCTCGATCGTCGCCGCGGTCACGCTCCAGCCGGCGCTCCTTTCGGTGTTCGGGCGGCGCGGCATCCGCCGGCTGCGCGTCGCCGCTCTCGTGCGCGACCGGCTGCGGCTGCCGCTGCCTCGGCTCGCCGGAACGGTCGACGCGGAGCGCGGCGTCTGGGCGCAGCTCGCGCGCTCGATCATGCGGCGGCCGGTCCGGTACGCGGTGCTCGGGTCCGCGCTGCTGCTCGCGGCCGCGGTTCCGGCCGTTGCGCTCGAGTTGACGCCCGGCTCGGCCGAGGGGACGCCGCGGACGCCGGAGTCGATCCGCGGCCTCGACGTCCTGCGGGAAGCCGTCGGCCCGGGAGTCCTCTCGCCGGCGCAGGTGCTCGTCGCGGCACCCGAGGGCCGGAGCGTCCGCGAGCCGGCCTTCGCCGACGCGATCGGAGCGCTCGTGGCGCGGGTCGAGGAGGACCCGCGCGTGGCGCGCGTCAGCTACGCGCCGCGCCCGCCGTTCAGTCTCGAGCGACGGACGCTACGCGTACCTGAGCATCGCGGGCAAGCACGAGTACGGCGACCCGGAGGCGCAGGCGTTCGCGCGGCGCCTGCGCGCCGAGGTGCTCCCGTCGGTGCGCTTCCCGCCCGGCACGACCGTGCGCGCGGGCGGCGGCCCGCCGCAGGGGATCGACTTCCTCGACCGCGCGTACGGCGCGTTCCCGTGGCTCGTGCTCGCGGTGCTCGTGCTCACGTACCTGACGCTGCTCCGCGCCTTCCGCTCGCTGCTGCTCCCGCTCAAGGCGGTGCTCCTGAACCTGCTCGCGATCGGCGCGAGCTACGGGCTGCTCGTGGTCGTCTTCCAGTGGGGCGTCGGCGCCGAGCTGCTCGGGCTGTACCGGATGGAGCAGATCGAGGGCTGGATCCCGATCTTCCTGTTCGCGATGCTCTTCGGGCTCTCGATGGACTACGAGGTCTTCCTCGTGACGCGGATGCGCGAGTTCTGGGACGCGGGAGCGTCGAACGACGAGGCGGTCGCCCGGGGCCTCGAGCGGACGGGGGCGATCGTCACCGCCGCCGCGATCGTCATGGTGGCGGCGTTCGCCGGGTTCGCGGCGGGCTCGATCGCGGGCCTGCAGGAGTTCGGGCTCGGGCTCGCCGTCGCGATCTTCGTGGACGCCACCATCATCCGCGCGCTCCTCGTCCCGAGCGCGATGAAGCTCTTCGGCCGCTGGAACTGGTGGCTGCCGGAGCGCGTCGCGCGCGTCGCGTGCGTCCCGCCCTCACCGCTCTCGCGGTCCGCCCCGGCGCTTCGGCCTGTCGGCGAGTAGCGGCTAGCGCAGCAGCGCGTAGAGCACGATCGCGCCGACGAGGATCGCGAGCGGGACGAGCGCGAGGCGCATCACGCCGTACGCGCGCGCCTCTCCCGGCGACTCGCCCGGGTCGGGCGTGTACGGATCGAGCGGCGGCGCCGGCTGGCGCGGCAGCTCGTCCTCGCCCTCCAGGACCTGCGGGTCGCGCTGGATCTCTCGCCCGCTCTCGTGCTCGCTCACGTCGCGGCTGATGCCCGGCGGGTCCCTATCGTGAACACGGTGCGGACGCCCCCGTCCATCCGCGGCGGCGTCTCGGCGCGCACGGCCTGCCTCTTCTTCGGGCTCTTCCTCTGCGCGTGCGGGATCGTCGCCTTCCTCGAGTCGAGCCTCGGCCTTCCGCCCTGGGACGTTCTCCACCAGGGTCTCGCCGAGCACACGCCGCTCTCGTTCGGCGCCGCGAACATCGCCGTCGGTCTCGTCGTGCTTGCGCTCGCCGCGGCGCTCGGCGCCCGGATCGGCTTCGGGACGGTCGCGAACGCGACCGCGATCGGCGCCTTCGTCATCCTGCTCGGCCACGTCGCGTGGGTCGACGCGCTGTCGGAGACGGGGCTCGCGGCGCGGATCGGCCTCCTCGTCGCCGGAGTGGCGTGCTTCGGCGTCGGCTCGGCGTTCTACATCGGAGCCGCGATGGGGGCGGGTCCGCGCGACTCGCTGATGCTCGTCGGTTCCAGCCGTAGCGGCGTCCGCGTCGGCGCCGTCCGCGCCACGATCGAGGCGGGAGCCCTGCTCGCCGGGTTCCTGCTCGGCGGCACCGTCGGGATCGGCACCGTCGCCTTCGCCGCGCTGATCGGCCCGACGGTCGAGGCTGCGTTCTGGCTCCTCGGCCGCTCCCGGCTGGCGGACGCGGAAGTAGCATCAGCGCCGCAGTGGACGGGAGCCGACTGAAGGGCGTCATCCTCGCCGGCGGCAGCGGCACGCGGCTCCACCCGCTGACGCGGATCACCAACAAGCACCTGCTTCCGATCTACGACCGGCCGATGGTCACGTACTCGATCGAGGCGATGGTCGCGGCCGGGGTGAGCGAGCTGATGCTCGTCACCGGCGGGACGCACGCCGGCGAGTTCTTCCGCCTGCTCGGGAACGGTCACGAGTACGGCATCGACCGCCTCTTCTACGCGTACCAGGAGCGCCCCGGCGGCATCGCGGAGGCGCTGTCGCTGGCGGAGCGCTTCGTGAACCGCGAGCCCGTGATCGTGATGCTCGCGGACAACATCTACGAGCAGTCGCTGCGGAGCGTGTTCGAGAACTTCGACCGCCAGGGCGGCGGCGCGCGCGTCGTCCTCTCGGAGATCGACGAGGCGGAGCACCTGCGCCACCTCGGCGTTCCCGAGCTCGACGCGGGCCGCATCGCGCGCATCGTCGAGAAGCCGGCCGACCCGCCGAGCATGATGGCCGTCACCGGCGTCTACTGCTACGACGAGACCGTCTGGGACGTCCTGCCGACGCTCGAGCCCTCCGGGCGGGGCGAGCTCGAGATCACCGACGTGAACAACTGGTTCGTCGAGCAGGGGACGATGGAGTATGACGTCGTCGACGGGTTCTGGGGCGACGCGGGCGAGTCGATCGACGCGTACTACGCGGTCAACGACTTCGTCCGCGCGCACGGCGCGAACAAGGCGCTCGCGTGATCGACGGCGTGCGGCTCATCCCGCTGCGCCGCTTCGACGACGCGCGCGGCTGGTTCATGGAGATGCGCCGCGAGAGCTGGCTGCCGGCGCCGTCGCTTCAGACGAACATCTCCTTCTCGCGGCGGGGCGTGATCCGCGGGCTGCACTACCACGAGCGGCAGGACGATCTCTTCGCATGTCTCCAAGGGACCGCACGCGTCGTCGTGCTCGACCGCGATAGCGGCGAGACGCTGTCCGTCGACATCGGCGACGAGAACCCTTTGGCCGTGTACATCCCGGGCGCCAAGCCGCATGGGTTCGAGGCACTGACCGACGTGCTCTTCCTCGAGCACGTCACGCAGGAGTACGACGCGGACAACCCGGACGAGCATGGGATTCCATGGGACGACCCGCGCGTCCGCCACCTCTGGAGCACCGGATCGCCGATCCTCTCGTCCCGGGACGCCGCCGCCGCGTCCTGATCACCGGCGCCGGCGGTCAGCTCGGCGTTGCGCTGACCGAGGCGTTCGCCGCCGAGGACGTCGTCGCTCTGAGCCACGCAGCCTGGGACGTCACGCTGCCGCCGCCAGGCGACCTCGAGCAGCCCGATCTCGTTCTGCACGCCGCGGCGTGGACGGACGTCGACGGCGCCGAGCACGATCCGCAGGGCGCCGCCGCGGTGAACGTGGGCGGAACCGCGAACGCGGCCGCGCTCGGCGCACCGGTCGTCTACTTCTCGTCCGACTACGTGTTCGACGGGGAAAAGCGCGAGCCGTATGTCGAGTCAGACGGCGCGAACCCGCAGTCGGCGTACGGGCGCACGAAGCTGCACGGCGAGGCCGCGGCGAGCGAGGAGGCGTGGATCGTCCGCTCGTCCTGGCTCTTCGGGCCGACGGGGCACAACTTCGTGCGGACGATGCTCCGGCTCGGCCGCGAGCGCGAGGAGGTCGCCGTCGTCGACGACCAGCGCGGCTGCCCAACGTACGTCGGCCACCTCGCCGACGCGACGCGCGACCTCCGCGCGCGTCCGTTCGGGGTGTGGCATCTCGCCGCGGACGGCGAGTGCACGTGGGCCGACTTCGCCGAGGCGATCTTCGAGGAGGTCGGCGTTGCCTGCCGCGTGCGCCGCATCTCGACCGACGAGTTCGCGGCGCAGAGCGACAAGCTCGTAGCGCCGCGGCCGGCGTACTCCGTGCTCCGCAGCGAGAAGGACGCGCCGCGCCTGCCGAACTGGCGCGAGGGGCTGCGCGAATGTCTCGCGAGACTGTGACCCGCTACCGCTTCCTCACGACGTGGCTCCTCGACGCGCCGCTCGACCACGTTTGGCACGCGCTCTACGACACGGAGCGCTGGCCGGAGTGGTGGCGCGGCGTCCGCCGCGTGGAGAAGCTCCGCGGCGGCGACGAGCGGGGCGTCGGCGCGGTCTTCCGTCACCACTGGCGCAGCGCGCTCCCGTACACCGTGCGGTTCGACGTGGAGGTGACGCGCGTGGAGTGCCCGCACCTGCTCGAGGGTGCCGCCCGCGGCGAGCTCGCCGGCGAGGGAAGGTGGCGGCTCTGGGACGACGGCGCAGGCGTGACGGCGGTCACGTACGAGTGGAACGTGGACACGACGCGGCCGTGGATGAACGCTGTCGCGCGGCTCGGGCGGCCGGTCTTCGGGTGGAACCACGACTACGTGATGCGCGGCGGCGGCGACGGCCTCGCGCGTCTGCTCGGAGCGCACCTCCTGGCCCGGAGTTAACGTTCGGCCCGATGCGCGTGCTCGTCACCGGCGGCGCCGGCTTCATCGGGTCGAACTTCGTCCGCTACTGGCTCGAGCGGCACCCTGGCGACCACGTCGTCGTGTACGACCTGCTCACCTACGCGGGCAATCGCGCGAACCTCCACGACGTCGAGGAGCGGCTCGGGTTCGTCGAGGGCGACATCGCCGATCGCGAGCTCGCGGAGAGCGTGCTCCGCGACGAGGCGATCGACGTCGTCGTGAACTTCGCCGCGGAGTCGCACAACAGCTTGGCCGTCGTCGATCCGGCACGCTTCTTCCGCACGAACGTCCTCGGCACGCAGGCCATGCTGGACGCCGCACGGGCCGCCGGAGTCGCGCGGTTCCACCACGTTTCGACGTGCGAGGTCTACGGCGACCTCGCGCTCGACAGCGAGGAGGTCTTCACGGAGGAGACGCCGTACCGGCCGCGGACGCCGTACAACGCGTCGAAGGCGGGCGGCGACCACGCCGTGCGCGCGTACTTCGAGACGTACGGGCTCCCGATCACGATCACGAACTGCTCGAACAACTACGGCCCGTACCAGTTTCCCGAGAAGGTGATCCCGCTCTTCACGACGAACGCGCTCGACGACCTTCCGTTGCCGCTCTACGCGTCGACGCAGAACCGGCGCGAGTGGCTCCACGTGCTCGACCACTGCACCGCGATCGACCTGGTGCTGGCGCGCGGACGCGAAGGCGAGACGTACAACGTGGGCTCGGGACTCGAGGCCAGCGTCGATGAGATCGCGGACCGCGTGCTGGAACTGACGGGCAAGCCGCTGTCCCTGAAGACGATCGTGCCCGACCGCCCGAGCCACGACCGCCGCTACCTGCTCGACTCGTCGAAGATCAGGAACGAGCTCGGCTGGGCGCCGGAGCACGAGTGGGAGCCCGGCCTCGCGGAGACGGTGCAGTGGTACGCCGAGCACCGCGACTGGTGGGAGCCGCTCCGCGCTCGCGCGCCCGTCGAGGAAGCCGCCGCGTGGCGCTAGCGGTCTAGCCGCACATCCGGCGCACGACGTCGAACTCCCTCCGGTGGCCCTGGAGGGCTTCGGAGCGGTCGATGTACGGGAGCGCCGCGCTGCACTGGCCGGTCTCGGCGAGGGAGCGGCCGACGTTGTAGTTCGCGTACGCCTCGTACACGTGGCCCGAGCCGCGGAGCATCGCGAGTGCGCGCTGCGCGACCGGCAGCGCCGCGGCGTAGTTGCCCTGTTGCATCAGTCTGAACGCCTGGTCGCTGAGCGCGATGCCCTCGTTCACCGAATTGCCGCCGGGCGCCGCCGCCGTCGTCGTCGGCGGCGTTCCTTCCTCCTGCTCCTCGGCCGTCCGCGGCGCCGCCGCGGGCACCGTCGCCGTCACGGTCACCTGCTCCGTGATCGTCGGCGTCGTCGCCTCGAACGTCCGCGTCAGCGTCGAGACCTGCGGCGTCCGGGCCGCCTCGCGCTCGTCGTCGTCGTCGGCGAGGATGGCCGCGAGGCCGACGCCCGCGATCGTCGCGGCCACGATTCCGGCCAGCGCCAGCGGAGCGACGCGCGTCCGGCGCCGGCGCACCGGCGCGGCCGCCGCGTCCAGCTCGGACGGGCACGCGACGTACGGTGTCGTCGCCGCCTCGGCGGGCGCCACCGCCGCGAGCCCGCGCGTCGTCCCGGCGGCCTGGTCGAGCGCGTCGCGCAGCGCCGCGACGAACTCGCCGCACGAGGGGTAGCGCTGCTCCGGATCCTTCGCGAGCGCGCGCTCGAACACGGGGTCGAGCTCACACGGGAGCGTCGCGTCGCGGTCGCACACGGAGGGGACGGGGGCGTTGACGTGTGCCATCGCCTCCGCCGTCGGCGTCTCCGCCGCGTACGGGCGCGCGCCCGTGAGGAGCTCGAAGGCGACGACGGCGAGCGCGTAGCGGTCGCTCGCGGACGCCGCGCGCGCGCCCTGCGCCTGCTCCGGGGCGAGGTAGCCCGCGGTTCCGAGCACCGTCCCCGGCCGCGTCAGCGAGTCCATCCCGGTTGCGCTCGCGATCCCGAAGTCGGCGACGTGGACCTCGCCTTCGCGATCGAGCAGCAGGTTCGCGGGCTTGACGTCGCGGTGGACGATCCCCGTCGCGTGCGCCGCGTCGAGCGCGCGCGCGGCCTGCGCGAGCCACGCGAGCGCGCGCCCCGGAGGCTGTGCGCCGCTCTTCCGCAGCACGTCCTCGAGCGAACCGCCGGCGAGATACTCCATGACGATGAACGGCCGCTCGTTCCACTCGCCGACGTCGAAGATCGCGACCGTGTTCGCGTCGCCGGAGAGCCGCGCCGCCGCGAGCGCCTCGCGCTTGAAGCGGTCGCGGATCGCCTCGTCCTGGGCGTAGCGGTCGGCGAGCACCTTGATCGCGACCGTGCGGCCGAGCGTCGAGTCCGTGGCGCGGTAGATCTCGCCCATGCCGCCTCGCGCGATGCGTTCGGGCCGGTCGTAGCGGGGTGGGAGGATGTCCGTCTCGGCCGGCATGAGTTCTGGCGGGAGCAAGCGTCGTATCGCCACGCGCGCCCGCCGGAAAACGTTGCGCGCGGCGATTGAAGGTTCGGTAAAGAACGTGCTGGGGCCGCAGATCGTTCCGCTACCGTCGCGCGGGCGCCCATGGTCCGCCGCACCCTCGCCGGTCTCTCCCTCGTCGTCGCGGTCGGCGTTGCCGCGCAGGGCGCCGAAGCGCGCACGCGGGACGTCGCCGGCTCCGCCCTCCGCGCGGCCGCCTCGACGACTCCGACGTTCGCGATCAGCGGGCGCGGCTGGGGCCACGGCGTCGGGATGAGCCAATGGGGCGCGTACGGGTTCGCGCAGCGCGGGCTGGGCTACCAGCGCATCGTCACCCACTACTACCGCGGGACGACGCTCGGCCGCGCTCCCGTCGCGCGCGTCCGTGTGCTGCTCGCCGTCGGCCGCCGGAGCGTCAACATCGCGTCCGACCAGCCGTTCCGGGTCCGGGACGCGACCGGCGAGCAGTTCGAGCTCGACGCCCGCGCGTACGCGTTCGGCACCGGGTTCAAGATCAACGTCGACCGCACGAAGCCCCGCCCGTTGACCGGCCCCCTCGTCTTCACGTCCGGCACGGCACCGCTGAGGTTGAACGGGAAGCGCTATCGCGGGTCGTTCGAGGTCGCCGCGGAGAAGGGCACGCTCCGCGTGGTGAACACGCTCGGGCTCGAGGCGTACCTGTACGGCGTCGTTCCCGACGAGGTCCCGCACGCGTGGCCGGCGGAGGCCCTCAAGGCGCAGGCCGTCGTCGCGCGCTCCTACGCGCTCGCGGTCCGCAAAAGCGGCCCGTTCGACCTCTACGCGGACACGCGCAGCCAGGTGTACAACGGGCTCGATGCCGAGGAGCCCCAGACGAACGCGGCGGTGAACGCGACCGCGAAGCAGGTCCTGCTCTACGGCGGCAAGGTCGCGACCACGTTCTTCTTCTCGACGTCCGGCGGGCGGACGGCGAACGTCGCGCACGTCTGGTCGTCGGCGCCGGTGCCCTACCTCGTCTCCGTGCCCGACCCGTACGACTCGGCGTCGCCGCACCACGCGTGGGGGCCGTATCCGTTCACGGCCGCCAAGCTCGCGAAGACGCTCCGCGCGAAGGGCCCGATCCTCGACGTGCGCACGGCCGTGAACGCGTCGGCGCGCGTCGATCGCGTGGTCGCGGTGACGGCGCAGGGCGAGACGAGCATGTCGGGGTCCGACATCCGGCGCAGCTTCGGCCTCCGCTCCACCTGGTTCCGAGTCGGCGTGCTCGCGCTCGACAGGCCCGTGAAGCCGGTCCCGTACGGCGAGTCCGTGCAGCTGACCGGGACCGCGCGCGACCTTCCGGCCGTGACGCTCGAGCAGCGCGCCTCGGGGACGGTGTGGGAGAAGGCGAGCGCGGTCGCATCCGGGTCGGGCGGGCGCTTCGCCGTCCCCGTCAAGCCGCTCGCGTCAACGGAGTACCGGCTCGCGAGCGGGCTCGTCCGCTCGGGCGGCGTGCGCGTCGCGGTCGCACCGGTCGTCCGGCTGACTCCGCCTCGCACCCCGACGAGCCTCCGCGGGAGCGTTCGCCCCGCGCTGGCGGGGGCGACGGTGACGATCCAGCGCAAGGCGGGGAGCGCGTGGACGCGCGTGGCGACCGCGACGCTCGACGGCGCGGGCGGGTTCGAGGCGCGCCTGCAGCTCACTCCAGGGACGTACCGGGCGCACATCGCGCCGACGCGCGGCTTCGGCGCCGCCGTCTCGCCGCCTCTGGACGTCGTCCAGTAGTGCGCACGGCCGCTCTCGCGGCAGCGGCGCTCGCGCTCGCCTCGTCGGGCGGCGCGGCCGCGGCCCCGTACGCGATCGGGCTCGCGCCTGGGGCGGACGCCGACGAGGTCGCTGCGGCGGTCGAGGCGGCGACGGGCGCGCACGTCTCGCACGAGCTCGCGCCGCTCCGCGCGCTCACGCTGCGCGTCCGGACGCGGCCGAGGGTCGGGCAGATCCACGGTGTCGCGTACGTCGAGCGAATCGACGTGCGCCGCCGCCTCGCGTTCGCACCGAACGACCCGCTAGCGGCACGCCAGTGGCACCTTCCGTTCACGCGCGCGTTCGACGCGTGGACCGAGCCGCCGCCGCTTCCCGAGGGCGTCGCGATCGTCGATTCCGGGATCGACGGCGACCACCCGGAGTTCAGGGCAGGATCGCCGCCGCGCGGACGTTCGTCGGCGGCAGCGCGCTGCGCGACGACCAGGGCCACGGCACGTTCGTCGCGGGCATCGTCGCGGCGAACGCGAACAACGGCGTCGGCATCGCGGGGATGGCCCTGCCGGCCCGGTTGCTGATCGCGAAGGTCGTCCGTGGCAGCGACCGCACGATCTCGCTCGAGGACGAGGTGCGCGCGATCCGGTGGGCCGCCGACAGCGGCGCGGACGTGATCAACCTCAGCCTGGGCGGCCTCCGACACCCGCGGAACCCGGCGCTCGACACCTACTCGCCGCTCGAGGCCGCGGCGATCACGTACGCGTACGCGAAGGGCGCGATCGTCGTCGCCGCGGTGGGCAACGCCGATCAGGCGCCGCAGCGTCCGTGGCCGTACGCCGGCTATCCGGCGGCGCTCCCGCACGTCGTCGGCGTCAGCGCGCTCGCGCGCGACGGCTCGGTCCCGACGTTCTCCGACCGGGACGCGATCTTCAACGACCTCGCCGCGCCCGGCGTCGACGTGTACTCGACCTCGCCGCGGAAGCTCGCGCGAGCGGGCTGCGCGAACCCGGGCTACTCCGACTGCGGACGAGTACCGCCGAGGCGACGGCACCTCGTTCGCGGCGCCCCAGGTCGCGGCCGCCGCCGCGCTGCTGCTCGCCGTCCGGCCCGGGCTGACGCGGAGCCAGGCGATGACGCTCCTGACCCGCAGCGCAGTCGACGCGCAGCCGGCGACCGGGTGCCGCGCGTGCCCGCCGGGCCGCGACGCGCTGAGCGGCTGGGGCAGGCTCGACGTGGCCGCGGCCGTCGCGCAGGCGCAGGCGCCGCGCCTCCCGCCGCGCGACCGGCTCGAGACGAACGACGACGCGGGCCCGAGCGCGAAGCGGCTGTACGGCGGACGCGCCGGCGGCCTCGAGGCGACGATCGACTTCTGGGACGACCAGACCGACGTCTACGCCGTGCGCCTCCGCGCGGGGCAGCGCCTGAACGCGACGATGCTCGGCCCGCCTCGCACGCGTCTCTTCCTGTGGCGGCCGGGCACGCGTACGGTCGAGGGCCTCTCCGTCGCCCTCCAGCGCCGGCGGATCGCCCAGTCGATCCAGCGGGGCGCGGCGGAGCGGATCGCCTACCGCGCGTCCTCGACGGGCTGGTACTTCCTCCAGGTGAAGATCGCCGCGCCGGGCGCGGGCGCGTACAGGCTCAGGTTCGCGAAGAGCTAGGCGCGCTCCAGCAACTCCTCGTCGGGAACGTCACGGATCCGGCGCGCCGGGTTCCCGACGACGACGGCGCGTGGCGGCACGTCGCGAACGACGACGGCGCCGGCGCCGACGAACGCCTCCTCGCCGATCTCGACCGCCGGGCAGAGGATCGCGCCGCCGCCGACGCGCGCGCCGCGACGGATCGTGGGTCCCTTGATCAGCCCGTGCCGCTTCTCGGTCCGGCCCATGTAGTTGTCGTTCGTCGTCACGACGCAGGGCGCGATGAAGACGTGCTCCTCGAGCGTCGAGTACGCGGTGATGTACGCCTCCGCCTGGATCTTCGTCAGCGCGCCGATCGTCGTGTCGTTCTCGACGAGCGACCCGCGCCCGATGACGACGTCGTCGCCGACGACGCAGCGCTCGCGGACGCACGCCTGGTCGCCGACGATCACGCGCGCGCCGATGCGCGAGCCCGCGAAGACGATCGCGCCCGTCGAGACGATCGTTCCCGGCCCGAGCTCCGCCGGCGGCAGCGGCTCGCGCTTCGCCGTCGAGCGCGGCGAGAGAGACGGCTGCTTGCCGACGACGGCGCCGTCGAGGATCTTGCAGCCCGGCCCGATGATCGTGCCCGGGTAGACGACGACGTTCGCGCCGAGCTCGTAGTCGCTCACGCGGGAACGGCGCTCAACGACTGCTGCAGCTGCTCCAGCACGCGAACGACGGCCGCCCCGTCGCGCGCCGCGGCGTGCGGGTCGCCGTCGCCGCGCACGAGGGCGAGGAAGTGCTGGCACTCGAGGCGCAGCGGCTCGTCCGTCGGGATCTTCGGGCTCCAGATGTCGCCGGTCCTCGTCCGCCACTCGCCGTAGCGGCCGGACGGCTGCTCGGGCGCCTTGTCGAAGACGGTGATCTTCCGCTCCAGCTCCATGTCGTCGAAAACGGCCATCTTGTCGCGGCCGACCACGGTCATCTTCCGCATCTTGTGCGGGTCGAGCCACGAGAGGTGCATGTGCGCGACGACGCCGGAGGGGAAGCGCAGGTAGCAGAAGACGACGTCCTCGACGCCTTCGGTCAGGAACGACTCGCCGCGCGCCCACGCCTCCGTCGGCTCCTCGCCGACGAGGTGGAGGATCACCGACAGGTCGTGCACGCCGAGCGACCAGAGGGCGTTCTCGTCCTTGCGGATCTGCCCGAGGTTCTGGCGGTTGCCGTACAGGTAGAGCGTCTCGCCGAGGACGCCGGTGTCGACGAGCTCCTTCAGCTTCTTCACGCCCGGGTGGTAGAGGAGGAGGTGTCCCGGCATCAGGACGCGCCCTCCCTCCTCGGCGAGCGCGCACAGCTCCTCGGCCTCCGCGCCTGCGAGCGCCGGCGGCTTCTCCACGAAGACGTGCTTGCCCGCCTGGAGCGCGCGGCGCGCGAGCTCGTGGTGCGTCACGACGGGCGTCGCGACCACGACCGCCTCGAGCGCGGCGTCGGCGAGGAGCTCGTCGAAGTCCCCCGTCAGGCGTGCCTGCGGATAGCGCGCGGCGAAGCGCTCGCGCAGCTCGGGATCGAGGTCGCACAGCCACGCGAGGTCGGCGAGCTCGGCGAAGTTCCGCGCGAGGTTCGGCCCCCAGTAGCCGAGGCCTGCGAGGCCTATCCGGACGCGATCCACGCGCGAGAGCCTACCCCTGCACACGGCTACACTTCCGCCCCACCCCGGGGCCGTTAGCTCAGCTGGTAGAGCAGGGGACTCTTAATCCCAAGGTCGAAGGTTCGAATCCTTCACGGCCCATCTCCTTCGCGGCTGCGGCTGCTCCACTTCGCCCTTTCGTTCACACTGCCACGAGCCGATGTTCGGGGGAGTGGCACGGCATGACTGAGACGCGGGCACCGATCAGCAGCACGACGACGCAAGAGCGGATCGCGCTGCTCAACGTCGACACGCTCCGGCGGCTCCAAGTCGTCGCCGACGTGGCGCTGGCACACCTGACGCTCGACGACCTGCTGGACGAGCTGCTCGAGCGCGTCCGCGGGCTGATGGGGGCGGACACGGCCGCGGTGCTGCTGCTCGACGAGGGGAGCAACGAGCTCGTCGCGCGCGCGGCGAAGGGACTCGAGGAGGAGGTCGAGCGCGGAGTCCGCATTCCCGTCGGCAAGGGGTTCGCGGGTCGGATCGCGGGCGAGGGACGCCCTGTCGCGCTTCCCGACGTGGAGCACGCGGACGTGCTGAACCCGCTCCTGCGCGAGAAGGGCATCGCGTCCCTCCTCGGAGCTCCGCTGCGCGTCGAGGAGCGGATCATCGGCGTGCTCCACGTCGGCTTCCTCACGCCGCGGACCTTCGACAGGAGCGACGAGCACCTGCTCCAGCTCGTCGCCGACCGCGCCGCGCTCGCGATCGACCACGCCCGGCTGTACGACGCGGAGCACGCGGCCCGAATCGCCGCCGAGGAGACCGCAGCCGCCCTTTGGCGCGTGCAGACGGTGACCGACGCGTCGCTCGCGCACCTCGGCGAGCAGGAGCTCGTGAACGGGCTGCTCGAGCGCGTCCGCGGGCTGATGGGGGCGGACACGGCCGCCGTGCTGCTGCTCGACGAGGGGAGCAACGAGCTCGTCGCGCGCGCGGCGAAGGGACTCGAGGAGGAGGTCGAGCGCGGAGTCCGCATTCCCGTCGGCAAGGGGTTCGCCGGCCGGATCGCGCGCGACGCGCGGCCGCTGGCGCTTCGGATCTGGAGCACGCGGACGTCGTGAACCCGCTCCTGCGCGAGAAGGGTCTGAGGTCGATGCTCGGGGCGCCGCTCCCGGACGGAGGACGGCGTGATGGGCGTCCTGCACGTCGGGTTCCTGACGCGCCGCGGCTTCACCGACGGCGACGGGCAGCTCCTGCAGCTCGTGGCGGACCGGATTTGCGTGGCGATCCAGAACGCCCGTCTCTACGACGAGGTCCAGGCGCGCGCACACGCGGCGCAGGCGCTCGAGTTCGTCGCCGACGGCGTCTTCCTCGTCGATCGCCCGGGTCTGATCCGGCTCTGGAACCCCGCCGCGGAGACGACGACGGGTCTCGCGGCCGCGGACGTGCTGGGGCGGCGCGCCGACGAGGCGATCCCGGGGTGGCGCGCGCTCGTGTCTCGTCTGACGATCGTCGAGGCGCGCGAGGCGCACGCGAGCCGCGTCGAGACGCTCCCGCTCGAGGTCCGGGGGCGCGAGCGCTGGCTCTCGATCTCGGCCGTCGAGTTCGAGGCGGGCACGGTCTTCGCGTTCCGCGACGTCACCGAGGAGCGCGACGTCGAGAAGCTGAAAAGCGACTTCGTCGCGACCGTCTCGCACGAGCTGCGGACGCCGCTCGCGGCGATCTACGGCGCAGCGCTGACGCTGCGGCGGGAGGACCACCCGCTGACGCCGTCGCAGCAGTCGAACCTCCTGCGCGTGATCTCGGACGAGGCCGAGCGACTGGCGCGGATCGTGAACGACATCCTCTGGGCGAGCAGCCTCGAGACGGACACGCTCCACATCGAGATCGAGAGCTTCGACGGGCGCGAGCTCGCGGAGTCCGTCGTCGAGGCCCTGCGCCTGCACCTGCCTGCGCAGACGACGCTCGAGCTCTTCGTCGAGGACGACCTGCCGCCGCTCGCCGGCGACGCCGAGAAGCTGCGCCAGGTGCTGTCGAACCTGCTCGAGAACGCGGTCAAGTACTCGCCTGACGGCGGCCCCGTCGAGCTCCGGCTCGCGCGCGGCGCGGGGGGCGTCCGCTTCTGCGTGAGCGACCGCGGGCTCGGCATTCCGGCGCGCGAGCAGGAGCGGATCTTCGAGAAGTTCTACCGCCTCGATCCGAACCTGACCCGCGGGGTCGGGGGCACGGGGCTCGGGCTCTACATCAGCCGCGAGCTCGTGCGGCGGATGGGCGGGCGGATCTGGGTCGACTCGAGGGTCGGCGAGGGCTCGACGTTCTCGGTCGAGCTGCCGGTCGCGCAGCCCTAGGAGGGTTTGGCGGAACGGTTCTCGTCGCAGCCGTGCGCTGGGCGGCCGCGGCACAGCCACTGTTTCGCCAAACCCTCTTAGCTCACGGGAACGTTCACCGGGACGAGCCGCCCCGGCGCTGCGCTAGGCTCGCGCCAGGTGCGCAGGGGAGCCGTGATCATGCTGATCGTGATCGGCGCGGTGGTCGCTGTCGTCACGACGGCGATCGCGATCTTCATCCCGTGGCTCCCGGCACAGGCGTCGGTCCAGCGGGAGCGGATCGACTTCGTCTTCTGGCTCACGACGTGGATCTCCGTGGCGATCTTCGCGATCGTCGCCGCCGTCATCATCTACTGCGTCTTCAAGTTCCGCGTGCGCCCGGACGACGACTCCGACGGCGAGCCGATTCACGGGCACACGGGTCTCGAGATCGCGTGGACGGCGGTGCCCGCGATCCTCGTGCTCGTGATCGGGATCGCGAGTGCGGTCGCCGTGGCGCGGAACGAGCGGATCGGGCCCGACCCGCTGCGGATCGACGTCACCGCCGTCCAGTTCGCCTGGAGGTTCGACTATCCGAACGGCGTCACGTCGCCCACGCTGCGCCTGCCGGTCGACCGGACCGTGCTGCTGCGGCTCACCTCGAACGACGTCATCCACTCGTTCTGGGTGCCGGAGTTCGGGCAGAAGCAGGACGCCGTCCCGGGCATCTTCACCTCGCTCGTGATCACGCCGAGCAAGGTCGGCCGCTACCCGCTCCCCTGCACGGAGCTGTGCGGGCTCGGCCACGCGCTGATGCGCTCCGCGGCGATCGTGATGCCGAACGACGAGTACGAGTCGTGGCTGGCGACCGCGCAGGACGAGCGGACGGGCGTTCCGCCGCCGGACGACGAGCCGGAGGACGAAGGCGAGGAGGAGCCCGAAGGCGACCAGGAGGGGCAGCAGGACGACCCGGAGGACGAGGGCGAGGAGAGCGCGGAGGCAGGCGCGGCGCTCTTCGCGGAGAACGGCTGCGGGAACTGCCACACCTTCGCGCCCGCGGGCGCGAAGGCAACGGTCGGCCCGAACCTCGGCGACCTCCCCGACGACGAGGACTACGTTCGGCAGTCGATCGTCGAGCCGGGCGCGCAGCTCGCGAAGGGGTACCAGAACATCATGCCGCCCTACTCGCAGCTCTCCGACGAGCAGCTCGACTCGCTCGTGCAGTATCTGCTCAGGGGATCGAAGTGAGCACGACGATCGAGCAGCAGCACGACCTGCACGCGACGCCTGCGCCGCGCCCGCGCGGCACCCGCGCGCGGCTGCTCGCGCCCGGGTGGCTGCGCGCGCTCTGGATGACGCCGCTCTTCCTCGGGATCGGGCTCGCGCTCGTCCTGGGGATCCGCGCGCTCGCGGGCTGGGATCCCATCTGGTACTGGCAGCCCGTCCTCACCGTCGCGTTCCTGACGACGGCGCCCCTCGGGTTCCTGGCCGGCATCGGCTGCTTCGACTACTGGGCGCGCTACGCGGTCGGCACCCCGACGCAGCCCGAGGACCACTCGGGCCACGGCGCGCACAGCTGGCGCGACTACTTCCGCGTGAACACCGACCACAAGGTGATCGGCACGCAGTACGTCGTCACGACGATCTTCTTCCTGCTCGCGGGCGGGCTGCTCGCGATGTTCGTGCGCGCGGAGCTGGCGCGGCCCGGGACGCAGTTCTTCGATCCGCAGGCCTACAACAGCCTCTTCTCCGTCCACGCGTCGCTGATGATCTTCCTCTTCATCATCCCGGCGTTCGCGGGGCTCGCGAACTTCGTCATCCCGCTGATGCTCGGCGCGCCGGACATGGCGTTCCCGCGGCTGAACGCGCTGTCGTTCTGGATGCTGCCTATCGGCGGCGTGATCATGCTCTCGAGCCTGATCGTGGGCGGCTTCGGCGCGGGCTGGACGGGCTACGCGCCGCTCTCGACGCGGGGCGACCCCGGCAGCCTCTTCTTCCAGATGGGCGTGCAGTGGGCGGGTGCGTCGTCGATCGCGACGGCGCTCAACTTCCTGGTCACGATCATCACCATGCGCGCGCCCGGGATGACCTTCTGGCGCATGCCGCTGCTCGTCTGGGCGAACTTCACGACGTCGCTGCTCGTCGTGGTCGCGACGCCGTTCATCGCCGGCTCGCAGTTCTTCGCGATGTTCGACCGCGTGCTCGGGACGGACTTCTTCACGCCCGACCAGGGCGGCTACGTGCTCGCCTACCAGCACATTTTCTGGTTCTACTCGCACCCGGCCGTCTACATCATGATGCTGCCCGGCTTCGGCATCGCCTCGGAGGTGATCTCCGTCATGGCGCGGAAGCCGATCTTCGGCTACCGGCTGATGGCGCTCTCGCTGATGGCGATCCTCTTCCTCGGCTTCTCCGTCTGGGCGCACCACATGTTCGTCTCGGGCATGGCGGGCTACCTGCGCGTGCCGATGATGATCACGACGCTGCTGATCGCGGTCCCCACCGGGATCAAGGTCTTCAGCTGGCTCGCGACGCTCTGGGAAGGGAAGCTCCACTTCACGACGCCGATGCTGTTCGCGCTCGGCTTCGTCTCGATGTTCGTCATCGGCGGCCTCTCCGGGATCTTCCTCGGCGCGCTCCCGATCGTGATCCACACGTCCGACACGTACTTCGTGGTCGCGCACATCCACTACGTGCTCTTCGGCGGCTCGCTGTTCACGATCTTCGCCGGGATCTACTACTGGTTCCCGAAGATGACCGGGCGGATGTACGACGAGCGGATGGGGAAGCTCCACTTCTGGCTCACGTTCGTCGGCTTCAACGCCACCTTCTTCCCGATGCACATCATCGGCGTGCAGGGGATGCAGCGGCGGATCGCCGACTACGCGCCCGAGTTCGCGAACTGGAACTTCTTCATCTCCGTGGCCTCGTTCGCTCTCGGCGCCTCGACGCTGATCTTCCTCTACAACATGATCACGAGCTGGGCCCGCGGCCCGCGCGCCGAGGCGAACCCGTGGCGCGCCCTCACCCTCGAGTGGCAGGTGAGCTCGCCGCCGCCTGTCTTCAACTTCGACGAGATCCCGCAGGTCGTCGGCAACCCGTACGAGTACGGCGTTCCGGGTGCGCGGCACGCCGTGCTGAACGGAGACCGCGCCGCGGTCGAGGAGGAGGTGCGCGTCCACTGATGAGCCATGTTCTCGTGGTCGCGAACGAGACGGTCTACGGCAGCGCACTGCTCGAGACGCTGAAGCGGCGCGCCGAGGACGGTGTCGACCTGATCACCGTCCTCTGCCCGGTGAACGTGCCCCGCGAGGGCTACGTCGTGTACGAGGACACGCGCCGCGCGGCCGCCGGGCGGCGGCTCGAGCGGACGCTCGAGGCGCTGCGCGAGGCGGACGTCGCCGCGCACGGGCTCGTCGTCGAGGCCGATCCCGCGGAGGCGGTTCGGGACGCGCTGAACCAGCTCGAGCCCCCGCCGACGGAGATCGTCGTCTCGACGCACCCGCTCCGGAAGTCGGGCTGGCTGCGCAAGAACGTCGTCGACCGGATCCGCGACGCGGCCGGCGGCCTGCCCGTCGAGCACGTCGTCGTCGACATCAAGGGCGAGCGCAACGACGTGAACGTGCTCGTCGTCGCGAACGAGACCGTCGTCGGCGAGCCGCTGCTCGAGCGAATCCGCGAGCGGGCGGAGCAGTCGGGGCGGGCGAGCTTCCTGCTCATCTCGCCGCAGAGCAACCCGGAGCAGTGCCCGACGCCCGAGGCAGAGCGCAGGCTGCGCCGCGCGCTGACCCAGCTGCGCAGCCACGGGATCGACGCGCACGGCCAGATCGCGCACCCGGACCCGTTCATGGCCGCGATCCACGCCGTCCGCGACGAGCGCATCGACGAGATCATCATCTCGACGTTCCCCGGCGCCCGCTCCGGCTGGCTGCGCCGCGACCTCGTCGGGCGCGTGAGGCGGGAGACGGGGCTGCCCGTCGAGCACATCGAGGTCGAGCCGGCCGAGGTCGAGGCGGCGCTCGCGTGACGGCACACGCCCCCGCCGTCGACGTCCATCACGGCGAGCACCACGGGCCGCCGCCCGCGCACCAGAGCTCGCGCGTCAGCGCGCCCGTCCTCGGGATGTTCCTCTTCATCGCGTCCGAGGTGATGCTGTTCGGATCGTTCTTCACGGCGTACTTCTTCGTGCGCGTCGTGAACCCGGACGCGCCCGGGTGGCCGCCCGAGGGGTTTCACGTCCCCGTCTTCGTCGCGGGGGTGAACACCGCGATCCTCGTCACCTCGAGCTTCACGATGCACTGGGCGCTCCAGTCGATCAAGCGGGGCAACCGGGCCGGGCTCCAGGCGGGCCTCGTGCTGACGCTCGCGATGGGGCTCACCTTCCTGCTGACGCAGATGCTCGAGTACGCGCGCGTCGGCTTCGCGCCGCGCGACACCGCGTTCGGCTCCGTCTTCTACGGGCTGACCGGCCTCCACGGCGCGCACGTCTTCGTCGGCCTGACGTTGCTGACGGTGGCGACCGTGCGCGCGTTCCGCGGCCACTTCAGCCCGGAGCACCACCACGGCGTCGAGATCCCCGGGATCTACTGGCACTTCGTCGACGTCATGTGGATCGTCGTGTACGCGACGATCTACCTCCTGTAGCGCCCGAATCTCCTACGGAGCGTAGGGCGCAGAATGGTCCACACCCACGAGCAGGCGGAAAAGCCGCGTGCAGGTCATACGGCGACAAACGTGAGAGCGCGAGGTGGTGGCTTTGCCGCCGCCTCGCGCTGTCGACCCTCCCAAGCCGGAACTCCGCATCAGTTCCGGCTTATCATCGGCGATGTGCTGAACCCGCTCCGGAGCGAGGCCGAGGCGTTCCGGTTCGTCCTCCTGCTCCTCGGCTACTTCGCGGCGATCGTCCTCGCGAAGGCCGTGCTCGGGACGACGGCAGCGCTCGTCGTATTCGTCGCGCTTTCGGTCGCTGTGGCGGCGTGGATCGTCCGCGCGCGCAGCGCCGCGTAGCCGCGGCCTACTTGCCGCCGGCGATGTACTTCGCGACGGCCTGGATCTGCTGCTCGGTCAGGTCGTCCTTGTAGGCGGGCATCCCGCCGCCGCCGTTCCTGATCTGCGCGACCGCCTCCTCGAGGCCCGGCTTCGCCTCGTCGAGATTCGGCCCGACCGTGCCCGTCGCGCCCGCCTTCGAGAGGACGTGGCACCCCTGGCAGCCCTGCGAGTTGAAGATCTCCTTCGGGTCGGTCGTCTCCTTGCCTCCCCCGGCTGCCTGCTGGCCCGTGTCCTTCACCGGCAGCCCGGCGACCGCCGCCACGTACACCGCGACGGCGTCGGCGTCCTCGCCGGTGACGAGGTTCGCGGGCATCCCCGGTGCGTCCGTCGCGGGATCCTCGACGGGATAGGCGATCTGCCCGCGGATCACGTCGCGGATCGTGCTCTCGTCGAAGCCCTGGCCGGGATCGTCGCTGCGAACCGTCGCGAAGGCAGCGTCGAGATCGGGGCCGATGACGCCGCGCGCGCCCGCGTCCTTCAGCGCGTGGCACTGCGCGCACTTCTGGTTGAAGAGCTCCTTCCCGCGCGCCTGGCTCCCGCCCTCCACGCGCCCGACGGTGCCGCAGCCGGCGAGGAGGACGGCGCTCGTCGCGAGCGCAGCCAGCGCGAGGAGTCGCGCGGCCAAGTCAGGCAGGCGTCGGGCCGGCGGTCGCGATGCCGTCGACGGCCTCGGCGCGCGTTGCGTAGATCGTGAAGACGCGGTCGAGCCCGGTGATCTCGAAGATCTTCGTGATGTTGCGGTCGGCGCAGACGAGGGCGAGCTGTCCGTCGGTCGAGCGCAGGCGCTTCACGCCGCCGACGAGAACGCCGAGCGTCGTGGAGTCGATGAACGTCGTGTCGGTGAAGTCGACGACCACGTTCTTCGCGCCCTGCGCGATCACGTCGAGCAACTGCTGCTTGAACTCGGGCGCGGTGTAGAGGTCGACCTCGCCGGCGAGCGCGATCACGTAGCGGTCGTCGCCCAACTGCTCGGTCTTGATGTCGAAGTTCATCTGGCTCCCGGGGAACTGGTTTGAGCGGCTGGTTCCGCGTCCGCGGCAGTCTAACCGCCGGGCTGGAGCGCGGACGCGGCCTGGAGGCGCTTGATCTCCTGCCTCACGAGCGGCGTCGTCGGATCGTCGGGCGCGAGCTTCACGAAGCGGCGGTAGGCCGTCAGCGCGGCCGGCGTGTCGCCGGAGTTGATCGCGGCGTCCGCGAGCTGGAGCTGGATGCTCGGATCCTCGGGCGCGAGCCGCGCGAGCCGGACGTAGGTCTCCTTCGCGTCGCGGTAGGCGCTCTGCATCTCGCCGTAGACCCTGGTCAGGCGCTCGTTCGCGCGCTGCGTCGCCGCCTGCGTGATCGGGGCCTTCGAGAGCGCCTGCCCGAACGGGGTGTTCGCCGGCGGCTGGAAGATCGTCCCGGGCGCGAGCGCCTGCGCCTCGAGCTGCGCCTCCTGCGCCTCGTTCCGCAGCCGTGTGGCCTTCGTCAGGTGCACCCCCGCGAGCTGACGGAGCACCTCCTCGTCGTTCGGTCGCAACCGGACGTAGCGCTCGAGCGGCGCGATCGCCTCCTCGGGACGGCCGTCGGTCTGGAGCGCGGTCGCGAGGTCGCGCAGCGCGGTCGGGTCGTTCGGGTTCTCCTCGAGCCGCTCGCGCGAGTCCTCGACCGAGGGCTGGCCCGTGCCGCCGCCGCCCACGCCGATCGCGTCCGCGATTCCGCCCTGCACGTCCGACCCCACGCCGAACGCGACGAAGCCGACGCCGAAGACGAGCGCGAGGAACACGAACATCCACTTGGCCTGGCGCCGCAGGCGCTGGAAGAACAGTTCGTCGGTGCCTACGTGAGCGCTCTCGTACCTGGCGACTGCAACAGGCGCCTTCGCGCGCTGGTCGCGCCGGCGGTCACTGCGTGCCATTCGGTCCCTCCTCTCCGGTAGCGCTCGACACCGTCGACGACCGTCAAGAGTACGCGCTCCGGCGAGCCGCCGAAGACGACTGCGGCCGCCGGATCCTCCCAAGGCAGGTACGGCGAGCCCGCGAGCGAGACGACGGCGAGGTCGGCGCGCTTGCCGGGCGCGAGCGACCCCACCTCCTCCACGAGGCCGAGCGCTCGCGCGGAGCCGATCGTCGCCAGCTCGAGCGCCTCCGTCGCCGACAGCGCGTCCGGCCGCTCCTCGCGGGCGCGCGCGCCCATCACCGCCGCGCGCAGCTCGTCGAACATGTCGAAGGACGGGGTCGAGGCCGGGCTGTCGGTCCCGAGGCCGACGCGGACTCCCGCCTCGCGCAGCGCGGCGAGGGGTGCGACCCCGCAGCCGAGCAGCGCGTGCGAGCGCGGGCAGTGCACGACCCCGACGTCGTGCTCGGCGAGGAGCGCGATCTCCTCGGCGTCCACCTTGACGCAGTGCGCGGCGACGAGCTGCGGCCCGAGCAGGCCGTGGCGCGCGAGCGCGCGGATGCCCGTCTCGCCGAGCGGCGGCGGGAGGATGTCGGCGAACACGTGCCACGATCCCTCGCCCGACTCGAGCCAGCGCTGCTCCGCCTCGCTCTCGGCGAGGTGCGTCGCGAGCGGGAGCCCGAGCGCGGCGCACGCGGCGTAGAGCTCGGGCGAGACCGTGTACGGCGCGTGCGGCGAGATCCCGAGCCGCACGCGGTCCGAGAGGGCGCTCTCGATCCGCGCCCGGTTCTGCTCGTAGCGGCTCTTCAGCTGCTCGAGCCCGCGCCCGAAGACCTCGAGGTAGACGACCGCGCGCAGCCCGAGCTCGTCGCACGCCCCCGCGGCGGCGCCCGAGAAGCTCGCGTCGGCGACGGTCGTGATCCCGGAGCGGAGGCACTCGGCGGCGCCGGCGCGCGCGATCGCGAGGAACTCGTCCCAGCCGATCCGCCCCTTGCGCTCCGTGTGCAGGACGATCCACTTGTCGAAGGTGAGCCCGTCGCCGAACCCGGCGTACACGGCGTACTCGAGGTGCGAGTGCGCGTTGACGAAGCCGGGCACGAGCGCCGCGCCCGCGAAGCGCTCCCCGTCTCCCAGCTCGTCGCGCGTCCCGACGGCGACGATCCGCCCTTCCTCGAGGGCCACCGCTCCGTCCTCGATCGGCTCCGCCTCGACCGGGAGCACCCAGTCGGCGGAGAGGACGCTGCTCACGGCTCGAGCGCCCACTCCTCGTCGCCCGCGAGCTCCCAGCGGCGCTCCATGAACGTCGCGAGCCAGATCGACGCTTCGAAGAGGACGAGCAGCGGGATCGTCTCGAAGGCGAGCGAGACCGGGTCCACCGTCGGGAGCAGCACCGCCACGAGGACGACGAGGAAGATCCCCATCCGCCGGTTCCGCCTCAGCTTGTCCGCCGAGAGCACGCGCAGCCGTACGAGCGCGAGGATGAAGATCGGCATCTCGAACATCAGCGCCATCGCGACGAGCGCCAGCAGCACGAACGAGTAGTAGTAGCTCGCTCGTACCTGCACGTCGTAGAGCTCGGCGTCGAAGGTCGTCAGGAACGCGACCGCCTTCGGCAGGACGACGAAGTACGAGAACGCGAGGCCGCCCGCGAAGAGAATCGTCGCCAGCAGGACGAAGACGGACACGATCCGCTGCGTGTTCTCCTCGATCGCCGGCGCGAGGAAGCTCCAGAGCTGGTAGAGGAGGACGGGGAGGGCGAGCGCGAAGGCGCCGTAGAAGGCGACCTTCACCGCGGTGAAGAACGGCTCGGTGACGCCGAACGTGACGAGGCGCTTGTCGTCGGGGAGCGGCCGCGTCAGCCACTCGACGAGCTGCTCGTGGAACGCGAAGCTGAGCGCGAACCCGAACGCGAGCGCCGCGAGCGAGATGAGGAGGCGCGAGCGGAGCTCGCCCAGGTGCTCGACGAGCGTGGCCTCCTCGCCGTGGCGGAGGCGCCTCGGGAGCCGTTTCAAGGCCATGGCGGCGGAGCGCTAGGCGCTAGGAGACGGTGTCGCGCTCGCGCGTCGTCGTCGTCGCCGTCGGCTCGCGCGCCGGTGGCAGCTCCCCCGCGAGGGGATCGTCGTCGTCCGCGTCCTTGCCCGTGATCGAGTCCTTGAACTCGCGCATCCCGCGTCCGAGCGAGCGTCCCATCTCCGGCAGCCGCTTCGGCCCGAAGACGAGCAGTGCGACGATCAGCAGGATCGCGATCTCCATGGCTCCGATTCCGAACGGCATCAGTCGGAGCGTATCAGCGTTTTCGGGTTCGGAAGCACGGACAGGGATTCGCCAACGGCCGCCGATCGGTTCGGCGGCCGGCCACCGGGGCCCGCCGGGGACGCCACCCCCACTCCGCTACCATGGGGCTACGAACGGGGCCGAAAGTCCTGGAGAAATCACGGCCGGAGGACGCACAAAGTTGGCATTGCTGGAGCTCAAGAACCTGCACGTCGCGCTCGAGGACGGGACGGAGATCGTCCGCGGCGTGGACCTCGCGATCGACGCGGGCGAGACGCATGCCGTCATGGGCCCGAACGGCTCCGGCAAGTCGACGCTCGCGTACGCCCTGATGGGGCACCCCGCGTACGAGATCACCGACGGGCAGATCCTCCTCGACGGCGAGGACGTGACGGAGCTCGAGGCGGACGAGCGCGCGCAGCGCGGCCTCTTCCTCGCGTTCCAGTACCCGCACGCGATCCCGGGCGTGACGGTGACGAGCTTCCTGCGCTCCGCGATCAACGCCGTGCGGAAGGCGCGCAATGGCGGCGAGGACGATCCCGTCCCCGTGAAGGAGTTCCGGACCGAGCTGCTCGGGGCGATGGAGCGCCTGAAGGTGCCGCGCGAGCTCGCGCAGCGCTACCTCAACGACGGCTTCTCCGGCGGCGAGAAGAAGCGCGTCGAGATCCTCCAGATGGCGATGTTGAAGCCGCGCGTCGCCGTCCTCGACGAGACCGACTCGGGGCTCGACATCGACGCACTGAAGGTGGTCGCCGGCGGCGTCAAGGAGCTCGTCGGGCCGGAGATGGGAGCGCTCGTGATCACGCACTACCAGCGCATCCTCGACTACATCGAGCCCGACTTCGTGCACGTCTTCGTGAACGGCCGGATCGTCAAGGAGGGCGGGCCGGAGCTCGCGCACGAGCTCGAGGCGCGCGGCTACGAGCAGTTCGAGGAGGTGCTCGCGTAGTGGCCGTGACGCCCGAGACCGAGGTCGTCCGCGACATCCGGAGCGAGTACCGGTACGGCTTCTCGAACCCCGACGAGGCGGAGAACTACTTCTTCAAGTCCGGCAAGGGGCTCTCGCACGAGCTCGTCGAGGCGATCGCGGAGCACAAGAACGAGCCGGAGTGGATGCGCCGCTTCCGCCACAAGTCGCTCGACTACTTCAACGCGCGCCCGCTCCCGACCTGGGGCGGCAACGTCGCCGAGATCGACTTCGAGAACATCTACTACTACATCAAGCCGACCGAGAAGCAGGCCAACTCTTGGGAGGACCTGCCGGCCGAGATCAAGGACACCTGGGACAAGCTCGGCATCCCGGAGGCCGAGAAGAAGTACCTCGCGGGCGTCGGCGCGCAGTACGAGTCGGAGGTCGTCTACCACAAGCTCCAGGAGGAGCTGACGGCGCAGGGCGTGATCTTCCTCGACATGGACTCGGGCCTGCGCGAGCACGAGGACCTCGTCAAGCAGTACTTCGGCACGGTGATCCCGCAGAACGACAACAAGTTCGCGGCGCTGAACTCGGCCGTCTGGTCCGGCGGCTCGTTCATCTACGTGCCGCCGGGGGTGCGGATCGAGATGCCGCTCCAGGCCTATTTCCGGATCAACGCCGAGAACATGGGCCAGTTCGAGCGCACGCTGATCATCGTCGACGAGGACGCGTACGTGCACTACGTCGAGGGCTGCACGGCGCCGATCTACTCGTCGGACTCGCTGCACTCGGCCGTCGTCGAGATCATCGTCAAGCCGCGCGGGCGCTGCCGCTACACGACGATCCAGAACTGGTCGAACAACGTCTACAACCTCGTCACGAAGCGCGCCGTCGCCTACGAGGGCGCCACGATGGAATGGGTCGACGGGAACCTCGGCTCGAAGCTGACGATGAAGTACCCGGCGATCTGGTTGATGGGCGAGGGCGCGCACGGCGAGGTGCTCTCGATCGCCTTCGCTGGGACCGGGCAGCACCAGGACGCGGGGGCAAGTGCGTCCACGTCGCGCCGCGGACGTCCTCGGTCATCACGTCGAAGTCGATCTCGAAGAACGGCGGTCGCGCCGGCTACCGCGGGCTGCTCGAGGTCGCGAAGGGCGCCGAGGGCGCGAAGTCGAAGGTCGTCTGCGACGCGCTGATCCTCGACGAGGAGTCGCGCTCGGACACCTACCCGTACATGAAGATCGACGAGAACAACGTCGACATCGGTCACGAGGCGACGGTCTCCAAGATCGGCGAGGAGCAGCTCTTCTACCTGATGTCCCGCGGCCTTTCCGAGGCGGAGGCGAGCGCGCTGATCGTCAGCGGGTTCGTCGAGCCGATCACGAAGGAGCTCCCGCTCGAGTACGCCGTCGAGATGAACCGGCTGATCCAGCTCCAGATGGAGGGCTCGGTCGGTTGAGCATCGACGCGCAGCGCGCGGACTTCGTCCTCGTGCCGACGCGAGATCTGGAGCGGGCGATCGATTTCTACGGAGGGATGCTCGGTCTTCGTCGCACCAACGATCACGCGCAGTGGGCGGAGTTCGATCTCGGCGGCCTCACGCTCGCTCTCGGGAACCCGGAGCAGGTCGGCTGGGAGTTCGCTCCCCTGCCCAAGGGTGCGATCGCGATTCGGGTCCCAAACGTCGCGGTCGCGCGCGACGAGCTCGAGCAGGCGGGATTCGAGTTCGAGGGGGAGACGATCGACTCCGGCGTCTGCCACATGGCGTTCTTTTCGGACCGCGACGGCAACGGGCTGCTCCTGCACCACCGGTACGCCCCGTACCCCGACGGAAGGCAGCCGTGATCGACGCCCAGCGGGTCGACTTCTGTCGCCGTACCGACGCGTGATCGAGAGCGCGGCGAGGTTCTACGGGGAGACGCTCGGCCTCGAGCGCAACGCGAATACGTCGGAGACGTCGGGTCGAGTTCGAGGCGGGGAACGTCACGCTCGCGATCGTCGAGCCCGAGCCGATGGGGATCCCGTTCTCACCGCTCCCGTTCGGCGCGATCGCGATCCGCGTCGCGGATGTCGCGGCGGCGCGCGCTCGCCTCGAGGAGGCGGGGGTGGAGTTTCGCGGTTGCAACGGCGCCGTCTTCAACGATCCCGACGGGAACGGCTTGATGATTCACCGCCGCTACGCGCCGTACCCGGACGGGTCGCAGCCGTGATGCAGATCGCGCGTACGGACTTCGTCGGCGTTCCGTCTCGTGACGGGGAACGATCGCGGCAGTTCTACGGCGACGTGCTCGGACTGCGTCCGGACGAGCACTCGCGGTTCGAGTTCTGGGCCGGCGACACGTGCCTCGCGATCTACGAGCCGGAGCGCTTCGGCGGTGAGTTCGCGCTGCAGAAGAACGCGCACATCGCGTTCGGCGTCGACGACGTGGAGGAGGCGCGCGCGGAGCTCGAGGCGAAGGGTGTCGAGTTCGGAGGCGAGACATGGGACTCCGGCGTCTGCCACACGGCGGCCTTCACGGACCCCGACGGCAGCGATCTCATGCTGCACCGGCGATACGCGCCGTGCGCGAACGGGTCGACCCGCTAGTGCAGGTCGAGCAGGTGGACTTCGTGTCGGTGCCGACGCGCGATGCGGCGCGGGCCGTCGGGTGGTACCGCGACGTGCTCGGGCTGCCCGTCAGCGAGTACACCGACGCCGAGGTCGAGGCGCCGGGGCTGACGCTCTCGTTCTGGTCGCCGGAGGAGCAGGGCGAGGCGTTCGTCGCGAACGAGAATGGCATCGCTCTGCGCGTCGCCGACGTCGAGGCCGCGTTCGAGGAGGTGCGCGCCGCGGGAGCCGAGGTGATCGGCATCGAGGACAGCGGCGTGTGCCACATGGGCTTCGTGAAGGATCCCGACGGCAACGTCGTCATCCTTCACCGGCGGTACAAGGCGCGGGAGCGGGCGTGAGCCGGTCCGAGCTCCTCGAGCGCTATCGCGCGCTGCCGTTGCCGTCGACGACGGACGAGCACTGGCGCTTCACCGACCTGAAGGGGTTCGACCCGGACGCGTTCGCCGGGACAGGAGGTAGTGGCGCCGAGGCGGCGACCCGGTCGATGCTCGATCTCGACACGGCCGGCTCTGTCACCGTCGACGAGGGTGTGATCACGATCCGGCGCGCACCTGAGGGGGTGCGCTTCGAGCGGCTCGACGAGAACCACCCGCGGCTGCACGAGCTCGTCGGCTACGAGGAGAAGTTCGCGGCCCACAACGCGGCGATGTGGCGGACAGGCCTGCTCGTCCACGTCCCCGCCGGAGTCGTGCTCGAGAAGCCGCTCTACGTCCGGGTCGTCAACACCGTCGAGGAAGGATCGCTCTTCTGGCGCCTGCTCGTGATCGCGGAGCCGGGCTCGCAGTTCACGCTGATCGAGGAGCACACCTCCGCGCGGCCGGGCGTGCGCGGCTACACGAACGCGGTGTCGGAGATCTTCGTGGAGCAGGACGCGAAGCTCGAGTTCGTCTCGCTCCAGAACCTCTCGCGCGAGACGTGGCACTTCGCGACGCACCACGCGCGCGTCGAGCGCGACGCGGAGCTGGACTGGGTCGCCGGCGGCTTCGGCTCGAAGCGCGGGAAGGTCTGGATCCAGAACGACCTGGCCGGCCAGGGCGCGACCTCGCGCGTGACGGGCGCGTACTTCACGGACGGCGACCAGCACCTGGACTACGACACCTTCCAGGAGCACATCGCGCCGAGCACGACGAGCGACTTCGCGTTCAAGGGCGCGCTGCGCGACACGTCGACCGCCGTTTGGCGGGGGATGATCCGCGTCGAGAAGGACGCGCAGAAGACGAACGCGTACCAGGAGAACCGGAACCTGATGCTGAGCCCGACGACGCACGCCGTGCCGATCCCGGGCCTCGAGATCCTGGCGAACGACGTCCGCTGCACGCACGGCGCGACCGTCGGCCGCGTCGACCGCGAGCAGCTGTTCTACTTGATGGCACGTGGGTTGACCCGCGCGGAAGCGGAGCGCCTGATCGTGCGCGGGTTCTTCAGCGACGTGCTCGACCGGATCGAGCTCGAGCCGGTGCGTGACGCGCTGGGCGCCGCACTGGAGGCGCGAATCCCGCAGGCGTAGGCGCGCCGGCGACGAAAGGAGACGGATGGCCGGGAAGAAACGACAGACGTTCGGCAAGATCACGCGCGAGCGCGCGCGCATGGAGAAGCGCGAGCAGAAGCTCGAGCGGAAGGCCGAGCAGAAGCAAGCCGCGGCGGAGGCGCGTGAGGCGGGCGTCGAAACGCAGCCGATCGGCCCGCCGAATCAGCAGGGCGCCGACGCCGTCGAGCCCGAGCCAGACGCCTGAGCCCCGCTGCCGCCGCGTCCAGCGCAACGCGCCGAGCGCGAACGTCCGCTGCACCACATGCGGGATCGGGCACGCGCTACGCCGACGCGCGCGGGCCGGCTACGTCCGCCACTTCAGCGTTCGGCCAAGCGCACTAACCTGCGGCCTCGCGAGCTAGGTGGAGCCGGATGCCGATCACGAGGCCGGCGAACGTGGCGAGGCTCCAGAGGATCCCGGCGCCGAGCTGCGCGACGATCGGCCCCGGGCACGCGGCTGAGATCGCCCAGCCGGTGCCGAAGATCGCGCTGCCGACGACGTGGCGGCGCTGCACCGGCGTCCGCTCCCACGACACCCGCTCGCCCGTCACCAGCGCGTGGACGCCGAAGTGCAGCAGCGCGCGCGTTCCCAAGAACGCGACCGGGACGGCGACGGCGAAGATCTCGTAGAGGTACGGCGAGTCGAGCAGCATCGCGCGCCGGATCACGTCCGGCTCCGCGAGGCCCGCCCACGCGAGGGTGAAGCCGAAGACGACGCCGATCGTCGCCGAGACCGCGCGCAGCATCAGACGTTCGCTCCGAACAGGAGCTTCGTCAGCAACGACACGCCCACCGCGGTTCCGAAGAACACCGTTGTGGCGACCCAGCTCGACTTCGCGCCAAGGGCCGTGCCCGTCAGGCCATTGCCGGACGTGCAGCCCCCCGCCGTCTTCGCGCCGAAGCCGATCAGCACGCCCGCGACGAGCAACAGGACGACGGTCGTCACGCCGGAGAACTCCCGCGTGAGCCAGCCGTAGCCGTCGCCGACGCGCTCGCGGCCGGAGACGAGCGTGAACAGCACCGCGCCCCCGAGCAGACCGAGCAGGAACGAGCCGCGCCAGCCGAACCGCCGCCCGCGCTCGACGACGTCAGAGATCGCGCCGACCACGCCGAGCCGCCCGTTCACGGTCGCGTACATCGCGATCACGCACAACGCGAACAGCGCGCCCGCGAGGGGCGCCGGCGGGTACGCAACGAAGAAGTCCTTCACCGTTGCTCGTACGTCTGTGGTCGCGCCTCTGGGTAGCGCGGCAGCCCGTCGTCGGGGAGCGGCTCCCACGGCGTGGCGTACGCGACGTACTGCCGGTGGGACGGGCGGACGCCGGGGTCGCCGTCGAAGACGCCCATGCGGACGCCTTTGATCACGCCTTGCTCGTCGCGGCTCCAGAGCGACGAGCCGCACACGGAGCAGAACTCCTTCGCGAACCCGTCCGGGGGCTGGTACGAGCGCACGAGCTCCTCGCCGGCTGTGATGCGCAGCGAACCCGGCGCGATCCGCGCCTGCGGCGACGCGGCCGTGCCACTGCGTCGCTGACACCGCGTGCAGTGGCAGTAGGACGCGAAGACGGGCGGCTCGTCCAGCTCGAAGCGGACGCCGCCGCAGAGGCAGCCTCCCGTGAGCGCCGACTCCGTCACGGCGACAGCGTACGACGCTCGACGAGCTGCGTGAAGAACGCGGCCTTCTCGGCCTCGTAGACCGCGGCGTCGCCACGCCGGTGCCGGAGCTTGAGCGCGTTGTACTGACGGAGCAGCGCAGGATCCGCCTCGAGGAGCTCCCACGCGCGGACGAAGCGGCGATCGTGCGCGGAGCCCGTCGCCGTGAGGGCGACGCCGACCGCGACGCCCGCAGACGGCTCGCCGACGAACGTCGCGAATCCGTCCTGCCAGATCTCCTCGCGATGACGCGCGTACAGCCGCTCGAGCGCGTCGCGCGCTTCCTCGAACCGTTCCGGCTCGACGCGGACGTGGATGTCGACGTCTCCGCGGGTGAGCGCGTCGCCCAGCGAGGTTCCGCCCGAGTGGCGCACGTCTGCGCCCGGAACGTGCTCGACGATCCGCTGCCGTTCGGCGGCGAAGGCGGCCTCGACGGGCGCACGCGACGCGTGCGCGGGCGCGAACTCGAGCGGCGTCGCACTCCGACGCCGGAGTCGCCGACGCCCGCGCGGGGGGCCGATGGCGGCCGCCACCAGCGCGGCCGCCAGCGCTGCGATGGCGCTCAGGGCGTACGCGACGACGAAGCCCACATCCGCCGGCGCCGACCACCCGACCACCGTCGTAGCGGGGAGGAGCGCCGCGCCCCTCAGCCCGCCCACGACCGCGCCGATCAGGCGCACGACGGTGTTCATCCCCGTCGCGACGCCCGTCTCCGTCTCGTCGACGTTCTCCGCGATCAGCGCGACCATCGCCGCGAACGCCGCGCCGACGCCCAGCCCGAGCGCCGCGCTCGCCACGTAGACCTGCCACGGCTCGTCGTGCGCCCACGCGAGCATCACCGCCGCGCCGCCGACGACGACCATCCCGCCGGCCAGCACCCACTTCGATCCGAAGCGGCGGCCGAGGTACCCGCCGCCCGGGCCCGACGCGAGCTGCGCGATCGACGCGGGCAGCAGGAAGATCCCGGCCGCCGTTGCCGTCGCGCCGAAGCCGTAGCCGAGCGACGAGGGCGCACGCACGAGCAGCGGCACCAGCGCGAAGCAGCTGAACAGCGCGAAGCCGGCAGCGAGCGTCACGACGTTCGTCAGCAGCACGGGACGGTGCGCGAGCATCCGCATGTCGACCATCGGCACCGCCGTGCGCGTCTCGAACCAGCCCCAGACGACGAAGAGCAGCGCCGACGCGGCGCCGAGCCCGAGCACGGCCGCGCTCGTCCACCCCCAGTGCTCGCCCTCCGTCAGCGCGACCATCAGCGCGAGGAGCGCGCCCGACAGCAGCAGCGCGCCGGGCACGTCGACGCGCGACGGCGTCCGCACCGGCGACTCCGGCACGAACCGCTGGACGAGCAGGATCGACAGCCCGACGGGGATCGACCCGAGCAGGAAGAGCCAGCGCCAGGAGAGGTTGTCGACGACGACGCCGGAGAGCACGATGCCGAACCCCCCGCCGATCCCGAAGACGGACGAGAGCACGCCGTAGCCGACCTTCGCCTTGTCCGGCGGGAACTCGTCTCGGATGATCGAGAAGCTGAGCGGGAAGAGCGCCGCGCCCGCGCCCGAGAGCGCGCGGAACGCGATCAGCGACCAGATGTCCCACGCGAGGGCGGCGCCCGCGGAGCCGACGAAGAACACCGTGAGGGCGACGACGAGGAGCCGCTTCTTCCCGAACTGGTCGCCGAGGCGGCCGAAGAGCGGGGTCGTCACGGCCGCAGCCATCATGAACCCGGTCAGCACCCACGTCGCCCACGCGATGGTGGCGCCGAGCTCCTCCTGGAACGTCGGCAATGCCGGGAAGACCATCGTCTGCTGGAGCGCGAACGCGCTGCCCGCGAGCGTGAGGATGCCGAGCGTGACGTTGTAGTGCTGGCGCGGCTCTTCCACCCTCGGAAGCTAGCGGCGCGCGGGTACGGGCGTCGAATTAGCGGCCGATCGAGACGACGCGCGCGCGCCAGTTGCGCTTCGGCGCCTCGACCTCGACCTCGTCGCCCACCTTCGCGCCGAGGAGCGCCTTGCCGAGCGGCGACTCGGGCGAGACGCCGCCGACGCTGGAGATCTCGACGTCCATGCGCTCGCCGTCCTCGTCCTCGATCGCGATCTTCGAGCCGATCACGACCGACTCGGACGCGGCCGCGGCGACCTCGTCGATCAGCTGCGCGTTCTCGATCCGCGAGCGCAGGATCGTGATCCGCCGCTCGAGCAGCCCCTGCTCGTTCTTCGCGGCGTGGTACTCGAAGTTCTCCGAGAGGTCGCCGAAGCCGCGCGCCGTCGCGATCGCCTCGACGATCTTCTTCCGCTCCGGTCCCTCGAGTCGCCCGAGCTCCTCCTCGAGCTTCGCCTTCTGCGCCGCCGTCAGATGCTCGCCTTCCACGCGCGGGACGCTAGACGATTGACGGCCGGCGGCGCGGGTACGCGCGCCTCGTGCTCCAGCGGAACGTCGCGCCGGGCGTGCACCGCGTCGAGGACGCGTACACCAACTGGTACCTCGTCGAGGGCGACGCCGGCCTGACCGTCGTCGACGCCGGCGTCCCCACGTCGTGGAAGTCGCTGCACGCGGCCGTGCGCGCCCTCGGCAGGTCGCCTGGCGACATCGCGGCGATCGTGCTCACGCACGCGCACTTCGACCACGTCGGGTTCGCGGAACGCCTGCGCACCGAGCTCGGCGTGCCGGTGTGGGTGCACGAGGCGGAGGTGCCGCTCACGCGCCACCCGAGCCGCTACGCGCACGCACGCAGCCGCATCCCGTACCTGCTGATCCCGCGCGCGATGCCGATCGTCGCGTCGCTCGTCGCGAACCGCGCGTTCTTCCCGCGGCCCGTCGAGGAGGTGCGGACGTACGCCAGCGGCGTGCTCGACGTCCCAGCCTCGCCGCACGTCGTCTTCACGCCGGGCCACACGTTCGGCCACTGCGCGCTCCACCTGCCCGACCGCGACGTCGTGCTCGCGGGCGACGCGCTCGTGACGCTGGATCCGTACACCGGCCGGCGCGGCCCACGGATCGTCGCCCGGGCGGCGACCGCCGATCCCCGGCAGGCGCTCGACTCGCTGGACGCGCTCGCCGCGACCGGCGCGCGCGTCGTGCTGACGGGACACGGCGAGCCGTGGCTGGAAGGCGCCGCCGCAGCGGTCGAGCGCGCCCGCGCCGTCGGCGTGGCCTAGGCCTGCTCGCGCGCTCGCAGCGACTCGACGGCCGCGACGAGCGACTCGACCGTCTCCTCGAGACGACGGACGCGCTCCTCCATCGCCGGGTCGAGCGCCGCACGCCACCCATCGGCTGCCGCGTCGGCCGCTCCGTGAGCCGGAGCCTCGCCCCCGTCGCCGAGCAGCTGCCGGTAACGGTCCTGGCTCTGTCCCGGCCGGCGCGGCAGCCGCTCCACGAGCTCGCGCTCGACGAGCCCCTGGATCGTCCGCTCGACGTCGGCCGACGACGCAGGGTAGAGCCGCTCGCTGCGCGCCTTCAGCTCGCCGGGCGTCTGCGGCCCGCGCAGCATCAGCACGGCGAGGATGGCGAGCTGCGACGGCACGAGCCCGAGCGCCTCGTCCAGCAGGTGCCGGTACTTGATCGCGCGGCTCCCGGCGCCGCTCGCGAGGCGTGCCCAGCCCTTCCGCGACAGACGCTCCAGAGCGGCGCGGATCGTCGGCTCGTCGTACTCGACGACGGGGTCGCGATTCGTCGCCTGGTTGCACGCGAGCCGGATCCCGTTCAGCGAGAGGGGGTACTGCTCCGGCGTCGTCCGCTGTTTCTCGATCAGCGACCCGAGCACGCGGATCTCGACGGCGTCGGCGTCCACGCGCGGAGCGTAACCACGCGGCCGCGCCGCGGAAGCGAGCGCTCGGCTTTTACGTCGCGGTCTTCGTCGCGCCCCACTCCTCCGGCGCGACCTCGCGGATGCGCGTCGCGAAGAACCACTCGTGGCCCTCGGGGTCCTTGGCCGTGTACCGGCGGTCGCCGTACTCCTGGTCGGCGGGCTCCGCGACGATCTCCGCGCCGGCCGCGCGCGCCTGCTCGTGGTGGGCGTCGACGTCGTCGACGTAGACGTGGATGCCGGCCGTCACGGCGCCCAGATCTGCCGGGTTGCGGTACTCGCGGCCGGGCTCGCCGAGGAAGACGTTGCCGTCCCCCAGCTCGAGCTCCGCGTGCCACACGCGTCCCTCGGGCGACTGCGAGCGCAGCACCTCGCGGAACCCGAACGCGCTCGTCAAGAAGTCGCACGCGGCGGCGCCGTCGCGGTAGAGGAGATAGGGCGTGATCGTCTTCGACATTGACTCCTCCTTTCGGGGTCGTACGCTAACCGGCCGTGGCAGCCCACTCCAGTACGCCGCCGCGTTGGTGCTCGAACCTGATCGCCGCCGCACGCGTCCGCTCCGGCGAAGTCGTCATCGTTCGCGTGGACGAGGCGCTGACACTGGAGGGGAAGGAACTCGTCCGCGCCGTCGAGGGCTCCGGCGCCTCGGCGTCGCTCAGCGTCGCGCCGCCCGTGCCGGAGGAGCACGCACCTCCCGAGTTGTTGGATGCGGTCCGCGCGGCCGACGTCATGATCACGATGTGGCGGCGCCCGCGGCGCCAGACCGCGGCCGGGCGAGAGGTGCTTGCGAATCTCCTCGGCCACGGCGGTCGCGTGATCGCGATGCCGTTGATGACGCGCGAGCTCCTCCACGGCGTCCTCAGCGAGCCGCCCGCCGACGTTGCGGAGACCGCACACGCGCTCGTGCGCGAGCTGGAAGGCGCCGCCGTGCTTCGGGTACGCGGTCGCGCCGGCACGGACGTCGAGTTCGACGTCGGCGGTCGCGTGTGGGCGACCGACGGCGTGCCGCTGGAGCCCGGCACGCTGGCGAACTACCCGAGCGGCGAGGTCTTCGTCCTCCCGCACAACGGGAACGGCGATCTGCTCGTCGATCTGACGATTCCGTACGCGGCCGAGACGCTGCTCGACGAGCCAGTTTCGATCCGCCTCGATGACGGCCGCATCGCCGCGATCGACGGTGGCGCGGCGGCCGAGGCGCTACGGAGGCTGGTCGCCGAGGCGGGCGAGGGCGGGGATCGGGTCGTGGAGCTTGGCATCGGGATAAACCCGGCGCTGAGGCCGATCGGCCACGCGCTCGTGGACGAAAAGGTCGCAGGCACGGCACACGTCGGCTTCGGCAACAGCGCGCACATGGGCGGCGACAACGTGGCGTCGATCCACTTCGACTGCGTGTTCTCCGGGGCGGAGGTGTGGGCCGACGGCCGCCGCGTCGAGCTGCCGTAGACCTACGCGCGCACGAGCGGCTTGTACTTGATCCGGTGCGGCTCGAGCGCCTCGGCGCCGCGCGTCTCCTTGACCCACTCGGCGTACTCGCCGTAGCCGCCCTCGAACCACGTGACCTGGCTCTCGCCCTCGAACGCGAGGATGTGCGTCGCGATCCGGTCGAGGAACCACCGGTCGTGCGAGATCACGACGGCGCAGCCGGCGAAGTCGAGCAGCGCCTCCTCGAGCGCGCGCAGCGTGTCGACGTCGAGGTCGTTCGTCGGCTCGTCGAGGAGCAGCACGTTGCCGCCGCTGCGCAGCAGCTTCGCGAGGTGGACGCGGTTGCGCTCGCCGCCGCTCAGGTCGCTGACGCGCTTCTGCTGATCCGGGCCGCGGAAGTTGAACCACGACACGTACTGGCGCGAGTTCACCTCGCGCTTCCCGAGCTCGATCGTGTCGTGTCCGCCCGAGATCTCCTTCCAGACGGTGCTCGCCGGGTCGAGATCGCCACGCGCCTGGTCCACGTACGCGAGCACGACCGTGTCGCCGACGCGGAGGGCGCCCGCGTCGGGCTGCTCCTCGCCGACGATCATCCGGAAGAGCGTCGTCTTGCCGGCGCCGTTCGGGCCGATCACGCCGACGATCCCGCCGGGCGGGAGCGAGAAGGTCAGGCCCTCGAAGAGCAGCCGCTCGCCGAAGCCCTTCGCGACCCCGTCCGCTTCCACCACCACGTCGCCGAGCCGCGGCCCCGCCGGGATGTGGATCTCGACCCGGTCGAGCCGCTTCGTCTGCTCCTCCGCCAGCAGCTTCTCGTAGGCGCCGAGCCGCGCCTTCGACTTCGCGTGCCGCGCCTTCGGGCTCAGCCGCACCCACTCGAGCTCGCGCGCGAGCGTCCGCCGCCGTGCCGACTCCTGCTTCTCCTCGGCTGCGAGCCGCGCCTGCTTCTGCTCGAGCCACGACGAGTAGTTGCCCTGGAAGGGGATCCCGCGGCCGCGGTCGAGCTCGAGGATCCACCCCGCCACGTTGTCGAGGAAGTACCGGTCGTGCGTGACGGCGACGACGGTCCCGTTGTACTCGGCGAGGAAGCGCTCGAGCCACGCCACCGACTCGGCGTCGAGGTGGTTCGTCGGCTCGTCCAGCAGGAGCAGGTCGGGCGCCGACAACAGCAGCCGGCAGAGCGCGACGCGGCGCCGCTCGCCGCCGGAGAGCGCGGTGACGTCGCGGTCGCCGTCGGGCAGGCGGAGCGCGTCCATCGCGCGGTCGAGCGTCGCGTCGAGGCTCCACGCGTCGGCTCGGTCGATCTGGTCCTGGATCCGCGCCTGCTCGGCCAGCAGCGCGTCGAAGTCCGCGTCCGGCTCGGCGAACGCGGCCGAGACCGCGTTGAACCGGTCGAGGAGATCGCGCGTCGCGCGCACGCCGTCCTCGACGTTGCCGCGCACGTCCTTCCCGGGATCGAGGTCGGGCTCCTGCGAAAGCAGCCCGACGCGCGCGCCCGGGGCGAGCTCCGCGATCCCGCTCGAAGGCTCCTCGAGCCCCGCCATGATGCGCAGCAGCGTCGACTTCCCGGCCCCGTTCGGGCCGAGGACGCCGATCTTCGCGCCCGGCAGGAACGAGAGCGAGATGTTCCCGAGCACCTGCCGCTCGGGCCCGTAGAACTTGTCGACCCGGTACATCGTGAACACGTAGTCGCTCATCGCGCGCCGACGATAGCTGCGGACTCGCGCCGCGCGCGCGGGCGCGCGTGGAGCCCCGCTGTACGATGGATTTGTGGCCGTAGAGACACTTCCGGCGCTCGACGCGCGCAAGCTGCGCGCCGATTTCCCGATCTTCGAGCAGCAGTTCCACGGCAAGCCGCTCGCCTTCCTCGACTCCGCGGCGAGCTCGCAGAAGCCGCGCCAGATGCTCGACGCCATGCGCGACTTCTACGAGACCTCGTATGCGAACGTCCACCGCGGCGTCTACCAGCTCGCGGAGCGCGCCACGGAGGGACTCGAGGCCGCGCGGGAGAAGGTGCGCGCGCTCGTCAATGCGCCCTCGACGCGCGAGGTGATCTTCGTCCGCAACGCAACCGAGGCGCTCAACCTCGTCGCGTACGCATGGGGACTGAACCGACTCGGGCCGGGCGACCTCGTCGTCGTCACGGAGCTCGAGCACCACTCGAACTTCGTGCCGTGGCAGTACGTCGCGAAGCGGACGGGCGCCGGCTTCAGGATGATCCCGCTCGACGAGCAGGGCGAGCTCCGGCTCGACGCGCTCGAGGAGGTCGCGCGCGAGGGGAACGTGAAGGTCGTCGCGACGGGCGTCGTCTCCAACTCGCTCGGCACCGTCAACCCGGTCGAGCGCTTGACGGCCTGGGCGCACGAGCAGGGCGCGATCATGGTCGCCGACGCCGCGCAGGCCGCGCCGCACCGCACCGTCGACGTGCAGGCGCTCGGCTGCGACTTCGTCGCGATCTCGGCGCACAAGATGTGCGGCCCGAGCGGCGTCGGCGCGCTCTGGGGCCGCGCGGAGCTGCTCCAGGAGATGGAGCCGTTCCTCCTCGGGGGGCACATGATCCGCGCCGTCAAGGCGGACGTCACGACGTGGGGCGAGCTGCCGCACAAGTTCGAGGCCGGCACGGCGCCGATGGCCGAGGCGGTCGGGTTCGGCGCCGCGATCGACTACCTCACCGTCGTCGGCTTCGACGCGATCGAGCAGCACGAGCACGACCTCGTCGCGTACGCGCTCGACCGGCTCGCGGAGCTGCCGTGGGTGACGACGTACGGCCCCCCGCCGGAGCGGCGCGCGGGCATCGTGTCGTTCAACGTCGACGGCGTCCATCCGCACGACGTGGCGCAGATCGTCGACCTCGACGCCGTCGCGATCCGCGCGGGGCACCACTGCTGCCAGCCGCTGATGACGAAGCTCGGCGTCGCGGCCACGAACCGCGCCAGCTTCTACCTCTACACCGTGCCGGAGGAGATCGACCGCCTCGTCGCGGGCCTGCACAGGGCGAAGCAGATCCTCGGCTGATGAGCGAGTTCGACCAGCTGTACCGCGAAGTGATCTTGGATCACTACAAGAACCCGCGCGGGCACGGCGTCCTCGAGTCGCCGGACGCCGAGGCGGAGGGACAGAACCCGCTCTGCGGCGACGAGGTCTCGATCTACGTCTCCTTCGCCGAGGACGGCGACACGATCGAGGACGTGAGGTTCTCCGGGCGAGGCTGCGCGATCAGCCAGGCGGCGACCTCGATGCTGACCGAGATGGTGAAGGGCCGGAGCGCGACGCACGTCGCGACGCTGCCGAAGGACGAGCTGCTGGAGGAGATCGGGATCCCGCTCACGCCGGTCCGGCTCAAGTGTGCGCTCCTCGGGCTCGGGACGCTCAAGGTCGCGCTGCACAAGGCCAAGGGGACACCCCTCCCGGAGGAGTGGGCGGGGATGGCGAACGACCTCGACCTCCGCTAGTCGTCACGTGGCCGACGTCGACGTCTGCCCGATCGAGGAGCTGCCGCCGGGCACGTGCAAGATCGTCCACGCGGGCCAGGTCTCGGTCGGCGTCTACAACATCGCCGGCGAGCTCTACGGTCTCGAGGATCGCTGCTCGCACGACGACGGCCCGCTCGCCGAGGGCGAGTGGGAGCCGGACGGGGGCATCGTCATCTGCCCTCGCCACGGCGCCCGGTTCGACATCCGCACCGGCCGCGCGCTGACCCTGCCGGCATACGTCCCCGTGGACACGTTCCCCGTCCGCGTCGAGGACGGGGTCGTCAAGGTCAACGTCTAGGCGAGGCCGACGGCGTGCACGACGAACGCGCGCTCGGCGTGCTGGCGAGGCTCGAGGCGGAGGACGCGGACGAGCGTGAGCGTGGGCTGCCGCCGATGCTGCGCGCGCGGCAGGTGGCGCCGACCACGGGCCGCTTCCTCTTCTCGCTCGTCGCGCCGCTGCGCGAGTGCCGCGTCCTCGAGATCGGCGGCTCGCGCGGCTACTCGACGATCTGGCTCGCGGCGGGGTGCCGCATCGGCGGCGGCCGCGTGGTCTCGCTCGAGCACGATGCGGCGAAGCTCGACGTGCGCCGCGCGAACGTCGCCGACGCGGGTCTCGAGGCCGCGTGCGAGCTCGTCGACGGAGACGCATTCGAGACGATCCCGCGGCTCGAGCCGCCGTTCGACGTCTGCTTCCTCGATGCCGAGAAGGACGACTACGAGCGGCTGTTCGAGCTGGCGCGGACGAAGCTGCGACGCGGGTCGCTCGTCGTCGCGGACAACGTGCTCTCGCACGAGGAGACGCTCGGCGCGTACTCGCGCGCGCGCCAGGAGGACCCGACGCTCGCCAGCGTCACCGTCCCCCTCGACCGCGGGTTGGAGCTGACCGCCGTCCTCGGGTAGACGCTACGATGCGCGTACCGCGGAAAGGAGGTGGTCCGGACGTGACAGATTCCAGTACGGGCAGTGGAGGTACCAGCGGGTAGAGGTGCGTCCCCGGGACCTACGGGGAATCGCCTAGCCAGCGTAGGGGACTCGCGCTTCGCGCCGCCGGCTCTCGAGGGCCGGCAGGAAGCGCCTCTACCAATTCGACGCTGGTAACCGGAACAGGGGGCCGCACGAGCGGCCCCCTTTCTTTTGCCGGCGCGAGGCTCAGGCCGCGCGGCGGAGCTGCTCGTCCAGCGTGACGAGCGGCAGCTCGAACGTCTCGAGCGCGGGCCGCGTGTCGGCCACGTTGTCTCCGGCGCCGAGCATCTTCAGCTGGTCGCGCGTGACGAGCGGGTTCGGCAGGCGCTCCAAGACGCTCGCCTGGAGGCGCATCACGCCCATCGGCACGTGCACCGTCGGGCGGCGGATCCGCAGCACGCGCTTGATCCGGTCGTAGAGCTCGTTCCACGTGACCACGTCGGGGCCGCCGAGCTCGAACGTGCGGTTCGACGCGCCGGGGTGGTCGACCGACCGCGCGAAGAACTGCGCGACGTCGTCGACCCAGATGGGCTGGATGCGTTGATCCCCCGCGCCTGCGATCGGCGTCGCCGGCGAGTAACGCGCGAGCCGCAGGAACGTCGGCAGGACGCCGCCGTCACGGCCGAAGACGAAGCTCGGCCGGAAGATCACGTGGTCGATGCCGGAGCCCTTCACCGCCTGCTCCATCTCCCACTTCGCGCCGAAGTACGGCACGAGGTCCTTCGTCTCCTCGCTCGTGCCGAGCGCGCTCATCAGGACGAACCGGCGCACGCCGGCGCCCTTCGCGGCGGCGACGAGGTCGCGCGTGCCCTGGCTCATGATCCGCTCGAAGTCGCGTGGCTGGCCGACGATGATCGCCACGAGGTGCACGACCGCGTCGCAGCCGTCCACGGCGCGCCGGAGGCTCGCGGCGTCGGTCATGTCACCGGCGACGAGCTCGCAGCCGAGCGCCTCGAGCTCGCGGCCGCTTCCCGTCCGGACGAGGCAGCGGACCGGCAGCTCGCGCTCGCGCAGGGCGGCCACGGCCTTCGGCCCGATGAAGCCGGTCCCGCCGGTGACGAGGATCACGCGCAGAGTGTGACGGTTTCGGGGCGGCAGGGGGTCGGTTGTCGTCGTCGCGCGTCGTCCGTACCGTGACACGCGTGACGTTCCTGGAGCCGACGTCGCCGCGGCGACGGCAGCTGATGCGGAGCCGCCGCCGCCGGCGGCGCGCCGCGGCGGCCGCCGCCGTCGCCCTCGCGGGCGCGGCGATCGCGGCCGCGGCGCTCACGCTCGTGGCGGACGCGACCGACGACGCCCCGGTCCCGTCCGCGACGAAGGCGCGCGCGCGGCCGCAGGCGGCGGCGGCACCGGTGGCACCCCCGCGTCCCGCGCGGCGGCCGGTCCCGAAGGAGATCCGTGGGATTCACCTGCACATGTCGTTCGCGTCGCAGCTCGACCGCTTCGTGGCGCTCAGGTCGAGCGGCCTCAACACGATCGAGCTCGACGTGAAGGACGAGGCGGGACGGCTCGCGTTCGCGCCGCGCAGCGTGCCGCTCGCGCGCGCGATCGGCGCCGCGCGTCCCTACAACCGGCCGAGGCACGTCGCGCGACGACTGCACGCGCACGGGATCTACCTGATCGGGCGCGTCGTCGTCTTCCAGGATCCTCCCCTCGCCGAGGCCCGCCCGGAGCTCGCGGTGCAACGCGCGGACGGATCCGTCTGGCGTGCGGCGTCCGGCCATGCGTGGGTGAACCCGTACGACCGGCGCGTCTGGGACTACAGCGTCGGCGTCGCGGAGGCGGCCGCGCGCGCGGGCTTCGACGAGATCCAGTTCGACTACGTGCGCTTCCCGAGCGACGGCGACCTGAGCGCCATCCGCTACCCGCGCGGCGGCACCGGCGCCGACGCGGGCACGATCGCGCGCTTCGTCCGCTACGCGTCGAAGCGGCTCCGGCCGCTCGGCGCGCGTGTCTCAGCGGACGTCTTCGGGCTCGCGGCGACCCTCGACGTCGGCGTCGGGCAGGCCCCGCGGCTCCTCTCCGAGCACGTCGACGCGCTCTACCCGATGGTCTACCCCTCGCACTTCACGCCGGGCTCCTACGGCCTCGCCGACCCGAACGCCGCGCCCGGGCCGACGGTCGAGCAGGCGTTGCGCGACTTCCGGCGCGCGCTGCGCGGGCGGCGGACGCGGCTCGTCCCGTGGCTCCAGGACTTCTCGCTGGGTCGGGCGTACGGCGAGGCGGACGTCGTCGCCCAGGTGCGCGCCGCGCGCGCGGCGGGAGCGGACGGGTTCATGCTGTGGGACCCGCACGGCCGCTACACAGCGGCTGCGCTCGCACCGCCGTGACGCTCCGCCCGCTCGGGCGCTACTGCTCGAAGTTGCGCCAGTAGCGACTCGGCGTCGGCCCCCGCTGCCCCTGGTACTTCGAGCCGAGCGCGTCGCTCCCGTACGGCGTCTCCGCCGGCTCCGTCAGCTGGACGAACGAGAGCTGGCCGATCTTCATCCCGTAGTAGATCGTGATCGGGAGGTTGGCGACGTTCGAGAGCTCGAGCGTCACGTGGCCGTCCCAGCCGGGGTCGATGAACCCGGCGGTCGAGTGGATCAGCAAGCCGAGGCGGCCGAGCGACGACTTCCCCTCGAGGCGGGCGACGAGGTCGTCGGGGAGCCGCACCCGCTCGAGGGTCGAACCGAGGACGAACTCGCCGGGGTGGAGGATGAAGGCGGTCCCGTCGTCCACCTCGACGAGCTCCGTCAGCTCCTCCTGCGGCTGCTTGACGTCGATGAACGGGTAGCGGGCGTTGTGGAAGACGCGGAAGAAGCGGTCGACGCGGACGTCCACGCTCGAGGGCTGGAGCAGCGACTCGTCGTACGGCTCGATCCCGATGCGGCCCTCCGCGAGCAGGCGGCGGATGCTCCGGTCCGCGAGAACCACCGCGCGATTGTACGGGCGCGGGATCGGCGCTACGGTCCGCGCCCCGTGATTCTCCAGCCGGTCGACCGCAACGTCGATCCCGGGGAAGCTCGGCGAGTACATGCGTCTGCCCGGGCTGAACACGATCCAGCTCGACGTGAAGGACGAGAACCGTGAGGTCGGCTTCGTGCCGTCGTCGGTGCCGCTCGCGAAGAAGATCGGGGCCGCGCAGGCGTACTACAAGCCGCGCGTCCTCCCGCGGCAGGCGCACCGGCGCGGGCTCTATCTGGTCGCGCATCGTGACGTTCGAGGACCCGATCCTGAGCGAGAAGCGGCCCGACCTCGCGATCAGGCGCAGCGACGGCTCTCGCTGGCTGAACCACGCCGGGCTCGGGTGGTCGAACCCGTACGACCGGCGGGTGTGGGACTAGAACGTCGACCTGGGCGAGGCGGCCGCGCGCGCGGGCTTCGACGAGATCCAGTTCGACTACGTGCGCTTCCCGAGCGACGGCGACATCGAGGCGATCCGCTATCGGGCAAGACGGCGACGCGGCCGGGCTGGGTGATCGCGGAGTTCGTCCACTACGGGGCGAAGCGGCTGAAGCCGCTCGGCGTGCGCGTCTCGGCCGACGTTTTGGGTCTCTCCGCGACGCGTGACCTCGGAATCGGGCAGGTGCCGCGGGCGGCTCGCGCGCTACGTCGACGCGCCCTACCCGATGGTCTACCCCTCGCGACTACGCCTCGGCGAGTACAACATCGACAATGCTTCCCCGGCCGAGACCGTCACGGCGTCGCTCCGCGACTTCAAGCGCCAGCTGCGCGGGAGAAAGGCGAAGCTGATCCCGTGGCTCCAGGACTTCTCGTGCGGGCGGACGTACACGCTCGACGACGTAAAGGCGCAGATCGACGCCGCGCGGGCCGCGCGGACGGGCGGCTCCCCGCTGTGGAACGCCGCCGGCGTCTACACGCCCGGAGCGCTCGCCTACGCTGCGTCGCGCTGACGCTCGCCGCCGCCGCCGCGGGGGTCGCGCTCGCGCTCTCCGCGCCTGCCGGCGCGGCGCTGCGTCCCGCGCCGCAGCTCGACGTTCGCGCCGGCTTCCGGACCGAGATCTACGCGACGGGGCTGCGGCGGCCGACGGCGCTCGCGTTCGGCCCGCGCCGGCTCCTCTACGCGACGCAGGAGGGGGGCGAGGTCGTCGCGGTCGGTCGCGGCTCGCGGCGCCCGCGCGTCGTCGCGCGCGGGTTCCGGACGCCGCTCGGGCTCGTCTGGAGCGGGCGCACCCTGTTCGTGTCGGCTCAGGGCTATCTGAGCCGGCTGCGGCTCAGCGGCCGCCGCCTCGTCGGCCGCCGGATCCTCGTCTCCGGGCTGCCCTACGGGCGGCACCAGCAGGACAACGTCGTCGTCGGCCCGGACGGCCGTCTCTACTTCGGCAGCGGCTCGACCTGCGACGTCTGCCGCGAGCGCAGCCGGCTGAGCGCGGCGATCCTCTCCGTGCGGAAGGACGGCCGCGACCTCCGCGTCTTCGCGCGCGGCCTGCGGAACCCCTTCGGGCTCGTCTTCCACCGCCGCCGGCTGTACGTCTCGGTCAACAACCGCGACGACCTCGGCACCTGGGAGCCGGCCGAGACCGTCGTCGTCGCGCGGCGCGGCGCGCACTTCGGCTGGCCCGGTTGCTGGCCGAGCTGGCGCCTGCGCCGGCTCGTCGGCGCGTGCCGCGGCGTCGCGCGCCCGCTCGCGTACCTCGAGCCCCACTCCTCCGCGAACGGGATGGCGTTCTGGCGCGGCCGCCTGTACGTCGCGGAGTGGGGCCAGTACTACAGCCACCGCTTCGGCCGGAAGGTCGTCGAGGTCGACCCGCGCAGCGGCCGCTCGCGGACGTTCGCGGACGGCTTCGACCACCCGCTGGCGGTCGCCGCCGAGCCTCGCGGCCGCGGCCTCCTCGTCGCGGACTGGGGCCGCGGCATCGTCTACCGCATCTCGCGCCGCGCCTGACCGGCTGCAAGCCGGTTATTCACTATGCAGCGGCCGACCGCTGAGGTATCGTCGCTCGTATGGCGACGACGCGCGCGATCGAGCTGCGGACGGCCGTTCCGGGTCCCCGCTCGCAGGAGATCCTCGACCGGCACGAGCGCGCGATCGCGGCCCCGCTCTCGGTCACGCATCCGGTCGTCATCGCCGAAGGGCGCGGCGCGACCCTGAGCGACGTCGACGGGAACACGTTCATCGACTTCACGGGCGGCGTCGGCTGCCTGAACGTCGGGCACTCGAACCAGCGGGTCGTCGCCGCGGCGCAGGAGCAGCTGGAGCGCTTCTCGCACACCGACTACACGATCGTCCCGTACGAGGTCTACGTCACGCTCGCGGAGCGGCTGATCGACGCGGTTCCGATCGCCGGTCCGGCGAAGGCCGCGTTCTTCAACGCGGGGACGGAGGCGGTCGAGAACGCGATCAAGTTCGCCCGCTCCTACACGAAGCGTCCGGCCGTGATCGCGTTCGAGGGCGCCTTCCACGGGCGCACGCTGCTCTCGATGACGATGACGTCGAAGACGCACCCGTACAAGGCGGGCCTCGGGCCGTTCGCGCCGGAGGTCTATCGCGTTCCGTTCGCGCAGGACTATCGCGGGCCGACCGCACGCGACGCGCTCGCGGCGCTCGAGCGCGCGCTTGTCACCCAGGTCGCGGCGGAGAACGTGGCGGCGATCGTCATCGAGCCGGTCCAGGGCGAGGGCGGGTTCGTCGTCGCGCCGCAGGAGTTCCTCGCCGGCATCCGGCGGATCTGCGACGCGCACGGGATCGTCCTCGTCGTCGACGAGGTGCAGACCGGCTTCGGCCGCACCGGGACGATGTTCGCGATCGAGCAGTACGGGATCGAGCCCGACCTGATCACCCTCGCGAAGGCGATCGCCGGCGGCCTCCCGCTCTCGGCCGTGATCGGCAAGGCCGAGATCATGGACGCGCCTCCCGACGCCGCGATCGGCGGCACGTACGTCGGCAACCCGGTCGCGCAGGCGGCGGCGCTCGCCGTCCTCGACGTCTTCGAGGAGGAGGGGCTGGTCGAGCGCGCGACGGAGGTGGGGGAGGTCGTGCGCGCCCGCATGGAGGCGTGGAAGGAGCGGTTCCCCGCGGTCGGCGACGTGCGCGGGCTCGGTGCGATGCTCGCGATCGAGCTCGTGCGCGACCGGGCGACGAAGGAACCCGCGGCGGACCTCGCGAGCAAGGTCGTCGACGAGGCGGCGAGCCGCGGCCTGCTGCTGCTGAAGTCCGGCATCTACTCGAACTGCATTCGCGTGCTCGTCCCGTTCGTGATCGCGGACGCCGAGCTCGACGAGGCTCTCGGAGTGTGGGAGCAGGCACTCGAGAGCGTGCTGAGCTAGGTCCGTCTCCACGCAGGCAGAATCTCCGCGGTGGTCGGAGAGCTGATCGCGGGTCGCTACGAGCTCGAGGAGCTCGTCGGGACCGGGGGCATGTCGAGCGTGTACCGCGCGTTCGACCGGCTGCTCGAGCGCCGCGTCGCGCTGAAGGTGCTGCACGCGTCCTACGGCGCGGACGAGGAGACGATCGAGCGCTTCCGCCGCGAGGCGCGTGCCGTCGCGCAGCTCTCGCACCCGAACATCGTGACCGTGATCGACCGCGGCGACGACGACGGGCGCCAGTTCATCGTCTTCGAGTACGTCGACGGCGAGAACCTGAAGCAGCTCGTCGAGCGTGGCCGGCTTCCTGTCCGGCGCGCGCTCGAGCTCGCGATCCAGACCGGCCGCGGGCTCGCGTTCGCGCACGAGCACGGCCTCGTCCACCGCGACGTGAAGCCGCAGAACGTGCTGCTGAACGGTGACGGGAAGGCGAAGGTGACCGACTTCGGGATCGCGCGGGCGCTCGACGTCGACGGCGTGACGCAGACGGGGACGGTGCTCGGGACGAGCAACTACATCGCGCCGGAGCAGGCGAGCGGCGAGCGCGTCGACGCGCATTCGGACGTGTACTCGCTCGGCGTCGTCCTCTTCGAGCTCCTGACCGGCGAGGTCCCGTTCCCCGGCGAGAGCTTCGTCGCCGTGGCGTTGCGGCACATCAACGAGCCCCCGCCGAGCGTGCTCGAGCGGCGGCCGGAGGTGTCGCTGCGTGTCGCGCACGCGGTCGAGCGCGCGCTGGCGAAGGATCCCGCGCATCGCTTCCCGACGATGTACGACTTCGTCGGCGAGCTCGAAGGCTGCCTCGCCGAGCTGGGACACGAGCCGGGCGACGACGCGACGCTGATCGTCCGCAGCCCCGTCGTCCGCAGCCCCGTCGTCCGCCAAGGCGCGCGACGCTCCGTCCGAGCCCGGCGGCGGAGATTTCCGGTCGGGCTCGCCGGGCTGCTCGGGCTGACGCTGTTCGCGCTCGCGGCCGCGTTCGTCCTTGCGCGTTCCGGGTCCGACCGCGACGGCGGCGGCGCGACGGCGAAGCCGATCCCGCTCGCCGGCGTCGGCTCGTACGACCCGTTCGGCGACGACCAGGCGGAACATCCGGAGGCGGTCGCGCGCGCCGCGGACGGCGACGTCTCGAGCTACTGGCCGACCGAGACCTACTACGGCGGCTTCCAGAAGGAGGGCGTGGGCGTCGTGCTCGACGCGCGACGGGCGGTCGAGCCGCGCGACCTCGTCGTCGTCACCGACACGCCCGGATTCACGGCCGAGATTCGGAGCGGCGAGAGCTCGGAGGGCCCGTTCCGACGGGTGTCGCCGTCGCGGCGCGTGAACGGGACGACGCGGGTCCCGATCAGCGGTGACGACGCGCGCTACTTCGTCGTCTGGATCACCGCGCTCGACCGGCTCGCGCACGTGAACGAGGTGCGGGCGCGCGGCTAGTTGGTAGCGGGGGAACCCAGGTTCCCCCGCTACCCCTCCTGCGTTTGCGGCCTCGCGCCTTCGTCGCTGGGCCTCCCGCCGGGCGGAGCCCGGCGTCGGCGGCAGCCCGCTGCGCACGGTTGAGACGGTTACGTCGGCTACGCCGTCGCGGCGGGGGCCGCGCGCCGGCGAGGAACGCCGCAGCTTGCGCAGCAGCATCCCGCGACGGTCGGAAGCGTCGGCTTCCGCCCGGGCTAATCGCTGCTAGTACTCGAGCCCGCTGCGGCGCTCGTGCCGCTCGAGCGCGAGCTCGATCAGCCGGTCGAGCAGCTCCTCGTACGGGATTCCCGACGCCTCGAAGAGGCGCGCGTAGACGCTCGTGGACGTGAAGCCCGGGATCGTGTTGATCTCGTTGACGACCACTTCGCCGCCCTCGCGGACGAAGAAGTCCACGCGCGCCATGCCCTCGCACTCGGTGGCGACGAAGGACTCGATCGCGAGCTCCTGCACGCGGGCGGCCGTCTCCTCGGGGATGCGCGCGGGGACGATGATGTCGGAGGCGCCCTCGTCGTACTTCGCCGCGTAGTCGTACCACTCGGCGTGCGGGACGATCTCGCCCACGACGGACGCGATCGGCGGCGGGCGCAGGTTTCCGAGCACGCCGCACTCGACCTCCGTGCCGGCGACGAACTCCTCGACGAGAACCTTCTCGTCGTGGCGCCGCGCGAGCGCGACCGCGGGCGCGAGCTCGCTCTCGTCGTGCACCTTTGTGATCCCGACGGAGGAGCCGAGCCGCGCCGGCTTCACGAAGACGGGGTAGCCGAACGGGTTCTCGACCGCGTCGCCGAGCCGGAGCGTGACGTTGCGCGCCACGGGGATGTCTCGGTCGCGCAGGACGGCCTTGAACAGGTCCTTGTCCATGCAGAGGGCGGAGCCCGCGACTCCGGCGCCGACGTACGGCACGTCCGCCAGCTCGAGCAGCCCCTGGACGGTGCCGTCCTCCCCGAACGGCCCGTGGAGGATCGGCAGCACGACGTCGACGCTCTGCAGCGTCCGCGCCGGCTGCGAGTCCGCGACGACGGGCAGCGTCTCGGCGGTCCCGTCCGTGCCTTGTAACAACGTGTTACTTGGGCCCGAACCCAGCGCCCAGCGGCCGTCGCGGCCTATCTCCACCTCCACCAGCTCGTACCGCTCGGATCGAGCGCGGCCGCCACGGAGCGCGCGGACGCCAGCGAGATCGGATGCTCGCTCGACCGCCCACCCATGAGGATCGCGACGCGGCGCTTGCCCGGCGTCATGTGTCTGCGGCCGCGCTTGCCGGGCGGGCGGGGGAGGGTGCGGGGGAACTTTCGCGAAAGCGGAAGCTCCGAGGTCGGCAACGCCGACCGAAGAAACCGGGAGGTTCCCCGCCGGCAAGAAGGGGGCTCGTGGGGGAAGCATGGTTTCCCCCACGGGAGCGAGCCGCAGGCGCGCGACCCGTCCTCCCATGAGGATCGCGACGCGGCCCTTGCGCGCGCTCACGGGAACGGCTCGGTCTCCGGCGGCTCGACCGTTGGCTCGGGCTCCACGTAGCGGCCGACGGTTATCGTTACGGCCGTTCCCGGCCGCGCCTGCGTGCCGCCGCCGGGGCTCTGCTCGAGCACGACGTTCTCCAGCGACGGGACGTCGGTGTTGCGGGTCGCCTGGCGGACGCAGACCCGGGAGCTGCGCAGCGTCTCGGCCGCGGTCTCGCGGTGTAGGCTCTTCACGTGGGGGACGCTCGACGTCGCGGGCCCCTTCGAGAGTCTGAGCGTCAGGGTCGACCGGCGCGCGACGAACGCGCCGCCGCTCGGGTCCTGGTCGACGACGATCCCGCGCGCCTCGGTCGACTCCACGTCGCGTCGCGCGACGGCGAGTCCCGCCGCCTGCAGCGTCGCCGCTGCGCTCTCGTACGGCTGCCCGACGACCGAAGGGATGCCGATCGGCTTCGGCCCCCGCGAGACGTTGATCCGGACGGTCGAGCCCTGGTTCACCCGCTCGCCCGGCGCGGGCGACTGGGCCGTCACGGTGTTCACCTCCTTCTCGGAGTTGATCTCGACGACCCTCGGCTTCAGCTTCCGCGCCGTCAGCTCGGCGACCGCCTCGTCGCGCGTGTCGCCGCGCACGTCGGGCACCGTCGCCTTCGGCGGCCCCGACGAGACGTAGATCGTCACCTCGTCGGTCGCACGGTCGATGCGGTCGCCCGGGTCCGGGTCCTGGTCGAAGACGAAGCCGACCGGCTGCTTCCCGCTCGGCTTGCGGACGACGCGGTACTCGAGCTGCTTCTCGATCAGCTCGTTCACCGCGAGCGATTCGCGCCTCCCCTCGAGGAACGGCACCGCCACCGGCTTCGTCTCGTCGAGCTGGTCCTGGATCTGGTTGTAGACGTACCAGCCGAACGCCGCGGCCGCGAGGACCAGCAGGAGCGTCACGAGCCACGGCCAGATCGGGCGCGGGCGGCGCGGGTCGTCGTCGTACTCGTAGTAGGGCGGCGGCTCCGCGTAGGGACGCGTCGGCACCGTCTCGCGGACGCGAGTCGGCGCGCGCGTGATCGTCGTCGGCATCGCGCTCGGACGCGAGATGATCGCCGTCGCCGCGTCCGTCGTCTCCGGGCTCACGGCGATCCCCGCCGCGACGCGCGCGAGATCGGCGTCCATCTCCTCCGCCGTCTGGTACCGCTCGTCGGGGTCCTTCGCGAGCGCGCGCATCACGATCAGGTCGAGGTCGCGCGGGATGTCCGGGCGGAGGGTCGAGGGCAGCGGCGGCGTCGAGGAGAGGTGCTTCATCGCGATCTCGACCGGCGTGTCGCCCGTGAACGGGACGCGCCCGGTGAGCAGCTCGTAGAGGACGACTCCGAGCGAGTAGACGTCGGAGCGCTGGTCGACCTGCGTCCCGCGCGCCTGCTCCGGCGAGAGGTACTGGGCGGTGCCGACGATCGACCCGGCCTCCGTCATCTGGCTCGCGCCCGCGCGCGCGATGCCGAAGTCCGTCACCTTCAGGCGCCCGTCCCCGTCGTCGAGGACGTTGTGCGGCTTGATGTCGCGGTGGACGATCTTGTTCCGGTGCGCGAAGCGGAGCGCGGAGAGGATCTGGCGCGCGTAGTCGATTGCGACGCGCACGGGGGCGGGCCCGCGGGCGTTGATGAGCTCCTTCAGGTTGCGCCCGTCCAGGTGCTCCATCGCGATGTAGTAGGTGCCCTCCGCCTCGCCGCGGTCGTAGATCGAGACGATGTTCGGATGCGAGAGACCTGCGGCGTTCTTGGCCTCGCGGCGGAAGCGCTCGACGAACTGCTCGTCGTTCGCGTGCCGGTCGTTCAGGATCTTGATCGCGACCCGGCGACCGAGCTCCTGGTCCTCCGCGAGGTACACGTTCGCCATGCCTCCGGCGCCGAGTCGGCGGATGATGCGGTAGCGCCCGTCGAAGAGCGTGTCGATCAGCGTGTCGGAGACAGGCATCCCTCTACACCGTAGGGGTTCAACGGGAGCCGACCAGTGCCTGCATCACCGAGCGCGCGATCGGCGCCGCGGTCTGGCCGCCGGTGCTCCGTTGCTCCTCGACGAAGACGGCGATCGCGACGCGTGGCCGGTCGACGGGAGCGAAGCCGATGAAGGCGACCGTGTTCAGGCCGGCGCGGCCCGTCTCGGCGGTGCCGGTCTTCCCCGCCACGGACACGCCCGGGATCGCGGCGTTGCCGCCCGTGCCGCCTTCGACGACCGCCCGCATCTGCGTCGTCAGCGCGTCGGCGTTCTGCGCCTCGATCGCGCGTCCGAGGACGTCCGGGTCCGTCTTCGCGACGACCTTGCCGCGCGGGCCGACGACGCGCTCGACGACGTACGGCCGCATGACCTTGCCCTCGTTCGCGACCGCAGCCGCGACCATCGCCATCTGGAGCGGCGTCACCAGCAGCCGCTCCTGCCCGAACGCGAGGCGGCCGGGGTCGACGTCGAAGTCCTTCTCGGGCACGTACAGCTTGCCCTCCTCGTACAGCCCGCTCGCGACGCGCTCGTCCATCGGCGTCTCGAGCGGCACCTTCGAGTAGAAGCCGAACCGGCGCGCGTGCTCGAGGATCCTGCGGCCTCCGAGCTCCTTGCCGATGTTGCAGAAGACGGAGTTGATCGAGTACTGCATCGCCTGGACGAAGTTCACGGTCCCGAACGGCGAGGACGTGTCGTAGTTCGACACGCGGCGGTTGTACTCGACGCAGTAGCCGGGGTCGTGGAACGTGGACGCGAGGCTGTAGCGGCCGCTGTCGAGCGCCGCTGACGAGGTGACGACCTTGAACGTCGAGCCCGGCGCGTAGAGGCCGTGCGTCGCGCGGTTGAAGAGGGCGTTCGGCTCGCGACACTGCGCGCGGATCCGCTTGATCCGGTTGAAGCGCCCCTCGACGAGGTTCGGGTCGTACGTCGGCGAGGAGGCGAGGACGAGCACCCGCCCGGTGCGCGGCTCGACCGCGGCGACCGCCCCGCAGCGGTTCCCGAGCGCCTGCAGCGCCGCCCGCTGCGCGTCCGGCCGCAGCGTCAGGACGACGTCGTTCCCCTCGATCGTCGTGCCGCGCAGGCGGTCCAGCTGCGTGTCGAGCACGGTGGTCAGGTTCGTGTTCGCGCCGGTCAGGTAGTCGTTCAGCGAGCGCTCGATCCCCGCGCGCGAGCGCATCTGCGTCGAATAGCCGACCACGTGGGCCGTTAGGCCCCGCTCCGGGTAGCGGCGGAAGTAGAGCCTGCGCCCGCTGACCCTGCGCGTCCTGTTCTCCGCGAGGACGCGCCCGCTCGCGGCGAGGATCCGGCCGCGCTTGATCGAGAACTCCGCGACGCGCTGCACCGCGTTGTCCTGGCGGTCGTTGAGGCCGGCCGCGGCCCACGTCTGCCAGTACGTGGTGGCGACGATCAGTGCCGCGATCAGCGTCACGCCGGCGACGGCGAGGCGGGTGATCTGGCGGTTCACGCCTGCCTGCCGCCGAGCGCGTTCGCGCGGTTCGAGACGAGCAGGAGCCCCGCGAGCAGGACGAAGTTCGCGAGCACGCTCGAGCCGCCGTAGCTGACGAAGGGGAGCGTGATGCCCGTCAGCGGGATCAGCCGCAGGATCCCGCCGAGGATGATGAACGTTTGGAGCGCGAACCCGAACGTGAGGCCCGCGGCGAGCAGCTTCGAGAAGCCGTCGCCGGCGAGGAGCGCGGTGCGGAAGCCGCGCACCACGAAGAGCATGTAGACGAGGAGCAGCGCGGAGACGCCGACGAGCCCGAGCTCCTGCGCGAGCGCCGAGTAGATGAAATCGGTCTTCAGGTACGGGATCAGCGGCGTGCCCTCGGTCGTCGTCACCGTGCCGCGGCCGAGCCCCGTGCCGCCAAAGCCGCCGTTCGCCATCGAGAAGTGCGACTGGACGATCTGGTAGCCCTCGTTCTCGGCGCGCGACCAGGGGTCGAGCCACACCGCGACGCGCTGCTGCACGCGCGGGACGAGCTGATAGAGCACGTACGAGCCGCCCACGAAGAGCGCGAGGCCCGCGGCGGCGAAGATCGCGCGCCCCGTCGCGACGTAGAGCATCCCGAGGAAGATCCCGAAGTAGAGGAGCGCGCTGCCGAGGTCGTTCGTCTGGACGAGGACGAGCATCGCCCCGCCCCAGATCGCGAGCAGCGGCCCGAAATCCTTCAGCCGGCCCTGCGCCAGCACCTCGCGCTTCTCGCGCAGGTAGCCCGCGAGGAAGACGATCAGCATCAGCTTCGCGATCTCGCCGGGTTGGAACTGGAAGGGCCCGACCCGGACCCACAGGCGCGCGCCGTTCACGGTCGTCCCGATCAGCGGCAGCGCCGGCAGCATCAGGAGCACGATCGCGCCGACGCCGAAGAGGTAGCGGTACGCCTCGAGGCGCCGGTAGTCGCGGCGCAGGAGGACGAGCGTCGCCGAGAAGAAGGCGACCGCGATCACGACCCACATTCCCTGCCGGAGCGCGTCCTCGGGGTCGAGGCGGTAGATCTCGGTCAGGCCGATCGCGGTCAGGAGCGCGGCCATCGGCAGCAGGTACGGGTCGGCGTACGGGACGGTGAAGCGGGCGACGACGTGCGCCACGAGGTAGAGCGCGATGAAGAACGCGGCGTACGAGAGCGACTCCGTCGAGACCTCGGACTGCCGCGCGACGTAGACGCTCGCGAAGCCGACCCCGGTCAGGATCCCGACGACGAGCAGGTTCAGGAGCTCGCGGTTCCGGGCCGTCACCGCAGCACGCCCCAGACGACGAGCGCGGCGATCAGCAGCAGGGCCAGGACCAGGGCGAGCGTCGCGAGCACGCGCGGGCCGCGCCCGTCGCCGCGCTCGGCGGCCGGCGCCGGAGCCGATTCCGCCTGCGTGTCGTCGAACATCCGCACCGCTTCCTCCGGCGCGACGACCATCGTGTCGATCGCGGGAACGGCGTCGAGCTCCGAGAGCGTGTCCTCGTCGTCCGCGTCCACGGCGGGCAAGCGCGCGGTCGCGTCCTCGTCCGCCTCGGCGCCGCCCTCCGCGACGTCGAACACGACGACGGTGATGTTGTCCTCGCCGCCACCGCGGTTGGCCGCCGCGACGAGCGTCCGCGCGGCGGCCTCGAGGTCGTCGCGGTGCTCCTGCACGATCCCGGCGATCGTGCCGTCGTCGATCATGTCGGTGAGGCCGTCGGAGCAGAGGAGGAAGACGTCGCCCGGGCGCGGCTCGATCGGGAACGTGTCCACGTCGACGTCCGCGTCCGTGCCGACGGCGCGCGTGATCACCGAGCGCTGGGGGTGCGTCTGCGCCTCCTCGGCGGACAGCCTGCCGCTGCGCACGAGCTCTGCGACGAGCGAGTGGTCCTCGGTGAGCTGCTGGAGCGCGCCGTCGCGCAGGAGGTACGCCCGGGAGTCGCCGACGTGGCCGATCCAGACGACGCCAGCGTCGACGAGCGCGGCCGTGATCGTCGTGCCCATGCCCGAAGCGTCGGGGTCTTCGCTCGAGCGCTTGTAGACGCGGCGGTTCGCCTCCTGGACGAGCGCCTCGACGCGCTCCCTCCCGTCGCCGCTCCCGCTCGAGCCCTCCTCGAGCGCAGCCGCTGCGAGGCGCGAAGCGACCTCGCCCGCCTGGGCTCCGCCCATCCCGTCGGCGATCGCGAAGAGCGGCGGCTGCACGACGTACGCGTCCTCGTTCCGCCGGCGCCTGCGGCCGGGATCGCTGAGCGCGGCCTGCCGGCCCACCCTCACGGGTCGTACCTCAGGTCCGTCTCCCCGACGCGCACGACGTCGCCGCGCGCGAGCTTCTGCGGCCGCTCGATCCGGATTCCGTTCACGAACGTCCCGTTCGTCGACCCCTCGTCGTGCAGCCAGACGCCGTCGTCGCGCGGGTCGAAGCGCGCGTGCGCGGCCGACGCGAACTGGTCGCCGCGGAGCTCGATCGTGTTCTGCGCGCTGCGGCCGACGGTGATCGCCGCCGAGTCGAGCACGTGCTCCTCGCCTGTCGGCAGCGTCGGGCTCTTGAGCACGACCAGGCGCCCGCGGTCGCGGGGTCGCGCGAGCGGAGCCGCGTGCCCCGGCGCGAGCACCATGCTCTCCTGCGGCGCCCGGATGTCGCGGCTCGCGCTGCGCACGATGCGCCAGATGAAGAGGTAGAGGAGGACGAGGAAGCCGATCTTCAGGATGAGCAGCAGCTCGTCGACGGAGAGCGACTCGGCGTTCACGTCCGTTCCCGCCGGAACACGACCTCGGTCTCCCCGATGACGAGCCGGTCGCCGTCCTCGAGCTTGGCCCGCTTGAGCCGTCGCCCGTTCACCTCGATGCCGTTCGTCGAGTCGAGGTCGACGATCCAGTACGACGCGCCTTCCTGCCGCACCTCCGCGTGGCGGCGCGAGACGTTCGAGTCCGAGAGCTGCACGTCGCACTCCTTGGAGCGCCCGATCAGGACGCGCCGCTTGTCGACGTCGCGACGCCCGCCGTCCCAGCGCAGCGTCACGCGCTCCTGCTCGACGCCGAGCTCGCCCGGCGTGACCGCCTGCGTCGGCTCCGGGGCGGCCTTGGGCCGGTAGATCATCGTGTGCCCCGGCTCCGCCTGCGGGCTCGGCTCGCCGGGCGAGGGCGCGCGGCGCTCCGGCTGCGTCATCCGCACCGCGATCCCGAACTCGCCCAGGTCGAGGTCGGGGTCGGTCTCGAGCAGCACCTTCGGCGAGGTCAGCAGCGCGTACCCCTCGCGCCGCGCGTGCTCGGCGAGGTGGATCTGGAGCTCCTCGACGAGCGACTGCTCGTAGCTCTCGAACTGCGCCCGATCCTCGGGCGAGAGGTAGACGCTGTACTCGTTCGGCGCGTACACGCGCGAGACGGAGACGTTCCGGTGGTCGTCCATCTCCTTCGTGAGCTTCCGCGCCAGCTCGATCGGCTGCACGTTCGCGCGGAAGGCGCGGCCGAACATGCCCTCGAACAGGGCCTCGATCTTCTGCTCGATGCTGCGGAGGACCATGGCGGACCGCTTCTACCCCGTCCGCCGATCCTAATGCCGCGCGTGCTCTCCCGGCCGGAGCCAGAGCGCGCCGCAGGTGATCCAAACCGCCACCACGACGGGTAGCGCGGGGACGGTCGCGAACGGGAGCAGCGTCGTCGCGAGGAGCGCGGCTCCCAGCGCGGCGACGCTCCAGGGGCCGCGGGCGCGCGCGTAGGGCAGCGCGGCCGCCGCGGCCGCGAGCGCGACTCCGGCGACGAGGAACGGGACGTTGCCGGCCGCCGCGTCGACGAGAGCCGCGGCCGCGGCCACGGGGTTCGACGTTCGCCCCAGTTCGAGCGAGGCGACCGGCGGATCGCCGCTCAGCGGCAGCGGCGAGCCGCGGACGCTCGCGACGGCGCCGGCGGCCGCGGCGGCGCCGGCCGTCGCCAGCGCGCGGCGCGCCGGCGAGCGCAGGCGCTGGACCGCGAGCGGCAGGAGAGCGAGCGCGGCGAGCGGCGCGAGAAGCGGCCCCCGCGCGCACGCGCGCCCCCCGCGCGCCTCGCGCCCGAACGCGAGCCGCCACGCGCCGGCGATCGCGGCGTCCCCGAGCGCGAGCGCGAGCGAGCCGTTGCCGAGCGGGAGGACCGGCACCGCGAGCGTCGCGACGAGGCCCGCGCGGGGCGCGAGCGCCGTCCCCGCGGCCGTCGCCGCGGCGATCGGCAGCGCCCACGCCGGCGGGAAGAAGGGCAGGGACGCCGCCGTCCAGCCCGAGGCGAGGCCCGCGAGGCCCGCTGTGACGGCGCGCTCCGCCGGCGCGGCGGGCAGGCGCAGGGCGGGCACGGACGGGGCGCGACGCTCGCGCTCGCGCAGGGCGGCGCGCAGGAGCTCCGCAAGCTTCGCCGCCGACGGACGCCTTCCGGGGTCGAGCGCGAGCGCGCGATCGACGGCGGCGAGGACCGGCGCCGGCAGATCCGGCCTGACGGAGCGGAGCCGCGGTGCGCCGGCCTCGATCGCGCGCGCGCTCGCGATCAGCGACGGCTTCCAGAACGGGTGCCCGCCCGCGAGCGCCTCCCACAGGAGGACGCCGACGGCCCACACGTCGCTCGCGGCGGTCGCGTGCGAGCCCTGGAGACGTTCGGGCGCGATGTAGGCGAGTGTCCCCGGGACGTCGCCGACGGCGGTCAGCGTGTCGGCGTCGTCCATGCGCGCGAGCCCGAAGTCGAGCAGGCGGATCGCGACCTCGTCTCCGTCCTCGAGCAGGATGTTCGACGGCTTCACGTCACGGTGGACGATCCCGCGCGCGTGCGCGTGCGCGAGGCCCTCGAGCGTCTGCGCCGCGGCCTCGATCGCGTCCGCATCCGTGAGCGCGCCCTCGCGCAGGGCGTCGCGGAGCGTCCGGCCCGCGACGTACTCGTACGCGATGTAGACGTGGTCGTCGTCGTGCGCGAGCGCGTACGCGCGCAGGCAGCGCTCGTGGCGCAGGCGAGCAGCCGCCGTGGCCTCCCGCTCGGCTCGGAGCGCCGCCTTCCCCTCGCGCGCGACGATCTTCAGCGCGACGTCCAGCCCGGACCGCTCGTCGCGCGCCAGCCAGACCGATCCCGAGCCGCCGCTGCCGAGCGGGCGCAGGGGGCGGTACCGCCCCAGGACGAGACCCGCCGGCGGGGCAGTCGCAACCGCTTCGGACATCGCGTGCCCCCTTGGCCGCGCCCGTCGAAACTCCTGCGCTGACCGGCGAAAGGAGTACAGTGACGGCCGTTCCGGGCCCCCTCCCGGCAGCGGCATGAGCGAGCGCTCCAGCGACATCGAGTTCGACTTCTTCGACGAGCCGGAGACGCGCGAGGCGCAGCCGCGACGGCGGCCGACGCGTGGCGGGCCGCGTCGTCCGGTGCGGCCTCCCGCCGGCCTGACGCCGCTCCTCCGGCTCGCGGGGCTGATCGCGTTCGCGATCGTCATCGTCGTCGGGCTCGTGGTGCTCGTGCAGAGCTGCCGGAGCGACCGCGAGCACGAGGCGTACCGCGCGTACATGGACGACGTGCGCTCGGTCGCGCGCACCTCCGATCGGGCCGGGCGCGACCTGAACAAGCTGCTGACGACGCCGGGCGTGCGGCAGGCGGAGATCACACGCGAGCTCCGCAGCCTCGCGCAGCGCCAGAACCAGGGCGTCGTGCTGGCGGACGAGCTCGAGCCGCCGGGCGCGCTCCGCGAGCAGCACGAGCACGCGGTCGACGCGCTCCAGTTCCGCGCGAACGGGCTGAGCCTGCTCGAGGACGCGTTCAGGCAGGTCGCCACGGCGCGCGACACGACGCGCGGCGGGCAGCTGCTCGCCGAGCAGGCGCAGCGCTTCGTCGCGAGCGACGTGATCTGGAACGACCTGTTCCGGAACCCGGCGATGGCGATCCTCGACCAGAAGGAGATCGGCGGCGTCGACGTGCCCGAGTCGCGCTTCCTCATGAACTCCGACCTCGCGACGCCGCGCCTGATGTCGCTGATCCTCCAGAGGATCCGCACCGCGAGGACCGGTGGCAGGCCCGGCGGGCGGCACGGCAACGGGCTCGTCTCCGTCGTCGCGCAGCCGGGCGGGACCGCGCTCGGGGCGGACGGGGACGAGAACATCATCACGGCGCGGCCGGAGCTGACGTTCGAGGTCACGATCGAGAACTCCGGCGAGTCGCAGGAGGTGCAGGTGCCGGTGACGCTCACGATCGAGAAGAGCCCGCGCCCGGTCGTTCGCCGCGCGGTCGTCGACCTCATCGATCCGGGACAGCAGAAGACGGTGACCTTCCGGAACATCGCCTCGGCGGTGACGCTCACCGAGCGTGTGCCGTTGCGCGTCCAGGTCGGCAGGGTCCGCGGCGAGAAGAACCTGGCGAACAACTCCGCGACGTACCAGGTGCTCTTCACGCTGCCGGCGCCGTGAGCGGCGCCGTCGCGGCGTGGGTGGCGGTCGCGGCAGCCTGCGCGGCCGCCGCCGCGCTCGTCGTCGCGCTCCTCGCGTGGCGCGCCCTCCGGCATGCGCGCGCAGCGCAGCAGGTGCTGCTCGGCGGCGGGAAGGCCGATCTCGTCGAATTCGCGGTCTCGCTCCAAGCGCGGATCGACGACCTCCACCGCGCCGTCGACGAGGTCGCGGCCGGGCTCGTGCGTGTCGACCGCCGTGTCGACGGCGCCGTCTCGAAGACGTCCATCGTGCGCTACGACGCGTTCGCGGGCGCGGGGCAGCAGTCGGCATCGGTCGCGCTGCTCGACGCCGGCCGGAGCGGGATCGTCCTCAGCGCGATCCAGGGCCGGGACTACGCGCGGATCTACATGAAGGAGCTCGACCGCGGCCGCGCGCCGGTCGCCCTCTCGCCCGAGGAGCTGGAGGCGGTCGAGCGAGCGATGGCGCGCTAGAACGCGCCGTTCGCGGGGCGCGCCGTTGCTAGATTTCTTCGCAGGGTGCAGCAGGTCCTAGTCCTGAACGCGAGCTACGAGCCGCTGAACGTGTGCACCGTTCGGCGCGCGCACGTGCTCGTCTACAAGGGCAAGGCAGAGGTGCTGGAGCAGCTCGATCAACCCCTGCACTCCGCCGCGGACACGTTCGCGTGGCCGCACGTGATCCGGCTGGTCGCGTACGTGCGCGTTCCGCGCGCGATCCAGCGCAAGATCTCGCGGCGGGCGCTCTTCGCGCGCGACGGGTGGCGGTGCGTCTACTGCGGTACGACGAGCGGCCGGCTGACGCTCGACCACGTCGTCCCGCGCAGCCGCGGCGGCGAGTCGAGCTGGGAGAACGTCGTCACCGCGTGCGCTCCTTGCAACCACAAGAAGGGCAACTGTCTTCCAGAGGAGTCCGGTCTGCACCTGCTGAGGCAGCCGAAGGCGCCGGCGCCGGTGCTCTTCATCCACCTCGCCGCGTCGCGTATCCCGAGCGGCTGGAAGCAGTACCTCGGAGACGCGGCCGCGATCGCAGCTGCTTGAGCGCGGGATTCACGTGCCCGAGCTGCGGCGAGTGGCACGCGGGGAAGCCGCGCGACGTCGGCGCAAAGCGTCCTGATTCCTGGCTCGAGCTCTCGCCGTGGCGCCGGCTCCGGTCGCGTAGGACCGACGATCGATGCGAGATCCGCGAGCGCTCCGGCAGCCGCTGGTTCGTCCCGCGGCGTCGTGTGGATCCCGGTCTCGGACGACGACCACTTCCGCTACGGCGTCTGGGTGGAGGTCTCCGAGGACGACTTCTGGAAGATCGACGACCTGTGGGAGGACCCGCGGTTGCTCGAGCTCACGGTCGACGGGACGCTCGACACGGACCTGCCGGATCACCGTGGGTCGCGGGGCGTGCCGGCGCGGCTTCGCTGGCGCGACCTGGAGACGCAACCGGCGGTGGAGATCCTCGACGGTTCACACCCGCTCGCGCTCGAGCAGCGCGACGGGATCTCGGAGCGGCGAGCGGACGAGCTCGCCGCTCCGTTCTTCCACGGCGCTTAAGCGTCGAAGTAGAGGCCGAACTCTGCCGGGTGCGGCCGGAGGCGGACGACGTCGACCTCGTTCTCGCGCTTCCACGCGATCCACGTCTCGATCAGGTCGCGCGTGAAGACGCCGCCCTCGAGCAGGAAGTCGTGGTCCCGCTCGAGCGCGTCGAGCGCCTCCGCCAGCGAGCCCGGCACCTGCGGGACCTCGCCGTGCGCCTCCTCGAAGAGGTCGTAGTCGGCCGGAGCTCCGGGGTCGAGGCCTCGCTGGATCCCGTCGAGGCCCGCCATCAGCATCGCCGAGAACGCGAGGTACGGGTTCGCCGCCGCGTCGGGGCAGCGGAACTCGATCCGCTTCGCCTTCGGCGCGTCCGAGTACATCGGGACGCGGATGCACGCGGAGCGGTTGCGCTGCGAGTAGACCAGGTTGACCGGCGCCTCGAAGCCGGGCACGAGCCGGCGGTAGGAGTTCGTCGTGGGCGCGCAGAACGCGAGCAGCGCCGGCGCGTGCGCGAGCAGCCCGGCGACGTACGAGCGCGCGAGCTGCGAGAGCCCCGCGTAGCCCGACTTGTCCGCCATCAGCGGCGTTCCCTCCTTCCAGAGGGACTGATGGCAGTGCATGCCCGAGCCGTTGTCGCCGTAGATCGGCTTCGGCATGAACGTGACGCACTTCCCGGCCGCGCGCGCGACGTTCTTGACCACGTACTTGTACGTCATGACCTGGTCGGCCATCCGCGTCAGCGTCCCGTAGCGCAGGTCGATCTCGCACTGGCCTCCCGACGCGACCTCGTGGTGGTGGAACTCGCACGGGATCCCGAGGCGCTCGAGCGTCAGCACCATCTGCGTCCGCAGGTCGTGCAGCGTGTCGTGCGGCGCGGGCGGGAAGTACCCCTCCTTCGGCCGCATCGTGTAGGCGAGGCCGGGCTTGCCGGAGTTCCAGTAGCCCTCGGGCGAGTCGACCGAGTAGTGCGCGCGGTTCGGCCCGAGCTCGTAGCTCACCTCGTCGAAGACGAAGAACTCGCACTCGGGGCCGATGTAGGCGGTGTCGGCGATGCCGGTCGAGCGCAGGTACTCCTCCGCGCGGCGGGCGACGCGGCGCGGGTCGCGGCTGTACGGCTGCTTCGTCACCGGATCGGCGATCTCGCAGATCAGCGACAGCGTCGGCGCCTCGGTCGCCGGGTCGAGCACCGCGCTCGATGGGTCCGGCATCAGCAGCATGTCCGACTCGGAGATCCCCTGCCAGCCGCGGATCGACGACCCGTCGAAGCCGAGCCCGTCGTCGAACGCCGACTCGTCGAACGCGCGAATCGGCAGCGTCATGTGCTGCCATGCGCCGAGCAGGTCGCAGAACTTGAGGTCGACCATCGCCGCCTGCGTCTCGCCCGCCCACTCGAGCGCTTCTCGCGGCGCCGCGTCGCCGTCGAGGTAGTGCCTCAGCTCCTTCTCGATCTCGGACATCTCGCCTCCTTGTGTCGGACCACGAAAAAAGCCCCAGGACTGCGCGAGTCCCGAGGCTCCATTGCCTCGGCGCCGCCTTCCTCGGCCGCGCCTGCGCGGGAACCTAGCTACGCCATCGGACGTGCGTGCGCCCTTGAAGGGCGGCCGACACTCCTGCTACGGTGGCCGCCGTGATGTTGCTCTTCGACTGAGTCCCGACAGCCGCGCCGCGCGCCCCTCCGCGGGCGCTGCTTTTCACGCGCCCTCGTCTCTCGTCGATCTAGGAGCACCTCATGTTGGAACCAGCACTAGTCACCCGTCCCGCCGCGCCGCGCGCGCTCGACGGCGTGCCCGCGGTCGAGGTCGTCGACCTGCGCAAGGAGTTCCTCCGGCGCGACAAGAAGCGCGACGGCCGCTTCGCGCGCCGCCGCCGGCACGCGGCGTTGAAGGGCGTCTCGCTGACGATGCAGCGCGGCGAGACGGTCGCGATCCTCGGCCAGAACGGCTCCGGGAAGTCGACGCTCGTCCGCCTGCTCTCGACGTTGCTCCTGCACGACGGCGGCAGCGCGACGATCTTCGGGCACGATGTGTTCGTCGAGGCCGGCGCGGTGCGGCGGCTCGTCAACCGCGTGTCGGTCGAGGCGTCGTTCTTCAAGAAGATGTCCGCCGTCGAGAACCTCGGCTACGCCGCGCGGTTCTACGGCATGTCGCCAAAGGAGACGCGGCGGTTGATCCCGCAGATCCTCGACCGCGTCGGCTTCCCCGCGGAGCGCTCGGGCGACGCGATGGAAGGGCTCTCGCGCGGCATGCAGCAGAAGGTCGCGCTCGCTCGCGCGCTCCTCACGTCGCCCGTGCTGCTTCTCCTGGACGAGCCGACGACCGGCCTCGACCCGCGCTCGAAGAAGGAGGTGCAGGAGTTCATCCGCGAGATCCGGACGACCCACGACTCGACGATCCTGCTCTGTACGCACGACCTCGACGAGGCCGAGTCGCTCGCGGACCGCGTCGGGATCCTCCACGCGGGCGCGCTGCTCGTGCTGGATGAGCCGGCCGAGCTGAAGTGGCGCTACGACGCCCCGACGCTCGAGGCCGCGTTCTTCGCCGCGACGGGCAAGCAGCTCGAGGACGAAGGCGACGACGACGAGGACCGCGGGGTGTTCGCATGATCGCCCCCGGCGCCGCGTCGACCCTGCGTCATCAGCTGATCGGCCTCGGCGGCGTCATCGAGCGCAACTGGTACCTCGTGAAGCGGTACGCCCTCTGGGAGATCACGTTCTTCCTCTGGACGGCCGCGAACACGCTGACGATCGTCTTCATCGCCAAGGGCGTGGAGGCGACGGGCGGCCGCGTGGACGTCAACCGGCTGACGACGATCCTGCTCATCGGCGCGGTGATCTGGTCGTACCTCGGGATCGTCTTCGAGATCCTCGTCGAGACGGTCGCGTGGGAGCGCTGGGAGGGGACGATCGAGTACACGTTCATGGCGCCGCTCTCGCGACCCGTGCACCTGATCGGGATGGGCATCTTCGCCGTCCTCTACGGGATCGTCCGGGCGGCCGTCGTCTTCGCCGCGATCGCGGCGTTCTTCGGGCTGCACATGCCGAACGCCAACTTCCTCTCGGCGCTGATCCTGATCGGGATCGCGTCGGTCTCGTTCATCGGGATCGGGATGATGACCGCCGTCCTGCCGCTGATCTCGCCGGAGAAGGGAACGCAGTTCGGCTACATCGGCCAGGGCCTGATGCTCGTGGTCTCCGGCGTCTACTACCCGGTGAGCGTGCTGCCGGAGTTCATGGAGTGGATCGCCCGGATCTCGCCCGCGACGTACGCGCTGCGCGGGATCCGCGCCGCGATCCTCGACGGCGCGGGGCCGGCCGCGGTCTGGGGCGACATCTGGCCGCTGATCCTGATCGGCGTCCTCTCGATCCCGCTCGGGCTCGCCGTGTTCCGCCGTGGAGAGCGCTACGCCAAGCAGCACGGGAAGCTGAAGCGGAGCGGCTGAGCGCGCGCCACGACCGCCGGCGGTAGCGCGCGCGGAGGGCCGGCCCGAATCGCCACGAAAACGACGGAGCGCCCCGAAGGGCGCTCCGTCCACGACCAAGCGCTCGCGGAAACCGCTACGGCTTCTCGTTCGCGAGGTTGCAGAGCGCCTGCAGCGCCTTGATCTCCGCGCCGCGGACGCCGTGTGCGGCGCGCGTGCTGATCGCGCTGCCGTTGTGGATCAGCGCGACGAGAAGATGGCGATGCAGTTCGCGCTGCTCGCGGCCTGCGGGCTGCCGGGATTCGGCTCGAGCGAGCTCGCCGAGGCGCCGCCCGCCGTCGCGAGCGCCAGAAGCGATGCGATGACCAGCTTTCGCATGTGAGACCCTCTGTCGTTTGACAGATGGCTAGTTCCGGCCCGCCATCTGTCAAACCTCCGCCGCCGGCCCTCCCCGATCGCCGTTAGGCGACCGCGAAGAAGGTGCCCGCATCGCGGATCGCGCGGCAGGACGGCCAGCAGGTCTTCCGGCGCGCGCCGCTTGTCCACGAACGCCTGCGCCCCCGCCCCGCGTACTTCGCGGATGTCGGCGGGCGCGTCGGAGCCGCTGAGGACCACGACGGTGGCCGCGAGACGTTCGGCGACGATCTGCCGCGTCGCGTCGATCCCGCCGAGGAGCGGCATGTCGAGGTCCATCAGCACGACGTCGGGCCGCAGTGCGCGCGCCATCTCGACGCCCTCCAGGCCGTTCGGCGCCCTCCCGCTCACCTCGAAGTCGGCGTCGACGTCCACGATCGCGCGCACGATCTCCGCGAACGCGTCGTCGTCGACGACGAGTACACGGAGCGGCGACCGCCGCCCGCGCGGCACAGGCTGCTCCTTCAACCCGCGACCCTCCCTCGCGCCTCCGGCGCCCTCTCGCCTGTAACTCCCGACGCTGCTCGCGGGATACGCGCGTGTAGACTCCCGCGCAGCATCGAGGCGACGAGGCCTCAGGCGCGAGCGGCGCCTGGGGCTTTTTTCATTTCAGGAGGAGGATCTCGGATGGCGCAGGTCGAGAGCAGGCACCGGGCGACGTCGAGCGAGGAGGCGCGGCGGGACGTGCTGGCGCGCGTGGAGCAGGAGGGCGTGCAATTCGTGCTCCTCTGGTTCACCGACCTCGAAGGACACCTGAAGAGCTTCGCGATCACGCCCGGCGAGCTCGCGGACGCGCTCGACGACGGCATGGGCTTCGACGGCTCGTCGATCACGGGCTTCAACGCGATCGAGGAGTCGGACATGGTCGCGATCCCCGACCCGGGGACCTTCCAGCTGATGCCGTGGAAGGAGGGCGAGACGAAGGTCGCGCGCATGATCTGCGACGTCGTCACGCCGGACGGGGAGCCGTACGAGGGCGATCCGCGCTACGTCCTGCGCCGGGCGCTCGACCGGATGCGCGAGATGGGCTTCGACACGTTCAACGTCGGTCCGGAGCTCGAGTACTTCCTCTTCAAGTCGAGCAGCGGCGTCGAGACGCTCGACGAGGGCGGCTACTTCGCGATGACGACGCTCGACGCCGCGACGGAGTTGCGTCAGGAGACGATCCACGCGCTCGAGTCGATGGGGATCCCGATCGAGTACGCGCACCACGAGGTCGGACCGTCGCAGCACGAGATCGACATGCGGTTCGCGCCCGCGCTCGAGATGGCCGACCACACGATCACCTACCGGCTGATCGTCAAGGAGATCGCCGCGAAGAACGGCGTCTACGCGACCTTCATGCCGAAGCCGATCTTCGGCGAGAACGGATCGGGGATGCACACGCACATGTCGCTCTTCAAGGACGGGCGCAACCAGTTCTTCGACGGCGACGACCGCTGGCACCTCTCGGACGTCGCGAAGGGGTTCATCGCGGGCCAGCTGCACCACGCGCGCGAGATCTCGGCCGTATTCGCGCAGTGGGTGAACTCGTACAAGCGGCTCGTGCCGGGGTACGAGGCGCCCGTCTACGTCGCGTGGTCGCAGCGGAACCGGTCGGCGCTGATCCGCATCCCGCTCTACAAGCCCGGGTCCGAGCAGGCGACGCGCGCCGAGATCCGCTGCCCCGATCCCGCGTGCAACCCGTACCTGACGTTCGCGTGCCTGCTCCAGGCGGGCCTCGAGGGGATCGAGCGCGGCTACGAGCTCCCCGAGCCGATGGAGACGAACCTCTACCACCTCACGGCGGAGCAGCGGCGGGAGCGCGGGATCGTCTCGCTGCCGGAGACGCTCGGCGAGGCGGTGGACGAGCTCTCGCGCTCCGAGCTCGTGCGGCGCGCGCTCGGCCCGCACATCTTCGACCGCTACGTCGAGCTGAAGCGGAAGGAGTGGGACGAGTACCGCGTCCAGCTCACGTCATGGGAGCTCGAGCGCTACCTCGCGGTCTTGTAGACCGCGAGGTCCAGAAGGGTCCACAGCCGGATGCGCCGGCAAAGCCGGCACATCCGGCTCTCACGGTTGGGCGCGTGCGGGCTCCCGTGGAGCGGCCGCCGCGTGGGCTGCGCCCATACGGCGGCTCAGCCGAGGCGGGTGCGCCGCAGAGGTAGCACAGCCGCAGGAGTGCATCGCACTCCTGCGGCTCTCTCGTTAGAGAAAGCTCTTGATCTCGTCGCGATCGACGGACAGTCCGATTACGCCGGTCGCGCCGTCGATCTGCTCGATCGCGTCGGCCGGGACGAGCCTGCGGCGGCGGGAGAGGAAGCCGCCACGGACGGCGAGCGCGTCGGGGACGTCGGGCGCGCTTCCGTACATCGGGCACTCGACGCGGCCGACGACGCGGCCGCCCCGGTCGGCTACGAGGTAGCCGGCGGTGCGGCGCAGGTCGTAGGCGATCGCGCTCACTTCGGTGAACGTATTCCTCGCCTGCAAGGAAATTCCCGCCTCGGCGGTAAGGCTTTTGTTAATCGTGCGGCCGGGTAGTGGGTCAGTTTGAAATCACGCGGCGTCGCGCTTCTTGTACGCGCCACGCTTGATCGGCTGCGCTTCCGCCTGCTCCAGCAGCCCGATCAGCTCCACGAGTGTCCAGACGTGGTCGGTGACGCCCGCGGCCATAGCCGGCGTCTGCCCGTCGAGGCTTTGGTGGCGGCGGCAGAAGTTGTAGTAGGCGAAGTGGAGGGCGACCGCGGCCGCGTGGTTCTCCACCTTCTTGCTGAACGCGTTCGTCAACCGCGTGAAGCGCCGGACGCTCATGCGCGTCGTGAGGTTCAGCCGCTCGACGTGCGACGTGCTGATGTGCTCGCCGCTCGGCGCGCCGCTGATGACGTCGGCGTGGGAGCCGAGACAGACACCCGGCGAGTACTTAGCGTCGCCGCTCTTGCGTCGGCTGTCGGTGGTGCCGTAGACCTTGACGAGCTGCGCGTAGTCGACGTCGCCGTCGAAAGCATCATTGACAGCCCGCAGGTACGGGCGGAACGCATCCGACGTCAACTGGACGCGGTTCCGGAGCCGCTTCTTGACGTCGGCCATGAACAGCTGCGCCTCTTGAAGGTCGCGCGGGCCGACGCGGTAGGTGAGAACAAGCTTCGTATCGGGGTCGAGCGCCGTCCACGTCCAGACGTCACCTGCTTCGTCACGCTTGTCGGCAGGGACGTTCTTCTGCTTCGCGTACACGAACGACCAAATCTCATCGACCTGGACGCGTTCGCACGGAAGATCGCGGAGCGTGTGGTCCAGTGTCATTCACGACCGCACGGTCCATCGTCTTTCGGTTGCCGAGGCGTCGGGCGACTACCCCGGACTGCGGCTGACGAAGATTCGCGGCTTGTACGCCGTGATCCTCAAGGACAGTCTCATGCTGAAGCTGAAGAAGCTCGACGTGAGCCTGCGATCACGAAACATCCGTACCGGACAGACGACGGCGTTCAACTCCCAGACGGCTCTTCTGCCGGAGAACTTTGGCGTCGTGACCAACGCAACGAGTGGTTATGTGCTTGATCCGCTTGGTTCGGAAATCGTCCGCGTCGTCGTCGTATGCTGGGACGGTCCGGTGAAGCGATGGGAGGTCGACCTGCTCGATGACGCCGGCGAGGATGGTGTCATCGTCACGATCCCAGCCGGACCCGCACCGGTGCCACCCGATCGAACGCGCGTGATCGAGCCGCCCGCCGCGTCGCGCGAATCCTCCCGGGAATGACCGACGTCAACCACGAGATGATCCGCGTCGCGCGGCTTGCTGAAGGCTGGACCCAATCTCACGTTGCTGAGGCGCTCGGGATCAGGCAACCGACTTATTCGAAGATCGAGAACGGCCTCGTCGCTGTCTCCGATGAACATCTTGGGCGTCTTGCGCAGAGCCTCGGCTATCCCGAATCGTTTTTTCGTCAGTCCGACCGCATCTGGGGTACTGCGAGTCCCCACCACCGCCGCCGTAAAAGCGTCACTCCGACGCGGTTGCAGGAAATCGAGGCGCTGCTGAACGTTGTGCGTCTGCAGGTTCGCCGGCTCGGCGCGAGCGTCGAACTGATTCCGCCCTTTGATGTACCGAAGATCGACCTGGATGTGGTCGGAGATGCATACGAAGCCGCTCGTGCCGTTCGGAGACACTGGCGCATGCCCCTCGGGCCAGTCCCGAGCGTGATGCGTGCGCTTGAGGATGCGGGCGTGATCGTTCTCGAGATGCCCTTATCCGAGAAGCTCGACGCAATAAGCGTCTGGGGTCCGGGAGAGCCACCCGTCGTCTTGCTCAATGCCAACTTCCCCGTAGACCGCAAGCGACAGACGCTGGCGCACGAGCTTGGCCACCTTGTGCTTCACACGGTGGACGAAACCGAAGACCCGGAAGGTGAGTCCGACGCGTTCGCGAGAGAGTTCCTGATGCCTTCGCACGAGATCCGCCCGGAGTTCAAACGCCTTCAGATGAGTCAGCTTCCCGATCTGAAACGTCGATGGAAATGCTCGATGCGAAACGTCGTCTACCACGCCAGAGAGCTTGGCGAAATCTCAAGGGATCAGGCGCGCTACATGTTCATGCGGCTCAATCAACTGTATGGCGCGAAGACAGAAAAGATCGAGCTTCCGCCGGAGCCGCCGACCCTTCTAAAAGAGCTTCTCGATCGCCACCTTTCCGATCTCAGCTACACGATCGAGGAACTGGCTGTTGCCGTGAACGCTTCGCCTGAAAAGTTCAAGGAGATGCATCGTCTCGGGGAGAGGCATCTGAGGGCTGTCTAGCCCAACGCGCCTGCGCGGCCTTCCGCGCTGACTCAGCACGCTGCTCAGGCGTCAACTTTTCGGCCCGCGCTCTGCCGCCCTTCAGCCCGCCACGCCGGCCCAACTCGACAGCGGCAGGGTCTTTACCTTCGTTCGGGTCGAGCGGAGGCGCGTTGCCAGTGGCCTCGTCAGCGATTCCCTTCGCGAGTTCGTTCACGTCCCTCGGACGCTTGCGCGAGCGGTCAGGCATGTGTCCGAGGATAGCACCATGGCAGTCGCGCGAGCATGATGAGGTCGGCATGCCCGGCGGGCGACATGAGTGAGCTTAGTCAGTTGGAGTGGCGCTGCATCGAGTGTTTCATTCGTACTGTCGCTGACGCTGCGAGCGACCGCCTCGCGGAGGTTTGGCTCTACGGCTCGGCTGCGAGAGGCGATATGTGGGCCGCGTTCTGGCCCATGCGCTCAGATATCGACCTGCTCATCGTCACGTCTGCTCAGGTGAGTAGCGAAGTGGAAGATGCCGTCCGTCACGCCACCTACGAGCTATTCCTCGAAGGTGGACGACGGATCGATGCGCCGATCCGGACGCGGGCTCAACTCCGCGAGCAGTGGGCACCGCTGTGGCGGGAGGCGCGCAACGGCATCCAGCTATGGCCGGATCGTTTCGCCAATCGTTTCGCAAACTGACCCACTACCTGCGGCCGGGTAGTGCTCAGTTTGAAATGCGCGGTGGGCCCGCAAAATGGGCCTGGCGTTGGGCTGTGCAATACTTCCTTGACGTAGTCATGGAGTTGCTTCCCATGATCGCTGTGACGTTCGTCGTTGGGCTAATGCTCGGCGCTGTGATCGGTCGGTGGGTCGCGGTTGTGGCTGCTGCATTCGCCTGGCCCGCGCTCGCAATCGTTATGTGGGCCGGGGATGCGGTGGGCCTGTGGGGGGCGGGGCGGAGCCAAGAGAACGAGTTCTGGGTCATCGCGGGCCTGTTTGCGATCTACGTTCTGACGGCCATCGTCGGGGCGACGCTCGGCGTTCTCGCACGTCTCGGTATCCGCGCTCGACCCGGTCACCGCTCACCGACTGGTGCATAGCGCCCCAGCGAGTATGAGGTAGCTTCGCCGGCCCTCGCCGCAGGCGTGAGCGACCACGTCTGGAAGCTGGACGAGCTGATCGGGTTGCTTGAGGCTGCCGAACGGACGCCGACGAAGCGCGGGCCGTACAAGAAGCGCGCTGCTTGATTTCAAACTGAGGCACTACCGTGCGGCCGGGCAGAAAGCGATTTCAGCCTAGGACACTGCCGTGCGGCCGGGTAGTGCCTCAGTTTGAAATCGGCCCGCGGCGATGCTGACCGTTGCGGGCGCGTGTGCGGGATAGCCAATGGCCGCCGGCAGCCCCAACGATCCATCCGGCGACCCAGATCGCGATGACGACGCCCACGACAATCGTCCAGCCCAATTCGCCTAGGTCGGGGTTGTCGGGGCCGCGAAAGATGATGACCGCCATGACCAGCCACAGCAGCACTCCGGCGGCGATCCCAACGCCGGCTAGCCGTCCGAACGTGATTCGTGTGGCGGCCGCTACAACAGCGGTCACGGCGGCCAGGGCGACAGCGATCAGGATGATCACGTGGCTCGCCACGACCCGGTTATGCCTCGCGCGGGCGGCGAGGGAACCTACGCCGCGCGCTTCTTGTACGGGCCGCGCCTCGTCGGCGTCCGCTCCGCAGCTTCCAGCAACGCGACCAGTTCGTCCAGCTTCCAGACGTGATCCGCCACGTGCGGCAACCGCCGGCGTCGTACCGAGCGTCTTGTGGACGCGGCACAGGTTGTAGTACGCGAAGTGAAGGCTGACCGCCGCGGCAAGGTTCTCGACTTTCGTGCGGCCGTCACCGACGAGAAGACGCAGACACAGCAGAAGGTCGAAGACGAGCTCGAGATCCCGCCGTGGCTCGAGCGCGCGCTTGGATCGCGGTCGGGCTGCTCTTGCTGGCCGTGCTCGCGGCCGCGATCGTCCTTGCTCGTGGCCGGAATGACGGTCGTCGTGCGCGCGGTGCTCTAGCTCGTCGCCGCGACCTAGAATCGGCTCGTGGACGCGCCCGCGCGGCACCTCCGGCTTCTCACGGAGACGATCGCCGCCGTGAACTCGACGCTCGACCTCCAGGAGGTGCTCGAGCTCGTCGCGCGCAAGGTCGCGGACGCGCTCGACGCCGACGCGTGTTTCGTCTACCTCTACGACGACGGCGCCGACGAGCTCGTGCTGCGGGCGACGCACGGGACGCGCGTCGAGGAGATGACTCGGCGGCCGCGCATGCGCCCCGGCGAGGGCATCACCGGCAGCGCCGCCGCGGAGCGTGCGCCGGTGATGCTGCCGGCGCAAGCGCACCTCGACCCGCGCTTCAAGAACTTCCCGAACCTGCCCGAGGACGAGTACGAGTCGATCCTCGCGGTGCCGATACTCATGCGCGAGAAGCTCGAGGGCGCGGTCAACGTCCGCACGAGGGAGCCGCGCGAGTTCACGACCGCGGAAATCGACCTGCTCGTCGCGATTGCGGCGCAGGTCGCGCAGACGATCGAGCACGCGCGTCTGTACGAGAGCGCGCGGCGGCGCGTGAGCGAGCTCGAGGCGCTCGCCCGGATCTCCGAGGCCGTGTCCGAGTCGCTGTACCTCGAGGAGTCGCTCGAAGCGATCGTCAAGACGACGATGGAGGCGGTGGACGCGACCGGTGCGGCGCTCGTCCTCGAGGATGGCAAGATCGCGTGGCCCGGGGGCCGCGCGGGCAAGCACGCCGTCCGGCTCCCGCTCCGGTGGAAGCGGCGGCGGATCGGCGAGCTCGTCTGCGACCGCGACACGCCCTTCACCGAGCAGGAGGAGGCGCTGCTCGTGTCGATCGCGCACCACGCCGCAGTCGCGCTCGAGCACGGGCGGGCGGTGATGCGCGGCGTCCTCGCCCAGGAGATCCACCACCGCGTCAAGAACAACCTCCAGACCGTCGCGTCGCTCCTTCGGCTCCAGGCGCGGAGCGCGGACGGCGTCGAGCCGCGCAAGGCGCTCGACGATTCGGTGAACCGGATCCTCGCCATCGCCGCGGTCCACGAGCTGCTGACGGAGCGGCGCGACGAGGCGGTGGAGCTCGACGACCTGCTCGAGCGGCTCCGCGCGATGCTGGTCCAGGGACTCGGCGCCGCGAAGACCGTCGAGGCGCAGCTCGCGCGGATCTCGCTCGCCGGGAACCGGGCCACGGCACTCGCGCTCGTCTTCAGCGAGCTGTTCCAGAACGCCCTCGAGCACGGCGGGTCGTCGGTGCGCGTCGAGCTCGCGCAGCGGAACGGCGACGTCGTGCTCGCGATCGCCGACGACGGGAGCGGAATCGAGGGCGCCGCGAGCGGGACCGGCCTCTCGATCGTACGCGCGCTCGTCCGCGACGAGCTGCGCGGCGAGCTGCGGTTCGAGGAGGGGGCGGGGCTGCGCGCCGAGGTCGTCTTCCCGGCGTGAGCGCGCGAGGCCCGTGGCGGATCCGCCGAAGTCACGTTTTCGGGACCGCCGCGTCACCCATGCTCGACGCTCGAGCCGCTACCGTGTTCTCAGGGATCTCGGGGGTCCCCTGGGGGCAGTTTGGCGCGTGGTGCGCATGAGGATCCTTGTCGCCGAGGACGAGACGATCATCCGCCTCGACCTGCGCGAGCTGCTGGAGCGCGCCGGGTTCGACGTCTGCGCCGAGGCGCGCGACGGCTTCGAGGCCGTGGAGCTCGCCCGCTCGGAGCAGCCGGATCTCGCCGTCCTCGACGTGAAGATGCCGCGGCTCGACGGGATCGAGGCGGCGCGCCGGATACTCGACGAGCGCGCGATCCCGATCGTCATGCTGACCGCCTACGGCCAGGACGAGCTCGTCGCGCGCGCGGTCGAGGCGGGAGTGTTCGGCTACCTCGTGAAGCCGTTCCGCGAGTCCGACCTCCTGCCGGCGATCCGGACGGCGCGCGCGCGGCACGAGGAGCTCACGGCTCTGCGGGAGGAGGCGGAGTCGCTCGCCGAGGCGCTCGCGGCTCGGAAGACGATCGAGCGGGCGAAAGGGCTCTTGATGGAGAAGGAAGGGCTGACCGAGACGGAGGCGTTCGCGCGGCTGCGCAAGGCGAGTCAGGTCTCGGGGCGCCCGCTGAAGGTGATCGCCGAGGCCGTGGTGGCGACGCTCAGCGACTCGAGCTAGAGCTCTCGAACAGCGACTCCCACCGCTCGAGGAGGCGAGCGAGCTGCTCGCGTGCGTGCCGGTGCGCGCTGATCGTGTCCACGTCCGACCAGTCCTCCGCCAGCCGTCGCTCGAGCTCGGCGACCTCCGCCTCGCGCCCCGCGATCTCGGCTTCGAGCCGCTCGAGCTCCGTCGGCCGCGGCGGCTTCGGCTTCGGCTGCTTCTGCTGCTTGGGCGCCCGGATGACTTCGTGGCTCTGAGCCAATAGGTCGCGTGCCCGCTCCTCGCGGCGCCGCACGTAGTCCGCCCAGCCGCCGTCGTACGAGCGCACCGAACCCGCGTCGATTGCGAGCGTCCGCTCGGCGACCGCGTCGAGCAGCGCGCGGTCGTGCGAGACGAGCAGGATCGTCCCCGGGAACGCCTCCAGCGCGGCCTCGAGCGCCTCGCGGCTCTCCAGGTCGAGGTGGTTCGTCGGCTCGTCGAGCACGAGGAAGTTGGCCCCAGACGCCACGACGAGCGCGAGCGCGAGCCGCCGTCGCTCCCCGCCCGAGAGCGCCGCGACGGGCTTCTCGTGCTCGTCCCACCCGGAGAAGAGGAAGCGACCGAGCAGCGCCTGCGCCTGCGGCCGCTGGAAACCCGTCGCCGCCTGCGTCGCCTGGAGCACGTTCACGCGCTCGTCGAGCTCCACCTCGTGCTGCGAGAAGTACGCGACGACGACGCCGTGACCGAGCCGGACGCTCCCTGCCTGCGGCTCCCGCCGCTCGAGGATCGTCTCGAGCAGCGTCGTCTTCCCGGCGCCGTTCGGCCCGACGAGGCCCACGTGCTCGCTGCGCTCGAGCGCGAAGTGGACGTCCGCGAGCAGCTGCTTGTCCCCCGCTGCGAGCGCGAGGCCGCGCGCTTCGACCACGGTGCGTCCGCTGCGGGGCGGCTTCAGGAACTCGAAGCCGAGCGTGCGCCGGCTGCGCGTCAGCAGCGCGACCTCGCCCGCCGCCTCCGACCGCTCCTTCTCGAGCCGCGCGATCTGCGTCAGCTTCGCCTGTGCCTGCTTCGCCTTGTCCTTCTTGGCGCGGAACCGCTCGACGAAGCGCTCCAGCCGCGCGATGTCCTCCGCGACGCGCTCCGCCGTCTTCGCGGCGTGCGCCGCGCGCTCGGCCTTCTCGCGCCGCCACGCGTGCCAGGGGCCCGGGAAGTACGTCGCGCGGCCCGCGACGAGCTCGAGCGTCGCGTTCGTCGCGGCCTCGAGGAACCAGCGGTCGTGGGCGACGAGGATCACGGCCGCATCGAGAGTCTGGAGCTCGTTCTCGAGCCACTCGAGGCTCGCGACGTCGAGGTGGTTCGTCGGCTCGTCGAGGAGCAGGAGGTCGGGGTCGCCGGCGAGCGCGCGCGCGAGCGACGCCCGCGTCAGCTCGCCGCCGGAGAACGTGTCGAGCCGCCGGTCGAGCTGCGCGTCCTCGAAGCCGAGCCCGCGCAGGACGGCGGTCTGCCGCTCGCGCCACGCGTACCCGCCCGCGTGCTCGAGGCGTCCCTGCGCGTTCGCGTAGCGCGCGAGCGTCGCCGGCCCGTGCTCGCCGTCCGCCATCGCCGCCTCGAGCCGGCGCAGCTCGGCCTCGAGCGCGATGAGGTCCGAGGCGCCGCCGAGCACGTACTCGCGCAGCGTCAGTGCCCGCTCGAGCGGCGGGCGCTGGTCGTGCAGCGCGACGCGCGTCCCCTTCGAGAACGCGAGCTCGCCACCGTGGAGGTCGGTCTCGCCGGACAGGATGCGCAGCAGGGTCGTCTTGCCCGCCCCGTTCGGGCCCGCGAGGGCGACGCGGTCGCGGCGCTCGACCTTGAACGAGACGCCGTCGAAGAGCAGGTTGCCGCCCAGCTCCTTGCGGAGACCGGACGCGATCACGACCGCCATTCCGACAGCCTATGCCGCACGCGCGTCGCTTCTCGTGCGGCCGCCGAGTTGGCCGAGACGTCGCTCCCGCGGGACGGAGTCGGCGTCCGCGGCGAAGCGCGCACGCGGCCCGCGCACGCGACTTCGCCTCGCGCGCGAACGTCGACGTGCTCCTCGCTGCTGAAGGACGGGTCTGGCGCGGCGAGACGGCGCCGGAGTAACGTCGTGCCGTGAGCCGCGTCGTCGCTCTCGACCTCGGCACGTCGTCGGGGCGGGTGCAGGTCTACGACGAGCGGGGCGCTCAGGTGGAGCGGATCGAAGCGCGGACGAGGGTGCGCGCCGGGGCGGACGGCGGGGTCGACGCGGTCGAGCTCGCGGACGCCGTGCGCGCCGCGGTCGAGCAGGCGGTCCGCGCAGCCGGAGACGACGTCGCCGCAATCGCCGCTTCGTGCTTCTGGCACAGCCTCGTCGCGGTCGACGCGCGTGGGCGCGCGTTGACGCCTCTCCTGCCGTGGGCCGACGTCCGCGCCGCGCCCGAGGCGGACGAGCTGGCGCGGCTGCTCGGCTCCGACGCCCTGCACGCCCGCACCGGAGCCGTCGCGCACCCGAGCTACTGGCCCGCGAAGCTCCTCTGGCTGAAGCGGCGCGAGCCGGACGTTTTCGGGGCTGCCGCGCGCTTCCTCTCCTTTCCGGACTACCTCTACGGGCGGCTGCTCGGCGACGCGCGGACGAGCCTCTCGATGGCGTCGGGGACCGGGATGCTCGACCTCGCCGGCGGCGACTGGGATGAGGAGCTGCTCGCGACGCTCGAGCTCGAAGCGGAGCGGCTGCCGGTCGTCTCCGACGAGCCCGCGGGGACGGAGCTGCCGTGGTTCCGCGCCGTCGGCGACGGCGCGTGCTCGAACCTCGGCGCCGGGTGCACGACGCGCGAGCGCGCGGTCCTCATGGTCGGGACCTCCGGCGCGTTCCGGACGCTCGCCGCGCGTGCGAGGCCGGAGCCGAGAGGCGGACTCTTCCTCTACCGCCTGGACGCCGAACGAGTGGTCGAGGGCGGCGCGCTCTCCGACGGCGGCAACCTCCACCACTGGCTCGTCCGGACGCTCGCGTCTGCTGACGCGCGCGGGCTCGCCGACGAGCCGCCGGACGCGCACGGGCTGACGTTCCTGCCGCTCCTCGGCGGCGAGCGGAGCCCGGGCTGGAACGCACGCGCGCGCGGCGCGATCGCCGGCCTCTCCTTCGCGACCGAGCCGCGCCAGCTCGTGCACGCGGCGCTCGAGGGCGTCGCCTTCCGGTTCGCGGAGGTGGCCGAGCTGATGCCCGAGGTGGCGCACGTCGTGGCGACGGGTGCCGCGCTGCACCGGAATCACGACTGGGTGCAGATCCTGGCCGACGTCCTCGAGCGGCGGGTCGTGCTCTCGGGCCTCGTCGAGGGATCGGCGCGCGGGGCCGCCGTCTACGCGCTCGAGCGGCTCGGTCTCGAACCGGACGACGCGCCGCTCGGGCCGGTGTTCAACCCACGCGCGGAGCGGGCAGACGCATATCGTTCAGCGCGGGCGAGACAACGACGCCTCTACGAGGGAGTAACGTGACGGATTCGGACATCCGGCAGCTGTCTATCGACACGATCCGCACGCTCTCGATGGACGCGGTTCAGACGGCCGGCGCGGGTCATCCGGGCACCGCGATGGCGCTCGCGCCGCTTGCGTACACGCTCTACACGAAGCACCTGCGGCACAACCCGACACAGCCGGATTGGCCGAACCGCGACCGCTTCGTCCTCTCCGCGGGACACGCCTGCATCCTCCAGTACACGACGCTCCACCTCACGGGCTACAACCTCTCGCTCGAGGAGATCAAGCGCTTCCGCCAGTGGGGCTCGATCACGCCGGGCCACCCCGAGAACTTCCTCACGTCCGGGATCGAGACGACGACGGGGCCGCTCGGCCAGGGCTGCGGCAACTCCGTCGGCTTCGCGCTCGCGGAGCGCTTCCTCGCCGAGCGCTACAACCGCCCGCACCACGACGTCGTCGACCACTTCACGTACGTGATCTGCTCCGACGGCGACCTGATGGAAGGCGTCGCGCAGGAGGCTGCCTCGATCGCGGGGCAGCTCGGGCTCGGGAAGCTGATCTGGTGCTGGGACGACAACCACATCACGATCGACGGGACGACGGCGATCTCGTTCGACCACGAGAACCAGGAGCAGCGCTTCGAGGCGCAGGGGTGGCAGGTGCAGCGCGTCGAGGACGTGAACGACCTGGACGCCGTCGACGCGGCGCTCGAGGCCGCGCGCGCGGAGCCGGAGCGGCCGTCGTTCATCTCGATACGGAGCCACATCGGCTACCCGGCGCCGCACGCCGTCGACACGGCGAAATCGCACGGCTCGCCGCTCGGCGAGGACGAGGTGCGGGCGACGAAGGAGGCGCTCGGGTGGGATCCCGACCGCAGCTTCCACGTGCCCGACGAGGTCTACGAGCACATGCGCCAGATCGACCGTGGGATCGAGCTCCACCAGGAGTGGCAGGACCGCTTCGAGCGCTGGAGCGTCGCCTTCCCGCGCGTGCGCGAGGACTGGGACCAGGTGCACGGCGGGCGGCCGCGCGACGGCTGGGCGGACGGGCTGCCGGAGTTCCTCGCGGGCGAGGACATGGCGACGCGCGACGCAGGGAAGAAGGTGATGCAGGCGTTCAAGCGCCACACGCCGACGATGGTCGGCGGCGCCGCCGATCTCGCCGATTCGACGAAGACCGAGTTCGAGGGCGGCGGCCTCTTCTCGGCGACGCACGCGGGGCGCAACATCCCGTTCGGGATCCGCGAGCACGCGATGGGCTCGATCGTGAACGGGATCTCGCTGCACGGCGGGATGCTGAAGCCGTACGGCTCGACGTTCCTGATCTTCTCGGACTACATGCGGCCCGCTGTCCGGCTCTCGGCGCTCATGTCGCTCCCCGTCGTCTGGGTGTGGACGCACGACTCGGTCGGGCTCGGCGAGGACGGGCCGACCCACCAGCCGGTCGAGCACTACGCCGCGCTGCGCGCGATCCCGAACCTGTGGTTCGTCCGACCGGCGGACGCGAACGAGACCGCTTACGCCTGGAAGGTCGCGCTCGACCGCGAGGACGGGCCGGTGGCGCTGTCGCTGACGCGGCAGAAGGTGCCGACGCTCGACCGCGGCGAGGTTGCGCCGGCGAGCGGCGTCGAGCGCGGCGCGTACGTCCTGTGGGAGTCGGAGGGGGCGAACGGGTTGCCCGACCTGATCCTGATCGCGACGGGCTCGGAGGTCTGGGTCTCGTACGAGGCCGCACGGCGGATCGCAAGCGAGAACGGGACGAGCGTGCGCGTCGTCTCGATGCCGTGCTGGGAGCTCTTCGAGCGGCAGACGGCCGACTACCGCGACGAGGTGCTGCCGCCGGAGGTGAAGGCGCGGCTCTCGGTCGAGTCCGGCGTCTCGCTCGGCTGGAAGCAGTGGGTCGGCGACCGCGGCGACTCGCTCGCGCTCGACCGCTTCGGCTCCTCCGCGCCGGGGACCGAGGTGCTGGAGCGCCTCGGCTACACCGTCGACAGCGTCGTCCAGCGGGCGACGGCGCTCGTCGAGCGGGTCGGCGCGTGAGAGTCGCCGTCGCCTTCGACCACCGCGGCGTGAAGCTGCGCGAGCGCGTGCTCGAGGAGCTGGTGGCTCTGAGCCACGAAGTCGTCGACCTCGGCACGGACACCGACGAGCAACGGATCGACTACCCGGACAAGGCGCGCGAGATCGGCGACGCGATCCGGAGCGGCGAGGCCGAGCGCGGCGTGCTCGTCTGCGGCTCGGGTGTCGGGGCCGCGATCGCGGCGTGCAAGGTCCCCGGGATCCGCGCGGCGATCTGCCACGACACCTACTCGGCGCACCAGGGCGTCGAGCACGACGACATGAACGTGCTCTGCCTGGGCTCGGGAGTGGTCGGCGCGGACCTCGCCGCCGAGCTCGTGCGCGCGTTCCTGCAAGCCGATTTCCAAGGCGGCGAGCGCTACGTGCGCCGGCTCGAGAAGATCGAGGCGATGGAGCGGGCGGCTCCACTCGACCGGGCCCCGGCTGGCTGAGCCGGGACAGGCGCAGATTCAGGCCGTGCGCGCGGTCGGTGCGCCGCCGGAGCGCGTCTTCGAGTTCCTGTCTGACCTCCGCAACCACTGGCGGCTCGAGAGTTCGTTTGCGGTGCTCGGCGGTCTCGAAGGCGACGAGGGGCACGGCCCGACGGGCGGACGCATCCGTTTGAACGGCCCGCTCGGGATCGCACGCGAGGTGCGGACGCGTGTCCTCGAGGCCGAGCCGCCCGACACCGGAGCTCCCGGGCGTCTCGCGGGGCGCGCGGACATCGGGCGCCGAACCGTGGGTCTCGTCGCGTGGGAGATCGCGGCGCGTGCGGGCGGAGGTTCGGACGTTCGGCTGTCGGCACGCGTCGAGCGAGCGTCGATCGTCGATCGGGCGGCGCTCGCGCTCGGCGGGCGGCGCTGGCTCGAGCGCGTGTTCGACCGCTCGCTCGCCGGTCTCGCGGACGTCTTCTCGCAGCCGCGGTAAGACCGCCTCGTCACGAGACGCTAAGGAAGTGACCACTGCGAGAGGAGCCCGAGTGCCTGCCAGCACCACCACGTTCGTCATCGTCGGCGCCGGACTTGCCGGCGCAAAGGCCGCGGAGACGCTCCGCGAGGAAGGCTTCGACGGCCGCATCGTGCTCGCCGGCGCCGAAGCCGAGCGGCCGTACAGTCGCCCGCCCCTGTCGAAGGGGTTCCTGGCCGGAACGACGGCGCGCGAGAGGGTGTTTCTCCAGCCGGAGGCCTTTTACGCCGAGAACGAGATCGAGCTGCGAACGGCGGCGACCGTCGAGCGCATCGAGCCCGAGCGGTCCGAGATCGTGCTCGGTGACGGCGAGCGCGTCGGCTTCGACCGCCTGCTGCTCGCGACCGGGTCGGCGCCCCGACGCCTCACCGTGCCCGGCGCCGAACTGGACGGCGTCCTGTACCTGCGCGACCTCGAGGATGCCGAGGCGATCCGGGCGCGGATCGAGGCCGGCCGGAGGGTCGTGCTGATCGGCGCGGGCTGGATCGGCGCCGAGATCGGCGCTGTGCTGCGAGCGCAGGGTTTGCATGTGACGATCGTCGACCAGACGTCGGTTCCGCTGGAGCGCGTCCTCGGGACCGAGGTCGGCGCGGTCTTCGGCGATCTGCACTCGGCCAACGGCGTCGAGCTGCGCCTGGGGTCGGGGGTCGAGGCGTTCGAGGGCAACGGCTCCGTCGAGCGCGTGCGGACGAGCGACGGGCAGGTGCTCGACGCCGACTTCGTCGTCGTCGGGATCGGCGTCACCCCGAGAGCGTCGCTCGCCGAGAGCGCAGGACTGCGCGTCGACAACGGCATCCTCGTCGACGAGCACCTCCAGACGAGTGTCCCCGGGATCTACGCCGCGGGCGACGTCACGAACGCGTTCCACCCGTTCTACGGGCGGCACCTGAGGGTCGAGCACTGGAGCAACGCGCGCCACCAGGGTCCGACCGCGGCGCGGAACATGCTCGGGCGAAGCGAGACGTACGACCGCATCCCGTCCTTCTTCTCGGAGCAGCACGACGTCGGGATGCGCTACTGGGGCCACCCCCTACGGTGGGACGAGGTCGTCTTCCGCGGAGACCCCGCCTCGCGCCAGTTCCTTGCGTTCTGGCTCGCCGACTGCCGCGCCGTCGCCGCGATCGACGTCGACGTGGCGGAGGCCGGAGAGACGGTCGAGCGCCTGATCCGCGAGAGCAAGGAGCTCGATCGCACGAGGCTCGCAGACCCGCAGATCCCGCTCGAGGAGGTCGTCGCCGAGCCCATCGCACGCCGGCCGAAGCCAGCAGGGAAGCCGCTCGTCGCGACGAAGAACTTCGTCGCAGAGGGGCTGAACTTCACGCGCCGCTTCGTCGGTGACCGGTTCGCGAAGAACGACCCGACTCCTGTCGACGCGCTCGCCGACGGCGAGGCGAGGATCCTCGGGATCGACGGGTCGAAGGTCGCCGTCTACAAGGACGAGCAGGGCGGCGTCCACGCGGTGTCGCCGGTGTGCACGCACATGCGCTGCCTCGTCGACTGGAACGGCGCCGACAAGACCTGGGACTGCCCCTGCCACGGGTCGCGCTTCGACATCGACGGACGCGTGCTCGAGGGGCCTGCGAAGCGCGATCTCGGGCGGAGGGAGGTCGCCTGACGCGCGCGCGGCAAGAAGCGACGCGCGCGGCACCAACGAGGTGGTGGGAGACGCAATCGCCGCAGCAGTAGGACGGACGCCGAGGGCCCCGCGACGGCGCGTCGCTCATACTGTCGCGCGGGTGAAGACGACTCCCCCGGTAGCTTCACGAACCTTCACCGCGGTGCAGCCGCCGCCGCGCGCGGACGCCGAGTCCCGTGCGTGGATCTCGGACCTGAGCGCAAGCGGCGTGCGGCGCGACGACGCGATCGCCCGGCTGCACGCCCTCCTCCTGCGCGCAGCGCGCTTTGAGGTCGGGCGCCGCCGTTTCCTGCACGCGGAGCTGCGCGGCGACGTCGTCGACGACATCGCGCTAGAGGCAGCGGACGACGCCGTCGTCGCCGTCCTGACGCGACTCGCCGACTTCCGCGGCGAGAGTCGCTTCACGACCTGGGCGTACAAGTTCGCGCTGCTCGAGGCCGCCGTGAAGCTCAGGAGGCGGGCGTGGGAGGGCCGCGAGATTCCGCTCGACCCTGAGCAGTGGGAGGTCTTCGGGAGCGGTGAGAAGAGCCCGCCCGAGCGCGCCGAGCAGGCGGAGCTTCTCGACGCGCTCCGCTCGGCCGTCGACACGGTCCTGACGCCACACCAGCGCACGGTGTTCGGTGCGCTGGCCCTCAACGGCGTGCCGATCGACGTGCTCGCCGAGCGCCTGGGCACGAGCCGCGGCGCGCTCTACAAGACGCTGCACGACGCGCGCCGGAAGCTGCGCTCGCATCTCGCCGCCGTGGGGCTCGCGATCGGCGACAGCGACCAAGGGAGGCGACGTGGCTGAGCACGCCGCGCGCGAACGGCTCGAGAAGATGCTCGGGTCGAGCGGCCCCGACATCGGCTGCGAGGCGTGCTTCGAGGAGCTCGACCGGTACGTGGAGCTCGACCTGCGGCGCGCCGATGCCGAGCGCGCCGTGCCGGGCATGCGTCGTCACCTCGAAGACTGTCCCGCGTGCGGCGAGGAGTACGAGAGCCTGCGGGCGCTGCTCGAGGGCTAGGTGCGGGGGTTGTTGCGGGTCCACGACGGGTAGGCCGCACGAGTCCGAGTCGACGGAGGTGACGGGGTGGAGAAGAGCAGGCTGCACGCGCTGTCGGAGCTGGGTCAGAGCGTCTGGATCGACTATCTGTCGCGCGACCTGATCGAAGGCGGCGACCTCGAGCGGCTGATGCGCGAGGACGCGATCGTCGGCGTCACGTCGAACCCGACGATCTTCCAGAAGGCGATCGCCGCGGGGGAGGCCTACGACACACAGCTCTCGGAGATCTTGGCGGCCGGCGAGACCGACCCGACCGAGATATTCCTCCAACTCGCCGTGCGCGACGTCCAGGCTGCGTGCGACCTCCTGCGCGCAGTGTGGGATCAGGGAAAGGGCCAGGACGGCTACGTCTCGCTCGAGGTCGACCCGACGCTCGCGTACGAGCGGGAGGAGACGTACGAGCAGGCGATGCGTTTCCACGCGTGGGTCGACCGGCCGAACCTGCTCGTGAAGATCCCCGCGACCAAGCCCGGGCTCGGCGCAGTCGAGGACTGCATCGCGCAGGGGAAGTCGATCAACATCACGCTGATCTTCTCGCTCCAGCGCTACCGGGAGGTCGTGGAGGCGTACATCCGCGGACTCGAGCGGCTCGTTGCCGCGGGCGGCGACCCGACGAGGGTCGCGTCGGTCGCGAGCTTCTTCGTCTCCCGCGTCGACACCGAGGCCGACACGCGGCTCGAGGCGATCGGCACCGACGAGGCGCTCGCGCTGCGCGGCAAGCTCGCGATCGCGAACGCGAAGCTTGCTTACCAGCACTACAAGCAGGCGTTCTCCGGCGAGCGCTGGGAGTTCCTCGCGGGAAAGGGCGCGACGAGGCAGCGCTGCCTCTGGGCCTCGACGTCGACGAAGAACCCCGAATACCGAGACGTGATCTACGTCGAGGAGCTGATCGGTCCGGAGACCGTGAACACGATGCCCGACGAGACGATCATTGCCTTCCAGGACCACGGCAAGGTGCAGCCGACGCTCGAGCAGGGGATCGACGAGGCGGAGGCGCTGCTCGGCGAGCTCGAGCGCGCCGGCGTCGACTACGACGACGTCGTGCTGAGGCTCGAGGAGGAGGGCGTGCAGAAGTTCGCCGACTCGTTCGAAGAGCTGCTCGACGGGGTCCGCTCGAAGCGCGGCGAGCTCGCCGCCGCGTAGTGGCCGTCGCCGCCCCGGCCGAGATCGTCGAGCGCATCTGGGCGCGCGACCCGACGCTCTGGACCGGCGCCGACGAGGCGCAGTGGCTCGGCTGGCTGGACGAGCCGGCGCGGATGCGGGAGAGGGTGCGGGACGTCGAGCGGCCGGACGTGGACGACGTCGTCCTCCTCGGCATGGGCGGCTCGAGCCTCGCGCCGGAGGTGCTGCGGCGCAGCTTCGGCGCCGCGGGCTTCCACGTCCTCGACACGACGCACCCCGCGGCGATCCGCGCCCTGGAGTCGCGGCTCGATCCCGAGCGGACGCTGTTCGTCGCCGCCTCGAAGTCGGGCTCGACGCTCGAGACGCGCTCGCACCTCGACTACTTCTTCGAGCGCGGCGGCACGTTCGCGGCGATCACGGACCCCGGCTCCGGCCTCGAGCGGGTGGCGCGGGAGCGCGGCTTCCACGCCGTCTACGCGGGAGAGCCGACGATCGGCGGGCGCTACTCGGCGCTCTCGCCGTTCGGGATGGTGCCGGCGGCGCTGATGGGCCTCGACGTGGCGCGCCTGCTCGACCGCGCCCAGGAGATGGCGGAGGCGTGCCGGCTCGCCGAGGGGAACCCCGGCCTCGAGCTCGGGCTCCAACTCGGCGAGGGCTGGCGCGACGGCCGCGACAAGATCTGCCTCGACGAGACCGAGGGCGGCTTCGGGCTGTGGGCCGAGCAGCTGCTCGCGGAGTCGACGGGCAAGGACGACAGGGGGCTCGTCCCCGCGCCGGGCGAGTCGCCCGAGGGGCAGGACCGGCAGCGCGGCGAGGTGCGCGTCGAGCGCCCATACGAGCTGGCGCAGGAGTTCTACCGCTGGGAGTTCGCGACCGCGGTCGCGGGCTCGATCCTCGGCATCAACCCGTTCGACCAGCCGAACGTGCAGGCGGCGAAGGACCGGACGGCGGACGGGCGCGATCCTCGAGCGGGGCGGTGAGATCGCGCTCGACGCGGAGGGATCCGTCGACGAGCTGCTCGCAGGGGCGGAGGCGGGGCGCGACTACGTCGCGGTCCTGGCGTTCGTTGACCCCGCGCGCGAGGACGAGCTCGAGCCGCTCGTCGCGCGCGCACGTGAGACCGGCTGCGTCGTCACGACGGGGCTCGGCCCGCGCTATCTGCACTCGACGGGGCAGCTGCACAAGGGCGGCCCGAACACCGGGGTCTTCGTCCAGGTCGTCGACGACACCGGCGAGGAGCTGCCGATCCCGGGCCAGCCGTTCGGGTTCGGACAGCTGATCCGCGCGCAGGCGGCCGGCGACTACGAGGCGCTCAAGGAGCGCGGCCGGCGGGTCGCGCGCGTCAGATTGGAGGACATCTAGCGATGCAGCTCGGAATGGTCGGTCTCGGCCGCATGGGCGGCAACATGGCGGAGCGGCTGCGCCGCGACGGCCACGAGGTGATGACGTACGACCCGCAGGTCGAGTCGACCGCCGAGTCGCTCGAGGAGCTCGTCTCGCAACTCGAGGCGCCGCGTGCGGTGTGGATCATGGTGCCCTCCGGCGACGTCACCGAGCGCACCTTCCGCGAGGCGCTGGCCGCGGTCGAGCCGGGCGACACGCTCCTCGACGGCGGCAACTCGTTCTTCCGCGACTCGCAGCGGCGGCACGCGGTCGCGCAGGAGCACGAGGTGCACTTTGTCGACGTCGGGACCTCGGGCGGCGTCTGGGGCCTCGAGGTCGGCTACTGCCTGATGATCGGCGGCGACGCGGAGCCCGTCGAGCGGCTGGCGCCGATCTTCGAGACGCTTGCTCCGCCGAAGGGGTGGGCGCACGTGGGCTCGCCCGGCTCGGGGCACTTCGTGAAGATGGTCCACAACGGGATCGAGTACGGGCTGATGCAGGCGTACGCCGAGGGCTTCGAGCTCATGCACCACTCGGAGTTCGAGCTCGACCTGCTGCGGATCGCGGGCATCTGGCGCTACGGGTCGGTCGTCCGCTCGTGGCTGCTCGAGCTCCTGCACGAGGCGTTCGAGGAGCACGGCTCCGCGCTCGAGGACATCGCGGGGTACGTCGAGGACTCCGGCGAGGGGCGCTGGACGATCAACGAGGCGATCAACGCCGCGGTGCCGATCCCTGTCATCGCGTCGTCGCTCTTCGCGCGCTTCGCGTCGCGCCGCGACATCAACTTCGCGGCGAAGGTCGCGGCCGCGCTGCGCAACCAGTTCGGCGGCCACGCCGTGCGCGCGATCGAGAAGGCGGCAGGGCGGGCGCACGACCCGCGCGCGTAGCCGACGCAGATGGCGACCACGGAGCGGCAGCAGCAGGAGCAGGAGAACCCTCTCCTCGAGGGCCTGCGCCTGAAGCGCACGCCCGAGCCGTGCGTGCTCGTCATCTTCGGCGCCTCGGGCGACCTGACGCGGCGCAAGCTCCTGCCGGCGCTCTACTCGCTCGCGTTCCGTCGCCTCCTCCCGGAGCAGTTCGCCGTGCTCGGCGTCGCGCGCACCGAGTCGAGCGACGACGAGTTCCGCGAGCAGATGAAGGAGGCGGTGCAGAAGCACGGCCGCGACGAGTTCCGGGACGAGGTCTGGGAGTCGCTCGCGGAAGGGATGCGCTACATCGCGATCGACTTCGCCGACGAGGCGGGCGAGGACCGCGTCAGCCGCTGCCTCGCGAAGCTGGACGAGGAGCGTGGCACGCGCGGGAACCGCGTCTACTACTTCGCCGTCCCGCCGAGCGCGTTCGAGACGCTCGTGCAGGAGATCGCCGAGCGCCGCGGTCGCGAGGGGTGGTCGCGCCTCATCGTCGAGAAGCCGTTCGGCCACGATCTCGCGTCGGCGCGGCACCTGAACGGCGTCCTCACCGAGCACTTCACGGAGAACGAGGTCTTCCGGATCGACCACTACCTCGGCAAGGAGACGGTCCAGAACATGCTCGCGCTGCGGTTCGCGAACGGGATCTTCGAGCCGATCTGGAACCGGCAGTTCATCGACCACGTCGAGATCACGGTCGCCGAGTCGATCGGGATCGAGGGGCGCGCGGCGTTCTACGAGGAGCAGGGTGCGATCCGCGACATCTTCCAGAACCACCTGCTCCAGCTCGTGGCGCTGACGGCGATGGAGCCGCCGATCGACTTCACCGCAGAGTCCGTCCGGAACGAGAAGGTGAAGGTGCTGCGGTCGATGCACACGCCGGGGCCGAAGCACGTCGTCCGGGGCCAGTACGGGCGCGGCTTCGTCGAGGGGATCGAGGTGCCCGGCTACCGCGAGGAGGAAGGCGTCGACGCGGAGTCGACGACGGAGACGTTCGTCGCCGCGAAGCTCTTCGTCGACAACTGGCGCTGGGCGGACACGCCGTTCTACGTGCGCGCCGGGAAGCGGCTCGCGCGGCGCGAGACGACGATCGCGATCCAGTTCCAGCGCGCGCCGCACCCGCCGTTCGACGAGCTCGCGAGCGACGGGCTGCGGCCGAACGTGCTGCTCGTGCACATCCAGCCGAACGAGGGCGTCGCGCTCGAGATCGGCGCGAAGGTCCCTGGTCAGGGGATGGCGATCCGCTCCGTGCACATGGACTTCCTCTACGGCGGCGCCTTCCGAACGGGGCTTCCCGAGGCCTACGAGCGCCTGATCCTCGACGCGATGCTCGGCGACGCGACGCTCTTCACGCGCACCGACGAGGTCGAGGAGCAGTGGGCCCTCGTCGACGCGATCGTCGCCGCGTGGAGCCGCGACCGGCCGACCTTCCCGAACTACGCCGCAGGCACATGGGGTCCCTCGGCTGCGGATGACTTGCTGAGCCGCGACGGCCGCGCGTGGCGCCGGCACTAGCCGCGATGGCGATCGACCTCGACGACTGGACCGGCGAGGACACGACCGTCGTCGAGATCGAGCGCCGGCTCTCCCGCCTGCGCACCCCCTCGTCGCTCGACGAGGGGCCGGACCTGCGCACGAGCGTCCTCACGCACATCGCGTGGGTCCCTCCGGAGTGGGAGAAGGCGGCGCTCGACACGCTCGACGGACTTGCGGAGCGGCACCCGTCGCGCGTCATCCTGCTGCTGCCCGACGCCGACGCGCGCGACGACGCGCTCGACGCGCAGGTCTCGCTGCGCTGCTTCCCCGCCGGGCACGGCCGGCACGTGTGCTCCGAGCTGATCGAGCTCCGCCTGCACGGAACCCGCGCCGTCGCGCCGGCGAGCATCGTCGCGCCGCTCCTGATCGCGGACCTGCCCGTGTTCCTGCGCTGGCGCGGCGTGCCGCCGTTCGGAGACGACGGGTTCGAAGGGCTGATCGACCTCGTCGACCGGCTCGTCGTCGACTCCGCGGAGTGGGCGGATCTCGACGCGGGCTACCGCGCGCTCGGGGACATCGTCGACCGCGTCGCCGTCTCCGACATCGCGTGGGGCCGCGGCCTCCCGTGGCGCCTGCGGCTCGCGGACATGTGGCCCGGAATCGCGCACGCGCGGGCGCTGTCGGTACGCGGCCCCGACGCCGACGCGCGTCTGCTCGCGGGCTGGCTCCGATCGCGGCTCGCGACGGGCATAGAGCTCGAGCACGAGCGCGCCGAGCTGCTCGAAGCGGTCTCGGCCGACGGCGAGCAGGTGCAGCCTCCGCCGGGCGAGCCGCCGAGCCCGAGCGACCTGCTCTCGGACGAGCTCGACCGCTTCGGCCGCGACCGGATCTACGAAGCGGCGCTCGCCGCCGCGTAGCCCACTAGCCGCCGCTCGCGCCGTCGAGCTCTTCCGCGACTTCGCCTGCGCGCCCGGTCTTCTCGACGACGAGGTAGCCGTCGTAGCGCGCGATCACGTCGGCAGCACCCTGGGCCGCGACCTGGTGCCCGAGCGCGTTCACGAACCAGCGCGGGTCCTGGCGCACGCGCCGGTACTCCTCGACGGTGAGGAGCACGAGCTCGCGGCACTCCGGATCGGCGCATTCGCAGATGAACGGCACGCGGAAATCGGCACCGTGCTCCTCCGCGGCCGCACGGATGCCCTCGTTCGCATCGCGGAAGATGGAGTCGTTCCGCCCGATGCGTTCTTGGGTCATCTTCTCCACGGCACCACCAGCCGTCGCTATCGCCGCCGCGACGCCGCGTAAACCGAAGCGGGTGACTCAGTCCCCGTGCTGTTCGGCCGCGAGGCGCCGCGCTCCGACGCTTCGCTTGCGTACGACGTCGTAGCCGTCCCTGCTGACGACGACCTGCTCGAGGTCGCCGACGTCGTGGCCGCGGACGACCGCGAACTGCGTCGGATCCGCGCGCAGCTCCTCGTAGTCGCGCGTCGTCATCTCGACCTGAGCCACGCACGTGCCGTCGCCGCACTCGCACACGAGCGAGACGCGATCGGTCACGCTCGCGAAGGCTCGCTGCAGCGAGTCGAGGCGCTCGTTGACCTCGCGGAAGACGCGCTCGTTCTCTGCGATCCTGCGGTCGCGCTCGTCCATCGCCGGGCGCGGATCCTACCGCGCGCGCACCGCGGAGGTCGAACCGCGCCGGCGAACGCGTCAGAATCTTGGGATGGGCGAAGCGATCCCCGTGGGAGCGGACGTCGAAGAGCTGGAGCGGCAGCTCGCAGCGCGGACCGTCGAGCTCGAGGCGGAGCGGGCGCGGTTCGACGCGATCCTCGAGCACCTCCCGATCGGACTCGTCATCGTCGACGCGGAGGGAACGCCCACACGCGCGAACACGACGGCGGAACGGATCTTTCGCACGTCCGCCGACCAGCTCCGCGAGCACCCGCCGTGGCGCGCGTGGGACGTCTTCTCGCTCGACGGCCGAGCTCTGCCGCTCGACCAGCGTCCCATGGTGCGGACGCTCCGGCACGGGGAAGCCGTCGTCGGCGAGCGCCTCGAAGTCGTCACGCCCGACGGCGTTCACCGCGTCTTCGATGTGACGACGACTCCGTACCGCGGCGCGGAGGGACAGATCGCGGGAGCCGTCGTCGTCGTCCAGGACGTGACGACACGCGAACGGCAGGACCGCGCGGAGCGGGAGTTCGTCACCAACGCCGCCCACGAGCTCCAGAGCCCGCTGTCCGCGATCCTGAGCGCGGTCGAGGTCCTCCACGCCGGCGCGAAGGATGCGCCGGAGCGCGATCTCTTCCTCGGGCACATCCACCGCGAGGCCGACCGGCTTGCGCGGCTGACGCGCGCGCTCCTCGTCGTCGCGCGCGCCGAGAGCGCCGTCGAGGCCCCGAAGAACGAGGTCGTCGCGCTCGAGCCTCTGCTCCGCGGGGTGGCGCACGACCTGCGGCCCTCGGAAGGGGTCGAAGTCGTCGTGGACTGTCCCGGCGATCTCGGCGTCGTCACGAACACGGAGCTGATCGAGCAGGCGCTCGCGAACCTCGCCGCGAACGCGGGGAAGCACACGCGCGAGGGGCGCGTGACGCTCCAGGGCCGGATGGTGGACGCGACGGCCGAAATCTCCGTCATCGACACCGGGCCGGGGATCCCGCCGCTCGAGCGGCCGCGCGTGTTCGAGCGCTTCTATCGCGGCGACCGTCGCAGCGGCGCAGGCTTCGGCCTCGGGCTGGCGATCGTCCGCGCGGCCGTGGACGCCCTCGGCGGCGAGCTGGAGCTGGACTCGACGGTCGGCGCGGGCACGATCGTCCGCATTCGCCTTCCGCACGCCGCGACGGTCGTGCACGCGTGAGCCGCATCCTCGTCGTCGAGGACGAGCCGGCGATCCGCGATGCCGTCGCCTACGCGCTGCGCGCGGACGGCTTCGACGTGGACGTCGTCGGCGACGGCGAAGAGGCGCTGGTGCGGCTCGAGCCGGACTCCCACGACATTGCGATCTTCGACGTGATGCTGCCGGGGATCTCCGGCACCGAGCTTTGCCGCCGCGTGCGCGCGGAGAGCCCGATCCCGATCATCATGCTGACAGCGAAGGACGCGGAGGTCGATCGCGTACTCGGTCTCGAGCTCGGAGCCGACGACTACGTGACGAAGCCGTTCTCGATGCCGGAGCTCGTCGGCCGCGTTCGCGCGCAGCTCCGCCGCCGCGCCCTCGACACCGAGCACGCCGCACAGCTGCGGCGCGTGGGCGCGCTCGAGCTCGACCTCGTGCGGCACGAGGTGCGCATCGCCGGTCAGACGGTGCAGCTGACGCCGTCCGAGTTCAGGCTCCTCGAGCTCCTCAGCGCCGAGCCGGAGCGCGTCTTCTCCCGCTCGGAGATCGTCGCGCACCTTTGGAGCAGCGAGCACGTCGGCGACGAGCGCGGAGCCGACACGCACGTCGTCAACCTGCGCCGCAAGATCGAGGCCGTGCCGACCGCGCCGACTCGCCTCGTGACCGTGCGAGGCGTCGGCTACAAGCTCGTCGGCGTGTGAGGAAAGGCCCACTGAGTCTGCGGCGGCGCCTCACGCAACGCGCCGGGCCGCGGGCTACCGTCGCCTGACGCGGCGCGCTCGGTCGCCGCAACCGAGGAGGGCACATGTCCACGATCGACTTCCGCGTCACGTCGGCGCAGCTCGGCGCGAGCACGCGCATCATCTCGCTCGGCGGCGAGGTCGACCTGCACACGGCCCCACAGCTGAAGGACGCGCTCGACGCGGCGATCGCCGAGGGCGCGCACCGCGTGATCGTCGACTTCGAAGGCGTCTCCTTCATCGACTCGACGGTCGTGGGAACGCTGCTGAGCGCGCACCGCCGGCTGCGCGCGGACAGGGGCGACCTGATCATCGTGTGCGCCGACAGGCGGATCCTGCGCACGTTCGAGGTGACGGGGCTGAGCCGGAAGTTCCGCGTCGCGCCGTCTCTCGCCGACCTGCTCGCGGGGAACGGTCGGTGAGCGCGGCTCCGGAGGCGCCCGCGCCGCCGGCGCGCGCCGACGGCGGGATCAGCGCAGACGCAGGCGACCTCGCGCTGCTCACCCGGACGCTGCTCGAGCGCAACCGGCAGCTCGAGCACGCGCTCGAGTCGCGGATCGTGATCGAGCAGGCGAAGGGCGTGCTCGCCGAGCGGTTCGAGCTCACCACCGACGGAGCATTCGAGGTCCTGCGCCGCGCGTCCCGGAGCAACCGCGTCCGGCTGCGCGATCTGGCTGCGCGCGTCCTGGCGTCACGCGAGACGCCCGTCGAGATCGGGCTCGACGGCGCGCTCGCGATCTCACGCCGCTCCGACGGCGCCGCAGCCTAGCGGCGCTCGGTCAGAGCAGGGAGCGCAGCGCGCTCGGCCGCGGCGCCGGCCGCGAGCACGAGCGCGTCGTCGCCCGGGCGGCCGACGATCTGGAGCGACGCGGGGAGCTCGGCCTCGGCCGCGCCGCACGGGAGCGCGAGCGCCGGCCACCCGAGCACGTTGAACGGGAACGTGAACCGGATCAGCGTCTCGCGGACGTCGAGGTCGCCGGGCGCGCCGCGGCCTCTCGGCGGCGCGACGCACGGCAGCGTCGGCGTCAGCAGGAGGTCGGCGTCCGCGAGCGCGCGCTCGGCCGCCGCGCCGTACGCCTCCCGCTCGGTCGCCGCGCTCGCGACCTCCGCGTCGGAGACCGCGAGGCAGCGCTCGACCTTCTGCGCGACGTCGTCGCCGTAGAGCTCCGCGTGCTCTGCGTAGAGCTCGCGATGGACGTCCGCGACCTCGCGCATGAACAGCCGCCCGACGCGCGCCGGGAGGGGGAGCGCGATCTCGCGGCGGCGAGGGAACAGCGACGCGGCCGCCTCGACGCGGGCGCGGACGAGCGGGTCGGCCTGCTCGGTCCACGCGACCGCGACGTCCACCGCGTCGAGCGCCACCTCACGCGGCTCGTACCCCGGGGCGAGCGCCTCCAGCGCGTCGCTGCACTCGGTGACGGAGCCGGCCAGCGGCCCGGCGTGGTCGAACGTCGGCGCGAGAGGGAAGCAGCCCTCGAGCGGGACGAGCCCGTAGGTCGGCTTGAAGCCGACCACGCCGCAGCACGCCGCGGGGATCCGGATCGAGCCGCCGCTGTCGGTGCCGAGCGCGACGTCGGCGAGCCCGGCGGCGAGCGCAGCCGCAGAGCCGCCGCTCGACCCGCCCGCGACGCGCCTGGGCGCGCGCGGGTTGGGCACCGTCCCGAAGTGCGGGTTCTCCGAGGTCGTCCCGTACGCGAACTCGTGCAGGTTGGTCTTCCCGACGTTCGCGTACCCGGCGTCCTCCAGCCGCCGCACCGCCTCGGCGCTCTCGCGCGGGAGGTGCGCCGCGAAGATCGCCGACCCGTACGTCGTCGTCAGTCCGGCCGTGTCGAAGAGATCCTTGACCGCGAGCCGCCTCTCGCCAAGTAACACGTTGTTACTTGGCGCGGGCCGAGCCAGGAAGATCCCGTCGAGCGCGCTCGTCAGTCGGCGACGGCGAGGTAGACGAACGCCACCAGCACCGTGCCCGCAAACAGGAGCACGAAGAGGCCGAAGAGGGCCCAGCCGAGCAGCATGTTCTTCCGCGCCGTCGCCGGATCGATCTCGAGCATCTAGATCAGCACCGGGTCGAGGGCCATCGCGACGAAGAGCAGCGCGAGGTACGCGAGCGAGTAGTGGAAGAGGAGCGCGGCCCGGCGCGGCGTCGTGTCCTGCCGGAGCCGCCACGCGAGCCACACGAACGCGCCCCCGAGCGCGAGCGCGGCGGCTGCGTAGACGAGCCCGAACATCGACCACGCGAGCGGGAGCAGCGTGAGCGCGACGAGCCCCAGCGAGTAGAGCAGGATCTGCCGCGTCGTCTCCGCGACACCGCGCACGACGGGGAGCATGGGGACGCGCGCCGCCGCGTAGTCGCGCTGGATCAGGAGGGCGAGCGCCCAGAAGTGCGGCGGCGTCCAGACGAAGACGACGAGGAAGAGGAAGAGCGCCGGCAGGGTCAGGTTCCCCGTCGCGGCCGCCCACCCGACGAGCGGCGGCACCGCGCCCGCCGCGCCGCCGATGACGATGTTCTGCGGCGTCGAGCGCTTCAGGCACCGCGCCCGCCGCGCCGCCGATGACGATGTTCTGCGGCGTCGAGCGCTTCAGCCAGCGCGTGTAGACGAGGACGTAGAAGAGGTTCCCGACGAGGGCGAGCAGCGCGGTGAGGACGTTCGCGAGCGTCGCGAGCACGACGAAGGAGAACGCCGAGAGCGCGAGCCCGAACTCGAGCGCGCGAGACGCGTGCACCCGCCCCGCCGCGACGGGGCGCCGCTGCGTCCGCTCGCCCATCAGACGGTCGATGTCGCGGTCGAGCACGTGGTTCAGCGCGCTCGCGCCGCCGCATGCGAGCGCGAGCCCGGCGAGCAGCGCGCCCAGGTCGCCGAGCGGAGGCACGCGCCCCGTGCCGACGAACATCCCGCACGCGCCCGTCAGGAGCAGCAGCGACATGATCCTCGGCTTCGTGAGCGTCACGTAGTCGCGCCATGCCCCCCACGGCGCCGGCTCGCCCCGCAGCGCGACCGCCGTCGTCACCACGGCCGCCGCGAGCGCGAGCGCCGCGAGCGCCACGTGGACGCGCGGCGCCGTGACCAGGGCGGCGGCGCCGAAGCTCGCGAGCGCGAGAGCCGAGGGAACGAGCAGCCGCCGGTGCGCGAGCCACGCCGCGACGACGACCGCCGCGAGCGGCGGGAGAGCGACCGCCGACAGCACGCGGTGCGCCAGCCCGAGCTCGCCGCTCGCGACGACGAGCGCGGTCGCGACGACGCCGGCGAGCGCCGTCAGCCGCAGCCAGGGCCCCGGTCTCACGTCAGCGGACATTCCAGCGCTCCGCGAGCCGCCGCCGCACGTCGCGCAGCGGCCGCGCGCTCGACACGTACGGCACGCGGTCGAAGTTGTGCTGCGGCGGCGGCGAGGTCGTGTACCACTCGAGCGTGTCCGCGAGCCACGGGTCGTTCCCCGCGCGCCGCCCGCGCCGCCGCGTCAGCACGACGTTGACGAGGAAGACGAGGATCCCGAGCCCCATCACGTAAGAGCCGAGCGTCGAGACGACGTTGTACTCCGTCCAGCCGTCGCGGTCGGGATACGTGTACACGCGCCGCGGCATCCCGAGCATTCCGAGCATGTGCTGCGGGAAGAACGCGAGGTTGAAGCCGACGAACGTGAGCCAGAAGTGGATCTTGCCGAGCCGCTCGTTCAGGAGCCGCCCGAACATCTTGGGCCACCAGTAGTAGAGGCCGGCGAAGATGCCGAGCATCGAGCCGCCGAAGAGCACGTAGTGCAGGTGCGCCACGACGAAGTACGTGTCGTGCACCTGCCAGTCGAACGGGAACGCGGCGAGGAAGATCCCGGAGATCCCGCCGATCAGGAAGACGGCGATGAAGCCGAGCGCGAAGAGCATCGGCGTGTCCAGCTGGAGGTTGCCTCGCCAGGTCGTCGCGACCCAGTTGAAGATCTTGATCCCGGTCGGGACGGCGATCGTCATCGTCGTGACCATGAACGCCGCGAGCATCCACGTCGGCAGCCCGACCGTGAACATGTGGTGGCCCCAGACGAGCAGCGCGTAGAAGCCGATGAAGACGGTCGAGAGGACGATCGCGCGGTAGCCGAAGATCGGCTTGCGCGAGAAGACGGGGATGACCTCCGAGATGATCCCGAAGACCGGCAGGATCATGATGTACACCTCGGGGTGGCCGAAGAACCAGAAGATGTGCTGGTAGAGGACGACGTCGCCACCCGCCTCCGGGCGGAAGAAGTTCGTGCCGAACTGGCGGTCGAAGAGCATCAGCGTGATCCCCGCCGAGAGTGCCGGCAGCGCGATGATCAGCAGCCACGAGTAGACGACGACGGTCCAGACGAAGAGCGGCATGCGCATCCAGGTCATCCCGGCGGTGCGCATGTTCTGGATCGTGACGAGGAAGTTGATCGCGCCCGCGAGCGACGAGATCGTGAGGATGTGGAGCGAGAGGATCCAGAGGTCCTGGCCGGTCCCCGGCGTCTCCAGGGAGAGCGGCGGATAGCTCGTCCACCCGGCCTTCGGGGCGCCGTACTCGGCGAACCAGCTCGCGTAGAGGACGATCCCGCCGAACAGGTAGAGCCAGTACGAGAGCGCGTTCAGCCGCGGGAACGCCATGTCGACGGTGCCGATCATCAGCGGCACGAGGTAGTTCGCGAAGCCCGCAAGGATGGGGACGACGACGAGGAAGATCATCGTCGTGCCGTGCATCGTGAAGATCTCGTTGTACGCGTCGCGCGAGAAGATGTCCGCGTCCGGCGTCGCGAGCTGCGTCCGGATCATCAGCGCCAGCACGCCGCCCGCGAGGAAGAAGCCGAGGGCCGTCGCGATGTAGAGGATCCCGATCCGCTTGTGGTCGGTCGTCGTGACCCAGCTCGCGACGCGGCCCTGCGTCCACGGGACCGGGTACGGCGCGGCCGCGGGCTCCGCTGCGGCTCGCGCGGTCACGCTGTCGCCCCTCTGCCGCGGGCAGACCAAGCCGCGCTAGGACACAGGGAGCCCGCGTGCTGGTAGCACGTGGTCGACTGAGGACGACGCGCGGCGCCGTGTCTGCGTGCGGCAGAGTCCGACGTGTGTGGCCGCGCGAGCCGCTTAGCCGCCATCGGCGTCGGCCTCCGCGACGTTCTCCTTCAGGTACCGCGTGAGCGCGCGCATCTGGTGCTCGGTCCACCCCTGGCCGACGGGCGGCATCGCGCCGCGGCCGTTCCGCACGACCGCCTCGACGGCCTCGGCGTCCGCGACGATGGGATTGCCCTCGAGCGCGGGCCCGACCTCGCCGACGACCTTCGGCCCGTGGCACTTCGCGCAGACGCCGCGCCACTCCTGCTCGCCGAGATCCGACGTCCCCGCGCGCTGCGCCTCCCCCTCCTGTGCCAGCCACCGTTCGAACTCGTCCCGCGGCACGATCTCGATCGACGCCAGCATCGCGGCGTGTTGCAGGCCGCAGAACTCAGCGCACTGGCCGCGGTAGATCCCGAGCTTCGAGACCCGGAAGGACGTCTCGTTGATCTGCCCGGGCAGCGCGTCGAACTTCCCGCCGACGGGCGGCACCCAGAAGCTGTGTTGCACGTCGCCCTTCGGCGCCGTGATCGCGAGCTCCACGACCGCGTCGGCCGGCGCGCGCAGCTTGTCGATCGCGATGACGCCGTTCTCGTACTCGTACTGCCAGTAGTACTGCCGACCCTCGACGCGCACCTCGAAGTCGCCGCGGTTGCCGGGATTCGCCGAGATGTCGGTGATCCCGGGCAGCTTGTAGAAGACGAAGCCGGTGGCGATCGTGAGGAGCACGATCGGTACCGCCGTCCACGCGAGCTCGAGCCGCGTGTTGCCGCGGATCTGCGGGCCCTCGACGGCGCGGTCGCGGCCGCGGCTGCGGAAGCGGACGATGAAGAGGACGAGCGGGATCGTCACGGCCAGGAAGACGAGCCCCGTGAGGCCGGCGATCAGGTAGTAGATGTCCGTGCTCCGCTCGACGTTCGGGGAGACGGGCGCGACCGGCCGGAGGCCCGTTTCGGCGGACGCCGCGGCGCCGAGCACGAGGGCTGCGACGGCGACGAGCACGGCGGCGAGCGGCTTCCGGGGCACGAGTGGTCATCCTATGGAAGTGCCGGCGCGGCGAGCTACTTCGAGGCGGCTGTCGCATGAGCGGTGAAGCGGCGCGCGTCGAGCTGCCGGGCGACGTGAGCTCGCCGTTCGAGGTCTACGTGAACGGCGTCCTCCAGCAGCCGGGTCGCGACTACCGCGTCGAGCCGGGCTCGCTCGTCTTCGAGCGGCCGCTCGAGCGGGAGGGGAGGCTCGGCTTCTGGCGCTGGACGAGCATGTTCCTCGGCATCGCCGGCAGCTACGGCCGGAACGACTCGGTCGACCTCGTCTACGAGCGCGGCGGCCGCCGCGTCGTCGCGACGGGGCTGCCGATTCGGCGCGGCTGACGGTGCGAGCGGCGCTTTGTAAGGTGGCGCTGCGTGGCGACGCCGGAACTTCGTCCTCTCTCCGTCGGCGAGATCCTGGACGCCGCGATCAAGATCTACGTCCGGAACGCCGGGACGTTGTTCAAGATCGTCCTGCTCGTCGTCGCGCCGGCGCAGGCGCTGATCGGGCTCGTCGATCTCTCCCTCACCGAGGGGACGTTTTCCGGTGTCGGCGACGAGCAGGCGACGAGGGAGGACATCCCGGCGTACATCGGCGGGTTCGCGACGATCCTCGTCGTCTCGATCCTCTCGACGCTGCTCGCGACGGCGTCGTGCTTCAAGGCGGTCGTCGACGCGTACCTCGGCGGCAGGCCGACGACTGGCGAGTCGCTCCGGTTCGTGGCGAGCCGGCTGCACTCGCTGCTCTGGGTGTTCGTCCTGATCTTCGTCCTCGGGCTCCTCGCGATGCTCGCGTTCGTGCTGCCGGGGATCTGGCTCTTCGTCTCGTGGGTCGTCGCGGTGCCGGCGCTGCTCGCCGAGGACGCGCGGGGGATGGACGCGTTGCGCCGCTCGTTCCGGCTCGTTCGCGGCCGCTGGTGGCCGACGTTCGGGATCGTCGTCCTCGGGACGCTGCTGGCGTCGATCGTGAGCGGCGTCGTGGGCGGCGTGGTCGGCGTCCTCGGCTTCGCGGTCCAGAGCGACGCGGCCGTATTCCTCGTCGACTTCCTCGGCGGCACGCTCGGCGCGCTCATCACGACGCCGTTCACCGCAGCGTTCATCACCGTGCTCTACGTCGACCTGCGGGTGCGCAAGGAGGCGTTCGACCTCCAGCTGCTCGCGGACCGGATCGGGCGCGAGCCCGCGCTTTCGGAGGGCGGCATCGGGCTCGCGCCGCACGCCGCGCCCGAGCAACAGCCCGATGCGTAACGCCGTCGCGGCCGCGTGCGCGCTCTCCCTCGTCGCCGGCGTCGGGACGGCGCGGGCGGACGACGTGCGGCAGACGGAGCTCGAGCAGCTCGCGGCCGGCGCGGCGGGCGGCGCGCAGGCGCTCGAGCGCCTGCGCCGCGTCGACTCCGTCGACGGGAAGCCCGTCGACATCGAGCAGGCGTTCCGCGGCGCGGACGGCGCGGAGCTCCGAGCGCGGCTGGAGGTTCTCGCGCAGGGCGGTCGCGAGCGCAGCGTCGACGCGGCGGCGGCGCGCGCTCGCGCGGCCGGCATCCTGGCCGAGTCGCGCTTCCACCGCAGCGAGCTGCCGCGCCCGCTGCGCGGCGTCCTGCACTGGATCGGCGAGCGCGTCCGGCCGCTCGGCCGGCCGTTCGCCTGGCTCGCCGATCGCATCCCGGGCGGCAGCCGCACGCTGTGGACGGCACTCGCCGCTGTCGTGATCGCGACGGCGGTTTTGGTCACGCTCCTGCTCGCGCGGCGCCGTGTCGCACGGCACGCAGGCGCGCCGGGTGCGCCGCGCTCGCGGGTCGCCACCGCGCGGCAGCTCGAGCGCGCGGCCGACGAGGCGGAGCGGAACGGCGACCTCGAGCAGGCGCTGCGCCTCCGGTTCCGCGCGGGGCTGCTCAGGCTGGAAGAGCAGAAGGTGCTTCGCTACCGCGAGTCGCTGACGACCCGCGAGGTCGCAAGTCGCGTGCGCTCGCGCGAGTTCGAGGCGCTCGCACGCGTCTTCGACGAGGTCGTCTACGGCGGGCGGCGCGCGAGTCGCGACGACGTGGCGGCGGCGCGCGCGGGGTGGCCGCGCGTCGTCGCGGAGGCGGCGGCGTGAGGCCGGGTCTCGTGCGCGGCGGCGCGATCGCCGTCGCGGCCGTCATCGGCGCACTCCTCCTGCTGCGACAGCTGGACGACGCGACGCGCGCTCCGGGTGGGCCCGAGTCGTCGTCGTTCGCAACTGCGCCGGCGGGTCTTGCCGCGTACGCCGACCTGCTGCGGCGGTCCGGGCACCCGATCAGGAGGCTGCGCGAGCCCCTGCGCGAGGCGCAGCTCGATCCGCGCGCGACGCTCGTCGTCCTCGATCCGGGGGACGTCGCCGCCGAGGACACGGATGCGCTGCGCCGATTCGTCGGCGCCGGCGGGCGCCTCGTCGGCGGCGGCTGGTTCCCCGTCGACTGGCTCGGCGCGCTCGCGCGCGCCGCCAGGTGGACCGGCGCGGGTGCGAAGCGCACACGTCCCGTCGCGCCCGTGGCCGAGGTCTCGGGCGTGCGGGAGGTGCGCACCGCGGGCGACGGATCGTGGGCCGACACCGGCCGCGCGCTCCCGCTGCTGGCCGGCGGAGGCCGTTCGGTCGCGGCCGTCGCGGCCGTCGGACGCGGGCGCGTCGTCCTGCTGGCGGACGCGTCGCCGCTCCAGAACCGCCTGCTCGACCGTGCGGACAACGCGGCCTTCGCGCTCGCGCTCGCGGGCCCGCGCGGCCGGCCGGTGCACTTCGCGGAGAGCGTCCACGGCTACGGGCGCGCCAGCGGGCTCGGCGCGATCCCGCCACGCTGGCGCTGGACGCTCGGCGGCCTCCTCGTCGCCGCGCTCGCGTGGATGGTCGCGCGCGGCCGGAGGCTCGGACCGCCGGAGCGGGAGGAGCGCGCGCTGCCGCCGCCTCGTCGCGAGTACGTCGAGGCGCTCGGCGTCGTGCTCGCGAAGACGCGCGCGCGCCGCGACGCCGGCGGCTGCCGCAGGACGAGGCCGCGGCCGTCGCCGGCACGATCGCGAGCGACCGCGAGCTCCTCGCGCTCGGGCGCGCGCTCGCGCGGCTCGAGCGGTGCGAAGCGGACGGGCGTGCGGAGGCGGCGGCGCGGTGAGGACCTGCGCGACCGCGTGCTCGGAGATCGAGAAGGTCGTCGTGGCGCAGCGCGACGCCGTCGAGTACCTGCTCGCCGCCGCCGTCGTGGGCGGGCACGTGCTGCTCGAGGGGCCGCCCGGCGTGGCGAAGACGCTGCTCGCGAACGCGACCGCACGCGCGCTTCGCGTCGACTTCCGCCGGCTCCAGTTCACGCCCGACATGCTCCCCTCCGACGTCACGGGGACGATGGCGCTCCGCGCGTCGGAGCTCGTGTTCCGGCCCGGGCCGATCTTCACGAACGTGCTCCTCGCTGACGAGATCAACCGCGCGCGCCGCCGAAGACGCAGTCGGCGCTGCTCGAGGCGATGCAGGAGCGGCAGGTCTCGATCGACGGCGTTCCGCACCCTCTGCCGGCACCGTTCCTCGTCGTCGCGACGCAGAACCCGATCGAGTACGAAGGACCTACCCGCTGCCGGAGGCTGGCTCGACCGCTTCCTCTTCAAGGTCGTGATCGCGTACCTCGACGAGCGGGACGAGCGGGAGATGCTGGCGCTCGCCCACCGCGGCCTCGCCCCCGCCTCGCTGGCCGACGTCGCTCCCGTGGCGGGGCCGGACGAGCTCGCCGCGGCCGCCGCGGCGGTCGACGAGACGTCCGTCACGGACGAGGTCGCCGCGTACGTCGTCGCGATCGTGCGCCAGACGCGCACGCTTCCGAGCGTCGAGCTCGGCGCGAGCCCGCGCGCGGCCGTTCACCTCTCGGCGGCGGCGAAGGCCGCCGCGCAGCTCGCCGGCCGCGGCTTCGTGACGCCCGACGACGTCGCGGGGATGGCGCCGGCGGTTCTGCGCCACCGGCTCGTGATGCGCCCGGAGGCCGAGCTCGAGCGCTTCACGGCCGACGACGCGGTGCGCGCGGCTCTCGAGGCCGTTCCCGTTCCGCGGTGAGTCCAACACCGCGCGCGGCAGCCGCCCTCGGCGTCGCGGCGCTCGCGTCGCTGCTCCTGCCGCTCCCCGTCGTCGCGCTCGCGATGCTCGCGGTCGCGACTGCCAGCGCGGTCGACGCGTGGCTCGCGCGGCAGGCGCCGGAGCTCGTCCGGGACTTGCCGCCGATCCTCTACAGGGGCGTAGCCGCGCCGCTGCGGCTCGAGCCGGTCGAGCGTCCGGCCGGACGGATCAGGCTCCGCCAGCCGCTGCCGCCCGACCTCCGCGCTGAGCCCGCCGAAGCGGACGAGCGCCTGCACGCGACGCTGCGCCCGCGGCGCCGCGGGCGTCACGTCCTGGCGCGTGTCGCGTACCGCGTCGAGGGGCCGCTCCGGCTCGGCGCGTCGTACGGCCGCGCGCTCGAGGACGCCGAGGTGCTCGTGTACCCGGACCTGCCCGCGGCGTGGCGGCTCGCCCACGCGGTCCGCCACGGACGCTTCCGCGAGACCGGCCGGCACACGCGCGGGCCGCTCGGCCTCGGCACCGAGTTCGAGTCGATCCGCGACTACCTGCCCGACGACGACATCCGGCAGGTGAACTGGGCGGCGACCGAGCGTCTCGGGCGCCCGATGAGCAACCAGTACCGCGTCGAGCAGGACCGCGACGTGATCTGCCTCGTCGACGCCGGCCGCCTGATGGCGGCGCCCCTTGCCGACCACACACGCCTCGACGCGGCCGTGGACGCGCTCGCGGCGCTCGCGGTCGTCGCGGACGAGGCCGGGGATCGGTTCGGCGTCGTCGCGTTCGACGCCGCGATCCGGCGCGACCTCCCGCCGCGGCGCAAGGGCGCCCGGCCGGCCCTCCGGGCGCTTTTCGACGTCGAGCCCGCGGCCGTCGACAGCGACTACGAGCTCGCCTTCCGGAGCGTCGCTGACGCGAAGCGGTCCTTCGTTCTCGTCCTCACCGACCTGCTGGAGGAGGCCGCGGCCCGTCCGCTCGTCGAGGCGATGCCGGTGCTGAGGCGGCACGCGGTCGCGGTCGCGAGCGCCGCGGACACCGACCTGACCGCGTTGCTGGCCCGCGACCCCGAGCGACCCGGCGACGTCTACGCCGCGGCCGCCGCCCTCGACGTGCTCGACGCGCGCCGTCGCGTTGCCGCGCGACTCCGCGGCGCCGGAGCCGAGGTCGTGGAGGCGCCGCCGGCACAGCTCGGCGCCGCGTGCGTCCGCGCGTACCTCAGAGCGAAGGCGCGGGCTCGCCTCTGACGCGTCCGCGCCACCAGACGAGCGCCCAGTAGACGACGCCGAGCGCGAAGCCCACGGCGGTGACGGTCGCGAGCCCGAGCCCCTCCGGCGTCACGAAGCCTTCGACGAGACCTGCCAGGACGAGCCACGGCGCGGTCCCGAGCACGATCGCGAGGGCCGGCCGCGCCTCGTTCCGGAGCGACTCCGCGCGCGTCTTCCGACCCGGCTCGACGATCGCCCACCCCATGCGCAGCGCGGCCGCGGCCGTGACCACGATGCACGAGAGCTCGAGGACGCCGTGCGCGATCACCAGCTCCGTGAACACGCGCCCGTTCCCGGCGTCGGTGGCAAGACCCGTGACTGCGCCGAGGAGGACGCCGTTGAGGACGAGCACGAGCCCGGTCAGGAGCCCCGCGGTGAGGCCGCCCGCGAAGGCGAGCAGCGTCACGCGGATGTTGTTCGTGAAGACCTCGCTCGAGAAGTTCGCTTCCTCGCCGGGGGACAGCCCGAGGTCCGCACCCTCCGGGCGTGGCTCCGTGACCGCGGCGTACTCCGCCGGTAGGAGCCCGCCCGCCGCGGCCGGGTCCTCGAGGGCCCAACCGCCCGCGAGCAGCGCGGGCGCGAACAGCAACGCGGCCGCCGCGAGCATGGACAGCCGCCGCGCCGCGACGAGGCGCCAGTAGTCGGTGCCGAAGAATCGCCCGAGCGCGAGCCGCCGCCGCGGCGCGGCGTACACGAGGTGCCGGGCGCGCCCGACGAGCTGCTCCAGCCGCGCGACGACGGGGTCGCCCGCGAACCGCCTGCGCGCGAGCGCGAGGTCGGCCGCCGCCGCACGGTAGTGGGCGCCGAGGTCGCGCACGCCGCCGAAGCCGAGCCGCTCGGGACGCCGTTTCGCCTCCCGTACGAGCCGCTCCAGCTCGCGCCACGAAGGCTCGCGCTCGCGGAGGAAACGCTCTAGGTTCACGGCGTGGAGTACGAGGACCGGGTCCGGATCGAGACACCGGAAGGCGTCGATCTCGAGCTCACCCTCGCCGGCGTCGGATCGCGCTTCGTCGCAGCGCTCGTCGACCTCGCGATCCAGTTCACGACGGTGCTCGCCGCGGCGTACACGTTCTTCCGCTTCGACCCGCTCGGGTTCGGGGGCGCCGTCTTCTCGATCGTCCTCTTCCTCGTCATCTTCGGCTACGACGTCCTGTTCGAGGTCTTCGCGTCGGGCCGCACGCCTGGAAAGCGTCTCACGGGGCTCCGCGTCGTGCGCTCCGGCGGGCAGCCGGTGAATTTCCTCACGAGCGCGATCCGCAACGTCGTGCGCCTGATCGACTTGCAGCCCGGCTTCTCGTACCTCGTCGGAATCGGCAGCATCCTCGCGACGCGCCGGAACCAGCGGCTCGGCGACCTCGCGGCCGGGACGCTCGTCGTGCGCGAGCGGCAGCCGGCACGGGCGCGGAGTGCGGCGCTGCGTTCGGCCGGGGCGGAGACGGTGGCGTGGGACGTCTCGGCCGTGACGGCCGACGACGTGGGGGCGGTGCGCAGCTTCCTCGAGCGCCGCGACGACCTCGAAGCGGGCGCACGCGCGGACGTCGCGCGCAGCCTCGCGGTCGCGCTCCGGCGGAAGGTCGGCGGCGCTCCCGCCTCCCTCGCCGACGAGAGCTTCCTCGAGGACCTCGCCGCCGCCAAGGCCGTTCGGAGCTGAACGTTTGGATGCCGGCGCGCGGCGGGAACGACGGTGGTATGAGCGAGTACGCACAAGCGTCGGAGACGACCGCGGGAGAGACGGCCGCGGTCGCCGCGGAGCGCGCGAGCTTCGCGCGGCGGCTCGGCGCGATCCTCCTCGACGGCCTGCTGCTGAGCGTCGTCGGCGCCGTGCTCAAGTCGATGCTGCCGGACACGACCGCGAACGGGCTCGGCGTCGCGATCGGTCTCGCGTACTTCACGTACTTCGAGGGGAGCACCGGGCAGACGCTCGGGAAGCGTGCGCTTGGGATCCGCGTCGCGGACCAGCGGGGCGGCGAGGTGATCGGCTTCGGCCGCGCCGCGGTTCGCTACGTCGGCCGCATCGTCTCGACGCTCCCGCTCTTCCTCGGCTACCTGTGGATGCTCTGGGACGCCGAGAAGCAGACCTGGCACGACAAGTTCGCGTCGAGCGTCGTCGTCCGCGCCTAGCGGAGGCGCCCGGCGGCGCGCGTCTCGCGCCGACGTAGACTCGGCCGGGTGAACAGCAGCGTCGAGCTGGGGCGCATCGCCGGGATTCGCATCGGCGTCCACTGGAGCTGGCTCGCAGTGCTCGCGCTCATCGTCTGGTCGCTCGCGACCGCGATCTTTCCGGCTGAGAACCCCGGGCTCTCGCGCGAGACGTACCTCGCGATGGCGGTCGCGGCCGCCGTCCTCTTCTTCGCGTCGCTGCTCCTGCACGAGCTCGGCCACGCGCTCCAGGCGCGCCGCGAGGGAATGGAGATCGAAGGGATCACGCTCTGGCTCTTCGGGGGCGTCGCAAAGTTCCTCGGCATGTTCCGGTCCGCGGGGGCCGAGTTCCGCATCGCCGTCGCCGGTCCGCTCGTGTCACTCGTCCTCGGCGCGGCGTCCGTCGCAGCGGCGTTCTTCCTCGACCTGCCCACGGCCGTCGACGGCGTGCTCGCGTGGCTGGGGATCACGAACCTCGTGCTGCTCGCGTTCAACCTGCTCCCGGCGTTGCCCCTCGACGGCGGCCGCGTCCTGCGCTCGGCCCTGTGGGCTGCGCGGCGCGACTTCGCCTGGGCGACGCGGATCGCGGCCGGCGTCGCGCGCGCATTCGCCTTCCTCTTCATCGCCGGCGGAATCGCGCTCTTCGTTTTCGGCGACGACTCCATCGGCGGCGTGTGGCTCGCGTTCATCGGCTGGTTTCTCCTCGGCGCCGCGAGCGCCGAGGCACGCCACCTCGCTGTCCGCGACGCGCTCGCCGGCCTGCGCGTCAGCGACCTGATGGTCCGAGAGCCGGCGACGGTGACGCCGGACCTTCGGCTCGGCGACTTCCTCGACGACGTGCTGTGGACGCGGCGGCACACGACGTATCCGGTCGTCGAGGGTGGGCGCGCGATCGGGCTGCTCCCGTTCCGATGTGTCGCACAGGTGCCGCGGGCCGAGTGGGACGCGCGGACGGTGCGCGACTGCATGATCCCGCTCGAGCAGGTGCCGACGCTCCGCGCCGAGCAGGAGCTCGTCGAGGCGCTGGCCGAGCTGGGCGAGAGTGACGTGCACCGCGGTCTCGTGCTCGACGACAGCCGCCTCGTCGGCTTCCTCTCGATGACGGATCTCGTGCGGGCGCTCGAGACGCGGGGCCTGCGGCGCCGCCGCCGCTAGCGCGCGGGCCTATCCGGAGCGGCCTACTAACCCGCCTCGGCGGGCCGTTCGGCGAGCGTCACCGTGACCTCGCGCCGGTCGTCGTCGTCCACGAAGATGACCGGCACGCGGTCGCCGGGGTCATGACCGCGCAGCGCGCCGACCAGGTCCTCGACGGCGCGCATCGGCCGGCCGTCGAAGCTGACGATCACGTCACCGTTGCGAATCCCGGCGCGGTACGCCGGCGTGTCGCGCGACACGTCCTCCACGATCAAGCCCTCCTCGACCGGGAGGTCGAACGCGTCCGCGACCTCGGAGGTGACCTCGCGCGCCTGCACCCCGAGGTAGGCATGGCGGACGTGTCCCGTCGTCAGCAGCTCCTCGACGACGTCGATCGCGGTCGGCGCGGGGATCGCGAACCCGATCGACACGGCGCCGACGCTCTGCGGCGGCAGGTACGCGACGTTGATGCCGATCACACGGCCGTGGTCGTCGACGAGCGCGCCGCCCGAGTTGCCCGGCGAGATCGCCGCGTCGGTCTGGATCAGGTCGACGAGCGCGGGCTGCGCGCCGCCGGCCGGGATCGCGCGGTGGAGGCCGGAGACGATGCCTGCGGTGACCGTGTTCTCGAACCCGAGCGGGTTCCCGATCGCGACCGCGAGGTCGCCGACGTCCGGCAGGTCGTCGGCGAATTCGGCGGCCGGTAGGCCCGACCGCTCGACGCGGAGCACCGCGAGGTCGGTCCGCTCGTCGGTCGCGCGCACGCGCGCGCGGATCCGGTCGCCGCTCGCGAGCACGATCCGCGCCTCGCGCTGGCCTTCGACGACGTGGTGGTTCGTGACGATCGTGCCGTCGTCGTCCCAGATCACGCCGCTCCCCTCGCCGCCGTTGACGACGACCGTCACGACCGACGGGCCGACGCGGTCGACGATGTCGGGAATCTCCTCGAAGCCGCCCGCTCCGCCGCCGCCGCCTGCTCCCTCGTCGCCCGTGCCCGTCGTGGCGACCTGGTCCTCGCCCGTCTCGACGACGGTGACGGTGCGCGCAGGCTCCGCCCCCGTCTCCTCCTCCCCGACGCTGCAGCCGGAGGCGACGAGCGCGAGCGGCAGGAGGAGGAGGAGTGCGCGGCGCACCGGGGCAGCGTACCCGCACGTCGGCGGAGCGACGCCGGCCCGGCTCGTCATACTGACCCGGTGAGCGAGAGCGGCTGGAACGCGGAAAGCGAGCGCTGGGACGGCGGCGACGGTCCGCCCGACGGTCTGCCGCGCGTCGAGGACCTGCCGGTCGCCGAGCGCGGCTACGAGCGCGCCGCCGTCGAGGCCGCGTTCGACTCGTTCTACCGGCACGCGGCCCAGCTCGACGCGACGCTGCGCGTGCTGGAGTCCGTCGAGGCGTTCGGCAGGCACGCGCGGGAGCTCCGGGCGGACATCCGTGACCTCCGCGCGGCGTCGTGGGGCCCCCTGCCGGGGACGCGGCCCGTGTGGACCCCGACGCACGGCGCGTGGGCCTCTCCGCGCGAGCGGGTCGAGACGCGACTCCCTGTCGCGCGTGTCTTCTTCGAGACGGCGTTCATCATCGCCGTCCCCGTCATCGCCGCCGTCGGGGGGCTCTCGAGCCTGCTGATCGTCGCCTCCGGGCTCGCGGCGTTCCTCCTCGTCGGCACGTTCGAGATCTTCGCCTCGACGCGGCGCACCGTGACGCGGCCAGGGGTGCTCGCGCCCGCGGCCGCGCCCTTCGCGGAGGCTGCTCCGGCAGAGACGGGCGGCGAGACGATGATCCACGAGCCGCTCGCCGTCGAGAGCGAGCCGGAGCCGCTCGTCGAGCCGCTCGCAGAGGTCGAGCCGGTCGCGGACGTCGAGCCGGTCGCGGACGTCGAGCCGGTCGCGGACGTCGAGCCGGTCGCGGAGGTCGAGCCGGTCGCGGAGGTCGAGCTGGCCGCCGCCGAGCCACGCCGACGCCGCTGGCTGCGCCGGCGCGAGGCGAAGGACGTCGAGCCGCTCGAGACGGGCGAGGCGCGGCACGTGCGCGTGCTCGGCGTCGATCCGGAGCCGGCGGCCCGGGAGACGCTCTCCGCCGCACCGGAGCCGGAGCCGGAGCCGGACCGGGAGGCCGAGCCGGAGCGCTGGGAGGAGGCGCAGCACGAAGCGCCCGAAGTGCAGGCCGAGGCGCCCGAGTCCTTGGTGGAGGAGCCCGAGCCGCTCGTGGAGGCAGCCGCGGAGGAGGAGCCCGGCGCGGCCGCGCTCGCGGAGCCCGAGCCGGAGCCGGAACCGGAGCCCGTGGCCCCGGCGACGGACGCCGAAGCCGCGCCCGAACCCACCCCCCGCCGCCGCCGCTGGTTCCGCAGGCGCAGGGGCGGCGACCACGTGCCGCCGGCGGGGGACGCGCCGCTCGAGGCTCCGGCGCCGCGGCATGTCCACGTCATCGACGTCGCTCCGGCCGTCGATCCCGCGGCCGTCGACGTGCCGTGGGAGCCCGAGCCCGAACCCGAGTTCGCGGCGCAGGGCGACGTCGTCGATCCGTGGGAGCGCGGGCCGGAGCCGCCGGACGCCGAGCCGGCCGAGGAGGTCGTGAGCGATCCCGACGCGGAGCGCCCGGCGCCGTCGCCGGCGCCGGTGCCGGAGCGTGCGTCCCCGGTGCCGCTGCTCAGGCCGAGGCGCGGGCGGCGCTAGCCCGCCGACGCCTCGCCTTCGCCGGGCGGCTCGTCGACGGGCGGCCCGACGCGGACGACCCCCGCCGACTCGAACCACTCCTCCTCGCGCTCGGACGGGCGACCGAAGAGCCACCATGCCGCTCCCGCCGCGGCGACGGCTCCGAGCGCGAGGAACCAGCGGCTACTCACCGCCGAAGTCGCCTCCGCCGAAATCGCCGCCTCCGAAGTCGCCCCCGAAGTCCCCGCCGCCGAGGTCGAAGCCGCCCCCGCCGAGCTCGTCCCCGCCGTAGTCGCCGCCGAGGCCTCCTCCGAGCGCGCTGCCGAACCCGAACCCGGAGCCGAGCATCGAGCCGATGATCAGCCCGGGGAAGAGGCCGCCGAAGCCGCCGTAGAACCCGCCCGCGTACGGCGCGTACGTCGGCGGCGCGGCCCAGTACGGCACGCGCTCACCGCCGACGCTGACCTCGCGCGTCGCGGGCTCGCGCCCGTCGGCGATTCGCTGCGCGTCCGCGGCGCACACCGGCACGGGACGCGGAGCGCCGCCCGGCGGCGCCCACTCCGCCTCGGCGACCGAGGGCCCGTGGCGCGGGTCGAAGAAGCACGGCGGCGTCCGCTCGGGCGGCTCGAGCCCGGCGAGCCGCGCCTTCGCCGAGGCCATCGCGTACCGCCCCTCCTCGAGCGCGGACGACACGTGCTCCAGGTCCTCGGGCTCGCGCGCCCGGTCGAGGGCGGCGTCCGCGCGCTCGTACGCCGCGACGGCCGCGGCGTAGTCCTCCTTCGCCCGCAGGTCCGCGTTCGGCATCTCGACGTCGAGGTCGAGCTCCCGGATCTCCTCCGCCAGCGCCAGCAGGTCCGCCTGCGCCTCCTGCTTCACCTCCGCGAGCTCCGCGTTCTCCTGCGTCTCCCGCTGCCGGCGCCGCCAGAGGAAGAAGCCGAGACCGCCGGCCCCGAGGCCGAGCAGCACGAGCCCGCCCGGGATCCCCCCGCCCTCCGCCTCCTCCGCGTCAGCCTCGGCGGAGCGGCCTTCGCGCGCGTCACCGACGCTCCGCACGAACTCGAGCAGGGTCGGTGCCACCCCGGCCGACGCGTGTTCGGCGAACGCCGCGTCCGCGAGGCGAGCCGCCTCTCCGCCGGGAAGCACGTCGCTCCCCGCACGGAACTGGTTGCCGACGACGACGGCGTACGTTCCCTCGCGCCGCAGCCGGTCGTGCAGCTCCTGCAGCACGCCTTCGGGTGCTCCGCCCGCCTCGTCGCGAGCCGCCGAGGGCAGGATGGCGACGTACATCGCGCCGCTCCCCGAACGTGCGATCTCCGCCCGCAGGCGCTCGGCGTCCTCCGCGCTGATGCTCTGCTCGGCGTCGGGATCGACGTAGACAGGGCTCGTCCGCAGACCCTCGGCGGCGCGGTCGATGATCGGCCCCGCGTTCGCGGGCGCGACGAACCCGGCGGTCGCGACGACCGCGAGCGAGGTCACGGCGGCGAGCCGAGCGAGGCGCACGTGGATCCTTTCTTCCGCGCGCGGTTCGGCGGCAAACGGGCCGCGCCTCGCGCTTGACTTCGCGCGCGGCGTCTCGTTGTATCCATCGGCTCAGGTGAGCACTGCGGCCGACACGTTGCCCCGCGCCACGGCGGAGCCGATGGTCCGGCTCGAGGACGTCCGCAAGAGCTTCGGCGACAACGTCGTCCTCAACGGGATCGACCTCAGCGTCGCTCCGGGCGAGGTGCTGGTCGTGATCGGCGCGAGCGGGAGCGGCAAGAGCACCCTCCTCCGCTGCATCAACCTGCTCGAGCCGCTCGACTCCGGCCGGATCTTCATCGAGGGCGAAGAGGTGACGCGCAAGGGCGTGAACGTCTCCGCGCTGCGCCAGCGGATCGGGATCGTCTTCCAGCAGTTCAACCTCTTCCCGCACCTGAAGGCGATCGATAACCTGACGCTCGCCACGCGCCGCATCCGCAAGGCTCCGCGGGCGCAGGCCGAGGTTCGCGCGCACGAGCTGCTCGCGCGCGTCGGCCTCGCCGAGAAGGCGCACCAGTACCCGCACCAGCTCTCCGGCGGCCAGCAGCAGCGTGTCGCGATCGCGCGTGCGCTGATGATGGAGCCGCACGTGATGCTCTTCGACGAGGTCACGTCGGCGCTCGACCCCGAGCTGGTCGGCGAGGTCCTCGTCGTGATGCGCGATCTCGCGCGGTCGGGGATGACGATGCTCGTCGTCACGCACGAGATGCAGTTCGCGCGCGAGGTCGGTGACCGCGTCGTGTTCATGGACGGCGGCCGCATCGTGGAGGAGGGCCCGCCGGTGGAGGTGCTCGACAATCCGCGCGAGGAGCGCACGCGCCGGTTCCTACGGCGTACTCTTCAGCTCGAGCACTCCCTCGAGGAGCTCACCGTTACCGAGGAAGGAGTCACCGAATGAAGCGACTGATGGGGGTTGCGCTCGCAGTGACCGTTGCCGCGGCCGCGTTCGCGGCGTGGAGCTTCGCCGCGCCTGCGGGGGGGTCGCGCGCCGACGCGTCGCAGGCGACGCCGGCGACCGCCGAGGCGGCGAACGCCGAGGCTCAGAGGCGCAGGCCGCTGCCGCGGCTGCCTGCCGAGGTGCGACAGCGACGGCGATGGGTCATCGGCGTCAAGTGCGACGCGCCGCCGTTCGGCTACATCAACGTCCGCGGGCAGCACGACGGCTTCGACGTCGAGATCGCGCGCTGGTTCGCCAGGTACGCGTTCGGACGCCCGAACCGCGTCAGCTTCGTCTGCACGCCGACGCCGGCGCGCGAGCCGGCGCTGACGACGGGGCGGGTCGACCTCGTGATTGCGACGTTCACGTACACGCGTGACCGCGACACGCGGATCGACTTCTCGCGCGCGTACTACCAGGCGACGGGCCGGCTTCTCGTCCGGAACGACTCGCCGATCAACAGCCTGCGCGATCTCAACGGCCGGACGGTCGTGACGACGTCGGGCTCGATCTACGACCGCTGGGTGCGGCGCTGCTTCTCGAACACGAGGCTCGTCGTGACGGACAACTTCACGAACGCCGCGCTCGCGTTCAACCAGGGTCGCGCCGACACGCTGATGTGGGACGACACGGTCCTCGTCGGCATCGCGGCGGCCGACCGGAACACGAAGCTCACGAACGACACGTTCCTGGCGCTGCCGTACGGCATCGGCATCAGGCAGGGGAACGTCGCCATGAAGCGCTGGGTCGACTCGCGCCTCGAGCTGATGCGCAAGGCGGATCGGTTCATGGCGATCCTACGCGCCAACGTCCCGGCACGGTTCGTCGCCGGGTTCTCGCGGAACATCCTGCGGCCGCGGAACACGTTCGGGTACGCGCCGGCGACGGCGCCGGCGCCCGACACCGTGTGCCCGTAGGCGAACCAGGCACGAAGAACGGCGGGAGCGGTCGCGTCACGCGGCCGCTCCCGCGCTGACCGCGGATGCTCGTAGGGATCACCTACGACCTCGGGAGCTACGTCTCCGAGAACTGGGAGTTCCTGCTCAGGGGGCTCGGGCGGACGCTGCTCGTCTCGGCGATCGCAATCGGGGGCGCGCTCGTGATCGGAGCGGTGCTCGGCGCCGCGCGCGCACACCGTGTTCCCGTCATCAGCCAGCTCGCGTCGGCCTACGTCGAGCTGATCCGCAACACCCCGATCCTCGTCCAGATCTTCTTCCTCTACTTCGCTCTCCCGCAGCCGATCGGACCGTGGCCGGGCGTGCGACTCGACGTCTTCACCGTGGCGTGGCTCGCGGTGATGATCTGGGGCGGCGCGTTCAACACCGAGAACTTTCGCGCGGGGTTCGAGGCGGTCCCGTGGCGGTTCCGCGAGGGCGCGCTCGCGCTCGGCTTCGGCCGCGTGGCGACGTTCCTGAACGTTACGCTGCCGATCGGCGGCCGCATCGCGCTGCCGTCGTCGATCAACACGTACATCGCGGTGTTGAAGAACACGGCGCTGCTCTACGTGATCAGCTACGAGGAGCTCACGACCTCGGCGCTCCAGGTGAACGCGCTCACGTTGGAGACGGCGGAGACGTTCACGGTGCTCGGCGCCGTCTACCTCGCGCTCGTCTGGTCGCTGTCGGCCGGGATCCGCGGGCTCGAGGGGCGGCTTGCCCTGCCGGAGAGCCGATGATCGCGCTCCTTCCCGACTGGGTCGAGCCCGTCTTCCGCTACATGCTCGAGGTCGGGCTCCGGAACACGCTGCGCACCGCCGCGATCTCGCTCCTCACGAGCACGGTCATCGGCGTCCTCCTCGGCACGCTGATCACGATTCGCTTCTGGCCGACGCAGGCCCTGATCCGGCTCTACATCGAGATCTGGCGCGGGCTGCCGATCATCGTGACGCTCTTCCTGATCCACTTCGCGGTGCCGACGCTCGTGCCCCGCTTCCGCTTCGACCCGTTCACGAGCGGGATCATCACGCTGACGCTCTGGGGCAGCGCGCAGATCGCGGAGGCGACCCGCGGCGCCGTGCAGTCGATCCCGCGCGAGCAGCACGAGGCGGCCTCCGCGCTCGGATTCGGCTGGGTCGGGCGCCACAGCTTCGTCATCTTCCCGCAGGCGCTGCGGCGGCTGATCCCGCCGCTCGTCAGCCTGCTCGTCGCGATCATCCTGAACACGACGCTGATCCAGGTGATCGGCGGCTCCGAGCTGCTGGAGACGGGCGAGCAGTCGGTGGAGCGCCTCGCTGCGCCGCCGCCGTCCGGGATCTTCCAGATCCACGCGTTCGAGATCTACGGCGCCGTCGCGTTCGCGTTCTTCGTCATGTGCTTCCCGCTCACGCGGCTGGCGGGGTGGCTCGAGCGGCGGCTCGTTGCGTAGCGCGACGGAGCGGCTCCCGTACGAGCGCGGCGACCTGCTGCGCTCCACGGCCGACGACGTCGCGAAGCTGCGCGCGGCCTGGCGGATCGTCGAGCGCCGGCGCGGCGAGGGCACGCTCTACGACTTCACGGGGCTCGAGCGCTCGCTCGTCCTGGACGAGGCGGATATCCCGCTCATGGACGACGATCTCGCGCCCGCGCTCGTGGGCGAGGAGCTCGCGGAGCTGGCGCTCGAGCACCTCGGCGGCGTCGCCGGGCGCGACGACGTCTTCGTCGCGAACCGGCTGACCGCCGCGGCCGTCGCCGCGATGCAGGTGCTCGTCGACCCCGGCGACACCGTGGTCGGCGTCTCGCCCACGTACACGCACCCCGCGATCGTCCGTGCCGTTCGTCTCGCCGGCGGCGAGTTCGTGGACGGCGGCGCGATGGACGACGCCGATCTCGTCGTGCTGACGCGCCTCGCCGTCACCTACGACGTGCTGCCGGAAGAGGAGCTGCGGGCGGCCGTCGACGCGGCACGCGCGGCCGGGGCCGCGTCTTCGTCGACGACGCGGGCGGCGCCCGCGTCGGCCCCGCGATCTTCGGGCAGCCGCGGACGCTCGAGCTCGGCGCGGACGTCGGCGCGACGGGGCTCGACAAGTACGGCACAACCGGGCCGCGCCTTGGCTCCTCGCGGGGCGTGCCGAGCTCGTCGCAGCGATCCGGGCGCGCGCGATCGAGCTCGGCCTCGAGGCGCGGCCGATGCTCTACCCCGCGGTCGTCCGGTCGCTGCGCGGCTATCGCCCCGAGCGCGTGCGCGAGCTCGTCGACGCGACGAACGTAGTCGGCGACGCCCTCGACGCCAGGCTCGGCGCCGTCGTCTCGCGAACGCCGGTGGCCGTGAAGCTCGAGGCAGAGGCGATCCTCGCTGAGGCAGCGCGCCGCTCCCGCAGCCAAGTAACAAAGTGTTACTTGGTGCCGTACGAGGCGACGGCGGCGCTCGCGATGCTGCTCCTACGCGATCACGGGATCCTGAGCGTCCACTTCGCGGCGCTGCCGCCGGGGACTGCGGCGCTGCTCGTCAAGTTCGTCGTGCCGGAGACGCTCGAGCGCTTCGGTGGCGCGGACGCGTTCGCGGCCGCCGTCGACGCGAGTCTCGACGCGCTCGCGCGCCTGCTGCACGACCCGCAGGAGCTCCGGCGCCTGCTCGGCCTCGCCGCGTAGCTGCTGCGACGCGGCGCATACGCCGCGCGAGAACGGGTAGAGCGGTCGCGTGGAGCTGATCTTGCTCGTCTTCGTGATCGCGGCCGTCGCGAGCATCGCCGGCAGCATCTCGCGGCGGCGCCGCCTCGAGGAGCAGGAGCGCCGGGCGCTCGAGGCGGCGCGGCGGCAGCGCGGCGGCGCCGAAGACGACGCGCAGCACCCGACGGCGATGTCGCCGTTCGGCATGCTTCCCTTCGGCGGCCTCTTCGAGCACCTGCTCTCGATGCAGGGGGCGCGCTCGTTCAGGATCGATCCGCGGACGGGTGAGTGGGTCGAGGTGACCGACGAGGAGCCGCTTCCGCTCGAGGAGGAGCCCCAGCCGAAGCCGGAGCAGACGCCGCCCGGCGACGGCGCCTCACGTGAGGCGACGGCCGCCGCCGCGCGCAAGCGGAGGCGCGCCCAGCGCGCGCGCACGCGGAGCGCGGCGGCCGCGAACCCGCTCGGGAACCTCCTCGGCGGCGGGATGATGGGCGGCGGCGACGGCAGCGGCGAGTTCGACGTTCAGCCGCCCGACGAGCTGATCACCTTCGGCGAGGTGGGTGGGATGGAGAAGCTCAAGCAGGAGGTCCGGGACACCGTCGGTCTGATGCTCGAGCACCCCGAGGACGCCGAGCGCTACGGGATCGAGTGGAACGGGATCCTCCTCCACGGTCCGCCCGGTGTCGGCAAGACGTACTTCGCGCGCGCGATCGCCGGCGAGTACGGGCTGAACCTGATGCACGTCTCGACGGGCGACCTGGTCGCGGGGATCGTCGGCGGCTCCGCGCGCAACATCGACAAGGCGTTCCAGACGGCGCTCGCCACCCTTCCGTGCCTGCTCTTCTTCGACGAGTTCGACTCCGTCGCGCAGCGGCGCGACAACACGCCCGACCAGGAGTCGCGGCGAACGGTGAACCAGCTACTCACCTCCCTCGAGGCGCACCGGGACGAGCGCAGGCTGCTCGTGATGGCCGCGACGAACGGGATCGAGCACCTCGATCCAGCGGTGATCCGCCCCGGCCGCTTCGACCGCCACATCCGGATCGACCTCCCGGACGCGGACGCGCGCCGCGCGATCTTCGAGACCGAGCTCGAGGATCGCCCCGCCGCGCGCGAGATCGACCTCGAGGAGCTCGTGCGGCGGACGGAGGGAATGACGCCGGCGGCGATCGAGAAGGTCGTCGACATGGCGGCGCTGGACGTCTTCAAGCAGGCGGCCGACCGCGGCGAGCAGCTCGAGCTCGCGACGGAGCACATGTTGAACGCGATCGAGCGGCTCGGCGGCCAGGACCGCCCGACGGTCGAGCACTGGACGTGGGAGTCGCTGATCCTGGCGCCGGCGATCAAGGCGCAGCTCCAGCAGCTCCAGGCGGTCATCGAGGATCCGGAGTCCGCGCGCCGCTTCGGCGTCGACCCGCCGACGGGGCTGCTGCTCGCGGGCCCGCCCGGCACCGGCAAGACGACGGTCGCGAAGGTGCTCGCGGCGCAGGCTCGCTGCTCGTTCTATCCCATCTCCGGCGCGGACGTGGTGAGCAAGTGGGTCGGCGAGTCCGAGCGGAACATCCGCCAGCTCTTCGAGCGGGCGCGCGAGAACCGCCCCTCGATCATCTTCATCGACGAGATCGACGCGATCGCCGGTCGCCGCGGCGAGATGGGGATGGGGCCGCACGACAGCCACGTCAACCAGCTGCTCGCGGAGATCGACGGCCTCGCCGGCCAGCGCGGCGTGTTCATCATCGGCGCGACGAACCGCCCGGATCAGATCGACCCGGCGATGCTCCGCGGCGGCCGCCTCTCGCGGACGATCGTGCTCGGGCTTCCCGACGAGGAGGGGCGGCTGGCGATGCTGCGGCTGCACGCCGCACGCATGCCGACGGTGGGGGTGCGGCTCGAAGAGCTCGCGCGCGCCACCGAGGGGCTCTCGCCCGCGGACCTGAAGGCGCTGTGCCAGGAGGCCGCTTTGGCCGCGATGGCGCGTGCCCGCGCGGAGAGCGGCGACGGAGCCGCCGCAGCCGTGACGCACGACGACTTCACCGAGGCGCTCGCGCGCCTCCGCGCCGGCTCGATCGCCGAGACGACTTCCGTCTAGCGCCGCGCAGGCCGCTGCTAGCTTCACGCGCGTGGACGACGCGCCGCTGATCGAGGCTCGCGGCCTCACAAAACGCTTCGGCGAGTTCGTCGCCGTCGACGGGATCGACTTCGCCGTCGCGTGTGGCGAGACGTTCGGCTTTCTCGGCCCGAACGGGGCCGGGAAGAGCTCCACGATGCGGATGATCGGCGCCGTCTCGCCGGTCAGCGGCGGGACGCTGCGCGTGCTCGGCCTCGACCCCGCCACGCACGGAGCCGAGATCAAGCAGCGCCTCGGCGTCGTCCCGCAGCAGGACACGCTCGACTTCGAGCTCACCGTCTACGAGAACATCCTCGTCTACGGCCGCTACTTCGGGCTCCCGAAGGACGTGATCCGGACGCGCGCGGACGAGCTGCTCGAGTTCGTGCAGCTCAACGAGCGTCGCGACTCCCGCGTCGAGCCGCTGTCGGGTGGGATGAAGCGCCGGCTGACGATCGCGCGCGCGCTCGTGAACGAGCCGTCGCTGCTCCTGCTCGACGAGCCGACGACCGGACTCGACCCGCAGGCGCGCCATGTCCTCTGGGACCGCCTCTACCGGCTCAAGCAGCAGGGCGTGACGCAGGTCCTGACGACGCACTACATGGACGAGGCCGAGCAGCTGTGCGATCGCCTCGTCGTGATGGACCGCGCCAAGATCGTCGCCCAGGGGTCGCCCCGCGAGCTGATCCGGAAGTACGTCCAGCGCGAGGTCGTCGAGCTCCGGTTCGCCGGGGAGCCGAGCGTCGACGGCCGGCTCGACGGGCTGGGAGACCGCGTCGAGGTGCTCGCCGATCGCATCCTGATCGGCACCGACGACGGTGACGCGTGCGTGCACGCCGTGCACGAGCGGGGCGTCGCGGTCGAGAGCATGCTCGTCCGGCGGAGCACGCTCGAGGACGTCTTCCTGACGCTCACCGGCCGGACGCTCGTCGACTGATGGCGGCGGTCGCGGCGCAGCCGCTGACGACGCCGGTGCAGCGCGCGACGGCAGTGACGGCGTGGCACGCGCGCAGCTACCGCCGGACGTGGCGCGCCACGATCACGACGGCGTTCCTGAACCCCGTCTTCTTCCTCGTCTCGGTCGGCGTCCTGCTCGGCAAGCTGATCGACGACCAGCAGGCCGCGCTCGGCGGCCTCTCGTACGTCGAGTTCGTTGCGCCGGCGCTCGTGGCGACGACGGCGATGCAGGTCGGCACGAACGACGGGATGTTTCCCGTAATGGCCGGAATCAGGTGGCTCCGGACCTACCACGCCGTGCTCGCGACGCCGGTGCGCGTCGCCGAGCTGGTGCTCGGTGCGATGGCCTGGTCCGTGATTCGGATGCTCGTGGCCGCGACGATCTTCACCGCGGTCGCCGCGCTCGGCGGCGCGATCGACTCCCCGCTCGCGATCTTCGCACCGTTCGCCGCGCTCCTCTGCGGGCTCGCGTTCCACGCCCCCCTTGCAGCGTTCACGTCCTCGCCGATGCTCGAGGACGGCAGCGGCGGCTGGTTCCCGGCGATCAACCGGTTCGTGATCATCCCGATGTTCCTGTTCTCCGGCACCTTCTTTCCCGTCTCGCAGCTGCCGGACTGGCTCGAGCCGGTCGCGTGGGCGACGCCGCTCTGGCACGGGATCGAGCTCTGCCGCGACCTCTGCACCGGCTCCGTGGAGCTCGTCGCGACGCTCGCGCACGTCGGCTACCTCGGCGCGTTCGTCGCGGTCGGCGCGGCGCTCGCCGTCCGCTTCCACGAGAGGACGCTGCTGAAGTGACGGACTACGCGCTCACGGCGAGGATCGCGCCGTGGCTCCCGTTCGGGAGCGGCCGCGCGCTCCACCTCGTCTACCGGAACCTGACCGCCGCGCGCCGCTACTGGCTCGTGATGGTGTCCGGGTTCTTCGAGCCCCTGTTCTACCTCGTCGGGCTCGGAATCGGCGTCGGCACGCTCGTCGGCGAGATCGGGTACGCCGGGCGGACGATCGACTACCAGGAGTTCGTCGCGCCGGCTCTCCTCGCGGCATCGGCGATGAACGGCGCGATCTACGAGACGACCGGCAACGTCTTCTACAAGCTCAACTACGCGAAGACCTACGACAGCGTGCTCGCGACGCCGCTTGGCGTCCGCGACGTGGCGCTCGGCGAGACGATCTTCGCGCTGATGCGCGGCTCCGTGTACTCGGTCGCGTTCGTGGCGATCATGCTCGCGCTCGGTCTCGTCGAGTCGTGGTGGGCGGTCCTCGCGGTGCCTGCCGCGCTGCTGGTCGGCGCCGCGTTCGCCGCGCTCGGGCTCTCCGCGGTGACGCTGATGCGCTCGTGGGCCGACTTCGCGTTCATCGAGCTGTTCACGCTCCCGATGTTCCTGTTCTCGGCGACGTTCGTGCCGCTCGCCGAGTACCCGCAGGCGGTGCAGTGGATCCTGCCGCTGACGCCGCTCTACCACGGCGCAGAGCTTCTCCGCGGGCTCGTCCTCGGCGACGTCTCGCTCGGCCTGCTCTGGCACGTCGCGTACCTCGTCGCGATGATCGTCGTCGGCCTCGCGTTCGTCGCGCGGCGCCTCGAGCGGAAGCTGCTGAAGTGAGGCCGCGGGCTCTCACCGCCCGCGCGGGCTCGCGCGCGGGCTGCGCGTAGGCACAAACGACGCGGGCGGCGCATGGCGCCGCCCGCGTTGCCCTCACGCTCGAGGTGCGCCTAGCAGCGCACGTCCGGGTTCCACTGCGCGAACATCCCGGCCGGGTTCCTCTTCCACAGCCAGACGTGGAGGTCGTAGTGCCGTGGCATGCCCTGCCCAGCCGGCGTCCCGGGCGGGTTGTGCCCCTCCATCGGGCCGTCGAACGCGCGGCCGAAGAGGCTCGGCCGGTCTTCGTCCGTGCTCAGGTTCTGGTCCGCGTCGCGCTTCCACCATTCTGCGGCGACGAGGACGGGGCCGCTCGGACCGGGCGCGTAGACGAGAATCTCGGGTTTCGTCACGTCGAGCGCCGGGTCCGCCATTGCGGGATCGTTCTCGAAGTGCATGCCCATTCCGCCCGCGGGCGAGGCCACGCACGGCGAGCGCTGCACGTATCCAGCCGCCCGCGCCTGATCGACCGACTGGTACTTGTCGAGCGCGGCCTTCGAGCGAGCGAGTTCGCGTGCGACACCCTCCGGGGAGAGCGCTGCGACCTGCGCGCGCAGGCTTTTCACGCTCGCCTGGAGCTTCGCGATCTGCCGCTTCTGCGCCGCGACGCGCCGCTTCAGCGCCGCGACCTGGCGCGCCGACGGCGGTGGTGTCTTCGCGAGCTCGAGCTGGCGCGCGGGCGTCGCGTCCGTGGCGGCCGCCGAAGCGGCGACCGCGCTGCACGCCGCGAGCAGCACGAGCGCGACCGCGACGACGGCGCGTGCGCGCAGGATCCTCAGCTGTTTCATCTTTCCTCCTTGGCCCCGAGCCGCGCCGTTCGCGACCCTGTTCGTCGCAAGGATCCGGGGGCGCGGCTTAATTCCGGTATAGCGCGGCAGCTCGGGCTCAGCGACCGCCGGCCCGAGGGGCCACTCCGGGCCGGCGGTCGGAGCGCAGCCGCTCGACGTGGCTGCGCGTCGCCGAGCATGGGCGCCGACGGCTTAACCGTGGTATAGCGACCGCGATGGAGTTCCGGATCCTGGGGAAGCTCGACATTGTCGGCGAGGGTGGGCCTCTCGCGATCACGGCCGAGAAGCAGCGGACGCTGCTGGCGATGCTCCTCCTGCACCCGAACGAGCCCGTCGCGAGTGACGCCTTGATCGACGCGCTGTGGGGCGAGACGCCGCCGCCGTCAGCGAGAAAGCTGCTCCAGATCTACGTCTCGAACCTCCGCAAGCAACTGCCGCCCGCTCGCGTGCGCACGACGGCGGCGGGCTACGTCCTGGCCGCCGAGACGTCGGAGATCGACGCCGGGATGTTCGAGCAACTCGTCGCCGAGGGGCGCTCGGCGCTCGACGAGGCGAACCCGCGGCTCGCACTCGCGCGGCTGACGCGCGCGCTCGACCTCTGGCGCGGGCCGCCGCTCGCGGACTTCAGGTACGAGGACTTCGCGCAGGCGGAGATAGCGCGCCTCGAGGAGCTCCACGTCATAGCGCTCGAGGACGTCGTGGACGCAAGGCTTGCGCTCGGAAAGCACGAGGAGGTACTGACGGAAATTCAGGCGCTCGTGCGGACGCACCCGCACCGCGAGCGTCTCCGCGCGCAGCTGATGCTCGCGCTCTATCGCTCAGGGCGGCAGACGGAGGCGCTCGACGCGTACCGGGAGGCGCGTGCGGTGCTCCTCGAGGAGGGGCTCGATCCGGCGCCCGAGCTGAGTCGCCTACACCAGGCGATCCTCCGGCAAGACAGCAGCCTGGAGGTTGCGTTGGCGGACGACACCCCGGAGGCGACGGTCCCCGCGGCAGCGACCCCGCTGATCGGACGCGCGCGAGAGCTCGAACAGCTGTGGAAGCTGATTGCGGCTCCGGCGGTACGACTCGTCACGCTGACCGGGCCCGGCGGCGCGGGGAAGACGCGCATCGCGCTGGAAGTCGCGGCTCGAGCGGGCCGCGAGTTCGCGAACGGCGCCGTCTTCGTCGAGGTTGCCGCGATTCGCGACCCGACACTCGTCGTGCCCGAGGTCGCGCGAGCCCTGGGCGTGCCCGCCGGAAGCCTCGCCGACGAGCTCCGATCGAGCGAGCTCCTGCTCGTGGTCGACAACGTCGAGCAGGTGCTCGACGCTGCGCCGGATCTGGCCGCGCTGCTCGCGGCCGCTCCGCGGCTGACGCTGCTCGTGACGAGCCGCGCGCCGCTCCACGTCGCGGGCGAGCACGAGTACCAGGTGCCGACGCTCGCGCTCGAGGACGCCGTGGAGCTCTTCACGACGCGCGCCCGCCAGGTCGATTCCCGGTTCGACGCGGATCCCGCGGTCGCCGAGATCTGCGCTCGGCTCGAAGGGCTGCCACTCGCGATCGAGCTCGCCGCGACCAGGGTGAAGGTGCTCGCGCCGACGGAAATCCTGAGCCGGCTCGAGCGACGGCTCGACCTCCTGACGGGAGGTGGTCGCGACGCCCCGGAGCGGCAGCGCACCGTTCGCGCGGCGATCGAGTGGAGCTACGACCTGCTGACCGCGGACGAGCAGGCGCTGTTCGCCGGTTTGGCGTCGTTCGCCGGCGGATTCACGCTCGCCGCGGCGGAGCGGGTGACGGGCGCCGAGCTCGACGCGGTCGCGTCGCTCGTCGACAAAAGCCTCGTCAACCGGAGCGACGACGGGCGGCTGTCGATGCTCGAGACGATTCGCGAGTTCGCCGCTGAGCGGCTCGAGCGGCGCGAGGACGCCGATGGCGTGCGCCGGCGCCATGCGGAGCTCTTCCTCGAGCTCGCGGAGTCCGCCACGCTCGCCGCCGACGCGGAGGGTGAGCAGAGGCACGACCGCGTGATTCCGGAGCGCGAGAACATGCGCACGGCGCTCGAGTGGTCGCTCGCTTCCGGCGAGACGGCGCTCGGCTTGCAGCTCGCCGTCGCGCTGGAGAACTTCTGGGTGACGAGCGACCCGAGCGAGGGGGCGCGCTGGCTGTCGCGCCTGTTCAGCGCGGGCGGCGAGGTGCCGCAGATCCTGCGGGGCCGCGCGCTGCGCGCGTTCGGCGGCTGCACGGACATCGCCGGCGATCTAGCGCGCGCGGAGGAGCTGTACGAGCAGAGCCTCGCCGAGTTCCGCGCGGCCGGCGACGAGCGCGGGGTCGGGATCCTGCTTCACCGCCTCGGCATCGCGGCCGCGGAACGCGATCCGGCGCGCGCCCGCGCACTCGGCGACGAGAGTCTCGCGATCCACAGGCGCCTCGGGTACCGGAAGGGCGAAACGCAGGCGCTCGCCCTCCTCGCCGCGCTGGAGCACGCCGAAGGGAACACCGACCTCGCCCTCGAGCTGGCACGGGAGAGCGCGACGCTCGCGGCCGACATCGGCTTCCGCTGGTGGGAAGCCTGGCGCTCGCTCGAGGTCGCGCTGTGGACGGACGAGCCGGAATGTGCAGCAGAAGCGGAGCCCTGGGCGCTCCGCGCACTGGCTCTCCTCGCGCGCATGGGGGACAAGCGCGGCGTAGCTTGGGCGCTCGCCGTCCTGGCGCGGACGAGCGCCGATGCCGGCGACCTCGAGCGCGCCGGACGGCTGCTCGGGGCTCTCGAGGCGGAGGATGCGCGGACGGGGACGGAACCGCCGCGGGGTCGCGCCGAGCTGACGGCGCCGCTCGTCGCCGTGGTCGACGATGCGCTTCAGCGTGGCCGCGAAGAGGGGCGACAGCTCTCGCTCGAGGCCGCCGTGGCGTACGCCATCGGCAGCGTCACGCGTGCGCGTGCGTGATGCTTCCGTGGTTGGGTCGGTAGCCTCGGGATCGTGTCCGCCAGCTACGGGATCTTCCCGACCTTCTTCCTCTCCGGATTCGAGTGCTCGACGTTCGTGTGGAAGGACCAGGGCCGGCGCGATCTCGTCGAGGAGACGCAGCACCGCTACCACGCGGAGGCGGACTACGCGCTCCTGCGCGAGCTGGGTATCGCCGTCTCGCGCGAGGGCGTGCCCTGGCCGCTCGTCGAGCGCGACGGCGAGTTCGACTTCTCCGGGCTCGACCCGCTGCTCGACGCGATGAACGAGAACCAGATCCTTCCGATCTGGGACCTCTGCCATTACGGCTATCCCGACGACGCCGACCCGTTCGCGGACGACTTCGCGGAACGGTTCGCGCGTTACGCGCGCGCCGCCGCCGAGTACGTGATCCCGCGCAGCCGCGGCCCTCACTTCTTCACGCCGATCAACGAGATCACGTTCTTCGGCTTCGCCGGCGGAGAGTGGGGGTGGATCGCTCCGTTCGGGCGGACGCAAGAGGATCGGTACCGGCTGCGCCTCGCGCTGTGCCGCGCCGCGATCGCGGGCGTCAACGCGGTGCGCGAGGTCGACCCCGACGCGCGGATGGTGCACGTCGACCCACTGATCCTCGTCGTCGCGCCGCCGGACCGGCCCGACCTCGAGGACGACGCGCGTCACGAGACCTACGACGACACGTTCTTCGCGTGGGACGTCCTGGCGGGGAAGCAACACCCCGAGCTCGGCGGCTCGGCCGAGATCCTCGACATCGTCGCGGTCAACTGTTACTCGTTCGGCCAGATGGAGTTCCGCGAGACCGGGCCGCACACCGCGCTCGGCCCGCGCGACGACCGCATCGAGCCCCTCTGCAAGCTTCTGGAGGTCGCGTGGGAGCGCTACGGGCGGCCGATGATCATCGGCGAGACGAGCGGCCTCGGCGAGGGACGACCGGGGTGGCTGAACGACGTGATGGAGGAGTCGCTCGCGGCCGTCGACCGCGGAGTCGAGCTCCACGGCGTGTGCCTCTTCCCCGCCGTCGACATGCCCAACTGGCATGACGGCGAGTGGCTTCACAACGGGATCTGCGACCTCGTCAAGGACGAGGAGACGGGTGTGCTCGACCGCGTGCGGTACGAGCCGTACGTTGCGGAGCTGCGCCGCTGGCAGCGACTCCTGAACCGCGTGACGGAGCTCGACGAGGATCCGTACAGCGACCCGATCGACCTCGAGGAGATCGTCGTCGCCGCGAAGAAGCTGAACCACCAGCCGGACGTGGACTGGTCGTAGCGCCTACTCCGCGAGGAGGAAATCCAACAGGAGTGGGTTGACGACTTCGGGGCTGCGGATGTCTGGCCGATGGCCGCCGCCGCGGATCAGCTCCAGCCGTGCGTCGGGCATGGCCGCGACGATGCCCTCGGCGATCGACGTCGGGACGGCCGCGTCGGACGCGCCGTGGACGACGAGCGCCGGACAGCAGACGCTCCCGAGCAGTGCGGCGGGACGTCGCCAGTCTGCCTCGAGCTCCTGAGCGACGATCACCTCCGGCGACGCGTCGAGGCCGATGGCGATCATCTCGTCGATGACCTCCGACGAGTCGGGCTCGGTGAAGACGTTGTGCATGAAGGGCACGATGAACCCGCGCCAATCGGCCCGCAGCCGCTCGAGCGCCTCAGGGTCGGGACGTGCAGGGCCCGCGTCCAGCCTCATGTAAGGGGCGACCGCGACCAGGCGGTCGACGCGCTCGGGATGATCGGCGGCGAGCAGCACCGCGGCGTTCAGTCCCCGCGACGCGGTGACGACCGCTGCGCGCTCGGCTCCGACTGCGTGGAGAACCGCGGCCGCATCGGCGGCGTGAAGCGCGAAGTCGTACCCGCGCTCGGGCCGATCGCTCGCACCCGAGCCGCGGGCGTCGTAGGTCGCGACGGTCGCGTGCGGTGCGAAGGCCGCGACCTGGTGCCCCACGACGCGCGCGTCGACGAGGTTCCAGGTCGGGATGAACAGGATGAGCGGCTCGCCGTTGCCGTACAGGTACCAGGCGATTCGCGTCCCGTCGACGGCTCGTCGCGATGCCGTGGTCCCTGCGCTGCGGGGCCGCGATCACGCCGCGGATTCTGACCGATGAAGCACGGCTGGAGGAGGCGGCGCGCTTGCGTCCCGCGAGCAGGCACGCCAGACTTGTCGCGCGCCATCCCCGACGAAAGGAGCGACGATGTCGTCAGCGCCGCCCGATGCCGAGCTGAAAGCGCGCCACCGCGCGATGTGGGCCTCCGGCGACTACCCGTCCATGGTGGAGACGTTCCTGCTGCCGCTCGGCCCGCGGCTCGTCGAGGCTTGCGGAATCGGGCCGGGGATGCGCGTTCTCGACGTGGCAGCGGGGACCGGCAACGCGTCGATCGAGGCCGCCAGGGCCGGCGCACAGGTCGTCGCGAGTGATCTGACTCCGGAGCTCTTCGACGTCGGACGCCGCCGTGCCGAAGCCGCTGGCGTCGAGCTCGAGTGGGTTGAGGGGGACGCGGAGAACCTCCCGTTCGAGGACGAGTCTTTCGATGTCGTGATGTCGGCGATCGGCGTGATGTTCGCGCCCCTGCATCAGAAGGCCGCGGACGAGCTCGTTCGCGTCTGCCGGCCCGGCGGCACCATCGGCGTGCTGAGCTGGACTCCCGAGGGCATGATCGGCGCGCTGTTCCGGGCTATGGGCCCGTTCGCTCCGCCGCCGCCGCCTGGCGCGCAGCCGCCGCCGCTGTGGGGCAGCGAGGAGCATCTTCGCGAGCTGACGGACGGTCGCGTGGAGTGGCGCACGCTCGAGCGCGACGTGCTCGAGGTGACGGCGTTCGAGCGGCCGGAGGACTTCGCGAACCACTTCAGGGAGCAATACGGGCCGACGCTCACGACGCGGGGGAACGCGGAGCGCAACGAGCGTGCCGCCGAGTTCGACGAGGCTTTCCAGCGCGTGTTCGAGGAAGCGAACCGCGGCAGCGGCGAGAGCGCCCGGTTCGAGATGGAGTACCTGCTCGCCGTGGGCGAGCGTACGTGAGGCCTCGCCGGGACTAGTCCGCCGAGCCGGGCGCGGCGCGGCGGAGCCGCAGCATGGCGACGGTACCGAGCGCCGGCCCGGGCGCGAGGAACGCGAACGCCCAGCGCCAGCCGACGTGCTAGACGAGGACCGTGATCAGCCAGACGGTCGCGACCGTGAGAGTGAAGCCGACGGCTAGCTGGAGCGTCAGCGCCGTGGCGACGAAGGCAGCGTCGCTCCGCTCCGTGACGAGCGTCGAGAACGGTGCGGAGTCGGCGACGACGCTGAAGCCCCAGACGAGCGAGACGGCGACGAGGAGCCACGTCGGCGCGTCGAAGACGAGTCCGACCAGGACCGCGCACGACCCCGAGATCGTCATCATCAGCGCGCTCGTCTCCGCGCGCCCCCAGCGATCGCCGAGGACGCCCCCGAGCCAGCAGCCGATCCCGCCCACCGCGATCACGGCGAACGTGGTGAACGCCGCGGACGTGCCGACCGCGCCTCCGCGCGCGCTCTCGAACGCGCCGAAGAAGACGACGAACCACGCCCACATGGCGTAGAGCTCCCACATGTGGCCGAAGTAGCCGAGGCACGCGAGCCTTACGTCCCGGTTCGCGAAGACGAGGCGTGCCTGCCGCGGGTCGAACGTCGCTCGCGGGAACGGGAATGGCCCTTCCGGTACCGCGACGCGCGCGACGAGCGCCCCGGCGAACGTCAGCGCCGAGGTCGTGTACACCACGAGCCGCCAGTCGAGGCCGCCGAGCCCGTTGACGAGGTGTGGCGCTGCCGAGCCCACCGTCAGCGCTCCCACGATGACGCCGAGCGCCGTCCCTCGCCCACGCCGGAACCACGTCGCCATCAGCTTCAGCGCCGGCGGGTAGACGCCGGCGAGGAAGAATCCCGTCGCGAAGCGGAGGGGAAGCGCAGCCGCTGCTCCGCCGGCGAACGGCAGCAGCACGTTCGCCGCCGCGGCGCCCGTTCCGCCGGCGAGGATGACGGTGCGCGACGAGTACACGTCGGCGATGTTCGCGATGCTCGAGGCGAGCGCTCCCGCGACGAAGCCGAGCTGGACCGCGATCGTCAGCCACGCGGCCGCGCTCGGCGTCAACGCCCACTCCGCGCGCAGCTGCGGCACGACGGCCGTCGCCGAGAACCACGTGCTCATCCCGAGCACGACGGCGACGGCGAGGAGCGCGAGCGCGCGCACCCGGCCGGGTGCGCGGTCCGCGGGCGGCCCCACTACGTCTGCGGCGTGCGAGCTTCCACGCCGTTCGTCGCGTGGAGCGGCTGCGTCAGGTCCGCCGCCAGTCGATCGAGACGACCTCGACCGCGTCCGAGATCCCCTTCAGCGCGACGGAGCGGATCTGCGAGAGCGAGAGCCGGTCCGCGATCTCCGCGATCGTGTCGCGTGTCGCGAGGATCTCACCTCCTTCGGCGAGCGCTCCGACGCGCGCCGCCTCGTGCACGCCCTTGCCGCGATAGCCGCCCGCGGCCTCGGCCGCGACAGCGCTGTGGATCCCGATCCTGACCTGAGGCGCGAAGCCGTGGTCGCTTCGATGCTCGGCAAGCCTGCGCTGGATCGCGATCGCGCAGTCGACCGCGTCGGCGACGGCGTCGAAGGCGACGAAGAACCCGTCGCCGGCGTGGTCGATCTCGGTCCCGCGCGTGGCGGCGAAGGCCGCTCGCAGCGCGTCGTCGTGCCAGCGAACGACGCTCGTCCACGCTTCGTCGCCGATCGCTTCGACGAGCTGCGTGGACGACACGATGTCGGTGAACAGGAACGTCTTCGCGACGACGACGGCGTCTGTCGCGGTTGTTGTGGCCGCGGCGAGCGCTGCGGCCCGTCTCGCGTCCGGCATGGCACCGAGCTGCTGGAAGCACGCCTTCGCCGCGTCGAGGTGCCCGCGCGCGGCGTCGTCGTCCCCAAGCGCTCGGTATGCCTCACCGAGCAGCGCCCGCGCGCGCGCCGCCTCGTACGGCGCGTCGAGCTCCGACCAGAGCTCCCACGCCGCGCGTGCCGTCCGGGCCGCCGCTCCGGCGTCGCCGCGTCCCAGCTCGACAGCTGCGTGAGCGGCCAGTGCGTGTGCGCGGAGCGCGTCGCTCTTGAACGTCTCCGCGATCCGCTTCAGCTCGACCACGGCGTCCTGCGCCGTCGGCAGATCGCCCGCGGCGATCGCGATCTCGACGCGTGCAGGGAGGAGACGCGCGCGCGCGAGCCTGTCCCACGGCTTCTCGTCGAGGGCGCGCCCGATGCAGGTGGAGGCGCCGTCGACGTTCCCTGCGGCGAGCTTGAGCAGCGCGAGCCCGGGCTCCGGCGTCAGGCCGAGCTCGGACGCCTGGCTGAACGCGTCTGACGCTCCCGCGTAGTCACCCACGCGGAGCCGGATCTCGCCGACCTCGTAGAGCGCGCGCGCGGCGACCGGCAGGCGGAAGTGCTTCAGCTCCTCGCTCGCGCTCCTCGCCGCTTCCTCCGCCTCGACCCACGCACCACGGAGCTTCATCACTTCGGCCTGGTCGACCCTGCACTGGCCGGGGAAGCCCGCGATCGCCTGCCGTTCGCACCACCGCTTCGCCGCGTCCGTCCATTCGCCGGCACGGCGAAAGTCCGCCAGGTTCCGGCACGCCTCGATGACGTTGCAGTAGATGACGGCTGTTGCGTACGGCCCCACCTCGCCGTGCATAGCCGCGAGCGTCGCCTCGTCGAGGTCGCTGAGCCCGTCGTCGACGTCGCCCTTCGTGACCTTGAAGCGGCCGAGGTCATGGAGCGACAGGGCCATGAGGTCGCGGTCGCCGAAGCGTGTGCCGAGCTCGAGCGCGCGCTCCGAGAGCTCGAGCGCCTCGTCGAGCTTCCCGTGCCCCGCGGCGTACGCCGCCTCGCGGCGCATGAGGTGCGCGTGCTCGATGCACTCCGGCTCGTCGGCGAGCAACCGCTGTGCGCGCTTGAACCACGCCGCCTCCAGCGCCTTGTTCAGCTTGCCGTAGTAGTTGAACGAGACGCGGAGCGCTTCGACAGCGGCGGTTCGGCGATCGCCGCGGGCGAGAAACGTCCGAAACGCGCGCTCTCGAGCCTCGATGCACTCGTCGAGCCTGCCCGTCCACCACGCGCACTCGCCGAGCTGTTCGAGCTGCTCGGGCGACAGCTCCCCCTGCGCGTCTGCGTCTCGGAGCAACTCGTACGCCTCTTGCCATGCGTGGCGGTCGATCGCGGCCTGCGCGTCGTCGACGCGCGGCGCCCCTACGTCTTGTTCGACCATCTCATCATTCTCCGTGCAGCTGCGGCCGGACTCAAGTGCGGCTACCGCGGACGGCGGCGCGCGTCAGGCCGGACTCAGCGGGAAGTCCTCAGGCGTCACGTCGCCGGCGATCTCGTACAGGGCGACGATCTCGTGGTCGCCGAGCCCGGCCGCGTGGGCGTGGACGACGTCCTGGCTCGGGGCGTCGTAGACGCAGTAGGTCTTCACCGCCCCCTGGTCGTCGACGATGACGTGACTGTGCTCCCAGACGATCTCCGGGAACCGTTCCTCCGCAACCTGCCGCGAGCGGCGACCGATGACCGGCATCTCATCCTGCGCGACGTGGAACTTTCGCTCGATCAGGTAGCGCGGCATTGGGGGCGAGCTTACACCGGAGCGCTCGGGCGCACGAGGGGCGCCGTCCACGCGAAGGCAGTCCCCCCGGTGAGAATCGAACGCGCGCGCGGTTTGCCTCTACGCGGCAGGTGCCGCACCCGCGGAAGGCGGCCACGGCACCCCGCTTTCAGTTCAGCTGCTCGGCTAGTCCGATGATGATGCCCTCGGGGCCACGCAGGAAGCAGAGCCGGTAGCTGTCCTCGTACTGCGCGATCTCGCCGACGAGTTCGGCACCGTGGCTGCGCAGGCGGGCAACGACGTCGTCGATGTCGTCGACAGCGAACATGATGCGGCGTATGCCCAGCGTGTTCGCCGGCGCGCTTTCCGGCTCGGCTCTGACCGCCGGCGGCGTGTGGAACTTCGTCAGCTCAACCCGGCTGTGGCCGTCCGGGGTCCGCATCATGGCGATGTCGGCACGAACGTCGTTGAGCCCGACGACGCGGTCCACCCAACGCCCCTCGACCGTCGTCTCGACTTCCAGCTCCATACCGAGTTCGGCGAAGAACGCCTTGCCAGCCTTGAGGTCGTCGACAACGATGAGAACGTTGTCCATCCGCTGAATCGTCATATCCGCCGAGGCTAGCGTCCGGTCTTCCGGGGTTACTTGGTGGCGGCGTGCTTCAGTTGGAGCAGTTCGCGGTAGGGCGGTTTTGTACGCGCGGTAGCCGTCGCGGTTCCGGCTCCTTAGGTGGAGCGCGAGGCGGTCGTACGGGATTGTCTGGCCACAGCTAGGGCACTCGCCGCCCGCCTCATCAGTCATCGTCGTATCATGTGCGTGCCCACCGCCGGAACGCCGACTCTGCCGCCTCGACGCGTCGGTGGTGCGCGATCTCAGCGAGGTCCTGGAGCGGACACTCCGGCCGACCGCCGTCCAGTCCGTCTTACGCCAGGGCCATCGTGAGGGCAACGGTGCTCGACAACTTGCTCAAGCTGACCAACGGCGCGCCGCTTCTCGACCTCGAACAGCGTCTTTGGTATGCGTGCCAGCGCCTCACGGCGCTAGATCTTCTGGTTCTTGAGCGCGTGCAAGACGAAGACCTCGCGATAATCAACGCGTGCCTTGAGGTGGAGCACGAGCTGCGCGAGCCACAGTTCGCTGCACTCGACGGCTGCTCGCGCTCGCTCAGTGGGCGGATGGCGATCTAGCGGACCGTCTGGCCGCGCTCCCTCTGCGGCAGTTCGCGGACGCCGTGCCGCTTCTCTACGCGCTCGGCTGGGTGACGCCGCGCGAAAAGTAGGGGAGGCGTCACGCGTTGTGACGCCTCCCGCTTCCCGCTGCTTCTTCTTACGCTGGCTTCAGCTCGATGATCACGTCACGGCCGTCGCCGGAGAGGTATGCCTGCGAGATGTGCGCCGGGCCAGCCCCCCGGAACGTGACCTTGACGCGGTCGTCGTACCAGCCGACGACGACGTGGTCGAGGTCGTGCGGGAACGCGCCGCAGTTCGGGTCGGGCGTCACCTCGACGATCCCGTCGGCGAGGGCTTCGAGCTTCGCTCGCCACCCTGCGTTCGTGGCTTTGTGCCGATGGTGAACTGAGGCTTCATTGCCCCTCCTCTGGCGCTCGGGCTGGGTAGCGCCACGGAAGTCTGTTACCGCTGGCAACTCGTCAATCGAAACGGACCGTCCGGATCACTCCTAGCTATCTGTCCCGCCTACAGAGGTTGTGAACGGCTGAGAGAAACGTCCGGCCCTCCTTCGAGGCTGTGGGTCTTCCCGGACTCACGCTCAAAGGAGGGCGCGGATGTACCTGCACGCTAACGCCAAGCTCGGACTGGCTGGCCGGCTCGCGCTGGTCCGCGCGATCGAGGATGGTCTTACGCTGAAGGCGGCCGCGGCCGCCTTCAGCGTCTCGGCGGCGACCGCTCATCGCTGGTGGCATCGCTGGCTCGAGGGCGGCCACCAGGCAAGCTCGTTGCTCGACCGCTCGAGCAGGCCGCGCCGCTCGCCGCGGCTGCTCGCGCCCGAGCTGCAGGAGCGGATCTGCGACTGCCGCCGCAAGACCGGCTGGGGGCCGCGGCTGGTCGCCGGCGCGACCGGCTTCGCGCACTCGACTGTGTGGAAGGTGCTCAACCGGGCAGGCCTCTCCGCGCCGCCGGGTGGCGGCGAAGGAGCCCGCGAACAGCTACGAGTGGCCGTGTCCCGGCGACCTGCTGCACATGGACGTCAGCCGCTACGCGCGGTTCGAGCGTCCCGGCTGGGCCCTCACCGGCGAGCGCTCCCAGGCCGGACGCCACTGGATGCGACCCGAGACCCGCGTCGGCTTCGATTACGCGCACGCGATCGTCGACGACCACTCACGGCTGGCCTACGTCGAGCTCCACGACAACGATCGCGCAGCAACCGTCACCGCCTTCGTCGAGCGCGCGCTCGCGCACTTGAGCGCCACGGCGTCGGCGCGAAGCGGTTGATGACCGACAACGCCTTCGCCTACGTGCGCAACCGCTCACTGCGCGAGCTGCTCAACGCGCGCGGCATCCGCCACCTCACCACACAGCCCTACCGACCGCGCACCAACGGCAAGGTCGAGCGCTTCCACCAGACGATGGCGCGCGAATGGGCCTACGGCCTCATCTACCCCACCCACCGCGAACGCGCCACAGCACTGCCACACTGGCTCGAGCACTACAACCACCGGCGACCACACAGCTCGATCGGCGACCGACCACCGATCAGCCGCGTTCACAACGTCCGTGGGTAGGACAGCTAGTAGGAGAGATTGGCGAAACGCGACCGTCGGGCGCCGACGCCGACGCTGACGGCGAGCCCCGTCACTCCAGCCGCGACCAACCCAATGTCCCAGCCGTCGATTGGGAACACGTGACCCCTTCCAGCAGCGATGCCCGCGATGAGTGCCGCGACGATCGCCCACCAACGCCCGATCAATAGCCCGATGAGGAAGCCGGCGATTACGACGAACAGTGCGACCAGAGCCGCCATTATGCGGCCTCGGCGTACTCGGGCTGGCGGAAACCGCGTAAGTCGCGCGCGACGACCGGATGCAACGATCTCCCGTAGTGCAGCGTCGCTGCGCGACGCCGACCGGTGGATCTGATCGCGCAGCTGATCAATGCCTGCTGCGCCTCGCGTCATGCATCGGTCGGCGATCGGAGCGCGCCGCGTCGCGTGTTGTCTCCGACGATCGATATGACGTCGTACAGGTTCGCGGCGCGGCGGCACCCGTGGTGCTCCGTACGGACGAGGATCGCCGGAATCCCGACGGCTTCCGCCCCAGCGACGTCAGCTTGGACGCTGTCGCCGATCATCCATAGGGTGGCGGGGTCACCAGCCGAGCGCCGCCCCGCCGCGAACGCCTCCGGGTGCGGCTTCTCGAAGCCCGTCCGCGCCGATGTCACTACGTCGTCTAGAAGGTCGTCGAGCCCGAGACAGCGGACGATCTCGTCGAGCTCGGGCACGTGGTTGGAGAGAAGGATGTGCCGCCACCCGCGCTCGCGCATGTGCGTGAGTACGGGCCGCGAGTCGTCGAAGAGCGTCCACCCTGTCCGGCCGTCGATGTAGCGCGCGTGTGCGAGGCGCGCCAGCTCCCGCGCCCGCGCGGGCGCGACGCCGACCTGTTCGTAGGCGGACGCGAGTAACGCTTCGACGCACTCCCACCACGCTCCGGGCGCACAGAGTTCTGGGTGAGCGACTTCGGGCGCGTGCCACGGGAAGCCGCTGCGCAAGAACCGTGCGAGGTCGTCAGCAGAGATGGTGTGCCCCGGTTCATGCTCGTTGAGCGTTTCGACGAGGCAGCCGCTCCACATGCCCGAGCGGCGCGCAAGCGTGCCATCGAAGTCCCAGAGGATCGCGGGCTCGGGACGTGCCATTGCACGCATCATGCGCGAGAGCGCAGCGCGAGGGCTACGCCGTGGCGAAACGGAGCCGGGGCGGCGGGGGCTACGCAGGCGCAGCTAGAAGAACGTGTTCGACGTCCACTACGACTGACGGGCGACACGAAGCCTCACGCCGAAACGCTCAGAAGGTAGCGCCGCTCGCTGTGAGTGCCGCTGGGCTCGGTGAGAGCTCGGCCGCGACCAGGGCTGGTCGCCCCCGGCCTGCGGTCGCGGAGCACGGGGCGCCGCCAGCAGGCCTCCACGAGCTGGAGACCCTCGCCGCGCTCGCGCAGGAGTTGTCGCAGCTCGTCTTCTGGCGCGAACTGCGTAAGCTCGCGGCTCGCATGAACACGTACGAGACGTACCGTGTCGACGTCGCCGGCGTGCGGCGCGAGCTTCGCCTGTTCGAGGTCGCGCCGGGCATCCGGATCGCGATCATCAACATCCTCGGCGACACCGAGCTCGTGAAGGCGGCAGCGCGCGCCCTTGCCGAGCGCCTCGCTCCGCTACACGCCGACGTCCTCGTCACGGCCGAGACGAAGAGCATCCCATTGGTGCACGAGCTCTCGGCCGAGCTCGGACTCCCGTACGTCGTCCTGCGCAAGCACTACCGCTCGTACATGGGCGACGCGCTTGAGGTCGAGACGCTCTCGATCACGACCGGGAAGCCGCAGACGCTCTATCTCGACGAGAAGGATCGCGAGCTCCTTGAGGGGAGCCGCGTGATCGTCGTCGACGACGTGATCAGCACGGGCAGCACGCTCGAGGCGATGCGGGAGGTCGTCGAGCGCGCGGGCGGCACCGCCGTCGCAGACGCCGCGATCTTCACCGAGGGCGAGCAGGCGACGTGGCAGGACGTGATCGCGGTCGGGCACCTGCCCGTCTTCACGTCGTAGACCTCGCGCTCGCCGAGTTCGACCACCATCAGGACTACTGGGGCACCCGCGTCGTGCTGATGCAAGAGCCGGAGCGGCACATCAACGATTGGTGCGAGGCGAGGAGAAGGGCGACGGTGAAGAAACTCACAGGCAGAAGGTAGCGCGCTCCACGGTTCATCTGCGCTTTCCGTGGCGAGCATCCTCCGCGCCGCCCAGTTGCTGCCGCGCCGCCTCGCTTCTCGCTCTAGAACTCGACGAACTGAGTGAAGTCTCTGTGAAACACGTCCGTCGGCCCCGTCCGAAGAACCATCCACTCGTCGCCGCCGTCGCTGCTGTCCTCCTCAACGATCCAGCCGAGGTTGGTCACGCAGAAGTTGATTGCGCGTCGGACGCCGAGGAGCTGTGTGTCATCGGCAAAGACGATGCCGCCGGCCTTTAGCAGACGCCCCGAGTAGATGAGGTCGAGGAACACGCCCTCGAAGCGATGATTGCCGTCGAGGAAGGCGAGATCGAACTGCCTGCCCTCCGCGAGCAGTCGCGGGAGGACGATCTGCGACTCCTCCGAGTAGAACTCGACGAGGTGGCGCACACCAGCCGCTTCCAGGATCTCGAGCCCGACGCCGCGATACGTCGTCCGGTGGTGGGGAAGGCCGCTGAACTGGTACGGATCGGCGGCGACGTGCCGTGCCTCCCGCCCGTTCTCAAGCAGCGCCTCGCAGATGAAGAGAGTCGAGATGCCAAATCCAAGTCCAGTTTCCAGCGTCCGCAGGGCACCCTCGCGGCGCACCCATTCGCCCAGCGCGAACCCCTCCTGGGCGCCGATCGCAACTGGGAACAGGTCGCGCAAGCGTCCGTCCGCGCTTGCGACGACGGCTCCGGCGGCCAATAGCCGATCCCTCACCTCGCGCACCCGATGCGGCGGCGTGCCCATCCTGGACCACGTTACGCGGCCCGACGATCAGCGCTCACGGAGTTTCGCCAACGGGCGCACGAGCCGCTTTCTCTTTCCGCCGAGCGTCTAGGCAGGTCGCCGCTCCGCCAGCGCCCCGAGCGCCTGCTTGATCGAGCCGCTCCCTTCGCCGATGCGGCGGAGTCGCTCGTCGGCGTCCAGTTCGGGGAGAAGTGCTCGAAGACGGCGAACATCATCCGAGTGACGCCCCGGTACTCCCCTAGGTAGTAGCTCGACTAGCGACCGCTCGCCACTAAGGCCGCTGCGCTCGATCGGCTCTTCGACAGCGATGACGGGTGAGAGCAGCGAGCGCCTGGACGCGCCGGAGCCGCGCATCCAGCGCCTGGACGCGCCGGAGCCGCGCATCCAGCTTGAAGACGGCGGCGGGCGCCTTCAGCGGCGGGACGCCGCGTGGCGTCGTGCAGATCTCGCACACGAAACGTCGGCGTTGCCCGAGCTCAAGGCCGCCGAGGAGTACGGCAGCCGCTGCTACCTCGGGTGAGCCGACGCGCCGGTGCGCGAACCAGTCAAACAGTCTTGACGCAGCGCATCGTCGCTTCGCCGAGTGCGGCTGGCGTGCTGTCGGAGGAGAAGTGCCCCCGGCAAGGATCGAACTTGCGCACGCGTTTTAGGAGAGCACTGCTCTATCCACTGAGCTACGGGGGCGCTGCGAGGCTTCCTCACTGTAGCCCCGCATCGCCGCTCACCCGCCTCAGCATTCGGGGCGTCAGCATCGACTGCGCATCTGCCGCTGCGTCGCGCGCTCGGGCGATCGAGCGCGAAGGGGATCGAGACGGCGCGCCCAGAAGGTTCCTGCCGCCGCCCTTGAGCGAGACGAGGCGCCTTGGCTGGTCCGGCTCGTATCCCGTGCGTCTTGCGGCGCGGGCGCTCCGTGAGACTTCCAGCGGTGGGGTGCAGTTGCTGCTCAAGACCCGATTTTCGCTCGTAACGGATGATCCTCGTGTTAAGTCCGTTTGTTAGTTCGCACCACAGAATGCGGCTCAACCAAGCGGTTTAGAGCCGGCTGCACCAAGTTAGGACACCGCTGCTCTATCCATCGAGCTACGGGGGCGAGCGAGCTCTTTGTAGGTTCGTGATCCCGCGCGGGTTCGGGTCTATTGGCCAGGCGAGCAAGACCTGCTCACTGCAGAGCGACCGGCTCTTCGCCGCCGACGAGCACGCGCTCGATCTCCAGGGAGTCGTCGACGACGACGACGTCGGCGACCGCGCCCGGCGAGAGCGTGCCGAGCTCGGGACGGCGCGCGGTGCGGGCGGGGACGCGCGTCGCGGCGTCGACGGCTGCCTCGAGCGTAGCGCCGAGGCGGACGAGGTTCCGCACCGCCTCGCGCATCGTCAGGACGCTGCCGGCGAGGACGCCGTCGAGGCGCCGCACGACGCCGTCCCGCACCTCGACGTCGACCGCGCCGAGGCGCCAGCGCCCGTCGCCGACGCCGGCGGCCGCGATCGCGTCGCTGACGAGCGCGACGCGCCCCGGAGCCGCGCGCCAGGCGACCCGTGCGGCGTCGTCGGCAACGTGATTGCCGTCGAGGATCAGCTCGACGGTGACGCCGTCGCGCGCGAGGGCCGCACCCGCGATCCCTGGATCGCGGTGCGCGAACGGGCGCATCGCATTGAACAGGTGCGTCACGTGCGACGCGCCGCGGTCGAAGGCGGCGTGCGCCTCGGCTGCGGTCGCGTTCGTGTGGCCGCACGCGACGACGACGCCGCGCTCGACGAGCGCGTCGAGCATCTCGAGCGCCCCCGCGAGCTCTGGCGCGAGCGTCATGTGCACCACGGGCCCGGCCGCGAGGAGCCGCTCGAGCAGCGAGAGGTCGGGATCGCGGCGCGCGTCCGCGGGATGCATCCCGAGCCGCGCCGGCGAGAGGAACGGCCCTTCCAGGTGGCAGCCGAGGACGCGTGGGCCCACGTCCTCGTCCGGCACCTCGCGAAGGGACGCGGCGAGCTCGTCTTCCGGCGCGGTGACGAAGGTCGGCCTGAACGCGGTGACGCCGTGCTCGAGCAGCGCGGCGCCCGCGCGGCGGTATTCGCCGACGTCCGCCGACGCGAAGTCGACGCCCCCGAAGCCGTGGATGTGGAGGTCGACGAACCCCGGGACGGCGACGCCGCGCCCGCCGCCGCCGATGCCGACCGCTGCGACCCTCCCGTCCTCGACCTCGACGTCGCCGCGGACGGCGACGCCGTCCACGATCGCCGCCGCGACGCCGAGCCTCACTAGATCTTCATCACGAACGGGTCCTGCACGTCCTCCGAGAGCTCAGTCCAGACGCTCTTCGTCTGCAGGAACCCGTCGATCGCCTCGGCGCCGTTCACGCGTCCGAAGCCGCTCTCCTTGTAGCCGCCGAACGGCGAGTTGAACGTGATCGCGCGGTACGTGTTGATCCATACCGTCCCTGCGCGCAGCCGGCGCGCCATCCGGTGCGCCCGCTTCACGTCGCGCGTCCAGACGCCGGCGGCGAGCCCGAAGCGCGTCGCGTTCGCGATCGCCGCCGCCTCGTCCTCGGTTTCGAACGGGAGCACGGTCAGCACCGGGCCGAAGACCTCGTCCTGCGCGATCCGCGCGTCGTTGCCGACGCCGTAGAGGATCGTTGGCTCGTAGAACAGCCCCGCCGGGAACCGATCGAGAGCCGCCCGCTCGCCGCCGGCGAGGACGCGCGCGCCCTCCCCGCACGCCGCCTCCACCATCGTCTCGACCCGCTCGAGCTGCGCCGGGTTCGCGATCGGGCCCATCTGCGTGCCGCCGTCCAACGGGTCGCCGAGGACGATCGACGCCGTCCGCTGACGGACGCGCTCGAGCAGCTCCTCGTAGACGTCGCGCTGGAGCAGCGCGCGCGAGCCGGCGACGCACGACTGGCCCGATGCCGCGAAGATCCCGGCGAGGAGCCCGGCCTCGGCCGCGTCGAGCGCCGCGTCGGCGAAAACGATGTTGGGGCTCTTGCCGCCGAGCTCGAGCGTCACCGGCGCGAGCCGGCTCCCGGCACGCGCGGCGATGACCTTTCCCGTCGCCTCGCTGCCGGTGAACGAGATCTTCGCGACGCCGGGGTCGTCGACGAGCGCCGCGCCCGCCTCCCCCGCGCCGGTGACGACGTTCAGCACGCCGGGCGGGAATCCGGCCTCGTCCGCGAGCCGCAGTGTCTCGAGCACGCTCGCGGCCGCGTGCTCCGACGGCTTCACGACGACGGCGTTTCCCGCCGCGAGCGCCGGCGCGAGCGCGTACATCGTCAGCAGCACGGGCGAGTTCCATGGGACGATGATCCCGACGACGCCGAGCGGCTCGCGCAGCGTGTAGTTGAGGACGCTCGTGTTGTCGAGCGGGATGACGCGGCCCTCGACCTTGTCCGCGAGCCCGCCGAAGTAGTAGAGCCACTCCGGGATCACCCGGAGCTGCGCGAGCATCTCCTTGTAGAGCTTGCCGTTGTCGCTGACCTCGATCCGCGCGATCTCCTCCGCGCGTTCGCCGATTCGGTCAGCCCAGCGCATCATCAGCCGCCCGCGGCGTGTCGGCGAGAGGCCGCGCCATGCCTCGTCGTCGAACGCGGCACGCGCGGCGCGGACCGCACGCGCGACGTCCTCCGCACCCGCGAGCGCGTGCGTCGCCCAAACCTCGCCTGTCGTCGGGTTCAGCGCCTCGAACGTCTCGCCCGAGGCCGCGTCGACGTCCTCGCCGCCGATGTAGAGGCGGTACTGCGCGAGGTTGGCGGCGACGGCCATCGGTGCGGCGATCGTAGCCGCGGCTCAGCGCGGCTGAAGCTGTCCTTCCCACAGGTTGCGCATCTCCGCGCACGTCTCGAGCAGCTGCTCGAGCGGTCCGGTGGCGGCCACGCGGCCGTCGTCGAGGACGATCACCTGATCCGCCGCGCGGAGCACCGCGCGCCGGTGCGACACCGCGAGGATCGTCTGCTCCGGCCGCTCCCGCACGCGGCCCCACAGCAGCGCCTCGGTGTCGACGTCGAGCGCGCTCGAGAGATCGTCGAGGACGATCAGGTCGGAGTCGCGCACGAACATCCGTGCCGCTGCGACGCGCTGCACCTGGCCGCCGGAGAGGCGGACGCCGCGCGGCCCGACGACGGTTGCGAGGCCGTCGGGCAGCGTCTCGACGTCTCGCTCGAGAACGGCCGCGCGCAGCGCGCCGTCGAGATCGACTTGGTCGCGCCGCAACCCGAGCAGGATGTTCTCCTCGACCGTGGCACTGAACAGCCGTGGCGACTGCGGGACGTACGCGGCGCGCGGCGGCACGAAGAAGGCCGGCGGGTCGGGGACCCGCTCGCCGCTCCACAGGATCTCGCCGCCGTCGCGCGGCAGGAGCCCGAGCAGGACGCGGAGGAGCGTCGTCTTGCCCGCGCCGACGCGTCCGGTGACGACCGTGAGCGAACCGCGCTCGACGGTCAGGTCGACGTCGTGGATGCCGCGGCCGGGTGCGTGTCGGTACGTCAGTCCACGCGCGTCGAGCCGTTGCAGCGGCGCGACGCCGTTCCGCGACGGCTGCGGGACCTCGGGCAGCGGCCCGTCGAGGTAGAGCGGCCGGTGCCGGACGAGGGACTCTGGAGGCGCAGGGGCGACGATGCTCGCCAGCCGCTCGAACGCGACGCCCGCGTGCCGGAAGCGCGCGATCAGCGACCCGATCACCATCGGGATGCTGCGCATCCAGTCGAGGTAGTACGCGAACAGCGCGAACTCGCCGACCGTGAAGTCACCGGAGCGCATCGCGTGCGCGGCGACGATCAGCATCGCGGCGATGCCGAGCTGCGCGCTGTTCTCCCAGAGCGACCCGAGGATCCGGTCGAAGACGCGGTCGCGCACGGTCTCGCGCCGCCGGTGCTCGCTCAGCTCGGCAAAACGCTCCGTCACGTGCCGCTCCGCGCTCGCCACCTGGATCGCCTGCACGGCGCCGAACGCCTCGCCGAGGAACCCGGTGACGTTGCCCGTCGCGCCGCGGCTCGTGCGGCGGTAGTGCTGCAGCCGTGACGTGGCGAGCTGCGCGACGACGACGACGGCGAGCAGCGGCAGCGCGACGACGAGCGTCATCAGCGCGTGGATCTGAACCATGATCGTCAGGGCGACCGCGGCGAACGCGATCTGCCCGATCACGATCCCCGGCCACCACAGGTACCCCATGATCTCGCCGGCGTCGTCGCGAAAGCGGTTCACGAGCTCGCCCGTCGGCTCCGGCAGGTGCTGCGCGCCGGGGCGGTCGAGCACGCGATCGAGCAGGTTCGCGCGGATCACGGTGCCGACGCTGAACATGATCACGTTCTCGAAGTAGACGCGGACGTACGTGACCGTCGCGCCGGCCGCCTCGAGCGCGACGAGCAGCGCGATCAGCGACCAGACGCGGAGGCCGGCGCGGTCGCTGCCGGAGAGCGCGTCGAAGACGCCCCGCAGCACCACGCCCGTGAGGAGCGGCACCGCGAAGACTCCGATCCACACGAGCGTGTTGAGCGCGAAGACCCCGGAACGCACACGAAGGAGCGTCCAGAGGAGCCGGCCGGTGGGGAGGCGGCGCGCCGCCGTCACGCGAGCGCGTCTTCCAATCCCGTCCGCAGCAGGCGCGAGAACTCGGATTCGGGATCGGCCGCCAGCGCCGCGCGCGGCCCGTGCTCGCGGCAGCGGCCGTCCTCGACGATCAGGATCGAGTCGACGCGCGCGACGGTCCCGAGGCGGTGCGCGATCACGATCCCGGTGCGGCCCGCCAGCAGCCGCGCGACGGCGCCGTCGATCAGCCGCTCCGTCGCGGGATCGATCCGCGACGTCGGCTCGTCGAGGATCACGAGTCCGGGAGCCTTGAGGAACACGCGCGTGAGCGCGAGGAGCTGCGCCTCGCCGGCGGAGACGTCGCGGTTACCGGCGAGGTGCGTGTCAAGACCGTGCGGGAGCGACGCGTACCACGGCGCGAGGCCGAGGTCGCCGATCGCTGCCAGGATCCGCTCACGGGAGACGCTCCGGTCGAACAGCGTGAGGTTGTCCGCGACGCTGCCGTGGAACAGCTGCACGTCCTGGGTCACGAGCCCGATCCGCTCGCGGAGCTCGCGGAGCCGCGCGCGCCGGATGTCGACGCCGCCGAGCAGGATCGTGCCGTCGCGCGCCTCGCAGAGCCGGAACAGCAGGCGTGTGATCGTCGTCTTCCCGCTCCCCGTCCGTCCGAGGACGCCGAGCGTCTCTCCCGCGGGGACGTGGAAGCAGACGTCGCGCAGGACGGGGTCGCCGTCGTACGCGAAGGAGACGTCGCGGAACTCGAGCGAGAGCGCGCCGGGCCGAAAGTCGGCGCCGGGCCCGTCGCGGATCGCGGGCTCGACCGCGCGCAGGTCGCGCACGCGGAAGATTGCCGCCGTCGCCTGCTGGAAGTCGAGCATCTGCGCCGTCAGCTCCTCGAGCGGCCAGCCGAGCAGGGCGCCGTAGGTGCCGATCAGGTAGACGGTGCCGATCGTCGCCTCGCCGCGCGCGTACAGGTACGCGCCGATCCCGAGGCCGATCCCGAGGCCGCCGGTGCTGATCACCCTGCCCGCGACATACGAGTGGTGGCCGGTGAGCATCGCCGTCCGGTACCGCCGCATCAGCAGGCGCTGGTACTCGTGCAGCTGCCGGAGCACGTACGCGCCCGCGCCGCTGGAGCGGATCTCCTCCGTCGCGCCGAGCCGCTCCTCGAGGAAGCCGCCGAACCGCCCGCGCGCGTCGAACGCCGCCTCCCAGTGTGGCCCCGTCAGACGGCGCAGTCGGTTCAGGATGAGCATGCCGACGAGGGCGAAGAGCGCCATCGCGGTGCCGGCGCGCCAGTCCTCGCGGGCGAGGAGCAGCAGCACGCCCACGAGCAGCAGCGCGCTGCCGACGATCCGGATCACGAACTGCGAAAAGAAGTTCGCGAGCGCCGTGACGTCGCCGTCGACCCGTTCGATCAGCTCGCCGGGCGTGCGCGCGTTGTGGAACGGCGCCTCGAGGCGCAGGCAATGCTCGACGAGATCCCGGCGCAAGCCGTTGGTCGCGCGCCACGCGACGTTCTCGGTCACCCACGTTCCGGTGACCGACGTCACCTGCTGGAGCAGCGCGACGCCGAGGAAGAGCAGCGCCGCGCCGACGAGCACCGTCTCCGCGGTTCCGCGCGTCGCAGCGTCGATGAACCCGCGCACGATCAACGGGTTCACGAGCTGGAGCGCGATCCCGCCGAACAGCAGGACGCTGAGCGCCGCGACGGAAAGCCGCTGGCCGGCGAGGTACGACCTCAGCAGCCGCCAGTACTCGACGAGCGGGAGCGCCACGACCCGCCGATCATCGCCGCTCTAGCGCGACGGGCCCAGGCACTGCGTCGGTTCGCCGCGTGTGCGGACGTTCACGCGAGCTCGCGGAGCGTTGGGTAGAGCTGCCCGTAACGCCGATAGCCGTCGTCGTAGATCCGCTGCCATTCCGGATCCGGCTCGACCCGGTCGCGGACGCGGACACAGCGCGCGACGGCCTCGTGCGCGTCGCGGAACACGCCCGCCGCGACGCCGGCGAGCAGCGCGGCGCCGTACGCGGCGCCCTCCTCGGCAGCCGTCCGCTCGAGCGGAAGTCCGAGTGCCGACGCGACGATCTTCAGCCAGAGGTCGCTGCGCGCTGCACCGCCGGACACACGGCCGACCTCCGCTTCGACACCCAGCGAGCGCAGGAGCTCGAGCGAGTCGCGGAGGGCGTATGCGACTCCCTCCAGCGCCGCGCGCACGAGCGCGCCGCGGTCGTGGCGAAGCGTGAGGCCCGTGAACGCGGCGCGCGCGTCCGCATCGGCGTGCGGCGTGCGCTCGCCTGCGAGGTACGGCTGGAAGAGGAGTCCTTCCGTCCCCGGCGGCCATTCCGCCGCCTCGCGCAGCAGCTCGTCGTACGCCCCGCCGCCGAGCGCCTTTCGCAGCCACTGGAGCGATCCCGCCGCCGACAGCATCACGCCCATCGCGTGCCACGTCCCGGGGACGGCGTGGCAGAAGGTGTGGACGCGAGCCTCGCGCTCGGGCCGGTACGCGTCGAGCGCGGCGAAGACGACGCCGGAGGTACCGAGCACGACCGAGAGCGGCCCGGGCGCCGCGATCCCGACGCCGAGCGCGCCCGCCGCCTGATCCCCGGCGCCGGCGATCTCCGTCGACTCGTGGACCTCGGGAAGCCACTCGCGCGGGATCTCCAGCGCGTCCAGCACGTCGTCGCTCCAGCGCCGGTTCGCGACGTCGAAGAGGAGCGTCCCGGACGCCTCCGCGACGTCGATCGCGTGGCAGCCTTCGAGCCGTAGCCGCACGTAGTCCTTTGGCAGCAGGACGTGCCGGATGCGCGCGTACACGTCCGGCTCGTGGTTGCGCAGCCAGACGAGCTTCGGCGCGGTGAACCCCGTCAGCGCACGGTTCCCCGTCAGCTCGATCAGCCGCTCGAGTCCGACCCGCTCCTCGATCTCGGCGCACTCGGCCGCGGTGCGCTGGTCGTTCCAGAGGATCGCCGGGCGCAGAACGCGCTCGTCCTCGTCGAGCACGACGAGCCCGTGCATCTGCCCCGAGAAACCGATTCGTGACACTTCCGTTGCGGGGTCTGACCCCGTGACGTCGGCCAGCGCGGCCTCGGCGGCGCGCCACCAGTCCTCAGGGTCTTGCTCGGACCAACCCGGCCGCGGCGTCGAGAGCGGGTATCCGTGCTCGGCGCGCGCGACGACCTCTCCGGTCGGCGAGAGCGCCAGCGCCTTGACGCCGCTCGTGCCGACGTCGAGGCCGACGAGCGTACGATCATCGGCCATGGCGCTCGAGCACATCAGACCCGGCCTCTACCAGTGGACCGCCGAGCACCCGGATTGGACGCCCGAGGAGGGCGGGCCGGAAGGGTGGGACCCGGAGGTCGCGTCGTACCTCTACGAGTCCGGCGACGGCCTCGTGCTGTTCGACCCGCTGGTGCGAGAGGAGGAGACGTGGGCGGCGCTCGACGAGCGCGTCGCGCGGCACGGGCCGCCGCACGTGCTGATCACGCTCCTCTGGCACGTGCGCAGCGCGCCGGAGATCCTCGAGCGGTACCCGGGCGCGCGCGTGTGGGCGCACGGTCGTGCGCCGTGGATCGAGGGGACCCGCGAGCGCGTCCGCGTCACCGACGAGTTCTCTCTCGGCGACCCGCTGCCGGCCGGAATCGAGGTGCGCGAGCCGCGCGAGGTCGTCTACTGGATTCCGGAGCACCGCGCGCTCGTCGCGGGCGACGTCCTGCTCACCGATCGCGCCGGCGGGATCCGCTTGACGCCGTGGCTCGGCGAGCAGACGACGCTCGACCAGCTGCGCGAGAACGTCCGGCCGCTGCTCGAACTGCCGATCGAGCTCGTGCTGCTGACACACGGCGGCGCCGTCGAGAACGGCCGCGACGCGCTCGAACGCGCGCTTCAAGCGCCGAGCGCGGCGTAGACCAGCTCGTACGCGCGCACCGCGTCCTTCTGCGCCTGCGCCTCGCGTAGCGCCGCGTCGTCGATCCGCGCCGCGACTGCGTCGATGAAGCGCCAGTGCTGGACGCTTCTGCGGACGGCGGCGACGGCGTCCTCGGTGTACGGGTAGAGGTCGAGACCGAGCCGCTCGCCGTTCTCGCCGTAGCGCGCGCGCCGCAGCTCGACGGCGAGCTCGAGCGTCTCCATGAACGCGGTCGCGCCGACCATGTTGTCGTCGTCGAACGTGCCCCAGCCGGAGTTCGCGTGCTGGTGCCCGAGCACGCCCTCCGCCGCGAGCATCGCCGCGTACTCGGCGAGGTTCTCGCCGTTCATGATCAGGTGCTGCCAGTCCATGTTGACCTTGACGTTGTCGAGACCTTGGGCGCGGAGCTTGTGGATCACGTGCAGCGTCATCCCGACGTTCCGCATCAGGATCTTCATCGCGGGCTCGGAGTTCTTGTGCTCGAGGAGGATCGTCACGCCGCGGTCGCGGGCGTGCTGCGCGGCCTCGCCGATCCCCTCGACGAACCACGCCCACGACTCCCGGTAGGGCGTCTGGAAGGGATAGTTGTAGCCCTCGATCCCTGGCCAGATGATGAAGTGGGCGCCGAGCTCGCCGGCGAAGTCGATCGCCTCGCGAGTCCGCCGCAGTGCCTCGGCGCGCGTCGCGTCGTCGGGCGAGACGAGCCCGCCCTTCCCGAAGCGCGCGTCGAGGTGCAGGCCGGTCGCGATGCAGTAGACGTCGTGCCCGTCGAGTGCGTCGCAGACCTCGTCGAGGTTCTCGGCGGAGAGCTCCTGCGGGTAGTGGAACTCGTAGCCGTCGATCAGGTCGCCGAGCCCGTCGACGGCGCGACGCACGCGCTGCACCGTCGTCTCGTTCGCCCGCTCCGGTTGGTAGCCGGTGGGAACGAAGCGCGTCGCCATCACACCGAACGCCCAGATTCCGAGCGATGTCTTCATGATCCGATCCTATGACGCCGAACGTCCTGCTCGTCGTCACCGACCAGCTGGTCCCGTTCCTGACCGGCGCGTACGGGCACCCCGTCGTGCGGACGCCGAACCTGGACGCGCTCGCCGCACGCGGAATCCGCTTCGACGCCGCGTACACGCCGTATCCGCTCTGCGCGCCGGCGCGCGCGGCGTTCCTGACGGGGAAGTACGCGTCGAGCTTCGGCTGCTACGACAACGCGGCTCCGCTGCCCTCCGACGAGCCGACGCTCGCCCACTACCTGACGCTCGCCGGCTACGAAACCGTCCTCACCGGGAAGATGCACTTCATCGGGCCGGACCAGCTGCACGGGTTCCGGCGCCGGCTGACGACGGACGTCTTCCCGGCCGGGATGGACTGGGTGCCGATCGAGGATCCCGAGGGCAACTTCGTCGGCGGCGGCCACGCGCACGGGTACGTGCCGCCGAAGGTCGGGCCGACGACGTGGACGAAGTTCCTCTCCTACGACGAGGAGGTGCAGTTCCGTGCGCTGGAGTACCTCCGCGAGCGGGCGCGCGAGCGCGAGGAGCCCTTCTTCCTCGTCGTCTCGTACCACCACCCGCACGACCCGTTCCTCGTCACGCAGGAGCTCTGGGACCTGTACGACGGCGCCGAGATCGAGGTGCCGCGGTACCCGGAGACGATCGAATACTCGGCGATGGACCGCTGGGCGAACGAGGCGCACGCGACGGCCGAGGTCGAGTTCTCGGAGGAGAACCTGCGCGCGCTGCGGCGCGCGTACTACGGGCTCGTCACGTACGTCGACCGCAAGCTCGGCGAGCTGCTCGCGCTCGTCCCGGACGACACGCTCGTCATCTTCACGAGCGACCACGGCGACATGCTCGGCGAGCGGCGGATGGTGCAGAAGCGCTGCTTCTACGAGTGGTCCGCCCGCGCGCCGCTCGTGCTCGCGTTCCCCGACGGACGCGGCGCGGGCACGGTCGCGGCGGAGCCCGTGTCGCTGCTCGACCTGCTGCCGACGCTGCTCGACGTCGCCGGCGTGGACGAGCGGCTGCCGATGGACGGCGTGAGCCTCTTCGACGGCCGCGAAGCGGTGCTCGCCGAGTACCACGTCGAGAAGGTGCGGGCGCCCTGTTTCATGGCGCGGCGCGGGCGGTGGAAGTACGTCTACGTGCACGGCCACGACGAGCAGCTGTTCGATCTCGACGCGGACCCCGGGGAGTGGCGGAACGTGGTCGCGGACGAGCGGGACGTCGCGCAGGAGCTGCGCGCGCTGATCCTCGAGCGGTTCGACCCGGACGCGATAGCCGCGGACGGCGACGCGAGCGTCAGGCGGCGCGATCTGATCCGTCGCGCGAACGACCGCAACGGCACGCGCTGGGATTACCAGCCGGCGTTCGACGCGACGAAGCAATACGTCCGTTGAGGTGTGGCAGAGGTAGTGGTAAATTCCTGCCATGCGCACTACCATCGATCGTGCCGGACGTGTGGTAATTCCGAAGGCTGTCAGGGATGCGGCCGGTGTCGCGGCAGGGGCCGAGGTGGACGTCGAGTTCCGCGACGGGCGAATCGAGATCGAGCCGGCGACCGTGCCGATGCGGGTGGTCAAGCACGGCCGCCGCGCGAGAATCGACGCGCCCGCCGGGATGCCCGTCTTGACGCGCGACGACGTCCGCGACGTCCTCGAGCGCACTCGCAGGTGATCGTCGTGGACACGAGCGTGGCCGTGGCGGCCGCGCTTCCGTGGCACGAGAGCCACGAGGTCGCTGCCTCGTCGCTGCCGCGGACACGTACGCCGCTGCTCGGCCACGTCGCGGTCGAGACGTACTCGGTTCTCACGCGGCTTCCGCCGCCGCAACGCGTTCCCGCCGACGTCGCGCTCGACTACCTGACGCAGACGTTCGTCCTGCCACCGTCCGTGCTTCCTGCGGCGGCGTACGCGCGGCTGCTCGAGGTCGCGGCCGTCGAGGGGATCTCGGGCGGCGCTGTCTACGACGCCGTCGTCGCCGCAACGGCGGTCGAGGCGAACGCGACGCTGTTGACGCTGGACCGACGGGCCGTCGAGACGTACCAGTTGCTCCGCGCCGACTACCGCCTCGTCGACTGACCGGAGCTGCTCGACCCGTGCGAGCATGCCGAGGAAGTGGCAACGGCGTCACCCACGCGACCGCCAGCACGAGCCGGGACGTCCCGCCGCGGTGAGAACCGCGACGGCGGGCAGCGGCGTGTCCGCAGCGTCTCGTGTCACGTCCTCGATCGACTTCGAGTCGCAGATCGTTTCGCCGCCGCACACGAGGATGTGGCCGTAGGGGACTCCGAAGAACGTGTGCGCTCGTAGAACGACGCGGTAATCGTTCAGGACACCCGCAGCTTTCCTTCCGCGACAGTACTGGGGGTCGCGGCGCAAACTTTGCACACGAATCCGTCGCGTCCATATCTGCGTAATCGGGTGGTCGATGCAGGCGACATGCGCGTTTAGCAAGGCTTTCTCTGCGATGAGGCGCTCGTGTGTCGTGAGCTGCTCTACGCCCTCGTCAAGCACGATGAGTGGCAGTGCGTAGGCCAAGCACGCCACGGCCGTCGCTGCGACGGCCGTGGCAACAATGCGGAGTCCTATTCCCCGCGCGTCCATACGGCGGTGGCCGGCCGCAGGATACGCGTTACTTCGCGGTCGCTCGCCAGCACGATCGCGCCGCGCGGAAGCTCAAGCGCGGGTGCGTTGACGTTGACGGCGCAGACGAGCGTCTCGCCGGCGGCGGCGCGCTCGAACACGAGCGTCCCGCGCGGGCTCTCGCGCCACGCGAACGAGCCGTCGCGGAGCGCGGCGCTCTCACGCCGGAGCGCAAGGGCGCGGCGGTAGAGCGCGAGGAACGACGCGGGATCCTCGGCCTGTGCCGCCGCGCACGCCTCGACCCAGCGCTCCGGCGGCGGCAGCCACGGCGTCCCGGTCGTGAAGCCGAGGCCGGGGCCGCGCTCCCACGGCACCGGCACGCGCGAGCCGTCGCGGCCGACGCGCATTCCCTTCGTGTGCACGAAGACCGGATCCTGGAGCAGCTCCTCCGGGAGGTCGACCGTCTCCAGGCCGAGCTCCTGCCCCTGGTAGAGGAACACCGGCCCCGGCAGCGCCAGCAGCAGCAGCGCGGCCGCGCGCGCCCGCCGCCGCCCTTCCTCGCCGCCGCCGTAGCGCGACGGGAGCCGCCCGACGTCGTGGTTCTCCAGGACCCACGTCGCGGTCGCGCCGACCTCTCCGAGCGCGCCGCGGATGCGGTCGATCGCGTCGCGCATCCGCTCCGCGTCCCACGGCTCGAACAGGAGCGTGAAGTTGAACGCGAGGTGGAGCTCGTCGGGGCGCACGTAGGCGGCCACGCGCGCCGGGTCCGTCAGCATCACCTCGCCGATCAGCATCCGGTCGCCGTAGCCGTCGACGAGCCGCCGCCACCGCCGGTAGAGCGGGTGCAGCTCCGGCTGGTCGATCGCGGCGCGCCGGTCCGACGAGAAGAGCTCGCCGTCCGGCACGGGCTCCGACTCGTCTCGCAGCTCCGGATCCTTGAAGATCCCGTGCGCGACGTCGACGCGGAAGCCGTCGACGCCGCGGTCGAGCCAGAAGCGCAGGATGTGCTCAAAGTCCTCCTGCACGACCGGGTTGTGGAAGTCGAGGTCGGGCTGCTCGGGCGCGAACAGGTGGAGGTAGAACTCGCCGCTGCGCTCGTCGAGCGTCCACACGGGGCCGCCGAAGATCGACAGCCAGTTGTTGGGCGGCCCGCCGTCGCGCGGGGGGCGGAAGACGTAGCGCTTGCGGTCGGGGTGCGACGGATCCGCGAGCGCGTTCCGGAACCACTCGTGCTCGACGGACGTGTGGTTCGGGACCACGTCGATCACGACGCGCAGGCCGAGGTCGTGCGCGTCGGCGACGAGCGCGTCGAAGTCGTCCAGCGTGCCGAAGCGCGGGTCGACGTCCACGTAGTCGGCGACGTCGTACCCGTGGTCTGCGTCCGGCGAGGGATAGAAGGGCGTCAGCCAGACGGCGTCGACGCCGAGATCGCGCAGGTAGGGGAGACGCGACCGCACGCCGGGGAGGTCACCGAGTCCGTCGCCGTCGGAGTCGGCGAAGCTGCGGACGTAGATCTCGTAGAAGACGGCGGTACGCCACCACTCAGACACGCGCCGCCACCGCATCCCCGACCTCGGAGGTCGACGCGTCGCCGCCCACGTCGCGCGTGCGGATGCCTTCGCGGCAGACGTCCTCGATCGCCGCCATGACGCGCTGCGCCGCCTCGCGCTCGCCGAGGTGGTCGAGCATCAGCGACGCGCTCCAGATCGCGCCGATCGGGTTCGCGACGCCCTGGCCCGCGATGTCCGGGGCGGAGCCGTGCACCGGCTCGAACACCGCGGGCGCGTCCGACCCGGGCGCGACGCTCGCGCTCGCGGCCATGCCCATCCCGCCCTGGAGCTCGGCGGCGATGTCCGTGAGGACGTCGCCGAACAGGTTCGACGCGGCGACGACGTCGAGGCTCAGCGGGCTCCGGAGCATCCGCGCCGCGAGCGCGTCGACGAGGACGCGCTCGTACGTCACGTCCGGGTGCTCGGCCGCCACCTCCTCCGCGACCTCGTCCCAGAGGACGTAGCCGTACCGCGACGCGTTCGACTTCGTCGCGCTCGTGACGACGCCGCGCCGCTGCTCGGCGAGCTCGAACGCGTACTTCACGACGCGGCGGACGCCGGCGCGCGTGAAGACGCTCGTCTCGATCCCGACCTCGAGCTCGAGCTTCTGGTGGGCGCGGCCGCCGACGCCGGAGTACTCGCCCTCGGTGTTCTCGCGGACGAAGAGCATGTCGACGCGCGGCGAGCCGGCGAGCGGCGACGGGACGCCTTCGAGCAGCCGCGCGGGGCGCAGGTTTGCCCATAGGTCGAGCCCTTGCCGGAGCGGGAGGAGGAGACCCCACAGCGTCACGTGGTCGAGCACGGACGGGTGGCCGACGGCGCCGAGCAGGACGGCGTCGTGCCGGCGGACGACGTCGAGCGCGTCCGGCGGCATCATCGCGCCCGTCTCGTGGTAGTGGTCGGTACCCCACGGGAGCTCGTGCCACGCGACGTCGAGGCCGACGGCGTCGACGACCTTGCGCGCCTCCGCGACCACCTCGGGGCCCGCGCCGTCGCCGGCGATCACGGCGACGCTGTGGCTCACGCCGCCACCTCCTCGGCCCTCGGGATCGCAGAGCGACCGTCGAGCGCGCGGCACGAGAGCGCCGCGCAGACGTTCGCGAAGGTGAGCGCGTCCTCGAGCTGCGCACCGCGCACGAGCTGCGCGAGCAGAGCGCCGTGGAAGACGTCCCCGGCGCCGAGCGTGCTGACGATCTCGGCGGGAACTCCCGGAGCTTCGACCGCGCCGTCACCCGTGTACGCGGCGCTGCCGTGCTCGCCGCGCGTGACGACGACGGCCTCTGCGCCGGCCGCGAGTGCGTGCTCGGCGGAGCCGAAGTCCCTCCGCAGCGCCGACTCCGTGGGCGCGTAGAGCGCGACGCCGCTCAGGTCGAGCCCGTCGATCGGGTTCCCGCCGTCGATCGAGAGGCGGGCGTCGCGCGGGACGGCCGCGTACCCGGCGTGGTCGACGTGCACCCAGGTCGCGCCGCGGCACAGCTCGCGCGCACGCTCGCTCAGCTCGAGCCGCGGCAGCGTCCCCGGGTAGTGCACGATCGCCCGGCGGCCCGACTCGCGCTCGACGAGGATCGAGCTCTGCGGGGAGCGCGCTCCGGCGACGACGGCGACGTGCGAGGTGTCGACGCCCTCCCGCGCGAGCCCTTCGGCGACGGCGCGCACCACGTCGGCGCCGGCGGCGGCGCCGGCGAAGAAGGTGCGGACGCCGAGGCGCGCGAGCGTGACGGCGGCCGTCGCGGCGGGCCCTCCACCCGCCACCGCGAGCTCCGTCGCCACGACGCGCTCGTCCGACTCCGGCGGCCGCGGCACGACGAAGATCGTGTCGAGCGTCGCGAGGCCGACGCAGACGACGTACGCGCCGGCGGCCGTCACTGCACCTTCACGGTCACGACTTCGTGGGGGCCGTACGGGACGACGATCGCGCCGTCCTCGACCTCCAGCGGCTCCCCCTCGTCCTCGAGGGCGTTCGCGAGCCGCGCGGACGCAAAGGCGACGGCGAGGCGGACGCGCGCTGCGCCGCGGGCGCCGTGCGGGTCGTAGAGCCGGAGCACGAGCGCGTTCGAGTCCTCGGCGCGCTTGACGGTGTCGAGGACCAGGTTCTGGTCGGCGACGGAGGCGAGCGAGCCTTCGCAGCGCGCGTTCGCAGCCCACCGCACGGGCACGTTGAAGCGCAGCCCCTCGGCGACGATCCCGGACTCGCGCCACCCGCCTCCGTGCGGGACGAGCGCGTACGCGAACTCCTGCCGCCCCATGTCCGCGTCCGGATCCGGGTCCTTCGGCGACCGCAGCAGGCTGACGCGGAGCTCGTTCCCGTGGCAGCTGTAGCCGTACTTCGAGTCCGTGAGGACGGCCGCGCCGAAGCCGTGCTCGGAAAGGTCCGCCCACCGGTGGCCGGGCACCTCGTAGCGCGCGCGGTCGAAGCTCGTCGAGTAGTGCGTCGGCCGCTCCGCGTACCCGAACGGCATCTCGTAGGTCGCCGTGAGCGCGCGCACGGCGAGCGGGAAGCAGACCTTGAGCAGCTTGTGGTTCTCGTGCCAGTCGACGACCGCGTGGAACTCGAGCCGCCGCGAGTCCGCGTCCAGCCGGACGACTTGCGTCATCCGGCTGGCCTCGCCGATGCGGCGCTCGAAGGCGATCTCGGCGCGCAGGGGTGAGTTCGTGACGATGCGCCACGACTCCGCCCCGGGGCACTCGCGCCGCGTCTCGAGGTGGAACGGGTCGATGTCCCACGCGTCGAAGTTCAGCGGCCGGTCGTCGAACAGCTCGAGCCGGTTGCCCGGCGCTGCGAGCGTCTCGCGCCAGGACGCCTTGTGCAGCAGGCTGACGACGCGCCCCTCCGGCGAGAGCTCCGCGCGCAGGTGCGCGTTCTCGAGCACGAGCCCGTCGCACCGCACCTCGTCGTCGGGCTCGACGACGCGGCCGAACCCGTACGGCGGCGCCTCCACGACCACGAGCTCGCCGCCGCGCTCTGCGACCTCGCGCCGCGGGAAGCCGATCGTATTGAGGGGCACGTCGCCTCCGCCCCCGAGCGCGGCCGCGCAGATCGCCTCGGCGCCGGCCTCGACCTCGGCGAGGTCGCGCTCCGCCTCCTCGTGCACCTCGCGGATCGACGAGCCGGGGAGGATGTCGTGGAACTGCTGGAGCAGCAGGAGCTTCCAGAGGCGGTCGAGCTCCGCGCGCGGGTACTCGCCGTCGCCGAAGAGCGCCGACACGAACTCGGCGTCGTGCAGCGCGATCTCGCAGCGGCGGTTGCCGCGCTTCGTCCGGGCCTGCGTCGTGTACGTCCCGCGGTGGTACTCGAGGTACAGCTCGCCGACGACGACCGGGCGCTCGCCCGGCTCCGCCTCGAGCGCTGCGAAGAACTCGTTGCTCGTGCGCATCTCTGTGCGCGGCAGCCCCTGCAGGTCGTGCGCGCGCCGCAGCGTCTCGAGCATGCCCTTCGTGGGGCCGCCGCCGCCGTCGCCGTGCCCGAACACGAGCATGCTCGTCCCGGAGTGGTCGTGGTCGCGGTACTCGTGCAGCGTCTTCAGCAGCTCCTTGACCGTCGCCTCGCTCGAGTACGTGTCGGCCGGCGGGAAGTGGCCGAGCACCTCGCTCCCGTCGAGGCCCTGCCACACGAACGTGTGGTGCTCCGGCTTGTTGAAGCGGTTCCACGAGAGCTTCTGCGTCAGGAACCGCGTGATCCCGCTCAGCCGCATCAGCTGCGGCAGCTGCGCGGCGTAGCCGAACGCGTCCGGGCTCCAGAACTCGCGGCAGCGCCGGCCGAGCTCGCGCTCGAAGAAGCGCTGCCCGTGCAGGAACTGCCGCAGGAGCGACTCGCCGCTCGGGATGTTGCAGTCCGGCTCCACCCAGCTCCCGCCGACGGGCACGAACTGACCGGCCTCGATCTTCGCGCGGACCCGCTCCCAGAGGTCGGGACTCCGCTCCTTGAGCCAGGCGTACTGTTGCGCCTGCGAGCACGCGAACCGGTACTCCGGGTACTCGTCCATGTAGCGCGTCTGGCTGCTGAACGTCCGCAGCATCTTCCGGTGCGTCTCGGCGACCGGCCACTTCCACGCCGTGTCGATGTGCGCGTGCCCGATTGCCGCGATCTCGTGCGCGCGCGTCCCGTTCCGGCGCTCGTACAGCTCGGCGAGGATCGCGCGCGCCCGCGCCTCCTCCGCGTCCTCGTCCCACGCGTTCGCGAAGTCGGCGAGCCCCGCGCGCAGCTCGCCGGCGACGCTCGGGTCGAGCCGGGGATCGGCCTCGAGCGCGCGGAGCGTCTCGAAGTCGAAGTAGAGCTCCCAGGCGGCGGGATCGAAGACCGCGAGCTCGCATCGGTGCAGCTCTACCGGGCGATCCTGCTTCCCGAAGAGCCCGTTGCACGCGAGCTCGACGTCGAAGGCGAGGTGCGCGCCCGCGTCTGCGCGCTCGACGAGCGTGGCCTCGCGGTGGTGTCTGTTCAGGCCCTGGACGACGCGCCCGCCGCTCCAGACCGCGGCCTCGCTGTCCGAGAACCAGAGCAGGTCGACGCGCCGGCCCGCCCACGCTTCCGGAACCGTCGCGCGCACGCGGAACCAGTACGTCGCCCAGAGCGGCCCGAAGCGCTCCCCGAGCTCCGCCGGCCGGTACTGGAGGCGCTGCGCCTCGTCCCACGAGATCCGGTCGACGCGCTCGCTGACGAGCAGCTCGTCCGGGGCGACGGGCTGCGGGTAGATCAGCTCCGCGATGCGCTCCGCGGTCTGCGCAAGGCGGCCACGCGTGTACTCGACGTCCCGGATCACGTGCGCCTCGACCCGCGGCGGTCGAAGCTACGCGGCGGCTGTGACGGGCGTTCGCGCGAGGAGGTTCTCGCCGGTTCCGGGCGCGAAGAAGTGGAAGCGGGCGGGGTCGACGGCGAGGCGCATCATCTCGCCGACCGCCGCGCGCGAGCGGGGGTCGACGCGCGCCGCGAACAGCGTCCGGTTGCTGGCGAGGAGGGTCGTCTCTTCCTCCTCGGCGGACGCGGCCTCCTCGACGACGACGGCTTCGACGTCGAGTTCGAAGAAGATGAAGGCGTCGGAGCCGAGCTCCTCGACGACGGCCACGCGGACATCGATCTGCGGCGAGGACGCGTCCGCGAACGCCGCGTCCTCGAACGCCTCCGGCCGGATGCCGAGAACGACGCGCCCGTCGGCGGTCGCGTCGGGCCGGCAGTCGCGGTCGAGCGGCACGCGGAACCCGCCGAACGTGACGCAGTCGCCGTCGAGCCGCGCCTCGACGAGGTTCATGGACGGCGAGCCGATGAACGCGGCGACGAAGAGGTTGGCGGGTTCCTCGTAGAGCCGCTGCGGCGCGTCGACCTGCTGGATGCGGCCCTCGCTCATCACGGCGACGCGCTCGCCGAGCGTCATCGCCTCGACCTGGTCGTGCGTCACGTACACCGTCGTCGTGCCGAGGCGCGTGTGGAGCTGCGAGAGCGACGTGCGCATCCCGACGCGCAGCTTCGCGTCGAGGTTCGAGAGCGGCTCGTCCATCAGGAACGCGGCCGGCTCGCGGATCACGGCGCGGCCCATCGCGACGCGCTGCTGCTGGCCGCCGGAGAGCTGTCCCGGGCGCCGGTTGAGCAGCTCCTCGAGGCCGAGCATCGTCGCGACGTTCCGGACTCGCTCGTTGATCTCGTGCTTCGGCGTTCGCCGCACGCGCAACCCGTAGCCGAGGTTCTTGCGGACGGTCATGTGCGGGTAGAGCGCGTAGTTCTGGAAGACCATCGCGAGGTCGCGCGCGGCCGGAGCGGCCTTCGTGACGTCACGGTCGCCGATCATGATGCGGCCGCCGGTGACGTCCTCGAGGCCTCCGATCGACCGCAGCAGCGTCGTCTTGCCGCACCCGGAGGGGCCGACCAGGACCATGAATTCGCCGTCGCCGATCGTCATGCTGATGTCGTCGACGGCGCGGACGCCGCCGGCGAACTCCTTCGTGACGTTCTCGAGGACGATCTGACCCATTCGCCAGACAAGGATTTCGCACCGACGGGGGTAGAATCAAGTCCCTTCGGTCGCATCGCCGAGGTGGCCCGCGGGCTCTTCCGGTTCAGCGACACCTGCAACGTCTACGTCCTGCGCGCCGGCCGGGACGCGACGCTCGTCGACTTCGGCAGCGGCGCGGTGCTCGACCACCTCCGCGAGCTCGGCGTCGATCGCGTAACCGACGTCCTGGTGACGCACCACCACCGCGACCAGGTGCAGGGACTCGCGCGGGCGGTGGAGGCGGGCGCGCGGGTCTGGATCCCACCCGTCGAGGTGGACCTCGTGGCCCGCGTGAACGCGCACTGGCAACGCCGGCAGATCGCGGACGACTACGACCTGCGGCAGGACCGGTTCTCGCTACTCGAGGAGGTGCGCGTCTCCGGCACGGTCGCGGAGTACCGCACACGCGCGTACGGCGGCGTCGACGTCTACGTGCTCCCGACGCCGGGTCACACTGTCGGCTCCGTGACGTACCTCGTCGAGCGCGACAGCAGAAGGCTCGCGTTCAGCGGCGACCTCGTCTACGGCGACGGCAAGGTGTGGTCGCTGGCGGCGACGCAGTGGTCGTACAGCGAGGCCGAGGGGCTCGCCGCGACCGTCGTCTCGTGCGCCGTCCTCGCCGAGCGCGAGCCCGACCTCCTCCTGCCCTCGCACGGCGCGCCGGTGCCGGAGCCGCGCGCCGCCCTCGCGCGCGCGCGCGGGCGCCTCCAGGAGCTCGCCGACCTCCGCCGGGTCGAGAAGTGGAACCAGGAGGAGCGCGTGCGGCAGCCTTTCGACGCGATCTCGCCGCACCTGCTGCGCAACCGCACGATGTGCGCGAACAACTACGTCCTCCTCTCGGACTCGGGCGCCGCGCTCCTGATCGACTTCGGCTTCGACCTCACGACGATGACACCGAGCACGGAGCGCGCCGGCCGCCGCACGCTCCTCTGGTCGCTCGACGCCTTGCGCCGTGACCACGGGGTCGACCGCATCGAAGCCGTCGTACCGACGCACTACCACGACGACCACGTCGCCGGACTCAACCTGCTGCGCGAGGTCGAGGGGACGGAGGTGTGGTCGCCCGAGAACGTGGCTCCGGTGCTAGAGGAGCCGCACCGATACGACCTGCCGTGCCTGTGGCACGACGCGACGGCGGTCGATCGTGTCCTCCCGCTCGGGGAGCCTTTCGCGTGGCACGAGTACGAGCTGACGCCGTACGAGCTCCCGGGCCACACCCTCTACGCCGCGGCGGTCGCGTTCGAGGTCGACGGGCGCCGCGTCCTCGCGACCGGCGACCAGCAGAGCTTCGAGGAGGACGGGCGGTCGATCCTGAACTACCAGTACCGGAACCGTTTCGGGGTCGAAGACTTCGTCCGCAGCGCGGAGCTCTACGCGTCGCTGCGTCCGGAGCTGATGATCGGCGGCCATTGGCTGCCGCGCGAGGTGGACGCCGCGCTCCTCGAGCAGCTGCGGCTCGACGGGCACCGCCTCGCCGAGTTGCACCGCGAGCTGCTCCCAGACGACGGTGGGCTGGGGGCCGAGGGATTCGCGGCGCGAATCGAGCCGTACCGTGCCGCCGCGCGAAGCGGCGAGGAGCTGGAGCTCGAGGTGACGCTGCGCAACCCGTTCGACCGCGAGGCGGACGCGACGGTCGAGGTCGTGGTGCCGGTCGGGTGGCGTGGGGCCGCGGCGTCGACGCGGCTGCCGCCCCGCGCCGAGGCGCGCGTCCGCGTCGCCGTCCGCGCGGGCGCGTCCGCACGCGCGCGCGCGCGTCGCCGTCGACGTCAGCGTCGGCGGCGTCCGCTTCGGGCAGCAGGCGGAGGCGCTGGTGGACGTCTCGTGACGACGATCGAACGTGCGGCGTACCGGCTCGAGGTGCGCGAGAACGGGATGATGGCGACGCTGTTCTCGGCGCGCGGCCGCGAGCTCGCCGCGCTGCGCCCGCTCGCCGCGCTCGACACGACGGAGGCGGCGGACGAGACGCTCGCGGTCTCCGCCCCGCGCGTGCTCGACGGCCCGGAGCCCGTGATCGAGATCGAGCGCCGCTCCACCTGCTGGGAGCGCGCGACGGTCGCGCTCGTGTGCGCGGAGCACGCAGTCGAGGTTCGGACGAGCGTCTCTGGCCGCGGAACGCTGACCGACGTTCACCTGCTCGCTGCGCGGTCCCTGATGGTGCGCACGCCGACGGGCTTCCTCCCGAGCGGGTCGCGCTTCCGCAAGCTCTTCTCGCCGAACCCGGGTCAGGTGCCGTGGCTGCGGCCGGCGTCCGAGCCGGCGGTCGTCGGCGTCGTCGGGGACTCCGAGCCCGGGCGCGGCCACTGGATCTTCACGCCGGCGCCGCTCTACCTCGCCTTCGCGACGGACGACGACGGGTGGGTTGACGTCGGCGTGTCCGCGCCGGTCGGCGAGCTGAGCTTCGTGCAGCTCGCGTACGTGCCGGCGGAGCAGGGCTTCAGCCTCCGGCTCGCGTACGACGGCCAGACGAGCGTCGACGGGACGTTCCACGCGCCCTCGCTCGTTGTGACCCCCGGCGTCGGCGACCCGTTCGCCGGGCTCCGCCGCCATCGCGCTGACCTCGTCGCCCGCGGCGCTGCGCCCGAGCCCGCCGCTCGCGACGTGCCTGCGTGGTGGCGCGCGCCGATGTTCTGCGGCTGGGGCGCGCAGTGCCACCTCGCCGGCTCGACGCGCGCGGGCATTGCCGCCGACCACTGCACGCAGCGGAACTACGACGCGTTCCTGGAGCACCTCGACGGCCGGGGGCTCGTGCCGGGGACGGTCGTGATCGACGACAAGTGGCAGGAGGCGTACGGGACGTGCGTCCCCGATCGGGAGAAGTGGCCGGAGCTCGAGCGCTGGGTCGCGGACCGCCACGAGCGAGGGCAGCGCGTGCTGCTCTGGTGGAAGGCCTGGGACGCAGAGGGTCTCCCGCCGGAGCTCTGCGTGCGCAACGGCGACGGCGCGCCTGTCGCGCTCGATCCGACGAATCCAGCCGCGCGCGACGCGCTGCGGCGCGCGGTGACGGCGATGCTCGGTGCCGGCGGCCTCGACGCCGACGGGCTGAAGGTCGACTTCACCGCGCGAACGCCGAGCGGGCAGGCCCTCTCCAGGCACGGGAGCGGCTGGGGGGTCGCGCTCCTGCACGAGCTGCTGCGCGTCGTCTACGACGCGGCCAAGGAGGCGAAGCCGGACGCGCTCGTGATCACGCACACGCCGCACCCGAGCTTCGTCGACGTCACCGACATGCTGCGGCTGAACGACATGATCCACGCCGGCGACTGCGATCCGGGCGCGATCGCGGCGCAGATGCGCTACCGCGCCGACGTCGTCCGCGCCGCCTGTCCGGAGGTTCTGATCGACACGGACGACTGGCCGGTGCCCGACCGCGCGTCGTGGCGCGAGTACCTCGAGATCAAGCCCGAGCTCGGCGTCCCGGCGCTCTACTACGCGACTCACTTCGACGCGACCGGCGAGCCGCTCGAGGAGCGCGACTACGAGGCGCTCCGAGTGGTGTGGGCGCGATGGCGTGACCGGCAGCCGCGCTGACGCGCGGCAACCGCTGCGTGCAGGGTTTTCCGCGCCGCGCCCGGCGCGACGGATCTTGCTTGACGGCCGTTGCCGCGTTGTGCTTACGTCCCGTCACGTGGCGGTGCGTGCGACCCACCCACGTAGAGCTCTATCAACCGAGGACTTGGAGGGAGCATGTCGGGTCGTGTGAGGAAGGGTGCGCCGGCGCTCGTCGTCGCCGCACTCTCTGTCGTCGTCGTCGCGAGCATCGCGAGCGCGAAGCCGGCGGCGGAGCCCGCGTCCGAGGCAGGCGCTGCCCAGCAGAGGACGCTTAACATCTACGGATACGGTCCGGGCGACGACGTCGCCCAGACGCGCACGGCGCACAACCAGCGCGTGGTGGGGCCGAACGTGGAGATCGAGAACCCGCGCGGCGGGTTCAACACGCAGGCGTTCCTGGCGATGCTCGCGTCCGGGAGCGTGCCGGACGTGATGTGGGTGAGCCGTGGTCTGATCGGGAGCCTCGCAGCGCGCGGCGCGTTGCAGCCGCTCACGAGCTGCATCCGGAAAGAGCGGGTCAACCTGAAGCAGTACCGTGGGGCGGCGCTGCGGGAGGTGACGTACAAGAACCGGGTCTACGCGCTGCCGGCCTTCACGAACCAGATCACGATCGTCGTGAACGACGACGTGGCCAGGCAGTCGGGTGTGAACCCGAACAGGTTCAATACGACGAGCTGGCGGAAGCTGCGCCAGTGGAACAAGAAGATGCTGCGCGTCGAGGGCGGTCGCGTCACGCGGATCGGGTTCGACCCGAAGATCCCGGAGTTCTTCCCGCTCTGGGTGAAGTGGTTCGGCGCCGAGCTGATCAGCCGGGACGGCCTCAAGGCGAAGCTGAACAGCCGGCAGGCGATCGCAGCGCTCAGCTACACGTACTCGCTGATCCAGGATCACGGCGGCTGGGACCGCTTCAAGGCGTTCCGCGACACGCACAACTGGTTCGGCCGGAACAACCCGATCGTCGCCGACCAGATCGGCGCCACGCCGTTCGAGAGCTTCATCTACAACGTGCTCGCGAACAACTCGCCGAACGAGGAGCTGACGGCGAGGTTCTTCACCAACCGGCGCGGCGGACCGATCACGCTCTTCGCCGGCAACGGGTGGGCGATCCCGCGCGGGGCCAAGGATCCCGACCTCGCGTGCAAGTGGATGAAGGCCGACACGTCCGTCGAGGCATGGGTCGCCGCCGCTCGTAACCGGCTGAACCTCCGCCGGCGCCAGGGCGAGGCGTTCACGGGCCTCTACACGGCGAACAAGCGGGCGGACGTGAAGGTCTTCGAGGACATCTACCAGCCGCTGGGCAAGCGGCAGTTCGACGACGCGGTGAAGCTCCTCGTGCGGGCGGCGGACTTCGGGTTCGCGCTGCCGCCGTCGCCGGGGAGCGACGAGTTCAGGCAGGCGTACATCGACGCCGTCAACCGCGTTCTGACCGGTCGGCAGAGCCCGCGCCAGGCGCTGAACCAGGCGCAGAGAGAGGCGCAGGCGGCGATCAACAGGAACAGGCGCTAGGCCGCAGCCGGTTGGCCAGCGCCGCCAGCACCGCAGCCCCGGGACCTCGGATGAGGTCCCGGGGCTGGCTCTCCGGTTTTCGGAAGCCGGAGACGTGGTTCGCGTACGGGTTCATCTTCCCGTGGCTCTTCGGGTTCATCGCCCTCACCGCCGGCCCGATGGTCGCGAGCTTCTACTTCTCGCTGACGAACTACAGCGTCGAGCAGATCGCGGGCCTCGAGAAGACGTCGTACGTCGGCGCGAAGAACTACCGGCAGCTCCTCGAGGACGAGAAGATCACGCTCGCCCTCGAGAACACGTTCATCTACACCGTGATGATGGTCCCCGCCACGATCATCGTCGCGCTGACGCTGGCGATGATCTTGCTCCGGGTCGGCCGCGCGGGTGACTTCTTCCGCACGGTCTTCTACCTCCCGCAGATCACCCCGCCCGTCGCCGTCGGGATCCTCCTCCTCGTCCTCTTCAACGGACAGCAGGGGATCGTCAACCGGGGTCTCGAGCTGATCGGAATTCCCGGCCCCTTCTGGACGACGGACCCCGAGTGGATCAAGCCGAGCCTCGTGATCATGAGCGTCTGGGCTGTCGGCGGAACGATGGTGATCTACCTCGCAGCGCTCCGCGGCGTGCCGCAGCAGCTCTACGAGGCCGCGGCGATGGACGGCGCGCCTGCGTGGCGCCGCTTCAAGGACGTGACGCTGCCGATGATCAGCCCGTCCCTCTTCTTCACCTTCATCATCCTCACGATCGCGGGCCTGAACACCTTCACCGAGGTCTACACCGCGTACTTCGGCACCGGGTCCGCAGGCGCCGAGTCGCCGGAGGCGGCGCTGATGTACGCGATCTACCTGTTCCGCCAGGCGTTCGAGTTCTTCAACATGGGCTACGCCTCCGCGATGGCGTGGCTCCTGTTCGTGATCGTGATGACCGTGACGCTCGTCCAGATCGTCGTGAGCCGCCGCTTCGTCTTCTACCAGGGGTCGGCGCGAGAATGACCGCGGGCGCACCGAGCAACCTCGGCCCGACCGGCACCGGCACCGCGACCGCGCGGCTGCCGCAGATCCTGCCGAGGACCGCGCGGCGGCGGCGCGTCCCGCTCGGGAACTTCAAGCGGGCGATCTTCATGGCCGCAGTGCTCCTGCTGTCGGTCCTCTTCATCTATCCGTTCCTGTGGCTGATCAGCGCGTCGCTGAAGCCGAAGACGGACGTCTTCGACAACCGGCTGATCCCGAACGAGTTCGCGTGGAACTACGACGACCTCCTGGACATCGCGCCGGTCGCGACGTGGTTCATGAACAGCGTCTGGATCGGCGTCGTCGGCGCCCTGCTGACGACGCTCTCGAGCGCGCTCGTCGCTTTCGCGTTCGCGTACTTCCGCTTCCCCGGGCGGAATCTCCTCTTCGGGCTCGTGCTCGCCACGATGATGCTCCCCGGCGCGGTCACGATGATCCCGTCGTACCTGATCTGGAACGAACTCGGGCTCGTGAACACGCAGTACCCGCTCTGGGTCCCGAACCTCTTCGGGAGCGCCTTCTACATCTTCCTCCTGCGCCAGTTCTTCATGGCGATCCCGCGCGACCTCTTCGAGGCGGCGCGCATCGACGGCGACAACTACCTGACCATGTTCTGGCGCATCGCGATGCCCCTCGCGAAGCCGGCGCTGATCGTGACGTTCGTGTTCGAGATCCAGGCCAAGTGGTTCGACCTCATGACGCCGCTCATCTACCTCCGTGACGCCGCGCTCTTCACGCTCCCGCTCGGCCTGAAGACGGTCCTCGACCAGTTCGGGACCGGCGGCGGCGGCCAGGCGGACTGGCAGATCATCATGGCCGGTACCGTGGTCACGGTCGTCCCGATGATCATCATCTTCGCCTTCTTCCAGCGCGCCTTCCTCGAGGGCATCGCCACTCAAGGGCGCAAGGGCTAGCGGACGTGCCCGCGGCGGGCGCGGCCCTCGCCGTCGCGGCCGGCGGCCCCGGCACCGCGGGCGTCCGCGCGGTGCTCGGGCTCGACGTCGGCGGAACGAAGATCGCGGCCGGCGTCGTCGATCGATCGGGCGACGTCCGTTCCTTCGTCGTCGAGCCGACGCGCGCGGGCGGCGCGCGCGGCGAGGACCTGGAGCGGCTCTTCGAGCTGGGCCGTCGCGCCGTCGCGGAAGCCGGTCTCGCATTGGACGGCCTCGCCGGCGTCGGGATCGGGTGCGGCGGGCCGCTCGACGCCACGCGCGGCGTCGTGAGTCCCGCCCACCTGCCGGAATGGCGGGAGGTGCCGCTCGTGGCGCTGGCGGAGAAGGCGTACAAGAAGCCGGTGGAGCTGGACAACGACGCGACCGCGGCCGCAGCCGGCGAGCACCGCGTCGGCGCCGGCGTCGGCACGAGTGACATGGTCTACCTCACGATCTCGACCGGCGTTGGCGGCGGCGTCGTCGTAGGCGGCCGGCTGCACCGCGGCGCGACGGGGAACGCCGGCGAGCTCGGCCACATCACCGTCGACTGGCGCGGGCGCGAGTGCCGGGGGTGCGGTCGCCGCGGTTGCCTGGAAGCGTACGCTTCGGGCACGTCGATCGTGGAGCGCGCACGCGAAGCCGATCTCGAGGTCGCGAGCGCGACCGACGTCGCTGCCGCCGCCGGCAGGGGTGACGCGACCGCGCGCGCGGTGTGGGACGAGACGGTTGAGGCGCTCGCGGCCGGGGTGACGTCGATCGTCAACGCGTTCGAACCCGAGGTCGTCGTCCTCGGCGGCGGCGTCACGCGCGCGGGCGAGCACCTGTTCGCCCCCGTTTTCGAGCGCGTCCACGCCGAGGCGATGACCGAGGCGGGACGTGCCGTCCGCATCGTGCCCGCAGCGCTCGGCGAGCGTGTGGGAGTCGTCGGCGCAGCGGCGATCGTGTTCGAGCGCGAGGCCGCCGCGCATGCGTGAGGAGGGCGCCGCGGCTCTCGCGGAGCACGTCGCCCTCGCCGGGCGCGTTGAGGAGCTCCTGCCCGAGCTCGATGCCGTCGCGGACCGCCTGATCCGCCTCTATGAGTCGGACGGCCGGATCTACACGTTCGGGAACGGCGGCAGCGCGGCCGACGCGCAGCACTTCGCCGAGGAGCTCGTCGGCCGCTTCCAGCGCGAGCGGCGCCCGCTGCCCGCGCAGTCCCTGGCGGTCGACGCGTCCGCGGTCACGTGCATCGCCAACGACTTCTCGTTCGACGAGATTTTCGAGCGGCAGGTTCACGCGTTCGTCCGGAGCGGCGACGTTGCGATCGGGTTCACGACGAGCGGACGCTCGCCGAACGTCGTCAAGGGGCTCGCGGCGGCGACCGAGGTCGGCGCGACGACCGTGCTCTTCGGCGGCGGCGACGGCAACCCCGCTGCCGCCCACGCCGACCACGCGCTCGTCGTGCCCTCGCACTCGGCGGCGCGCGTCCAGGAGATGCACGTGCTGCTTCTCCACCTGTTGCTCGACGCCGTCGACGCGTGGGCGGCCGGCGAATGAGCGCGCACCCGAAGCGACGGACGTTCCACATGATCGGCAACGCCCATATCGACCCCGTCTGGCTGTGGCAGTGGCCGGAGGGCTACCAGGAGGTGCGCGCGACCTTCCAGTCGGCGATCGACCGGATGGAGGAGTACCCCGACTTCGTCTTTACGTGCGACTCCTCCGTCTTCTTCGAGTGGGTGGAGGAGAGTGACGCGGAGCTGTTCGAGCGCATTTGCGCGCGAATCGCCGAAGGTCGGTGGCAGGTCGTGGGCGGCTGGTGGGTCGAGCCCGACTGCAACATCCCGTCCGGCGAGTCGTTCGTGCGGCAGGCGCTCTACGGGCAGCGCTACCTGCACGAGCGCTTCGGGATCACGGCGACGACGGGGGCGAACATCGACTCGTTCGGCCACAACGCGTCGATCCCGCAGATCCTGCGCAAGAGTGGGATGGACACGTACGTCTTCCTGCGCCCGGGTCCGAGGGAGAAGGAGCTCGAGAGCCCGCTCTTCTGGTGGGAGGCGCCGGACGGCTCGCGTGTGCTCGCCTACCGCATCCCGCACGAGTACTGCGCGCCCAAGGAGGACCTGGGCGAGCACGTCGAGAAGGCGATCGCCTCGCTGCCGCCGGAGCGCGACGAGCTGGCCGTCTTCTACGGCGTCGGCAACCACGGCGGCGGCCCCACGAGGGCGAACCTCGAGTCGATCGCGGAGCTGAACGGGCGCGCCGGGCCGCGCCTCGAGCTGAGCTCGCTGCGCCGGTTCTTCGACGCTGTCCTCGCCGACGGCGACGTCCCCACGCTCGCGGGCGAGCTCCAGCACCACAGCCCCGGCTGTTACACGACGCACTCGGGCGTCAAGCAGTGGAACCGGCGCGCGGAGAACCTCCTTCAGCGCGCGGAGAAGTGGTGCGCGATCGCCGACGTGCTCGGCGCGGCGCAGTACCCGCTCGAAGAGCTGACGAAAGCGTGGAAGCTGCTGCTCTTCAACCAGTTCCACGACACGATCGCCGGGACGTCGATCGAGCCGGCGTACGAGGACGCCCGCGACCAGCTCGGGCACGCGTCGTCGCTCGCGTCGCTCGCGTTCAACCGCGCCGTACAGTCGATCGCGCGGCAGATCGACGTCGAGCCCGAGGAGGACATGCGGCCCGTAGTCGTCTTCAACCCGCACCCGTGGCGGCTGAGGACTGACGTCGAGCTCGAGTACACATGGCTGCGGACGCAGGGGCACCACGTCGTCGACGACGCGGGTGAGAACGTGCCGATGCAGATGACGCGCCCCCTGACGACGATGAGCAGCTTGCGCGGTCGGCTCGTCTTCCCCGTCGACGTTCCGCCGCTCGGCTACCGCGTCTACCGCGTCCGCCGGGGCGTCGTCCAGGGCGAGCCGCTCGCGGCGACGGAGGCGACGCTCGAGAACGAGCACCTGCTGCTCGAGCTCGATCCCGCGACAGGGCGAATGGCCCGCCTCGTCCTCAAGGCGACCGGGGTCGATCTCGCCGCGCCTGACAAGCCCCACGCCGTCGTCGTCGACGACGTCTCCGACACGTGGGGGCACGACGTCCGCCGCTACGACGCCGAGGTCGGCGAGTTCGAATGCACGCGGGTGCGGCTGCTGGAGACGGGGCCCGTCCGCTCGATGCTCCGCGTGGAGAGCCGGTTCGGCTCGTCGACGCTGCGCGAGGACTACGTCCTCAGCGCCGACGCGGGCCACGTCGACGTGCACGTCGCGCTCGACTGGCACGAGCAGCTGAAGCTGCTCAAGCTGCGCTACCCGACGAACGTTGCGGCGGAGCGCGCGACGTACGAGATCCCCTACGCGCACCTCGACCGCGCGGCGAACGGCGACGAGGAGCCGGGGCAGTCGTGGGCGGACGTGTCCGCGGACGGGCGCGGCCTCACCGTCTTGAACGACGCGAAGTACGGGTACGACGCGCGGGGCGGAGACATCGGGATCAGCGCCGTCCGCAGCCCCGTCTGGGCGTGGCACAGCCCGCGGGAGCTCGAGCCCGAAGGCGACTTCGAATACATGGACCAGGGCCGGCAGCAGTTCCGGATCCGCCTCGTCCCGCACGCGGGCGACTGGCGCGAGGCCGGCGTCGTGCGCCTCGCCGCGGAGCTGAACCAGCCGGCGTTCGGGCTGATCGAGACGTACCATGCGGGGCCGCTGGCGCAGCAGACGTCATTTTTGGCCGACGGAGAGGGCGACGTCGTCGTGACGGTGCTGAAGCGCTCAGAGGACGACGACGCGCTCGTCGTTCGTGGCTACGAGTCGGCGGGCCGCGCTGCGCGCGCGTCGATCCAGCTGCACCTCCTGAACCGAATTTTCGAAGCCGACTTCGCCCCGCACGAGATCAAGACGTTCCGCGTCCAACGCGATCCCGATCAGCCCGTCGTCGAGGTGGACCTGCTCGAGTGGTGACATCGTTGGACGGCGCCGACTGGCAGCTGAAGGGCTGGCTCGGCGAGGAGTGGCAGTGGCACCTGAGCAAGCCGTGGGACGCACCCGGTTGGCTGCCCGCGCGCGTGCCCGGCAGCGTGATCGACGACCTCTGGCGTGCCGGAGAGCTGCCCGACCCGTACCGGGAACGGAACTCGCGTTTCGCCGAGTGGGTGTCGGAGCGGTCGTGGATCTACCGGCGGCGCGTCCGCGGCGGGCGGATCCGGTTCGAAGGCGTCGACCACGAGGCGACCGTCTTCGTCGACGGCGAGCAGGTCGCCCATCACGTCGGCGCGTTCACGCCGTTCGAGGTGGACGTGCCCGGCGGTGAGCACCTGCTCGCGGTCGTCGTCCACGCGGCGCCGGAGACCGAGGCGCAGGTCGGGCGCACGAGCCGAGTGCGCGTGCACAAGCCGCGGATGAACTACGGCTGGGACTTCTGCCCGAGGCTGGTCCATCAGGGGATCTGGCGGTCGGTCTACGTTGTGCGGCCGGAGGACGATGAGGTGTTCCCGCGCGTGAGCCTGCGCGAGGGCGTCGGCATCGTCGAGGCAGCCGGCGAGGTCCTGCTCGAGGTCGACTCGCCCGAGCTCTGGTGGCCGAACGGCATGGGCGAGCAGCGGCTGTACGAGGTTCGCGAGCTCGGCTTGCGCGTCGGTTTCCGGACGATCGAGCTCGTTCCCAACGACGGCGCGCCGCCCGACGCGCTGCCGTACACGCTGGTCGTCAACGGGCGGCCGATGTACGCGAACGGGTGGAACTGGGTGCCGCTCGACGCGCTCTACGGCGTGCCGCGGCCGGACAAGCTCGCGCACGTGCTCGACCTCGCCTCGCGCGCGAACGTGAACCTGCTCCGCGTGTGGGGCGGCGGCCTGATCGAGACCGACGAGTTCTACGACCTCTGCGACCGGCTCGGGCTGCTCGTCTGGCAGGAGTTCGTGCAGTCGAGCTCCGGGATCGAGAACGTTCCCTCGGACGACCCGGACTTCGTGCGGCTGATGGAGGAGGATGCGCGCGCGATCGTCCCGCGGCGGCGGCGTCACCCGTCGCTCGCGATCTGGTGCGGCGGCAACGAACTCTGGGCGGACGACTCGACGCCGGTTCTCGCGGCGCTGAAGCGGGTCGTCCGGGAGCTCGACCCGGAACGCGCGTGGCGCCCCACCTCGCCGATGGGGCCGAACCACGACCACGACGTGCACGGGCCGTGGGAGCACCAGGGCCTGCGCGACCATTACGAGCACTACGACACGCGGACGTCGCTGCTGCACAGCGAGTTCGGCGTGCAGGGGATGACGAACCGGCGCTCGCTCGAGCGGCTGATCGAGCCCGAGCATCGATGGCCGGCGGACAGGAGCAATCCGGTCTACCTGCACCTCGGCGCGTGGTGGAACAACGCCGAGTTCGTGCAAGACGCGTTCGGCGGCCGGATCGACGACGTCGAGACGATGCGCCGCGCGAGCCAGTGGCTCCAGTACGAGGGGCTTCGCTACGCGGTCGAGGCGCAGCGAAGGCGCTGGCCGCGCTGCAGCGGGACGCTCCCGTGGCAGTTCGACGAGTCGTATCCGCAGGCGTGGTGCACGACAGCCGTCGACTACCGCGGCGACGCTAAGCCCGCCTATTACGGGGTCGCGCGCTCGTACCGCGGCGCACCGAGCGCACACTTCGCGACGTGCGCGTGGGGCGGCGAGCGCGAGGCGCGCGCGCACGTCTCAGGACCTGCGCGATTCGTCGACCTCGACGGCCGCGTCGTCGCGGAGGCGTCCGCGGGCGAGCTGGTCGCGCCGCTCGACGCGTTCTCCTCGGACGTCTTCGTGCTCGACCTCGGCGCGAACCGCTACGTGATGACGCGCGCGCGCGACCTCGCGCCGTTGCTCGACCTCCCGCTCGCGCAGCTCGAAGTCGAGCGGACAAGTAACAGTCTGTTACTTGAAAACGTCAGTGCTGTCGCGGCGGCCGGAATCGTCATCGAGGATTCGCGGCCGTACGACGAGCCGGGCTGGGTCGTCTTTTCGGAGAACGTGATCGACCTGCTCCCAGGCGAGACGCGCGAGATCCAGGTGCAGGGGCCGGTCGGCGAGCTTCGGATCGAGGGCTGGAATGCTCGCGGCTAGGGCGCTCGCGGCGGACGGTACGGAGGTCGTGGGCTTCGCGTTCGACGGCGAGCGCACGATCACCTACGGCGGCGCGCACCCGGTGGACGCGTCGATCCGCGTCGAGCTCGAGCTGCCGCCGACGGACGACCCGCAGTGGCTCGTGCCCGGCGTCTTCTACGGTGAGAACCGGCCTCAGAACTGCATGCGCATCTATCCACGCTTCACACGAGACGGTGTCGACGTCGCGCGGATGGAGTCTGACGCGTGGTCGTTCCGCGCCGACCGGTGCGCGAGGCCCGCCGTCTTCGCGCGGGGCGGCGGCCTGCTCACCGGCGAGCGGAGCGCGCTCGGGCAGTCGGGCGTCGGGGGGCGGCGGCCTGCTCACCGGCGAGCGGAGCGCGCTCGGGCAGTCGGGCGTCGGCTTCGCCTACCGAGGCGGACGCCCGGTGATCTGGCTCGACTTCCCTTATCGCGAGGAGCCGCTCCGCTACGACGGCTCGGACACGCCCGCGCCCCCCGATGTGCACACGTACCGGTGGACGCCTGGCGAGCGGCTGACGCTCGAGTTCGAGCTCACGGACGGGGACTGGGCCCGGGAGCTGCGAAGACTTCGCGCCTCGGAGCCACCGGGTCCGGCGCGGGCAACGGTAGAGGAGGCGGCGGAGTTCGCGGCGTTCGGCCTCCACCGGTGGCACTATCGTCCCGACCCGCCGCGCCTCGTGGAGACGGTCGCCTTCGACGGCGAGAGTGCGCGCGACCACATGCACGTGTCATGGGTGAGCGGCGTGCCGTACGCGTACGCGCTCCTTCGCCACGGCCGCCGGGTCGGGAACGACGACTACGTCGCTGCGGCCGAGGACGTGCTCGACCACGTCGCGGCGAGCCTCGCGCCGAGCGGGACGTTCTGGCCGCAGTGGACACACGAGCGCGGGTGGACGTGGGGGTGGCATCGCGACCGCTCGCGCGCGCACGCGCGCACGCTCGCGGACGCAACGCTCTTTATGCTCCGTGCGGGGTCGCGCCGGTGCGCGGCGGTCGAGTCGAACCTCGACGTCGTCCTGCGCACGCAGCGGGAGGACGGTGCGCTGCCCGCGGCGCACCACCTCGAGACGGGGGAGGCCCTCTCGTGGGAGGGCACCGCCGGGATGGCGTGGATCCCGGCGCTCGTCGAGGCGGGCCATGCCGACGCCGCTCGCCGCGCCGGCGACTACTTCAAGCGCTTCGAAGCGTGGTACGGCGCGCCCGAGGACGTCGACCTCGCGCCGACGCACGAGGACGGCATCGCCGCCGTGATGGCGGCGGTCGCGCTCGAGGACTGGGAGTGGGCGCGGCGGGCGGCGGACTGGATGCTCACCTTCCGCTACACCTACGACGTCTCGTTCGCCGCCGACACGAGCCTCGGCCACCTCGGCTTCCGGACGCGTGGCGCCGACACGGCAAGTCCGGCGAACCAGCACCTGCACGCGTTCGGGCTGATCTGCCTCCCGGAGATGCTCCGCCTCGCTGGCGCGACCGGCGACGACCACTATCGCGACGCGGCGCTCGAGAACCTCACCTGCTTCCGTCAGTCCATTGCACGCCACGACGGCGACTTCGGCGCACGCCGCGGAATGGCGGCGGAGCGTTATCTCCAGACCGACTGCTTCGGGCCCAAGGGGACGCTCGACCCGCTTTCGCACGCGTGGTCGATCGGCGTCCTCCTGTACGCGTGCGAGGCGGCGCTCCAGCTGCCGGAGAGCGAGCGATGACGGGCGGTTCGCCGATGAAGTTCCCCGAGGGGTTCCTCTGGGGGCTCGCGACCTCCGCCTACCAGATCGAGGGCGCGGTCGACGCGGACGGGCGCCGACCGTCGATCTGGGACACGTACTCGCACACGCCGGGGAAGGTCGACAACGGCGACACCGGTGACGTCGCGTGCGACCACTACCGGCGCTGGCGCGAGGACGTCGACCTGATCGCGAGCCTCGGCGTCAACGCGTACCGCTTCTCGATCGCGTGGCCGCGGATCTATCCGACCGGGCGCGAACCGCTCGAGCGCCGCGGGCTCGACCACTACTCGCGCCTGATCGACGCGCTGCTCGAGAGGGGCGTCGAGCCCGTCGTGACGCTCTACCACTGGGACCTCCCGCAGGCGCTCGAGGACGAGGGCGGCTGGCGCAACCGCGACACCGTCGAGCGCTTCGTCGAGTACGCGCAGACGTGCTTCGACGCGTACGGCGACCGCGTCCGCTGGTGGCTGACGATCAACGAGCCGTGGATCATCGGCCTCCTCGGTTACCTGCACGGGCTCCACGCGCCGGGCTACAAGAACGACGTCCTCGGCGAGGTGACGGTGTTCCACCACCTGCTGCTCGCGCACGGGCGCGCGGTGCAGGAGTTCCGCGCGAGCGGCGCGGGCGGCGGGATCGGCTTCGCGCCGAACCTCTCGCCGCACTACCCCGCGAGCGACAGCGACGCCGATCGCGAGGTGACGTGGGCGAGCGACGGCTACGTGAACCGCTGGTTCCTCGACCCCGTCTACAGGGGGACGTACCCGCAGGACCAGTGGGAGCGGTACGAGCAGGTCGTCGGCTCGCTCGACTTCGTCCGCGACGGCGACCTCGCCACGATCCACCAGCCGACGGACTTCCTCGGGATCAACTACTACTCGTTCCGGATGATGCAGGCCGCCCCCGGGGACCGGCCCTGGCCGTGGCGCGTCGTCGTGCCGGAGGACGTAGAGACGACCGGCGGCTTCACCGGGGGCGTCGCGAGCACCGAGGCCGGGACGCCGATCGTCCCGTGGGCGCTGACGGACCTCCTCGTGCGGGTCCGGAACGACTACGGCGCGCCGCCGATCATGATCACCGAGAACGGCGCCGTCTACGAGGAGGCGCCGGGGCCCGACGGTCGCGTGCGCGACGAGCGGCGGGTGCGCTTCATCCACGACCACCTCGCGGCGCTCCACGACGCGCTCGAGCAGGGCGTGCCGCTCGTCGGCTACTGCCACTGGTCGCTGATGGACAACTTCGAGTGGAAGCTCGGCTACGCGCAGCGCTTCGGGCTCGTGCACGTCGATTACGAGACGCTCGCCCGCACGGTGAAGGACAGCGGCCGCTACTACGCGCGCATCGCGGCGGCGAACGCGCTCGTCCCGGCGGAGGCGGGTCCGGCGTGAGGGTCCGCGGCGTCATCGAGGGCTTCTACGGCGCGCCGTGGACGCACGAGGCTCGGCTCGACCTGATCGCGTTCTGCGGGCGCCACGGCTTGAACACGTGGGTGCACGCGCCGAAGGACGAGCCGTACCACCGGCAGCAGTGGCCCGACCTGTACCCGGAGGAGGAGCTCGCACGCCTGGCGGAGCTCGCCGCTGCGGCCGAGCGGCACGGCGTCGACTTCACGTACGCGATCGCCCCGGGCCTGTCGATGTGCTACTCGAGCGAGGACGATTTCGCGCGCCTGATCGCGAAGTGCGAGCAGGTGCGGAGCGTCGGCGTACGGTCGTTCCAGCTGCTCTGGGACGACATCGAGCACAACCTACGCTGTTCCGAGGACGAGGAGCGGTACGGTGGCGAAGAGCGCCCGAGCGGTGCCGCGCACGCCGACGTGAGCAACCGCTTCCGCGTCGCATTCGATCAGCCGGGGCCGCTCGTCGTGTGCCCGATGAGCTACGCCGGGACGACGCCGCGCACGCCGTACCGCAACACCTTCGGCCGGCTCCTCGATCCCGAGGTCGTCGTCTACTGGACGGGGCCGGAGGTCGTGTCGCTCGCGATCACGCGCGAGGAGCTCGACGCGACCGTCGCGGCGTTCCTCGGCCACGAGCTGCTCATCTGGGACAACTATCCCGTCAACGACTTCGACACGGAGCGGCTCTTCCTCGGGCCGCTGCGCGGGCGCGACCCGCGGCTCGCGGACGGGCGCCTCGCGGGGATGGTCGCGAACGCGATGCTCCAGGCCGTCCCGTCGAAGCTCCCGCTGGCGACGATCGCCGACTTCGCGCGCGACCCCGGCTCCTACGACGCGGTCGAGTCGTACGAGCGCGCCCTCCGCGGCCATGGCGCGGAGGGCGTCGAGGCGCTGCGCGAGCTCGCGGCGGAGCCGGCGGACGTGGCAGCGCCCGACGACGTCCCGGCGCTGGTCGACGCGCTCGCGCTCGGCGTGGACGCGGCGACGGCGCTCGCGCTGCTGGAGCCGTTCTCGTGACGGACGCCGCCGTCTCGGCGGCCGCTGGGCCGCGCCTCGGACGCGACGCGTTCCTGTCGCTCGACGGGACCTGGGACTTCGTCCCCGGCGACCACGAGCACGACGCGCTCGACGAGCTCGAGCCGGAGGCGATCCGGGTGCCCGGCCTCTGGGAGGCGCAGGGCCACCTCGACCTCGACGGCGTCGCGTGGTACCGACGGCGGCTCGAGGTCGACGCGACGGACGGATACTGGACGTTGCGCTTCGGCGCGGTGATGGACTTCGCGGACGTCTTCCTCAACGGCGTCCACGTCGGCTCGCACGAGCACGCGTTCACGCCGTTCGAGCTCGACGTCTCGGGTGCGCTGCTGCGCGGCGAGAACGTGCTCGCGGTGAGCAGGGATGGGCGAACCACGCGTTCCCGAGCCGGCCGAGCCTGTACCTGACCTACGGCGGCATCTGGCAGCCGGTCACGCTCCACCGCCACGGGCCGGTGGTCGTCCGCGACGTCTTCGTCAACGGCGACCCGCGCGACCTCGTCGTGAGCGCCGAGATCTCCAACCGCGCAGCCGCGCGCGAGCCTGCGCTCGTCCGGCTGTCGATCCTCGCCGCCGAGCACGAGGCGGAGGTCGAGCTCGAGGCGGGCGAGTGCCAGCGCGCGTCCTTCGCGGTCGGGCCGACCGCCGCGCCACGGTGGTCGCCGGACGACCCCGTCCTGCACGACGCCGTCGTCGAAGTCGACGGGAGCGACCGCAGGAGCGTTCGCTTCGGCCTTCGGACGGTTCGCGTCGAGGGCGCGCGCATCCTCGTCAACGACGAGCCGTACCGAATGAAGAGCGTGCTCGTCCAGGGCTTCCGCGGAGACACGCTCTACGCCGAGGGCACGCGCGACGAGATCCGCGACGAAGTGGTCGCCGCGAAGGACGCCGGGTTCAACACGCTCCGCCTCCACATCAAGGCGTTCGACCCGGCGTACCTCGACGTCTGCGACGAGGTCGGCATCTTCGTGCACTGCGACCTCCCGGTCGCGGAGCCGGTGGCGTACGAGCAGCTCGGCGCCGACACCATCCTCGCGCGGCGGTGCGTCGCGGCCGCGCAGGAGCAGATTCGCCGCGACCGCAACCACCCGAGCGTCATCCTCTGGACGGTGATGAACGAGATCGGCGACCGGCAGACGGACGTCCGCCTGACGCCGGCGTACGAGGCCTTCGCGCGCACGCTCGTCGCGGCCGTCCACGACGCCGACCCGACGCGGCCGGTGATCGAGAACGACTGGGTCGAGCCCGACCCGCCGCGCGTGTTCGCGTCGCCGATCCTCACCGCGCACTGGTACGGGCGGCTGCACCGCGACTGGCTCGAGAAGCTCGAGCGGAAGGCGATGCGGTGGTCGCGGCTCGAGCGGCCGTTACTCGTCAGCGAGTACGGCGACTGGGGCCTGCCGGAGATGCCCGAGCTGCCGGAGCCGCCGTTCTACGACACGCGGGAGGTCTGGGCCGCGGCGCTCGCGCGCGCGCTCTGGCCGGGGTCGGTCGAGGACTTCGTCGCGCAGACGCAGCGCTACCAGGGGCTGTCGGACCGGCTCCAGGCGGAGGTCTTCCGGCGGCACGACCACATCGGCGGCTACTGCCTCACCGAGCTGACGGACGTCCCGCACGAGCTGAACGGGCTGCTCGACCTGCACCGGAACCCGAAGCGAGCCGCGATCGCGGAGGTCGCCCGCGGCAACCAGCAGGTGCTGCCGATGCTCGACCTCTCCAGCCTCGTCGTCGAGGCGGGCCGGGCCGTTCGGGCGCAGCTTCACGTCGCGAACGACGGCGCGATCCTGCGAGATGTGGAGATCGACGTCGCCGGCGAGCGGCTGCGCGTGGACGAGCTGCCAGCGCATTGCCCGACCTCGCTCGGGGAGATCGTCCTCGTCGCGCCGGCGACACCGGGTCGGCACGAGCTCTCCGTGCGGCTGCACGCGGGCGGGCGCCTCGTCTCCGTGAACCGCTACCCGCTCCACGTCGTCGACCCGCCTCGTTTCGAGGCGGAAGTGACGCTGATCGGCGAGAACGACGTCACTCGCGACGCGCTCGAGGCCGTCGGCGTGCGCTGCGTCGGCCACGGGCCTGCGATCGTCGCCGAGGAGGCGCTCGAGGCGGGGCTGACGGACGAGCTCTGGGCCCGCCTGAGGCGCGGCGAGACCGTCGTCGTCCTCGCGCAGCCGTGGGAGGCGTCGCGCTGGTACCCGTCGCGCCTGCGGCTGAAGCCGGTCGAGACGCGCTGGGGCATCGGATTCCTCTTCACGACCGACGAGACGGCGCTCACGGCGTTTCCACGGCGCACGGTCCTCGCCGGCGAGGACGCGACGGTGCACGCTCGGGCGATCGTCGTCGAGATCGACGGGCGCCCGTTCCCCGAGCACCCGCTCGTCGTCCGCTACAACCCGCGCTACACGACGGGCGCGATCGTCGGTGCGCACCCCGTCGGCGCCGGCCGCCTCATCTTCTGCCAGTTCCGGCTCGCCCGCCGCGCCGTCGCCGGCGACGTCGCCGCGCGCGCGCTCCTCGTGGATTTGGTGCGGCTCGCCGCCGCCTAGCTCACGGCACCGGCTGCGCCTTGCAGGTCGGGCCTTCGACGTCCGGCTTCCCGTCCTCCCAGACGAGCCGGTCGACCCACAGCATCCGGGCCTCGAGCACCGCGTCGGCGGGCCACGCGTGGTACACGATCCACGTCTCGCCGTCGTCGTCGCGCACGACGGTCTGGTGGCCGGGACCGGAGGCGTCGCACGCGCTCTTCAGGATCGGGTTCTCCTCCGCGTCCTTGCACGGGCCCATCGGGCCGCGACACGTGGCGTAGCCGACGGCGTACTGGTCGCTGTCGAAGACGTTCGCGGAGAAGAAGAGGTAGTAGTCGCCGTCCTCCTTCCAGAGCGTCGGCGCCTCGACAAGCGGCCCTTCCCACGCCGCGTCTTGCTTCACGAGGCGCGCGGGCTTCCCGACGAGCTTCAGCCCGTCCCCGGACAGGCGCTGCGAGTAGATGAACGTGTCGCGGCCGATCGCGTTGCCGTCGTTCTTCCACAGCAGGTACAGCGAGCCGTCGTCGTCGCGGAACGGGTGCGCGTCGATCGCGCCGCCCTGCTCCTGCTGACAGACGAGCGGCTTCTTCGAGCGGTCGACGAACGGCCCCTGCGGCGCCTTCGCGACCGCGGTGCCGATGCACTGGACGCCGTAGTCCGCGCCGTTCGCCGTGTAGTAGAGGACGTACTTGCCGTCGTTAAGCGCGAGCACCTCCGGCGCCCAGGTCTTGCCGACGTAGGCCCACTTGCCGAGCGCCCGCAGCGCGTCCGGGCCCTTCGCCCAGGTGACGAGGTCGGTCGACTTCAGGGTCTGGACGTTGCCGTCGTCGTCGTTCGTCGCGTACGCGTAGTACGTCCCCTTCACCTCGATCACGTGCGGGTCGGGGAAGTTGTCCATCTCGACCGGGTTCTCGAAGGTCGGCTCGTTCGCGGCCGGCTCGTCCGCGGCGCCTTCGTCGGACCCGCCGCACGCCGGCAGCGCGAGCAGCGCTGCGAGCGCGACCAGGAGCAGCGCGAGGCGGCGGCGGATCACCCCGTCTGGAGCTCCTCGACCGTGAAGCGCGGCCGCGTCGTGTGGAAGCTCGCGTTGTGGCCGGAGACCATCAGCCCCTGGCCCCAGTTCACGTGCGTCGCCGCGAGCGGCAAGTCGGCGGGGTCGCGGTACTGGAAGAGGACGTTGCGCCGCGTGCGCTCGCTCCGGTTGACGGCGGAGCCGTGGATCGTCAGGTAGTTGAAGAAGACGACGTCGCCGGAGCGGGCCGGCATCGGGATCCCCGACTCGAGCGGGTACTCGTGCGGGTCGAGGTGGTGCGAGCCGTCGTCGCTCGACTCGAGCGGGCCGAGCTCGTGCGAGCCCGGGACGACGTAGAGACACCCGTTCTCCTCGTCCGCGTCATCGAGGTGGACGCTCGCCGCCAGCATCGTGTGCCGGCTGTGCGGGAAGTACGGGTAGTCCTGGTGCATCGGGAACGGCGCGCCGCGCTCAGGCGGCTTGACGAGCATCTTGCAGTGGTGCAGCTGCACGTTCGGGCCGATCAGCTCGCGCAGCACCGCCGTCATGTTCGGGTGGCAGAGCGCGCGCGTGAAGCAGCCGTCGTGGTAGTGGAGGTCGTGGTAGCCCTTGAGCACGAGCTTCGAGCGCTCCTCCTCGTCGAGCCACGATCCGCCCCAGGTGTGGTTCACGTCCGACGCCGCCGCGACGGCGCGCTCGAGGATCCCATCGACGGCCGCGCGCATCTCCGCGACCTCGTCCGCGTCGAACACGCCCCCGACGTGCAGGTAGCCCCGCTCGAGGTACGTCGCCCGATGCTCCTCTCGCGGCGGCACGCTGCCGCGTAGGTTATTCGCCGCCGTGCCCGCGCAGGAGAGGAAGAGATCGCACCGGGAGTGACGACGCTCGACGCGCTCGCGCGCGAGAGCGGGACGTTCCTGATGGTCGCGATGGACCAGCGGGAGTCGCTCCGGACGATGCTGCGCGAGCACGGGCACGATGCGAGCGGCGACCGCGTGCGCCGCTTCAAGCGCGCCGTCGCGTCGGAGCTCGCGCCGCACGCCTCGGGCTTCCTCATCGATCGTGATCACGTCGCCGCGGTCGCGCCGGCGGTCCCGCACGGGCTGATCCTCGCCGTCGACCGGCTCGTGCAGGAGGAGGGCGGCGCAGTGGAGGACACGTCGCTCGACGAGGACCCCGAGCTCGTCCCCGGTGTCGTCGCGCTCAAGCTGCTCGTCATCTGGCGCGACGACGAACGGCGCGGAGAACGCGTCGGGCTGGCACGGCGGTTCGTCGAGCTCGCGGCGCGGCACGGGCTGCTCTCGGTCCTCGAGCCCGTCGTGCGCGTGCCCGACGAACGGCGCGAGGACGCGATCGTCGAGGCCGCGCGCGAGCTCGGAGCGGTGCGCCCGGACCTCTACAAGTGCCAGGTGCCGCTCGCCGGGCGCGGCGACGCGCGCGAGATCACCCGCCGCGCGCGCGAGATCGACGCGGCGCTCCCGTGCCCGTGGGTCGTCCTCTCGCAGGGCGTCGAGCCGGCGGACTTCCCCGCCGCGGTCGAGGCGTCATGCCGCGGCGGCGCCTCGGGGATGCTCGCCGGGCGTGCGGTCTGGACCGCGACGCTCGCCGCGGACGACCCGACGGAGCTCCTCCGCTCGCACTCCGTGCCGCGGCTGCGCGAGCTTGCCGGGATCGTCGACGCGCACGGGCGGCCCTGGCGCGAGAACGCGTGACAGGGGGCGCGGACGTCGTCGTCTTCGGCGCGACGGCCGCCGGTGTCGCAGCGGCTGTCGCGGCAAGCGAGGCCGGAGCCGCGACGACGCTCGTCGCGCCCGAGCGCCACGTCGGCGGCATGGTCTCCGGCGGTCTCGGCTGGACCGACCTCGGCGACACGCGCGTCCTCGGCGGCTTCGCCCGCCGCTTCTACGCGGCGGTCGCCGACCACTACGGCGCCGAGCTCTGGGAGGTGAAGGGGCCGGAGCCGCACGTCGCGGAGCGGCTGCTCGAGCAGGCCCTCGAGCGCGCGGGCGTCGACGTGCGCCTCGGCGAGCGCGAGCTGGCGGGCGCTGCGGTGTACGTCGACGCGAGCTACGAGGGAGACGTGCTGGCGGCGCTCGGCGTCCCGTACGCCGTCGGGCGCGAGTCGACCGCGCTCTACGGCGAGCGGTGGGCGGGGCGGCAGCCCGCGTACCGGCCCGGCAAGCACAACTTCTCGACGCTCGTATCGCCGTTCGCTGACGACGCCTCGCTGCTTCCGTTCGTGCGGGAGCCGGAGCTGGACGAGCACGGTTGGCCGGAGGAGCGGCTCGGCGAGGGAGACGGCGGCCTCCAGGCGTACGCGTACCGCGTCTGCCTGACCGACCGCGCCGAGAACCGCCTCCCGCTCGACGCGCCGCCGGGCTACGACGCTGCCCGGTTCGAGCTGCTCGCGCGGCTGCTGAGCGCGGCCGGTGACCGCCTTCACGCGCGCGACCTGCTGGGGCTCTTCCCCGACCTGCTGCCGGGCGGGAAGTGCGACGTGAACTCGATCGGACCGTTCTCGCTCAACGTCCTCGACGGCAGCAACCGCGAGTATCCGGACGGCGACGAGCCGACGCGCGAGCGCATCCGCGCCGAACACCTCGCCTACACGCAGGGGCTGCTGCACTACCTCGCCTCCGACGACACCGTTCCGGCGCACGTCCGCGAGGAGGTCGCTCGCTGGGGCCCGTGCGCCGACGAGTTCCGCGACTCCGGCGGCTGGCCGCACCAGCTCTACGTCCGCGACGGCCGCCGCATGCTCGGGGAGTACGTCCTGCGCGAGTCCGACCTCCTCGACGCGCGCCCGCAGGACGACGTCGTCGCGTTAGGCTCGTACAACATCGACATCCGCGAGGTGGAGCGAACGTGGCGGTTCCTGCCGGAGTACTTCCGGACGCCCGCCGTCTTCAACGAGGGCTACCTGTCCGTCGCCGTCCGGCCGTACCCGATCCCGTACCGGTCGCTGACGCCGCGGCGCGAGGACGCGACGAACCTGCTCGTCCCGCTCTGCCTGTCGGCGTCGCACGTAGCGTTCGGCTCCGTGCGCATGGAGCCGACGCTGATGCTGCTCGGACACGCTGCGGGTGCGGCCGCGGCGCAGGCGGCGCGGCGCGGCGTCGCGGTGCAAGACGTCGACGTGCCCGCGCTCCAGCAGTCGCTGCTCGACGACGGGCAGGTGCTCGCGGGATGACGAGCACGATCGCGTTCATGACCGCGAACTACGTCGCTCGCCAGACGGGCTACGCGATGCACGGCTGGGGCCACGGAGACCGCACGACAAACGAGCACTTCCGGCCGCTCGACACGTACGCGGCGCGGCTCGGCGAGCTCCTCCGGGACGTGCGCGAGCTCGGCTTCGACGCGATCGACCTCTGGGGAGCGCAGTTGAGCCCGTCGTGGGCGACGGACGAGCACATCCAGATCGCGCGCGAGCTGCTGGCGCGGCACGGCCTGCGCGTGACGACCTACGCGGCGTGGATCGGCCGCGACGACGTCGAGCGCGCGTGCGAGATCGCACTCGCCGTCGGCACGACGATCATCGGCGGCGGCGCGTCCGGCGACGCGAATGCGCTCGTGCCCGCGCTGCGCGAGCGCGGCGTCACGCTCGCGTACGAGAACCATCCCGAGCGCACGCCGCAGGAGGCGCTTGCAAGGATCGCCGGCGGAGACGGCGCGCTCGCGCTGACGATCGACACGGGCTGGTGGGGCACGCAGGGGTACGACGCCGCGCGCGCGATCGACGAGCTCGCCGGGCACGTCGCGCACGTGCACCTGAAGGACGTGCTCGCCGAGGGGGAGCCGCACGAGACCTGCCGCTGGGGCGACGGCGTCGTTCCGATCGAGGAGTGCGTGCGGACGCTGCGGCGGGTCGGCTACGTGGGCGCGATCGCGATCGAGCACGAGCCGGAGACCTACGACCCGAGCGACGACTGCCGCGAGATGCTCGCGCGGCTCCGCGGCTGGCTCGCGTGAACGTTGCGCTCGTCGGCTGCGGCAACATCGCCGAACGGTACGCCGCGCGCATCGTCGAGTCGGAGCCGCTTGAGCTCGTCGGCGCGACGGATCTGCTGCCCGAGCGCGCGGACGCGATCGCCGGCCGCTTCGGCGGCACGCCGTATCGGTCGCTCGACGCCCTCCTCGCCGACGACCGCGTCGACGCCGTCGTCAACCTGACGGCGCCGCAGGCGCACGCGACGGTCACTGCCGCCGCGCTCGAAGCCGGCAGGCACGTGCACACGGAGAAGCCGGTCGCGCTCTCGTACGGCGAGGCGAGGGAGCTCGCCGAGCTCGCGCGGAGGCGCGACGTGCGCCTCAGCTGCGCGCCGGCGACGTTCCTCGGCGAGGCGCTCCAGACCGTGTGGAAGCTCGTCCGCGAAGACGCGATCGGGCGCGTCCGCGTCGCGTACGCCGAGGCGAACTGGGGGCGGATCGAGAGCTGGCACCCGGCGCCGGAGACGCTGTACGCGGCGGGGCCGCTCGTCGACGTCGGGATCTACCCTTTGACCGCGCTCACGGCGATGTTCGGCCCGGTGCGGCGCGTCAGCGCGTACGGGACGATGGTGCAGCCGGAGCGGATGACGAAGCACGGGACGCCGTTCCGGCTGGAGACGCCGGACTTCACCGTCGCCGTGCTCGAGCTCGACGGTGACGTCGTCGTCCGCGTGACCGCGACCTTCTGGGTCGGGCCGGGCAAGCAGCGCGGCATCGAGCTGCACGGGGAGCGCGCGTCGCTCTACGTCGCGGCGTGGGCCGAGTCCGACGCGCGCGTAGAGTCGTCGGACGACGGGGAGGCGTACACGCGCGTGCCGCTCGTGCGCCATCCGTACCCCGGCATCGACTGGAGCACCGCGCTCGTCGACCTCGCCGCCGCCGTCGAGGAGGGGCGCCCGCACCGCGCGAGCGCGGAGCACGCGGCGCACGTCGTGGAGGTGATGAACGCGATCGACTCGTCCGGCCGGAACGGCGCCTCCGTAGAGGTGACGTCCACGTTCGAGCTGCCCGCTCCGATGGAGTGGGCGCGCTAGCGAGAGAGGGGACCGTGATGAGGGAAGAGGAGCGGCGAGAGGCGCAGGCTTACACGATCCGCGAGCTGGAGGCGACGGGCGTCGTCCTCACGGACGAGGAGCGGGCGGCGATCGAGGTGACGGACTTCGGGCTCGGCCGGCTGCGCGAGACGGGGCTCCAGCTCCTCGTCTACGTGAACACCGAGCGGCACTGCGCGAAGGAGCTCGTGCTCTACCCGCGGCAGACGTGCGCCGAGCACCGGCACCCCCCGTTCGACCGGACGCCGGGCAAGGAGGAGACGTTCCGCTGCCGGCGCGGGATCGTGTACCTGTACGTCGACGGAGAGGCGACGTCGGAGCACGCGTGCGAGCCGCCCGGAGGCGTCTACACCGTTTGGCACGAGATCGCGCTCCGCCCGGGCGAGCAGCACACGATCCCGCCGAACACGCTGCACTGGTTCCAGGCAGGGGCGGACGGCGCCGTCGTCTCCGAGTTCTCGACGGCGAGCCGCGACGACCTCGACGTGTTCTCGGATCCGGAGGTGCGCCGCGTCTGACCTGCGCGCCGTCGCCGCTCCGGCGAGCCTGAAAGGAGTTCTCTCCGCTCCGGCTGCGGCCCGGGCGCTTGTCGAGGGGTTCGGCGCTCGAGGCGTCGACGCGCAGCCGCTGCCGGTCGCGGACGGCGGAGAGGGAACGGCGGAGGTCCTCGCGGCCGCCGCCGGTGGCGAGTGGCGCAGCATCGTCGTCTCCGACCCGCTGTGCCGGCCGGTGGAGGCGCGTCTGCTGTTCCTTCCGGACGGGACGGCGGTGGTCGAGTCGGCGCAGGCGATCGGGCTACCCCTTCTCGCCCCGCACGAGCGCGACCCGCTGCGGGCGACGAGCTACGGCCTCGGCGAGCTGATTCTCGCTGCGCTGCGCGAGCGTCCGGCGACGGTGCTCGTCTGCCTCGGCGGCAGCGCGACCGTCGACGGCGGTCGGGGGATGCGTGACGCACTGGGCGACCGCGCGATCCCGGTCCCGCTGCGGGTCGCGTGCGACGTTTCCAATCCGCTCCTCGGCGAGCGTGGCGCCGCGCGCGTCTTCGGACCGCAGAAGGGAGCGTCCGCAGAGGAGGTCGAGGAGCTCGAGGCGAGGCTGCGCGCGATGCCGGAGCTCGCGCCGTTCGCGCAGCTCCCCGGAGCCGGAGCAGCGGGCGGGCTCGCGGCGGCGCTCGCCGCGCTCGGCGGAGAGCTCGTGCCGGGCTCGCGCCTCGTGCTCGACACGCTCAGCTTCCGTGAGCGCATCCGCGGCGCGGCGCTCGTCGTCACCGGAGAGGGCATCGTCGACGCGACGTCGGCCGCGGGCAAGGCGCCCGGCGCCGTCGTCGCCGCCTGCCGCGCCGAAGGCGTCCGGTGCGTCGTCTTCGCCGGCGTGATCCTGCGTGGGCTCGCCGGAGCCGAGGCGCGCGCGCTGAGCGGCGACCCCGAATGCGCGGGGCAGGACCTGCGCGACCTCGGTGCCGAGCTCGCTGCGGAGCTACGAGCGGCGCCGTCGGGCGCGCGCGGATAGCGAGCGCGGCGGCGCTCCAGCGGCGACTCCCGCGGACGCGCTGAGGCATCGCGTGCGACGCCGTGGAGGAGGCCGCGAGGCTCGGCCGCGCGGGCGTTCGGAAACCGAGTACGGCCAAGGCGTCGATGCCCCCGGCCGGAATCGAACCAGCGCACGCGGTTTAGGAAACCGCTGCTCTATCCACTGAGCTACGGGGGCGACATGGCCGGATTTGCAGGGATTTCGTCAATCCGGCTTCCCTTCAGTCTATCGTCGCGTTCCACATCAAGATCAGGGTTTTCTACTCACCGCTGAGGAACACGGTCTGGGATAAGGGCGCGTGCGCGCGATAGGAGTAGGAGTCCATCTATGGATGCGCGTGACGAGCAGTTTTGGGTCCAGGCGGGGACGAAGGCCGCCCGCAACCTTGCAGCGTCGCATGGATCGGCGCACCGGCTCAAGCGGTCAGCCGACGTGCTGCGCGCGCAGTGGAAGTCAGACCTCGTCGAGCTGTACCGGCGAATGCCGAGCGGTCGCTTTGCCGAATCGGTCGGCGGCCCAATGATGCTGCTCGCCGGGTTCGCGGTCGAGAACCTCGCGATGCCGGCAGGAGCAGCCGTCACTAGGGCGCTTGCCCTCGGCACCCTCGGCCTCGGTGGCGTCATGGTCGCGTTGGCATTCGTCGGCTCCGTCGACTCCGGCGCCCGCGCGGCCGAGGCGGCGGCCGGAGCCGTCGCCGGTCTCGGCGGCGCCGCCCTCCTCGCCGGGGGCACCAGGCCGCGCTGGCCGCGACGGCCGCGTCGGCGGCAGGGGGCGCGATGCTCCTGGCGTCGCTCGTCTATCTGTCGGTGACCAATACCGAGTTCCACGAGGGCGGCGTCCGGTACGCAGTCGCCGTAGCGCAGTTCGTGACGGTGCCGATCGGACTCGTGCTCGCCGGGAGCGCGTTTGCGGTGCAGGCCGCCGCGCTCGCGGGCCGACAGACGGGCCGTCGGCTCGGCGACTTCGTGCCCGACGGCACGATCGTCGTCGTCGTCGGCATGATCCTGCTCGGGATCGGGCTCGGACAGATCGGCAACGACCGGCTCATGCCGCCCAAGTGGAACTGGATCAGCTTCCTCGGGTTGACGGTTACGGGCGCGCTCGTGCTGATCGTCGTCCGCGGAGCCGTCAAAGCCGCGCTCGGCCGGGGTGGCGGCGGCGCGCCGGCGAACCGGTTGCTCGGGATCCTCGCGACCGACATCGTCCTCGTCGCGGGCCTGGGCGTGATGATGTACGGCGCGTTGAACAACCTCGTGCTCGGCGCGAACGGGTTCCGGACGGGGTTCGCGGGCAACGGCGACGGGCTCGTCCTCTGGGTCGTCGCCGCGCTGTTCCTCGTCTTCGTCCGAGGGGGCTTCAAGCTCGCCGTCGCGCGGCGAAGCGGCGTGATCGCGGCGGTGGCAAGGGAGCTCCTGCTCGTCGTCGGCATCTTCGCGTTCATCGTGGGCGAGCGATCGGTGATCGCCGGGAAGCCGCCCGGCGTGCCCATCGGCGGCGCGTTCCTGCCCGCAGCTGCGATCCTGCTCGGGGCGCTCTTCCTGCTCGTGCCGGCGCGCCTGGGGGCGAAGGAGGGACTGCGGGACGATCCCCAGGCAGCGTCGGGAACGTGACCCGCGTCGCAGCGTCGCGTGAGGCGCTAGATGTGGCATCCGAGCAGGTTCGCTCCTACAGCTACGCCTCGTCGTTGTCGGCCGCGACGATCTCTACGCCACGCCAGAACGCGACGCGACCGGCGACCTGCTCTGCCCCCGGCTTCGGCTCGGGGTAGTACCAAACGGCGTCTTCGTTCCGTCGGCCGTCCACGTCGAGGCTGTAGTAGCTGGCGACGCCTTTCCAGGGGCAGACGCTCTGCGTATCGCTGTCGACGACGTAGCGCCGGTCGAGCGATGCGGCCGGGAAGTAGTGATTGCCTTCGACGACAATCGTGTCGTCACTCTCCGCGATGACGGTGGCGTTCCAAATCGCCTTCATGTGATTCCCCTTCCGGTGTCGATTTCGCCACCACGCCGCGACGGCGTTGGCGGACTAGAGTCCATAGCCCTCGAGCAGGCGCAGCCAGACTTCGCTGCGCGTCGGGAATGACGGCACGGCGTGCCAGAGTCGCTCCAACGGCACCTCGCCCACGATGGCTATCGTTGCCGCGTGCAGGAACTCGGCGACCTCGGCGCCCGTGAACGTTGCCCCGATGATGACTCGCCGCTCCTCGTCGATGACGAGACGCGCCGTTCCCGCGGCGCCGCGGCCGTAGAAGGTGCCGACGGCGTTCCCGGACGTCTGTTGGTCGACTGCGCGCACGTTGAACCCGGCCGCCTGCGCCGATTCGAGCGTCTGGCCGACGGCGGCGACCTGCGGGTCGGTGAAGACGACACGGGGCGCGAGCGTCCCGTGGGCGCGCGTCTCGACCTGGCCGCCTCGCGCGCACCGGGAATCCGCCGTGCCTCGGCGAGTGCCTCGGCGGGCCGCAAGAGCGCCTTCGACGGCATACAGCCGTAGTACGAGCACTCTCCGCCGATCAAATGCGTCTCGACGATCGCGACGTCGAATCCGGCCTCGCCAAGTCGCCCGGCACAGACCTCTCCGGCCGGGCCTGCTCCGATCACTATGGCGTCGAATTCGGTCCGCGGCACAGCGTGCGATTGCTCGCTCACAATCACTTCGATGTTGTGGCCGCAGATAACGATTCGCGTTCGTGACGCTGCGCCGCCGCTGCCGCGTGTTTGAGCGCGTCGCAACCCTGCCACTCGCCGTTGACGAGCATGAGTTCGTCGAGCTCCAGCACGGGGTGCGACAGACGACGGTCATCCGGCTCCGTGGCAGTGGCGTCGATGGGTACGGCGAAGACGTGACGCATGACGAGGCGGATCGCCGCGCCTTTCGGCGCCTCAACCTGCGCGCTCTGCGCGGTACGACGACCGTTGGCGCCTTCGCCGCGGCACTCGACGCTTTCGATCTCGCGCGGGGTGCGACCTGGCCGGTCGTTCGCGCGTACCGGCGCTGGGCACTCGAGAGCGCGGCGCTCGACCTCGCCCTGCGGCAAGCGCGGCTCAACCTGGCGGCTGCGCTCCGGCTGCCGGCGAAGCCCGTCCGCGTCGTCGTCTCGTTGCGTGTCGACGACGCCGCGCCCGTTTTCGATGTCCTTGCTCGGCACCCGACGCTGCGGTTCAAGGTCGACGCGCGCGCATGTTGGTCTGAGGCGACGGTTGCAGCGCTCGCCGCTTCGCGGGCGATCGAGGTCATCGACCTCAAAGGAACGGCCGCCGGGTCGCCGGTCTACGAGCGGCCTGACGTTGGGCGGTACGCAGCGCTCGCGCGGACGTTTCCCGACGCGTTGTTCGAGGATCCTGCGCCGGAACTGGCCGGGCTGCTGCCGCGCGTCGCGTGGGACGAGCCGCTCCAAGACATTCGCGACCTCGATCGACTGCCGCCAGCGGTGGCGGTCAACGTGAAGCCGGCACGGCTCGGGTCGCTGGCGGGGACGCTCGAGCTCATCCGGTACGCGCGCGAGCGTGCGATCGCGTTGTACGGCGGCGGGCACAGCGAGCTCGGCGTCGGGCGCGGTCAGGCGCGGTTGCTCGCCGCGCTCTTTTACCCCGACGGGCCGAACGACTTGGCGCCGCGGCAACCGACCGAGGCGCGTCTTCTGCCTACCGCCCTCACCGGCTTCCGCTGGGACTAGCGACCAGCACGGCGTAGTCGCCGGCTGCGTCTTCCCACCAGCGCCTAACACGGAGCCCGGCCGCTGCCAGCTCGGCAGTGATGCTCTCACGGCGAAACTTGGCGCTGATCTCGGTCCGCATCAGCTCGCCGTCGGCGAAGGCGACGCTGAGGTCGAGCGCGTCCAGCCGCACCGACTGCCGGCGGAGAGAACGCAGAGACATCACGACCCACTCTTCGTGAGGATCCCATTCGGCGACGTGCGCGAACGCGCGCGCGTCGAAATCTGCCTCGAGTTCGCGGTTGAGGACATGCAGGACGTTCCGGTTGAACTCTGCGCTTACGCCGGCTTCGTCGTTGTATGCGGCGGCCAGGCGCGCCGGATCCTTGACGAGGTCGACGCCGAGCAGGAACGACTCGTCGCCAGCCAGGACCGCCGCCACGTCGCGGAGGAACATCGCGCGTGTCGGTGGCGGCAAGTTCCCGATCGTGCTGCCGAGAAACGCCAGCAGCCGCCGCCGGCCGCGCGGCAGCGCCGTCAGATGCTGCTCGAAATCGCCGACGACGCCGGCAACGGCGAGGCGTGGGTAGTGGGTCGCGAGCGCCTGAGCGCTCGCGCAGAGCGTGTCCGCGCTGACGTCGAACGCTACAAACCGCTCCGGCATCAGCGCGTCGAGCAGGATCCGCGTCTTCTCCGACGTCCCCGACCCCAGCTCGACCAACGTGTCGGCCTTGGTCAGGGCAGCGATCTCGTCGGCGCGCGTGGACAGGATCGCGCGTTCGGCACGGGTCAGGTAGTACTCGGGCAAGCGGGTGATCTGGTCGAAGAGCGCGGAGCCACGATCGTCGTAGAACCACTTCGGCTGCAGCTCTTTCGGCACCGCCGTCAGCCCGACCCGCACTTCGTCGCGCAGGGCAGCGGCGCGCGCCTCGGGCGGAAACACAACGTCGATCGAAACGGCGGCGAGGTCATCCATCAGACGTCCTGCGCTAGCCGAATCCCGCTGAAGATCTGGCGGCGGATGGGGTAGTCCCAGTTGCGGAACGTGACGCGAGCGACCAGCGGGTCGGTCGCCCACGACCCGCCTCGGAGGACGCGGTAGTCGTCGCCGAAGAAGACCTCCGAGTACTCGCGGTACGGAAAGGCCGTGAAGCCGGGATAGCGGACAAACGGCGACGACGTCCACTCCCAGACGTCGCCGAGCATGCAATGGCAGCCGAGAGAGCTCGTCGCGCGCGGCGAGACGGGAAGCGGTGCGAACGCGGCGCGCCCGAGGTTCGCGTCCGCGGCGCGCGCACCCTGCGCGGCCCGCTCCCATTCGATCTCCGTCGGCAGGCGCTTCCCCACCCAGCAGGCAAACGCCTCAGCCTCGAAGAACGAGACATGCTGCACCGGCTCAGCCGCGGGGACGGGTTCGGCGCGACCGAAGCGGACGCGCGTCCAGTCGCCGCCGGCGCGGCGCCAAAACAGCGGCGCCTCGGCTCGGTCCCCCTGTACCCACCGCCAGCCGTCGTCGCTCCACCAACGACGGTCGCGGTACCCGCCGCTTTCGATGAACTCGACGTAGCGCGCGTTCGTCACCGGATAGGACTCGATGAGGAACGGACCCACCTCGACGGTGCGCGCCGGCCGCTCGTTGTCGTAGGCCCACGGCGCGTCGCTCGCTCCGAGCGTGAACGTGCCGCTGGCGACGAAGACTTCTTCGACTTCGGGCGGTGCGGCGACGTCGTCGTCAACTGGCGTCGGGTACGGCCAGCCAGACAGCTGTAGCGTCTGCAGCATCGTCTCCTGGTGCTGGAGCTCATGCTGGACGACCAGTCCGTAGACGAAGCCGTCGCGAAGCAGCGGGTCGGTGGGATTGGCGTCGACGTCGTCGAGGGCCGCGAGCACCCGCTGCCGGACGTCGGCGAGGAAGGCACGCGTGTCGTCGGGGGAAAGGAGCGGCAACGCGCCGCGCTCCCTGCGCTCGTGGCGGAACGCGTCGTAGAGGTCGTCGAAGCGCGCGTTCGCCGCCGCGGCCACGCCGAGTTCGCGCAGCAGCCACAGCTCCTCGAAGTAGCCGATGTGCGCCAGGTCCCAGACAAGCGGCGACATCAGCGGCGAGACCTGGGCCGTCAGCTCCTCGTCGCTCACTGGCGCGATCAGTTGCTCAGTCGCCGCGCGCGCCTGCGCAAGCGCCGCTGCGGCGGCGCGCTTCATCGCCAGCGGCTCATCGACGACAGTCATCGACACTCCGATGCATTCGCCCGCTCGTCGGATTCATCGTTGGTGCCAGCCGCGGCGCATTGCCAGCTGTTCGTCGCCGCTCCAGCGACGGTTCGTGCGATCGGCGTCACGTTCGGGTTTGTTCTCCGTCGGCCCCGTCTGTAGGCGAGCGGAGTCACGTTGCTGACATCGCAGGCGGTGGGTTATCGAGCGACGTGCATCGCCGGCGCTCCCGACCGCATCGAAGCTGTCATGAAGGCGTTCGTGCTCGCAGCCGTGGTCGCCGTTGCTGGCGCGGGCTGTGGTGGGTCGGCCGATCGCGAGTCGGCGCGCGGTCCTGGGTCGGCGACTTCAGGGCGAGCGACGCCAGCGCCGCCGACCGACTCCGCGCCATCGGAGCTGACTGCGGGCTGGAAGACCGACTTCAGCAAGCGCTCGGTCGCCTTCGCCGAGATCCAGTCCGGCGGGCCGCCGAAAGACGGCATCCCGGCGATCGACAATCCCCGCTTCACTCCGGTCGCCGAGGTCGATTTCCTCGCCGCCGAGGAGCCCGTGATCGCCGTCGAGCATGGCGGCGAGGCGCGCGCGTACCCGATTCAGATCCTGATCTGGCACGAGATCGTCAATGACGAGATCGCCGGCATCGCCGTCGCGGTCACCTTCTGCCCGCTTTGCAACACCGCCCTAGTCTTCGAGCGTCGCGTCGACGGACGGACGCTTGACTTCGGGACGACGGGCAAGCTGCGCCACTCGGACCTCGTCATGTACGACCGCCAGACCGAATCGTGGTGGCAGCAGTTCGGCGGCGAGGCGATCGTCGGCGAATACACCGGGACGCGCCTCAAGCAGGTACCGGCGCGTATCGTCGCCTGGCGCGAGTTCGCCGCTGCGCATCCGGACGGTGACGTCCTCTCGCGCGACACCGGGTTCAGCCGACCCTACGGCGACAACCCGTACGAAGGCTACGACGACGTCGACTCGCCGCCGTTCTTCGCGGCGGCGAACAGCGACGACAAGCGCCTAGCGCCGAAGGAGCGCGTCGTCTACATCGAGCGCGGCCGCGACTCTGTCGCCGTGCCGTACAGCGTCCTCGAGAAGCGACGCGTCGTCCGCGTCGAAGTCGCCGGCCGCCGGCTGGTCGTCCGCTGGCGCGGCGGCGTCGCCTCGGCGCTCGACGCCGGGGAGATTCGTGAGGGGCGCAACGTCGGCGCTGCGCAAGTGCTCGAGGACGGCCGGCCGGTGGCATTCTCGGAGCCGTTCTGGTTCGCTGTCGCGGCGTTCCGTCCGGACGTGCGCGTCGTCAAGTAGTCGTCGCGCGCCGTTCCCAGTCCTCGAGCTCGTCGCGGATCTGCAGGCGCGCGCGGTGGATCCGGCTCTTCGCGGCGGCAACGGACAGCTCGAGCACGTCGGCCACTTCCTGGTTCGACAGTCCGACGACGTCGCGCAGGACGAGCGGCGCGCGGTAGTCGGGCGGCAGGCGCCGGACCGCTTCGGCGAGGAACTCTTGAAACTCGCGCTCCTCGGCCAGCCGTGGCGGCTCGCCGGCGGCCGGTGCCGGTGAGGTCTCCTCGACTCGCGCGTCGAGCTCGCTCAACTGGAGCCGCTTGCGGCGCAGCCGCGCGAGGCCTTCGTTGACGGCGATGCGGTAGAGCCAGGTGAAGAAGTTCGCGTCTCCGCGGAAGCGGTCAAGGCTCTTCCAGGCGCGCACGAACGTGTCCTGCGTCGCTTCCTCGACGTCGCGATCGTCGTCGAGGAGGCGGAGCAACACGCTGCGAACCTGCTGCTCGAAGCGCCGGACGAGCTCGGCGAACGCGTCGACGTCACCACGTCGCGCTTCGGCGATCAGCTGTGCGTCGTCGTCGCGCGCGGTCGGCACGGCGGGATCGTACGATTCCGAATCGAAATGGACGGTGGCTTCATCCAAGGGACGATGAACACGGTGCTCAGCCCCTGGGTGGCGACGTGCGAGGAAACGCGCGAGCGTCTATCGGCTCACCTGGAGGGTGAGCTTCGCGGCCGCGAGCACAAGCGCGTGCTGCGACACCTCGCGCGTTGTCCCCGCTGTCGGGAGATGCTGCGTTCGCTCGCCCGTGCCGTCGCGGGCTTGCGCTCGCTCGGCCAAGTCGACGTCCCCTCAAATCGGCGGTCGGTGGCGGATGCGGTTGCCGATCGCATCCGCCGCAACGGCCCGTAAGGAGCCGCTCGATGTCACAGATCCGGTCGCGCCGGGCGGTCATCGCCGCGGCCGCGCTTGCGCTGGTCGCGGTGCTCGCGAGCGGCGTCGTGATCGCGCGACAGAGCGGACCGGCTGCCGTCGTCGCGAGCGCAGGCAACGAGAAGGCGGTTGCGCTCTCGGGACGCGACGTCGTCAGCGGCCGCGTCGTCGATCTCGCCGAGTTTCGCGGCAAGCCCGTCGTCATCAACATCTGGGCCTCGTGGTGCCCCGGCTGCAACGCCGAGGCCGCCGCGCTCGGCCGCTTCGCGCGGGCCCATCCGGAAGTCGCCTTCGTCGGCGTCAACTTCCAAGACTCACCGAGCGCGGCGCGCGCGTTCTACAAGCGATACGGCTGGACGTTTCCGAGCATCGCCGATCCCGACGGCGAGATTGCCTTCGCGCTCCGTCTGCAGGGGACGCCGACGACGATCGTGCTCGACGCCGAGCACCGCGAGGTTGCGCGGATCGTCGGCGAGACTGACGAGGCCGGGTTCGCCGAGGCGCTGGCGCGCGCGTCATGAGCGGCGTCGGGCCGGCCGCCGTGGCGGCGGCGTTCGCGGCCGGCTTCGTCTCGTTCGTCTCGCCGTGCGTGCTGCCGCTGGTGCCCGGCTACCTCTCATTCGTCTCCGGCGTCTCCGTCGATGAGCTCGCGGCCCGCCGTCGGCAGGTCGTCGCGACAACGGCGGCCTTCGTCGCCGGGTTTGCGGCGATGTTCGTCGCCTTCGGCGCCGGCGCCGCCTGGTTCGGCGACGCGCTGACGGCAAACCGCCGCCTGCTCGAGCTCGGCGCCGGCGCGTTCGTCGTCTTCGCCGGCTTGATCTTCCTCGGTGTCCGCCTGCCGTTGCGTTTCTACGCCGAGAGGCGGCTTCACCTGCCGCGCCGCGGCGGACCGGTGACGCCGGCGGTCGCGGGCGTCGCCTTTGCAGTCGGTTGGACGCCGTGTGTCGGCCCGACGCTGGCGGCGATCCTCGCGCTGTCGGCGGCGGGAGCGAGCCCGGCTGAGGGCGCCGTGCTCCTCGGCGTCTATGCCGTCGGCCTCGGCCTCCCGTTCCTGGTCTTTGGCCTCGCCTTCACGCGCATGCTTGCGGCGACGCAGCTGCTCCGCCGCCACCGCCGTCTTATCGGCTCGCTCTCCGGCGGGCTGCTCGTGCTGTTCGGCGTCGCGCTGGCGACTGGGCAGCTGACACGTCTGACCGCGTTACTGGCGCGCTTCACCGAGCTGCAGATCTAGGCGCGCGCGGCGTGGCGACCATGCGGAACTGCGAGCGTCACATCAAGGTTTTCTGATACATCTTCGCCAGGACGACGACGGAGGAGGACCATGCGCGAGCGCGTCGAGATCAGCGGGATGACCTGTCAGCACTGCGCCGTCAGCGTCGAGGCGGCGCTCGCCGAGGCCGGCGCGAGCGGCGTCTTCGTGGACTACCGCCGGGGCTTTGCGGAGTTCGACGGCGAAACCGTCGACCTCGACCGCGCGCGGCGGCTCCTCGCGCGCGCCGGCTACGAGCTCGGCGCCGCGCTGCCGATCGACGGAGACGGCCGGCTAGCGCCGCTCATCACGGGCGGCGGCGGCCGCGGGTTCGACTACGACCTGGCAATCATCGGTGCCGGCGCGGCCGGGTTCGCGGCGGCCATTCAGGCCGTCGAGCGCGGCGCACGGGTCGCCATGATCGAGGACGGAACCGTCGGCGGGACCTGCGTCAACATCGGCTGCGTCCCGTCGAAGGCGATGCTGCGCGCCGGCGAGATCTACAACTTCGCCGGCCGCAACCCGCATCGGGGCGCCCCAACCTCGACTGGTCCTGTCGGCCTTGCCGATCTGGTCGCGCAGAAGGACGCGCTGGTCGAAACGATGCGCCAGGAGAAGTACTGCGACCTGATCGACGAGTACGGCTGGGATCTGATCAAGGGCCACGGGGAGTTCGCCGACGAGGAGACGCTGCTCGTCGACGGCGAGCCGCTCCGCGCCCGCAGCTACCTCGTCGCCGCGGGTGCGCGTCCCTCCGTGCCGCCGATCGACGGGCTCGAGGAGGCGGGCTACGTGACCTCGACCAGCGGTCTCGAGCTCAAGCAGCTGCCGAAGCGATTGCTCGTCATCGGCGGCAACTACATCGGCCTCGAGATGGGGCAGCTCTACGCGCATCTCGGGTCGGAGGTCGTCCTGTTCGAGATGCTCGAGCGGATCGCGCCGTTCGAGGAGCCCGAGGTCGCCGAGACGCTCGGCGAGGTGCTCGAGTCGGAGGGTGTGCAGCTCGTCACCGGCGCGCGGGTCGTGCGCGCCGGGCGCGACGGCGAGCAGAAGACGCTGACCGTCCTCGTCGACGGCGAAGAGCAGGTCTTCCGCGGCGACGAGATCCTGATGGCCGCCGGGCGGGGGCCGAAAACGGACAAGCTCGGTCTCGACCGCGCCGGCGTCGCGCTCGGTGAGCGCGGCACCATCCGTGTCGACGACACGCTCAGGACGACGAACCCCCGCGTCTTCGCGGCCGGCGATGTGACGTCCCACCCTCAGTTCGTCTACGTCGCCGCTGCCCAGGGCTCAACCGCGGCCGTGAACGCGCTCGCCGGCGAGACGCAGCGAGTCGACTATCGCTCCCTGCCGCGGGTGACGTTCACTCATCCGCAGGTGGCCGCGGTCGGCCTCACCGACGAGCAAGCGCAAGAGGAGGGCCTCGACTGCGAGTGCCGGACGCTGCCCCTGGAGTACGTGCCGCGGGCGCAGGTCAACCTCGATACTCGCGGCTTCGTCAAGGTCGTCGCCGAGCGCGAGTCGCGGCGCATCGTCGGCGCGACCGCGGTCGCCGAGAACGCCGGCGACGTCATCCTCGCCGCCGTCTATGCCGTCGAGCTCGGCCTCACGGTCGACGACGTCTCCCGCACCTGGTGCCCGTACCTGACGATGAGCGAGGGATTCAAGCTTGCCGCGCAGATCTTCAGCCGCGACGTCTCCAAGCTCTCCTGCTGCGCAGCATGAGCACCGCGCGATTCGACACGGTGATACTCGGCGCAGGGCCGGCAGGGGAGGTCGCGACCGGTGTGTTGGTCGACGCTGGTTTACGCATCGCCTTGGTGGAGCGGGAGCTCGTCGGCGGTGAGTGCGGCTACTGGGCGTGCATCCCGTCGAAGACGCTGCTGCGCCCGCCGGAGGCGCGCCATGAGAGCGCGGCAGTCGCCGGTGTCACGACCCCGGAGCTTCAATGGGCGCGTGTCGCGACGTATCGCGACTGGATGATTCGCAACCTGGACGACTGGGGCGCGGTTTCCGGATACGAGCAGCAGGGCGTGCGCGTGTTCAAGAGTGGGGGAAGGCTCGTCGGTCCGGGGAAGGTTGCGGTCGACGGCGAGGTGCTCGAGGCCGAGCACGTGATCGTCGCCACTGGCTCCGACCCAGTGATCCCGCGGGTTGAGGGACTGCGTGAGGTGGGGTACTGGACGAATCGCGAGGCGACGACGCTGCAGGAGATTCCGGCGAGCGCGGTCTTCATCGGCGGCGGCGCAGTCGGTGTCGAGCTCGGGCAGATGCTGGCGCGGTTCGGGTCGAAGGTAACGATCGTGCAAGGCGCGGACCGACTGCTGAACCGCGAAGAGCCGGAGGTCGGCCGTCAGATCGCCGCCGAGCTGAGATCCGACGGCGTCGAGCTTGCGCTCGGGCGGCATGCGACGCGCGTCCGGCTCGAGGGTTCCGAGCGGGTTGTCGAGCTCGACGACGGCAGCGAGGCCCGCGGTGAGGCCGTCGTAGTCGCGGCGGGGCGGCGCCCGCGCGTGGACGGGCTCGGGCTGGAGACGGTCGGCGTCGAGGCAGGGGAGCGCGGGATCGCGGTCGATGATCGCTGCCGCGCCGCCGACGGCGTCTGGGCGATCGGCGATGTGACCGGCATCTCGCTCTTCACGCACGTCGGCAAGTACCAAGCCCGAGTGGCGACGGCGAACATCCTCGGATGCGACGCCGTGGCCGACTATCGCGCCGTACCGCGCGTCGTCTTCTCCGACCCCGAGGTAGCCGCCGTCGGGATGACCGCAGCGCAGGCCAGAGAGAAGGCGATCAGCGTTGCGGAGGTGACGCTCGATCTTCCCGACGCGATCGCACGCCCCTACACCTACGAGGAGAAGCCGCGCGGCAGCTTCGGCCTCGTCGTCGATCGTGAGCGCGACCTGCTCGTCGGTGCCTGGGCGGTCGCGCCGCTCGCGGGCGAGTGGATCCACCAGGCCGTGCTCGCCATCCGGGCGGAGATCCCGGTCGCCGTTCTGGCCGACACGATCGCTCAGTTCCCGACCTTCAGCGAGGCGTACGTGAGCGCATTGCTGAAGCTCCCGAAGCCGTAATGGCAAGGCGAAGGGGGTAGTTGATGCGAGTGAGACGCTCCTCGAAAGGTAGACGTTGACGCCGCTTGAAGCTCCGTTCCGGTTGCCGGCGGCGCCGGCGAAGGACGACTTGGTGGCCAAGTACTTCCGTGGGCTCGGCGACCCGACGCGGCTCAAGATCCTCGAGCTGCTGCGCGATGAATGCGAGCTGTCGGTCGGTGAGCTGGTCGGGCGGCTCGGCCAACCACAGCCGAAGGTGTCGAACCACCTCGCCTGTCTGCGCTGGTGTGGCTTCATCGACGCCCGCCGCGAGCGCCGTACGGTCTACAACCGCATCGCCGACGAGCGCGTTGTGCACATGCTCGACCTGGCTCACGCGCTACTGGCCGACAACGAAGAGCACGTCGCCGCCTGCTGCCGCATCGAGGAGCGGTGATGGAGAGCGGCGTCGCTGCGGCTGTTCGTCCACGCCGTCTGCTGGCGCGCCGCTGCTGCTCGTCCTGGGCGACGCCATCAATCCGAGCCTGGGGCACCGGGCGCGGCAGGCGCGGGCCGGTACTGCTGCTTGGCTACGGCTTTAGCCGCCATCCGCGGCCAACGAGCAGCGCGCTTCCGGTGACGGCGACGGCGGCTGCAACCGCGACGACGGCGAGCGCGGCTGCAGGCGCGCTTTCGTGAAAGCCGGTAAAACCGAAGCGCGCCGCGTCCACTAGGTAGTAGATCGGGTCGAGTCGCGTCAGCGTCGCCCACGGCTCGCCGAGCGTTCGGACTGAGTAGAAGACGCCGCCGAGGAGCGCGAGCGGCGTGATCACGAGCGCAGTGACGAAGCTGTGTTGATCGAACGTGTCAGCCCAGACGCCGACGCTCGTGCCGACCGCCGCGAAGAGAAGCGATGTCAGCACAAGCGCCGCGGCGGCGTGCAGCGGGTGGGCGACACCGCCCGCGAACGGCGCCGCGATGGCCGCAATCACGGCGGCGGCCACGAGCGCGCGCGCGACCGCGCCGGCCATATAGGCGCTCACCAGCTGCCACGGCCGCAGCGGTGCGGTCAGAACGTCTTCGATGTAGCCCTCGTTCTTCGCCTGGAACACGCTCGTGCTCGCGTTCGCCGCTGCCTGCGAGGCCGTCGTCATCACGAGCAGCCCGGGGAGGATGAACGCGAGGTAGTCGACGCCTCCGACCTCGCGGATGCGCTCGCCGAGGACGCCGCCGAAGATGGCCAGGAAGAGCGACGCGGTTACGACCGGGGAGGATGGTCTGCGTCCACAGCGACAGAACCCGGCGGACCTCGCGCCCGGCAAGCGCAAGCGTCCCGCGCCGCTGCGCCGTTGCAAGCGGCGTTGCCGTCACCGCATCACCTCGAGATATGCGTCTTCGAGCTTCTCGCCACCGAAGTGATCGACGAGCTCGTGCGGAGTGCCCTCGGCGACTAAGCGCCCGCCGCGGATGAAGGCGACGCGCTCGCAGAGTTCTTCGGCCTCCTCAATGTAGTGCGTCGTCAGCAGCACCGTCGTCGCCTCCTCGTGCAGATGCCGCAGATAGCGCCAGAGCTCGCGCCGCAGCTCCAGGTCGACGCCGGCCGTTGGCTCGTCCAATATCAGGAGCCGTGGGCGGTGCACGAGCGCGCGCGCGATCAACAGCCGCCGACGCATTCCGCCAGACAGACGATGTGGCTTCGTCCGCCCCTTCTCGCTCAGGTCGAAGCGCGCGCAGCAGCTCGTCGGCGCGTGCCCCGGCGTCGCGGCGTGTCATCCCGAAGTAGCGGCCGTGATAGACGAGCAGCTCGCGCGTGGTGAGGAAGCGATCGAGGTGCACCTCCTGCGGCGCCACGCCGACGAGCAGCCGCGCACGCAGATCCATGACCGCGTCGTGGCCGAAAACGAACAGCTTTCCCGCCGGCGCGCGCACGAGCCCAGCCGCCGCGGCGATCACCGTCGTCTTGCCGGCTCCGTTCGGGCCAAGCAGGCCGAAGAACGAACCCGCGGGGACGCGCATCTCGAAAGCGTCGAGTGCGCGCGTCCCGTCGCCGTATACCTTCGTCAGGCCGTCGACGACAAGTGCCGCTGCGGACCGCTCTTCGGTCATGATGTCGACGTTAGCCCCACACCGAGGCGGCCGCGGCTCTGGGCGCAGGCGGTGTGCGCCGCGGGGCCGCCTCGGTTCGCCTGCTCTTCCACGCGGCGAAGTCGAACGGCACAAGACGGGGTGGGTGGAAGGCGGCTAGAAGCCGCTGGCGGCGCGATCGGACGCGAACAGCAATCGAACTCCGGCTGTTCGATCGGGCGCAGGAACGCGACCGCGCGCACGTCGCGCTCGAGAAGTCGAGCGAGGACGTCCTGCTCGCAGCCGCGCGCGCTCTAGGACCGCTCGCGCCGCAGCCATGAGCCGCGCCTTCTACCGTTGGTGCTACCAAGACGAGCGAACGTCGTCGAACGGACGTGCGCGGAACGCGCTGATCACGCCGGTCCAGCCGTGCGCAGCCTCCTTCGGCCGTTATCGCCCCAGGAGGTCGCCGGTCTGAGTCCGGCTAGCTCCACCAAGGAAAGGGCCGCGCTGCTCTACGGACGTCGCCATTCGACGAGCGGCGCGGCAACCCACGTCGGATCGGGCGCTTCGTACAACGTAGCGGCGTTCGTGTACGCCATGTCCAGGATCGAGCCGCGCAGTTCGCCGCGCAGGTAGCGGAAGACGACTCCTGCGTCGCGTGCGTCGCTCTTCGCCGCGAGGCAATGGGCGTCGTAGCCGGCGTAGTCGCCGGCCTCCAGAAGCGCGATGCCCTCCTCGATCGTCTTGCGCGCGAGGTCGAGCCCGCCCTCGTCGGGCGCCAGCGCACGCTCAGGGGGATCGCCGTAGCCGATCCCGTGGTGGAACGGGTCGGCCGTAGAGACGACCACCGCGTCCTCGGCGAGCGCGGCGAGCTCCTCGATCCCCGGCAGGCGCTCCGGGCGGCCGCCCACGAGATACGGGTACCGCTCGACGACCTCGGGGCCGCGTATCCCGCGCCGCGCCGTCTCGGCCGACCAGAAGTGCCGGAAGCTGATCAGCGAGTGGTCGTCGCGCCACTCGTCGCGGCCCTCGATGCCCGGCCCCTGGACGCCCCAGAACGGCCACTGCGAAGGGTCCTCCCCGGCCGATACGCGAATGCGCGCCTCCTGCATCTCGTCCGTAAACGCGTGGAGGACGCTGATAACGATCACGCGGTCGGCGCCGCTGTCGAGGCAGCCCTGGACGGCAGCGGCGGTGTGATGCCCGCAGTCGAGGACGCCGGCGTGCGGAAAGACGACGACGCCTCCCGACGCGAGCGTGGGCGCGAGATTCCACTCGCGCGCCCGCTCGAGGCGCTCGAGCGTCCCGCGCCCCCCCATCTCCTCGTGCTCGCGGCGGTAGAGCGCGTGGATCTGCTCCTTGAGCTGCTGTCGATCGAGGCTCACTTGCGTACGGGGCGAGGTCGTCGCGGTGAGGACACTACTGACTCATGGGCAACCGTCGGGTTCGGAGGGCTGTTCGCCGCGAGTACGCTCGCCGCTCGCCTTCGCGAGGCGCCGCCGCTCCGTCGGCTACGCCGCGCGCCGCACTGATTGCGGCAGCGGCGAACGCGAGGGCGAGACCGCGTCTGTCGGTAGAGCGATCGCAGCCGCGCATCGGGAGTAGCCTGGTCGCGCACCGTTCTACCGGCCGTGCTACCAAACCGAGCTAACGCGGCCAAACGGGCGTGCGTCTGACGCCGCTCATCACACTGTTCCAGCCGCAGAGAACCTGCTTCGGCCGTTATCGCACCCAGGAGGTCGGCGGTTCGAGTCCGCCTAGCTCCACCTAGAACCGCTGCGCAGGACGGGTTTCGCAGCTCGAGCTCGGTCGCGCGCACATCCCGAACAGAGTCGCCGTTAAGTGTCACGCCGGAGATCGCCGGTTCGAGTCGCGTCGCTCCCGCTCTCGAACATCGTCGTTGCGCTTCCATTCGTAGACCGCAGTGGCCGACCACGCGAAGCTCCAGAGGATCGCCGCCGCTCCCCACGCTCGTCCGGGGCTTGCGGGCACCTCGGGGTTGACGGTCGAGGCGATCCCGAAGAGGAACACGGCAACCGCGACGCAAGCCGCTGAGACTGGCCATCCCGATGGTCGCGACGCCGCTACGAACGCTACAAGGATCGTTGCAACGGTCATCGCTGCGGCGGCCGACCACAGCGTCGGCACGTACGCGTAGGAGGCGGAGGCGTCCGGCGGGAGATTCGCCCTGCCGTTCGATGCGACCGCCGACGCGTAGACGGCTGCGGGGACGAACGCGATGAGCACGAGAGCGAGCAGCGGGCGGCTCGCCCGGCGTCGATCCGGCAGCCGAAGCGCATCGCGCCGCCGAGGGTGGAGCGCGAAAACGACGACGAGCGGCACGAGTACCACGACCGCGCCGACGACACCGATAAGCGCGCCAGAGGCGAGCGCCGCGACGGCCAACGCGAGCGACACCACCGCGAGCTGCTGAAGCGACGCGACCTTGGAATGGGGCCGGCGCACGTGGCTTGCGAGGGCCGGGGCCACGAACACGGAGCCGATGACGCCGTAGCCCAGGTTGCCGAAAGAGTGGCTCGACGCGGCGTCGGACCCTTCCGGAAGCAACCCGGCCGCGAGATCGACGAGAGCGAGCGACGGGACCCAGAACACGAACGCGAACAGACCGCCGAGGATCCGGAGGAGTCCCAGGCGAGCGCGTTCCATCGAGATCAACGTACCGCTTGCTGTGGAACGGGCTTGAACGCAGCGGTGGCAAGGGCCCGACGAATGACGGCAAACGTGGCGTCCGCGAAAGCTGCGGACGAAGCGACTAACCGCGACGCACGAGTACCAGCGAGAAGCCGCTGCGCGGAACTGTCACACCAGCGCGACCGCCTCGTGCGGAGCCGGAGGTCACCCCTCTTCTCTCTCGTTCAAACAGGACGGCACGCAGGATAAGAGGAACTCCGTGCCGGCCGTCAGTCGCGTGTCAGCGCGTAGCTGAGCTGCTCACGCCCGCGGAGTATCGCGGGCCTGTGCTCGACCTCATCTTCCTGGCTCGCACGGTCGGAAGAGCGTAAACGTCGTGCTCCGCGTGACCGCAGCGCCGTCCGGCCAGGCAACGGTCGCTGCGGCTCGGCGGCACCCAATGCCTTAAGCGGTCGAAAGCCAGATCGCAACGGGCCGCGACACGAGGACCCCAGACCGCCTGGTCTCCGCCCAGGAGGATCGGCCGGGCGCGTGCAGCGCTTTTCGAGCCGATCTACCGGCCGCTCACCCAGAGCGCCTGCGCACCGTCCGCCGATGCGCGGTGCGCTCGTCCGTTTCAGAGCAACTTCCGGCGACCTCCTTGGTCACTTGACGTCACAAGTCAGTTCGAGCGCGACCGGCGGTCGTAGCTTGAGGAGTTATTCCCAGGATCCGTCGGACCCGTACGACGCCAGCGCTCGCGCTTTTCGCGGACCGCGAACGCTCAAGCGAAGCAGCACGCCGTTAGCGCAGAGGGCGCCGCCGTCACGGCAGAGCCGGTTGGCTGCACGCCGTGGTCCTCACTTGCGGATTGCGACACGCGTATCGAGCACACGGCTATCCTCCCTTTCGTGGATCTGGCCAGGCTGCGCGGGCGCATGCCCCTGACCGCCTTCATCCTGCTGGCGGTCATCTGCCTGCCGATCCTCGGCTTCGCCTGCGCGTGCCTCAGCGAGCAGCCGGCACAGGTGATCGAGCGTGTCGTGTCGAGCGGCGCGGCGCTGCCGCCGCTCGTCGAGGTGTGGTCGCTTCTGGCTGTCGGCGTCGTCGGCGCCGCGCTCATCTTCGGCTTCGAGCGGCGCGCGCCGAGCCGTGCCTCACCCGCGCTCCTGCAGCGCTTCCTGATCTGAGTCGTTGAGCGTACGGCCGCGCACGCGCGGTCCCGTTCACCACACGACTCGAGGAGGAACCCAATGGCAACGCGAACGAAACGGCCGCCGACGAAGCGGCCAGTGCAGCACCCTACGCGGCGCGCGGAGCACAAGCGCGGACGTCGCTGGTGGCTCTTCGCCGGCGTGATCGCGGCCGTGGCAGCAATCGCGACGACGGCAGCGCTCGTGGCCTCTCGCGGTGACGAGGAGACCGTGGGCGACGGCGCTGCTGCCGTCGCCGGGTTGCCGAACACGCCGGACTACCACTCGCTACTCGTCGCGCCGGACACCGCGAGCACCGTCGTCCTCGGCACGCACGACGGCTTGTACGAGTCGCGCGACGGCGGCCGGACCTGGCAAAGCACGACGCTCAAGGGGCAGGACGCGATGAACCTGGCCCGTGCCGATGGTCAAGTCGTCTGGACAGCGGGCCATGACGTGCTGGCGAAATCGAGTGACGGCGGCGAGACGTGGGAGGATGTCCGGCCCGCGGGGCTGCCGCACCTCGACATCCACGGGTTCGCCGTCGACGCGCGCGACCCGAGCAAGCTGTGGGCGGCGCTAGCGGGCACGGGTCTCTACCGCTCCACCGACGGCGGTCGGACCTTCGCGCTCGTCAGCCGCGAGGTCGGAGCGGGTGTGATGGCGCTCGCCGTGACGCCCGACGGCCGTATCCTCGCCGGCGACATGCAGCAGGGGCTGTTCGTGTCGGCCGACGAAGGCAAGAGCTGGAAGGTCACGCTCAACGCCGGCCTGATGGGACTGGCCGTGAACCCGAAGCAGCCGAAGCTCATCGTGGCGAGCGGCCCCGGCATCCTGCGCTCGACCGACGGCGGGCGGACCTGGGATCAGGCGATGCCGCTCGAGGAGGGCGCAGGCCCCGTCGCCTGGGCGCCGACTGACCCGAGCACGGCGTACGTCGTCGGCTTCGACAAGACCCTTTACAAGACGAACGACGGCGGCCAGACCTGGCAGCCGGTCAGCTAGGAGGAGAGATGGAGCAGCTTTGGTTTCTCGTCCCGCTTCTCGTCTGCCCCCTCGTGATGGGCGGGATGATGATGTGGATGATGCGCGGCATGCGCTCCGGGCGCGCCGAGCGCGAGCGTAGCGACGAGGCAATCGCAACCACGGAGCGACGCTCGCGGACGTGACCGAAGCGCTGCCTCCGGCCCGTGGTCGACCGAGGACTGTGGGCTCTCCCGCTGCGCGGCGCCGCTCGCTCTCGCGGCGCCGCGCAATTACGGCGCTCGTCGCGCTCGCCGGCGCCGTCGCGCTCGCAGCCGGGCTCCTCTTCTCGGGGAGCGACGAGCAACGGGGCGGCGCCGCGATCGCGACGGCCGAGCGGAAGCGGGCGCCCGAGCTCGTCGGTGAATGGCTCGTCCCGCCACCGCTTCGCCTGGCCGACCTGCGCGGGCGGCCGGTGCTCGTCAACTTCTGGGCCTCGTGGTGCATACCGTGCCGGAAGGAGGCGCCGGAGCTGGCGCGCTTCGATCGCGAGCTTGCTGCCCGCGCGCCTCTCGTCGGCGTCGCCTTCCAAGACGCCGAGGGTGATGCGCGCGATTTCATCCGCGAGTTTCGCTGGCGCTTCCCGAACGTCGCCGACCCGCGCGGGAAGCTCGGCGCGCGCTACGGGCTGGTCGGGCTGCCGATGACGTTCGTCCTCGATCCTCAGGGGCGAATCGCCCGCGTCCTGAGCGGCGCGCAGACGTACGACAACCTCGTCGCCGCGGTCGCGCAGCTCGAGTGATGGAAGTCTCGGGCCTCTCGCTGCCGCTCGTCTTCCTGGCGGGTGTCGTCTCGTTCCTGTCGCCCTGCGTCCTCCCGCTCGTGCCGGGCTACCTCGCGACGGTCAGCGGCGTCAGCGTCGAGCAGATGGCGGCGCGCGGACACGCGTGGCGCCCGGTGGCGGCGGCGAGCGCGCTCTTCTTCGCCGGCTTCCTCGTCGTCTTCATCGGCCTCGGCGCCAGCGCTTCGCTGATCGGCGTGCTCCTCGACGACAACCGGATCTGGCTGAACCGGGTCGCTGGCGCGCTCGTCGTCTTCTTCGGCCTCGCTCTGCTCGGTGTCGGCTGGTCCGGCGCCCTCAGCAGCCGCGTGACACAAGCCGTCCATCGGCTCGCCCGCCGGCGCGGCGGCCCGGTCGCGCTCGGCGTTGCGTTCGCGTTTTGCTGGACGCCGTGCGTCGGGCCGATTCTCGCCTCGGTTCTCGTGCTCGCAGGCGCGAGCGCGTCGCTGCCGACGGGCGTCGCCTTGCTCGGCGTCTACGGCCTCGGTCTCGCGGCGCCGTTCCTCCTCGTCGGCTTCGGCTTCACGGGGTCGCTGGGCCGCGTCCGGCGCCTGCAGCGCCACTACCGGACGCTGCAGGGCGTCGCCGGAGCGCTGCTCGTCGGCATGGGCGTCCTCCTCCTCAGCGGGTATCTCTATCTGGTCAACGTCTATGCCCAGCGGCTGCTGCGCGGACTCGGGTTGGACTGGTGGACGAGCCTCTGACGACGGCGCCGCGGGCAGCGCCTGGCGCCGAGCCGGAGGCCGGGGACGTCGTGCCGGCCCGCGCGACGTCGTGGAGGTCGGCGCTCCGCCTTCTTCCGCTTGCTGTGGTCGCCGCGCTCTTCGGGCTCATCGGGTGGGCGACGCTGAAGGGCGCGAGTGGAAGCAGTCTGCCGGCGCGCGTCGCCGCCGGCGAGCGGCCCCCGGCGCCGGCGTTCTCCCTCGAGGTGTTGTGGCCGCGCGCGGCGACGTGGCCCGCGGACGCGCGTCGCGCGCTCGGCGACGGGCGCGTCGATCGCCGCGAGCTCCGCGGCCGGCCGCTCGTCGTCAACTTCTGGGCCTCGTGGTGCCTCCCGTGCCGCGAGGAGGCGCCGATCCTGAACGCGGCCGCGCGCGCCCACACCGGCGACGTCGTCTTCGTCGGGATCGACGTTCAGGATCTGCCTGAAGACGCGGTCGCGTTCTCGCGCGAGTTCCAGACGCCGTACGCCTCGGTCCGCGACCGGAGCAACGCGACGTACGAGGCCTACGGGCTGACCGGCGTCCCCGAGACCTACTACCTGGACGCGCAAGGACGCGTCGTCGCCCACACACCCGGTCCGGTCTCGCGCACCTCGCTCGAGGCCGCGATCGCCGTGCTGCAAGGAGGTGGCGCGCGTTGAGGTGGGCGATCGCGATCGGCGCCGGGATCGCCGTTGGCGCGTTCGCGACGGTGCTGGCGGTGGCCGTCCGCGGCCCGTCGCAGCCGGAGCCGTTCAAGCTCCTGAGCGACGAGGGCGCGTACCGTGGCAGCGAGCCGCCGGGGACGAACCGGCTGCCCGACTTCACGCTCCGCACCTACGACGGGCGAACCGTGAGGTCTGAGGAGCTGCGGGGGAAGGTGCTGTTGCTCACCTTCCTCGATGCGCAGTGCACCGACGCCTGCCCGATCCTCGCCGCGCAGATCGCACGCGGGCTCGAGCGGCTGCAGGCTCACGAGCGGCGCCGCGTGGTCGCCGTCGCGATGAGCACCGACCCGGTCGAGGACACGCCGCGAGCGGTTCGCGCCTTTCTCGACAAGCAAGGCGCCCTCGGGAAGGTTCTGTACCTAACCCGCCCGGCCGCCGAGATCCGCGTGCTGTGGAAGCGCTTCAAGATCCTCGCGTCGGACGAATCCGGCTCGGACACGGTTCACTCCGCACCGCTCCGCGTCTACGACCGCGATCTCGTCTGGGTCGCGACGCTCCATCCCGGCGTCGACCTCACTCCGGCAAACCTCGTGCACGACGTGCGTGTGGCGCTCGAGCAGGGGCGTTGACGCTTGCAGCGTCGTCGTTTTTCGCTCTACGCGGCTGAGTCGGCCGCGATCGGACGAAAGCTCGAGTGAGCGAGACGTCTCAACGTATCTACGGACGTTAATATGTCTCGATGGACGACTCCTCCGCCCTGCTTTGCCTCGACCTCCCGCGCGCCGAAGAGCTCCGGAAGAGGCGTGCCGACGATCTTGCCGTCGACGCGGCCGCTTCGCGGGCCCGCGCGTTGGCCGATCCGACGCGGCTGGCCGTCGCTCTGATCCTTCGCGACGGAGGCGAGCTGTGCGTCTGCGACCTCGCTTGGATCGCCGAGCGGCCGCAGAACCTCGTCTCGCATCACGTCCGCGCTCTTCGTTCTGCCGGACTCGCGCGCTCTCGCCGCGACGGAAAGATGGTGATGTACGCGTTGACGGACGAAGGTGCGACCCTCGTCGCGACGCTCGCCGATGCTGCGGAGGTGGCCGCGTGAGCGCTGACTGCTGCAGCCACGACGACGAGCGGATCGAAAGCAGGGCAGCCGCGCCACCGTCGTCGGCGGCGCGTAGAAGAGGACGGCGCCCGCCGTTTTGCGGGCATCAGCCACGCGAACGCGTCGGCGCGAACTGCTCCACGGCTGCGGCGAGCTCGTCGCGATCGTGCGCGAGCGCTTCGACGACGGCCGCGAGGCGCCTCTCGCCGTCGGGCGTGAGCGAGATCCACGTCCGCCGCCCGTCCTGCGGGCACGGGTCGCGCCGGACGAGCCCGGCCTTCTCGGCTCGCCCGACCGCGCCGGTGACCGTGTGCGCCGCGAGCTGGAGGCGCTCGGCGAGGTCGCCGACCAGCGCCCGTTCGCTGCCGTCGGGCGCGCCCTTGACCATCAGGAGCAGCAGGTAGCGCTGTGGCGTAAGGCCGCGCGCGCGCGCGGCCTCCTCGGCCGCTCGCTCGAACCGGCGCATTGCCATCCGGAGCCGGGCGATCGCCGCGTAGTCGGGTTTACTACCTCGCATTACGATGTATATTCCCATCGCACTGCTGGAGGAAACGGGCGCCGTCACGCGAGGACAAGGAGGCACGATGAAGGGAAGCGAGCTTCTGACCGGCCTCCCGGGGCACCCGACTCATCCGCCGCTTACCGATGCGGCGATCGGCCTCTACAGCGGCGCGACCGCGTTCGCCGTCCTGAGCGCGCTCGGCGTCTCGGAGGAGAACCTGGCGATCGCGTGGTGGATCGCGCTCGTCGCCGGCCTCGTCGTCACCGGCCCGACAGCAGTCACAGGGCTGCTCGACTGGTTGAAGATCACGCGTGGGACGCCCTTGTGGCGGACGACGACGCTGCACCTCGTCGCGATGGTCGCGGCGACGATCGTGTTCGTCGTCGCGGCGATCGTCGGCCACGGCGGCTACGTCGACCGCGAGGTCACCACGCTCGGGCTGCTCCTGACCGTCGCCGGCTTCGGCCTGATGAGCGCCGGTGGCTGGCTCGGCGGCACCGTCGTCTTCGTCCACGGGATGCGTGTCCTGCGTGAACAGGAGAAGCCGACGCACGAGGCGGTGAAGCCGGACTCCGGGCGCGACGGCGGCGACGCGCCGCGCGCGGGGCTGACCCGACCGGGCGCGGCGCCCGACGCGCGCGATGGCTGAAACGGTCGGTGACTTCATCGTCCGGCGCCTCCGGCAGTGGGGCGTCCGCCGCGTCTTCGGGTACCCGGGCGACGGGATCAACGGCGTCGTGCTCGCCTTCGGTCGCGATTCCGGCCGCGACGTCGAGTGGGTGCAGGCGCGCCACGAGGAGATGAGCGGGTTCATGGCGTGCGCGCACGCGAAGTTCACGGGCGAGGTCGGCGTCTGCGTCGCCACCTCCGGCCCCGGCGCGATCCACCTGCTGAACGGTCTCTACGACGCGAAGCTCGACCGGCAGCCGGTCGTGGCAGTCGTGGGCCAGCAGGCGCGAACCGCGCTCGGCGGCAGCTATCAGCAGGAAGTCGACCTGAAGACGTTGTTCGGTGACGTCGCCGCGTACGTCGAGCAGATCGTGGAGCCGGCGCAGGCGCGGCACGTCGTCGACCGCGCCTTTCGAACCGCCCTGGCCGAACGCTCTGTCGCGTGCGTGATCGTGCCGACGGACGTCCAGGAAGAGGACGCCGTCGAAGAGCCGCCGCACGAGCACGGGACGGTGCATTCGAGCGTCGACTACTCGCCGCCTCGGGTTCTGCCGCAGGACGACGACCTGCGGCGCGCAGCGGACGTGCTCAATGCAGGGTCGCGCGTCGCGATGCTCGTCGGGCAGGGCGCGCTGCACGCGACCGAGGAGGTCGTCGAGGTCGCGGACCGGCTCGGCGCAGGCGTCGCGAAGGCACTTCTCGGCAAAGCAGCCCTCTCGGACGAGCTTCCCTTCGTGACGGGCGCGATCGGGCTGCTCGGCACGAAGCCGAGCTGGGACCTGATGCAGGGCTGCGACACGCTGCTCGTCGTCGGTTCGAGCTTCCCATACTCGGAGTTCCTGCCCGAGGAGGGCCAGGCACGCGCGGTGCAGATCGACATCGATGCGCGGGTGGTCGGGCTCCGGTATCCGATGGAGGTCAACCTCGTCGGCGACAGTCGCGAGACTTTGCGCGCCCTGCTCCCGCTCCTGGAGCCGAAGAGCGACCGCTCGTGGCGCGAGGAGGTCGAGCGCGGGGTCGGCGAGTGGTGGGAGACGCTCGAGGCGCGCGCCATGCAGGAGGCGAAGCCGGTGAACCCGCAGCGTGTGTTCTGGGAGCTGTCCTCTCGCCTGCCTGCCGACGCGATCGTCTGCGGCGACTCCGGCTCGAGCACCAACTGGCTCGCGCGCGACCTGAAGCTTCGACCGGGGATGCAGGTGTCCTTGTCGAGCACGCTCGCAAGCATGGGCAGCGCGCTCCCGTACGCAGTGGCGGCCAAATTCGCGTATCCGAGCCGAGTCGTCTTCGCGCTCGCCGGCGACGGCGCGATGCAGATGAACGGGCTCGCCGAGCTGATCACGATCGCGAAGTACTGGCGGGGTTGGGAGGATCCGCGGCTGGTCGTGCTCGTCCTCAACAACCGCGACCTGAACCAGGTGACGTGGGAGCACCGCGCGATGGAAGGGAGCCCGAAGTTCGCCACCTCGCAGGACTTGCCCGACGTCGCCTACGCAGACTTCGCCGAGCTTGTGGGCCTCGCCGGGCGCCGCGTCGAGTCGCCGGACGACGTCGGGCCGGCGTGGGACGAGGCGCTGCGCGCCGACCGCCCGTTCGTGATCGATGCGGTCGTCGATCCCGATGTCCCGCCCCTGCCGCCGCACATCACGTTCGACCAGGCGACGTCGATGGCTCGCGCGCTGCTCAAGGGCGACCCCGACTGGCGCGGGGTCGTGCGGCAGAGCCTGCTCGACAAGCTGAGCGAGGTACTGCCCGGCGCACGGGCCGGCGGGCGGCGTGACTGAGCGGAAGTCGGGGATGGGACGCGGCCCGGAGGTTCACAGCGTCCTCGCGTACCTCTCGCGGCCGCTCTACCCGCTGCTGCCGAGCTCGAGCTCGTCGCGTGGGGCTTCGGCAACCCGTTCGGAACGTCGTTCTCGCCCGACGGGCGCCTGTTCGTCGTCGACCACGGGATCGACGAGCGCGGGCACCGCCACGTCTTCGGCGACGTGGCCGACCTCTACGAGGTGCGCGCAGGCGAGTGGTACGGGTGGCCGGACTTCGCGGCCGGGATCCGCCTCGACGATCCGCACTGGGGGCGGCGCGGCCGCGGGCGTGAGCCGCTCCTCGCGCAGCATCCGAACCCGTCGCCGCCGACGCCGTTCGCGACGTTCGAGCCGCACTCCGGCGCGAACGGGATCACGTTCTGCCGCGACGCCGCCTTCGGCTTCGAGGGCGACGCCTTCGTGTGCGAGATCGGCGATCTCAACCCCAACACGACGCGGAAGACTGCTCCCGCGGGCTACAAGGTCGTCCGCGTCGACATGCGCAACGGCGAGGTCCACGACTTCGCCGTGAACCGGATCGTCGGTCCTGCGTCGAAGCTGCCGCACGACGGGTTCGAGCGGCCGACGCACTGCGAGTTCGGCCCGACGGAGAGCTCTACGTGACCGACTGGGGCGAGATCGACATCGCACCGGAGGCGGGCGGCGTCCGGATGCAGATCGGGAGCGGGACGCTCTGGCGCATCCGCCGTACCGGCGCCGCAGCGGGCATCACGCCGCCTCGGCCCCGGACGGTCCCACTGTACGCGCTCATGTTCTACGTTCCCGGCGCGCTCGTCCTGCTGGCGCTGGTCGCGCTCGCCGTCTGGCTTCTTCTGCGTTAAAGCCGCCACGCAGCGAGCAGCCGTAGGAGTGCGCGTCGTGCACACATGCTCGTCCGATAATGAGCGCGATGCCGTCGCGCTACCTGCGCCCATATGTCGCCGCCGTCTCGCTCCTCGCGCTCGCCGGCCTCTCCGCGCTCGCGACGATCTCCGACGACCCGCTCGACCGCGCGTGGCTGATCGCTGCCTTCGCGGCCGTGATCGCCGCCGAGCACCTGTTCGAGACGCGCATCGTCTGGAAGGGCGCCGAGGGCGAGAGCACGTTCCACGAGGAGAGCTTCCTCGTCGCGATGGCGCTGCTCGCTCCGCCGCTGGCGGTCGGGCTCGCGTTCGCGGCCGGCTTCCTCGCGGGCGGGCTGATCTCGCGCCGCGGGCCGCTGAAGATCCTCTTCAACGCGTCGACGATGGTGCTCGGAGCCGCCGTCGCGCTGCTCGTGATGGAGGCACTCGGCGGCGCGCGCGCCGACACGCCGCGCGCAGCTCTCGCCGTCGTCGCCGGCGCTGCGGCGTACGTCGTCGTCAACCGGATCGCGGTCTCGGGCGTGCTCGCGCTCGCCGGAGCCGGGTCGTTCCGCCGCGGCCTCTTCGACGATCCCGGCGCACGCGCGCTGGTCGCTGCCGGAGACGTCTCGCTCGGGCTGCTCGCAGGCTTGGCGGCGCAGGTTCATCTCTGGACGCTGCCGTTCGCGCTCGCAGCGCTGCTCGCGCTGCACTTCACGCTCTCCGGCGATGTGCGGGCGCGCGCCCAGCAGCAGCGGCTCGCGGAGCTCGTCGCGTCGACCTCCGACGGGATCGTGTCGCTCGACCGCAACGAGCGCGTGACCTCGTGGAACCCCGCGAGCAAGGAGATCACCGGGTACGCCGCGTCCCGCGTGCTCGGCGCTCCGCTCGCGGAGGTCTACGCGCTGCTGCATGCGGAGGAGGCCGAGGCGGCGGACGAGCGCGAGGCGGACCTGTACGAGGAGGGCGAGCGACGTCCGCAGGTCCTGCGGATCCGCGCGGAGGACGGTGCGACCCGCTGGCTGACGGTCAGCCGCGCGCCGTTGCCGGAGGGCGGCGATGTGCTCGTGCTCCGGGACGACACGACGCGCCGCCAGATCGACGAGCTGCGGGCGCAGGAGGAGCGAGAGCTCCTGCGCTCGGGCCTGGTGGCGAACGTCTCGCACGAGCTCCGGACGCCGCTCACGAGCATCCTCGGCTTCACGCAGACGCTCCTGCGCCACGAGACGGATGACGAGACGCGGCGGCGGTACCTTTCGATCGTCGAGCAGGAGGGCGAGCGGCTACGACACCTGATCGACGTCCTGCTCGACCTGCGCAGTGGCGAGGAGGGGCGGTTCACGGTCGCACGCGAGCGCCTCGACCTCGCGGACGTCGTCGACGAGGAGGTGGAGCTGGCGGCCGCCCAGGCGCCGGCTCACGCGCTCCGCAAGGAGCTCGACGGGCGGCCGCTGTGGGTCGACGGTGACGCCCGGCGGCTCCGGCAGGTGGTCTCGAACCTGCTCTCGAACGCGGTCAAGTACTCGCCCGGCGGCGGCGACGTCACGATCGCGGCGGCGCGCGTCGACGGCCGCGTCCGGGTATCGGTCACCGACTCGGGCCTCGGGATTCCCGCCGCGCAGCAACAGCAGATCTTCACCCGCTTCTTCCGCGTCGAGACGCCGGAGCGGCGCGAGATCGGCGGCAGCGGTCTCGGGCTCGCGCTGACGCGGGAGATCGTCGAGGCGCACGGCGGCCGCATCGGGTTCGAGAGCGCCGAAGGGCGCGGGTCGACGTTCTTCTTCGAGCTGCCCGAAGCGGCCGCGACGTGACGACGCTCGAGAGCACGACCTTTCGCAACCCCGTGATCGCGGGAGCGCCGGGCGATGATCACGGCGACCCGTTCGTGATCCGCTACCTCGACGAGTTCTTCCTCTACCACACGGGCGACACGTCGGGGCGACGCGGCGTCTCCGTCCACCGGTCGCGGAACCTCGTGGACTGGAAGTTCGAGGGCTACGCGCTCGAGCCGTCGGACGTCGGCTGGGCGTGGTCCGACCTCTGGGCGCCCGAAATCGTCTACGAGCGCGGCACCTTCTACATGTACATCTCGGCCACCCGAGCGGGCGCAGGGCCCTCGCCGGGGCCGTGGCAGTTCGGCCAGGACGACGCAGGCCGCCGGATCGGCGTCGCGCGCTCGAGCAGCCCGACCGGTCCCTTCGTCGCCGACCCCGAGCCGCTCACCGACTCGTGGTCGATCGACGCGCACCCGTTCCGCGACGACGACGGGACGATGTGGCTCTTCTACAACGTCCGCACCGACGAGACGTCGCTCGGCGACGGGCTGCCGGGGACCGGCACGGTCTGCGACCGCCTCGTCGCCCCCGGCCGGCTCGAGGGACGCCCGACTCCCGTGACGTTCCCGAGCGAGCCGTGGGAGGGGGTGCCGACGCGCGACTGGTTCTGGAACGAGGCGCCCTACGTGCTCAAGCGACGCGGCCGCTACTACCAGATGTACAGCGGCGGGTCGTTCGTCGACTCGTCGTACGCGATCGGGATGGCGGAGGCGCCTTCACTGCGCGGGCCGTGGCTGAAGGACCCGCTCAACCCGATCCTGCGCGGCGGCGAGCGGATCGTCGGCCCGGGCCACCACAGCTTCGTGTTCGGCCCCGACGTGGCGACGCGGTACGCCGTCTACCACGGCTACCTCGCGGGCGAGGAGGGCCGCAAGGTCCACCTCGACCGGCTGTTCTGGTCGGGCGATCGGCCGTTGATCACCGGGCCGACGGAGGACGAGCAGCCGCGGCCGGCGGAGCCCGTGTTCGAGGAGGCGATCCCGCACTGGCGCGCCGAGGTGTGGGTCCGCGGGAGCTGGGTCCAGGTGGGCGGCACCCGCTTCCGGCTTGCGCCCGAGGACGTGTGGCATCAGGTCGAGGCGATCCAGAGCAACGGTCGCGTCGCGGTCCGCGTGGGCGGCGTCCTCCACTCGTCGCACCCGGCGTACCTCGAGGGCACCGGGCCGTGCTTCGCGAGCGACGGCGAGCTGAGGGCGAGGTCGGTGACGTCGTTCCTCGAGGACGGCGACCTGCACGAGCTGCCCGGCTCGAGCTCGTACGTCTGGCGGTGGGGCGGCTCGGGCACGCTCGAGCTCTCGCTCGCGGTGAAGGGGACGATCACCCTCGCGCTGAACGGGGCGGCGCACGAGCTCGAGGGGCCACGCGAGCGTTTCCGGCTCGTCCGGCTCCGGCACGAGGAGGAGGTCGACGAGATCCGCGTGCGCGCCGGGGCCGACGGCGCGACGGTCACGGACCTGTTCGTCTACGCGCGCGGCTAGCTCCTCCTACCGCGCGCCCGGAGACGCCGGTGGCCACGGCTCGCCGGTGAGGCTGTACGCGAAAGCCTTGCCCGAGGCGGACCAGCCGACGCTCTCGTAGAACGCGTGCGCCTCCTCCCGCCAGCTGGCCGACTCGAGGCTCATGCCCCAGCAGCCGGCGGCTCGCGCGCGCCTCTCCGCCTCCGCGAGAAGCGCCCGCCCGGCGCCGCGCCTCCGCGCCGTCTCCGCGACGACCAGGTCGGGGATCCACGCCTGCGCGCGGAGGAAGTTCAAGCGCTGGCGGAGCTCGACGTCGACGAAGCCGACGAGCGCGCCCTCGTCGTCGGCGACGAGCGCAATCGTGTCCGGGCGCGCCAGGTACGCCTCGAAGGCGTGCCGGTGCTCGGGCTCGTCCGTTTGACCGCGCACGTCCGGGCGTCCGAGCTGGGCGAGCAGGCTCGAGACGCCGCTCCAGTCGTCGGCTCGCGCGTCGCGGACGTGCAACGGGCTCTTAGAGCTCGCTGACCTCGGCGTGCCGCTCGGCGATGCAGGCGTTCGCCCACTGCTCCGCCGTCCGGACGAGACGCTCGGTCAGCGTCTCGAGCTCGGGTCCCGAGGGCGGGAGCTGGTCGCCGGCCACCTCGATGCGGACCTGGTGCAGGGAGACCTCGACGTCCGCGCTGACCTCGTGCCTCTGCTCGGAGACGATCGAGACCTCGCCGACGGCGGGGAGGATCGCGCGGGCGAGGTCGTCGATCTCGGCGGGCGTCGCCTCGCGGCCGGCGAAGATGCCGAAGTTGACGCGGATCTCGAGTGCCGGGGGCTCCGTGTGAGTCACGAAGGCTACGAGTGGCTCTTCCTGCACGGTCACGCGTTCTGCCCGCGTCGGGCGCGGACCTAACGCTCGCGCGGCTCCCAGCGAAAGCGGCGTGCTGCCACGAGCAACCCTGCCGCACCCCAGGCGGCGACGATCGCGAGCCCGAGCGCATGCGCGCCGAGGCCGTCCTCGCGGACGAAGAGGCCGACGACGACGTCGAGCAGGTGCTTCAGCGGCAGCAGCTCCGACACGGCGCGGAGCAGCTCGGGAAAGTCGCGTGTCGGGCCGAAGGCGCCGGTGAGGAACGCCATCGGGAGGACGATCAGGTTCACGACTGCCGACGAGCCCTCGTTCGAGCGGATCAGCGACGCGGCCGCGAGCCCGAGTCCCGCGAACGCGACGGCGCCGAGCGCAAGGGCGAGGGCGAGGGTGAGCGGCTGCGCGGGCAGCTCCGCGTCGAAGAGCAGCGTGCCGATCGCGAGGAGCGCGAGTGCCTGGAGGACGAACACGATCAGGATCGAAGCGACCGTCGCGGCCATGTAGGTCGCGGCGGGAAGCGGCGTCGCCCGGATTCGCTTCAGGATCCCGACCTCACGCCGTGCGACGAGCGAGATAGCGAGGCCGCCGAAGGTCGTGTTCGCGATCCCGTAGCCGAGGAGTCCCGCGAGCAGGTAGTTCGCCGCCGGCTCCCCGTCGAGGTCGCCGGAGTAGACGGCGCTCAGCAGCAGGAAGAGCAGGATCGGGAAGAGGAAGACGAAGATCGCGGCCTCGCGGTTGCGCCAGAAGATGCGCTGCTCGGCGCGCAGCTGGTGGAGGAAGAGCCTCAGCGCGCGTCCTCGCCGACGAGCGAGATATAGACGTCCTCGAGCGTGGGCCGGTGCACCTCGAGCTCGTCGAGCTCCACGCCGCGTGCGAGCGCCTGCGCCGTGAGCTCGTGGAGCGCTCGCGTCGGCTCGCGCGTCCGCACGACCCGCGTCTCGCCGTCGAGGCGGTAGCGGATCTCGGTCTCGGCGTCGCCGCCGCGCAGCTGGGCCGGCGTCCCCTCCGCGACGATGTGCCCCGCGCGCATCACCGCGACGCGGTCGGCGAGCTGCTGCACCTCGTCGAGGTAGTGGGTCGTGAGCAGGATCGTCTTGCCGAGGCCGCGAAGGCCGCGGATCATCTCCCATGCCGCGCGCCGCGCCTCGGGGTCGAAGCCGGTCGTCGGCTCGTCCAGGAAGAGCAGGTCCGGGTCGCCGACGAGCGCGACGCCGAGGTCGAGCCGGCGCTTCTGCCCGCCCGACAGCGTCTTCACGCGTGCGTTTCTCTTCGCCTCGAGCCCGACGAGCGCGATCACCTCCTCGACGTCGCGCGGGCGCGCGTAGTAGCCGGCGAACAGCTCGTGGGTCTCCCGCACCGTCAGGTTCGGCCACAGCTCGGACGACTGGAGCACGACGCCGATCCGGTCGCGGAAGTCGTGCTGCGCGCTCGCGGGGTCGCACCCGAGGACGCTCACCTCCCCGGCATCGCGACGACGGTAGCCCTCGAGGATCTCGACCGTGGTGGTCTTGCCCGCGCCGTTCGGCCCGAGCAGCGCGAAGACCTCCCCGGGCGGGACCTCGAACGAGACGCCGCGCAGGGCCTCGTTGCCGTCATACGACTAGCGCAGGTCGCGGACGGCGATCGCGCTCAGCAGCGGAGGCACGCCGTCACTCAAGCGCGGTGTCTACGCCGTCGCAGAGATCGTGATGCCGCCGCGCGCCTTCTGCTCGAGCGTGACGCTCACGCCGTCGGGGGGGAGACCGAGCGCCTCCGCCACGTCGTCGCGGATCCGGACGGCAAGCGCCTCGCAGAAGTGTCCCTCGCTCCGGAACGTCCCGAGATAGAGCTTGAGCGACTTCGACTCAAGGCACAGCTCCTGCGGGTGGTAGTCGATCGTCGCCAGGTAGAAGTCGGGCTGACCCGTGATCGGGCAGACGGCACCGAGCTCGTCGCTCGTCATCTCGACGTGCGTCACACCAGGATTCGGGAACGTCTCGAGGCCCGCGTAGCTCTCGGAGCCCGCGTGTCCCAGCGCGACGAACTCCGTCGTGCGCATCGTCTCGCTCACGCGTCCAGTCTAGGCGCCGGCGCCGGCCGCCGCGCCCGTCCGATGGCGTGCCAGCTCGTGAATGGCCGCGACGGCCTCGTCGATCGACCAACAGATCGTCCCCACGCACGCGATCGCTCCGGCGACGAACAAGTTCATCCCTGGGCCGCCGGCGTGGTGACGCCGCCGCTCGAGGCGCAGGTCCGTGACGATGCCGACGATCCCGAGATGGTCGGAGCTCCCGCTGGAGACGAGCTCGGAGAAGACCCCGATCTCGCACGCAGTGCCGTCGTCGACCGAGGGGCCGTCGAGCCACGCGAGTAGGACGTTCGCAGCGCGGAGCCCCTCGACGTCGATGCGGAAGACCTCCTCCGCCGTAGGGTCCGGGTTGTCCGCGAACTGCTCGTGCGGGACGAAGCACTCGAGTCCCTCGCGTCGCAGGCGCGCCGCGAGTGCGTCGAGCCACGCGCGCTCGGCCGCGGAGAAGAGCGGTCCGGCGACGTAGATCCGCATCGCTCGATGCTACTCGCACGGTCTGGTTCACTGACTGCATGCGCGTGCTCCGCTACGTCCTCGCGGACGTCTTCACGGCCACGCCGCTCGCCGGCAACCAGCTCGCGGTGTTCACCGACGCGAGCGGGCTCGACGAGCGCATCATGCAGGCGCTCGCGCGCGAGCTGAACCTCTCGGAGACGGTGTTCGTCGTCCCGCGCGAGTCGGACGGGCACGCGCGGATCCGCATCTTCACGCCGACCGCGGAGCTGCCGTTTGCGGGCCACCCGACGCTCGGTACCGCATTCGTGCTCGGCGGGCCGCTCCAGCTCGCCGAGATCAGGCTCGAGACCGGACGCGGGACGGTGCCGGTCGAGCTCGAGCGCGAGGGGCCGCGGATCGTGTTCGCCCGGATGTCCCAGCCGATCCCGCGCATCGAGCCGTACCCGGCCGAGGCGGAGCTGCGCCGCGCGCTCGGCGTCGAGCGCGCGGAGCTTCGGATCGAGCTCTACGACAACGGACCGCGCCACGTCTGCGTCGTGCTGCCGTCCGAGGACGCGGTCACGCGCCTCGCGCCGGACCTGGCCGCGCTGGCGGAGCTCGGCGTGCAGGCGAGCTGCTTCGCCGGGTCCGGGACGCGGTGGAAGACGCGCATGTTCGCGCCGAACGTCGGCGTGCCCGAAGATCCGGCGACGGGCTCCGCCGCGGGTCCGCTCGCGCTGCACCTCGCGCGGCACGGCCGCATCGGCTGGGGTGAGGAGATCGAGATCTCGCAGGGCGTCGAGATCGGCCGGCCGTCGACGCTCTACGCGCGCGTGGAGGGGACCGCGGAGCGCGTCGAGCGCGTCGAGGTAGGCGGCGCGGCGGTCATCGTCGCGCGGGGCGAGTTCCGGCTCCCGCCGACGCCCTAGCCGTCGTCCCACGCGACGGCTGCGATCTCCGGGAGCTCCGGCGCGAGCGCGCTCCAGAAGCGGCCGCCGTCGCGCGAGACGTAGAGGCGGTTGCGCGCGCCGTAGAGCACGAGATCCGGATCGTCTGCGGAGATCGCGACGGCGCGCCCCGCCGGCAGTCCGCCTCCCACCTGCTGCCACGTCCGCCCGGCGTCGTGCGAGACGACGAGCGGAGGGCGCGACGCGACGACGGCGACGACGGTCGATCCGGATGCCGCGGCGACGACGACGCGCGGGAGCGGGAGCTCGACCGGCTCCGGTGGCGCCAGGCGCGCGTGCGGGTCGAGGCCGAGCACCGTCTCCTCCTCGGCGTCGACGGAGAACACACCGTCGACCGTCTGCACAAGCGCCTTCACCGCGTCCTTCCGGACAGGAGCGCGACGACGACGCCGGTCGCGCGCCGCGCGGCGGCTTGCGGCGGCGCGCCGGCAGCACGCGAGGCGACGTACGCCGCCGCGAACGCGTCGCCCGCCCCCGTCGGGTCGACGTGTGACGGCGGGAGCGCGCGCACGGGCACGTGCGTCAACCGGCCTTCGGCCCACAGGAGCGCGCCGCGAGAGCCTCGCGTCACGATCACCTCGGGGACTCCGAGCCGTCCGACGTCCTCCTCGTGGAAGCCGCCGAGAAGCGCCACCGCCTCCTCCTCCGCGAGCTTGAGCACGTCGACGTGGTGGAGGGCGGTCGCGTCGGCGTCGCCGCGCAGCTCGAGCGGCCCGACCCGCGGTCGCCGCACGAGCCCCTGGCCGTCGAAGGAGATGCGCCGGCCGCGGCCCAGCGCGGCAAGCGTCGCCGGCGGGAACTCCGCGCTCGTGAGCACGCCGACGTGGAGCCACTCCGTCTTGCCGAGCGCAGGCGCGATCCACGTGCGCACGTCGTCCTCGGTCCAGGGATCGCCGAGGGCGTCGACGCGCATGCTGCGGACGTCGCCGTCGTAGCGGAAGGAGAAGCTCGCGGTCGACGTGGCGGGCCGCCACTCGACGCGGTGCCCGAGCGCGACGAGCGGCGGCAGGAGCTCGGCCCGGTGCTCCTCGGCGCAGCGCGTGTAGATCGTCGTCGGGCAGGCGAGGAGCCGCAGCGCGCGGCCCGCGTAGAACGGCGCGCCCCCGGGTCGTGGGCGGGCGCCCGCGACGACGTCGCGCCAGAGGCTGCCGATGACCGCGATCGGCCGCACGCTTCAGAACCTATGCGTCGCGGAAGCCTACGGGTGGAGGACGACGCGCCCGAGCACCTCCCCCGCGCGCAGGTCCTCGAGCACGCGGTTCACCTCTTCGAGCGGTGCGACTTCGTGGATCGGCGAGCGGACGAGGCCACGGGCAGCAAGGTCCAGCGCCAGCGCGAGCTCCTGGTACCCGTTCCCTACCGAGGTGAGGATCCGCACCTCCGGTACGACGAGTTCCAGCGGGTGCAGGTCGAGCCGGTCGAAGCTGTAGCCGACGAATACGACCGCTCCCGCCTTCGCGACCGATCCGAACGCCTCGCGCATCGTCTCGGTCGTACCGACCAATTCGTAGACCGCATCGACTCCGTCGCCACCCGTGAGCTCGCGCACGCGCTCCGCGACCGGCTCCTCCGCGGCGCTCACGATCTCGTCCGCTCCGAGCTCCGTCGCGAGCGCTAGCTTCTCGGCTGTCCGGCTCACCGCGATCGTTCGCACTCCCGCGAGCCGCAGGACCTGCACGAGCTGGAGCCCGACGCCGCCGCAGCCGTAGACGACGGCGGTGTTGCCGACGCCGAGCCTGGAGACGCCGAGCGCGTGGATCGCCGTCGTAGCGCCGCAACAGAGCGGTGCGGCGTCCTCGAACGAGAGTGTGTCGGGAAGTCGCGCAAGCGCACTCTCCGGCACCACGACCTGCTCGGCGAATCCTCCGTCGCTCGCGAACGCAAGGGCGCCGCGCGGCCTATCGCAGAGGTGGTCGCGCCCCGAGCGGCACTGTGTGCAGATGCGGCACGCGTGGAAGTAATGGACTGCGACGCGGTCGCCGCGCGTGAACGCCGAAGCACCCTCGCCGAGCTCGGCAACCGTGCCCGCAACCTCGTGACCGAGCACTATCGGCGTCTTGAGAGGTGTCAGCAGCCCGTCCAGGAAGTGGAGTTCCGTGCCACAGACGCCCGCCGCGGCGACGTCCACGACGACCTCGCCCGGACCAGGTCGGCGACGCTCCAAGTCGACGAGGTCAAGTGGAGCCCCGCGCTCGCGGAACAGCGCGGCTCGCATCGGCTAGTACCTCCTCCCTTCGCCGGCATTACCCGGATCAGGTTCGACGGGTGTGATCTCAGCCCCAACGGGGCACCCCGGTGCGACTAGCCTAGCGGCTGCCGTGGAGATCCGCAGGACCGACGACGCGACGCCCTTCACGACCGCCGACGGGAGCACGATCCGCGTCCTGCTCGACGCCGACCAGGGAGGCGCGCGCGAGCAGAGCCTCGCCGAGGCATGGCTCGAGCCGGGGCAGTCGACGCAGCGGCACTACCACGCGCGCACGGAGGAGATCTACGTCATCCTCGAGGGCCGCGCGGAGATGGAGGTCGACGGCGACCGCCGTGAGGTCGCGCCGGGGGACGCGATCCTCCTCCCTCCGGGCGCGTGGCATCAGATCACGGCGCGCGACGAGTCGGTGCGGTTCCTCTGCTGCTGCGCGCCGCCGTACTCGCACGACGACACCTTCTTCGACTAGGCGTTCCGTGGGACGAGGCCGACCCGGCGCGCGGCCTCGACGAGCCACCACGCGGCGAGACCGAGCGCGACGGCGAGCGCGAGGTTCATCGCGACGCCCACGCTTCCGACCGCGAGCGCGAGCGCCCAGGCCCCGGCGCCGCGCAGGTCGCGGAGCAGCCCGATGTGCAGGACGCCGGCCGACGCGAGCAGGCCGGCGAGGATCGGCAGCGGGAACGCGGCGAGGAGCGCGCCGAGCCCGGCGCCGGCGCCGAGCGCCAGCACCAGCAGCGTCGCTCCGATAGCGCCCGGCGCGCCTCCGGTCCGCGCGCCGCACGCGACGTGCGCCGTCAGCCCCCCGGCGCCGTGGCAGACGGGCATCCCGCCGATCGCGCCCGCGAGCAGATTCGCCGAGCCGAACGTCGTCGCGAGCCGGCCGGGCCGCACCGGCTCCGCTCGCTCGCCGAAGTAGACGCGCGCCGCGTCCGCGGTCGCCAAGCAGGAGTTCGCGAACGAGAGCGGGAGCTGCGGGACGACGAGCACGACGAGCGCCGTCCAGAACGTCGCGGCGTCGAGGGACGGGAACGCGACCGCGGAGGGCCCGAGATCGGCCGCGCCGGCGCCGCGCGCGAGCATGACAACGGCGCCGGTTCCGACGAGGACGAGCGCGACCGGGTAGCGCTTGAGCGCGAGCGCGAGGCCGAGCACCACGAGCGCGAGCGGAAGCGCCGTTTCGGCCGCGAGCGCGGCGTCGGCGAACGCCGCCGGCGGCTCCGTCACGAGGCCCCAGGCGATCTTCAGGAAGAGGATCCCCACCGTGAGCTGGACCCCGCGGATGACCGCGCGAGGGAAGAACACCGCGACGCGGTCGATCAGCCCGCTCCGGCCGAGGACGAGGAAGATCGCGCCCATCAGCAGCGCCGCCGCGGCGATCGCGTCCGACCCGAGCCCCTGCGCGATCGCGATCGCGCCGAGCGCCTTCAGCGGCTGCACCGGGACCGGGAGGCGGTAGGCCGCTGCGGCGGCGAGGTAGAGGAGCGCGGCCGGCAGCAGCACCGCCGTCGGCGACAGGCCGTTCTTCACGATCAGCGCGACCGCGATCGGGACGAGGACGCCGACGTCGGCGACGGCGCCAGCGAGTTCGCGGCGGTCGAAGCGCACGAGCGGAGCCTATGCCGCGGCGCTACGGCAGCTCGTACGTGACGGCGGGCGCGAGTGCGCCGACGCCGTCGCGGCCGACGGTGATCTGGCCGCCGTTCCCGGTCGAGCAGACGAGCGTCTCCGCCGCACGGCACGTGAAGGCGCCGTTCCACCAGCTCTCGCCGTCGAGCAGCACGCGCGTCGCGCCGTTCCACGAGACGGGCGTGTCGTCGACGCGGGAACCGCCGTCGGCCGCGAGGACGAGCGCGGAGCGCGTGCCCTCGGCGCGGCAGGCGATCGTCCCGGAGCTGAGCATGTTGCAGCCGGCGGAGCCGTCGGCGAGCCGGAACGCGGCCGCCGCCGGCTTACCGGCCGCGCCCGTCCCGGCCGCCGTGCCTGACACTGCTGCGATGCCGCACGCCGCGAGAATCGCGGCGGCGACGAGACCCCGTTTCCGCGCCATAGCTCCCCTTCAACGGCCGCAGCGAGGCGCGGGTTCCGCGGCCGCGCCAACGCGTCACCTGAGTGTCGCGCCCGCGCCACCTCGTCGGGGGCACGCCCTCGCGGCGCTACGCGCTCAGGAGGCGCCGGAGCACGTACGGGAGGATCCCGCCGTGCCGGAGGTACTCGCGCTCGCGCGGCGTGTCGAGCCGGACGCGGGCCGTGAACGTCTTCTCGTCCGCGCGCACCGTCACCTCGCGCGCCTCGCCGTTGGCGACGCCCTCGATCGCGAACTCCTCCCGCCCGGTCAGGCCGAGCGACGCCGCGCTCTCGCCGGCCGCGAACTGGAGCGGCAGGATCCCCATCATCAGCAGGTTCGAGCGGTGGATGCGCTCGTACGACTCCGCGATCACGGCGCGGACGCCGAGCAGGCTCGGCCCCTTCGCCGCCCAGTCGCGCGACGAGCCCGACCCGTACTCCTTGCCGGCGAGCACGATCAGCGGCACGCCCTCGTCGAGGTACCGCTGCGACGCCTCGAAGATCGTCGTCTCGTCGCCGCTCGGGACGTGCACCGTCCACGTCCCCTCGCTGCCCGGCGCGAGCAGGTTCCTCAGCCGCACGTTCGCGAACGTCCCCCGCACCATCACCTCGTGGTTGCCGCGGCGCGAGCCGTACGAGTTGAAGTCGCGGCGCTCGACGCCGTGCTCGACGAGGTAGCGGCCCGCCGGGCTGTCGGGGCGGATCGACCCCGCCGGCGAGATGTGGTCGGTCGTGACGCTGTCGCCCACCATCACGAGGCAGCGCGCGTCCGAGACGTCCTCCACCGCGCGCGGCTCGCGCGGCATCCCGTCGAAGTACGGCGGCCGCCGCACGTACGTCGACTCGTCGTCCCACGCGAAGAGGTCGCCCTCGGGCACGTCGAGGTCGCGCCAGCGCTCGTCGCCGGTGAAGACGTCGGCGTAGGTGCGGCGGCCGTGATCGCCCTCGATGGCGGGCGCGATCGCCGCCGGGCCCACCACCCCCCGCGGCCCGAAGTGGCGCAGGTAGAAGGCGTTGCCCCCCGGGGGCCCGCCCCGCGGGCGGTTGACGCGGTCGACGGACACACGCCCGGCGAGCGCGTAGGCGACGACGAGCGGCGGCGACGCGAGGTAGTTCGCCTTCACCTCCGGATGGATACGCGCCTCGAAGTTGCGGTTCCCGGAGAGGACCGAGCAGACGACGAGATCACCTTCCTCCACGGCCTCGGAGATCGGGTCGGGCAGGGGGCCCGAGTTCCCGATGCAGGTCGTGCAGCCGTAGCCGACGGTGTGGAAGCCGAGCTCCTCGAGGTACGGCGTGAGCCCGGCGCGCTCGTAGTACTCGGTGACGACCTTCGAGCCCGGCGCGAGGCTCGACTTCACCCACGGCTTGCGGCGCAGCCCGCGCTCGACCGCCTTCTTCGCGAGCAGGCCCGCGCCGAGCATCACCTGCGGGTTCGAGGTGTTCGTGCAGCTCGTGATCGCCGCGATCACGACGGCGCCGTGCTCGAGCTCGAACGACTGGCCGTCGTACTCGACCGCCACCGGCTTCGCGCGCTCCGCGACGACGGTCGCGGGGACGCTGAGCGCCGCGTCGAGCTCCGCCTCCACCTCGTTGTGGGAGGGATGCTGCTCCACGGTCGGGTCGCTCGCCGGGAACGTCTCGGCCACGGCCTCGTCGTGCTTCGTCGCGTAGTCGACGCCGAAGCTCGGCAGCGCCGCGAGGAACGACCGCTTCGCGTCCGCGAGCGGGACGCGATCCTGCGGACGGCGTGGCCCCGCGAGGCTCGGCTCGACGTCGCCGAGGTCGAGCTCGACGACCTGCGAGTACGTCGGCTCGTGCGCGGGGTCGTGCCACAGGCCGTTGTCCTTGCAGTACGCCTCCACGAGCGCGACGCGCTCGTCGCTCCGTCCCGTCAGCCGCAGGTACTGGAGCGTGACCTCGTCGACGGGGAAGAAGCCGCACGTCGCGCCGTACTCCGGTGACATGTTCCCGATCGTCGCGCGGTCCGCGAGCGGCAGCCCGGCGAGCCCGTGGCCGAAGTACTCGACGAACTTCCCGACGACTCCGACCTGGCGGAGGATCTGCGTCACGGTGAGGACGAGATCGGTCGCCGTCGCGCCCTCGGGCAGCTGGCCCGAGAGCCGGAAGCCGACCACCTGCGGCACGAGCATCGAGACGGGCTCGCCGAGCATCGCGGCCTCGGCTTCGATCCCGCCGACGCCCCAGCCGAGCACGCCGAGGCCGTTCACCATCGTCGTGTGCGAGTCCGTCCCCACGAGCGTGTCCGGGAACGCCCGCCCGTCGCGCGACTCGACGACGCGCGCGAGGCACTCGAGGTTGACCTGGTGGACGATGCCCGTGTTCGGCGGGACGACCTGGAAGTTGTCGAACGCGCTCTGGCCCCAGCGTAGGAACGCGTAGCGCTCGCGGTTACGCTCGAACTCGAGCTCGCCGTTGCGGACGATCGCGAGCCGGCTCGCGAACTCGTCCACCTGCACCGAGTGGTCGATGACGAGCTCCGCCGGGAGCAGCGGGTTGATCCGGGAGGGGTCGCCGCCGAGCTCGCGCATCGCGTGCCGCATCGCTGCGAGGTCGACGATCGCGGGGACGCCCGTGAAGTCCTGGAGGAGGACGCGCGCGGGCGTGAACGAGATCTCGCGGCTCGGCTCCTCCGTCGCCACCCAGGTCGCGACTGCCTCCACGTCGTCTGCGGTGACGACGCCGCCGTCCTCGTGGCGGAGGACGTTCTCGAGCAGGATCTTCAGCGTGTACGGGAGACGCGCGACGTCGTAGCGCGCCTGCAGAGCGTCGATCCGGAAGAGCTCGTGCTCGGCGGCGCCGACGCGTAGGGTGGAACGGGCACCGAAGGAGTCGGCCATCGCACTTGATTCAACCAAACGGCTTGCGGTCTACGCCGCCGCCGCGCTCGTCCTCGTAGGCTGTACCGACGACGGCACCGTACAGCCGGGCACGCTCCCCGGCAGCGAGATGCGCAGCGCGATCGACGCAGCGGCCGCGCACGTCGGCACGATCGAGGCCGCGTCGCGCGAGGCAACCGCGTCGCGGAGCGGCGACGAGGCGGAGGTCACGCTCACGTACGAAGGGATCCGCGACGACTCCGTCCGCGCCGAGCGTCACGTGATGAAGCTCGTGCGCGAGGGCGGCCGGTGGCGCGTCGTCTCGGATCGCGTCACGCGCAGCTGCCGCGAAGGGCGCGGCCACCAGGAGTTCACGCCGGAGCCCTGCCTCTAACGCACTACAGCGCGAGCAGCAGCAGCGAGTACGCGACTGACCCGAGCGCGAACGCCGAGAACCGGCTCTCGCGCTCGCCCGGCAGCTCCTCCTTGAGCACGTTGAGGATCACGCCGCCGGCGAGGAACGCCAGGAGCAGTGCGACCGCGGGCTCCGACAGCTCGTAGGCGTAGCCGAGCGCGACGCCGAGCGGCGGCGCGGAAGCCAGGACGAAGCGGCCGACACGGCGGTAGTCGTCCTCGAACCGCCGCCGCAGCGCGACGTCGTTGACGACGAAGTGCAGCCCCATCGCGACGGTGAAGAGGACGAGGTCGAGCGTGCTCGCGTTCAGCCGGTGCACGAGCAGGTAGCCGATGACGGCGTTCTTCGCCGCAAAGCTGCCGACCGCGAACGCGAACGCGGCACGTCCACCACGGTCGCCCACGCGCTCGACGCCGTAGAAGGCCGCGAGCCCTGCGAGCGCGACGAGGTACGCGTGGTGCTGCACGAACGGGATCGCCCCCTCCGCAGCCTCCTCGAGCGTCGCCTGCTCCTCGCCGAGCGCCGGCAGGAGGTGGACGAAGACGTACGCGACGGAGATCCCGCCCGCGGCCGAGAGCCAGACACTGCGCGGCAGCCGGTCGAGGTTCGTCAGCCGCGCGGCGGCCAGATGGACGAGCGCGAGCGCTCCGGCTGCGACCGCCGGCGCCACTCAATCGCTTGCCGAAGCCGCGGCGCGTCGAACGCGCTCGAGCCGTTCGGCGATCGAGGCACGGTCGCGATCGGTGCGCGCGTCCGCGAGCGCCGGGCCGGCGATGTCCTCCGCGGCGGCGACTACGGCCGCCGCGCGATCGTTCGCGCCCGCGTCACGGGCCGCGGCCGCGACCGTCTCGAGCGCGGCGAGCAGCGCGCCGACGACGCGCGCGTCGCCCGTGGCGTAGCGCCCGATCTCGATGAACGCGAGCTCCACGTACTCCTCGAACGCAACGGTCGCGACCACGGCCTCTGCGGCGCCGAGCCGCCGCACGCGCGGCGGGAGCGCTCGCGTTGCGAGTCGTTCCAGCGCCGCCTCGACGTAACGGACGCAATTGAGCGCCGTCGTCGGGTCGTTGATCCCCGGCGAGATCGCGCGCAGCGCAACGTCGACGAGCTGCCGCAGCCCGTATGCCGGATCTTGACGCACGTCGCGCTCGTTCGAGACGTGAAAGTCGCTCCGCACGCGCCGCTCGACGCGCTCGTCCACCGCCTGCCGCGGCCAGATCTCCGCGAGCGCGTCGCGTTCGGTGACGAAGTCGCCCGGGCGCACGCGGACGTGCAGCCGGACGTCGCCCGGGACGCTCTCGGCGAGTTTCTCCACGGCGATCGCCTGCACGTAACCGGGTCGCTGCGACCGCACGCGCGCGGGCTCGCCCGCCGCAGCCCAGCTCGCGACGAGAGCGTCTGCGTCGTCGGCGGTCGGCCCCTCGAACGCGCCGCGGTACAGGCGGTCGATCGCCGCGAGCGTCTCGCGCCCCGCCTTCGCCGTGATCGTCGCCGCCTTCACCGACTGCGCGATCCGATGGATGAAGACGAGGAGCGCCGCGAAGCCGACGACGCCGCCGACGATCGCAACCGACACCGCGAGTGCCGGTAGGAAGCCCGCATCCTCCGGTGGCTCGGGCGACCGGATCGAACTGAGGACGATCAGGCAGTAGATGAAGATCCCCACGAACGTCCCCGCAAGCGCCTGATTCACGCGGTCGTTCAGGAAGCCGCGCAAGGCACGCGGGCTGAACTGGCTCGAGACGAGCTGGAGCGTCACGATCGTCAGCGAGAACGCGAGGCCCGAGACGGTGATCAGCGATCCGGCGATCGTCGAGAGGATGTCGCGGGCGGCGGCGGCGCTGCCGTGGAACGCCCAGTCGACGCCGTCCGCGCCCGAGGCTCGGTCGAGCGCCAGCACGCCGAAGGCGAGCGCGACGAACGCGCTCACGACGAGGCCCGGGACGAGCCAGAGTCCCTGGAGGACGTCGGCGGCGCGGACGCGGAGGCCGGAGAGCGTCAGAGCTGCGGCGCGAGTTGGTTCCGCCAGAACTCGAAGAAGCCGTCCTGGTCGGGGCCGATCTGGTGGATGTAGATGTGGTCGATGCCGGCGTCCGCGTAGGAGCGGATCTCCTCGAGGTAGCGCGCAGGGTCGGGGCCGTGCGGGAGCGACTCCGCGAGGTCCTCCGGCGTCACGTTCTGCGCCGCCTGCTCGAAGTGGCTCGGCAGCGGCAGCTCCTGCGAGAGGTCGCCCTTGATCCCGGCGTTCGGCCAGATGCGGTGCGCAGTCTCGAGCGCCTCGCGCTCGTCCGGGCCCCAGCAGCACGTGACCTGCCCGTACACGGGGCCGCTGCCGCCAGCGTCGCGGTACTCGCGCACGACGTCCTCGTCGGCGGACGTCGTTACGAGCGCGTCGCCGAGACGCCCCGCCAGCCGAGCGGCGAGCGGCTTCGCCGCCGCGACGGCGACCTCGACGGGCTCCTCCGGCAGCGTGTAGAGGCGCGCGTTCTCGACCGTGTAGTGCTTGCCGCGGTGCGTCTGGTACCCGCCCTGCCACAGCAGGCGCATGACCTCGATCGACTCCTCGAGCATCTCCAGGCGCTCGTCCGGCGCGGGCCAGTGGTCGCCGAGGATGTGCTCGTTCAGGTTCTCGCCGGTCCCGACGCCGAGGAAGAAACGGCCCGGCATCATTGCGGCGCAGGTCGCGGCCGCGTGCGCCATGATCGCAGGGTGGATGCGGATCATGGGGCAGGTGACGCCGGTGCCGAGCCGCAGCCGCTCCGTCGCGTGCGCGATGCCGCCGATCACGCTCCAGACGAACGGCGACTGCCCCTGCTCGTCGACCCACGGGTGGTAGTGGTCGGAGATCAGCGCGAACGTGAAGCCCGCTTCCTCGGCGAGCCGGGCGTTGCGCACGATGTCGTTCGGGAGGTGCTCCTCGGACGAGATGGCGTAGCCGTACTCGGGCACGTGCGGCGAGTACCGAGTCGGCGCGGGCGCTAAACGGCGTCGCGCCGGCGCGCGGAGCGGAGCTCGCGCGCGAACGCCCCGCCGCCGATCGTCCGCTCCGCGCCGCCTCCGGCCGCGGCCCGGAGCGCACGGTCGGACGTGACGAGCCAGAAACGGTTCGCGCCCGAGCGAAGCGACGCCGCGGCTCGCGTCAACCATTCGTCGGCGCTCTCGCGGCCGCTGCCGACCACGGTGCAGTCAGAGGCGAGCGTCTGCTCGCCGACGACCCCACCCGGCGCCGCCCCGTCGAACACGACGACGGCGTGGGCTCCCTCGGCCGCGGCGCGTGCGCGGCAGAGCTCGACGAGCTCGTCCTCCGGGATGTTCGGCCACTGCGAGCGGAGGACGTTCCGCGCGTCTACGAGCAGCGTCAGCACGCGCGCAGCGTACGACTCAACACTTCTTAACGTGCGCGAAAAGCGCGCTTAAGCGGCTCGTGGATAGAACGAAGAGGTGAAGCGACGTAGAAGGATCGGCCTGCTGCCGCACCCACCCGGCTAGCGGGCTCGAAAGGCCCCCACCCCTGGGGCCCGCTTCCGACGCGCGCCAGGCGCAGCACGCGGAAGCATCAGGCCGGAGGTTCGGACCGCCTGCCCCGAACCTCCGGCCGAAGTCTTTCTGCCGCTCTACGATCGCTCGCGTGGAGCGCGACCCACTCTCACCGCTCGAACCAGGGCGGATCCTCCTCGAGGACCAGGAGCTCGCCGCGGAAGAGGAGCTGTGGACGGACGATCCAGGCGCCGACCACACGGGTTGGCACTGCGTCGCCACCGCGCCCTTCCCGTGTCCGGCGGCGGGGTGCGACTTCGTCGCGGAGTTCATGACCGCCGCGCACCTGGTCCTCGTGTGGGAGGAGCGCGACGACCCGAACTTGCTGCGGCACGCGCAGCGCGCGCAGGAGGTCGGGCGGCGGCCGCGCGTCGTCGCGTACGACCCGTCGTTCGGGCCGAGCGCGTCGTACTACGCGTGGGAGGCGGCCGGGCGGCCGGTGCACGGCATCCGGGCCACGTGATCGAGCAGAACTTCGGCCGCACGCTCACGGTCGGGATCGAGGAGGAGCTGATGATCCTCGACGCCGCGACCCTAGAGCTCTCGCCGTCGGTGCACGTGTTCGTCGAGCGTGCGGAGCAGCTTCGTCTCGCGGGGGCCCTGAAGACGGAGCTGATGGCCTCGGTCGTGGAGCTCGCGACGCCCACCTGCGAGAGCGTCGACGCGGCGATCGAGCACCTCCGCGAGCTGCGGCGCGCGGCGGGGTCGATCGCGCAGGAGAACGGGCTCGCAGTGGCCGCGTCCGGGACCCACCCCGTGAGCCGGCCGCAGGACCAGGAGATCGCGCCGGAGGAGCGATACCGTGAGTTCGTCGAGTACGCCGGGGTCTCGGCGCGGCGCCAGGGCGTGAACGGGCTCCACGTCCACGTCGGGATGCCGAGCGCCGAGGACTGCATGCGCGTGCTCGAGCTCGTGCTCCCGTGGCTTCCGCTCGCGCTGGCGCTCTCCGCGAACTCGCCGTACCTCGCGGGCGAGGAGACGGGGATGATGTCGATCAGGGCGGAGGTGCTCGCGCTGCTGCCGCGGCACTCGGCGCCACCGGCGTTCAGGACGTACGGCGACTGGGAGGTCTTCGTCGAGCGGCTCGTCACGGCGGGCGTCGCCGGCGGCTACACGAACCTCTGGTGGGACGCACGCCCGCACCCGAGCTTCGGCACGATCGAGATCCGGGTTGCCGACCAGCCGACCTCGCTCGAGCGGACGCGCGCGCTCGCCGCGCTGCTGCACCGCCTGTGCGCGTGGGCGCTCGAGCAGCCTGCGCGGGAGCACGAGCCCGGCGATCGCGGCGTCTACGAGCAGAACCGCTGGGCGGCGGCGCGCTTCGGGCCCCGCGCCCGGCTCGTCCACCCGGACCGCGCCGAGGCGCTTCCCGTGGAGCGGCTGCTCGCCGAGCTGCCCGTTGCAGCCGGCGGCCTCGACGGCGCGAGCTGCGAGGGCGACCGGCAGCTCGACGTCGGCCGCTCGAGGGGGCTGTGCGCGCTGTGCGCGGACCTCGTCGCGCGCTCGCTAGCGTAGGGAGCGTGAGCCGGACCGAGACGATCGAGGTGACGGGAATCCGCTGCGAGCGGTGCGTCGGCCGCCTCGCGGGTGCGCTCCGCGGCCACGAGGGGCTCGAGTACGCGAACGCCAACTTGATGGGCGAGGTGACGCTCTCGTGGGACGAGGCGCGGACCGACCGCGACGCGATCGTCGCCGCGATGGCGAAGGCCGGCTTCCGCGAGCGGGAATAGCAGCACCTTTCGGCTCGTTGCCACCCTCGAAGAGCCGCTGCTAGGGTCGAGCGCGTGAGCGAGACGCGTCCCGAGACCGACGCACGACGCATCGCGGCCGAGGCACGCGACCGCGTACGCTTCGAGGAGGACGCACTTGCACTTTCGGATCAGGTCTACCGCGTCGCCAGGCATCTCGTCGGATCGCGCGAGGAGGCGGAGGACCTGATGCAGGAGGCGTATGCACGCGCGTTCCGCAGCTGGCGCTCGTTCACCCCCGGCACCAACCTGCGCGCGTGGCTCCTCCGCATCCTCACGAACCTGAACATCGACCGGGGGCGACGGCTCCAGCGCACGCCCGACATGCAGCCGCTCGAGGCCGGTGACTACTACCTCGTCGACAAGCTGGAGGAGACCGGCGGCCCGATCGCGCACGAGGAGCGCGTCGACCAGCGGCTCTCGCAGGACAACATCGTCGCCGCGCTCTCCGCCGTCCCGCACGACTTCCGCGACGTCGTCGTGCTCGTCGACATCGGCGACTTCACGTATCAGGACGCCGCGCAGATCCTCGACATCCCGGTTGGTACAGTCATGTCGCGTTTGCATCGAGGCAGACGGATCCTCAAGGCGCAGCTGGCGGAAGAGGCGGTGGTGTGATGTGTGACTGCAGCGACTGCGAGAAGCTGCTCCAGCCGTACCTCGACCGCGTGCTCAGCGTCGCCGAGGAGCTCGAGGCGAAGGAGCATCTCGCCGCGTGTGACTACTGCGACCGCCGCTATCGCTTCGAGGAGGAGCTGCGGATGTTCGTGCGCCAGGCTGCGGCCGAGCCGATGCCGCAGGAGCTCCGCGAGCGGCTCGCGGCGCTCAGGCTCGCGCACTAGCGCGGGCCGCTGCCCGGCGTCGTCCGGCCGCGCTCCGAGCCGATCCCGTGTTCGACCTCCCGCGCGCTCGGGCGCAGCGGCTCCGGGAGGTCGGCGGCGAGATCGACGTCTCCTGGAGGCTCGAGGTCGTCGCACGGGACGAGCGCCGCTTCGAGGCTGCGCGCGCCCTCGTCCGGGATCGCGTCCCACGCCGCGCGGTCGAGGACGACGGGGTGGCCGCGCGCGCCGCCGTACGCCGCGGCCGTGACGCGGGCACGGCTCTCGCGCCACGCCGCGACCACGCGCGTCACCGCGGCTGGGGCGAGGTTCGGACCGTCCGCGAGCACGACGACCGCGGCCTCCGCGTCGGCGCCGAGAGCCGCGAGCCCGCAGCGCAGCGACGCGCCGGGCCCGCGCCGCCAGTCCGCGCAGAAGACCGTCCGGGCAATCGTCTCGACGGGGTGCGCTCCCACGACCACGAGGACGTCGGCGATCCCGGCCGCGCGGACGCGGTCGAGGACAGGCGCGAGCAGTAGCTGCTGCTTCGGACTGCCGAAGCGGGTCGAGGCGCCCGCCGCGAGGACGACCGCGGCGACCAGCTAGGAGCTCGTCTCGATCCTGACCCGTTCGACCACGACGGGCTGCGTCGGGAGCTCCGTGTTCGGGTCGCCGAGGACGCCGATTTGCTGCACGACGTCGAGGCCGCGGGTCACCTTCCCGATCACGGCGTAGTCGGGTGGGAGGCCGGCGTCGCTGGCCGTCACGACGAAGAACTGGCTCCCGGCCGTGCCCGCGGCCTCGGTGCTTCCCTTGGCCATCGCGACCACGCCCTCCGTGTACGTCGTCGTCTTCGCGGGACGGTCGACGGTGGTGTAGCCGGGTCCTCCCGCGCCGGTCGCGGTGGGGTCGCCGCCCTGGATCACGAAACCCGGGACGATCCGGTGGAAGACGGTGCCGTCGTAGAAGCCGGCACGCGCGAGCGCGACGAACGACGCGGCTGCGCGCGGCGCCGCCTGCGGGTCGAGCCGGATCGTGAACTCGCCGCAGCTCGTCTCCACGTGCGCGTCGAACCGCGTCGTCGTGCTCAGGATCGAGGTCGGCGCCTCGAGCGTCGCCGCCGGCTTCGGCTCCGGCTCCTCGACGTCACGGCAAGACGCGGTCGTCGCCGGCTGCGTCGCGAGCGTCGCGCTCGCCGTGTCCGCCGCATCCTCGTCCTCGGCCCCGCCACAGCCCGCGGCCGCGATCGCGACCGGGAGGAGAAGGAGCACGACGAGACGTCGCATCGGCGTCGAGCCTACCGCGGCGGCGGCGGCTAGCCGGTCGCCGCGAGCGCGCGCCGGACGAGGACGCGTGCAAGCTCGACCTTGTATGCCGTACCCGGAAGCGGCGTCGCGTCGTCGAGCGCGGCCGGCGAGTCCAGCAGCCACGGGATCGGCGCGACTCCCGCGAGCGCGACGCGGACGCTCGGGCCGACGCGCGCGGCCGCGACGCCGACGAGCGGGAACGCCCATTTCCGGCGGTCCATCGCCTTCAGGTACGTGCTCGCGTCCGCCGCGGGCACGTCCAGCTCGAGGATCAGCTCGTCTCGTTCGAGCCCGACGACGTCGCGCTCGTCGTCCGTCGGCAGGCGGTACAGCTCGGCCACGCCGAGCTCGCGCCGGTCCGTCCGGACGGTCGCGCCGAGCGCGAGGAGCGCGGCCGCCAGGTCCGACGGGTGCGCCGACGCGCAGCGCTCGTTGCCGAAGATCGCATGCTCGCGGTGCTCGCCCTCCTTCGCGTGGCACCGCTCGCCGCCGTGCAGGTAGCACGGGAACTTGAGCCGCCAGTACCAGCACCGCGTGGCCTGGCGGAGGTTGCCGCCGAGCGTGCCCATCGCCCGCAGCTGTGGCGACGCGGAAAGCGCGCACGCCTCGCGGAGGGCCTGCGGGACCTGCGGATCGACCTCGAGCTCGCCGAGCGTCGTGCCCGCGCCGACGCGAGTGATGGAGGTGGATGTAGATGTAACGCCGCGCGGGACAGCGTCGGCGACGTGGACGAGCGCGTCGGCCTCGACGATCCGGTCGCGGAGCAGCGGGACCAGGTCCGTTCCGCCGGCGAGCGCGACGGCGCCGTTCGTCAGCGCCGCAACCGCGTCGCGCGGCGTCTCAGGACGTACGAGCCGCAACCGTCTCCCGCTCGCGCGCCTCGCGCAGCGCGCGCAGCATCTCCTCGCGCGTGACCGGCAGCGAACGCACGTCGGCCCCTGTCGCGTCGCGGATCGCGTTCGCGATCGCCGCCGCGGTAGGGATGATCGGCGGCTCGCCGAGACCCTTCGCGCCGAGGTTCGTCAGGTGCGTGTCGGGCTCGTCCACGAACTCGGTGACGAGCTCCGGCACGTCCGCGATGGTCGGCAGCTTGTAGGCGTCGAGCGTCTGCGTGAGCACGCTCCCCGAGAGCGGGTCCAAGAGGCGCTGCTCCGACAGCGTGTGCCCGATCCCCTGGATGATCCCGCCCTCGACCTGGCTCCGCGCCCCGAGCGGGTTGATGATCCGGCCGACATCGTGGATCGCGGCCACGCGCTCCACCCGGACCTCGCCGGTCTCCACGTCCACGGCGACCTCCGCAACCTGGATCCCGAACGTCAGCACCCGCATCCCCGCCGGGTTCGGCCCGCGCGCGCCCTTGCCGAGGATCTGCCCGCTCCCGAGGAGCCCCGTCACCTCCTCGAGCGGCCACGAGCCGCCGTCCGCGGAGACGACGTGCCCGCCGCGGAGCGACAGGACGCGCTGCTCGAGGTGGTAGCGCTGCGCCGCAATCTCGACGATCTGGCGCGCGGCGTCCGCGGCGGCGGCGCGCACGGCGGGACCCATGCTCGGCGTCGTCGACGAGCCCGCCGAGATGGACGCGAAGGGGCCGCGGGCCGAGTCGCCCAGCGCCACCTCGACGCGGTCGAGCGGAAGCCCGAGCTCCTCGGCGGCGATCTGCGCCATCGCCGTCCGCGTCCCGGTGCCGATGTCCTGCATCGCCGTGATCACGGTCGCGCGGCCGTCGGACCCGACCCGGACCCACGCGTACGACGGCGGGCCGCCGCCGCCGTACCAGACTTGGCTGGCGAGGCCGACGCCGCGCCGCCACGGGGCCTCGGAGCGCGCGCGCACCTCCTCGCGCCTCGCCCAGTGCGGCTCCGCGCGGCGGTAGCACTCGAGCAGCCGCTTCGACGAGAACGGTCGACCGTCCACGAGGTCGGAGTCGGAGTAGTTGCGCTTGCGCAGCTCGAGTGGGTCGAGGTCGAGCTTCGCCGCGAGCTCGTCGAGCAGGCACTCGAGGCCGAACGTCCCCTCGACGAAGCCCGGCGCGCGGAAGGCCGCGTTCGGCGACGTGTTCAGCTGGGCGCCGTAGTCGACGGTGCGGACGTTGTCGCACGCGTAGAGGAGCTGCATGGGGCCGCTCGTGCTGGCGGAGAAGCCGTCCCAGCCCACCGCGTTCACGAACTCGCCGCCGAGCGCAGTGAGCGTGCCGTCCGCGCGCGCGCCGGCGACGAGGCGCTGGATCGTCGCGTTGCGGTTCCCGCTCGCCATGTTCTCCTCGCGCCGCGTGAGCGCGCAGCGCACCGGGCGTCCCGTGCGCCGCGCGAGTTCCGCGGCGATGAACGTGTAGTCGCCGGCGTTGTTCTTCGCCCCGAAGCCGCCGCCCATGAAGTTGCAGACGACCCGCACCTTGTCCTGCGGCAGCTCGAGCGCCTTCGCGACGCCGCTGCGAACTCCCCAGATGTACTGCGTGGAGATGTACACCTCCAACGTGTCGCCCTCCCAGCGGCACACCGACTGGTGCGTTTCGAGCGCGTTGTGGAGGAGCGTCTGCGTGCGGTACTCGGCCTCGACGACGACGTCCGCCTCCCCGAGCCCGCGCTCCAGGTCGCCGCGCTCATACCGGCGCGGCTCCTCGAGCAGCGACTCGCGCGCCACCGCCTCGTCCGCGTCGAGCAGCGGCTCGAGCACCTCCCACTCGACGTCGATCAGGCGCACCGCGTCCGCGGCCTGCGCGAAGGTGTCGGCGGCCAGGGCCGCCACCGCCGCGCCGGCGAACGACGGCTCGTCCGTCAGGACGTGCGAGCTGTACGGAGCGCTCGCGCTCGAGTCGGGGGTGTACGCGCCCGCGCCGCTCGCCTCGGCGTCTCCGCCCGACGACTCGCCCGACGCAGGCCCGAGCGCGGCGCGCACGCCCGGCGCCGCGAGCGCTCGCTCGAAGTCGATCCGCTTCACGCGCGCGCGCGCGTGCGGGCTGCGCAGGACCGCCGTGTGCAGCATGCCCGGGAACTGGACGTCGGCGGTGTAGATCGCCTCGCCGCGCGCGCGCTCGTACCCGTCGACGCGGGGCGTGTCGCGTCCGACCGTCTCGAGCGGCCCGGCCGGCCACTGGTCGAGGGCGTCCTCCTCGACGACCACCCACTGCTCGGTGTAGCGGCCCTCGACCTCCTTCTCGGTGCGGATCAGCCTTGCCACGTCTCGATCGCCTCCTCGATTCGCGGGTACGTGCCGCAGCGGCACAGGTTCCCCGACATCGCGTGGCGAATCTCCTCGCGGCTCGGGCTCGGATTGGTGGCGACGAGCGCGGCCGCGGAGACGATCTGGCCCGGGGTGCAGAAGCCGCACTGGAGGGCGTCGGCCCGCACGAACGCGTCGACGAGCGGGTGCTCGCGCAGCCCCTCGATCGTCGTGACCTCGCGTCCGGCGACCGTGTGCGCGAGCGTGATGCACGAGAGCGTGGGGACGCCGTCGAGGAGGACGGTGCACGCGCCGCAGTGACCCTCGTTGCACGCGATCTTCGTCCCGGTGAAGCCGAGCTCCTCGCGCAGCGTCTCGGCGAGCGAGCGGCCGACGGCGGCGCCGCTGCGGTACGTGCCGCCGTTGACGTGGAGCTCAAGCACGCGTCGTGACCGCGAGGATGTCCGCGATGAGGATCAACCGGATCGTCGCGCGCACGGTGATCAGCCGCTCGCCTTCGTCCTCGACCTCGGGGAGCACGCGCCACAGGTCACGCGCGGTCTCGAGCAGCTCGCGGATCTGCTCCGTCTCGCGCGCGTGCCCGTCGCGCTCGTAGCAGGCGTTCAGCGCGAGCCCGAGCACGCCGATGGTGTCCGCCTGGCGAGTCCAGAGGAGAGGCGTGGCCATCGACAGGTACTGGTGGATGCGCGCGAAGGTGAGCGGCTGGGCGAACGTCTCGCTGCCCGTAGGCTGGGTCGGCTCGAGCGGCGGCTCGCCGGCGGCGATGCGGCGCGCGTTCCCTGCCAGGAGCCCGCGGATCTGATCGTCGTCGAACCCGGCGTGCCGCGCCGTCCTGAGCGCGACCAGGAGCGACGCGGGCTGCTGGCCGTACGGGTAGTCCGACGCGTAGAGCACCTGCTCGGGCGCGACGAGTCGGTATAGGTCGAGCAGGTCGAGCGCGCTCCAGACGGAGGTGTCGAAGAAGACGCCGGCGCGACCTCCGAGGCGGCCCGCGAGGCCGGCCATGTCCGCGATCCCGGCGTGCGCCACGATCAGCTGCGCGTCCGGGTATTGCTCGACAAGGCGGGCCAGATGGTCTGCGATCGGCGGCAGGCCGCGCCCGCCGTGGATGAGGATCGGCACGCGCCGCTCGGCGGCGAGCGCGAAGACCGGCGCGAGGCGCTCGTCGTTCAGCATGAACTTCTGCGCGCGCGGGTGGAGCTTGATCCCGCGGGCGCCGCGGTCGAGGCAGCGCTCGGCTTCCTCGATCGGCCCCTCGCCGAGGTCGAGTCGGACGAAGGGGATCAGTCGCCCGCCCGAGCGCGCGGCGTGCTCGAGCGTGCGGTCGTTCGGCGCGCGGAAGCCTGGCACGCGATCCGGCTCGTCCATGCAGAACATGAACGCGCCGGAGATCCCGTAGCGCGTCTGAACGGCCTCCAGCTCCTCGTAGCGGCCGGACATGCCGTCGATGTCGTGGCCGAGGTGGACGTGGGCGTCGAAGATCTCGCCGTCTGCGGCCAACTCCGCGCGCAGCTCGTCGTCGTAGGCCGCGACCAGCTGCTGTGCCCGCTCGAGCGCCTCGTCCACGTGCCGGAGTGTATGTACTCCCGCGCGCGCCGCTTCCGGCACCGAATCGGCACAGATCCGGCACGAAGGCGGCGGCTGCGGACGGTAGCGTCGCAAGCCCCCGTGGGAGGGTGGGGGGTGGCGGGTGGGGCGGGAGTCCGCGACCGCCGCGGCCATGTCCAGGCGAGGCACGGGCACGCGCTGCGCGGGCGGATTACGATCTGCTTCCGGTGCCGGACGTTTTGATCTACGGAGACACGATCCGCTCGCCCGAGGCGCGGCACGAGGTTCCAGTCGCGATCCCGGACCCGATCCTCTACATCGAGCGCGACGGCCAGCGCCACGTCCTCGTCGGCAGCTTCGAGGTGCCGCGCGTCGAGGCGGCGAACGCGGGGCTGACGCCGCACGCGCCGGAGGAGTACGGGCTCGACGAGCTGCTCGCGCAGGGGATGCCGCGGCCGGAGGTGTGGCTCGAGGTCGAGGTGCGCGCGGTGAAGCAGCTCGGCGTGAGCGAGGCGGTCGTCCCGCCCGGCTTCCCGCTGCTCCTCGCGGACCGGCTGCGCAGCGCGGGCGTCGACGTGCGTCCCGAGCGAGAGCTCTTCGCGCAGCGGCGGCGCGTCAAGAACGAGGCGGAGCTCGCGGGGATCCGGAACGCGCAGCGCGCCACCGAGGCGGGCGCGCGCGCCGGCGCCGAGCTGCTGCGGCGCGCCGAGGCCGACGGCGGCGTACTCGTCGTCGACGGCGAGCCGCTCACGTGCGAGCGGATCAAGCTAGCCGTCGTGGCGGCGCTGACGGCGCACGACTGCACGGCCGACGTGATTATCGTCTCGCACGGCGCGCAGACCGCGATCGGCCACGAGATGGGTGCAGGGCCGAGCGCGCCCGCCGAGCCGATAGTCGGCGACATCTTGCCGCGCCTCCCGGCGTCGGGGTGAGACGCGGCCCTGTCGCGCACGGT
>JAUJMY010000016.1:0-40198 GCA_030446625.1 Gaiellaceae bacterium
GGTCGTGCGAGGTGTGCTGTGCGGTTGTGTGCTCGGCTGCGGTCTCAAGGTCGTCCTCGACCGCGTGCTCCCGCTCGGGGGGGCGTTCGGCCCGGAGCGGCCGCTCGAGCTCGGGCTCGCCGCGCCGCCGCTGCTCGCTCCCACTGGCGCCGCGCGCCGCGCCGCGACGCTCTCGATCGACGACTTCTTCGACGAGGACGGCTTCAGTCGCGTCGCGGGACGGGCCGCGCTCGTGCCGGGAGGAGCAGGTGACGGCGCGGGCACGACCGCCCTCGTCGAAGCGGCCGCCCGCGCGGGAGCCCGCGCGATCGTCGTCTACGGGTCGCGCCTCCCGCCGGGCGCGCTCGGGCTCGACGACCGCGTTCCCGTTCCCGTCGTGGGCGTCTCCCCGGCGCTCGGCGGGCGACTGCGCGCCGCACTCGAAGCGGGGACGAGCGTCGGCGTCGCGATCGGCCGCGCGCGGACGTTCGCCGCGGGAACCGCGCGGCGCGTCGCGCCGTTCGGCTCCCAGGGGCTCGCGTTCGACGGCCGCGTGAAGCCGGAGGTCCTCGCGCCGGGCGTCTCGATCGCCACGAGCGAGCCCGGCGCGAACGGAGACGGGACGCCGCGCTTCGGCACGGTCAACGGCTCGAGCGCCGCCGCGGCGGGCGTTGCCGGTGCGGCGGCGCTGCTCGCCCAGGCGCGGCCCGACCTCGACGCGGAGGCGCTGAAGAGCATGTTGGTCGGCGCGGCGAAGCCGCTCCCCGGCGCTCCCGTGACGGCGCAGGGCACGGGCGTCGTCGACGTCGGCGCCGCGGCCGCGGCGGAGCTGAGCGCGACACCGGCGTCGCTCGCGCTGCCGCGCGCGACGAAGCCTGGCTGGAAGCGCGTACGCCGGGTGACGGTGCGGAATCTGTCGAGCAGGACGCTGCGCGTGCGCGTCCGCGTCGCCCGAAAGGGCTTCCCTGCCGCGGAGGTCTTCGTGGCCGCGAGCCCCGCGCGGCTGATCATCCGGCCGCGGTCGGTCGCACGCGTCCGGCTCGACTTCCGCGTAGCCGGCTCCGCGAGCGGGGGGCCGCCGGCGGAGGGCACGCTCGTCCTCGAGCCGGTCGCCGGAACGCCGATCCGCGTGCCGTTCGCGGTCGCGTTCGGTCCGGAGCGGACGCCTGTGCTGCGCGGCGTCGAGCTGTCCGCGCGCCAGTTCGAGCCGTCGGACACGACACCGCCCGTCCTGTCGCTCCAGGCGGGACTCGTGCGCACGGTCGGCGGGTACGACGAGGTGCACCCGGTCGCGCGACTCGACATCGAGGTCTGGACCGGCGACTGGAAGCGGATCGGCGTGATCGCGCGGCAGCGCGACCTCCTCCCGGGCCGCTACACGTTCGCGATCACCGGACGCGATCCCGGTGGCGCGCGGCTCGAGGCCGGCGACTACCGCATCCGCATCCTGGCCGTTCCGACGGGCGGCGGGCCGCCGACGGTGCGGTTCGTCCCGATCAAGATCAAATAGACTCCGGCCGCAGTCGAGCGCGAGATGAGGAGGCCCTCTTGACGACCGTCGAAGCCCCTGCGTCGCACCTCCGGGAGAACCCGTTCGAGCTGGCGAAGCAGCAGCTGCGGAAGGTCGCGGACGCGTTCGAGATCGACGCGAACCTGGTCGAGGTGCTGTCGGAGTGCAAGAAGGCGGTCACCGTCTCGATCCCGACGCGTATGGACGACGGCGCCGTGCAGGTCTTCCAGGGCTACCGCGTCACGCACAACATCGCGCGCGGTCCGTCGAAGGGCGGCATCCGCTATCACCCCGACGTCACGCTCGACGAGGTGAAGGCGCTCGCGATGTGGATGACGTGGAAGTCCGCGCTGATGGGGATTCCGTTCGGCGGCGCGAAGGGCGGCGTCGTCTGCAACCCGAAGGCGCTGTCGCGCGACGAGCTCGAGCGCATGACCCGCCGTTTCACCAGCGAGATCATCAACGAGATCGGCCCCGAGAAGGACATCCCCGCGCCCGACGTCGGGACGGACGCGAGCGTGATGGCCTGGATCTTCGACACGTACTCGATGAACAAGGGCCACTCCGTCCTCGGCGTCGTGACCGGGAAGCCGATCGAGATCGGCGGCTCGCTCGGGCGGGAGGAGGCGACGGCGCGCGGCGCGCAGTTCTGCGTTCGCGCGGCGATGCGGAAGCGCGACATCCGACCCAACGGCGCGACCGTCGCCATCCAGGGCTTCGGCAACGTCGGGAGCTTCCTGGCGCAGTTCATGGTCGACGACGGAGCGCGCGTGATCGCGCTCTCGGACTCGTCGGGCGGCGTCTACAACCGGGACGGGATCGACGTCGCGGCCGCGTTCGCGCACAAGGGCGAGACGGGCGTGCTCGCAGGACTGCGCGGCGCAGAGGCGATCTCGAACGAGGACCTCCTGCTCCTCGAGTGCGACGTGCTGGCGCCGTGCGCGCTCGAGCAGGTGATCCACGAGGGGAACGCGCCCGAGGTGAAGGCGAGGATCGTCTGCGAGGGCGCGAACGGGCCGACGACGCCGGCGGCCGACGAGATCCTCGAGGATGCCGGCGTCCTGGTGCTCCCGGACATCCTCGCGAATGCGGGCGGCGTCGTCGTCTCGTACTTCGAGTGGGTGCAGGGCCTCCAGGAGTACTTCTGGAAGGAGTCGGAGGTGAACGCGAAGCTGAACGACATCGTGACGCGCGCGTTCAACGAGACGTGGGCCGAGCACGAGTGCCGCGGGCTCAGCATGCGCCTGTCGGCGTACGGGATCGCGGTCGAGCGCGTCGCCGAGGCGACGACGACGCGCGGGCTGTATCCGTAGCGGGCGGGGGAACCGCGCGGTTCCCGAACTGATGGAAGAGCGGGAACGGGAGTTTCAGAAGCTGCTCGCGTACGTGCAAGAGGACGATGACGTGCTCGGGCTGTTCGTCTTCGGCTCGCGTGCGCGCGATGACGGCTTCGCCGACGACCGCTCGGACTACGACGTCGCGGTCGTGCTCCGCGACCGCGACGGTGTGCTCGAGGCGTTCGACGAGCGATGGCCGTACGTGCACGGCGCACCCATCGAAGTCGCGCGGTCGACGCTCTCGGGTCTGCGAGAGCACGGCGAATACGGAACGGCGACGGCATGGGCGCGCTACCTGTACGTGCGTGTGAAGTTGCTCGTCGACAAGACGGGCGAGGTCGCGGCTGTCCTGCGCGAGAAGCGGCGTGTTCCCGACGAGGTCCGTGACGGGCTCGTGCGAGAGGCGCTCGGTGGTTACATCAACTCGACGTACAGGTCACTTCGTTACCGGATGGTCGGCTGCGAGGAAGGTGCACGCCTCGACGCCGCCGAGTCGCTGCCGCACCTGCTGACGGCGCTGTTTGCGATCGACGGTCGCGTGCGTCCCTTCAACAAGTACATCGCTGCGGAGCTGCGCGCGGAGCCGTTGAGTGACCGTGCGTGGCAGGCAGAGACCTTCCTGGGCCAGCTCATGTCCATTCTGTCTGGCGACGCCGATGAGCAGCGTGCGCTGTTCAGGGAGGTCGACCGCGCCGCGCGGGAGCGCGGCTTCGGCGCTGCAGTCGACGAATGGGAGCCCGACGTGGCGTGGCTGCGCGGTGAGGCGCAATTTCGCGGCTGGAGCGACCCACGGTGATGGCGCGCGTCGTCCTCTACACCTCTGCGGGCTGCCACCTCTGCGACCGCGCTCGAGCGGCGCTCGACGAGCTTCGCACCGAGATCGAGTTCGACCTCGAGGAGGTCGACATCCGCGGCGACGCCGAGCTCGAGGCGCGCTACCGGGAGCTGCTCCCGGTCGTCGAGATCGACGGCGAGCCCGCGTTCTCGTACTTCGTCCCCCGCCAGGCGTTCCGGCGCAAGCTCGCCGCACAAAGTCGCTCCGAGCGGCAGCGCCCGTAGGCTCCCGCGCCGCGACGGATCAGCCCTGGCAGACTACTTGCGGTGTGTCACAAACTTCGGGGCCAGGAAACGTCGTGTCGGAGCGCTTGACAGTCGGGGTCGCCGCTCGCCTCTCCCGCTACCTCCAGGTTCTGACCCAGGCGAAGAAGATGGGTAAGGATCGGATCTCGTCGCAGGAGATCTCCGACTACACGAACGTGAACGCGACGCAGATCCGGCGCGACCTGTCGACGTTCGGCAAGTTCGGGAAGCGCGGCGTGGGCTACAACATCGACTCGCTCCTCGCCGAGATCCGGAAGATCCTTCGCACGCAGGGGCAGCACAACATCGCGCTCGTCGGGGCCGGACGGCTCGGGCAGGCGATCGCGAGCTCGCCGATCTTCGCCGAGCACGGGATCAACATCGCCGCCGTGTTCGACACCGATCCGGAGAAGGTGGGGCGCACGATCGACGGCATCCACGTCAGCGAGTACGACCGCTTGCGCGACGTCGTCCGCGACAAGAACATCATCGTCGGCGTGCTCGCGGTGCCGGGGGACACGGCCCAGGGTGCCGCGGACGACCTCGTCGACGCCGGCGTGCGGATCATCTTCAACTACTCCGAGGCGCTCCTCGACGTCCCGGCCGACGTGCAGGTGCATACGTCGAACCCTGCGGTCGAGTTGCTCCACGCCCTGTATTTCCACCTGACCTAGCGACGCGGCGCCGGCTCGGCTGGCAAGCCGCTGCGACGACAGCACGATGAAGATCACTCGCCGTCCCGCGACCGACGAAGACATCGAGTTCGCACGCGCGACGCACCACGCGGCGTACCGCGAGCTGGTCGAGCGCCAGTTCGGATACTGGGACGAGGCCGAGCAGGACGCGTTCTTCGCCGACGACTGGCACGGCGATCGCGACCTCATCGTCGCCGACGGCGTCGCGTGCGGCTACGTCTGCATCGAAGATCGCGCCGACGACGTGCACGTCCGCGAGTTGGTTGTCGCGCCCGAGTTTCAGGGGCGCGGAATCGGGAGCTCCGTGCTTCGCGACGCGATGGATCGCGCCGCGGCACGCGGCGTCCCTGTGCGCCTCGGGACCGCACGGCAGAACCGCGCGCTCGCGCTCTACCGACGGCTCGGTTTCCGCGAGACGGGCGAGACGGACACGCACGTCCTCCTCACATGGCCGGGCGCGTGAGGATCGTCCTCTGGCACGGCTATCTGCTCGCCGGCACGGGGTCGAACGTCTACACGCAGTCGCTCGCCCGCGAGTGGGGGCGTGCCGGCCACGACGTCGTCGTGCTCGCACAGGAGCCGCGGCCGGAGCAGTTCGACCACGGCGGCGCCGAGGTCGTGCGGCCGGAGCTTCCGGACCGGCTGCTGCCCGTCTTCGTCATCGACCGCTACGAGGGGTTGGTGCCGCGCCTCCTCCAGGACTTCGCGGCGGACGAGCGGGAGCGCTACGTGCACGCGAACGCGGAGGCAGTGCGGGCGCAGCTTCCGGCCGACCTCGTCTTCGCGAACCACGTCCTGATGGGCGGGCCCGTCGCGGCCGCGAGCGGCGCGCGGTACGCGGTGAAGGCTCACGGGTCGGAGCTCGAATACTCGATGCGCGGCAACGACGCGCTGTCGCGCCGGGGCGCGGAGGCGCTGCGCGGTGCAGAGGCCGTCTTCGTGGGCTCCGCGCACATCCGAGCCGTGCTGGAGGAGGTCGTCGGGCACGAGGACCGCGTGCACGAGGTGCCGCCCGGCGTCGACGTGGAGGAGTTCACGCCGCGACCGCGCGACGCGGCGCTCGCGGCTCTCCTCGACGAGTGCCGCCGCGACCCGGCCAACCCCGGGAACGGGAACGAAAGGCTCCCGGACGAGCGGAACGCCGAGCGGCTCGCGAGGTTCCTCGAGGGCGAGGAGCCGACGGTCGTCTACTTCGGGAAGCTGCTCTACAACAAGGGCGTCCACGTCCTCTTCGACGCGCTCCGCGAGGTGGACGCACGCGCCGTGATAGTCGGGTTCGGCGACTACCGGCGGCAGCTCGAGGCGATCGCGCCGCCGCGCGTCCTCTTCACCGGCCCGCTCGAGCACCGCCACCTCGTCCGGCTGCTCCCGCTCGCCGACGTCACGGTCGTCCCGTCGATCTTCCCAGAGGCGTTCGGGATGGTCGCCGCCGAGGCGGCCGCCGCCGGATCGCCGGCGCTCGTCGCGCGCCACTCGGGCCTCGCGGAGATCGCCCTCGGCCTCGAGGCGGAGTACCCGGAGCGGTACCGCGACCTGGCGTCGTTCGCCACCGGCGACGCGCGCGACCTCGCCGCGAAGCTGCGACGCCTGCTCGCGCTTCCGCGCGACGAGCACGCGCACCTCGCCGCCGCCGCGCGCCGCGCCGCGCTCGCGCGCTGGTCCTGGGCGAGCGTCGCCCAGCGTCTGCTTGCGCCCTTCAATCACTAAAGTCCCGCCGGCATGGGCGACGAGCAGCGACTGAGCGCCGAGGAGCAGCTGCGCGCCGCGCGCGAGGGCTTCGAGTCCGGCCGCGACCTGACGCTCGCAGTCGAGGAGGAGTTCGCGCTCCTCGATCCCGAGACGCTCTCGCTGGTCAATCGCTTTGAGGAGCTCGAGACCGCCGCGACCGGGACGGCGCTGGAGCCGCACCTCGCGGGTGAGCTGATCGCGTCCGAGATCGAGGTGAAGACGGGGCGCTGCGAGTCGTTCGACGAGGCCGCGCAGCGGATGGGCGAGCGCCGCGAGCAGCTGTACGAGCTCGCGGACGACCTCGGGATCGCGCTCGCCGCGACGGGAACCCACCCGTGGAGCCCATGGCAGGAGCAGCGGATCATCGACACGCCGCACTACCGGCGGAACGACGAGATCCTGCGTTATGTCGCGTGGCGCAACAACAGCTTCGGCCTCCACGTCCACGTCGGCATCCGCGGCGCGGACCGGGCCGTCCGCGTCTGCGATGCGCTGAGGACGTTCCTCCCCGAGCTGCTCGCCCTCTCCGCGAGCTCGCCGTTCGTCGAGAACGTCAACACGGGCCTGCACTCGGCGCGGACGGAGATCTTCACGAGGATGTTCCCGCGCGGCGGGCCACCCGACGTGTTCGGCGGCTGGGACGAGTACGAGCGCTACGTCCGCTTCCTGTACGAGACCCGCTCGATCAGCGAGCACACCCAGCTCTGGTGGAGCGTCCGGCCGCATCTCGGCTTTCCGACCGTCGAGCTCAGGATCTGCGACGCGCAGCCCGAGCTCGACGAGGCGCGCTCGCTCGCCGCGCTCTCCTATGCGCTCGCGGCGAGGACCTCGCGGGCGGTCGATGCCGACGAGCCGCTGGTCCTCCCGCCGCACCGGCTGCTCGAAGAGAACTTCTGGCGCGCGATCCGGTACGGGCTTTCCGGCGAGCTGATCGACCTCGCCACAGGGGAGGTCCGCTCGGCGCGCGCCGCGATCGAGGCGCTGATCGAGTGGGTGCAACCCGTCGCCGAAGAGCTCGGCGTCGCGCCGTACCTCACGGTGCCGGACGCCAACGCGGCGGAGCGACAGATCGCGCGCTACGAGGAGGGCGCGTCGCTGCGCGACATCTACGCGGAGCAGGTCGTCGCGGGAGAGGCGGTGCGCGGGTGAGGCCGGATCCAGCTCGAGAAGGAGCTCACGGCTCTGACCCGCGGAGCTTTCATGGATGAGGGCTCCGGGATCTGGACGCCGCCCGGCGGGAGCGCCGACCCGCGGCGCGAGCAGGCGCAGCCCGCGCCGGAGCAGCCTCCGCACGCCCCCGAGGACGCAGAGCCGACGCCGGAGGAGATCCTCGAGCAGATCAGGCGCCTGAAGGTGTCGGACGTCCTCGTGTCGACGGTCGCGACCGTGGCGCAGCTCGGCTTCGCGAAGCTCGAGCCGGCGAGCCGCGACCTGGAGCAGGCGAAGCTCGCGATCGAGTCGCTCCGCGCGCTCGTTCCGCTCCTCGAGGAGTCGCTTCCGGCCGAGGCGTCCCGAGAGCTGGCGCAGGTCGTCGCGCAGCTCCAGCTCGCGTACGTCGCGGCGGCCGACGCGCCGGCCGAGCGCGCGGAGGCGACCGAGCCGGCCGCTCCGGCCGACCGCGTCTAGTAGGCTCGCCCGCGCCGGCTTGTGATAGAAGAATCGCCGCGCCGAGACAGCTCGGCGCTGACTTTGTGAGGGGATAAGGGCATGGACTTCTTCAACGACCACGCGGTGCTCTTCGCGCTCGTCTGTTCCGCCATCGGGATCGGCTTCGGCATGGGCCTCACCGTCTGGCTGCTGGCCCGCCCGGCCGGGAACGAGCGCATGCGCGAGATCGGGCGCGCGATCCAGGAGGGCGCGGACGCGTACCTCCGCAGGCAGTACCTGACGATCGCCGCGGTCGCCGTCGTGCCCTTCGTCCTGCTCGGGATCTACGAGGAGCTCGGCTGGGGGACGGCGTTCGGCTTCCTCGTCGGAGCCCTGCTGTCCGCCGCGGCCGGGTTCATCGGGATGAACGTCGCGGTGCGCTCGAACATGCGGACCGCGGAGGCGGCGCGCGAAGGGCTTCGTCCCGCGCTGAACGTCGCCTTCCGCGCCGGTTCCGTCACGGGCTTGCTCGTCGTCGGCCTCGGGCTGCTCGGCGTCGCGGGCTACTACGGACTGCTCACGGAGTTCTTCGACATCCGCGGCGAGGACGCGATCGACGACCTCGTCGGGCTCGCGTTCGGCGGGTCGCTGATCTCCGTCTTCGCGCGTCTCGGCGGCGGGATCTACACGAAGGCCGCCGACGTCGGCGCCGATCTCGTCGGGAAGATCGAGGCGGGGATCCCGGAGGACGATCCGCGTAACCCCGCCGTGATCGCGGACAACGTCGGCGACAACGTCGGCGACTGCGCGGGCATGGCCGCCGACCTCTTCGAGACGTACGCCGTCACGGCCGTTGCCGTGATGCTGCTCGGGACGGCGTTCCCGGGGCTCGAGCTCTACCCACTCGCGCTCGGAGGCATCTCGATCCTCGCCTCCGTCGTCGGAGTCTTCTTCGCGCGCGTCGGCCGCGGCGGGTCGATCATGAACGCGCTCTACAAGGCCGTGCTCGTCGCGACCGGCCTGTCGGCGCTCGGGTTCATCCCGGTGACGATGGCCTTCGACGACGCCTCGGACGCGTTCAGCTTCGCCGACCTGTACATCCCGGCGCTCGTCGGGCTGATCGTCACCTTCCTGCTCGTCGCGATCACCGAGTACTACACGGGGACGCGCTGGGGCCCCGTGAAGTCGATCTCACAGGCATCGCAGACCGGGCACGCGACCAACATCATCGAGGGGCTCGCGGTCGGCATGCAGGCGACCGCCGCGCCGGTCGTCGTGATCGCGGCGGGGATCCTCGTCGCGTACGAGGTCGCCGGTCTCTACGGCATCGGCGTCGCGGTGATGGCGCAGCTGTCGATGACCGGGCTGATCGTCGCGCTCGACGCGTACGGTCCGGTCACGGACAACGCGGGCGGGATCGCAGAGATGGCGGACCTCCCCGAGTCCGTCCGCGCGATCACCGATCCGCTCGACGCGGTCGGCAACACCACGAAGGCGGTCACGAAGGGGTACGCGATCGGCTCGGCGGCGCTCGCGGCGCTCGTCCTCTTCGACAGCTACACGGAGGGACTCGAGGACACCGACGTCGCGCAGAACTTCAACCTCGACAACGCGTGGGTCATCGCCGGCCTCTTCATCGGCGGGCTGATGCCGTTCCTGTTCGCGTCGCTCGCCATGCAGGCGGTCGGGCGCGTCGGCGGCCAGGTCGTGACGGAGGTGCGACGGCAGTTCCGCGAGATCCCGGGGATCCTCGAGGGCACCGGACGCCCCGACTACAGCACGGCCGTCGGCATCGTCACGACGTCGGCGATCAAGCGGATGCTCGCGCCCGCGCTCATCCCGGTCGCGATTCCGGTGGTCGTCGGCCTGATCAGCCCCGAGATGCTCGGCGGGCTTCTGATCGGCACGATCGTCACCGGCCTCTTCCTCGCGATCGCAATGACCTCCGGCGGCGGCGCGTGGGACAACGCGAAGAAGCTGATCGAGGACGGCGCGTTCGGCGGCAAGGGCTCGGACGCGCACGCCGCGTCCGTCACCGGCGACACCGTCGGCGACCCCTACAAGGACACGGCCGGCCCGGCGATCAACCCGATGATCAAGATCGCGAACATCGTCGCGATCCTCCTCATCCCGCTGATCATCACGATCCACGGCTGACGCGCCCGGCGCGGCTCCGCGGTTGCCGCGGCTCCGCGGGGAACAAGTAACACGTTGTTACTTGGATCAGCCGCCTGCTGCCGTTCGGCGCTCGAGGCGGCGGTCGAAGCGGTCCTGGCGGCGGGCGAAGAGCGCGCGCTCGAGCGCGAGCGTCGCGATTCCCGCGACGAGGAGGGCGGCGAGGTTGATCAGGAGCTGCGCGAGCGCGCCGCGCGCCTCGGTCCAGTCGCGATACGCCGCGGGACGCCGACGTTCGCGGCGGAGGGGATGGTCGCGACGGAGATCAGGACGCCCATCAGCGCGCCCGACTTCGCAGTCGTGAGCGAGATCGTGCCGGCGATCCCCGCCAGCGTCGCGACGATCACCGAGTAGACGTTCGGGTGCGAGATGAAGAGCGTCGCCGGGTGCGTCTCGGGGCTCAGCTCGCCCGGCCCCTCGCCCGCGGCGCGCAGCGGAGCGTCGCGACGAAGGTGACTGCGATCGCTACCGGGAACCCGACGGCGAGCGCGGCGGCCGAGCGGCGTGCGAGATCCGCGCGCCGAGAGACGGCAGCGACGCAGAACGCCGCGAGCGGCCCGAACTCCGGCCCGACGACCATCGCCCCGATGATCAGGATCACGGAGTCGGTGAGGATCCCGGCGGCCGCGATCAGCGTCGCCAGCACCATGAACGCGAGGAAGCTGTAGGAGAGATCCGTGCTCTCGGAGGTGCGCGCCTCGACGTCCTCCCACACGATCGCGTCGGCCGGAGCTCCGGCCGCGAGCCGCTCCGCGCGCTCGGCGCCCTCGGAGATGCCCGACGACGCCGTCTCCATCGAGATCGCGCCTCGCTCGGCGAGGCCGAGGTCGCGGAGGTCGGCCACGAGCAGGCTCGCGTCATCCCGTGCGATGTCGCACAGGACGAAGTCGCCGTTCGGCTGCGTCGCGACCCCGGGGATCCGCACGACGTTGATCACCGAGGGCACCGCGTGGAGGATGCTCAGGGTTCGCTCGACGAGATCCTCGGGAACGACGAGCCGCAGGTGGACGAGCCCGACCGGGCGCGTCTCCGTCTCCATCAGGCGCGCCAGTAGTTCTTCGTGAAGAGCACGGCGATCGGGATGATCTCGAGCCGCCCCAGCCACATCAGCGCGATCATCACGAGCTTCGAGAAGGGGCTGAAGTCCGCGTACGACCCCATCGGGCCCGCGGAGCCGAAGCTCGGCCCGACGTTGCCGAGCGTGGCAGCGGACGCGGCGACGGCCTCGAACGGCGAGACGTCGGCGCCGGCGAGTGCCGAGTCGACGGTGATCGCGAGCGCGCCGACCGCGAACAGCCCGATGTAGAGGAGGACGAAGACGATCACGGCGCGCAGCGTGCGCTCGTCGATCATGCGCCCGTTCAGGCGCACCGGGTAGACCACCTCCGGGTGAACCGTCTGGTCGAGCTCTCGCCGGAGCATCCGCCCGATCAGCAGGTGCCGGACGACCTTGATCGAGCCGGCCGTCGACCCTGCCGATCCCCCGAGGAACATCAAGCCCACGAGAGCCACGGCGGCCAGCGCGCCCCAGGCCGCGAAGTCGGCGCTCGCGAAGCCGGTCGTCGTCATGATCGACACGGCCTGGAAGACGCCGTGCCGGACGGCGGCCTCCCCCTCGTGCACGTCCGTGCTCGCCAGAATCGCGGCGAGAACGAGCGAGGCGACGGCGAGAAGCGCCACGTAGAGCCGGAACTCCTGGTCGCGCAGGAGCGGCGCGACGCGCCGGCGGACGAGCGCGACGAAGAGGAGCGCGAAGTTCACGCCGGCGAGGAACATGAAGAGCGCGAGCGTCCAGTGGGTCGCGGGGCCGAACTCGGCCACGCCGCGCTCGCGCGTGGAGAACCCGCCGATGGGGAGCGTCGCGAACGCGTGCGCGACCGCGTCGTACACGCCCATGCTCCTCTCCGCGCCGGCGCCGCGCAGGAGGAGGAGGACGCCGATCAGGAGGAGCGTGAGGGCGACGTACAGGATCCAGAGCCGGCGCGCGGTGTCGCGCACGCGCTCCGTGAAGCCGACCTCGGGCCCCGGCGCCTCCGACTCGAAGAGCTGCCGGCCGCCGACACGGAGCCTCGGCAGCACCGCGAGCGCGAGCACGATGATCCCCATCCCGCCGAGCCACTGGCTGAACTGCCGCCACATCAGGAGCGAGCGCGAGAGCTCGGGCACGTCGGTCACCACGCTCGCCCCTGTCGTCGTGAAGCCGGACATCGACTCGAAGAAGGCGTCCACGGGCCTCGTCAGCTGCTCCTCGCCCGAGAGCAGGTAGGGGAGCGCGCCGAGGGCGCCGACGAGGAGCCAGCTCAGCGAGACGACGAGGAACCCCTCGCGGGCGCCGACGTGCTCCTTGCCTCTGGTCGCACGCTCGAGCGTCCAGCCGCCGGTGACGCCGACGGCGCCGGTGAGCACGAACGGCCACGGCGGCTCCCCGTAGCCAATCGCGACCGCGGTCGGGACGAGGAGCGCGAGGCTCGCGTACTTGACGATCGCCGCGACCAGGTTGAGCGCGGCGCCCACGTCGACGCCGATCGTCTCGCGACGCGCGGCGCGCCGGAGCCGCGCGACGTTGATCACAGAGCGGCCTCGACCTCTGCTGCGCGTCGCGCCTCGGTGAAGATGATCACGCGGTCCCCGGGCTGGAGCATGTCGTCGCCGTGGGGGATCACCGCTCGTCCGTTTCGGACGATGGCGCCGATCAGCGAGCCCGTCATCGGGAGGTCGCGGAACGGGCGGTTCACGAGCTTGCTCCGGTCGCGGACGACGACGTCCAGGATCTCGTACCGGTCGCCCTCGAGCATCGCCACCTGCCGGGTGCGGGGGTCGTGCGCGTGGCGGACGATCTCCTCGGCCGTCACCTCGCGCGGGTTGATAGCGACGTCGATCCCGGCGCGCTCGAAGACGCCGATCGAGACCGCGTCGTGGACGATCGCGATCGTGAAGTTGACGCCGTAGAGCTTCGCCAGCGTCGCCGCGTAGTGGTTCTTGGCGTCGTCACGCATCGCGAAGATCGCCGCGCGGGCGGCCCCGATCCGCTCGCGCTCGAGAAAGTCGGGATCGATGCCGGTCGAGTTGTAGATCCGCGCCTTCGGCAGCTCCTCCGCCACCTCGAGCGCGCGCTCGCGGCTCGATTCGATCATCCGCACGCGGATGTTCTGCTCGAGCAGGACGCGTGCGACCGCCGTCCCGATCCGTCCGCAGCCGTAGATCACGACGTCGTCGACGCGCCGCGTGTCGGGCGCGAGCAGCTCGCTCCACTCGCGGGCCGACTCCGGCGAGCCGATCACGATGATCCGGTCGCCGACCTGGATCGTCGCGTCGCCGCGCGGCACGATCATCTGGTGGCCGCGGATGATGCTCGCCACCTTCGAGTTGCGCGGGATCCGCGCGTCGCGCAGCGGCCGCCCGATCACGTCGCCCCGTCGCGCCTCGGCGCCGTGTCCGGCCTTAAGAGCGGCGGCGAGCGGGGAGCCTCGTCCGTTCTCGGCCGAGACCGGATCGATGTCGAATTCGACGATCTGGACCTGCCCGTCGGCGAAGACGTCGGTCTGCCGCGCCGCGGGGACGCCGATGATCCGCGACACGGCGTGCGCGGTCTCGAGCTCGGACGAGACGATGAAGTCGACGTCGAGCTGGCGCTCGTGCCACGCTTCCAGGTACTCGACGTTCGTCGTCCTCACGATCGTCTTCGTCTCGGGCGCGATCTTCTTCGAGAGGATCGCGGCGATGATGTTCACCTCGTCTCGCGACGTGCAGCAGATCAAGAGGTCGACGCTGCGCACGCCCGTCTCCTGGAGCGTCCGCCGGCTCGCGCCGTTCCCGGTGCGCGTCGTGACGTCGTACCGGTTCGCGATCGCCGTGAGCCGCCCGGCGTCGACGTCGAGGACGGTGACGTCGTGCGTCTCGTGGAGTGCCTCCACGATCGTCGTCCCGACCTGGCCCGCGCCGATGATCAGGATCTTCACGGACTGTCAGGCTAGCGCGGCGATCGGCCGCGACGCAGGCGCCTCGCGGCGCGGGCGGCGCCCGTAGCTACTGTGACGAGATGACGCGACGCGTCGCCGCTGGACTGCTCCTTCTCGCCGCTCTCGCCGCCGCGGCGGTCGCGGGCGCGCGGGGCGACCGGGCGACCGCGCTCTCGCTCCAGCGCGTCGCCGGCGGCCTCGACTCGCCGCTGCACCTCGCGGTGCCGCGGAGCGAGCCGAACCGGCTCTACGTCGTGGAGCAGGCGGGCGTGATCCGCGTGCTCGAGGGCGGACGCGTGCGCCGGACGCCGTTCCTCGATATCCGCAATCTCGTCCGCAGCGGCGGCGAGCAGGGCCTCCTCGGCCTCGCGTTCCATCCCCGCTACGCGCAGAACCGCCGCTTCTACGTCAACTACACCGACCGGAGCGGCGACACGCGGATCGTCGAGTACCGCTCGAACGGTCGCGAGGCGCTCCTTCGCACGCGGCGCCAGCTTCTGTTCGTGAAGCAGCCGTACCCGAACCACAACGGCGGCCAGGTCGCGTTCGGTCCCGACGGGAGGCTCTACGTCGGCATGGGCGACGGCGGCTCTGGCGGCGATCCCGAGAACCGTGCGCAGAACCTCGGCAGCCGGCTCGGGAAGCTGCTCGCGCTGAACGTCGACCGCCGCGGCGCGCGCTGGCAGATCGCGGCGCTCGGCCTGCGCAACCCGTGGCGCTTCTCCTTCGACCGCGCGACCGGCGATCTCTACATCGGCGACGTGGGGCAGGGGACGTACGAGGAGATCGACTTCACGCCACGCCGCAGCCCGGGGCTCGAGAACTACGGCTGGGACGTCTGGGAGGGCCGCGCGCGGTTCGAGAACAAGCGGCCGTCGCGCGGGCGGCTCGTCTTCCCGGTCGCCCAGTACGGGCGTAGCCAGGGGTACTCGGTCACAGGCGGGTTCGTGTACCGCGGCTCGGCCGTCCCCTCCCTGCGCGGTCGCTACCTCTACGGCGACTTCGGCAGCGGGACGATCTGGAGCCTGAAGGTCGTCCGCGGGCGCGCGACCGGCCTGCGCCGCGAGCCGATCCGCCTCGACGGGCTCGCGTCGTTCGGCGAGGACCCGCGCGGCGAGCTGTACGTCGTCTCGCTCGGCGGCGCCGTCTTCAAGATCGTCGACTAGCCGGGGCGGCGAGGCGCGCCGCCGCGCGTCGCACGCCGGCTGCCGCCGCGACTCCTACGGCTGCTGCGGCGCCGAAGAGCAGGCCGACGACGTTCGTCGTCGTGCAGTACGGCAGACGTTGCAGCAGGCCCGGATGACGTGCGCGTTCTCCGCCGTCCTGTTCAGCACCGGGAGCATCCGCAGCTGCGCGCGCTCAGCACGCTCCGATTCTAGGTCGGCGCTAGCCGGTGCGGCGGCGGCGCACGTTCGGCGCCTGCTGGCCGAGCGCGGCGTACGCGAGCGCCTGCAGCGACTCGTTGAGCACCGACAGCTCGCGCGTCATCCGCTGGAGCTCGTCGCTCCGCTCGAGCCGGCGGTTGAGCTGGGCGATCTCGTCGCAGATCCGGTCGAGCCGCTCGAGCATCGCCTCGAACTGGCGGTCGGAGAGATCCTTGCGCTCCACGGGACAGACTTTAATGAGCGGCCGTGACGCGGCTCTACCTGCGCTTCGCCCGGAGCGGCTTCCGCCGCTACGCCGCCTACCCCGCCGCGACGTGGGCGGGCGCGTTCACGAACACCGTCTTCGGCTTCATCCAGGCGTACATCCTCCTCGCGCTCTACGAGCAGCGGGACGAGATCGGCGGCTACGACGCCGTCGACACCGTCACCTACGTGTGGCTCGCGCAGGCGATGATCGCCGCGGTTCAGGTCTTCGGCTGGGCCGACCTCGCGCGCCGGATCCGCACAGGGGACGTCGCGACCGACCTCGTGCGCCCGGTGCACCCGCTCCGCGTCGGGCTCGCCTTCGACCTCGGGCGCGCGCTCTACCACGTCACGTTCCGCGGGATCCCGCCGTTCCTCGTCGGGGCGATCGCCTTCGACGTGGAGGCGCCGGGGAGCCCGCTCGTCCTGCTCGCGTTCGGCGTGAGCCTCGTCCTCGCCGTCTGCGTCAGCTACGCCTTCCGCGCGCTCTACAACCTCGCCGCGTTCTGGCTGCTCGACGACCGAGGGCCGCGGATCCTCGGCGTCACGGTCGCGCTCTTCTTCTCGGGCTTCATCGTCCCGGTGCACTTCTTCCCGGAGCCGCTGCGACTCGTCGCGACGGCGACGCCGTTCCCGGCCATGATCCAGACGCCGATCGACGTCTTCGTCGGGAAGCTCGAAGGCGTCGAGGTCGTCGCCGGGCTCGCTCTCCAGTTCGCGTGGGCGGGCGCGCTGTTCGCGCTCGCGCACGCGGTCTTCGCCGGCGGCACGCGCAAGCTGGTGGTGCAGGGTGGCTGACGCGGCTGCGCTGTACCTCCGCCTCGTGCGCGCGCGGATCCGGTCGCAGCTCCAGTACCGGGCGTCGTTCGTGCTCGACCTCGTCGGCGTCTTCCTGATCAGCTTCCTCGACTTCGCGGCGATCCTCGTCCTGTTCGCGAACGTGCCGCGCCTAGACGAGTGGTCGGTGGGGGAGGTGGCGCTGCTGTACGCGATGTCCGGTCTCGCCTTCGCGCTCACGGACATGGTGATCGGGCACCTCGACGAGCTCTCCGTGCTCATCCGCGACGGCAGCTTCGACGTGCTGCTCGTCCGGCCGCGTTCGACGCTCTTCCAGGTCGTGACGGCGGACTTCCAGCTCCGGCGGCTGGGGAAGGCGGCGCAGGCGCTGCTCGTCCTCGCCTACGCCGTGACGCAGCTCGACGTCGACTGGTCGCCGACGAGGGTCGCGGTGCTCGCGGCCTCGATCGTCTCGGCGGCGCTCATTTTCGCCGCGGTCTGGATCGTCGTCATCTGCATCGTCTTCTGGGCCGTCGAGGGTCGCGAGACCGCGGCGGCGTTCACGTACGGCGGGCAGTTCCTGACGCAGTACCCGATCACGCTCTACGACCAGTGGCTGCGCCGGCTGATGGCGTACGCGCTGCCGATGGCGTTCGTCGCGTACTTCCCGGCGCTCTACATCCTGGACAAGCCCGACCCGCTCGGCCTCCCGGAGTGGCTGCGTTTCGCCGCCCCGGCCGTCGCGGCGCTCGCCGCGCTCGTCGCCCGCTTCGCCTGGGCGAGCGCCGTCCGCCACTACCGGAGCGCCGGCGGATGATCGAGCTCGAGGACCTGCGGAAGACCTTCACCGTCCGCGTGCGGCGCGGAAGGCTCCTGCGCGAGCGCCGCCGCGTCGACGCCGTGGCGGGAATCACGCTCTCGGTCGCGCGCGGCGAGATGGTCGGCTACGTCGGACCGAACGGCGCCGGGAAGTCGACGACCGTGAAGATGCTGACCGGGATCCTCGTCCCGACGGCGGGCCGCGTCTCCGTGCTCGGGCTGGAGCCGTCGCGCCAGCGCATCCAACTCGCGCGCCGGATCGGCGTCATGTTCGGGCAGCGCGTCCAGCTCTGGTGGGACCTGCCGCTGCGGGACTCGTTCGAGCTGCTCCGGCACGTCTACCGGGTGCCGGAGCCCGACTACCGCCGGAACCTCGCCGAGTTCGTCGAGTCGCTCGAGCTCGAGCCGCTGCTCGACGTTCCGGTGCGCCAGCTCTCGCTCGGGCAGCGCATCCGCGGCGAGCTGACCGCGGCGATGCTCCACGGACCCGAGATCGTCTTCCTCGACGAGCCGACGATCGGCCTCGACGTCGTCGCGAAGCAGGCGGTGCGGGAGTTCCTCGGACGGATGAACCGCGAGCGCGGAGTCACCGTCCTGCTGACGTCGCACGACCTGACGGACATCGAGCGCCTCTGCCCGAGGCTCGTCGTCATCGACCACGGCCGCGTCGTCTACGACGGCGAGCTCGAGGAGCTGAAGCGACGCTACGGCAGCGAACGGACGCTCGTCGTCGACCTCGAGGAGCCGGCGCCCCCCCTCGACGTCCCCGGCGCGCGGGTCGAGCGCGTGGAGGGTCCGCGTCAGTGGCTGCGCTTCAGCCGCGACGAGGTCAGCGCGGCGCGGCTGACCGTCGCCGTCGCGGAGCGCGCGCGGATCGTCGACCTCGCGATCGAGGAGACGGAGATCGAGGAGGTCGTGCGCCGGATCTACGCGGCGAGCGCCGCCAGCTCGTCGCGCGAACGCACGACCTGAGCGTCCTCGCCGAGCCGGTCGAGCAGCCGCTCGAGCGACCCCGCCCCTGCTTCGAACGCGTCGACGCGGCGCGCGGCGCCGAGGTGAGCGAGCGCGACGCGCGCGAGCGGCTCGGGCGCGTCGGTGAACACGCCGATCCGGGCCCCGGCCGCCTGGAGCGCGCGGAGGGCCGCGCTCGTCTGCGAGCGCGGGCGAAAGTAGACCGGCGCCCTGTCCTCCGCGAAGCGTTCGAGGAGGCTGTGCCAGTTGCCGAGCGCACCGTCGAGCTCCGCCGCCGCCGCGGCCCGATCGTCCGGCAGGTCCAGTCTCACGCGCGAACGCCGCGCGACGTCCTCGAGCCAGTCGCGCCAGAGCGGGCGCGTGTCTCCGAGCACGCCGTCCAGCTCGAGAACGACGGCTCTCAACGGGAGGCGCGCCGCAGGACGAGGATCCCAGCGAGCACGGCCGCGGAGTCGAGCGCGACGTCGAGCAGCGAGCCGTGCCTTCCGGGGACGAAGCGCTGGTGCAGCTCGTCCGTCGCGGCGTACGCCACGCCCGCGACGAACGCCGGCAGCTCGGGCAGTGCGCGCGCGAGCAGCACGCCGAACACGCCGTACTCGACCACGTGCGCCCCCTTGCGCAGCACGGTGTCCCAGACGCCGAAACCGGACGAGAGGCTGGGCACGGACGAAAGGGCGAAGATCAGCGCCGCCCACGCGAGGACCGGCAGCCACGTCGTCGCGAGGCGGGTGCCCGGCACCGGCGCGATGATAGTCTCGGCTCGTTTCTGGTGGCGCTCGCGCTCGCCGCGCTCGGCCCGCTCAGCGCCCTCGCGGCCCGCGTCACGATTCGCGCGTGGGCGATCCAGGCGTTCGTCGCGGCGGGCGAGCGTCCCGGCGCGGCCGCGTTCCGGTACCTCGCGCGGATGCGCCGCCCCGACGGCAGCTACCGGTACGACGCGCGGTTTGCGGTGACGCCCGTGTGGGTGACGGCGCAGGCGCTCGCCGCGGTCGCGCGGAAGCCGCTCCCGCTCCCTCGCGGGTAAGATCGCGCGCGGCGCCCTGCGCCGATCTATGCGTCGCCGCTGACCGAACACCACGTCCTCGCGCGAGCCGCCCAACGGCCCGTGCTCCCGTTCGGTCTCAGGAGGTCGCGATGCATCGTCCCGGCGCGCTCGCCGCGCGCAACGTCAGCAGGCACCACGGTGCCGAGGTCGTCCTCGACGGCGTCACGCTGGTCGTGCCGCCGCGCGCGCGCATCGGCGTCGTCGGGCCGAACGGGATCGGCAAGTCGACTCTCCTCCGCGTGCTCGCGGGGCTCGAGGCGCCGGACGGGGGCACGGTCACGCGCGCGCCCGCCGATCTCACCGTCGGCCACCTGCCGCAGGAGGTCGACGCGGGCGCCGGCGAGACGCTGCTCGCGTACCTGGCCCGGAGGACCGGCGTCGCCGACGCTGAGCGCCGCATGGACGAGCTCGCGGTGCGGCTCGAGCGCGAGCCGGAACTGGCGGACGCGTACGCCACGGCTCTCGACGCGTTCCTGGCGCTCGGCGGAGGCGACCTCGAGGCGCGCGCGGCGGCAGTTGCCGCCTCGCTCGGGCTCCCGCCCGACAGCCTGCGCGCCGAGGTGACGAAGCTCTCCGGCGGACAGGGAGCTCGCGCGGCGCTCGCGGCGACGCTGCTCTCCCGCTTCGACGTCCTGCTCCTGGACGAGCCGACGAACGACCTCGACTTCGCCGGCCTCGAGCTGCTCGAGCGCTTCCTCGACTCGACGCAGAGCGCGCTCGTCGTCGTGTCACACGACCGCGCGCTGCTCGAGCGGATCGTCGAGCGCGTCGTCGAGCTCGAGGCCGTGACGCGCCGCGCGGTCGAGTACGCGGGCGGCTTCGCCGAGTACGAGCGGATGCGAGCGGCCGCCCGTCGTGGCCAGTACGAGGCGTTCGAGCAGTACGCGCAGGAGCGCGAACGGGTCGAGGAGCAGGCGCGGCGGATGCAGCGGTGGGAGGAGCGCGGCTACGGCCAGGGCCGGAAGAAGAAGAAGACGAAGGACGTGAAGCGGTCGTTCGAGCGCAAGGTGGATCGTCTGGAGCGGGTCGAGAAGCCGTTCGAGCCGTGGGAGCTCCGGCTCGCCCTCGACGCGCGCGGGCGGAGCGGCGAGGTCGTCGCCCGGCTCGAGGCCGCGGTCGTAGAGCGAGACTCGTTCCGGCTCGGGCCGATCGACCTCGAGCTGCGGTGGCAGGACCGGCTCGCCCTCGTCGGGCCGAACGGGACGGGGAAGACGACGCTCCTGCACGCGCTGCTCGGCCGCGTCCCGCTCGCCGCGGGCCGCCGTGTGCTCGGCGCGGGCGTCGTCGCGGGGGAACTCGAGCAGGGACGAGAGACGTTCGCGAGTGCCGAGAGCGTCCTGGTCACGTTCACGCGGCTGACGGCGCTCGACGAGGGCGAGGCGCGGACGCTGCTGGCCAAGTTCGAGCTCGGCGCGGCGCACGTCAACCGGCCGGCGGCGTCGCTCTCGCCCGGCGAGCGCACCCGCGCCGCGCTCGCGAGCTTCATGGCGCGCGGCGTCAACCTCCTCGTCCTCGACGAGCCGACGAACCACCTCGACCTCGGGGCAATCGAGCAGCTCGAGTCGGCGCTCGCCGGGTACGACGGGACTGCGGTCGTCGTCAGCCACGACCGCCGCTTCCTCGACGCGTTCGGCGCGACGCGGACGCTCGCGCTCTAGATTGGCGCGATGGCCACCGCGGCGATCGTGACGATCGGGAACGAGATCGTCAGCGGCGACACGGTGAACACGAACGCCTCCTGGCTTGCGAAGCGGCTCGAGAGCCTCGGCGTGTCGGTGCGGCTGATCGCGGCCGTTCCGGACGACGTCGAGCTGGTCGCGCCGCTCGTGCGCGAGCAGGCAGCCGCCGCCGACCACGTCGTCGTCACGGGCGGGCTCGGCGGAACGCCCGACGACCTCACGCGCGAGGCGGTCGCCGCCGCGTTCGGCGTCGCGCAGGAGGAGGTGCCGGAGGTGGCGGCCGCGCTGCGCGGGCGCTTCACTCGCGACCCTGAGTACGCGGCGCGGTGGGCGCTCCTCCCGGTCGGCAGCCGGCCGCTCGAGAATCCGCGCGGAGGAGCGCCGGGGTTCGTGATCGCGAACGTCTACGTGCTTCCCGGCCTGCCGTCCGAGATGGAGGCGATGTTCGACACGATCGCGTCGGAGCTGGCGACCGGAAGCCCGATCGCGGTGTGGCGGCGGGCGTACGCGACGCGTGAGAGCGAGATCGTCGAAGTCCTCGTCGAGGTCGCCGAGCGGTGGCCGAACGTCTTGCTCGGCTCCTATCCCAGCTTCACCGCGCGCGGCCCGGAGGTCGAGGTCGTCCTCAAGTCGAGCGATGCGACCGCTCTGGCGGCCGCGCAGGCGTGGCTAAAGCCCGCCCTGGATGAGCTCGTGCGCACCCCTCGCTAGCATCGGCGCGTGGCCCTCGCCGCGTCGCCGGAGCAGTACCTCGCGGACCTGAACCCGGCCCAGCGCGAGGCGGTGCTGGCGACGGAGGGGCCTCTGCTCGTGATCGCCGGCGCGGGCTCGGGGAAGACGCGCGTCCTCACCTACCGCGTCGCGCACCTGATCCGAGCGGTGGGCGCGAAGCCGAACGAGATCCTCGCGATCACGTTCACGAACCGCGCCGCGAACGAGATGCGCGAGCGGCTCGAGCGCCTGCTCGGCGACGTCGCGCGGGCCATCTGGATCCTCACCTTCCACTCGGCGTGCGGCCGGATCCTGCGGCGCGAGGCGGAGCGGCTCGGCTACCGCTCGAACTTCACGATCTACGACCAGGCGGACCAGGTCCGGCTCGTGAAGAACATCCTCGAGGAGGAGGGATTCGACCCGAAGCGTTTCGTGCCGCGCGGGATCCACGCGCAGATCTCGAACGCGAAGAACCAGCTCGTCGGCCCCGACGAGTACCGCCGCCGCGTCGCGTCCTTCTACGACCAGACCGTCGCGGACGTGTACGAGCGGTACCAGAAGCGCCTCCACGCGTCGAACGCCGTCGACTTCGACGACCTGCTCTACCTGACGGTGGAGGTGCTCGAGCGCTTTCCGAAGGCGCGCGAGCGGTGGCAGAAGGCGTTCCGCTACGTGCTCGTCGACGAGTACCAGGACACGAACCACGCGCAGTACCGGCTGCTCCAGCTGCTGGCCGAAGGGCACAGGAACGTCTGCGCGGTCGGCGATCCGGACCAGTCGATCTACGCGTTCCGCGGGGCCGACATCCGCAACATCCTCGAGTTCGAGCGCGACTTCGGCGAGACGAGGACGGTCGCGCTGGAGCAGAACTACCGCTCGACGAACAACATCCTCGGCGCCGCGAACGGCGTGATCGCGCAGAACCGCGAGCGCAAGGAGAAGAACCTCTGGTCGGAGCTCGGGGCCGGCGACCCCGTGCGCGTCGTCGAGGTCGAGGACGAGCACGCGGAGGCGCGCTTCGTCGCGGCCGGAATCGCGGCGCTCGTCGAGGAGGGCTTCTCGGGCAGCGAGATCGCCGTCTTCTACCGGACGAACGCGCAGTCGCGGGTGCTCGAGGACGTCCTCGTGCGCCAGGGCATCCCGTACATCGTGATCGGGGGGCCGCGCTTCTACGAGCGGGCCGAGATCAAGGACGCGATCGCTTACCTCCAGGTGATCGACAACCCGTACGACGCGGTGTCGCTGCAGCGGATTGCGAACCGGCCGCGGCGCGGGATCGGCGACGCGTCGCTCGCGCGCCTCCAGACGTACGGGGACGCGCAGGGGATCTCGCTCTGGGAGGCGCTCGAGTTCGCCGACGAGGCCGGCGTGGGCGGCGCGCCACAGAAGCAGATCGCGGCGCTGCGCACGCTGCTCCTCTCGCTCCAGTCCGGTGCGCTCGAGCTCGACGTCCCCGACCTTCTGGAGCGCGTCCTCCAGCGCAGCGGCTACCTCGAGGCGCTCGAGGCGGAGCGGACGGTCGAGGCGCAGGGCCGGCTCGAGAACCTCCAGGAGCTGGTCGGCGTCGCGCGCGAGTATCAGGAGCGCTCGCAAGCGCTCCGCGGAGCTCAAAGGGGAGAGGTCGACGATTTCAGACGGAGTGCCGGGCAAAGCCCGCCACTCCTGACGGGCGGCGGCGCAAGCGCGGCCGCCGACGAGCCGAGCCTCTCGAGCTTCCTCCAGGACATCTCGCTGTACTCCGAGCAGGACGCGCTGCGCGGGGAGCAGAGCCTCGTCACGCTGATGACGCTGCACAACGCGAAGGGGCTCGAGTTCCGCGCCGTCTACCTGATCGGGATGGAGGAGGGCATCTTCCCGCACTCCCGCTCGATCGAAGAGCAGGGGATCGAGGAGGAGCGCCGCCTCTGCTACGTCGGGATGACGCGGGCGATGGAGCGGCTCGTGCTCACGCACGCGTCGTCACGCTCGCTCTGGGGCGCGCGCGGGCACAACCTGCCCTCGCGCTTCCTGGACGAGCTCCCGGGCGAGCACGTCGAGCGCGAGCGGCTGCGGCCCGCGTCGTGGTCGGCGTACGGGATGCCGCGCGCGGCGGAGGTGAAGCCGCGCGACGACGCGCCGCAGCTCTCGACCGGCGACTCCGTCCGGCACGGCACCCTCGGCGAGGGCGTCGTGACGCGAATCGAGGCGGGCGGGGTCGTGACCGTGCGGTTCGCGGGCGACGGAACGGAGCGGCGGCTGATGCTCGACTACGCGCCGCTCGAGCGGGTCTAGTCGTAGCGCGGCGATAGACTGGCGTCCGCATCGCGCACGCCGTCGCGCTGGGGGGCCGACTGACGAACTCTGACGAGACAACCGTCGAGCGCGCCGGTCGTTCACTCGAGGACGAGCTCCGCGAGGCCGAGGCGCGGCAGCGCGCGCTCCTCGCAGTCCTGCCGGACCTCAATGTTCCGGCTCCACCGCGACGGCACCTACCTCGAGTTCGCGGGGGACCTGACCCGGCTCGCGACGCCCGCAGAAGAGCTGCTCGGATCGAACATCCACGAGATCCTGCCGCCGGAGGTCGCGGGCGCGCTCATGGGGTGCGCCCAGCGCGCGCTCGACACGGGGCTGCTCCAGACCGTCGAATATCGGCTGCGGACATACGGCGGCGAGCTGTGCGACTTCGAGGCGCGCGTCGTGCGGGCGAGCGAGGACGAGGTGGTGACCATCGTCCGCGACGTCACGGCGCGGAAGCTCGCCGAGCAGGAGCGCCGCGAGACGCGAGCGCGGATCGCGGCGGCCGAGGAGGCGGAGCGGCGGCGGCTGGAGCGGAACCTGCACGACGGCGCGCAGCAGCAGCTCGTGACCGCGAACCTGAACCTGAGCCTCGCCGAGCGGAACCTCGAGAAGGACGCCGAGGCCGCACGTCGGTTCCTCGGCGTCGCGCAGTCGCAGCTCGCCGCCGGCCTCGCGGACATCCGCCGCCTCTCGCACGGGCTCGACCAGCCGATCCTGGTCGAGGAGGGGCTCGGCCCGGCGCTCGAGACGCTCGTGCCACGCTCGAGCGTCCCGGTCGAGTTCGCCGATCTCCCGCCGGAGAGACCGGCCGAGCGCGTCGAGGCCGCTGCGTACTACGTCGTCGCAGAATCGCTCGCGAACGCGGTGAAGCACGCGGAGGCGACGCGCATCGTCGTCTCTGCGCGCGTGCGCGACGGCGAGCTCGTTACGGAGGTCACCGACGACGGTCGCGGCGGGGCCGGCTTCGAGGGCGGGACGGGTCTGCGCGGGCTGGAGGATCGCGTCGCCGCCGTCGGCGGGCGCCTGGAGGTGGAGAGCCGCGCCGGGGAGGGGACGACCGTGCGCGCGCTCATCCCGCTCGGCAACGGCTGACGCTCCACTACGCGCCGCTCGAGAAGATCGCTTAGCTTCACCACCGTGGCTGTCGAGGTTCGGAGGCCGACCACGGAGGAGCTCCGCGACGCGATGCAGGCGACCGTCGACGCGTCCGCGGACGACTTCCAGGACGCGGACTACGAGCGCGAGAGCGAGACCGTGCGTCTCGAGCGCGCGATCGCCGGCTTCGACGGCGGACGCCCCGTCGGCTTCGCCGCCTCGTACGAGTTCGAGCTGACCGTCCCCGGGGGGCCCGCTGCCCACCGCCGGCGTCACGTGGGTCGGCGTGCTGCCGACGCACCGGCGCCAGGGGATCATGCGCCGGCTGGTCGAGCAACTGCTCGCCGACGCGCGCGAGCACGGCGAGCCGCTCGCCGCCCTCTACGCGTCGGAGGCGCCGATCTACGGGCGCTTCGGCTTCGGGCTCGCGACGCACGCCGCGGAGGTCGACGTGGAGAGCGCGCGGATGTCGTTCCGCGACGACCCCGGCGCCGAAGGCTCGGTCAGGCTCGTCGACGCCGAGGAGGCGTTCGCGCTCTTCCCGCCGCTCTACGAGCGGCTGCGCAAGGAGCGGCCGGGGATGCTGAGCCGCAGCGAGCACTGGTGGCGGCGGCACCGCCTCGCCGACTACGAGCACTGGCGCCGCGGCGCGAGCAAGCGCTTCAACGCCGTGCTCGAGGTGGACGGCGAGCCCGCCGCGTACGCCATCTACCGCGTGAAGAGCGACTGGAGCGACGGCTACGGGACGGGGCAGGTGCGGGTCGTCGAGACGTTCGCGACGTCCGCCGCTGCAACGCGCGGCATGTGGCGCTTCCTGTTCGGCGTCGACTTCACGACGCGCGTCCAGTCGGAGGTCTTCGACCCCGGATCGCCGCTCTTCCTGCTCGTCACGGACCCGCGCGCGCTCCACCTCAGCGTGCACGACGGCGTCTGGCTCCGGCTGGTCGACCTCGAGGCCGCGCTGCGCGCGCGGACGTACGGGACCGACGACGCGGTCGTGCTCGAGGTGCGCGACGAGCTCTGCCCGTGGAACGCGGGGCGGTGGCGCGTCGGCGGCGAGGTCGAGCGGACGAGGGGCGACGCGAATCTGGCGCTCGACGTCCGCGATCTCGGCTCGGCGTACCTCGGCGGATTCGACTTCGACGAGCTCGCAGCAGCCGGCCGCGTCGAGGAGCTGCGGGCCGGAGCGGTCGCGCGTGCGAGCGCGCTCTTCCGCACGCCGCGGCCGCCGTTCTGCCCGGAGGTCTTCTAGCCGTGGCTGTCGAGATCAGGACGTGCACGCCCGACGAGCTCCGCCAGGGGATGTCGCCGATCTTCCACTTCTTCGGCCGAAGCGTCGACGACGCGGGCGCGGAGCGGTTCGACCGCGTGATCCCGCCGGACCGCATGCACGCGGCCTTCGACGGCGGCGCGGCCGTCGGCGGCGCGGGCGCGTTCCCGTTCGAGCTGACCATCCCCGGCGGGCGTGTCCGGGCGGGCGGCGTGACGATGGTCGGCGTCCTGCCCACGCACCGGCGGCGCGGGATCCTCACGCAGCTGATGCGCGCGCAGCTCGACTCGCTGCACGAGCGCGGCGAGCCGGTCGCGTACCTGTGGGCGTCGGAGGGCGTGATCTACCCGCGCTTCGGCTACGGGATGGCCGCGCTCGGAGGCATGCTCTCGATCTCGCGGACGAGGAGCGCCTTCGCGCTCCCGTTCGAGCGCGTGGGGCAGGTGCGCCTCGTCGGCGCCGACGAGGCGCTCGAGCTGGTTCCCCCGCTGTACGAGCACGTGGCCACGGAGACGCCGGGAATGTTCGCTCGGACGCGCGCCTGGTGGGAGAGCCGCGTCCTCGCGGACCCGGCCTGGCGCCGCGAAGGCGGTGGCGAGCTCCAGCGCGCGGTGCTCGAGGTGGACGGGCGGCCGGAGGCGTACGCGTTGTACCGGTTGAAGCCCGACTTCGAGTACGGCAACTCGACCGGCCAAACGTCGGTCGTCGAGGCGATGGGCGTCACCGCGGCCGCGACCCGTGAGACCTGGCGCTTTCTCCTCGACGTCGACTGGATGGAGAGCGTCCGCGCGATGCTGCTCCCGATCGACCACCCGCTCTGGTTCCTGCTCGCGGAGCCGCGGCGGATGCGCTTCACCGTCTGGGACGCGCTCTGGGTGCGGCTCGTGGACGTGGGGGAGGCCCTGCGTGCGCGCTCGTACGAGAAGGGCGAGCCGGTTGTCGTCGAGGTCGCAGACTCGTTCTGCCTCTGGAACGAGGGCCGCTGGCGCGTCGGCGGCGGCGACGTCGCGCGCGTCGACGAGGAGCCGGATCTGCGGCTCGACGTGACGGCCCTCGGCTCGGTCTACCTGGGCGGCTTCACGTTCGCGCAGCTCGCGCGCGGTCTGCGCGTCGAGGAGTTGCGGCTCGGCGCGATCGCGCGCGCGGACGCGCTCTTCCGCACCGATCGCGCCCCCTGGTGCCCGGAGATCTTCTGAGCTAGGGTCGCCCGGTGCTGCGGCGCGGGGCACCCTGGGGGTCGTGTGCGCGTTCCTGATCCTCGCGGGCTCCGCGCAGGCGCGGACGGAGGACCCGCATCAGCTCTCGCTCGAGTGGCCTGCCGACGGCACGCTCACCGACGGGTACGGCTACCGCTGGGGCGGATGCACCCTCGGGCTCGACATCGGCGTCCTCCGCTCGCTCGACGTCGTCGCGGCCGCGCCGGGCGTCGTCCGCGCCGTCGGCACCCCGTCCGGCTACGCGGCTACGGGAACGTCGTGCTCGTCGACGTCGGCGGCGGCTACTCGACGATGTACGCGCACCTCAGCCGCGTGCTCGTCCGCCGAGGACAGACGGTGGCGGCCGGCGATCCGATCGGCCTCGCTGGCTGCACGGGCTGGTGCACCGGCACGCACCTCCACTTCGAGCTCCGCGACCGCAACCGCCCGATCGACCCGAGCGTCCTGTTCGCGCGCTAGCCGAGCCCGCGCGGGCTACGCGTCCTGCCGCGGCGGGCACACGTGGTCTCCATACGAGCAGAAGACGCAGCAGTCGCCCGCCTTCGGCTTGAGCAGGACGCCGCAGGACGTGCAGGAGTAGAAATGCTGGCACGCGTCCGTCGGCATCGTCTCCACGATCGCGAACCCGCACTCCGGGCAGGTGATCGTCGCTTCGATGACGGTCGCGCTCACGCGCCAACCCTACGGGGTCCGCGCGCGCGAACGGCGAGCGCTGTGGGGCTAGGTACGTCGATGGTGGCCCACGCGAGCGTTGGACGCGCCGCGGACGCTGTTAGATTCCGCGACGGATGTAGCCACTTCTCGATCCTCGACGTCGTTCGCGGCGCTACTCGCGCCGCGACCTTCCTGCGTCTCTGGAGGTAAGAAGTGACTGCGATTCCGTACGTTCGTCATCCGACGGACTTCCCCGCTCGTTACGCGCACGGCCCTGACTCGTTTCCGCAGCCGGGCGTCCCGCGCGGTGCGATCCACGAGTACGAGTGGAACGCGAGCCGTGTCTTCCCCGGGACACACCGCCGCTACTGGGTGTACGTCCCGGCTCACTACACCGAATCGGAGCCGGCATCGCTGATGGTCTTCCAGGACGCCGAGTGGTACCTCGATCTCCACCTCGACGCGCGTGTCCCGATCGTCTTCGACAACCTCATTCACGGAGGAGAGATGCCCGCGACGATCGGGGTCTTCGTCGCCCCGGGCGAGCCGGGAGACGAAACGCGGAGTACGACGCGTTCAGCGACGCCTACGCGACGTTCCTGCTCACGGAGATCCTGTCCGATGTCCGAGGCCGCTACGCGATCACGGACGATCCCGAGCGGTGGGCGGTCGGCGGCGGGAGCAGCGGCGGAGTCTGCGCGTTCACCGTCGCGTGGATGCGACCCGACCGGTTCCGGCGCGTCCTGAGCTTCGTGGGCGCTTTCGCCCAGCTCGACGGCGGCAATCGCTACCCCGAGCTGATCCAGGAGACGCCGAAGAAGCCCTACGCATCTTTCTGCACACGGTGGCCCGCGACCTCAACTGGAACTCCGCTCAATACAACTTCCTCAGCAACAACTTGCGCGTCGCTGCCGCGCTCGCGGAACGCGGGTACGACTTCCGCTTCGTCCTCGGAGACGGCGGCCACGACGGAAACCACGACGGCGTGATCTTGCCGGACGCGCTCCGGTGGCTCTGGCGGCCGATGTCGGAGTGACGTGCACGACACCCGCAGTTCGTCGCCGCGCGCGCGGTGGCCCGCGAGCCGAGCTCGGGCTACGTGCGGATCAGGACGCTGTAGCCCTCGAGGTAGCAGGGACGAGCGGCGGACGACGGGAGGAACGCGCGCAGGAGCGTTCCCTTCGGGAGGCGCACCGGGAACGTCGCCGATCCCCCTCCCGAGTACTCGCTCTCTGCGAGCACGACCGAGCGCACATCGAAGTCGCCGCGATCAATGACGTGCGGGAGCCGCTTCATGAAGCGCGGAAGATCCCGCGGACCGAGTACTTCCCGTCCTCGTCCGGGCGCTCGGAGACCTCCCAGCGATCGAGGACGTAGCTGCGTCCGTCTTCTATCACTACGTCGCCGGGTCGAAGCGGGTCGCCGCCCGTGTAATCCGAGGCGGGTCCCTCCGGCCAGACGGCGACGAACTCGCCGCTCCATATAGACGGCGGCGCGGGACGTACAGGCTCGTTCATGGCGCTCCCTCGTGTCGAGTACCGGAAACAGCTCTTTGCGGCACCGTATCGGGGGAATCGGCGCGGGTCCAGCGCGAGCGGTACTAGATCGTCAGCGGGCGGAGCGCGTTTTGGTACGGGCGGGGCGGGGGGCCTAGCGCGCGATGGACAGGCTGCCGATGGTGAACCCGTCGACCTTGTCGATCCGCCCGCGCCACCAGAATCCCTCCTGGGGCATCGCGCCGCCGCTCGGCGAGAACACGCGCGCGTCCTTCAGATGGATGTACGCGAGCGTGTAGGGCGCTTCGAAGGCCTCGCGGAACTCAGTCCCGACTTGCTCTCGGAAGACGTCGGCAGTCTGGCGGAACATGGGCGCGAACGCGTCGCCCCCGGGGGACCGCTCCATCATGTCGGCGACTCCGTCGAAGAACTCGGCAGCGCCGATCAGCAGGCCTGACACCACCGATCCGCCGACCCAGAGCGTCACGCCGAGCGAGACGCCGCCGGTATTCGCGGCGCGGACGAGCGGTCTTCTGCGCGACGGACGCCGCGACCGACGCCTGTCAAGGGCGTATCGGTGCGGATTCGAATAGTGGTTCGAATCCGCAGCGCGTCTTGATCCTGGAAACGAGCCGCCTCCGGAGCGGCCTCGAACCAGTGTTCGAATCCGCGGCGCGAAAGTTATCCACAGAGACAGATTTCGCGGAAATCGAATATACGGTCGTAGCGAAGTCAACGACCGAGAGAGCACGTGACTCATGCCAACAAAGCTCGATAGCTTCCCAGCCCTTCCCAGTCACGCACGCCACGACTGGCCGCAGCTCTTGAACGGAGAAGTCTGGATGCTGAGGCGAGGCGACGACTTCAGCGGTAAGGCAAAGACCTTCATCCAGAACGCGCGGACGCAGGCGAAGCGGCGCGATGGCCGCGTGCGCACGCGGCTCCTCGATGAGGAAACCGTCGTGCTGCAGTTCAGGCGCGAGGCCGCGTGAGTACCGCGGTCTCGGACGATCTCGTAAGGAAGTCAGTCATGGAACTGCTCGACGCAGCGATGGAGAGCGGTGTCGGAGTCGCGTTCGAGCCGGACGACGAAGGCTGGGACATCAGCTACGTGCTGCCGATCGACTGGCCCGCGCACCTCGAATACGAACTGGGAGCGGGGCCGCTCGCGTCGGCATATGACCTCGCCACCGCGGCGGCTGCCGCTGTCCGTCCGCTGCGCAAAATGGGAGAGCGGATCGACCGCTATCTCGCGAGCAAAGATTCGTGATGATCGGGGCCGGGAGGCGAGCCGAACGCCCACGGGTCGCTTCCCACGTCCCGGCCCCTTCGCTGAGCATGTGAAGTCGTAACAGCGCGCGCTATTAGCCGCGCCCCGCATCGCCGCTGTTACAAATGCTCGTGTGGCTCGGGCGTCTCTTGCCGTCTTCTGCCTCGTCGTCGCTCCGTTCGCGGCGTTCTACGTCGGAAGTGAAGCTGCGCAGACGGCCGTGGATGACTCAGACGCTCCTCTCAGTGCCGTCTTGGGCGGCGGAACTGCCGTAGTGCTCTCGCTTCTTGCGGCACGCGGCTTCGGCAGGACGTGGGCGCGCTCGGCAAAGTGGGCGGTGGCGTCGCTCGTGGCAGCCGGCGTGCTCTGGATCGTCGCCGTCGTGCTCGTCTACTTCATCCTCGACTTCGAGCCACGCTGATCCGGCGCACATGATCGGCGACCTCGCCTTCCGATATCGCCAATCCCTCCTAGTGGCCGTTTAGGCCAGCGCTGCTAGCTCCGCATCAAGCGTTTCGCGTAGCTCGCCGTCGATGAGGAGTCGCACGAAGACGTCGAGCGGCCACGGCTGCTCGTTCGCCCACTGCTCGATGAGCGCGCGCGTGCTCGTGCTCGGAAACTCGCGCCGGACGCACGTCGGCGCGGAGGCATCGAGGAGGCGGGCTAGCTCGCCGTCCCAGGCGAGCGCTTCGAGGTAGAGCGCGAGCGCGAGCAGACGTCCGGCAGCTTCAAGGTCGCTTCGTCGCTGCGTCTCTCGGTAGCGCTGCTCGACCTGCTGCCGCACGTAGCGGGCGAGATCGTCGCGAGCGCGGATAACCGACTGCACGAGCCTTACCTTGTCGGCAGGCTCGGACGGTAGCCGCGGTCTATCGTGCCCCTGTGCAGCGTGGGTGGAGGCTGGTGCTCGCCGTCACGGGGGCACTCGCGTTGGTGCTCGGAGCCGTCGTATACGACGAGCGCCAGGCTTCGCACGCCTGCGACGAATACCTCGCCTACATTCTCGCCGGCTTTATTCCGACTCCGAACATCGGTCCTTGGCGAACCGCAACCGAGTGGGAGTGGCGGAAGCTCGAATGGGAGTGCGTCTATACGAGCACGCGTACGGGACGCGTACATCGCATCGACATCGACGATGCTCGCTCACGGTAAGCCGTAGTTCTCACTGCCGGAGTCGGAGCGAGCGGGTGGTTCGAGGCGTACTGCCCCCGTGAGCGGAGAGCAGTAACGCCGATCTGCCGTCTGCCGTCGCTCCACAGTGTAGGCCGTCGGTCCGGAGCTATGGCGCGCCCAGGTCGTGCTTTGCCGCGCACGAGCCGGGTTCTAGTACCGGCTCGACTCGCTCCGTCTGCCCGCGCTTTCGCGCCACGGACGGGGCCTCAGTCTGAGGAATCTGGGAAGTTCGAGGCCCTTCTACTGTCTTCTATATCGACGGGTTCCTCCGCCGCTTCGCTCGTTACTCTGGCCGTGACAGGTCGCCGTATCTGCCACGGGCGAGCGCGACACCGGCCTCCGGAGCGTCGCGCTCGCCTTTGTCTTTCAAGGCGCGCGCGTCCGCTAGGCGGCTCCTCGAGCCCGACGGCCAAACTCTGGCCAACGGTCGACGCGGACGAGCACGACGGAGGCCGAACGTGGCTAAACTGCGCGCCGAGGGCGGTTAGCTCAGTTGGGAGAGCACCAGCTCGACAAGCTGGGGGTCACTGGTTCGAGCCCAGTACCGCCCATCAACCCCCGCGCGAGCGGGGGTTTCTGTTTGCTGTCTTCCGAGAAGCGGCGCGAACCCGCGTCGTCTCTGTCTCTTGCCTAAGCTCGCCCAATGACTGATTGGAGAGACGACCGCATCGGCTCGGCGCATCGGGGCGAGAACCCGCTCGTGATGGCACGGATGCGCGGCGGCTTCGCCGTCGTCGGCGATACGCAGCACCTGCCTGGATACTCACTGCTGCTCACGGACGACGCGACGGTCGACCATTTGAGCGATCTTGACTGGGAACGACGACGAGAGTTCCTGTTCGACCTCTCGCTGCTCGGCGAAGCAGTTGAGCGCGCCTGCCGTCCGCATGGCCTCCGGCGTGTGAACTACGAGGTGCTCGGTAACTCCATCCCCGTCCTCCACGGACACGTGCACGCACGCTATGTGTGGGAGCCGCCCGACAAGATCGGCGGCCCCGTGTGGCGCTATCCGAAGGACGTGCGGAATGACGCAGCGCACGCCTATGCAGATGAGCGGCACGGCGAGCTGCGCGGAGCCATCACCGCGGAACTGACCCGCCTGATGGAGCTCGCCTACGCGACTTAGACGACGACCGCGGCCGCGGATGGGCTCCGCGGTATCGGGAACCGCGCAATCGGAACGGAGCCACGCCACCTGTGCCGCCACTGGAACTTGGCGCGGTGCACTGCTGCAGCGGCTCGCCCGCTTCGCACACGTAGACGAACCACCGAAAGGAGCGTGCTGAACACCACCTCCACGACCCCGGCCACGGAGGTGCTACGCGATGGCTGAGAGGAAAGCCGAAGAAGGGGACTCAGAAGCCCGCCAAGAGCACGACCGGCAAGGCGGACACCGGTCTCACGAAAGAGGAACGAGAGGCGATGCGGGAGCGCGCGCAAGAGCTGAAAGCGGCGCGCGCGAGCAAGGGCAAGCCGGACGAGGAACAGGCTGTGCTCGAGAAGATTGCCGCGATGCCGGCAGCCACGATTGCGAGGTGCCGCTACTCCTGTACGCGAACGTCCGCCGAGGCGGTCGCCGCGTGCTCGCCCGCGCGCGTCAGCCGCGCGAGCGACTCCTCCTTGCCGAGCAGCGGGAGCGAGTGGAAGAGCGACGGCCCGGTCGGGCGGCCGCAGACGGCGGTGTAGAGCGGGCGGAAGACGTCGCGCGGCTTGAGCCTCAGCCGCTCCGGCAGCGGCCGCAGCGCGCCTTCGATGGCCTCGGGTGAGAACTCGTCGAGCGGCTCCAGCGCCTCGATCGCCGCGGCGATGACCGAGCCGTCGAGCTCCGCGGCGGCTGCGGGCACGTCCTCCGCCGACTGGAAGAAGAACCCAGCGAACGCCGGGTACTCGCCGAGGCGTGCGATCTTCTCCTGGACGAGCGGCGCGGTCTCGCGGACGCGGGCCTCGTCCCACTCGTAGCCCTCCTGCCGCAGGTACGCGACGAGCCGGTCCGCGAACTCCTCCGGCGCGAGGGCGCGCAGGTAGACGCCGTTCATCCAGTCGAGCCGCTTGTAGTCGAAGCGCGCCGGCGACGGATTGACGTCTTCGAGCCTGAACCGCGCCAGGATCTCGTCCAGCGGGAGGATCGTCTCCTCGGCGCCGGGGGACCAGCCGAGCAGGACGAGGTGGTTGATCAGCGCGTCCTGGAGGTAGCCGACTGCCCGGAACTCCTCCAGGTACACCAGCGGCTCGTTGCGCCGCGCCTCGAGCTCCTGGAGCGACGCCGCGCCGCGGCGCTTCGAGAGCTTCTTGCCGCTGTCGTCGAAGACCATCGGCAGGTGGGCGTACTGCGGCGGCTCGGCGCCGAGCGCGCGCATCACCGCCAGCTGCTTCGGCGTGTTCGAGACGTGGTCGTCGCCGCGGATGACGTGCGTGATCCCGTCGAGGACGTCGTCGTGGGGCGAGGCGAAGTTGTACGTCGGCCGCCCGTCGGCGCGCACGATCACCATGTCTCCGGGCGCGGAGGGGTCGTCGCGCGGCCGCAGCGCCTGCTTCACGTCTGCGTTCGCGAAGCGGAGCGTCCCCTTGACGAGGTCGGTCCACTGCGTTTCGCCCTCGCCGGGCATCCGGAGCCGGATCGCGCCCTCGTCCACGTACGCCTTGTCCTCGGCGACGAGGCGCTCCGCCGCCTCGCGGTGGGCGTCGACGCGGTCGAGCTGGAAGCGAGGCTCCTCGTCCCAGTCGAGCCCGAGCCAGCGCAGGTCGTCGAAGATTCGCTCCGCGGCCGCCTCGACCTCGCGCGACGTGTCCGTGTTCTCGATCCGGACGAGGAATGCGCCGCCGGTCTGCTGCGCGTAGAGCCAGTTCATGAGGGCGGTTCGGACGCCGCCGATGTGCAGGAAGCCCGTCGGCGAGGGGGCGAAGCGAACGCGCGTGGCCATTGAGGGCAAGATACGGGCAGAGACGTGACGAGCGGCAAGAAGGCAAAGCAAGCGCGACGCGCGCGACGCGCCCCCGAGCCGGGGGCGCGTCGGTCGCTCCTTCTGCCCGGCGCGGCCGCGGCCGCGACGCTCCCCCTCGCCGCCCGCGCCGCGCGGCTCCTCGGCGACCGAGGCGCCGAGCCCGACCCGCCCGCCCGCGACGCGGTCGATCCCGGTCCGGTGCACGTGCACGGCCGCGGCGGCGACCCCGCCCACCGCGCACATTTCATCGCCACGCACAGCGGCCTCTACCGTGTCGCCAGCGACGAGCAGACGCCGGTGCGCGTGGGCACGCGGATGCAGGACACGATGGGCTTCACGGTCGTCGGCCGGAACCGCTTCCTCGGCTCCGGGCATCCGGACGTCGAGGAGGCGCGGTCGGGCAACCTGCCGCCGCTCCTCGGCCTGATCGAGTCGAACGACGCGGGAAACACGTGGCGGGCGGTCTCGCTCCTCGGGGAGGCCGACTTCCACGTCCTGCGGTTCGCGCGCGGACGCCTCTACGGCTACGACGCGTCGAACGACCGCCTGCTGATGAGCCCGGACGGCGGGAGCTGGACCGAGCGCGCGCGACCCGGTCCGATCATCGACCTCGCGGTCGATCCGACGAACCCGACCCTCGTGGCCGCCGCCGTCGCGGGTGATGCAGAGCAGGGCTTGTACCTCTCGCGCGATGGCGGCAGAGCGTGGCGGCGCGTCGGCGAAGCGGCAGGCCTCCTCGCGTGGCCGCAGCCCGACGCGCTGTACCTGGTGGACGGGGCGGGTGCCGTCTGGCTCAGTCGCGACCGCGGCGCTCGTTTCGCGCCACGCGGTGAGATCGGCGGCGAGCCGGCCGCCTTCCTCGGGCGCGGCAACCAGCTCCTCGTCGCGCTCCACGACGGGACGATCAAGCGCTCGACCGACGGAGGACGAGCTGGACGGTTCGCGCGGCGCCCTAGCGTCGTAGCATCGTGCCGATGCCGCTCGCGGTCGTCCCCGATCTCGAGGCGGAGCTCGACCGGCTCTACGGGCTCCCGCTGGAGGAGTTCACGAAGGCGCGCAACGACCTCGCCAGCCGGCTGCGCAAGGCGGGGCAACGCGATGCGGCGGACGATGTGAAGGCGCTGCCGAAGCCGAACGTCGCCGCGTGGATCGTGAACCAGCTCGTCCGCACGCGCGACGACGACGTGCGCGAGCTGCTCGCGGTCGGCGAGCGGCTGCGAAAGGCGCAGCTCGCGGGGCGCGCAGACGCGCTGCGCGAAGCGGTCGCGGACGAACGGCGCACCGTCCGCTCGCTCGTCGCGGCGGCGCGCGACCTCGGCGCCGACAGGCAGGGGATGCCGGAGCGCGTGACGGCGATCTTGCGCGCGGCGGCCGTGGACGACGACGCGCGGAAGCTGCTCGAGACCGGGCGGCTGAGCGGCGACGTGGAACCGACGGGATTCGGCGCGCTCGCGGCGCTCGCTCCCGCGCCGCCGACGAAGGGGAGCGCGCAGGAGCGGCGGCAGCGCGTCGCGGAGGCGAGAAAGCGAGTGCGTCGCCTGAGCGGCGAGGCTGCGCGGCTGAGGGAGCGGGCCGAAACGGCGGAGCACGCCGCCGACGCCGCGCGCGACGCTGCGCGAGAGGCGGAGGAGGTCGCCGAGCGCGCGGCCGCCGAGGCTGACGACGCGGCGGCGCGCCTTGCCGACTCCGAGCGGGAGCTCGCGCAGCTCGAGGAGGACTAGCGCGCCCGCGGGCGCGCCGCGGTGGGCCGGGTCGGGGGGGGCCCCCGGACGGGCCGCCCCCGAAGCTGCTCAGCGCGAGATCTCCTCGACGACCTGGCCGGTCGCACGATCGTCGCCGTGCTCGGTCGCGACGTCGGCCTGTGCGAGGATGCCGACCAGCCGGCCGTCCTCCTCGACGACCGGAAGCCGCCGCACCTGGTGCTGCGCCATCAGCCGCAGCGCCTCGTCGAGATCTTGCTGCGGATCGATCGTCACGAGGTCGCGCGACGCGATCTCGCCGGCCGTCGTCGACTGCGGGTCGCGGCCCTCGGCGACGACGCGGATCGCGATGTCGCGGTCGGTCAGCATCCCGACGAGCTGCCCGCCCTCGAGGATCGGCACGGGGCCGACGTCCTGCTCCTTCATGATCCGCGCGGCGTCGCTCACCGACGCCGACGCCTCGACGCCCTGCGGGTTCGGCGTCATCAGATCGCGGACGCTACGTGCCATGTGTTCTTCCTCCCTGTTGCTTGCGCGCGAGGGCTACCCGCGCGAAATCGCCTCGAAACTGAAGGTGCGGGAGGCGCGGGCGCGCCGCGCGCGTGGTTCAGTCGGCCTCGGGAATGTCGTCGGCGCCGGTGTCGTCGGCTTCCGGGTCCGGGATCGGCGACCCTTCGACCTCCTCGTTCCGGTTGTCGACCCGCCCAGGTCCCACGGCCATGTCCTCCGCGCGATCGGGCGAGGTCTCTGTGCTGACTGCCTCATTATCCTGGGTGCTCATGCGAGTCCTCCTTCCCGACAACTCGGAGCTTGAACTTCCCGACGGGGCGACGGGGCTCGACGCCGCGCGCGCGATCGGCCCGAAGCTCGCCGAGCAGGCCGTCCTGCTGCGCTCGAACGGCACCGTCCAGGACCTGCGCCTGCCGCTCCGGGACGGGCAGCAGATCCAGATCCTGACCACGCGCGACAAGGACGATCCGGACGCGCTGTATGTCCTCCGGCACTCGACGGCGCACCTGCTCGCCGAAGCCGTCCGGCGCCTGTATCCGGGCGTGAAGATCGCGATCGGCCCGCCGATCGAGAACGGCTTCTACTACGACTTCGAGTTCCCGCAGCCGATCCGCGAGGAAGACCTGCCGCGGATCGAGGCGGAGATCCAGCGCGAGCTCGACGAGGGGCGCGCGTGGGAGCGGCGCGAGGTCGCGGCCGACGAGGCGAAGCGCTTCTTCGCGGAGCAGGGGGAGGACTACAAGGTCGAGCTCGTCGACACGGCGGAGGGCGAGATCTCCGTCTACGTCCAGGGCGAGTTCACGGACCTCTGCCGCGGGCCGCACCTCCAGGACTCGCGCCCGATCAAAGCGGTCAAGCTGACCGGGCTCGCCGGCGCCTACTGGCGCGGCAACGAGCGGAACACGCAGCTGACGCGGATCTACGGCACCGCCTTCTACTCGAAGGAGGACCTCGAGGCGCATCTGGCGCGGCTCGAGGAGGCAAGGAAACGCGACCACCGGCGCCTCGGCCCGCAGCTCGACCTCTTCCACTTCGACGACCTCGCCCCGGGCATGCCGCTCTGGCACCCGAAGGGCATGGCGATCTGGAACGCGCTCGAGGACCTACGGCGCCGCGAGAACGCGCGCCGCGGCTACGACGAGGTCAAGACGCCGCTGATGTGGGACGTCGAGCTGTGGCACCGCTCCGGGCACTGGGAGAAGTACCGGGACAACCTGTTCCTCGTCCCGCATGGCGAGACCACGTTCGGCCTCAAGCCGATGAACTGCCCGGGGCACATGCTCCTGTTCGCGAGCCGGCTGCGGAGCTACCGCGAGCTGCCGCTCCGCTTCGCCGAGGCCGCGCCGCTGCACCGCGACGAGGCGACGGGGACGCTCCACGGGCTGCTGCGCGTGCGGCACATCACGCAGGACGACGCGCACGTGTTCTGCACCGAGGAGCAGATCGAGCACGAGATCGACGAGATGTTCGACTACGTGGGCTTCGTCTACGACCGGTTCGGCGTCCGCGAGCTCGCGCACGCAGAGCTCGCGACGCGTCCCGAGAACAAGCTCGGCAGCGACGAGCAGTGGGACTACACCGAGAGCGTGCTGCGGGCGGCGCTGGAGCGGCAGGGCATCCCGTACCGGGTGATGGAAGGCGAGGGCGCGTTCTACGGGCCGAAAATCGACCTCTTCATGGACGACGCGGTGGGGCGCCCGTGGCAGATGGGCACCATCCAGGTCGACGGGCAGCAGCCGGCGCGGCTCGGCTGCACGTACATGGGCGCGGACAACCAGGAGCACACGCCGTACGTGCTCCACCGCGCGCTCTTCGGCTCGCTCGAGCGCTTCATCGGGATCCTGATCGAGCACTACGCCGGCGCGTTCCCGCTGTGGCTCGCGCCGGTCCAGGTGCGCGTGATCCCGGTGGGGGAGGACCATCGCGCGGCGGCCGCCGAGGTCCGCGTGAAGCTCGAGAACGCCGGCTTCCGTCTCGACCTGGACGAGCGCGACGAGACCGTCGGTAGGCGGATCCGCGACGCCGAGCTGGAGAAGATCCCGAAGGTGATCGTCTTCGGCGACCGCGAGTCGGCGGAGTCGCTCGCGGTGCGCGACCGCGGCGGTGGGCAGTACACGGCGAGTCTTGCCGACCTCGTGCGCGAGCTTGCTACTCTCTGACCCTGCAAAGCAGGGTCCCGTCCCTCACCTTCGGAAGCGCGCCGCGCTCGCCGCAGGTTCAACCGAGTCGAGACGACGAGGAACACGGGCCGCTGCTTGCAGCGGCTTTGTCGTAGATGAAGGAGGAAGCGTCAGCTTGGTGACAGCCCTTTGAGGCCACGGCGGTTCGTCGAGCCGGTCCGGCAGGTCCCGCAGGTCAGGATCAACGACGCGATTCGCGTACCGCGAGTCCGGCTGGTGGACGAGGACGGGACGCAGATCGGGATCAAGCCGACGAGCGAAGCCGTCGAGTACGCGTACGCGAAGGGCCTCGACCTCGTGGAGGTGGCGGCGCAGGCCGACCCGCCGGTGACGCGGGTCATGGACTACGGCAAGTACCGCTACGAGCAGGAGCAGAAGGCGAAGCTCGCGCGCAAGCACCAGTCGCAGATCAACGTCAAGGAGATCAAGCTCAGACCGAAGATCGGAGTCCACGACTACGAGACGAAGAAGGGCCACGTCGTGCGGTTCCTGAACCAGCGCGCGAAGGTCAAGGTGACGATCATGTTCCGCGGGCGCGAGCAGCAGCACCCCGAGCGTGGCCGGGACCTCCTGATGCGGCTCGCGGAGGACGTCAAGGAGATCGCGGTGATCGAGTCGCCGCCGCTCCAGGACGGCAGGAACATGGTGATGGTGCTCGGGCCGAGCAAGAACGCGGGAGTGACGAGAGACGATGCCAAAGCAGAAGACGAACAGCGGGGCGAAGAAGCGGTTCAAG
>JAUJMY010000016.1:40298-82621 GCA_030446625.1 Gaiellaceae bacterium
TGCCGCGAGTCAAGCGAGCCGTCCACGCGCGCAAGAAGCGGCGCAAGGTCCTCGAGCAGGCGAAGGGCTACTGGGGTCTCAAGAGCCGCAGCTACAAGTACGCGAAGGAGCAGGTCGAGCACTCGCTCGTCTACGCGTACCGCGACCGGAAGGCGAAGAAGCGGACGCTGCGGCGGCTGTGGATCACGCGCATCAACGCGGCCGCGCGGGCGAACGAGCTCTCGTACAACCAGTTCATCGCCGGCTGCAAGGCGGCGAACATCGAGCTCGACCGAAAGATCCTCGCCGATCTCGCCGTGAGCGACCCCGCCGCGTTCAGCGCGATCGCGGAGCAGGCGAAGGCCGCGCTCGCGTCGCAGCCCGCCTGAGACCCGAGCTCCGCGACGCGTTCCTCGAGCAGGCGCGCAGCTGCGCCGCCGCCGCCTCGCCGCTGTACGCGCGCGTGTGCCGCGAGCTCGCGGAGGAGCCGCTCGCGGACGAGATCCTCGCCGAGCCCGGGTGGGACGCGCCGCTACGCCTGCTCGGCGCGCTGCACTACCTCACGCTCGCGGAGGCAGTGGACGTCTGGCGGTCTCCGCGCGAAGTGCTCGCGGAGCGGCGCGAGTGGCTGCGCGACTTCGTCGCGACCCAAGGCGTGCAGACGAACGAGGTGCAGCGATCGTGGGTGCTGCTCCCGCTCTTCCTCGAGGTCGCGCGGCGAACGGGCGCGGAGACGTTCGACGTCGTGGAGCTCGGGCCGAGCGCCGGGCTGAACCTCGTGTGGGACCGCTACGGCTACCGCTACGCGGCCGGCGAGTGGGGCGACGCGGGTGCCCCGCTCGTGCTCGCGGGCGAGGAGCGCGCGCCCGTCCCGGCGGAGCTGCTGTCGCTGCGGCCTCGCGTGGGGCGGCGCGTCGGCGTGGACGCGGCCCCGATCGACCTCACGACGGACGAGGGCGCGCTCCTGCTCAAGTCGTTCGTCTGGGCCGACCAGATCGAGCGGCTGGAGCGGCTCGAACACGCGATCGACGTGCTGCGTTCGGATCCGCCGGAGCTCGTTCGTGGTGACTTCGTCGAGGTACTGCCCGACGTGCTCGCGGAGCGTTCCGCGGGTGCCCTCACCGTCGTCTTCGAGACGGCGGCGATGGGCTACGTCGCGAAAGAGGGACGAGATCGTGTGTTCGCGGCGCTCGACGCCGCCGCGCATCACGCGCCGCTCGCGCTCGTCTCGAGCGGCTCGCCGCGCGCGCGTGGGGCTGCGCACTGGGGCCTCTACGTGCGCGTGTGGCCGGGCCCGCGCGAGCACATGGCCGAGGCGAGCTATCACGGCTCGTGGATCGACTGGCTTGCCGGCGCGTGATCACGTCGCGCCAGAACGAGACGCTCAAGCTCGTGCGGAAGCTCCGGGAGCGGCGGTGGCGCGACAAGCTCGGACTGTTCGTGGCGGAGGGCGAGGACCTCGTCGACGCCGCACGAGACGCCGGCATCGCTCCGATCGAGCTCCTCGTCGCGGGCGAGAACGTCGAGCCTGCACTTCTCGGCGAGGTGTCCGCGCTCCGGCACCCGCCGCGCGTGCTCGGGATCTTCGGGCGCGACGCGCTGCCGAGCGGGACGCGCGACCGCGCGCTCGCGCTCTGGCACGTCGGCGACCCCGGGAACGTCGGGACGCTCGTGCGCGCGGCGGACGCGTTCGGCGCCGGCGTCGCACTGTCCGAGGGATGTGCCGACCCTACGGGTCCGAAGGCGCTACGCGCGTCCGCGGGCGCGATCTTCCGCGTGCCGCTGCTTTCGTTCGACGACGCGCCGCGTCCGTGGGTCGCGCTCGTCCCGCGCGGCGCACGTCCCCTGGCGGACATCGATCTCGGCGCAGCGACGTTCGTCCTCGGCGCCGAGCGCGAGGGGCTGCCGGACGACGTCGTCGCGCGCTGCGACGAGCGCGCGACGATCCCTCAGGCGCCGAGCGCGGAGTCGCTCAACGTCGCGATGGCCGGGACGATCGCGCTCTACGAGGTCGCGCGCCGGCGCGCCTGAGCGTCGCGCAGGCCGCGATCGATCCGTTCCTTCAGGCGGCGGGTCCGCGCGTCGTACTCGGCCTTCTCAGCGAGCCGCTCCTCACGTATCCGCCTCTTCACGTCCTTCTTGCTCACCGTCCTCCTCTAACAGCTCGACGATCCGCGACACATCGCTCCGGATGTCAAACAGTGCCTCAAGCACGTGTGTGACGTCGTCGGGATCCACACGATCATCGTCGCGCCTGCGTCAAGATGGCTCCTCCGGACGACGCGCGAGCCAGACGCTGTCCTCGCCGCCCGCGTGCGGCCGCCGGTCGAACCACCCGTAGCACGCCTCGACCTCGAAGCCGGCGCGCTCCAGGAGCGCGCGCCACTCGAGCGGCGAGATCCACGAGAGGACCATTGTCGTCCCGCCGGAGTCGCCGCGGACCGAGAGCGTCAGCGTCCGCGCACCGGTGTCCCAGTCGGCGCGCTCGAAGATCCCGGGCTCGCGCTCGAGCCACCGCGCGTGCGTCTCCTCCACGTCTTCCGACCCCGGCTCGAAGACGTCGAAGGCGAGCAAGCCGCCGGGGAGGAGGAGCTCGCGCGCGGCGCGGAGCGCGCGCAGCCGCTCGACGTCGTCGGCGAGATGGAGGTACGCCCGGAACGGGCACGTCACGAGTTGGACGCGCTCCGCCACGGGTGGCTCGCGCAGGTCGCCCACGCGCAGGTCGAGGAGATGCGCGACGCCTGCGGCCTCCGCCTCGGCGCGGCACACCTCGAGCATCCCCGGCGAGGAGTCGACGCCGATCACGGGGATCCCCGCGGCCGCCGTCGGGAGAGCGATCCGGCCGGTGCCGACGCCGAGCTCCACGACCGGCCCGCCCGCCTCCCGCGCGAGGTCGACGTAGAACTCGACGTCCTCGGTGACGCTGCGGCTCCACGGGTCGTACAGCCGCGCGATCGCGTCGTACGCGGTCATCTCGGCTTCCGCGCGACGAAGACGAACTCGCGGCTCGCGTCGTCGAACGGCTGCCCGTCGAAGCCCCCGTAGAGCGCCTCGACCTCGAGGCCGGCGACGTCGAAAAGCCCGAGCCACTCGTTCTTCGTCGCCCACCAGAGCGAGATGGCCGCCCCCGAGTCGAGCGTGATGTCGATGCGGCTCTCGCCGACGGAGTAGCGCAGCGTGTGGCCGACGGGGTCGTCTTGGTGCGCTCCGTCCAGCCGCGCGGCGATCGCGTGGTCGAAGGCGAACGCATTCCAGGCGAAGCGGCCGCCCGGGCGAAGCGCGCCGGCAACACGCTCGAACGTCCGCCGCCGGTCGGCCCACGTCGGGAGGTGGAGCAGCGACCGGGCCGGGCAGTACACGAGGCCCGCCGGCTCGTCGAGCGCGAGATCGCGCATGTCCGCGAGGCGCAGGTCGAGGTCGGCACCCTGCTCGCGCGCGCGTTCGAGCATCGCGGGGGACGAATCGATCCCGATCACGCGCTTGCCGGTCTCGCGCGCGACGGCGGCGGCGACGCGCGCCGTCCCCACGGCGAGCTCGACGACCCGTCCCTCCGCCTCGCGCGCCAGCTCGACGTAGAACGGCACGTCCTCGGTCCCGGGGAACCACACGTCGTAGATCGGCGCGAACGCGTCGTACGTGCTCATCGCCGCTATTCTGCGCCGGATGACGAAGCGCGCGCAGCCGTTTACGCGGCCCCGGCCTGAGGCCGGGGCGCCGGCGCGCTAGCCGCCCGTCGTTCCGCGCGGCCTCGGCCGGGGCGTGTCTCCGCCCCGAACCCGCCGAGAGGAGGAACGATGAGTCGCGAAAAACCCGTTGGTACAGTCGCCGCCGTGGACTGGTCGCGGTACGAGACGGACGCGCTGCGCGCGTTCGACTCCGCCCGTGACGACTCCGCGCTCTCGGAGGCGAACGTCGCGTACCTGGGGCGCAAGAGCGCGCTGAAGCAGGCGCTCCGGGAGGTGCGCGACCGCCACGCGGGCGTCCTGCTGAACGGGATCCGCGCGCGTCTCGAGGCGGCCTCGCGCGCCGCCGCCGAACGGCTCGCGCGCGAGCAGGCGAGCCGGCGGGAGGACGCCGACGGCTTCGACCCCACGCTCCCGGGCGACCGGATCCCGCGTGGGCACCTGCACGTCCTGACGCAGATCCGGCGGGAGGCCGAGGACATCCTGGTCGGGCTCGGTTACGAGATCGTCGACAGCCGCGAGGTCGAGACCGCGTGGCACAACTTCGACGCGCTCAACCAGCCCCTGAACCACCCGTCACGCTCGCCGCGCGAGACGTTCTACGTCGACGACGGGCGCGAGACGCTTCTGCGGGCGCACACCTCCACCGGGCAGATCCGCGTCATGGAGTCGCGCGAGCCGCCGGTGTACGTGGCCGTGCCCGGACGCGTCTACCGCCGCGACACGCCGAGCCCGACGAGCACGCCCGTCTTCCACCAGGTGGAGTGCCTCGCGGTCGACCGCGGGATCACGCTCGCGGACCTGAAAGGAACGATGGAGCACTTCTTCCGCGAGCTGTTCGGCCCCGGACGGGAGTTCCGGATGCGCACGAGCTTCTTCCCGTTCACCGAGCCGTCGGTCGAGTTCGACGTCACCTGCTTCCTCTGCGACGCGCGCGGCTGCCCCGTCTGCAAGTACTCGGGGTGGATCGAGATGGGCGGGGCGGGCGTCGTCGACCCTGCCGTGTTCGAGAACGTCGGCTATGACCCCGACGAGTGGTCGGGCTTCGCGTGGGGGCTCGGGCTCGACCGGATCGCGCTCCTCCGTCACGGCCTCCCCGACATCCGGATGTTCTGGGAGAACGACCTCCGCCTGCTGAGGCAGTTCTGATGCGGGTCCCCGTCTCGTGGCTCCGTGAGTACGTGCCGCTCGAGGCTCCCGTTCGCGATCTCGCCGCGCGGCTCGTGATCGCGAGCTGCGAGGTCGAGCGGATCGAGACGCGCGGCGCGCTGGACGCCGACGGCAACCTCGGGCTCTTCCGCGTCGGGCGCGTGCTCGAGGCGGGCAAGCACCCGAACGCGGACCGCCTCCAGCTCTGCCAGGTCGACGTGGGGGAGGGCGAGCCGCGGCAAATCGTGTGCGGCGCCTGGAACTTCGGCGCCGGAGCGACGGTCGCCGTCGCGCTGCCCGGCGCGCTCCTGCCCGGCTCTGAAGGCCCGCTGCGCGAGGCGAAGCTGCGCGGCGAGAGCTCACGCGGGATGATCCTGTCGGAGCGGGAGCTCGAGCTCGGCCCGGATCACGGCGGGATCCTCGTGCTGCCGGAGGCGTGGGAGCCGGGCACTCCGCTCGCCGACGTGCTCCCGCTCACGGACGACGTGCTCGAGATTCAGACCGGGCACAACCGCCCGGACCTGCTCGGGGTCTACGGGATCGCGCGCGAGGTCGCGGCGCTCTACGACCTCGACCTTGCGCCGCCGCCGGGCCGCGACCCGGAGCGGCACGAGGACGAGCCGGTCGACGTGCGCGTCGAGGACCCGCACGGCTGCCCGCGGTACGTCGGGCGGCTCTTCCGCGACGTGATGGTCGCGCCGTCGCCGCCGTGGCTGAAGGCGCGGCTCGTCGGCGCGGGCATGCGCCCGATCTCGAACGTCGTCGACATCACCAACTACGTGATGCACGCGCTCGGCAGCCCGCTCCACGGCTTCGACCACGGAGGTCTCGCGGAGGGGCGAATCGTCGTACGGCGCGCGCGCCGCGGCGAGCCGATCAGGACGCTAGACGGAACGCTGCGCGAGCTCGACGAGCGCGACCTCGTGATCGCGGACGCCGAGCGCCCCGTCGCGATCGCCGGGATCATGGGGGGCGAGGAGAGCGAGGTCGCGGAGACAACGACGAGCGTTCTGCTCGAGGCGGCGAACTTCGACCCGGTCACGATCATGCACAGCTCGGAGCGCCTGCGTCTGCGCTCGGAGGCCTCGAACCGCTGGGAGAAGGGCGTCGATCCGGAGGCCGCTCTCCAGGCGGCGCGCCTCGCGACGGAGCTCCTCGTCGAGCTCGCCGGGGCGCGCTGGACGGGTGACACGGACGCGCGCGGCACGCCGCCCCCACTGCCGCAGATCGCGTTCCGGCCGGAACGAACCGAGGCGGTGACGGCTCTGCGCGTTCCGGAGCAGGAGCAGCGCCGGATCCTCACCCGCCTCGGGTTCGAGGTCTCCGACGGATTCGCCATCGGCGTGCCGAGCTGGCGCGCACAGGACGTGACACGCGAAATCGACGTCGTCGAGGAGGTCGCGCGCTTCAAGCTCCACGAGCTGCCGGCGACGCTGCCGCAGCGACGGGTGATCGCCGGCCGCCTGACGAAGGCGCAGCGCGTGCGGAGGCGGGTCGAGGAGGCGCTGGTCGGCTTCGGGTTCTCGGAGGCGTACACGTGGAGCCTCGTCCCCGACGATCCCGCGCCGGGCGCGATCCGGCTCGCGGAGCCGCTCTCGGCGGAGCAAGCGGTGCTGCGCACGAGCCTCGGCCACGGGTTGATCGAGGCCGCACGCCGAAACGTCGCCGCCGGAAACGCCGACGTCGCGCTGTTCGAGCTCGCGCACGTCTACCTGCCGAGCGGAGCGGAGCTTCCGCACGAGCCGTGGCACGTCGCGGGCATCACCGAGGGCGGCTTCGCTCGCGCGAAGGCGAGCCGTCGAGGCGCTGTACGCCGCGCTGAACGTCTCGCCGCGGTTCGAGCGCGCCCGGAGCTGAGATTTTCCAGCGTGGGCGCGACGACCGCCGAAGAAGGTGGTCGCCGAGCTGCGCGACCCGGATCCGGACAGCGGGGGAGTGTTCGAGCTCGATGTCGACGCGCTCGTCGCGCGTGCGCTCGACCTCGTCCTCTACGAGGACGCGATCGCGTACCCGCCGCTCCGCCAGGACCTGCGCCTTCGCCGTCCACGAGGTGGTGGCGGGCGACCTCGGAGCCGCGGCCCGGTGGTGGCGGCGACCGCAGGGCCAGGCCGAGCCGCGCGAGATGCGCGCGTTCGACGTCTACCGCGGCGAGCAGGTGGGCGCCGGGAAGAAGTCGATCGCGTTCGCCGTCACCTTCCAGTCGCGGGGAGCGGACGCTCTCGGACGAGGACGCGGCGAAGCCACAGGAGGTGGATCGTCGCCGCCCTGGCGACGCGCTTCGGCGCCGTTGCGCGCGTAGTTCGGCGTCCAACCGGCCGTCGACGTCCAACCGGCCGTCGACGTCGAGCGTGAACACGCAATCCATCGCCACGCGCCTGCCGCAGTCGGGCGCGGGCAAGATCACGATCTGCCACCGAACGGGCTCGGCCTCGAACCCGTACGTGCTGATCACGATCAACCAGAACAGCCTCAACGGCCACCGGGACGGTCACAGCGACATCATCCCGGCGCCCGCCAGGCGGTTGCGCCCTGCGGAACCCGACGTGGAACAACGAGTCGTCGAACTCGCCCTCGAACAACCAGAACCAGAACCAGAACGCGAACGACAACGACAACCACAAGGTGCTCATCTGCCACAAGACGAGCTCCGCGACGAATCGCTCGTGATCATCAACATCAGCGCGAGCGCGGCCCGCTCACCAGGCGCACGGCGACGTGATGCTGCGCTCGCCCGTCTCGCCGGGTGGCCGACCCCGGCCGACATCTCGCTCGCTGCGTCGCTGTGCGGCGCGACCGTTCCGGGCATTGTGGTGACGCCGGTGACCGGCGGCACGACCACCACCGTCAACACGTGCCCGACCACCACGACGACGCGTCAGGTCCTCGTCGGCGTCTGGCACAAGACGGGCGCGGTCGACGAGAACGGTCAGCCGAAGTTCGTCCATCTCGCCGGACGAGGGCTCGGCGCACTTCGGGAAGCACCCGGAGGACATCCCCGTGGTGCAGACGATCGTCGTCAACACCGCGACGGGCGCCGTGTGCAGCACCACGACCACGACGCTCGTGACGCAGCCGGGCCAGACGGTGACGGCGAGCAGATCGCCGCGGGCGGCGGTGGGCTCCTCGAGGAGGTCCGTCGCGCCGCTCGTAGACCCTGCTCGGCAGCAGCAACAACCAGGCGGCGGGCGGCGTCGCAGGCGTGACCGCGACGCAGAACCGGCCCGCCCAGGCGGCGGCGCAGGGACCCTGGTGGCGCAGGGGACCCCGGCGGCGCAGGGCACGCAGGCGTGCAGGGCGTGCAGGCGTAGACGCAGGGCGTGCAGGCGTCGCAGCCGGGTGCGCAGGGCGCGCTCGGCGTGCAGACCGAGAAGAAGAAGGGGAAGCGGGGGGCGGGCGGCGTGCTGGGGGGGGCGGCCTACGTGCCCTTCTCCGGCCAGCCGATCGGCTTCATCGCGCTTATCGCGCACGCCCTCCTCGCGCCGGGGCGCCTGCGCGGCGGCAGGTCGCCAGCCCGCCCCTAGGCCCGCGGCGCACACGGCGCCCCCCCCGGGGGCGGCCCCCCGGCCGCCCCGCTTCGTTCGCTCGTGAATCCGAACGGGCGCAGGCGCCGTACTGGATGACGAACGCCACTCGATTCGAAAGGACACCTTCGTGACCACCCGGATTCGCCTCCTGCTCGCCGCCCTCGCCCTCGTCGTCGTTCCGGGAGCAGCACCGGCCGCGGCGCAGCCCACGCGTCTCTTCGCGACCGTCGGCCCGGGCTTCACGATCACGCTCGCCGACGCATCGGGTGGGCGCGTCACGCAGCTCGCGCCGGGCACCTACGAGATCGCCGTCGACGACCGGTCGGAGCACCACAACTTCCACCTGAGCGGCCCCGGCGTCGAAGAGCGCACCGGCGTCGACTTCGTCGGGCGCACCACGTGGACGGTCACAGTTCGCGCCGGCGCGTATACGTACGTGTGCGACCCGCACCCGGGCTCCATGCGCGGCAGCTTCATCGTCGGAGACGCGGCGGCGACACCGCCGCAGCAGCCGGCGCCGGCCGCGACCGCGCGTCCCGGGCGCCTCGTCGCGACCGTCGGGCCTAACTTCACGATCAGCCTGCGCACCTCCACGGGCGCGCGCGTCGGCAGCGCCCGCGCTGGGCGCTACACGATCGTCGTCCGCGACCGCTCCGCCGCGCACAACTTCCATCTGGTCGGGCGCGGCGTGAACCGCAGGACCGGCGTCGCGTTCCGCGGCACGGTCACCTGGCGGGTCCGGCTCGCCGCGCGCGCGACGTACAAGTTCGTCTGCGACCCGCACGCGCACAGCATGCGAGGCACCTTCCGAACGCGCTAGCGGCTGCCGCTAGCGCGTTCGACGCGCGTGCTGGACAAGGCCGGCGTTCGGGCCGCCGGCCGCGTGGATGTCGGCCTGCTGGTCGAGCTCCGAGTTGAGCTCGGCGCCGAACAGCAACGCGAACGCGGAGTAGTTCAGCCAGAGCAGGAGCACGATCCCGCCCGCAAGCGAGCCGTACGTCTTGTCGTACGAGTCGGAGAGGCTCGTGTAGAGCCCGAATAGGCCCGAGAGGACGAGCCAGAGCACGCCCCCGACGAACGAGCCGGGCGAGATCCACTTCCAATCGCGGACGTCCTCGTTTGGCGCCAGGTAGTAGACGATCGCGAAGAAGAGCAGGATGCCGACGAACGCGATCGGCCAGCGCAGGATCGCCCACACCAGGTGGAACGCGCCGCCGAGGCGCGCCTTGTCGGCGATCGCCTCGCCGAGCGGGCCGCCGAAGACGATCAGGACGAAGAGCGCCGCCGTCGTGAGGCCCGTCAGGGCGACCAGGAAGATCGCCGTCAGGCGCACCTTCCAGAACGGGCGCGTCTCGACGCGGTCGTACGCCTTGTTGACCGACTTCATCACCGCGTTCATGGCGCCGCTCGCTGCCCACACCGCCCCGAACGCGCCGACGGCGAACGCCGTTGCCGACGTCCCCTTCTCCCCGGCGCTCTGCTGCGCGACGTTTACGGCATCCAGCACGGCGCCCGGCGCGATCACGCCGAGGAACTCCTTCAGGTCGTCGTAGATCCCGAGCAGCCCGAACAGCCCGACGAGGAAGATCATCGCGGGGAAGAACGCGAGCAACGAGCTGTACGCGATCTGCTGCGCAAGCCCCATCGCGTCGTCGGCCATGAACTCCTTGAACGCGCGCTTGAACACCTGGAGCCACTCGCGGGGGCTCAGTCGGTGCGGCCCGCGCGGGACCGTCCCCGTCTCCGGCCGAAGCTCCGCGGCTTCGGTCACGGGCTACCTCTCGCGGCCGCGGCGCGCGAAGTAGCGCATCGTCGCGCCGATCCCGCCGGCGAGGAAGAAGCCCGCGCCGAGAGCGCCCACGGCCGCCGCCGGAAGCCGCTCGCGGAGCTTGCCGGCGACGTCGGCGGCGTCGCCGAGTCCGGAGCGGAGTGCCTCGACTGCCTGCGCGAGCTGCTCGCGCTCGGCCTCGATCTCGCGCTTGACGTGCTCGGGCGTGCGGCCGTTACTGGGTGCCATTGCTCTTCAGTGCCGCGGTGGTGAGCTTCGCCTCGCGGATCGCCTCCTGCGGCACGGGCGGGTTCTTCAGGCGCTTCGCGCCGACGGCGCCGAGGATCGCGGCGACCGCGAGCAGGAAGAGCGCCACGACGAGGATCGCGAGCCACGTCGGGAGGAACGTCGCGAGCGCGGCGGCGAGGGTCGCGAAGAGAAATCCGAGCGCCATCACGCCGAAGACGGCCGCGCCGACGAGGAGGCCGATCCCGAGGCCGAACGCGCCGGCCTTGCGCTTGATCTCGAGCTTCGCGAGCTCGAGCTCGAGCCCGATCAGCGTCTTCGCGTGGTTCGTGACCTGCTTGACTGCCGCGCCGACGCCGGGCTCGGCCGCGTGCTCACTTCCTCGGGTGGGCATGGCTCCTCCAGTCGACCAGCTTCGCGAGCAGCACGCCGACGGCGAGCGCCCCGCCGATGACGACGAACGGGTTCTGCTCGGCGCCGCCCGCGCCTCCGCCGCGCGGCTTCGGCCGCTGCCCGAGCTGCGGCCCGGACGGTGCGACGACGCCCTCGCCCGGCTTCTGGTTCGTCGGCGCTGCGCCGCGCGCGCGGGCGACGATGAGGCTCGGCTTGAGCTTGCGGACGAACGCGGCGTCCTCGGCCAGCGGGCCGGCGAGCTTCGCCTTCAGGCCGCCCTGCGTCGCCGCGCGCTCCGCAGCCGCCTGGAGCTTGTCCGCGGCAGCGTCGATCTTCTCGTCGCCGCGGCTCATTTCCTGGTCGGAGGCTCCTCGCCGGTCGCGATACGCCAGATGCGCGACGCGAGGCGGCGCGCAGCGATCGTCGCGCCGGCCCCCAGGGCCGCGTACAGCGTGGTCCACATCACCTTGCGCAGCATCGCCGCTGATCGTTGCCGCGCCCGCGGCGGGCAAAACCTCTGCATAGTATGCAGTGCGTATGCAGAGCGAGCCTCGCCCGCTGGACAAGGCCGATCGGCAGCGCCTGATCGGGAGCGTCGTCTCGCGCAAGCAGGTCGGCAGCCAGTTCGAGCTGCTCGAGGCGCTCGCGGCGGCCGGGTGCCGCGTCACGCAGGCGACCGTCTCGCGCGACATCAGGGAGCTCGGGCTCCAGAAGACGAGCGACGCGCTCGGCCGGCCGCGCTACGTGCTCCCGCGCGCGCGCGAGCGGCGGACGGAGCCGCGCGAAGCGCTGCGAAGGATCCTGCGCGAGTTCGGGCGCCGCGTCACGGCCGCGCAGAACATCGTCGTCGTGCACTCGGAGCTCGGGTCAGCGCCCGCGATCGCCCGCGCGCTGGACGCGCTCGCTCACCCGCTCGTCGTCGGCACGCTCGCGGGCGACGACACGTGTCTCGTGATCGCGCAGGACGATGCCGACGCCCGCGCGCTCGTCGCGGAGCTCGAGGGCGCGCTCTAGTCCGGCGCGAGGTCGGTCGTGTCCACTCGCACCTCCGCGCTCGGGGGGACCGCGCCGTGCTCGTCGAGCTGCTCGAACTCGTCGGCGTTCATGGCCAGCGTGACCGCGCCCTCGACGATCTCCGCCACGCGCTCGGCGGGAACGTAGCGAGAGCCCTTGAAGAGGCCCGGCGGCGAGACGGCGAGCCCGTTGAAGATGTCCTTGCCCGAGTCGCCGACCACCTCGTGCACCTTCCCGAGGTCGCTCCCGTCGGAGCCGGCGACGCTCCATCCGGCCTCGATCAGGAACCACGAGACGGGATCAGCGCTCACACGGACCTCCCGCCGACGTACCAGACCGGCCCCTGCGTGTCGACGTGGTCGGTATTCGAGAGGGCGCGCAGGATGCGGAAGCGCCCGGCCAGGCGCTCGTCGTCGCAGCGGGCGAGACAGCGGCGCGTCATCTCGGCGGACGCGCCGTACCCGGCGCGCCGCGCGACGCGGAAGCGGAACCCGATCGCGCTGCCGTAGCGCGCCGGGTTGAGCGGCGCGAGGAGGAGGGCCGCGCGTTCGAGGTGGTCGCTCGAGCGCAGCTCGACCTCGCCGTAGACGTCGCTCCAGTCCGCCGGGAGCCGTCCCACCTCTGCATCCCAGTCGGCGGCCAGCGATCCGGGCGCGGCACCAGGCTCGGCGGCGCCCGCCTCGCGGGCCGCGAGGAGCCGCAGCTCGCCCGCGACACGCTCCTCGTCGAGGCGCCGGAGCCCGCGCCGGACGGCTTCGGGCGCAGGGCCGCCGCCGCGTCGCGCGCACGAGAAGCGGATCACGCCGCGTCCGCGCGCCGGCGCGAGCGGCGCGAACACCGCCGCGGCGCGGTCCGCCGGCCGCCCCTCGGGCAGGCGCAGCTCGAAGCGGGCGTCGGTCCAGTCGTCGGGAAGCGCGCGCTCGAGCTCCCGCCACTGGTCGACGAGCCTCATCACGCTGAGCATAGACTCAGGATCGTGGCGAAGGTCGAGAAAAAGGGCGCCGCGTCGGAGCCGTTGCTGCGCGAATTCTTCCGCGAGATGCTGCTGATTCGCCGCTTCGAGGAGAAGGTCGAGGAACGCTTCCGCGCGGGCGAGCTACCCGGGTTCCTGCACGTCGCGATCGGCCAAGAAGCGGTCGCCGTCGGCGTCTGCCGGGCGCTCGACGACGGCGACGTGATCATGTCCACGCACCGCGCGCACGGCCACACGCTCGCGAAGGGCACGCACCCGAACGAGCTGATGGCGGAGCTCTACGGGAAGCTCGAGGGCTGCTCGCACGGGTACGGCGGCTCGATGCACCTGTACGACGTCGAGAAGGGGATGCTCGGCGCGAACGCGGTCGTCGGCGGGGGGCTCCCGCAGATCACGGGAACCGCCCTCGCGTTCAAGTTCCGCGGCGAGCCGCGCGTCGCGCTCGCGTTCTTCGGCGACGGCGCGACGAACATCGGCACGTTCCACGAGGCGCTGAACCTCGCACAGCTCTGGCAGGTGCCGGCGGTCTTCGTCTGCGAGAACAACTGGTACGCCGAGTCGACGCCGCACGCGCAGCACAGCCCCGTGCGGAGCATGAGCGACCGCGCGGTCGCGTTCGGGATGAAGGCGATCAAGGTCGACGGCCAGGACGTCGAGGACGTGTACGCGAACACCCAGCGCGCGCTCGACCACGCGCGCGGCGGGAACGGCCCCGTCTTCCTCGACGTCGAGACCTACCGGCTGACCGGCCACTACGTCGGCGACCCGCAGGTCTATCGCCCGAAGGACGAGCTGCGCGAGCTGCGCGAGACGCAGGACCCGATCGACAAACTGCGCGAGCGGATCGGGCTCGGCGACGACGAGCTCGAGGAGCTCGACCGCGAGATCACGGAGATCGTCGACGGCTCGGTGGAATTCGCGAAGGCCGGGACGGATCCGAAGCCCGAGGACGCGCTCAAGAACGTCTATGCCTGAGAACCAAGTAACACTTTGTTACTTGGGCCTCGCCGCCCGTGCCTGAGATCTCGTACCGGGAGGCCGTCCGGGACGCGCTCTCCCGCGCCATGCGCGAGGACGACGACGTCTTCGTCATGGGCGAGGACATCGCCGAGATGGGCGGCTCGATGGGCGTGACGCAGGGCATGCTCGACGAGTTCGGGCCCGAGCGCGTCCGGAACACGCCGATCTCGGAGATGGCGATCGTCGGCGCGGGGATCGGCGCCGCGATGCAGGGGATGCGCCCCGTCGTCGAGATCATGTACGAGGACTTCCTGACGCTCTCGCTCGAGCAGATCGTGAACCAGGCCGCGAAGCACCGCTACATGTCGGGCGGCCAGCTCAAGGTTCCCGTCACGATCCGGACGCAGGGCGGAGCGGGATGGTCGCCGGGCGCACAGCACGCGCAGCAGCTGGAGGCGTGGCTCGTCCACATCCCCGGGCTCAAAGTCGTCTTCGCGTCGACGCCCGAGGACGTGCGCGGCCTCCTTTGGTCGGCGATCTACGACGACAACCCGGTCGTCTTCTTCGAGCACCGGACGCTCTACGGGATCAAGGGCGAGGTGCCTGAGGAGATCGAGCCGATCGAGCTCGGGAAGGCGCGGATCCACCGCCAGGGCGAGGACGTGACCGTCGTCGCGACGGGGCGGCTCGTGCACGAGGCGCTCGCGGCGGCGCAGGAGGCGGAGGCGCAGGGGGTCTCGGTCGAGGTCTTCGATCCGCGGACGCTCCAGCCGCTCGACGAGCGCGCGCTGATCGACTCGGTGAAGAAGACGAACCGCTGCGTCGTCGCGCACGAGGCCGTCGTCCGCGGCGGGTACGGCGCCGAGATCGCGGCCGTCGTCCAGCACGGAGCCTTCGACTGGCTGGACGCGCCCGTCGAGCGCGTCGGGGCGAAGTTCGTTCCGCTGCCGTTCGCCCCGGTGATGGAGGAGTTCGTCGTCCCGCACGCGGCGGACGTGCTCGAGGCGATCTACAGGACCGTGGGGCGGACGGCGTAATGGCGACGGAGGTGAAGCTCCCGCGCCTCGGACAGGGAATGGAGTCCGGGACGATCGTCAAGTGGCTGAAGGCGGAGGGCGATCCGGTCGAGAAGGGCGAGCCGCTCTACGAGCTCGACACGGAGAAGGTGACGCAGGAGGTCGAGGCCGAGGCGTCGGGCGTGCTGCTCCGAATCGCGGTGCAGGAGGGCGAGGTCGAGGTCGGGCGCACGGTCGCGGTCATCGGCGAGGCCGGGGAGGAGGTTGCCGAGCCGTCCGACGAGGCAGGGCCGACGCCCGCCGCGGCCGCGCCGTCCGACGACGGCGCCGAGCAGAGTGCCGAGAAGCCCGCCGAGGCGCCCGCGCGGGAGCCGGAGCGCGAGCGCGGACGCGAGGCTTCGGCTTCGCCCGGAACCCCGCCGCGCCAGGTCGAGGAGCCGGCGCAGAGCCGCGCGAACGGCGGCCGCGTCAAGGCCTCCCCGCTCGCGCGCCGGATCGCGCGCGAGCGCGGGATCGACCTCGCATCTCTCAGCGGCACGGGGCCGGAGGGGCGCGTCGTCGCGGAGGACGTCGAGCGTGCGGCCGTCGCACCGGTTACGGCTGCGCCGGCCTTCGCCCCCGCCGCGGACGAGGTCGAGGTCGTCGCGCTCACCTCGACGCGAAAGACGATCGCGCGCCGGCTGACGGAGGCGTGGCAGGCGCCCGTCTTCCAGCTCTCCGTCTCCGCCGACATGAGCCGCGTACTCGCGCTGCGCGAGCAGCTCGTCGCGCGGCTGCGCGAGGGCGAGGCGAAGCCGACCGTGAACGACGTCCTGACGAAGGTCTGCGCCGCCGCGCTCGTCCGGCACCGCGCCGTGAACGCGCACTACGCCGGGGACGCGATCCATCGCTTCTCGGCCGCGCACGTCGGGATCGCCGTCGCAGCGCCGAACGGGCTCGTCGTCCCCGTGATCCGGAACGCCGAGCGGCGCACGCTCGCCGACGTCGCGGCCGCGCGCGCGGAGGTCGTCGCTCGGGCGCGCGACGGAAAGCTTCAGCGCGAGGACCTCGAGGGCGGCACGTTCACGATCTCGAACCTCGGCATGTACGGGGTCGAGCAGTTCGTCGCCGTGCTGAACCCGCCGCAGGTCGCGATCCTCGCCGTCGGCTCGGCCGAGGAGCGCCCGCTCGTCCAGGACGACCAGCTCGTCGTACGGCCCCAGGTGCAGCTGACCGCGACGTTCGACCACCGCGCGGTGGACGGCGCCGACGGCGCGGAGTTCCTCGCCACGGTCAAGGCGTTCCTCGAAGAGCCGGGCCTCGCCTTGTGACGGTCTGGTACCAGGTCCGCGACCTCGACTCGGGCCGTTCCTTCTACGCGGAGAAGCTCGGCTTCGTCGAGACGTACGTCGACGAGGAGGGGCGGTGGGCGAAGCTCCAGCGCGACGGGATGGAGATAGCGCTCGCGGAGGGCGAGCCGTCCGAGGACGGAGGCGTCGCGCATGTCGACGTAGCGGACGTGAAGGCCGAGGCCGGCCGCCTGCGCCGCGACGGGATCGACGTCGGCGTCGTGCTCGAGCTCCATGGCGAGATGCGGCTGCTCGACGTGTTCGACCCGGACGGCAACCGCATTCAACTCGCCGAGGAGTTGTAAGCCGCAGCGCGATGATCCTCCGGCGGGCGCAGGCGAAGGATTCCCGCTTCCTCCGCGACATGCTCCACCACGCGTTCTACTGGCGCGAGTCGGCGTCCGGCGCGGAGGAGCAGCCGGTCTACCGCTACGTCTACAACTGGGGCCGGCCCGGCGACGTGGGCGTGATCGCGATCGACGGCGGCTTTCCGGTCGGCGCTGCGTGGTACCGGCTCTTTCGCGCGGACGCGCCGGGCTACGGGTTCGTCGACGAGGCGACGCCGGAGCTCGCGATCGCCGTCGTGCCGAGCCGGCGCGGCCGCGGCTACGGCGAGCAGCTGCTCACGGCGCTGCTCGAGCGCGCCCGGCAGGACGGGCACGCCGCGCTCACGCTGAGCGTCGAGCGCGGGAATCCCGCGCGGCGGCTCTACGAGCGCTTCGGCTTCCGTGAGCTGCGAACGGACGGTGACACGGTCGTGATGCGCGCCGACATCGGCGACGGCGCGTGAGCCAGCTGCGCGGGCTCGAGCTCTCGCGACGGTTCTACTTCGAGGCCGTTCGTCCGGTTCTGGCGCGGCGGCTGCCTCGACTCGAGCACGCGGCGGCGCTCATCGGGTGGAGCTCGGAGGTGCTCGGGTTCGACGACGAGACGTCACGCGATCACCAGTGGGGACCTCGCGTGCAGCTCTTCGTCCGAGACGCCGCGTCCACGCCGGACGTGACGCGGGCGCTGGCCGAGGAGCTCCCGCCGGAGTTCGCCGGCTTCCCGACGAACTTCGGTCCGACCGAGGAGCCGGGAACGGTGCGGATGACGCCGCTCGAGAACGGCCCCGTCTCCCACCGCGTCGAGACGTTCGTGCTCGACCAGTACCTGCGGCGCTGGATCGGCGTCGATCCGCGCGCGGGCTTCACCGCCGTCGACTGGCTCGTCACGCCCGCGCAGCGTCTGCTCGAGTTGACGGCCGGCGAGGTGTTCGTCGATCCGACGGGGGAGCTGACCCGCGTGCGCCGGCTGCTCGCGTGGTACCCGCACGACGTGTGGTTGCTCGTGATGGCCGGCCTCTGGCGCCGCGTCGCGCAGCTGGAGCACCTGGTCGGCCGGGCCGCGTCACGCGGCGACGAGCTCGGCTCGCGCGTGATGGCCGCGTCGCTGACGCGCGACCTCATGCGGCTCGCGCTGATCCAGGAGCGCAGGTACCCCCCGTACTCGAAGTGGCTCGGAACCGCGTATGCGTCGCTCGGACGCCCCGAAGCGCCGGCGCTCGAGGCGGCGCTCGCGGCGAGCAGATGGGACGCACGCGAGGGCGCGCTCGTCCAGGCATACGAGCACGTGGCTGCTCGCCACAACGGCCTCGGCGTGACCGATCCGATCGACCCGACGGTGCGCTCGTTCTTCGGGCGCCCATTCCGTGTCCTCTTCGCCGACCGGCTCGTGGAGGCGCTCCGCGCGGCGATCACCGACCCGGCGGTGCGCGCCGTCGCGCACGACGCCGGCTCCGTCGACGCGATCTCCGACAACGTCGACCTCTTGACACGGCCGAAGCTCTGGCGAGAGCTCGCGGGACTATACGATCGGCCGTGATGGAAGTCGACGTCGCCGTCCTCGGTGGCGGCCCGGGGGGATATTCCGCAGCGATCCGCGCGGCGCAGCTCGGCGCGTCGGTCGCGTGCGTCGAGCGCGAGCCGGACCTCGGGGGCACGTGCCTGCGTGTCGGCTGCATCCCGACGAAGGCATGGGTGCAGACGGCGTTCGCGATCAAGGAGGCGGAGGAGACGTTCGAGCGGCTGGGCGTCCGGATCGGCGAGCCGCAGCTCGACTTCCCGGCGGCGAACGCGTGGAAGGCGCAGGTCGTCAAGCAGATGACGCAGGGCGTCGCCGGCCTCTTCAAGGCGAACGGGGTGGAGTGGGTGAAGGGGAACGGCCGGTTCAGGGACGCGAACACGATCGAGGTCGAGGGCGGCGAGGACGTGACCTTCCGAAGCGCGATCGTGGCGACCGGGTCGTACCCGCTCCGGCCGCCGATCGAGGGGCTCGACTCCGATCTGTGCGTCGACTCGACCGGCCTGCTCGCGCAGACGGAGGTGCCGCGCCGGCTCGTCATCCTGGGCGGCGGGATCATCGGCTGCGAGTTCGCCTCGATCTTTCGCCGCTTCGGCTCCGAGGTGACGATCATCGAGATGCTGCCGAAGCTGATCCCGCAAGAGGACGGCGACGCCTCCGCCGAGCTCGCCAAGCAGTTCAAGAAGCGCGGGATCGCGCTCGAGCTCGAGAAGCAGTGCACGCGGCTCGAGCAGCGCGGAAACGCCCTCGCCGTCCACTACGGCGACGGCGAGCGCGTGGAAGCCGACCTGATGCTCGTCTCCGTCGGACGCGGTCCGCTCGTCGAAGGTCTCGGCCTCGAGGAGATCGGCGTCCAGCTCGACCGCCGGAAGGGAATCGCCGCCGACGAGCACCGCCGGACGACCGTCGGCCACATCTACGCCGTCGGCGACTGCGCGGGGTACTGGCAGCTCGCGCACACGGCGTTCCGGGAGGGCGAGGTGGCGGCCGAGAACGCGCTGGGGCACGACGCGGTCGTCGACAACCGCGCCGTGCCGCGCCCGATCTACACCGATCCTGAGGTTGCCGCCGTCGGCCTGACGGAGACGGAGGCTCGCGAGCAGTACGGCGACGATGTCGCGACGGGCACGTTCCCGTGGGTGGCGAACGCCCGCGCCGTGATGCAGAACGAGACCGTCGGCTGGGTGAAGTCGATCCACGAGACGCGCTACGGCGAGCTGCTCGGGCTCGTGATGGTCGGCCCGCACGTCACCGACCTGATCGAGGCGGGCGTCGTCGCGATCGACGCGGAGGCGACGGTCGAGACGGTCGCCGACGGAATGGCCGCGCACCCGACGCTCTCGGAGGCCGTCAAGGAGGCCGGCCTCGTCGCCCTCGGGCGGGCGATCCACTTGCCGCCGAAGCGGAAGGCGGCTGCGAAAGCGTAAGGCGGGCCGCGCGGGCGTATCCGAGCGGTCAGCTGCGGCGTTTTCGCTTCATGGCGGCTATCCCGTCCGATGTAGTCGGCAGCGAGATCATCGCCGCCGAGCGCGAGTTCGAGCGGCTGTATCGCCGCTACGTGGGCGACGTGTACCGCTATGCACTCGCGGTCCTGCGCAATCCGGTCGACGCCGAGGACGTCACGCAGACGACGTTCATGAACGCCTGGCGCGCGTTTCGAATGGGGGAGCAGCCGCGCGCGCCGCAGAACTGGTTTCTCAGCATCGCCCACAACGTCTGCCGCGTCCGCTTCCGCACGCTCGCGCGCCGGCCGCGCGAGGTCGAGTTCGACGCCGAGGTCGCCGGCGCGAGCGTCGACGAGGTGCCGGGCGCCGACGAGATCCTCGACGCGCTCGCGGAGCTGCCGCTGAACCAGCGCGCCGCACTCGTGATGCGCGAGCTGGAGGGGCGCTCGTACAACGAGATCGCGCAGATCCTCGGCGTCTCGCACAGCGCCGTCGAGACGCTGATCTTCCGCGCGCGGCGCTCGCTGCGACTGCGTGCGTCCGCGCTGCGCTCGCTCGCGACGGTGCCGCTGCCGCCGTCGCTTTCGTCCTTCTTCCGCAACGGCAGCGCGCTCGAGCTCGGGGCGGCCGCTGCGCTCGGATCCGGCCTCGCGGTCAAGGTGGCCACCGTGCTCGTCGCCGTCATGGCCGCCGCCGGCGTCGGACAGACGGCCGTGGACGCGGAGCCGAGGGAGCCGGCGCAGAAGCGCGTCGCGGCCGCGGCCCCCATACACGTCCCGTCCACCGTCGTCCGCCATGACGAAGCGCCTGCGTCGCTCGCACGCTCGGCGGCCCCGGCGGCGTCCCCACCACCCGTGTCCGTGGGTGCGTCCGCGAGTGTGTCCGCGGGTGCGCCGCGCGTCCGGCACGACGGCGCGGAGCCGGCGGCCGGGCCCGCGGCGGCGTCCCGCGCTCGACCGGCCGCCCCCGTGGCGCGGCTAGACGCTCCGGTTCGCAGCGAGGCTCCGTCGCGCGCCGCACCGCCGCGCGCCGCACCGCCGCGCGCCGCACCGCCGCCGGAGGTCGCGCCGGCGGCCACGGGCACGAATGTCGTCGAGACGGTCGCGAAGAGCGTCCCGGTCCCGGGTCCGCTCCCGAAGCTGCCGCCCGTGAGCGTCGCGCTCCCGACCGTGAGCGTCACGCCGCCGCCGGCGACCGTCACGCCGCCGCCGGCGACCGTCACGCCCCCGCCCGTCGCGCTCCCCGAGCCCCGGCCGGTCGAGGTCCCGGCGGTGTCCGCGCCCGCCGTCCCGGCCGTAAACCTTCCCGCGCTCCCGTCGGGTCCGATCCTGCCGTAGGCGGGGCAGGCCACAAGTCCGCGCGCCGAAGAGGATCTTTCCGAGATGGCCCCGCTGCTCACACACCGCCTCCGCGGCGAGTCCTTCGAGCGCATCTACCAGCGCCACGTGGGCAACGTCTACCGCTACGCGCTCGCCGTGCTGCGCAATCCGGCCGATGCCGAAGACGTCACGCAGACGACGTTCCTGAACGCGTACCGCGCGTACGAGCGCGGGGAGCGGCCGAGATCGGCGCAGAACTGGCTGATCGCGATCGCGCACAACGTGTGCCGGCAGCGCTTCCGCCAGTCGCAGCGGCGCGTGGACGAGGTCGCATTCGAGGAGAACCTCGCCGAGGCATTCGCCGCGGACGACGACGCGCCCACCGCCGAGGAGATCCGGCGCGCGCTCGGCCACCTCGCGTTCAACCAGCGCGCGGCGCTCGTCATGCGAGAGCTCGAAGGCCGCTCGTACGCCGAGATCGCCGAGATCCTCGATCTCTCCGTCAGCGCCGTCGAGACGCTGATCTTCCGCGCCCGGCGCGCGCTGCGCGAGCAGCTCGAGGGTGGGTTCAGCTGTCGCGAGGCCGAGCTCGCGATCTCCCGCCAGCTGGACGGCCGGCTGCCGCGCAACGAGCGCGCGCCGCTGCGCGCGCACCTGCGCGAATGCGACGAGTGCGCGTCGCTCGCGCGCAAGCAGCGGGCGCAGCGCGCGGCGATCAAGGCACTCGCCGCCGTGCCGCTCCCCCGTCGCTTGCGTCGTTCTTCGGCGGCAGCGCGAGCGCGGCAGCTGCGGCGACGGGCGGTGGCGTCGCGGCCGCGAAGGTGGCGGCCGCGGTGGCGACGGCGACGCTCGCTGTCGGCGGTGGCTACGAGGCCGCGAAGCGGACGGACGTCCTCTCCGCGGCGGACGGGCCCGAGCGCGCGCAGGTGGCCGCGGTGAGCGCGCGACGCGTCTCGGCGCTGGCGCCGCCGCCGGTCAGGCGCGGCTCGGTCACGGACGCGGAGCGCACGGCTCCGCCGCGAGCGCTCCCGCCGCGCGCGCGAGAGCGCGCGCACGCTGCCGCGCGCACGGGATCCGAGCGGAAGCGCGCGGCGGCCGCGGCGCGGGCATCGCGGCGGAGCGAGGCGGGGAAGGTCGCTCAGCGGGCCGAGGCGGCGCAGGCACGACGTGCCCGCGCTGCGGCGCGCGCGGCGACCCGGGCGAAGAGAGGGCAGCGTGCCGAGCCGAAGCCGACCTTCCGCGCGCGCACGCGCGCTCGAGTGCGGCCCCGCACCTCTCGACCGAGTGAGCGGCGTCCGGCGAGGAAGACGGGCGCGACGAGGCTGAGCCGGATGACGACGACGGCGCGGGGGACGAAGGAGGTCGCGCCGACGCGCAGCGCGCGGGTCGCACGGCTCGACCTTCCGCCGGAGCTGCCCGTCCTGAACCCGAAGAAATAGCGCGCAAGTTTCCCGCCGGGTTGGCATCTACTCGGGCAGGACGTGCCCTCGTCCCCGCCCGGGGCCGGGCTGCCCGCCGGCCCCGGGTCTCTGTTCCTCGCACCGCCGCCGGCGCCGCATCCCTTCCCTCTGCGTTTAGCGCCGCGATCGCGCGGGGTAGCCTCGTGCGCGACGAAAGGAGCTCGATGGGGATCGTCAACAGGCGCAACGCGATGCTCGGGTGGGCCGCGTGGAAGCTCGGCCGGCGCGTCGCGAAGCGGAAGGCGCGCAGCGCCGTTCCCGCACTCGACGCGAACTCGAAGCGGCCGAACGCCCCCGCGATCGTCGCGGCTGTCGCCGTGGCGCTCGGCGCGCTCTGGTTCTGGCGCAGGACGGGGGACGACGGGGAGGACACGCCGGGTTAGGGTTCGTCTCTGGCCGCCGAACCGACACGCAGCGTGATCCGCTCCGCGCTCGCCGACCTCGTCCCATACGAGCCGGGAAAGCCGATCGAGGAGGTCCAGCGCGAGCTCGGCGTCGCGCGCGTCGTGAAGCTCGCGTCGAACGAGGGGCCCTTCGGCCCGTTCCCGGCCGCGCTCGCCGCGCTCGCCGAGAGCGCGCAGCAGCTGAACCGGTATCCCGACGGGGGCGCGTATCGGCTCCGCGCCGCGCTCGCGGAGCGGCACCGCGTCGCGTTCGAGGAAGTCGCCCTCGGCGCGGGTGCCGACGGCGTCATCGACTGCGTCTCGCAGGCGACGCTCGACCCTGGCGACGAGGTCGTCTGCGGGTGGCCGTCGTTCCCGAGCTACGTGATCGACGCCGCGAAGCTCGGCGCCGTCGCGCGCAAGGTCCCTCTGCGCGACCACCGGTACGACCTCGATGCGCTGCTGGACGCCGTCGGGCCGCGGACGAAGCTCGTCTACGTCTGCCACCCGAACAACCCGACCGGGACGATGAACACGCGCGCCGAGCTCGACCGCTACTTCGAGCGCGTTCCCGAGCACGTCCTGACGGTGCTCGATCAGGCGTACTTCGAGTACATCGACGACCCGGACTATCCGGACGGGATCGAGGAGTACTTCAAGCGCGGCCACCGCGTGCTCGTCCTGCGCACGTTCTCGAAGATCTACGGCCTCGCCGGCCTGCGAATCGGCTACGGCGTCGCCGCCGCTCCGGTCGTGACGGCGATCGGGAAGGTGAGGCGCGCCTTCGACCTGAATCAGCAGGCCCAGGCCGCCGCGCTCGCCAGCCTCGGCGACGCGCAGGAGCTCGAGCGGCGGCGGCGCGCCAACGCGGAGGGGCGGGAGGAGGTCGTCGCCGCGCTCGCCGAGCACGGGTTCGAGCTCGCGCCGGATCCCGTCGCGAACTTCGTCTTCGCGGACGTCGGCGAGGACTCGCGCCCGCTCTTCGACGCTCTCCTGCGGCTCGGCGTGATCGTTCGGCCGACGCACGGGTTCGGAGCTCCGGACGGGATCCGCGTCAGCGTCGGGACGAGCGACGAGAACGCAGCGCTCGCCGCCGCGCTCGCCCGCGCACGTTCGGCCGCGCCGTCGTAGTGGCCGCCGCGGCGGTCAGCCAGCTGAGCCTGCTCCGGCGCGCGCCGCAGTTCACGTACCTCTTCCTCGCGACGCTCGGCTCGGGGCTCGGGACCGGAATCGCGGTCATCGCGCTCACGGTCGACGTGTTCGACCGCACGGGCTCCGGCAAGTGGGTCGCCGCGCTCCTGATCGCGGACTTCCTGCCCATGCTGCTGATCGGGCTCCTGCTCGGGCCGCTCGTCGACCGGCTGTCTCGCCGCCGACTGCTCGTCGCGTCCGACCTCGCGCGCTTCCTCATCTTCTGCGCGCTCCCGTTCGCGAACAGCCCCGCGCTGATCGTCGCGCTCGCGGGGGCCACTGGCTTCGCCACCGGGTTCTTCCGGCCGGCCGTGTACGCGGGGATGCCGAACCTCGTCGACGAGGCCGACCTGCCGAACGCCAATGGGCTCTTCCAGACGGTCGAGAACGCGACCTGGATGCTCGGGCCGCTGCTCGGCGGCGTGCTGCTCTCGGTCGCGGGCCCCGACGCCGCGTACGTGGTCAACGCGGTCACGTTCCTCGTCTCGGCGGCGCTGATCCTGCGGATCTCCGAGCGCTCGCTCCAGGACGCGCCGGCCGAGAGCGCCGGCCACTGGCGCGACCTCGCCGCCGGCTTCGGCGTCGTGCTCCGTTCCCGCGCGCTTCTCACCGTGCTCGTCGCGTGGACGATCGTGAACGTGGCGAATGCCGGCGTGAACGTCGCCGAGGTCGCGCTTGCGAAGGTCTCGTTCGACGCCGGCGACTTCGGGCTCGGGCTGCTGATGGCGTGCTCGGGCGCGGGGCTGATGACGGGGAGCTTCCTCGGCGGGACGTTCGTCGACCGCTGGCGAACCTCGCACGTGTATGGCGGCGCGCTTGCGCTGATGGGCGTCGGCGTCGGCCTCGCGGCCGCTGCCCCGTCCGTCTGGCTCGCGGCCGCGTGCGTCGTCGTCTCGGGGTTCGGGAACGGCGTCGCGAGCGTGTGCAACCCGGTCCTCGTCCAGCGCGGCGCTCCCGACCGCCTCCGCGGACGCGCGTTCACCGTGATCATGAGCGTCAACTTCGCGGCCCTGGCGATCGGGATGGTTGCCGCCGGCGCGCTCACGGACGCGATCGGCGCGCGCGCCGTGTGGGCGGTCGCCGCCGCGGTGTACGCCGTCGCGGCCGGGATCGCGATCGTGCTCGCGCGCGGCATCGTGGCGCCGCCGGCGGCGGAGACGGAGCCCGACGTCGCGCCGCTGACCGTCGTCGCGGCCGGCGCACCGCAGGCCGTGCAGTCGGTCGAGCAGGCGGCGAACTAGAGTTCCCGCCATGGCGGGGCGCCGCGACTGGACGCGCGACACGCTCGCGGCGGGCGTGCGCGCCGGGGACAAGCGGGCGCTCGCGCGGGCGATCAGCCTCGTCGAGAACGGCGACGCGCTTGCATACGACCTCGTCCGCGACGTCTATCCCGACACCGGCCGCGCGTACGCCGTCGGCGTCACCGGCCCGCCCGGCGTCGGCAAGTCGAGCCTGATCAGCGCCCTCGTCCGCCACGTCCGCGCTCGTGACGCGAGCGTCGGCGTGATCTCGGTCGACCCGTCCAGCCCGTTCTCGCACGGCGCGCTGCTCGGCGACCGGATCAGGCTCGCCGACCACTTCCTCGACCCGGAGGTCTTCATCCGCTCGATGGGCACGCGCGGCCACCTCGGCGGCCTCGCGGAGGCGACGCTCCAGGCGATGCTCGTGCTGGACGCGGCAGGAAAGGACCTGCTCTTCCTCGAGACGGTCGGCGCGGGACAGAGCGAGGTCGAGGTGATCGGGATCGCGGACACCGTGCTGCTCGTGCTGATGCCCGGGTCCGGCGACTCGGTGCAGGCGCTGAAGGCGGGGATCATGGAGATCCCGGACGTGATCGCGATCAACAAGATGGACCACCCCGCGGCGAAGACGATGCTGAACGAGGTGCGGTCGATCCTCGCGCTCGACCACGAGCGCGCCTGGCGGCCGCCGATCGTCCTCACCGAGGCGACGCGGGCGGAGAACGTGCCCGAGCTGTGGGAGAAGATCGACGAGCATCGGGCGTTCCTCGAGCAGGAGGGGCAGCTGGAGGAGCGGCGTCGCCGCAACCTCGCCGGCGAGGTCTTCGCGGTCGCGTCGGGCCGGACGAAGGCGCACCTGGAGCGCGCCGTCGCCGAGGATCCCGAGCTGCGGCGGCTCCTGGACGCCGTGCAACGGCGGGAGCTCGACCCGTTGAGCGCCGTGCGCGAGATCATGGAGAAGGTGTTCAAGATCCCGGCAGCGAGCCTCGCGCCCGCGCCGGGGACAGGAGCGGGCGATGCGCACGGGGACCGCGCCGACGCTGCGTGACATCGAGGCCGCGCGCGAGCGCGTGCGAGGGATCGCGCAGGTCACGCCGATCCACTTCTCGGAGACGTTCTCGCGCCGCACCGGCCGGCGCGTGCTGCTCAAGGCCGAGAACCTCCAGCGGACCGGCGCGTTCAAGATCCGCGGCGCCGTCAACCGCATCTCGTCGCTGACCGACGCCGAGCGGGCGGCGGGCGTCGTGGCGGCGAGCGCCGGCAACCACGGGCAGGCGGTCGCGTGGGCGGCGCGCGAGATCGGCGTCGCCGCGACCGTCTTCATGCCGCAGGACTCGCCGATGACGAAGGTGGACGCGACGCGGAACTACGGCGCGCGCGTCGAGCTCGTCGGCGAGGGCTACGACGAGGCGCGCGTCGCCGCCGAAAACCGGGTGGACGCGACGGGCGCGACGTTCGTCCCCGCCTTCGACGACGAGCGCGTGATCGCGGGGCAGGGGACGATCGGCCTCGAGCTCGTCGAGCAGGTGCCGGACGCGGAGACGGTCGTCGTTCCGGTCGGAGGCGGCGGGCTGGCCGCGGGCGTCGCGCTCGCGCTCGCGGAGCTCCGACCCGAGGTTCGCGTCGTCGGCGTCCAGGCCGCGAACTGCGCGCCGCTCGTCGCCGAAGGCGAGCTGGGCTTCACGATCGCCGAGGGGATCGCCGTCAAGCGGCCCGGCGAGATCACTGCGCCGATCCTGCGCGAGCACCTGGCCGCGATCGTCTCCGTCACCGACGACGAGATCAGCGCGGCGATCCTGCTGCTGCTCGAGCGCGCGAAGCTCGTCGTCGAGGGCGCGGGCGCCGCCGGGCTCGCGGCGCTCCTCGCAGGTCGCGTCGAGGGGGAGGGGCCTGTCGTCGTGATCCTCTCCGGGGGCAACATCGACCCCTCCCTCCTGATCAGCGTCATGCGGCACGGCCTCACCCTCGCTTCGCGCTACCTCGTCGTCCGTACGCGCGTCTCCGACCGTCCGGGGGAGCTCGTGAAGCTCCTGACGCTGATCGCCCGGGAGCGGGTGAACGTCGTCTCCGTCGAACACCATCGCGAGGGCCTCGCGATGTCGGTCGCCGAGACGGAGGTGGAGCTGACGCTGGCGACACGCGACGAGGAGCACTGCCGGGTCCTCGTGGACTCGATGGAGCGCTGGGGGTATCCCGTCGAGCGCCTCCGCTAGCGCGTGGTGCTGGCGGTGTCGCTCGAGCCGCTGCTCGCCGACTACGGCCTGGTCGCGCTGTTCGCGATCATCGCGCTCCAGGCCCTCGGCGTCGCAGGGCTTCCCGGGAAGACCTCGCTCGTGGTCGCCGCTCTCCTCGCCGCAGAGGGGTACTTCCCGATCTGGGGGGTCGTCGCGGTCGCTGCCGTCGCGGGCGTCTTCGGCGGCTACGCGGGCTACGGCGTCGGGCGCCGCGGCGGCCGGCCGCTCGCCGACCGGATCGCGCGCGGGCGCCTGACGCGTCTCCTCGACGCCGCGGATCTGTTCTTCGCCGCGCACGGGACGAAGGCGGTCTTCTTCGCACGTTTCCTGCCCGGGCTGAAGGTGGTCGCGGCTCCGGCCGCAGGGATGGCTCGGATGCGCTGGCGAGACTTCGCGCTCTGGCACGCGGCGGGCGCGATCGGCTTCGCGCTGGTGTTCGGCCTCGGCGCGTACTTCGTCGGCGAGAGCGCGCTCGCGCTCGCCGCGCGCTTCGGTCTGCTCGCGCTCTTCGTGGCGGCGGCGACCTCGGTCGCGGCGTGGCTCGCGTACGTCGCGTTCCGGCGCCGGCGGGCGCGGCTGCGCGGCGCCTGAAGCCGTCCTACACTCGCGCCGTGACGACACTCGAGCCGCGCAGGGAGCGAAAGGTCGTGACGGTGCTCTTCGCCGATCTCGTCGGCTTCACGGGCCGCTCGGAGACGCTCGACCCCGAGGACGTCGAGGCGATCCTGCGCCCGTACCACGAGCGTCTCCGCGACGAGCTCGAGCGTCGCGGCGGGACCGTCGAGAAGTTCATCGGCGACGCGGTGATGGCCGTGTTCGGGGCGCCCGTCTCGCACGAGGACGACCCGGAGCGCGCAGTGCGGGCCGCGATCGCGATCCGGGACTGGGCGCGCGAGAGCGACGGCCTCCAGGTGCGGATCGGCGTCAACACCGGCGAGGCGCTCGTGAACCTCGACGCGCGCGCGGCGGCCGGCGAGGGGATGGTTGCGGGCGACGTCGTGAACACCGCTGCGCGGCTGCAGTCCGCCGCGCCGACGAACGGGATCCTCGTCGGCGAGCACGCGTACAACGCCACGAAGCACGTGGTCGAGTACCGCGCCGCGGAAGGCGTCGAGGCGAAGGGCAAAGCCGAGCCCGTTCACGTGTGGGAGGCGGTGCAGGCGCGGTCGCGGTTCGGCGTCGACGTCCGGCAGTGGAGCCGCGCGCCGCTCGTCGGCCGCGAGCGCGAGCGGACGCTGCTCGTCGAGACGCTGAAGCGCGTCCGCTCGGGGCGCTCGCCGCAGCTCGTGACGCTCGTGGGCGTGCCCGGGATCGGCAAGAGCCGCCTGGTCTACGAGCTCTTCCAGTCGATCGAGCGCGGCGACGAGCTGATCGCGTGGCGTCAGGGGCGGTCGCTGCCGTACGGGGAGGGCGTCCCTTTCTGGGCGTTCGCCGAGCTGACCAAGGCGCACGCGGGGATCCTCGAGGACGATGCGCCCGATGCTGCCGTCGGGAAGCTCGAAGCTGCGGTCGAGAGCATCATCCCCGAGGCCGAGCGCGATTGGGTCGCGGGCCAGTTGCGCCCGCTCGTCGGCCTCGAGGCGGACGGCGACACGGGTGCCGACCGCCGGACGGAGAGCTTCGCGGCCTGGCGGCGCTTCGTCGAGGGGGTCGCGGAGCAGCGGCCGCTCGTCCTCGTCTTCGACGACCTGCACTGGGCCGACGAGGGGCTGCTGGACTTCATCGACCACCTGGTCGAGTGGGCGGTGGGCGTGCCGCTGCTCGTCGTCTGCACGGCGCGCCCCGAGCTGTTCGAGCGGCGGCCGGGGTGGGGCGGCGGGAAGCTGAACGCGCTGACGCTCGCGCTCTCACCGCTCGAGGAGGCCGACGCCGCGCGGCTGATCGCGTCGGTGCTAGAGCAGGCGGTGCTGCCGGCGGCGACGCAGCGCGCGCTGCTCGATCGCGCCGGCGGGAACCCGCTCTACGCCGAACAGTACGCGCGGCTCTACGTCGAACGTGGCCCCGGCGCGGACCTGCCGCTGCCCGAGAGCGTGCACGGGCTCATCGCGGCGCGCGTCGACGCGCTTCCCCTCGCGGAGAAGGCGCTCCTCCAGGACGCGGCGGTGATGGGCAAGATCTTCTGGTCGGGCGCGCTCGGCGGGAACGGTGCGCTCCCCGAGCGGCTGCACTCGCTCGAGCGCAAGGACTTCATTCGCCGCGAGCGGCAGTCGTCGGTCGCGGGCGAGCTCGAGTACGCGTTCCGCCACGTCCTCGTTCGTGACGTCGCGTATGGCCAGATCCCCGGGCGGAGCGGGCGGAGAAGCACCGCGCCGCAGCCGAGTGGATCGAGGCGCTCGGCCGGCCGCAGGACCACGCGGAGCTCCTCGCCCACCACTACATCTCGGCGTTGGAGCTCGCGCGAGCAGCCGGACAGGAGCCGGACGGGCTCGCTGCGCGGGCCGCGCAGGCGGCGGTCGACGCCGCGACCCGCGCCTTCGCGCTCCACGCGCACGCGACTGCGGCCGAGTGGTACGAGCGAGCGCTTGACGTCGATCCCGCGCGCGCCGATCGGCCACAGCTCCTGTTCCGGCTCGCGCACGCGCGCCACCTGCTCGGCGAGGCTCGCTCTGCGGACGCGCTCGAGACGGCGCGCGACGCGCTCCTCGTCGCCGGAGACGTTGCGACCGCGGCGGAAGCGGAAGCGCTGCTCGCAGAGCTCTGGTGGCATCGTGGGCAGCGCGACGTCGCGTACAGCCACCTCGACGCGGCGGAGCAGCTCGCGCGCGGCACCCGCGCGGAGCCCGCGAAGGCGCGCGTGCTCGCGCAGGTGGCGCGCTTCCGCATGCTCGCCGGCAAGAACGAGGACGGGATCCGCATCGGGCGCGAGGCTCTGGCCCTGGCGGAGTCGCTCGATTTGCCGGAACTCGTCGCGAGCACCCTCGCGACCGTCGGGACCGCGCGCGTCAACCGCGGCGAGCACGGCGCAATCGAAGATCTGAGGCGCAGCATCGACGTCGCGCTCGGCGCCTCGTCCGTGGAGGCTTCGCGCGCGTACAACAACCTCGGGGCGTGCCTCTACTTCATCGGCGACGTCGCGCGCGCAACGGACGCGATCGAGCACGCGGTCGAGCACGCGGAGCGGCTCGGGAACGCCCGGATGCTGCGGTACGCGCGCGGCGCGCTCGCCTCCCATGACTACGAGCTCGGCCGCTGGGACGAGGCGCTCACCGGCAGCGACGAGATCCTGCACGGCCATGAGGGGGAAGCTCACTACCTCGCGCCCGGGGCGCTGAGGGTGCGCGCGGCGATCCTCCTGGCGAGGGGCGAGATCGACGCCGCGCTGCGCGAGATCGAAGAGGCTGTCGCGCGCGCCCGCGCCGCGAAGGACCCGCAGGCGCTCGTCCCGACGCTGATCGCAGCCGCACGAATCTACGCGGAGGCCGAGCGCCTCGCCGAGGCGACGTCGTATCTCGACGAGTTCATCGCGCACCCGGTGGCGCCGCCGCTGGCGCCCGTCTGGGCCACGTGGCACGCGCACGCGCTCGGTCGCGCCCTGGACGTGCGGCGGGTCGTGGACGGCGCACCCGAATCGCGGTGGAAGACCGCCGCGCTTGGAATCCTCGACCGCGATTACGCGCTCGCCGCCACGATGTTCCGAGAGATCGGCGTCGGCGTGGAGGAGGCGTACGCGCACCTCCGCGCCGCCGAGCAGCGCGCGAGCGAAGGCCGGCACGCCCGCGCGGAGCCGCACGTCGAGCAAGCGCTCGACTTCTACCGCAGCGTGGGCGCGACGTTCTACATCCGGCGCGCCGAGCAGTTGCTGCGAGCTTAGACCTAGCCCCCGCCGCAGCGCCGGAAGCCGACCGTCTCATTTCCGCGGGCGCGCCAGGCGCCGATGCCGCCGTCGAGGACCGGGCGCGCGTCGACGCCGCGCGCGGCGAGGATGCTGGCTGCGATCCCGGCGCGGGCGCCGCTCTCGCAGATCGTCACGACCGGCCGCTCCGAGCCGATGCCATCGCCGAGCGCGCGCAGGAGCCGGTACGGCACGTGCCGGCTGCCGGGGATGTACCCGCCGTCGCGTTCGTCCGCCTCGCGCACGTCGACGACGTCGACGGCGCCCCTCGCGAGCAGCCGCTCGAGCTCGTCCACCCGCACCGGCTCGAGGCGCGAGTCGGTCGCCGGCGAGTCGAGCGTGGCGAGGTCGAAGAAGCCGACGGCGTGCAGGCGCGCAGCCGCCGCTGCGGCATCCGCTGCATCTCGGGCATGGAGCGCGACGGGCTCGTCCGGCGAAAGAACAAAGCCCGCCTTCGTCCCGAAGCCCGATCCCGGAAAAGCGGCACGTTGATCGCGCCGCGGACGTGCCCGCGCACGAACTCGTCCGGCGGCCGGACGTCGAGGACGACGCGTCCGTCGACCGCGTGCAACGTCTCCAGCGGGGGCGGGGCACCGATGAGCGGTCCGCGGTTGAGCCCGACGATGCGCTCGACGTTCGGTGGGCGCAGTCCGGCGGCGGCAGTCGAACGCGGCGACGAAGTCCTCGAGCGCCTGCACGCGCAGCATTTCGTTGAAGCGACGCTCGAACCCGATCGTCGTCGACGGCTTGGAGCTCATCCCCGCCGCGCCGCACATCGAGCCGGCGACGTGTCCTGGATAGACCTCGACGCCGTCCTCGAGCTCGAGCAGCCGGCGGAGGCTGTGGAACAGCGCCTCCGCGCCCTCGCGTGCCTCCCGTCGCGAGGTCGGGGCGCGCAGCGTCACCGACGAACAGCGAGTCGCCGGTGAGCACGAGCCAGGGCTCGTCGGAGCGCGAGCGGTCGGCGACGGCGAAGCAAGAGTGCTCCGGTCGGTGTCCCGGCGTGTGCAGGACCGGTGATCGCGACGGCCCCGAGCTCGACCGTCGCGCCGTCCTCGAGCGCGACGTACGCGAACGCTGGCTCGGCGGCGGGGTGCACGGCGATGTCCGCGCCGTGCTCGAGCGCAAGCCGGCCGTGACCCGACACGTGGTCGGCGTGCGTGTGCGTCTCCAGCGCGAGCGTCAGCCGCACGCCCTTTGCTCGGCCTCCGCGAGGTACTGCTCGATCGAGAACGCGGGATCGACGACGGCGACGACGCCGGCATCTTCGTCGCCGATCAGATACGACGCGCAGCCGAGATCGTCGTCGACGAACTGGCGAAACAGCACGCGCGGACGCAACACCTCGGTCTCGCTATCGAGCGGAAAGTGGTTTTCGCGCTCTGCCATAGGAGAAGCGCCGGTCGTGCGGGACGCACTAGCGGCGCTGTGCATCCTTGCCGGCTGCTTCTGCTGTAGACCCTTCCGAAGCCGAGAGTGCTCGCACTTTCGGCTTAGAACTGATTTCTGAATGAAGGGACCCGCTCTCTGACGACGAAGGCCGTCGGCATCCGTCGTCAAGCTGAGAGGGGTGCCAATGGCCACTGCGCCGTGGATCGTCTCGGACGAGCTGTGGGAGATCGTCGAGCCGCTGCTCCCGAAGAAGGAACGGCGTTTCCGCTACCCGGGCCGAAAGCGCCTGCCCGATCGCGAGGCGCTGCAGGGGATCCTCTTCGTCCTGCACACCGGGATCGCCTGGACGCACCTGCCGAAGGACTCGGCTTCGGCTCGGGGGTCACCTGCTGGCGTCGCCTCGACGAGTGGCAGCGCGCGGGCGTGTGGGAGCGCCTGCACGCCGAGCTGCTCGCGAGGCTGCGAGCCGCGGGTGAGATCGAGTGGTCGCGAGCGGTCGTCGACTCGAGCCAGATCCAGGCGAAAAAGGGGCTCCGAGACGGGGCCGAGCCCGGTTGATAGAGGCCGTCCCGGCTCCAAGCACCACCTCCTCGTCGATGCGAGCGGGATCCCGCTCGCCTGGTCCTCAGCGGCGGCAACCGCAACGACGTCACCCAGCTGATCCCGCTCCTCGAGGCGGTGCCGGCGCTCGCCGGTCTGCGGGTCGTCCCCGTCGTCGTCCCGTCTGCGTGATCGCCGACCGCGGCTACGACCACGACAAGTACCGCCGCCTCCTGCGCGAACGCGGGATCAAGCCCCTCATCGCTCGTCGGCAGGCAGCTCACGGCTCCGGGCTCGGTCGCGTCCGCTGGGTCGTCGAGCGCACCTTCGCCTGGCTGCACAACAAGCGCTTGCTCGTCCGCTACGAGCGCCGAGCCGACATGCACCGCGCGCTGCTCGCGCTCGGCTGCTGCCTCGTCTGCTTCCGCCGGCTCAGGAACTCAATGTGAAACGAGTTCTTAGAGCCCGAGGTGCCTCGCGATGACCATCCGCTGGACCTCGTTCGTGCCCTCGCCGATCTCGAGGATCTTCTGGTCGCGGTACAGGCGCGAGATCGCGTACTCGTCCATGTAGCCGTAGCCGCCGTGGATCTGGAGCGCCCAGTTGGCCGCCCGGTTCGACAGTTCGCCCGTGTAGAGCTTCGCCATCGCGGCCTCCCGCGCGAACGGGCGGCCCTGGTCCTTCAGCCACGCTGCCTTGTAGACGAGCGCGCGGCCGGCCTCGATCTCGGTCGCCATGTCTGCGAGCTTGAACTGCACGGCCTGGAACTTCGAGATCGGCCGCCCGAACTGGCGCCGCTCCTGCGCGTACGCGAACGCGAGGTCGTACGCGCCCTGCGCGAGCCCGACGCCCATCGCCGCGACCGAGATGCGGCCGCCGTCGAGGATCTCGAGGAACTGCTGGTACCCGCGACCGCGCTCGCCGAGCAGGTTGCCCTCCGGCACGGCGCAGTGCTCGAACGAGAGCTCGCGCGTGTCCGACGCGTGCCAGCCGAGCTTGTGCATCGGCTGCGAGATGCCGTAGCCGGGCGTGCCGTTCGAGACGATCAGGTTCGAGATCTCGCCCTCGCCCGTCAGCGCGGTGATCGTCACGCACGCGGAGATGTCAGTGCCGGCGTTCGTGATGAAGATCTTCGAGCCGTTGATGACCCACGAGCCGTCGCGGGCCTCGGCTCGGGTGCGGGTCGCGCCGGCGTCGGATCCCGCCTCCGGCTCGGTGAGGCCGAACGCCGCGAGGTTCCGACCGGACGCGAGCCGCGGCAGCCATTCCCGCTTCTGGGCCTCGGTCCCGAAGAGGTAGATCGGCATCGTCCCGAGCGAGGTGTGCGCGGCGACCGTGATCGCGACGGACGAGTCGATCCGCGTCAGCTCTTCGACGGCGATCGCGTAGGAGAGCGTGTCGGTGCCGGCGCCGCCGTACTCCTCGGGGATCGGCATCCCCATGAGCCCGAGCTCCGCGAGCTCGGCGACGAGCTCGTACGGGAAGCGGCTCTCACGGTCGAGCTCCTCCGCGACGGGGGCGACGCGCTCGACGGCGAACTCGCGCACCGTCGAGCGCACGAGCTCGTGTTCCTGCGAGAGGTCGAGATTCACCGCGCCGCGATGCTAGCGAGAGGGGATTTCGCAACGCCGCAGCGAAATCACTACACGCGGTTATCCCTTCGCTAACAGACGGGGCCGATACTCGAGGAGAAGATGGCCGAACGTCATGAGCACGAGAGCGTCGAGGCGCTCGCCGAGCACATCAGGACGCTCGTCGGCGAGCGTCAGGCCCTGCGCGCCGCTGTCGCGGAGCGCGAGGAGCTCGAGCGCAACCGCGTCGAAATCGCGCACGCCCAGCAGCGGCTCGCGGCTGCGCTCATCGCGCGGTACCTGCCAGCGGCGGCCTGACGGGCGCTCGCTAGCCTGCGGCGCATGGCCGCTGGTGTCGACAGGCGGGCGATGGCCGCGCTGTCGAGCGGCCACCTCGCGACGGACTTCGCGAACGGGGCCGTCCCCGCGCTGCTCCCATTCCTCGTCGCGCGCTTCGACCTCTCGTACACGCTCGCGGGACTCGTGATGCTCGCGTGGGCCGTGTCCTCGTCCGTCGTCCAGCCCGCGTTCGGGCTCTGGTCCGACCGGCGGGGCGCGATCTGGCTGCTTCCGCTCGGCCTTGCGCTCGGAGGCGTCGGGATCGGGCTCGCGGCCGCGGCGCCGAGCTACTGGCTCGTGCTCGCGCTGATCGTCGTCTCGGGTCTCGGCACCGCCGCCTACCACCCGGAGGGGTCGAAGTTCGCCGCCTACGTCAGCGGTGAGCGGCGCGCGAGCGGGATGTCGCTCTTCTCGGTAGGCGGGAACCTCGGTTACGCGCTCGGGCCGATCGTCACGACGGCCCTCGTGCTCCGGTTCGGCCTCGAGGGCGGCCTGCTGCTCGCGGTTCCGTGCCTCGCTGTGGCCGCCGCGCTCGTCGCCGCGACGCCGTATCTGAAGCGCTTCGTCCCGGACCGCGCGTCGCGAGGACGCGCGCTCGGGGAGGATCGGCCGCGCGCGATGGCCCTCCTGCTGACGGTGATCGCGGTCCGGAACGTGAGCTGGTTCGGGCTGATCACGTTCGTCCCCCTCTTCGAGGTCGCGCGCGGGCACAGCGAGGCGTACGGGAACCGCGTGCTCGCCGCGATGCTGCTCGCCGGCGGTCTCGGGACGCTCGCCGCAGGGCCGATCGCCGACCGCGTCGGGCGGCGCCCGGTGCTGATGGCGAGCGTGCTCGCGATGGGGCCGCTGATCCTCCTCTACCTGTTCGTCGGCGGCCTGGCCGGCGCGACCGCGCTCGCCGCCGTCGGCGTCTGCGTGATCGGGACGTTCGGCGTGACGATGGTGATGGCGCAGGAGTACCTGCCGCGCCACATCGGCATGGCTTCGGGGCTGACGACCGGGCTCGCGATCGGCCTCGGGGGCGTGGCCGCGGTCGGGCTCGGAGCCCTCGCCGACGCGATCGACCTCGAGCGCGCGCTCTACGTCTGCGCCGCCGCGCCCGCGCTCGGGATCGTGCTGACGGCGCTGCTCCCGTCGAGCCGCGCGCCGCGCGTGCTCGATCCGGAGCCGGTTACGTCCTAGCTATCCTCGCCGGGCATGGCCGACACTGCTCGCGAGTTCTTCGAGACGCTGGAGAGCCGCGCCGATCCGGCGCGCACCGCCGGGATCGACAACTCGTACCTGTTCGACGTGGAGGGCGCCGGGCGCTGGCTCGTCTCCGTCGAGAACGGCACCGTCACGGTCACGGAGGGCGGCGGCGAGGCAGACGCGACGATCGCGGCGTCCGAGGAGACGTTCATGAAGATCGTGCGGGGCGAGCAGAACCCGGCCACGGCGTACATTACCGGCAAGGTGAAGGTGGCCGGCGACACCGGCGCGGTCATGAAGCTCCAGAAGCTCTTCTAGCTAGCCCTACTCCTCGAGCTCGACGAGCAGCGTGCCGCCGGCGACCTGGTCGCCCTCGGCCACGTGCACGGCGCGCACCATCGCCTCGTACGGCGCCGTCACGGGCGTCTCCATCTTCATCGCCTCGAGGATGCACAGCGGCTGGCGCGCCTCCACGCGCTCCCCGCTCGCCACGAGGACGCGGATCACCGTGCCCGGCATCGGTGCCGTGAGCCCGCTCTGCTCGCCGCCGGCGCCGCGCTCGTGGGTGGCCGCGTCGACGTCGGGCGGAGGCTGAGGGGGAGGACTAGGCAGGTTGAGCCGCCACGCGCCGCGCCACACGCGCTCCGGCAGGCGGAGCGGCGGCTCCGAGAGCGGCGGGTGGTCGGTCAGGAAGGCCGTCGTCGTCTCGCCGGCCCGCAGCACCGGATGCGCGACGAGCCAGCGCAGGAAGGGCAGGTTCGTCGTGACGCCCACGACCTCCGTCTCGTCGAGGGCGTCGCGCGCGCGTGCGAGTGCCTCGTCGCGCGTCGGCGCGTGCGCGATCAGCTTCGCGATCATCGGGTCGTAGGCGAGCGGAACCTCGTCTCCCTCTTCGACGCCTGCGTCGACCCTGATCCGGTGCGGGAGGCGCAGCCGCTGGAGCTTCCCGCCCTGCGGCAGAAACGTCCGCGGGTCCTCGGCGTACAGCCGCACCTCCACCGCGTGCCCGTCGAAGAGCTTGTGACTCCGAGCCACTAGGTGTGGAGACAGCGGCTCGCCGGCCGCGATTCGCAGCTGCGCCTGCACGAGATCGACGCCCGTCACGAGCTCCGTCACGGGGTGCTCGACCTGGATCCGCCCGTTGAGCTCGAGGAAGTAGAAGTCGCGCCCGGTGAGCATGAACTCGGCAGTCCCTGCGCTTCGGTAGCCGATCGCGCGCGCGAACGCGATCGCCGCCTCGCCGATCTCGTTGCGCAGCGCGGGGTCGAGCGCCGGCGACGGCGCCTCCTCGAGCACCTTCTGGTGGCGCCTCTGCACGGAGCACTCGCGCTCGCCGAGCGAGACGACGTTGCCGTGGGCGTCGGCGAGCAGCTGGATCTCGACGTGCCGCGGCCTTTCGACGTAGCGCTCGCAGAAGACCCTGTCGTCGCCGAACGCCGCCTGCGCCTCGCGCCGCGCCGCCTCGAGCGCGTCCTCCAGCTCTCCGCCGCCGCGCACGACGCGCATGCCCCGTCCGCCTCCACCCGCGGCCGCCTTGACGAGGAGCGGGAAGCCGAGCTCGGTCGGGTCTCCCTGCGGAACCCCCGGCACTCCCACCTGGCGCGCGACGCGCTTCGCCTCGAGCTTGTCGCCGGCGGCGCGCAGAGCGTCCGGCGGCGGCCCGACCCACGTCAGCCCCGCCGCGCCCCTTGCCCACCAGCTTCATCATCGGCAGCACGCCGTTGTACTGCACCCTCACCAACGCGTACACCCGCCCCAACTGCTCCGTAGCCGCCTCCCCCTCGTAGCGGTCGTAGCTCACCAGCTGCCTGACCGCGGTGTAGTTCTTCTGCTCGACGTGCGCCTGGTCGTTCTTGCGGTACGGCCGGCGCCGGGTGAAGGTGAGCTCGTGAGCCCGGCAGTAGCGCAGCAGGTGGGCGTTGATGAACTCCGTACCGTTGTCGGAGTCTATACGAAAGCCCCGGGAACGGCAGCCGCGCCCCGATCCGTTGCAGCGCCTCGAGCACGGCCTTCTGGCCCTTGTTGGGGACCGGCTCCACCTCCGTCCACCCCGTCGCCACGTCCACCGCCGTGAGCGTGTTGACGTACTCCCCGGCGGCGCTCTCCCCGCAGTGTGCTACAAGGTCTATATCCACGAATCCCGGCGCCTGCTCGTCCCACGACGTGCATACCCTCACCGGGATCTGTCCCTTGAGCAGGGTGCCGGGCTTGGTGGCGCTCACCCCCCCGCGGCTTGCCCCGCCGCCTGGCCGCGGCCAGCTTCCGGTCTACCGTCGCCGCGCTGATCGAGAGCAGCTGCCCCCTCGTGCGCTCGCTCACCCAGATCGCGCTCTCCCGCTCCAGCGCCGGGATGAGCCTCGGCAGCGCCGCCGCCAGGCGCTTGCCGCAGACCCGGTTGGTCGCCTCCGCGGCTACCTCGAGCGCCATCCGCAGGGCGGACAGCGTGAGCCGGGTGTCGATCCACCTCGATAGCGTCCAGCCGACACATCTCCTCGAGTAGGCATCCAGGATCGCCGCCAGGTACACGAACTCGGCGGGTAGCCGGATGTAGCTGATGTCCGCGACCCAAGCCTGGTCGAGTCCGTCGAGGATGAGGACCTCCATCAGGTTGGGATAGACCCGGTGCGAGTGGGCCGAATTGGTCGTCGCGACGAAGCGCCTCTTGAGTTGGCACAGCAAGGCTTCCTGGCGCATCACCCGCAGCACCCGCTTGCGATTGACGGACCATCCGTCCCGCCGTAACTGCCTGGTCACGCGTCTGTACCCGTAGCCGGGGTACTCCAGCGCGATCCGCTCGATGGCGTCGCGTAACTCCACGTCGCGCTNAGTCGCCGAACGCCGCCTGCGCCTCGCGCCGCGCCGCCTCGAGCGCGTCCTCCAGCCCTCCGCCGTCGCGCACGACGCGCATGCCCCGCCCGCCTCCACCCGCGGCCGCCTTGATGAGGAGCGGGAAGCCGAGCTCGGTCGGATCTCCCTGCGGAACCACGGGCACTCCCACCTCGCGCGCGACGCGCTTCGCCTCGAGCTTGTCGCCGGCGGCGCGCAGAGCCTCCGGCGGCGGCCCGACCCACGTCAGCCCCGCCGCCTCCACGGCTTCGGCGAAGTCCGCGTTCTCCGCGAGGAAGCCGTAGCCCGGGTGGATCGCGTCCGCGCCTGCGCGCTTGGCGGCCCGAATGTGCTCCTCGGAGTGCAGGTAGCTCGCGATCTCGATCGTCTCGTCGGCCGCGCGCGCGTGCAGCGAGCCGCGATCGTCCGGAGCCGCGACGGCGACGGCGTCGATCCCGAGCTCGCGCGCCGCGCGGAAGACGCGGAGCGCGATCTCGCCGCGGTTCGCTACGAGAAGCTTGCGGATCGCCAAAGCGACCCAAGCGTAAGCAGGCACAGGAACGCGAGCGCGAGGTACGGCAACGCATCCGTCGTCGCGCGTGCGAGCGCACCTCCTCCCGCAGCGCCGAGCGCAGCCCCGGGAGCCCATGCGAGGTTCGTCAGCGAGAGGCCGTAGGCGTGGTCGAGGCCGAGCGACTCCGCACGCGCGGCGAGGAACGACATCGCCGGCGTCCAGAACGTCCCGAACGCGCAGGCGGCGAGGACGATCCCGCCGGCGAGCAGCCACCGGTGGCCGAGCCAGGGAAGCGCCGCGGCCATCACGACCGAGCCGACGAGCCCGCCGCGGATGACGAGCAGCGCGCCGCGGCGATCGGTCAGCCGGCCGTAGAGCGGCGCGAGCGCCGCCTCGCAACCTGCGGAGACGAGGAACGTCGCACCGATCGCGGCTGCGCCGAGGCCGAGGACGTCGAGCCGGAGCGGCGCGAGGACGCTCAGGACCCCGAAGAGGAGCGCGGGGAGCGCGACGAACCAGACTCCGGCGAGGACGCTCCGGTGGCGCAGCGCCGAGAAGAGCGCGCGCAGCGGCTGCGGCGCCCTCCGAGGAGGCGGCGGCGTCCTGAGCGCCCACACGGCGAGCGCGGCGGCGAGCAGCGCGACGCTCGAGAACGCCGCGGCCGTGCCGACGAACGACGCGGCCGCGCCGATCGCGGGCCCGAAGAGGGCGCCGAAGATCGCCGCGCCCATCGCCGCGCCGAGCGCCTCGCCCCGCCGCGCGGCGGGAGCCGCCGCGACGATCCACGCCATCGCGGCCGTCCACGAGAACGCGCTGGCGCACCCCTGGAGGAAGCGTGCGCCGTCGAGGAGCCACACGCTGTCGGCGAAGCCGAAGACGAGCGTCGTCACCGCCATTCCCGCGAGGCCGAGCATGATCGTCGGCTTGATCCCGAGGCGCACTGCGGCGAGCGCGCCCGGAATCCCGCCCGCGAAGGCGCCGGCGGGATACGCCGCTGCGAGAACGCCTGCGCCCGCCTTCGAGAGGTCGAGCCGCTCCGAGTAGTCGGGCAGGAGCGGCGTCAGCGCGGCGAAGAACATGGTGTCGACGAAGACGATCGCGCCGACGAGCAGCAGGAGCTTGCGCACGCCGCTCTCGCTAGTCCGACCAGCTCGGGCGGCGCTTCTCGAGGAACGCGCGCAGTCCCTCCTGGCCCTCCTCGCTCGTTCGACGCTCCGCGATCCGGCGCGTGGTCTCGGCCGCATCCGGCCGATCGAGGACGAGCCGCTTCGCGGCGCGCGCCGCCCGCGGGCCCGCGGTCGCGAGCTCCGCGACGACGCGGTCGACGGCGGCGTCGACGTCGGCCGCGACCTCGTGCACGAGCCCGATCCGCTGAGCCGTCGCCGCGTCGAAGCGCTCGCCCGTCACGAAGTAGCGCCGAGCCGCGCTCGCTCCGACCTTGGCGAGCGCGAACGGCGAGATGACGGCGGGGATGATCCCGAGCTTGACCTCGGAGAACGCGAAGACGGCGTCTGCGGCGGCGAGCGCGATGTCGGAGCACGCGACGAGGCCGCAGCCGCCCCCGAGCGCGTGTCCTTGCACCCGCGCGACGACCGGCGCGGGGCACGAGTCGATCGCCTCGAACATGCGGCGCATTGCCGTCGCGTCCGCCACGTTCGCGTCGTAGTCGAGCTCGGCGGACGCGCGCATCCACTCGACGTCTGCGCCCGCGGAGAAGCTCGGCCCGTCTCCCGCGAGGACGACTGCGCGCGCGCGCCCGACGTCCACGAACGCCTCCGCGAGTTCGACGATGAGGTCCGCGTCGAACGCGTTGCGCCGGTCGGGCCGCGCGAGCGTCACGCGCATGACCTCGCCGTCCGTCTCGACGCGCAGCGCGCTCACCCGCGGCAGCTTAAGGTGCCGCCGATGCTGCGAGGCGCCTTGGCAGCGGCGGTCACCCCGCTCGCGGACGGCGGCGAGGCGCTCGACGCGGACGCCGTCGAGCCGTACGTCGGGTTTCTCGCGGCGGGCGGCGTCGAGGGGCTGCTCGCGCTCGGGACGACGGGCGAGGGGATCCTGCTGCGGGGCGACGAGCGGCGGCGCGCCGCGGAGCTCTTCGTCGCGGCGGCGCGCGGGCGGATCCAGGTCGCGGTCCACTGCGGCGCCCAGACGACCGGCGAGACGGCGGCGCTCGCGGCCCACGCCGCCGAGGCCGGCGCGGATGCCGTGGCCGTGATCGGGCCGCCGTACTACGCGCTCGACGAGCGCTCGCTGCTCGAGCACTTTGCCGAGGCCGCGCGCGCGTGCGCGCCGCTGCCGTTCTACCTCTACGAGTTCCGCGCCCGCACGGGCTACGCGCTGCCGGTCCCGCTCGTGCGCCGGCTCGCGCGGGACGCGCCGAACCTCGCCGGCCTGAAGGTGTCGGACAAGCCGTTCGCGGACGTGGAGCCGTACCTCCTCGATGGGCTCGACGTCTTCATCGGCGCGGAGGAGCTCGCCGCCACTGGTCTGGCGCGCGGCGCTGCCGGCGTCGTCTCGGCTCTGGCGGCCGCCTTCCCCGAGGAGGTCGCCGCGCTCGTGCGCGAACCCACCGAGGAGCGGGCGGGGCGAATCGGGGAGCTGCGCTCGCGCCTCGAGCGGCAGCCGTTCCAGGCCGCGCTCAAGCTCGTCCTCCAGGCGAAGGGGGTTCCGATCCACGACGACGTGCGGCGCCCGCTCCGCCGCCTCACGAAGCGGGAGCGCGAGGAGCTTCTGGCGTGGCTCGCATCGTCGTAGCCGGTGCCGGCGCGATCGGCGCGAGCGTCGCGTACCACCTGGCGCTCCGCGGCGCGCGCGACGTCCTCCTCGTCGACCGCGACGAGATCGCGAGCGGCGCGACCGGGCGGGCGATGGGCGGGGTGCGGCAGCAGTTCTCGAGCGAGGCCGAGGTGCGGCTGGCGCAGCGCAGCATCGGCTTCTTCGTCGGGCTCGGGACGCCGTTCTTCGACCAAGTCG
>JAUJMY010000027.1:0-9133 GCA_030446625.1 Gaiellaceae bacterium
GCGAGGCGTCGCCCGCCGGCTTGCCGGCCGCGTCGAGAAGCGGTGCGCTCGCAGCCGGCATCAGCGGCTCTCCTCGCGGACCTCGACGAAGCCGTTCTTCGGGCCCGGCACAGCGCCCTTCACGAGCAGCAGGTTCCGTTCCGGATCGACCTCGTGCACGGTCAGCCCGACCTGGGTCGCGCGCTTGCCGCCCATCCGGCCGGCCATGCGGACGCCCTTGAACACGCGCGACGGCGTCGCCGACGCGCCGATCGATCCAGGCTGGCGGATGTTGTGCGAGCCGTGCGTCTTGGGGCCGCGCTTGAAGTTGTGCCGCTTGATCGTGCCGGCGAAGCCCTTCCCGATCGAGACCCCGGAGACCTTGACGCGGTCGCCGGGCGCGAACGCCTCGACGGTCACCGCCTCGCCGACCTGGAGCTCGCTGCCGCCGCGCAACTCGACGAGGTGCCGGTGGGCGCCCGCCTCCGCCTTCTTCAGGTGCCCGAGCTCCGCACGCGTGATCTTGCGCTCCGGGACGGGGTCGTACGCCAGCTGGACGGCCTCGTAGCCGTCCGTCGCCGCCGTCTTCACCTGGACGACCGGGCACGGGCCCGCCTCGATCACGGTCACGGGCGTCACCGATCCCGTCTCGGGATCGAAGAGCTGGGTCATGCCCAGCTTCCTGCCGACGATGCCTTTCATCCCTGCGTCCTGCCCCCTAGAGCTTGATCTCGATGTCGACCCCGGCCGGGAGGTCGAGCCGCATCAGCGAGTCGACCGTCTTCGGCGTCGGGCTGTGGATGTCGATCAGGCGCTTGTGCGTGCGCATCTCGAAGTGCTCGCGCGAGTCCTTGTCCTTGAACGGGCTGCGGATCACGCAGTAGACGTTCTTCTCGGTGGGCAGGGGCACGGGACCGGTGATGGTCGCGCCGGTGCGGCTGGCCGTCTCGACGATCGAGGCGGCCGACTTGTCCAGAGCCTGATGGTCGTAGCCCTTCAGGCGGATGCGGATCTTCGATTGCGGCACCGGCGCGACGCCTCCTACTCTGATCGACTGTTTGTGGGTTGAATTGCCTGCGTCAAGTAACTAAGGCCCGTAGGGCTTACTTCGTGATCTCGGTGACGACGCCGGCGCCGACGGTGCGGCCACCCTCGCGGATCGCGAAGCGGAGGCCCTGATCCATGGCGATCGGCTGGATGAGCTCGATCTCCATCTGCGTGTTGTCCCCCGGCATGACCATCTCCTGACCCTCCGGCAGCTTGATCGAGCCCGTCACGTCGGTCGTCCGGAAGTAGAACTGCGGCCGGTAGCCGTTGAAGAACGGCGTGTGGCGGCCGCCCTCGTCCTTCGAGAGGACGTAGACCTCGGCCTTGAAGTGCGTGTGCGGCGTGATCGAGCCGGGCTTCGCCAGAACCTGCCCGCGCTCCACCTCCTCGCGCTTGACCCCGCGCAGCAGCGCGCCGGCGTTGTCCCCTGCCTGGGCGTAGTCCAGCGTCTTCTGGAACATCTCGACGCCGGTGACGACGGTCTTCGCGACCTGGGGGTGGATGCCCACGATCTCGACCTCGTCGCCGATCTTGATCTGACCCTGCTCGACGCGGCCGGTGACGACCGTGCCGCGGCCGGTGATCGTGAACACGTCCTCGATCGGCATGAGGAACGGCCGATCGACGTCGCGCTCCGGCTCGGGGATGTACGAGTCGACCGCCTCCATCAGCTCGAGGATCTTCGGCGTCCACTCGGGGTCGCCCTCGAGCGCGCGCAGCGCGGAGCCGGCGATGACCGGGATCTCGTCGCGCGGGAACTCGTACTTGCCGAGCTCGTCGCGAACCTCCTCCTCCACGAGCTCGATCAGCTCGGGGTCGTCGACCATGTCGGCCTTGTTCAGGAAGACGACGATGTACGGCACCTCGACCTGGCGCGCGAGCAGGATGTGCTCGCGGGTCTGCGGCATCGGGCCGTCCGCGGCGGACACGACGAGGATCGCGCCGTCCATCTGCGCGGCGCCCGTGATCATGTTCTTGATGTAGTCGGCGTGGCCGGGACAGTCGACGTGCGCGTAGTGCCGGTTCGCGGTCTCGTACTCGACGTGCGAGGTGTTGATCGTGATCCCGCGCTGCTTCTCCTCCGGCGCGTTGTCGATCGACGCGAAGTCGCGGACGGACGTGTTCGTCCCCTGCTCTGCGAGCACCTTCGTGATCGCCGCGGTCAGCGTCGTCTTGCCGTGGTCGATGTGACCGATCGTGCCGACGTTGAGGTGCGGCTTCGTGCGCTCGAACTTCTGCTTGGCCATTCTCTCCTCCGGTCTCCTTCCGAGTTACGAGCCCTGGGCGTCGATGATCCCGCCCGCGATCGACTGAGGCACTTCCTCGTAGCGATCGAACTGCATGGTGAACGTCGCGCGGCCCTGCGTCATCGAGCGCAGGTCCGTGGCATACCCGAACATCTCCGCGAGCGGAACCTTCGCCGTGATCGACTGCGCGTTCCCGCTCGGCTCGAGCTGCTCGACGCGGCCGCGACGCGAGTTGAGGTTCCCCATCACGTCGCCGAGGTAGTCCTCCGGCGTCACCACCTCGACCGCCATGACCGGCTCGAGCAGCTTCGGCTTCGCGCGCTGCATCGCGTTCTTGAACGCCATCGAGCCCGCGATCTTGAACGCCATCTCGCTCGAGTCGACGTCGTGGTACGAGCCCTCGACGAGCTCGATGCGGACGTCGACGACGGGATAGCCGGCGAGGACGCCCGAGTCCATCGCCTCCTGGATGCCGAGGTCGATCGACGGGATGTACTCCTTCGGGATCTTGCCGCCGACGATCCGGTCGAGGAACTCGTAGCCCTCGCCCGGCTGCGCCGGCTCGGCGTTGATGATCGCGTGGCCGTACTGGCCGCGGCCGCCCGTCTGCCGGACGAACCTCCCCTCGACGCGCTCGACGCGCTTGCCGATCGTCTCGCGGTAGGCGACCTGCGGCCGGCCGACGTTCGCGTCGACCTTGAACTCGCGCATCAGGCGGTCGACGATGATCTCGAGGTGCAGCTCGCCCATCCCGGCGATGATCGTCTGCCCCGTCTCCTCGTCGGTCTGCACGCGGAACGTCGGGTCCTCCTCGGCGAGCCGCTGGAGGCCCTGGCCGAGCTTGTCCTGGTCGCCCTTCGTCTTGGGCTCGATCGCGACCGAGATCACCGGCGCGGGGAACTCCATCGACTCGAGCCGGATCGGCGCCGACTCGACCGCGAGCGTGTCGCCGGTCGTCGTCGACTTGAGGCCGACGCCGGCGGCGATCTCGCCAGGGCCGATCTCCTCCCGCTCCTCGCGGTGGTTCGCGTGCATCTGGAGGATGCGGCCGATCCGCTCGGTCCTGCCCGTCGTCGTGTTGAGGACGCGGTCGCCCGCCTTCAGCGTGCCCGAGTAGACCCGGAAGTACGTCAGCTTCCCTACGTACGGGTCGGACATCACCTTGAAGGCGAGCGCGGAGAAGGGCTCGTCCGCCGCCGGGCGCCGCGAGAGGTCGTGCTCGGTGCGCGGGTCGATGCCGTGGACCGGCGGCACGTCGAGCGGGCTCGGCAGGTACTCGACGACGGCGTCGAGCAGAGGCTGCACGCCCTTGTTCTTGAACGCGGAGCCGAGGAGGACGGGCGTGAAAGCGCTCGCGATCGTCCCCTTGCGGAGCGCGCGCCGGATCATCTCCGGCGTGACCGACTCCTCGTCGAGGAGGTACGTCTCCATCAGCTCGTCGTCGTGCTCCGCGATCGCGTCGATCAGCTGGTGGTGGTACTCGTGCGCCTGCTCCGACAGCTCCGCGGGAATCTCGCCGTGCTCGAACCTCTGCCCCAGGTCGTCCTCGTAGACGATCGAGCGCATCTCGACGAGGTCGACGACGCCCCGATGGTGCTCCTCCTGGCCGATCGGGAGCTGGACTGGAACCGGATGCGCGCCGAGGCGGTCGACCATCGACTGCACGGCGGCGAAGAAGTCCGCGCCCGTGCGGTCCATCTTGTTGATGAACGCGATCCGGGGAACGGCGTAACGGTCGGCCTGCCGCCAGACCGTCTCGGACTGCGGCTGGACGCCCGCGACCGAGTCGAAGACGGCGATCGCGCCGTCGAGGACGCGGAGGCTCCGCTCGACCTCGACCGTGAAGTCCACGTGCCCGGGCGTATCGATGATGTTGATGCGATGGTCGCGCCAGAACGCCGTCGTCGCCGCCGACGTGATCGTGATCCCGCGCTCCTGTTCCTGCGCCATCCAGTCCATCGTCGCGGCGCCCTCGTGGACCTCGCCCATCTTGTGGGTCCGTCCGGTGTAGTAGAGGATCCGCTCGGTCGTCGTGGTCTTGCCGGCGTCGATGTGCGCCATGATCCCGATGTTCCGGACGCGCTCGAGGCCGATCGCGGTGGGTGTCGTCGCCACGCGTGCCTCCGCTACCAGCGGTAGTGCGCGAAGGCCTTGTTGGCCTGCGCCATCCGGTAGATGTCGTCCTTGCGCTTGAACGCGCCGCCCTGCTGGTTCAGCGCGTCGAGGATCTCGCCGGCGAGCTTCTCGTCCATGCCCTTCTCGCGCCGGTCGCGCGCGAACTGCACGAGCCAGCGCACGGCGAGCGTGCGCGCCCGGCGCTGGGGCACCTCGATCGGCACCTGGTAGTTCGACCCGCCGACGCGGCGCGAGCGGACCTCGAGGACGGGCGTCACGGTCTTGATCGCCTGCTCGAGCACCTCGACCGGCGGGCGGCCCGTCTTCGTCCCGACGCTCTCGAGCGCGCCGTAGACGACGCTCTCGGCGACGCTCTTCTTGCCGTCGAGCATCACCTTGTTGATCACCTGCGTGACGAGTTGCGAGTTGTAGACCGGGTCCGGGTCCAGGGGCCGAACCGAGATCTCTGCGCGGCGCGGCACTGTTACCTCGCCTTCTTCGCGCCGTACTTCGAGCGGCCCTGCCGGCGGTCGGAGACGCCGGCGGTGTCGAGAGCGGCGCGGATGACGCGGTAGCGCAGGCCGGGGAGATCTGCGGGTCCGCCGCCGCGGACGAGCACGACGGAGTGCTCCTGGAGGTTGTGCCCCTCGCCCGGGATGTACGCCGTGACCTCGCTCGTGTTCGTCAGCCGGACGCGCGCGACCTTGCGTAGCGCCGAGTTCGGCTTGCGCGGCGTCACGGTGTAGACGCGCGTGCAGACGCCCCGCTTCTGGGGCGCGCCGCGGAGCGCAGGGGTCTTCGTCTTGCCCTTCGGCGAGACGCGTCCCTTGCGCACGAGTTGTTGGATGGTCGGCAAACGAACTCCCGATAGGCGCTCACACAACAACGGTCGGCGGGGCTGCGCCCTGCCAACCGGATCGCTGATGGTAGCGGAAATCGGCGAGAGCCGTCAAACGGCGGAGGCCCGCATCCGGGAGCGGGCTCGCGGCCCGTTCCGGTGCGCGGGTGCGCGCACGTTTTATTGTTTTCGAGCCATAGCCACGGCGGCTCGCCCCGACTACAGTCAGCAAGTGACCCCGCGTCTTGCGCGGCGGGGCCTGCGGCCATGACGATCGTTCTTGCTGCCCTGAGTGCCGGATTGGCGATGCTCGTGGTCGTCCTCGCCGTGCTGCTCCTGACGCGCCGCTCGCGCCGGAGCGCGGACGACGGGATCGCGGCCGCGGTCGCCGAGATGAACACGCGAATGGAGTCGATCGTCCGCGAGCTGAGCCAGGCGCTCGAGCACGCCGAGGAGCAGAGCCGGCGAGACCGCGTCCTCGGCGCGCTCGCGCGCTCGATCGATCTCGACGAGGTGCTCGCGCGGACGCTCGAGGCGACGTCCGCGCTCCCCGGAGCGGACGCCGGCCTGGTCGCGCTCGCCGACGGAGCCGACGGAAAGCCGCTCGTCGCGACACTCGGGCTCTCGACGCAGGAAGCCGAGCGCGAGGGCGTGATCGCGGGCCCGCCGAACGGCCGCTCGGCGCGGTCGGTGTCGATCTCGTACCGGTACGCGGCGGAAGAGCAGCAGGCGAACGGCTCGCTGATCCACAGCGGGATCGCCGTCCCGGTCGAGTGCGACAGCGGCATGCTCGGGCACCTCGCCGTCTTCACGCGCTCGCCCGAGCGCAGCTTCGGCGAGGCCGAGCTGCGCGAACTCCAGGAGCTCGCCGCCCGCGCGGGGCCGGCGATCGACAACGCGAAGCGCTTCCGCGAGGCGCGGCAGCTCGCCGACCTCGACGCGCTCACCGGGCTCCACAACCGCCGCTTCTTCCACGAGACGCTCGCGCGCGAGGTCGCTCGCGCGCAGCGCTACGACCGCACGCTCGCGCTCGTCGTGTTCGACCTCGACGACTTCAAGGCGATCAACGACCGCATCGGCCACCTCGCCGGCGACGCCGTCCTCGCCGAGGCCGCGGAACGCGTGCGCGAGGTCGTCCGCTCGGCGGACATCGCGTGCAGGGTCGGCGGCGACGAGTTCGCGGTCATCCTCCCGGAGTCGACGGTCGTGGACGCGGACCAGCTCTACCGGCGGATCCAGGACGCCGTCGCGTCCCGCCCGATCGCGAACGTCGGGACGCTCCTGCTCTCGGCCGGCGTGACGCAGCTGCGGCGGGACGACGACGCGCGCTCGTTCTTCCAGCGCGCGGACGACGCCCTCTACAAGGCGAAGGACGCAGGGAAGGGACGCGTCGTCGCCGCGCAGACCGAACCTCCGGCGGAGCCTCGGTCTGATCGAGGGTCCACAGCCTGACCAGCCGGCAGCTCTGACGAAGAGCAACAGGAGTGCCCACTTCGGCACTCCTGTTGCTGTGGACCCTTCAAGCAGGCCGGTCCTGCCTCCGAGGCCGACCTGGCCGCGAAGCGGCCACGCGGCCGCCGCAGCTCCCCGGCGCTAACGCAACAAACTGAAGAAGCGCGAGGTGGTGGCTTTGCCGCCGCCTCGCGCGGTGCCCCCTCCGGCGACGGCGATCGCCGCGCGCCGATCGCGGACAAACACGGCAGCTGCGACGCGAGGTCGGCGGCCTCGGCCGACGGGAACTCGTCGCGACGGCAGATCGCGCTTCGCAGCGCCTGCGCCTCGCGGCCCGCGAGCCAGCGCGCGTCCGCCTCGCGCCGCGCGAAGACGCCCAGCGCGGCGCTGATCGCCGCGCGCGCCTGGGGGAGCGGAACCGAGCCGAGCACGCGCACGGGGCCGAGCGCGCGGACTACGTGGCGGCCGCCGATCGCCGCGATGCCGACCCGCTGGCCGACGCCGAGCCTGAAGATCCGCGTGGGCGCGATCGACGAGAGCGCGAGCCCCCGCGTGCGGCGCCCGAGCCACCACGGGCGGCCGGACGCGTCGACCGCGCGGACGAGCAGGTCCGGGTACGCGGCGTAGAAGACCGCGACCTCGGCGGCCGAGGGCTGCCGAGCGTGCAGGCCGGCCTCGATCCGAAGCCGCCGCAGCTCGTCGGCGAGCACGCCGCGCGCCACGGAGACGCTCGCGCGCGCGGAGCGCAGTGCCGCCAGGTACGCGCCGCGGCTACCACCGAAGCGCGCCGCGACGACGGCCCGTTCCGCGGCGAGGACGTCACGTGCGCTCACGCGCGCGTACGCCGCGGAGACGATCCTCCCCAAAAGGACGGTCTGCGCGAACTCGCGGTCGCCGGTGAGGGCGGCGAGGCGCGCGATCTCGCCCGCCGTCATCGAGCGCCCCGAGATCCGACACTGCACGCCCGCCGGGAGCAGGATCTGGCCCTCCGCCCGGGACGCGTTGAACCGCGGCCCGGCCGCGGCCGGGCCGTTGCACAGGCGCGGCGAGCGCGTCCAGAGCCAGACGCACGCAGCGGCGGGCTTGTCCGGGTCCTTCCCCGCCTCGCTGTAGGTGGCCCAGCCCCACGACCAGACGGTCCCGAGCTTCGTCTCCTTCGCGACCTCGCGCGCGGCGAGCCCCTGCCACTTGACGAGCTCGAACCACGCCTCCGAAGGGTGCAGCCGCTCGCGGCCGCCGCTGCCCGGAGCCGTCTGGAAGCCGAGCATGATCCCGATCTTCGACGACGGGATCCCGATCTTCGTCAGGTTCGAGACCGCGCGCCTGAACGCCATCCGCAGCCGGCGGTTCGCGAGGATCGCGCCCTGGGCGTGCAGCGTGCGCCCGTTGAAGTACACCTCCGGCACGAGGTCGGCGTAGCGCGCGGCCTCTAGCCACCACTCACGAGCGTCGCCGTCGGTGAAGGGTTGGCTCGAGATGAGCAGGAACGAGCGCGCGCCGCGCTCGGCGAGCGTGCGCAGGAAGGTCAGGACGTTCGCGCGGTACTGGGCGTTGTTCGGCCTCCACGGGGTCTCGACACTCGCCCCGAAGAGCTCGTTCAGCGCGATCAGCGGCTTCTCGCACCCACTCTGCGCCGCGGCGAAGTCGAAGAGCCGGTTCGCGCGCTCCGCCATCGTCCACGGTTCGGCCGGGGCGGCCGGCGTGCCGACGCGCCTGTTCAGGTACATGTCCCAGTAGAGCGTCTTCGCTCCCGTCGCACGGAGCTTCGCGGGGAAGTCGCCCGTGGACGACGTCGCGACGACGCCCGGCTTGCCGAAGACGTCGATCAGCTCGGGCGTTCCGAAGTCGATCCAGACGGGCGTCGTGCTCGAGAGCCCGCACTGGCCGAGGGCGCGCGCGTGCCCGGGCAGCACGAGGGCGGCCGCGAGGACGAGGAGGACTGCGGAGGACTTCTTCATCGCGACCCGCGACGATGTGTAGCAAAGGCCCTGCTCCGAGCGGCGTAAAGATTTCGTGCGGCGGCCGCGCGCCGGGCCGCCCCCAGGCAGTCCGCGGGCTTGGTGGGACAGCCGACCCGGCAACCGAAGATTGCCGGGTCCGACGCCCCGTCCTGGCGTCCATGCCACGAACGCGCCCGCGAAGCCCCTTCCGCGGGCGCCGAATCGGACGTTCAAACGCCTCGACGAAGCACGAGTGTCACGAGGCCGGAGCCCGGCTTCGCCGGGCGGGAGGCCACGGGATTGCTGCGCTTGCGTCGAGGCGATAAGGAGGGGGTTCGCGGGGGAACAATCGGTTCCCCCGCCCCCCACTCTCCGTCGACCCGCGCAACGAACACAGGCACGTCCCAGCCCACGGGGGAATCTCCGCCGGTTGCCCCGGCTCCCTACGACCCCCCACCAGCGGAAAAACCAACCTCTCAACAACACTCACAATAACTTTGGCCTAAATCCGGCTC
>JAUJMY010000027.1:9143-10181 GCA_030446625.1 Gaiellaceae bacterium
CCCCCCCCCCCCCCCCCCCCCCCCCCCCCCCCCCCCCCCCCCCCCCCCCCGCCCTAGTCGCCGTCGACCGGCGAATCGACCTCGGGCACGTCCTCGGCCTCGGGGAACTCGCGGCCGGTGCCGCCGGCGGCGTCGTCCCGCAGCGGCATCCCGCCGAAGTCGATCCCGAGCGCGTTCAGGTCGATGTCGCCGCCGTCCGCCCCGATCTCCTCCAGCGCTGCGAGCAGCTCCGCCTCCGTCTCCGGACGCGTGTACATCGCCACGGGCACCTTCTCCGACGGAGCGATGTCGATCGTGCGGTAGCGCTTCAACCCGGTCGCGGCCGGGATCAGCTTCCCGATGATCACGTTCTCCTTCAGGCCGAGCAGGTGGTCGACCTTGCCCTCGATCGACGCGTCGGTCAGGACCTTCGTCGTCTCCTGGAAGGAGGCCGCCGAGAGGAACGACTCCGTCGCGAGCGACGCCTTCGTGATGCCGAGGATGAGCGGCTCGAACTGCGCCGGCTCCCCCTTCTCCCTCTTCACGCGCTCGTTCTCGCGCTCGAACGCGACCTTGTCGACGAGCTGACCCGGAAGCAGGTCGCTGTCGCCCGCCTCGCGCACCTTCACCTTCTTCAGCATCTGGCGCACGATCAGCTCGATGTGCTTGTCGTGGATGTCGACGCCCTGCGACTTGTAGACCTTCTGCACCTCGCCGACGAGGTACAGCTCCGTGGCCGTGGACCCCTTCAGCGCGAGCAGCTCGGCCGGCGCGAGCGAGCCCTCGTGCAGGGCGTCGCCGGCCTCGACCACCTGCCCCTTCGTGACGAGGAGACGCGTGCGCCGCGCGAGCTGGTACTCGACCTCCGCCAGCGGCTCGCCGTTCTCGTCCACGCCTTCCGGGAAGATCGTCACCTTCGGCCCGCGCTCCGTCTCCTCGACGTCGACGCGGCCGGCGACGTCGGCGAGCTTCGCCGCGCCCTTCGGGTTCCGCGCCTCGAAGATCTCGACGACGCGCGGCAGGCCGTGCGTGATGTCCGCGCCGGCGACGCCGCCGGTG
>JAUJMY010000017.1 GCA_030446625.1 Gaiellaceae bacterium
TCACCTCGGTCGACGAGCTCGACGCGGTGCCGGGCATCGGCCCGGCTCGGCTGGCGGCGCGGCGCGAGCTCGTCGCGCCCTGACCGAGCTCCTCCGCCGCTGGGAGCCGCACCCGCTCGCGGCCGCGCGCTGCGTGGGCATGGCGGCGGCGACCGCCGCGCTCGGCGCGGCGCTGCTCGCCGCCGCGGCCGCGGCGGCGCTCGCCGTCGCGGCGGTCCTCGCTCCGCGCGAGCTGCGGCTCCCGCTGCTCGCCGCCGCGCTCGCGCTCGCGGGGTGGGCGTGGTCGAGCGCGCGGCTCGACGCGCTCGACCGCAGCGGCCTCGTCGCGGAGGCGGGCGAAAGCGGGCGGGCGCGTGCCGTCGTCACCGGCCCCGCCCGTCGCGGCGCCTTCGCACTCCGGGTCCCGGCGCGACTGACGCGCTTCGGGCGGCGCGCCGTCGACGAGCCGGTGCTGCTCGAGCTCCCGCTCTCGCGCCCGCCGGCGCAGGGGTCGATCCTCGACCTGATCGCGAAGATCGAGCTCCCGCGGCCGGCCGAAGACGGGTTCGACGAGCGGGCGTGGCTGCGCCGGCGCGGCGTCCACGTGGTCGTCTCCGGGACGAGCTGGCGCGTCGTCGGCCGCCGCGGCGGAGCGGCCGGGCTCGCGGATCGACTGCGGGCCCGCCTCGGGCGGACGATCGCGCCCGGCCTGACGCGCGAGCGACGCGCAGTCGTGGCGGGGATAGTGCTGGGCGAGGACGAGGGGCTCTCGCCGGAGCTCCGCGACGCGTTTCGCGCCTCGGGGCTGTACCACCTCCTCTGTCAGTTGCAAGTGTCCGTACAGGCGGGGCCGCCTAGACGAGCGGCCGAGGCGACAAGCCGCCCGCGCGGGCTCCCGTTGTGCGTGCTGCAGGGGACGCACCGTAAAGCAATAGACCGGCCGAGAGGCTTGGGAAGCACGGGGAAGGAAGCAGGGCGGCGTCAGAGGAGAGTCAGTCGTCTCGTCGTCCAAACGGCCACAGCCCCGGCAGGGGGTTGTCCTAGAACGTCCTTGAAAACCGTCTGGTGAGGAAGTCGGCGTAACCGAACCGTGGCGAAGCGCACGAGCGGCGCGGACCGACAGCGGATTTGCAGGTGAATCGCGGACGGCTACCAACGTGTTGGTAACGGCGAGCTGGCGAAGCGCGCGAGGCGCGGATTTGCGGGCCTTCTTCACTGCCTGCTCTTGGCCGCGGTTGACGTTCGGCCACCGATGGGCGTACAGTCGGACCCATGCTGGACTGGACCCAGCATCCTCAGGTGTTACGTTCCGCGCGGCCTCCCGGCCGGCGGTCCAGTCGTCGCGTCGGGGGGCCTTTGCGCTAGGAGGCACCATGCTTGTGAAGGACCCGGAGCAGCTCACGCTCCCGACCGAGGCCGAGCTCGAGGCCGCAATCGACGCGCTCGCTGATGTCGTCGACCGGCTCGCGGAGATCGGGTACGCCGTGAAGGCGCTCGTGAACATCAGCGACGACCCGACCGCGGCGAAGAAGCTGCCTGCCTACCCGTCGCTGGAGGACATCGGCCGGCTCGCCATCTTCGCCCCGAGAGCGAACAGCTACATCGACGAGGCGTTGGGCTTCCTCAGCAACATCAGCCCGGAGTACCTGTGGGACCTGTCCGACCTGCGTGTGACGGCTCGCCGTGCCTGAGTCCACGGTCACGATCAACAAGGAAACCCTCGACGAGGTACTCGTCACGGTTGGCGCTGTCAGCACGTTCCTCGCGCGCATCGCGAACAGCGACACGGACATCACCCTCCGGCTCGACGAGGCGTGGGGAAACCTCCTCGCGGCGACCGGAGACATGTCGGATGAGCGTGTGGAAGAGCTCAGCAACCGGGACGCGGCACTCGCGGACGCGTGGCTTCTCGAAGCGGCGCATCGCGGAAAGAGAGCGCCGGCGCATGCCTGACGGCAGCAAGATCCCTGACGAGCAGGAAGGAGGAGGACGGTGACAACGGAGGAGTTCACGCCCCGCGAGCTCGGTCTGCTCGCCGGAGCTCGTTGGGCTGACGGTTCGCTCGAGAAGGGCGACGTCGAGCGAGTGAGGATGGTCGGCGACGACGACATAGGCCCCAAGCTGTACGACGAGATCATGGCGCTCGGTTTCCGTGAGCGACTCACCGAGTTCTCGGACCCGGAAGCCGCTGAGCTCGAGTTCTGGCGTGGCTTCGCTCACGGTGCCCGTGGCTCTCTCGTCCAGAACGAGATCGGCCGCCTCGCGAGATCAAACTGAACCGTTTGGGCCAGGAGTAGGCCACGGGAACTGCCCAACGCCGTTGGACACTTAGACAGAAAAGCCCCGCTAGTACGGGGCTTTTCTCTTGGCTTACGAGAGCAGGCCCTCTCGCCGCCACCGCCGCATCGTGCGGCGTGAGGAGTTCGGGCCCTTCGGCATCGTCTCCATCAGCCGCTGCGCACGCTCCCTGAGCTCGTCGAGCGAGCTGTCCCACTCCTCCTCCGTAGGCGCCTCATCGCACGCCTGCTCGGCGATCGCTCGCGGTGTTGAGTCCTCGAGCAGCGCCCGAGCGGTGACGACGGCCTCGTGCAGCCGCCTCAGCACGTCGCGGAACTCCGCCGGCGGGAGGTAGCCCACGAGCATCACCGCGGCCGCGTTCTCGACCGAGGCAGCGGCCATCTCGAAGCCGCGCACCGCCTCCTGCTCGTCAGCCGTCATCGGAAGGCGAGCCTGCGCGAGACAGCGGCGCCGAGGAGCTCGAGGTCGATGCCGTCGTTGAGGTGGACGTCGCCGTGGAAGTGAACGCCTGCGGCCTCGCGCGGGCCGACGATGCGCTCCGGCTTGCCGGTGTTGTTGATCGCGAGCGTTGCTCCCGGCTGGAGCCAGCCGCCCTTGTCGAAGGTGGAGACGTGCAGGTGGTCGTAGGGGCCGTGGCCGGGAACGCCGCGCCAGCCGATCCAGCGCACGGCCGGGTTGCCGGCGAGCCAAGAGGCGATGCGGTCGAAGAGCGCGATGGAGGCGGGCGACCAGCCGGTGGCGGGGACGATGTCGAACGCCTTGCCGGTCAGGTGGTCGGAGTTCGGTGCGCCCCCGATGGAGCGGTTGTGCTCGGGCGAGCGGTAGCCGGAGCTCATCAGCACGTTGCCGAACGTCGAGCGCACCTGCCCGAGAAGCGCAGCCGTGTGATGGTGCAGGCCGCCCGTCGCCGCCCCCGTCGCCGCGTACTTCGGCCGCATCCGCTCCGCGATGGCGGCGTTCAGGCCAGCCGCGACATCGCCGGAGCCGAGGCCGGGAATCTTGCCGATCAGGCCGCCGACCTTGTCGGCGAGCCCCTTCAGCGCCGCGAGAATCCGGCCGGGCAACTTGACGAAGAACTCAGCGATCTCGTCGACGATGTTGTCCTTGATCCAGTTGCGGATCTTCGTGAACGGGGCCATCAGCGCCGCCTTGGCGTGCGGCCAGCCGAGCTCGAACGCCTCCCTGAGACGCCCGGGCATCCCGGTGAAGAACCCCACGATGCCGTCGATGCGCCCGCCGATCCAGTTGCGCAGCGACGTGAACTTGCCCCCGAGGTCCTCGACGAAGCCGGAGACGGCCGGCCAGACCGTGTTCATGAAGAACCCGACCACCGCCCCGACCTTGCCGCGAATGCTCTCCCACGCCCCGGTGACGATCTCGCGGAACGTCTCGGACCGCTTCCACGCGATCACGGCGGCTGCCGCGAGTGCGGCCAGTCCGACGACGACGAGCCCGATCGGGTTCGCGGTGAGCGCGGCGTTCAGCAACCACTGCGCGGCGGTGTAGCCGGCGGTGACGGCGGTGGCGATCGCCTTCGCGGCCGTGACGGCCTTCGTCGCCACCGAGACGCCGAGCAGGACTGCGGAGAGGCCCGCGAGGGCACCGACAGCCAGTTTGGTCGCGCCGGTGTTGTCAGCCATGAAGTTGGTCGCAACCCTGAGAGCACCCTGGTAGGTCTTCATCACCGGCAGCAAGCCCTGCCCGAGCGTCGCCTGCTGATTGTCCGTCGCAGCCGCATTGATCCGCTGCGCATTCGCGAGTTCGCCGGACGTGTTCTTGAAGTCCCCGGCCACCTTGTTCGTCTGCGCCATGATCAGCGCGAGCCGCGCCTGTGCCTTGTCGTTCGCGTCGATCTCCTTCTCCGACTCGGCGAGGCCCATCGCCATCGCCCGCGCCTTAACCGCTGCGTCGCTCAGCCCGACACCGAACCGCTCAAGCGGGTCGGCCTCACCGCGCAAGCCCGCCTGAACCGCCCCGAGTGCCTCGCTGACGTCGACGTTGAAGACGGAGGCCATGTCGGCGGCCCGCTTCGCCAGGCCGACCGACGCCTTTGCCGCCTGGTCGGCGGAGAAGCCGGTGTTGATCAACGACGCGCCTACCGGCGTGACGAGCTCGTTCAGCTGCCGCATCGACAGGCCCGCCTCTTTCGCGGCGACCTTGCCGAAGGCCAGGATCTGAGTCCCCGCCTTGCCGAAGACGACGTTGACGGCGTTGATCGACTCGTTCAGCCCCGAAGCCTCATCGACCGCCTTCTTTGCCCCGACGGCGAGCCCACCGGCGATCGCGACGCCCGCCGCGCCGGCTGCCTTCTGAAAGCCGGACAGCTTCCGGTTCGTGCGGTCCATCGCGTGCTCGAAGTCACGCGCGTCCCCGACAATCTCGATGGTGAGAGCCCGCCTACCCATCAGGCCCGCTCCCTCTCGCGTGCCCGGAGCTGTGCGGCGGGGCTCGGAGCGACGATCGCGTCGAACACGGCCTCGGTGGGCCTGCCGACACGCGGCCTCGTCACCGCCTCGCGCATCTTGTCGGCGTGCTTCTCGGCGGACTGCAACATGCGGAGCAACGGATGGGTCTGCACGCCTCCGCGCGGCCCCGTGAGCAGGACGGGCTCGCCTTCGGCCTCCCACTGCCCGCGAATCAGCTCTACGCGGCTGAGAGCGTCCTCGTAGATGCGCTCGGCGTCTTCCAGCGGAGTCACTGCGACCCCGCCTGAACGTCGAAAAACGCGCCTTGTTCGGAAAGCATGCTTGCGCGGGGAACGCGGGCGGTTACCCCCGCGGGGTGTACCGGGGTCAGCGAGCGGCGGCCGTGGCGCGAGTTGCACGATCGACAGCGCGTCTCGGCGTTCGCTTCGTCCATCGCTCCGCCGTCCTGGAGCGGGACGAGGTAGTCGAGCGTCAGGTCTTCGCCGGTGCCGCAGTCGAGGCAGCGGTAGCCGTCACGACGGAAGACGCGGGCCCGGAGCCGTGCGTGCTTCGACGTGCGATGTGCCTTGCGGTGCGGCTGTTGGTTGCGTGTCGCCTCGTACGCACGCCGGCAGCCGCAGCTCTCGCCCGCGACGACGATGCCGTGCACGCGGCAGACGCTTGCCATCGGGCTCACGGCTGCGCGGGTTCCTCCTCGACGCCCGCGAACTTCTCCCGCTGTTCGTTCGCCCTCAGTGCTGCGGCGCGCGGCGAGCCGGTCTGCTCGGCGAGCTTCGCGTCCGTCTCCGGTGTTGGCGCGTCGGGCGGAGTCTGGAGCGAGTAGTTCTCGTTCGGCGTCGGGTCGGTCTTCGTGCCGACGAAGCCCTGCGCCGTGATCGCGTCCATCCGCTCCTGCACCTCCGCGGCGCCGGAATCGTCGAGCGGCTTGCTCTTCTTGTCCGTCACTGTCCACCTCCGTGTTGGGTCGGCCTCTGCCCTGGCGCGAGCGCGGGGCTCAGGTGATGTGCGTTCGCCTCGTCGACGCCGCGCGCAGCCGCATCGCGCAACTCGTCGTTAACGCTCGGCTCCGCGAACCTCGGGTAGACGTCCTTCCGGCCGTAGCCGCCGTCTGCGCCGTTCGGCCGGTACTCGGGCTCGTCTACGTCGACCGGCTCCTGCGCCGGCTGACGCCGGAGGACGCGATTCATGAACGAGCGGCCGTCAGGCATTGACGTACGCACCCGGAGGACGAGGGCTGAGCGGCTGCGAGTGCAGCGCGGGCGGTGCGGGTTCCGGGGGCTGTGCGTCGGCACGGAGCGCGGCGATGACGCCTTCCCAACCCATCGGCTCACCGTGCAGCCGGAGCTCGTGCAGCGGGCGATGCCGGACGATGTAGCGAGCCGGGAAGCCGCGGAGCCAGGTCAGGAGCGCCTGCCGCTCCGCGATCGTGCCGCGCGCCGCGGCGAGAGCTTCGACGGCCTCGACGTACTGCCGCTGCGCAGCCTCGAGCCGCTTCTCGGCGTCCCGCTGCCACTCGGCGCGGTGTTCCTCGACGACGCCGGCGACGACGTTCTCCGTCTCCCCGATCGCGAACTCGAGCGCGGCGATGCGCTCGGTGGCCGCGGCGAGTTCGGCGTCGAGCTTCGCTACCCGGTCCGCCCTCGGCTCGCGCGTGCCGGCGCGGAGAGCCTCGGCGAGTGCGCGGCGGTCTTCGAGTGCCGCCTGCTCCCGCTTTGCGCGGAGGTCGTAGAAGTTCTGGCGCGCGGTCCGCAGTTCTCCGTTCAGCCGTTCCAGCGTCGCGCGCTCGCGCTCGAGCGGCTGCCAAGACGTAGCCGGAATCTCCAGCGCGATGCGCTTGCCTCGCAGGTCTTCCATGTCCTAGTCCTCCTCGTTATGTGAGTGGGCCGCGCGCAGCGGACGCGCGAGGCAGTCGCCATCCGCCGCTGCGCTGGCCCCGTTCTCGCTGACGTTCCCGTCGCCAGCGAGACTTGTGAAGCGTTCGAGCTCGGCACCAGGGATGCGGAGTGGGCGCCCCTCGCCGAGCCGCACCGCCTCGAGTGCGCCGCTGTTGATCCAGCGGTAGACGGTTAACCGCGAGACGCGAAGCGCCAGCGCAGCCTCTTTCACGGTGTACAGCCTCGGAAGCGGTGTAACGGCAGTAGTCATGCGTTCGCTCTAGTTATCGGCCAGCCGCAGGCGCGCGGGGCCGTGGACGAACGCACGACAAAGCCTCCGAGGTGTCCGCGAGGTGTCTGCCGGCGGAATCGCCGCGGTGCGTGACCGCGGTTACCCCTCCGGTATCGACAGGCTCACGGGCTCGGAGGCACGAACAACTCTAGCGCCGACCGCTCCACCCCGTACGCTCTGCATACGTGTATAGCCGTTATGCAGAGCGGTGACGATGCTCAACGGGAGGCTCGAGCTCGGCGGCGTCGACATCGAGCCGCTGGCCGAGAAGGTCCTGGGCGCGTTCTGCGCGCGGACACAGACTCGGCTCGACTCACACGCACGCGAGGAGGCGCTGGCGTACTTGGTGAGCGAGGCGTGGAGGCTCAGCACGCACGTGTACGACGCGTCGAAGGGCGTGCCGCTCGAGCTCTATCTTCGGCGGCTGCTCTACGTTCGCATGGTCGACTGGATGCGCTTGCATCTGGGCCGCTCGAAGTGGCAGTTCAGCGACAGGGTCCATACGCGTGAGCGCCCCCACGTCTCCTCGCTCGACGCTGCCCACGGAGAAGATGGTGGAACGGCTGGAGACGCTATCGCCGCGCCACCGGGACATCGTGAGGGACATGGCGATCCCGGTGCTCTTGCTCGGATTCTCCGAGACGGAGGTGGCCGACGTGCTTGGGCTGACGTCGAAGACGGTGAGGCGGTGCCTCGCCGAGCTGCGTGAGGAACTCGAGCGCACCGCGACGTCCGATTCGTAGCCGACAATGCCAAGTGAGTCGTCCTCGGCTCGTCGTGTGAAACGTCCCGGCGGCGCCCGCTTCGGCGGGCGTCAGTCGTTCCACAGAACGCACGTCGTCCGAGGCCCTCGGCACAATCGGAGGGAGATGCTGGAGAAGATGATGGGCTGGACGCCCAACACGATGACGACGAGGCGACCGTGGATCGTGACGACGAGCTAAGCCTCGTCGACAGCCTGCGGCCTCGCGATTTCGTGCTCGACGGCGCCGCGCACGACTCGACGGACGCGTACGCGAACGCGCGCCTCGCTCTCGCGCGGTCGCCGCGCGAAGAGCTGGAGGCGGTCGCCGCCATCCTCGAGACAACCGAGCGCGCCGGGATGACCGTCGCGGACGTGCTCGCGGAGCTCGGCGACGCGACGCGCGCGAAGCTCGAACCGTTGCTCGCTCGCGTGACGGCGCGCGACGTCGTCCGCGCTCGGCGCGAGCAGGAGTGCCTCCAGCGCGAGCTGCGCCGGGAACTTGACGCGATGCGACCGAAGAAGGCGCACCGTCGCGCCCAGCAGCAACGCAGGCTAGTCCGGCAGTGGAGAACACCTTGCCCGCCTCGCCGAATCCGTGCTCTTCGGACACGCTCGCCGCACGCGACGCGTCGCCGAACCGTCCGCGCACGGCCTCCAGGCTCATCTAGCGACGACGGTCCAGAACCTCCCGCCGGGCTAGCCGCCCGGCTCCTGCGGTTCCGCGCGCACCTTTTCCGAGGTGCGCGGTGAGCGGCCACAGGATGCGCCGGGTTACACCGGCGAAGCCGTGCGGGACGCCGCTACAGCGCGCGCTCCTGCTGCTCGACGAGGCCGTGCGCGCCGCCCGCGAGGACGAGCGCGCCGACCGGGTGTTCGCCGAGCTGCTGGCCGACCGTGCCGCACGCGAAAACGCGCGGCTACTCGATCGGGAGGAGCGCCCGTGACGACGCCTACGTCGTGGACGCGCGCCGACGACGCGGAGCTCGCGCTGCTCGCCGACGAGCTCGTCCGGCACGCGTGGCCGGCGCGGCACGATCCTCGCGCGCGCGGGGCGATCCGCGAAGCCGTCAACACGATCACCGACTGGCGGCGGGCACGGATGCTCCGGACGCGCGCTGCGGCCCTGCGTGCGCGGCAGGACATCGCTGACTGGAGGGCCGCAGCGTGAGGCGGAAGCGGCCGGCCTTCTTCGACGGCTGGTGGACGGACCCCGCGACGGGGCGGCGCCTCCAGCGCGTGAGGCGCGCGGAGATGGCCGAGGTCTGGCGCCTCTGGACGAAGCACCGCGACATCCGCGAGGGGCGGGTGAGCGCGTGAGAGAGACGGCCGCTGCGAAGGCTCGCCGCTACCTCACCGAAGGACGGCTGCGCATCCTCGAGGCCGACGAGCTCGGCGGCATCGCGCAGGTGGAGGTTCGTGGCGACTCCGGCCGCGTTTACGCCTGCGGCTGGGACTCCGAGGGCACGTTCTGCGACTGCGCGGCACGGAGCCACGACTGCGCGCACCTGCAAGCGCTGCGGCTGGTCGCGCTCGAGCCGGGAGAGGCGGCGTGACGCCGTCAGCTCGCCGCGAGCTCGGCCACGCGTGGGTTCGCGTCCTCGCGGCGCGGCACCCCGACGTCCGCTTTCGCCTCATCGGGCCAGACGAACGAGGCGAGCGGGACGCGATGGCCGCGACGGGGGAGATCCTCGGGCGCCTCTCCGCGCCAGAGGACGAGCGTGCGACGCTCGACGGCGACGTTCGGGCCGGTTCGGCGAACGAACACCGCATCGACGGAGGCCGTGAGTAGCGTGCGGCGCTCCGACACCGTCAGCGTCGGCCACGCGTCGACAAGCGCAGCGGGCGTGAGCGCGAGCGGCCCGTTGAGCGCGCCACGCTGCCGCGCGTCGGCCAGCTTCCGGTCAGCATCCGCGACGGCGGATGCGCGCACTTCGACGGCGTTCCGGTACGGGACGTCACCGAGCATCGCCCGGAGCGACGTGTCCGCAAGGAACGCCTCGAGCTCGTGTTCGGCGGCCTCGAGTTCACGCAGCGCGCTCTCAACGGCGACGTTTGCCTCCACCGCTTCCGCTAGCGGGCCGCCATCGTCGAGCGCGTCGAGAAACAGTCGCTCAACGTGCGGGTCGAGCACGCGGGCGAGGACACTCGCAGGCTCCGGGCACTTCCCGGCGGCGTGGCGGCCGCGGCAGCGGTACAGGCCGAGCCGTTCACCGTTCCTGCCGCGCATGCTGTCCGGCTTCAAGAGATACCGACAGCCGGCGCAGCGGACGAGCCCTGAGAGCAGCAGCCCGTCGCCCTTGCGGGGAACGGAGACATGACGGTCACCCTGGGCGGCCTGCCATTCGGCGGGGGAGACGAGCGGTGCGTGCGCGCTCGCGTTCGTGTACTCGCCGCTGCGCGCTTCGCCGAGATAGACGCGGTTGCGAATGATCTTGGCCGCCGCTGCACCGGTCCAGCCGCCGTTCCCGTAGGGGCCGACGATGCCGCTCGCGTCGAGGAACCGCGCGAGCGCCGTCCAGCCCTCACCCCGAGCGCGCCGCAGGAAGAGGTCGCGAATCACGGGAGCGGCGACGGGATCGGGCTCGAGCCGCTTGTCCTCGCGCTTTCGGTAGCCCGTGGGCGTACGGCTGGCGACGTGGATGCCACGCTCGACGGCGCTCTTGCGGGACACTGCGAACCCTTCGCGGCGGGCGTCGAGCTCTTCCTCGGCGAGTCCGGCGAGCAGGCCGAGGAACGCCTTTGCCATCGGCTGCCCGGAGTCGAAGTCCTCGGCGATGATGCGCCCGCCGGCAGCGGTGATCCTTGTCGCGACTTCGACCGAGTCGAGCAGGTCGCGGGAGAAGCGGGACAGCTTCCAGAGGATCACGCCCTCGGACTCGCCGCGCTCGACCCGCTCAACGAGGCGGCCGAGTTTGCGATCGTTGATCCGCTTCCCGCCGGAGACGTCCTTCTCCTCGACGATCTCGCCGAGCGTGGTGCCCTTCGCGGCGGCGATGCGCTTGATCGAGTCGCGCTGCAACGTCGGGCTCAGGAACGAGTCGCCCGCGCGGCCGCCGACGCGGGAGACACGAACGTAGGCGTCGTAGCTCATGTGGGCCAGTATAAACACGCTCCTGGCGGTGTCGGGGCAGAACGTCGCGTTCCTCGCGGGCGGCGTGCTCGGGCTCGTGTGGCTGCTCGGGATCTCGCGCTGGGCCGGGCAGGTCGCCGTCCTCGCAGCGATCGCCGGCTACGTCGCCGCCGTCGGCTGGCAGCCGTCGGTCGTCCGCGCGGGCGTCGCGGGCTCGCTCGCCGCGCTCGCGTGGCTCGCGTCGCGTCCACGCGACCGCTGGTACTTCGTCCTCCTCGGCGCGATCGTCCTCCTCGCGTGGAACCCGTACAGCCTGCTCGAGGCCGGGTTCCAGCTCTCGTTCGCGGCCGTCGCCGCGATCTTCATCGCCGTCCCGCGCGTCGAGCGCGTCCTCGACGGCTACCCGGTCCCGCGCCGCCTCGCGCCCGTCGTCGCGGTCGCCGCGGTATGCGGTGCCGTCACTGCGCCGATCCTCTGGCTCCAGTTCGGCTCGGTGCCGATCTTCAGCGTGCTGAGCAACGCGCTCGCGGCTCCGGTCGTCGCGCCGCTGCTCGGGTTCGGGCTGGCGGCGGCCGCGTTGCACCCGGTGCTCCCGGGCGCCGCGGGGGCACTCGCGTGGCTGAACGGATGGCTCGCGGCGTACCTCGCGGCGTGCGCGAGGCTCGTCGGCGGGCTGCCGCACGCCGAGGTGACGACGTGGGGCGGGATCGCCCTCCTCTGCGGCGTGTTCGCGCTCCCGCTCGTGTGGCGGCGGGTGCCACGCCGGTCGCGTGCGGCGGCCGTCATCACGCTGGCCGCAGTGCTGGCGCTCGTCGCGGCGTGGAGGCTCGTGCCGCGCGACGTCCCGCCGCCCGCCGGGCTGCGGGTCACGTTCCTCGACGTGGGCCAGGGCGACGCCGTCCTCGTGCAGACGCCCTCGGCGGCCGTGCTCGTGGACCAGGGGCCGCCCGAGGCGGACGTCGCCGAGCAGCTGCGCCGCCTCGGTCTGCGGCGACTCTCGCTCCTCGTGCTCACGCACCCTCAGCGCGACCACATCGGCGGAGCCGCGGAGGTCGTCGACAGCGTCGACGTGGACACGATTCTCGATCCGCGCCTCGCCGTGGGAAGCCCGCACGAGCGCGCCGCGCTGGCGGCCGCGCGCCGCCGCGGTGTTCCAATCGTGGTGGCGCGCGCGGGCGCCTCGTACCGGCTCGGCAAGCTGCGCCTCCGCGTGCTCTGGCCGCAGGGGCGCGGGTCGCCGAGCGAGGATCCGAACGAAAACGCGACCGTCCTGCTCGTCTCCTACGGGAGCGTCGACGCGTTGCTCACGGCAGACGCCGAGGCGCACGTGACGACGCTGCTGCGGCCGCCGCCGGTGGAGATCCTGAAGATCGCGCACCACGGCTCGGCCGACCCGTTGCTGCCGACGCTGCTCCGGCTCGTGCGGCCGCGAGTGGCCGTCATCTCCGTCGGCGATAACAACGACTACGGGCATCCGGCGCCGGCGACCCTGGCAGCGCTGGACGCCGCGCCGGGCCTCGCCGTCTACCGCACGGACCGCGACGGCCGCGTCACGATCGAGAGCGACGGCGCGGCGCTCGAGGTGCGGAAGACGCGCTGACTATCATCGCCGCGTGGCGGACGAGCTCGCGCCGGCCTACCTGATCACCGGCGGCGACCGTCCGAAGATCGCGCGCGCGCTCCAGCGGCTGCGCGCCCGGATCGGCGAGGAGGGGGTCGAGGTACTGTCGGCGCGCGAGGCGGGCGGCGCCGACGCGGTCGCGGCCTGCAACGCTCTGGGCTTGTTCGGCGGGAGCTCGAGGCTCGTGCTCGTGACGGAGGTCGAGCGGTGGAAGGCGGCGGACGCGAAGGCCGTCGCCGAGTACCTCGGCGCGCCCTCGCCGGCGACGGTCCTCGCGCTCGTCGGAGACGTGAAGTCGGAGTCGGCGCTCGGCAAGGCGTGCGCGAAGGCGGGAGAGGTGCTCGTCTACGACGTCGCGAAGAAGCAGCTTCCGCGCTGGGTCGCGGAGCAGTTCGCGCGGGCGGGCGCGAGCGCCGGCGAGGACGCGTGCAGGACGCTGGTCGAGCTTGTCGGCGACGACCTCGACGAGCTCGCGACGGAGATCGACAAGCTCGCGACCTGGGCGGCGGGCGAGCCGATCGGGGCGCGCGAGGTCGAGCTCCTCGCCGCCGGGCGCGCGGAGACGTCGATCTTCGCGCTCACGGACGCGTGGGGTCGGCGCGACATCGCCGGGGTCCTCGAGGCGGCCGAGGCGCTGCTCGAGCGCTCGGGGCGGCCGCGCCGGGACGAGCTCCCGCGCCTCGCCGGCTCGCTGGCGAGCCACGTCGCGCGCGTCCGCGCCTGCCAGGCGGTCGCGGCGGAGGGCGCTCGCCCGCGCGACGCCGCGGTGCGGCTGAAGATGCACCCCTTCGCCGCGGAGAAGGGATTCGCGCAGGCGGCGAACTTCAGCGTCGACGAGCTGCGCGGGGCAACGGTTCGGCTCGCCGAGCTCGACCTCGCGCTGAAGGGCGGCAGCCGCCTCGCGGGCGACCTCGAGCTCCAGCGCGCGCTCGTCGACGTGACGCGGCCGGCGGACGCAGCCGAGCCGGAGTAGCTACGACGCGCGCGAGCGCAGCCGCGCAGCCTGCGCCTTCTTGCGCGCGGCGGCGTTGCGGTGCAGTGCGCCCTTCGAGGCGGCCTTGTCGATCCAGCGGACGAGCGCGCGGTGCTCGGTTTCCACGCGGTCGCTGTCGCCTGCGGCGGCGGCGGCCTCGAGGCGCCGCGTGAGCGTCTTCACCGTCGAGCGGTAGCGCAGGTTCTCGAGCCGCTCGCGGGCCGCGATCCCGACCCGCTTCTTCTGCTGCTGGATGTTCGGCATGACGTAAAGGCGCCCGCAGGAGCGGGCGCCGCGATCGTACCAGAGGCGACCAGGCCCCTCCCTATACTCGCGCGCGTGGAGGCGGGAGAGCGGCGCCGTCGGCTCGCCTGGTCGACGGCGGTCTTCTCGCTCGCGACGGGGCTCTCGCGGCTCCTCGGGCTCGTCCGCGAGATCGTCGCCGCGTACTTCTTCGGCGCGCGCGGCGCGATCAACGCGTTCACCGTCGCCTTCCAGATCCCGAACCTCGTCCGTGCGCTCGTCGCGGACGCGGCGCTCTCGGGCGCATTCGTGCCGATCTTCACGGAGCTGCTCGAGAAGGACGAGCGGGCGCGTGCGTGGCGTGTCGCGTCGACCGTGTTCTGGCTCTTCCTGCTCGGGCTCAGCGGGATCACGGCGCTCTTCATCCTGCTCGCGCCGCTCCTGATCCCGCCGCTGACGGACGCGTACGACGACCTGACGGTGACGCTCGCGCAGATCCTCTTCCCGATCGTCGCGCTGCTCGGCGTCTCCGGGATCGTCGTCGGGATCCTGAACAGCTACGAGCACTTCACGGTCCCCGCGCTGACGCCGGTGTTCTGGAACGTGGCGATCATCCTCGGGCTCGTGCTGGGCGTCCCGCACGCCGAGGGCGAGAGCGCGAAGCTCTACGTCTACGCGGGCTCGATCGTCGTGGGGACGCTGATCCAGGTGCTCCTTCCCGTCCCGTGGCTGCGCGGCCGCGGCGGCAGGCTCCGCGTCGCGATCGACATGCGCGACCCCGCGGTGAAGCGCGTGTTCGCGCTCATGCTCCCGGTGACGCTCGGGCTCGGCCTGATCAACGTCAACGCCGTGATCGGCACCTTCGTCGCCGCGAGCAAGATCGACGCCACGATCGCGCCGAACGCGATCGACCGCGCCTTCCGCGTCTACATGCTCCCGCAGGGGATGTTCTCCGTCGCCGTCGCGACGGTGCTCTTCCCGGCGCTGGCGCGCTTCGCCGCGCGCGCCGACTACGACGGCTTTCGGAGCACGGTCGGCACGGGCCTCCGCCAGATCGCGTTCCTGCTCGCGCCCGCGAGCGCCGCGATGGCCGTTCTCGCCGAGCCGATGATCCGCCTGCTCTACGAACGCGGCCGCTTCGACCCCGACGAGACGCCCGTCGTCGCGGCGGCGCTCGCGGCGTTCTCGCTCGGGCTCGTCTTCAACGGGATGATGCTGCTGCTGAACCGCGCGTTCTTCAGCCTCCAGGCGCCGCGCGTGGCGACCGGCGTCGCCGCCGGAAACGTCGTCCTGAACACCGCGCTGTACGCGGCGCTCTACCGCGTGGGACCCTGGGGGATCCCGCTCGCGATCTCGCTCGCGAACATCGCCGGCGCGATCGCCCTCCTCGTGGCGCTGCGCCGCCGGCTCGGGCGGATCGAGCTCGGCGAGACGGCGCGCTCGCTGTGGCGGATCGCGCTCGCCTCGGCGCTCCTCGCGGCGGCCGCGTACGGCGTTTGGCGCGTCCTCGACCCCGTCGTGGGCCGCGGCTTCGCGGGACAGCTCGCATCGGTGGGCGCCGCGGTCGCGGCCGGCACCGCCGTCTACCTCGCGGCGTCCCGCGCGCTCGGCGTCCGCGAGCTCGACGCGCTGCTCTCGCTGCGCCGCGCGCGGAGTCCCGCGTGAGCGCGACGCTTCTGCCTCGTCCCCGGCACGAACCGGCGACACCGAGGCGGCTAGGCTGATCGCAGGGGGCCCGCGTGCCCCTGGGGGAGCATGGACCAGACGCGAATCCGCAACTTCTCGATCATCGCCCACATCGACCACGGGAAGTCGACGCTCGCGGATCGGATCCTGCAGGCGACGGACACGGTGTCGGCGCGCGAGATGCGCGACCAGCTCCTCGACACGATGGACCTCGAGCGCGAGCGCGGGATCACGATCAAGGCGCAGGCGGTCCGCGTCGCGTGGAAGGGCCACCAGCTGAACCTGATCGACACGCCGGGGCACGTCGACTTCACGTACGAGGTCTCGCGTTCGCTTCAGGCGTGCGAGGGCGCGTTGCTCGTCGTGGACGCGGCTCAGGGAACCGAGGCGCAGACGCTCGCGAACGCGTATCTCGCGATCGAGAACGACCTCGAGATTCTCCCGGTCGTGAACAAGATCGACCTGCCGCAGGCGAACCCGGACGCCGCCGCGGCCGAGGTCGCAGACCTCGTCGGCGAGGACGCGGCGCGCGTGCTCCGCATCTCGGCGAAGACGGGGGAGGGCGTCGGCGACGTCCTCGACGCGGTCGTCGAGCGCGTGCCGCCGCCGGCGGGCGATCCCGACGCCCCCGCCCGGGCGCTGATCTTCGACTCGACGTACGACCAGTACCGCGGCGTGCTCGCGTTCGTGCGCGTCGTCGACGGGAGCTTCCGCACGCGCGAGCCGCTGCGCGCGATGGCCCAGGGAACGCGGTTCGAAGCCGAGGAGCTCGGGTTCTTCTCGCCGACCATGCGCGCCTCCGCCACGCTCGCCGCCGGCGAGGTCGGCTACGTCGTCACCGGCCTGAAGGACGTGTCGAAGCTGCGGGTCGGCGACACGCTGACCTCGGAGCGGCGTCCCGCCGCCGAGCCGCTCCCGGGCTACAAGGACGTGAAGCCGATGGTGTTCGCCGGCCTCTTCCCGACGGACTCGGACGACTACCCGGAGCTGCGCGACGCGCTCGAGCGGCTGAAGCTGAACGACGCGGCGCTCTTCTACGAGCCGGAGACGTCGCAGGCGCTCGGGTTCGGCTTCCGCTGCGGCTTCCTCGGGCTCCTGCACATGGAGATCGTGCGCGAGCGGCTCGAGCGCGAGTTCGACCTCGACCTCCTCGTGACCGCGCCGAACGTGGCGTACCGCGTCACGGCGAAGACCGCCGAGGAGGTCGAGGTGCACAACCCGGCGGAGATGCCCCGCGAGTTCGAGCGGGTGGAGGAGCCGTACGTGAAGGCGTCGATCATCGTCCCGAAGGAGTACGTCGGCGCGGTCATGGAGCTCAACAACGATCGTCGCGGCCGCTTCGAGGGGATGGAGTACCTCTCCGAGGAGCGCGTCCACCTCACGTACGAGCTGCCCCTCGCTGAGATCGTCCTCGACTACTACGACCAGCTGAAGTCGCGCACGCGCGGGTACGCGAGTTTTGACTACGACCTCGCCGGCTTCCGCGAGGGCGAGCTCGTCCGCGTCGACGTGCTGGTCGCGGGCGAGCCCGTCGACGCGCTCTCGCTGATCATGCACCGGGACGGCGCCTACGCGCGGGGCAAGGCGCTCGTGGAGCGGCTGAAGGAGGAGATCCCGCGGCAGTTCTTCGACGTGCCCATCCAGGCGGCGATCGGCTCGCGGGTGATCGCGCGCGAGACGGTCAAGGCGCGGCGGAAGGACGTGCTCGCGAAGTGCTACGGCGGAGACATCAGCCGCAAGCGCAAGCTGCTCGAGAAGCAGAAAGAGGGCAAGAAGCGCATGAAGCAGGTCGGCTCCGTGGAGGTTCCGCAGGAGGCGTTCCTCGCCGTCCTGAACCTGAACGACGGGGCGCGGCGGTGAGCGGCGGCGTCCGCCACCTCTACGTGCACCTGCCGTTCTGCGCCGCGCGCTGCGGCTACTGCGACTTCGTCACGCTCGTCGGGCGCGAGGGGGAGCACGAGCCGTACGTCGAAGCGCTGCTCGCGGAGCTCGCGCTCGAGCGATCCTCCCTCGACCGCGAGCTCGACACGATCTTCCTCGGCGGCGGGACGCCGACGTACACCGCGCCGCGCGCGCTCGAGCGACTCCTCGCCGCGTTGCCGCCGGCGCGCGAGGTGACGGTCGAGGCGAATCCCGAGACGGTGACGCCGCGGCTCGCCGCACTTCTGCGGCGCGCGGGCGTGACGCGCGTCTCGCTCGGGGTGCAGAGCTTCCAGCCCCATCTCCTGCACGCGCTCGAGCGGCGCGCGGATGCGGCTGCCGTCCGAACCGCTTTCCACGCTCTTCGCGATGCCGGTTTCGACAACATCTCGCTCGACCTGATCTACGGCGTCCCCGGCCAGAGCGCCTCCGACCTCGCGCACGACCTGGACGACGCGATCGCTCTCGCGCCCGAGCACCTCTCGTGCTACGAGCTCGAGTCCAAGCCGGGGACGCGCTTCGCGCACGCGCACGGGGATGAGCTCGCGCGGCAGGCGGAGGCGATGGAGGGGTACTTCGAGCAGGTGGTCGAGACGCTCACGCACGCCGGCTACCGCTGGTACGAGACGGCGAACTTCTGCCGCGGTGGCGTCGCCGCCGGCGGCCGCGACCTGCGCTCGCGCCACAACCTCGCCTACTGGCTCGGGCGCGACTATCTCGGGCTCGGCATCGGCGCTGTCTCGACCGTCGGCGGGGTTCGCTGGAGGAATGCGCCGAAACTCGCCGCGTACGTCGCCGCCGCCCGGGCAGGGCGTGTGCCGCCGCGCGAGGTCGAGCCGCTGGACGACGACGTGCGGCGGCGCGAGCGGCTGCTGCTCGGACTTCGGCTGGACGAGCCGCTCCCGCTCCACGGCGTCGAGAGCGCACTCGACGCCGGCGCGCTCGCGCGGCTGGAGCGCCTCGGGCTCGCCGAGCGGCGCGGCAGCGGGCTGACGCTGACGCGGCGCGGCCGCTTCCTGGGCGGCGGCGTGACCGCGGAGCTGATCGCGTAGCCGGCCGCCGCGCGCGGTAAAATTCCTGCAAACGATGCAGGAGAACCTGACTCCGAGACAGCGCGAGATCCTCGGCCGCGTCGTCGAGGTGCACGTCGCCACGGGCCAGCCGGTCGGCTCGAAGAGCCTCGTCGAGCGCGGCGGCCTGCCGGTGTCGGCGTCGACGGTGCGGCACGAGCTCGCGGAGTTGGAGCGGCTCGGCTTCCTGACGCACCCGCACACGTCCGCCGGACGGGTGCCGACGGAGCGTGGCTACCGGCTGTACGCGGACGGGCTGCTCGGGCAGCTCGAACCGCGGCCCGGTTCGTTTCCGCTCGACCTCACGGCGGCGCGCCGCGAGGTCGAGGGCGCGATGCGGGCCACCACGGAGATGCTGTCCGAGGTCACGCGCCTGCTCGCGCTTGTCTCCGCGCCTCCGCTCGAGACGACGACGGTGCGGCACGTCGAGGTCCTCCTGCTCCAGCCGCAGGTCGCGATGGTCGTCGTGATCACGTCGACGGGTGGCGTGACGAAGCGACTCTTCGCGTTCGACGAGCCGGTCGACCCGGGCCTCGCGAACTGGGCCGCGGAGTACCTGAACGACGGCCTGCGCGGGCTCCAGCTCGGGACGCGGCTCGTCCGCCAGCGGGTGGACGAGCCCGCGCTTCCTCGCCGCGAGCGCGCGTTCCTCGCGACGCTCCAGCCGGCCTTCACGGACCTCGTCGGCTCCGACGAGCAGCGCGTGTTCGTCGGCGGCGCGGCGAGCCTGCTCGAAGAGGCCCGGGCGGACGAGATCGTGGCGTGCCGGCGTCTGCTCGAGATGCTCGAGCGGCGCGCGAACCTGCTCGAGATCGTGGGCGAGGCGCTCGAGCCGCGGCGCGCGTTCGTGCGCGTGGGCGAGGACCTCGACAACCCGGCGCTCCAGGACGTCTCGCTCGTCGGCGCGAGCTACGGGCTCCCGAACCGCGCGCTCGGCGCGGTCAGCCTCCTCGGCCCGGTCCGGATGGACTACGAGAAGGCGCTGCGGTCGGTCCGTGCCGCCGCCCACGAGCTCTCCCGCTTCGTCGAGGACGTCTACGCCGACAACTGAAGCGCGCCTTGGGGCCGGCGACCCCCGGGGCTAACCTTCGCGCGATGGCGACCACGGAGCGCGACTACTACGAGATCCTCGACGTCCCGCGCAGCGCGTCGGACGCGGAGATCAAGAAGGCGTTCCGCCGGCTCGCGCGCGAGCTCCACCCCGACGTGTCGGACGCGCCCGACGCGCACGAGCGCTTTCGCCAGGTGGCCGAGGCGTACGAGGTGCTGTCCAAGTCGGAGACGCGCGACCTCTATGACCGCTTCGGCCATGCGGGGCTGCGCGGCGGCGGGTTCCAGCCCGGCCACTTCGACCTCGGAAGCCTTTCCGACCTCTTCTCCGCGTTCTTCGGCGACGACCTGTTCGGGACGGGCGGGCGCGCGGGGCGCGCGCGGGGCCGGGCCGGGCGGGCGCGCGGGGCGCGCGCGGGGCGGCCACGCCGCCGCGGAGGCCGAGCCCCACCTGCTCGAGGCGGCGCAGGGGGTCACCCGGCAGGTCCCGTACCGGGTCGCCGTGACGTGCGGGCGCTGCGCGGGCGCCGGGGCGGAGCCCGGGACGGCGGTGACCACGTGCGCGGCCTGCGGCGGAAGCGGCCGGCTGCAGCACGTCTCCCGCAGCGTCTTCGGCGAGTTCGTGCGCAGCCAGGGTTGCCCGCGCTGCTCGGGCTCGGGCCGCGTCGTCGAGAAGCCGTGCCGCGAGTGCGAAGGCGGCGGGATGGTCGCGGACGAGCGAACGCTCGACGTCGAGATCCCGCCGGGAATCCACGACGGGCAGCGGATCCGCATCTCCGGCGAAGGCCACGCCGGGAGCGGCGGCGCGCGCGCCGGCGACGTCTACGTGCTCGTCCGGGTGCGGCCGGACCGCCGCTTCGTGCGGGAGGGGAATGACGTCTTCTCCACGGTCGACCTCACGATCACGCAGGCCGCGCTCGGCGCGACGCTCGACGTGCCGACGCTCGAGGGCGACCTCGAGCTGGAGTTCGAGCCGGGGACGCAGCCGGGCGAGATCCGGGTGCTCCGGGGGCGCGGCATGCCCGTGTTGCAGGGGTTCGGCCGCGGCGACCACCGCGTGCTCGTGAACGTGCGCGTCCCGCGGCACCTGACGCCGGAGCAGCGGCGTGCGCTCGAGGAGTTCGAGCAGTCGGCGGACGAGCGCACGTATCGCGCGGACGAGGGCTTCTTCGAGAAGCTGAAGAGCGCGTTCCGCTGAGCCTCCTGCGCCGAGTCTCGGTGACCGTCCCGGCTGCGCGCGCGGAGGAGGCGCGCGCGGCGATGCTCGAGCTCTTCCCGGAGGGGTTCCAGGAGCTGGACGTGGACGGAGGCGTCGAGCTCGCCGCGTACACGGACGCAGGCGGCGAGGAGCGGGTCGGGCACGCGTTCGGAGGCGCGCGCACCTCCGACGTCGCCGGCGACTGGGCCGAGCGGTGGCGGCCATTCCACCGGCCCGTGCGGATCGGCCGCTTGTGGCTCGGACCGCCGTGGGAGGAGCCGCCGAGCGACGCGATCGCGGTCGTCATCGATCCCGGCCGCGCCTTCGGGACGGGCGGGCACGCGACGACGCGCCTCTGCGTGGAGCTACTCCAGGAACTTCCGGGCGGGAGCCTCGTCGACGTCGGCTGCGGGTCCGGTGTGCTCTCGATCGCCGCGGCGAAGCTCGGGTTCGAGCCGGTGGTCGGGCTCGATCACGATCCACGGGCAGTCGAAGCCGCCGCCGCGAACGCAGCGGCGAACGACGTGACGCTGGACGTCATCGTCGCCGACGCCGCTGCGACGCCGCTGCCGGCGACGGACGTCACCGTCGCGAACATCACGCTCGAGGCCGTGGAGCGGGTCGCGCCGCTCGTCCGCTCCGCGACGCTCGTCACCTCGGGCTACCTCGCGGCGGACTGCCCCCGGCCGGCCGGTTTCCGTCACGTCGAGCGGCGCGAGCGCGACGGCTGGGCGGCCGACGCATTCGCGCGCGTGTGACGCCGAGTACGATCGGCGCGCCATGGCGACGTTCTCCGTGCACTTTCTCGGGTGCAAGATCTCGCACGCCGACTCCGAAGACGTCCGTGCCCGGCTCCTTACCGACGGCCACGAACAGCGCGCGGGCGGCGCCGACGTCGCCGTCGTGAACACGTGCTGCGTCACGCACGAGGCGGTGCGGAAGTCGCGCCAGGCCGCGGCGCGGGCCGCGCGGACGCACGGACGTGTGTACCTGACGGGGTGCGGCGCGAATCTCGGCGGCGAGGCCCTCCGGGGGCTGCCGGAGAACGTAACCGTCGTCGCGAAGCGGAGCGAGGAGACGCCCGCGCACGTAGCCGGCGACGTCGGTGCGATCGGCTGCGTGCAGGCGGATGCGCGGCTCGAGCGGACGCGCGCGTTCGTGAAGATCCAGGACGGCTGCAGCTTCTCGTGCCACTTCTGCGTCATCCCGCGCGTCCGCGGCGGCACGCGCAGCCGCACGGCGCGCTCGATCTTGGCCGAGATCCGGAAGCGCGTCGCGCAAGGTCATCGCGAGGTCGTCCTCACCGGGATCAACCTCGGCCTGTTCCGCGACGCGGACGCGGGCTACCAGCTGCCCCGGCTCGTCCGCGAGGCGGGTGCCGTTCCGGGGCTCGCGCGGCTGAGGCTCTCGTCGATCGAGGTCAACCACGTGGACGCCGGGCTGGTCGCGGCGCTGCGCGAGACGCCGACGGTGGGCAGGCACCTGCACGTCCCGCTCCAGTCCGGCGACGACGGCGTCCTGCGCGCGATGGGCCGCCGCTACACCGTCGAGACGTTCCTGCGCCGGCTGGCGCCGCTGGACGAGTTCAACCTGACGAGCGACGTCATCGTCGGCTTCCCGGACGAAGACGAGCGCGCGTTTCGCGAGACGCTCGCCACCGTCGAGCGCGCTCGCATCACGAAGGTGCACGTCTTCCCGTACTCGCCGCGGCCGGGGACGCGCAGGGCGGACGACGACCGTGTGCCGCCGGAGGTGAAGAAGGAGCGCGGCGCCAGGCTGCGGGCGGCATCCGACGCGGCGTGTCGCGCGCACTGGCGCTCGAAGCTCGGCGGGGAAGACGAGGTGCTGATCGACCGCCCAGGGCGCGGCTACGGCGACGACTACTCGCCGTGGATCGTCGCCGGGCCCGTCGGCGAGCTTCTTCGCGTGCGCGCGGCGGCCGTCACCGCGGAGGGGATTCGGGCTGCCTGACGATTGTCTCTTCTGCCGCCTCGTCCGCGAGGGCGAGCACGTCCACACGGGCGACGGCTTCGTCGCCGTCCACGACATCGCGCCTCAGGCGGACACGCACCTCCTCGTCCTCCCGGCTCGCCACGTGGATTCGTTCCGCGACGTCGGCGCGTTCCCGCCCGACGAGGCGAAGCGCATGCTCGAGTTCGTCGCCGACACCGCGCGCGAAGCCGGCCTCGACGACTACCGCGTCGTCGTCAACGTCGGCGAGGGCGCGGGTCAGACGATCTTCCACCTGCACTGGCACGTGCTCGGAGGGAGAATCGGCGGGATGGCCGGATGAGCCTGATCGAGGAGATCGAGGACGCGCTCACGGCCGCGATGCGCGCCCGCGACGAGCAGCGGCGGGACGCGCTGCGCTTGATTCTCGCGAGCCTGCGCTCCGCGGAGAAGGAGCTTCAGCGGCCGCTCCACGAAGACGAGGAGCTGCAGGTGCTCCAGCGGGAGCGGAAGAAGCGCGTCGAGGCTGCCGAGGCCTTCCGCGCCGGCGGCCGCGAGGAGCAGGCGGCGGCGGAGGAGCGGGAGCTCGCGGTGCTCGAGGAGTTCATGCCGGAGCCGCTCTCGGAGGAGGAGGTCGAGGAGATCGTCGACGACGTGATCGCCGAGGTCGGCGCGACGAGCGTCCGCGACCTCGGGCGGGTCATGGCCGACGTCATGCCGCAGATCGCGGGGCGCGCGGACGGCTCCGTGGTCAGCCAGCTCGTCCGCGAGAAGCTCGCCTAGCGAGCACGCGGCGCCGTGGCGCCGGCGCGGCACCCCCATGGGGGCAGCGGCGCCTTCCGGAACCGTAGCCCGCGGCGCGTCGCGGGCGCATGACGGAACCGCGCCGAAAACGCGCCGTTCGTTCCACCTACACTGACTTTCGATGCAGGACACGCTGACGGTCTCGAACGACGTCGCCGCCGAGCTGGCGGGGATCACCGACGGCGTGCTCGACTCGCTGCGCGACCGGCTGGCGTGCACGATCCTGCTGCGCGGCAACCGGCTGACCCTCGAGGGGGACGACGCGCACGTGGCGCAGGCGCGCGCCGTCGTCGACGAGCTCGTCGAGCTCGTGGAGGGAGGTCACGAGGTCGGGCCGTCCACCGTCGACGCGGTGCTGTCGGCGCTCGACCAGGCGGAGGACATCCGTGACGTCTTCGAGGACGTCGTGTGGCGCCACCGCGGCAAGAAGATCGCGCCGAAGACGGTGACGCAGAAGCGGTACGTCGACGCGATCCGGAACTGCACCGTCACCTTCGGGATCGGTCCGGCCGGAACCGGGAAGACGTACCTCGCGATGGCGCTCGCGGTCGCGGCGCTCTCCGAGCGCCAGGTGGGGCGGATCATCCTCACGCGCCCGGCGGTCGAGGCGGGCGAGCGGCTCGGCTTCCTTCCAGGCGACATGCTCGCGAAGGTCGACCCGTACCTGCGCCCGCTCTTCGACGCGCTCTACGACATGCTCGATCCGGACCGCCTGACGACGTACATGGAGCGCGGGACGATCGAGGTCGCGCCGCTCGCTTTCATGCGCGGGCGCACGCTCAACGACTCCTTCATCATCCTCGACGAGGCCCAGAACACGACCCCCGAGCAGATGCAGATGTTCCTGACGCGTCTCGGCTTCGGCTCGAAGGTCGTCGTCACGGGCGACGTCACCCAGATCGACCTTCCGCGCGAGCAGGCGTCCGGGCTGATCCACGTCCAGGACATCCTCGGCGAGATCGACGGGATCGCGTTCGTCGGCTTCACGCACAAGGACGTCGTCCGCCACAAGCTCGTCCAGCGCATCGTCGAGGCGTACAAGGAGCACGCGGAGGAGACCGGCACGCAGCGGAGGAGATGACCGTGGCGGTGACGGTCGAGATCGCGAACCGGAGTGGGATCGAGGTCGACGAGCGCGGCGCAGCCGAGCTCGCGCGGCGCGTCCTGGCCGACGAAGGAGTGACGGACGGCGAGCTGGGGCTCGCATTCGTGGGGCCCGACGAGATCCGCGAGCTGAAGCGCGAGCACCTGGGCGTCGACGAGGCGACCGACGTGCTCTCGTTCCCGATCGACGGGCGCGGCGAGCTCCCGGGCGGGATCCCGCGGCAGCTCGGTGACGCGGTCCTCTGTCCGCAGGTCGTCGGCGCGGCGTGGCGTCGCCCGCTCGTCCACGGGCTCCTCCACCTGCTCGGGTACGAGCACGGCGCGGAGATGGAAGCGCGCGAGGAGGTGCACCGAGCGTGATCGCCCGCCGCGGGGCCCCCTCGCTCCTGGACAGCTTCAACTTCGCGTTCGAGGGGATCATCCACGTGCTCCGCACGCAGCGGAACATGCGCATCCACTTCTTCGTCGCCGCCGTCGTGCTGGTCGCGGCGCTCGCGATGGGAGTGTCGCGCCTCGAGCTGATCGCGCTCCTGCTCTCGATCTCGTTCGTGCTGATCGCGGAGATGATCAACACCGCCGTCGAGGGCGCGGTCGACGTCTCGACGACCTCGTTCGACCCGAACGCGAAGCTCGCGAAGGACATCGCGGCGGGCGCCGTCCTGATCGCGACCGTGAACGCCGTCGCCGTCGGCTATCTCGTCTTCTCCGGGCAGGTGGCGACGAGCACGACGCGCGTGCTCGACCGGATCGCGAACGCTCCCGCGAAGCTGACCCTGATCGCGCTCGTCCTGACGACGCTCCTCGTCATCGCGACGAAGGCGCTCACGCAACGCGGCACGCCGCTCCGCGGCGGCCTTCCGTCGGGGCACGCGGCGATCGCGTTCGCGGGGTGGATGGCGGTGACGTTGCTCGTCGACGACGGCCGCTTCCTGATCTCGTCGGTGACGCTCATCCTCGCGCTCCTCGTCGCGCACACGCGCGTCGAGTCCGGCGTGCACTCCGCGCTCGAGGTCTTCTACGGGTCGATCCTCGGCGCGCTGACGACGCTCGTCCTCTTCCAGGCGTTCCTGTGAGCGATCGGGAGCTGTACGAGCGCGCCGCCGCCGCCGCCGAGCGCGCGTACGCGCCGTACTCGAACTACCTCGTCGGCGCGGCGGTCCTCGCGCGCGACGGGACGGTCGTCGAGGGCGTCAACGTCGAGAACGCCGCCTACCCGCTCGGCGTGTGCGCGGAGGGGAATGCGCTCTCGAGCGCGGTCACGCGCGGCTACCGGCCCGGCGATCTCGAGGCGATCGCGATCACGGCGTCGCCGTGCGGCGGCTGCCGGCAGTGGCTGCACGAGTTCAGGCTCGAGCGAGTGACCTACGCGCGCTCGGGCGGCGAGCTCGCGACCGTCGCGCCGCGCGACCTGCTCCCGGACACGTGGGACTTCTGAAGTCGGGCTTCGTCGCCGTCGCGGGGCGGCCGAACGTCGGCAAGTCGACGCTCGTGAACGCGCTCTGCGGCGGCAAGGTCGCCATCGTCTCGGACAAGCCGCACACGACACGGCGGCGCATCTTCGGGATCGCGAACGGCGACGACCACCAGCTCGTCCTCGTCGACCTGCCCGGCTTCCAGCGCCCCCGCGACACGCTCACGGAGCGCATGCAGAAGACCGTCGACGCCTCGTTCGAGGACATCGACGCCGTCCTGTTCGTCGGTTCATCGCGCGGCGCGTCTTCGGGCTCGGGCTCCCGGTCGTGATCTCGCTCAACAAGGTCGACCGCCTGAAGCCCGGCCACATCGCGAGCCAGATGCAGACCGCGGCGCGCCTCGGCGACTTCCACGCGCTGCACCCGGTCAGCGCGGTGACGAAGGAGGGGGTGGGCGAGCTGCGCGAGGAGCTCGTGGCGCTGCTGCCGCAGACCGACCAGCTCTTCTTCCCGCGCGACCAGCGCAGCGACCTGCGCGTCGAGGAGCAGGTCGCGGAGCTCGTACGCGAGAAGGCGCTCCAGCTGACGCGCGAGGAGGTCCCGCACTCGATCTCGGCCGAGGTGGACGAGCTCGACGAGAGGGCGGCGCGCGTGTTCCTGCTCGTCGAGACCGAGTCGCAGAAGCAGATCCTCGTCGGCAAGCGCGGCGCGATGGTCAAGGAGATCGGGGTGCGCGCGCGCCCCGAGATCGAGGCCGTCCTCGGGCGGAAGATCTTCCTCGAGCTGGTCGTCAAGGTGCGGCCGAAGTGGCGCCGCGACGAGGCGCAGCTCGAGCGGCTCGGGCTCTGAGGAGCCCCGCGCGCGCTCAGCGGCCGGCGCGGGAGTCGGTCCGGGGTCGCGGCAGGTAGTACCGCTTCAGCCAGCGGCTCAGACCGTCCAACCCGGGGAAGAGCACGCGCTCCGTGATGTTCGCCTGGTCGAGCTTGTCGCGCACCTCCCACTTCAGCTCGGCCGGGATGACGAGTCGGCGCGCCGGCACCTCGTGGCGCGCGAGCCACTCGTCCAGCGACGCGGCCGGGGCCGACATCAGCGAGAAGAGCGCGTACTGGTTGACGATGCGGTCGTCGAGCGACGGCGGCTCGAGGAAGACGGTGAACTCGGCGCCGGCGAGCTCGCGGAGCGAGCCGAAGTCCGCCGCGACGCGGTCGAGCATCTCCGCGGTGAAGACGTTCGCGCCCTCGGCCTCGAGCGCCTCGCGCAGCGCCGGGGGCGCCAGTTCGTGCGCGCGCACGTAGTCGATGCAGAACACGACTCCCTCGCGGTCGTAGGCCTCCACGTCCGCCGTCGCGAAGTGGAGCGCGACGTACGGCGAGTACGTCCAGTCGAGCAGGCGCGTCGGCAGCCCGTGGTGCTGTGCGAGCGCGAGCCAGTTCCAGGTCGAGTCGAAGGGGACGCCGCCGCCCGGTGCGTACTTGCGGAAGTTGCGCAGGAGGTAGCCCTCGAGCGTCGGCGCGTCGCCGCCGAGGCGGACGAGGCTCGTGCGGAGGTCGTCGGCCGCGTTGCCGCGGCCCCGGAACGCAAAGTTCGAACGGAAGCGACCGAGCTCCGGCTGCCACGCGTCCGCGAAGAGCTGTTCGTCGAGGTCGCTCCAGCTGCTGACGCGCTGCTCCTCCACGGGCGGCTCAGACGTCGCCGGAGAACGTGTTGCACGCGTTCGGGTCGCCGCGATCGAAGCCGCGCCGGAACCAGCGCATGCGCTGCTCGGAGGTGCCGTGCGTGAAGCTCTCGGGGTCGACGCGGCCGCGCGCCGCCTCCTGGATCCGGTCGTCGCCGATCGCCGACGCCGCGTCGAGCCCCTCCTCGAGGTCGCCCTCCTCGAGCAGGTCCTTGCGGTACGCGGAGTGGCCCCAGACGCCGGCGAAGCAGTCCGCCTGGAGCTCGAGGCGGACGGAGAGCTCGTTCGCCTCGTCCGGGTGCTCCTGCTGCCCGCGGCTCACGTCGTCCATGATCCCGAGCAGGTTCTGGACGTGGTGCGCGAACTCGTGCGCGATCACGTACGCCTGGGCGAAGTCGCCAGGAGCGCCGAACCGCTGCGAGAGCTCGTCGAAGAAGCCGAGGTCGAGATAGATCCTCCGGTCGCGCGGGCAGTAGAACGGCCCCGTCGCGGACGACGCCTGGCCGCAGCCGGAGACGACCGCGCGGCTGAAGATCACCGTCTTCGTCGGCTCGTAGCGCTGGTTCGCGCCCGCGAAGAGGCGCGTCCACGTGTCCTGCACGTCGTCGGTGACGAAGGCGACGAACTGCTTCGTCCGCAGGTCGGGGTCGCGCTCGGCCGGAATGCCCTGACCCGCGCCAGGCGCGGGGCTCGCCGGGAACGGCTGCAGCCCCGGGTCGACCGACACGCCCCCGCCGCCGAGAACCGAGATCAGGAGGTACGCGACGAGCCCGACGAGGCCGAGCCCGCCGCCGCCGACGCCGAGCGGCAGCCCGATGCCGCGGCCGCCGCGCCGGTCCTCGATCTGTCCCATGCCGCGTCCCGGCCGCCACCTCATGCGCCGCGCGGTTCCCGCACGGCCACCGGGCTACACTCACCCGATGGCGCACGCGCCGGCCCTTCCGCGCGGGTTCGAGCTTCCCCTCGAGCCGCGCCTGCCGCGCATCGGGTCGGTGGACGAGGTCGCGCTCGAGGAGCGCGCGGCGACGCTCGCGAAGCGCTCGATCAAGAAGGACTCGAAGCTATGGGCGCTCGAGCTCGCGGTGCGGATGATGGATCTGACGACGCTGGAGGGAGCCGACACGCCCGGCAAGGTCGCCGCGCTCTGCTCCAAGGCCGTGCGGCCGGATCCAGCCGACCGCACCGTTCCGTCGGTCGCCGCCGTCTGCGTGTACCCGAACCTCGTCTCCGCCGCACGCGAGCGCCTCGGCGAGAGCGGCGTCAAGGTCGCGTCGGTCGCGACCGCGTTCCCGTCGGGCCAGTCCCCGCTCGAGGTGAAGCTCGCCGACGTTCGCGCGGCGGTCGAGCTCGGCGCGGACGAGGTCGACATGGTGATCGACCGCGGCGCATTCCTGTCGGGTCGCTACGCGAAGGTCTACGACGAGATCGTGCGCGTGAAGGAGGCGTGCGGCAGGGCGCACCTGAAGGTGATCCTCGAGACGGGCGAGCTGGGGACGTACGACAACGTGCGCCGCGCCTCGCTGCTCGCGATGGCGGCGGGCGCCGACTTCATCAAGACGTCCACGGGGAAGGTGCAGCCGGCGGCGACGCTTCCGGTGACGCTCGTCATGCTCGAGGCGATCCGCGACGTCCACGAGGAGACGGGACGTCAGGTCGGAATGAAGCCGGCAGGTGGGATCCGCACCGCGAAGCAGGCGATCCAGTACCTCGTCGTCCTCCACGAGACGCTCGGCGCCGACTGGCTCACGCCGGACCTGTTCCGCTTCGGCGCGTCGTCGCTCCTCAACGACGTCCTGATGCAGATTCGCAAGCAGAAGACCGGGGCGTACCAGAGTCCGGACTACTTCACCCTTGATTAGATCGCATGCAAAGAAGGAGGGGGCTCATGGGGGAACCATGGGTTCCCCCATGCCGAGAAGACTCGGGGCGTACCAGAGCCCCGACTACTTCACCCTTGACTGATCTCGAGCGTAAGCCGGACCGCGCGCCCGTTCCGTCGGGCTGGACGTACGCACCAGCGCCCGAGGCGCGCGACATCGTCCGGCTCGAGGAGCGCTACGGCCTCTTCGTCGGCGGCGAGTGGATCGAGCCGCGCGGCGGCGAGACCTATCCGACGATCGATCCCTCGACCGAGGAGCCGCTCGCGCAGGTCGCCCAGGCGGGGCCGGAGGACGTCGCGCTCGCGGTCGACGCTGCGCGCGTGGCGTTCGAGAACGGCTGGTCCGCGCTCTGGCCCTCGGCGCGCGCCAAGTACCTGTTCCGGGTCGCGCGGCTCCTGCAGGAGCGAGCGCGCGAGTTCGCGGTGCTGGAGTCGCTCAACGGCGGCAAGCCGATCCGCGAGTCGCGCGACGTCGACCTTCCGCTCGCCGCGGCCCACTTCTTCTACTACGCGGGCTGGGCGGACAAGCTCGAGTACGCGTTCCCCAACCGGCGCCCGCGCCCGGTCGGCGTGGCCGGGCAGATCATCCCGTGGAACTTCCCGCTGCTGATGCTCGCGTGGAAGATCGCGCCCGCCCTCGCCGCCGGAAACACCGTCGTCCTGAAGCCGGCGGAGACGACGCCGCTCTCGGCGCTCCTCTTCTGCGACGTCCTGCGCCAAGCCGAGCTCCCGCCCGGCGTCGTCAACATCGTGACCGGCGACGGCCGGACGGGCGCCGAGCTCGTCAAGCACCCGGGTGTCGACAAGGTCGCGTTCACCGGCTCGACCGAGGTCGGCAAGGCGATCCAGCGCGAGCTCGCCGGCACGGGGAAGAAGCTGACGCTCGAGCTCGGAGGGAAGGCCGCGAACGTGATCTTCGACGACGCCGCGCTCGACCAGGCGGTCGAGGGGATCGTGAACGGCATCTACTTCAACCAGGGGCACGTGTGCTGCGCCGGCTCACGGCTGCTCGTGCAGGAGTCGATCTACGAGCCGCTGATCGCGAAGCTCAAGCGCCGACTCGCGACGCTGCGTGTCGGAGACCCGCTCGACAAGAACACCGACGTCGGGGCGATCAACTCGCGCCAGCAGCTCGACAAGATCACCGAGCTCGTCGCTTCGGGACAGGAGGAGGGCGCCGAGATCTACCAGCCGCCCTGCCGGCTCCCCGAGCGCGGCTACTTCTTCGCCCCGACCGTCTTCACGAACGTCGCTCAGAGCTACCGGATCGCGCAGGAGGAGATCTTCGGCCCGGTGCTCTCGGTGCTGACCTTCCGGACGCCGGAGGAGGCGGTCGAGAAGGCGAACAACACGGCGTACGGCCTCTCGGCGGGCGTCTGGACGGAGAAGGGATCGCGGATCCTCTGGATGGCGCAGCGGCTCCACGCGGGAGTCGTCTGGGCGAACACCTACAACCGCTTCGATCCCGCCTCGCCGTTCGGCGGCTACAAGGAGTCCGGCTTCGGGCGCGAAGGCGGCCTGCACGGGCTCGAGCCGTACCTCGACTTCAGCGGCAAGCCGGACACCTTCGGCGGATGAGCACGCGCGTCTCCGTCGGTGCGCTCGCAGCGTTGGGTGTTCTCGCTGCCATCCACACCTACGGCGGTCCACCCGCGCATGCCGCCGATGCCGCCGCCGGATGCCGCGTCTCGAGCCCGACGCTCCGACCGGTGAGCGACCGGCCGTCGTTCAACTTCGGCAATCGCGCGATTGCAGTCGCCCTGCCTCGCGATGCGACGTTCGTGGCTGTGCCCGAAGGTGAGGCGGGACGGTCGTGGACGCAGCGCGACGGCAAGATCCGCACGAAGGTCGGCTGGTGGCGCGCTCGCGGCGCGCTTCGCGTCAGTGGGCGGCGCCTCGACGGGCGCGCGCCCTCGCTCCGCGCCGACGTCGGCCCCGTGAGCTGGACCTCGAGCGGAAGTTTCATCCCCAGCCTCCTCTACTTCCCGACGACCGGCTGCTGGAAGATCACGGCTACCGCCGGCGGCGAGCGTCTCGACGCCGTCGTCCGCGTCGTAAAGCGATGACGCGCCTCCCGATCCGGAAGACGTACAAGCTGTTCCTCGGCGGAGCGTTCCCGCGCTCCGAGTCGGGGCGCACTTACGAGGCGCAGGGCCAGAACGTCGCCCGCGCCTCGCGGAAGGACGTGCGCGACGCGGTCCGCGCGGCGCGGTCGGCGCAGCCGAAGTGGGCGGGGATGACCGCGTACAACCGCGGCCAGGTGCTCTACCGCGTCGCGGAGATGATGGAGGCTCGCAGCGCGGACCTCGCGGCGCTCGCGAGCGGTCGCGACGAGGTCGAGCGCGCGATCGACCGGATGCTCTGGTACGCCGGGTGGGCGGACAAGCTGGCGCAGGTGATCGGGACCGCGAACCCCGTCGCGGGCCCGTACTTCAACTTCACCGTGCCCGAGCCGACCGGCGTCGTCGCGATCGTCGCGAGCGACGAGCCGCCTCTGGACGCGCTCGTGGCGCGCCTCGCGCCGGTGCTCGTGGGCGGCAACGCGACGGTGGTGCTCGCATCGGAGCGGCGGCCGCTTCCGGCGATCGAGCTCGCGGAGGCGCTCGCGACCTCCGACGTGCCGGGCGGGGTCGTGAACATCCTCACCGGCCTCCGCGAGGCGCTGGCGCCGGTGCTCGCGGCGCACATGGACGTGAACGCGATCGACGTCGGCGGCGCCGACGGCGTCGCACCCGAGCTCGAGCGGCTCGCGGCCGAGAACGTGAAGCGCGTCGTGCGGAGCAGCGGCGACGACCAGAGCCCGTGGGAGATCGCGGCTTTTCTCGAGCTGAAGACGGTCTGGCACCCCATCGGGCGCTAGCGCGTCCTTGCGCGTCGAGATCCTGGGCTCGGGCGGGGCGGTCACGACGCCGCGCCCGGGATGCGCGTGCGCCGTCTGCGCGCAGGCCCGGGAGCGGGGCGTCCCGTACAGCCGCACCGGGCCGAGCCTCTTCGTGCACGGCCCCGACGTGCTGTTCGACACTCCGGAGGAGATCAAGGAGCAGCTGAACCGCTCGCGGATCACGCAGATCTCCGCGTGCTTCTACTCGCACTGGCACCCGGACCACGTCATGGGGCGCCGGGTCTGGGAGACCCGGAACCTCGACTTCCGCGGCTGGCCGCCCCAGCAGAAGCGGACGTCGCGCACGCCGATCTACCTCCCGCAGCAGGTCGGCTCCGACTTCAGGACGTGGCTCGCATCGTGGGACCACCTCTCCTTCCTCGAGCAGCACGGCGCCGTCGAGCTGATCGAGCTCGGGGACGGCGACGAGGTTGCGCTGGGCGCGACGCGGATCCGGCCCTTCCGGCTCGCGGAGAACTACGTGTACGCGTTCCTGGTCGAGGACGAAGGGAAGCGCGTGCTCGTCGCGATGGACGAGCTCAACGGCTGGAAGCCCCCGCCCGACCTCGGCCGTCTCGACCTCGCCGTGCTGCCGATCGGGCTCTTCGAGCATCACCCGCTGACGGGTGAGCGCCTCATCCACGAGGAGCATCCGATGCTGCGACTCGAGGCGACGTTCGCGGAGACGCTCGACATCGTGCGCGGGCTCGACGCGCGCCGGATCGTGCTCTCGCACGTCGAGGAGATCGACAGGCTCGGCCACGACGAGCTGCTCGAGGTGGCGCGCTCGCTCCGCCGCGACGAGGGCCTCGCCGTCGAGATCGCCTACGACACGATGCTCATCGATGTCTGAGCGCCGCTCGACACTGGACGTCGGGGGCACGCCGCTCGTCGTCCGGGAGTGGGGCGCCGCGAGCGCGCGGCCGCTCGTCTCCTGGCCCGCGCTCAACATGCACGCGCACGCGCAGCTCGACGAGGCCGGCCCCGTCTGGGCGGCTCAGCACGGTCTGCGCGCGGTCGCGCCGTCGCCGCCGGGCTGGGAGACGCCCGCGCTCGCTCCCGACGACTACCGCCCACGCGCGCTCGCGCGGCAGATCGTCGGCCTCCTGGATGCACTGGAGCTCGAGCGCGTGGCGTTCGTCGGCTGTTCGTGGGGCGCCTCGATCGGCTGCCACCTCGCGACGCTGGCGCCGTCGCGCCTGAATGCGCTCGTCCTGCTCGAGGCCGGCTACACCGACTTCCAGGATCAACCAGGGTTCCGGGAGAGGACGGTGGAGGAGCTGTCGGCGGAGCTCCGCGCCGAGCGGGCGCGTTTCGCTTGGCCCGCCTACCTGGACGCGCAGCGAACGCGTGCGCGCGCGTGGCGTCCGGCGCTCGAGCTCCGCGTCCGCGCCGGCGTCCACGCGGTCGACGGCGCGCTTGTCCCGCGCGTCGCGCCCGAGGTCGTCGCGGCGGCCGCTCGCGGGGTCGCCGTCGAGCGGCCGAGCGAGACGCTGGCGGACCTGAACGCGCTCGACGTCCCCATCCTGCTGCTGACCGCGGGCGACACGCTCGCGAACGACTGGGCGCAGCGCGCTCTCGCCCGTTTTCGCGCTGCCGTCCCTCGCGCCGACGTCGAAGAGATCCGCGACTCCGGGCACGACCTCCTCGCCGACGCGCTCGAAGAGACGACCCGGCGCGTCGCCGAGTGGCTCGGAGCTCGCCGCTAGCGCGGCTCGGTCGCGAAGATCGCCTGGCGGTACTCGCCGCGGACGCGCGCCGCGCCGAGCGAGAACACGGGCACGGCGCGCCCGCGCGCGTACGAGACGGAGATGTAGTCCCCGGTCATCCGGCCGGAGCTCGTGCGGGCGATCTCGGAGCGCCGCATCGCGCGCGCGGTCAGGCGTTGCGCGCGGCTCCAGGTCGCACCGCCGTTCGTCGAGGTCACCATCCGGACGTCGATCGTGCACGCGTCGCACGGGCGAGTCGGGCTCGTGTGGTACACGAGGGCCAGGCGGGCGCTCCGGCCGCCCGTCGCGGGATCGGCGGCGATCCCGGGGACCCAGTGGTCGAGGGCGACGCGCGGTAGCGCCCCCGGTATGCGCACCGGCGCAGACCACCCGGTTCCGGGCAGGGAGCGGGACAGGACGATGTCGTTCGCGCGACAGCCGCTCTGGAAGCGGCAGTCGTGCCACGCGACGTAGATCGTCCCCGACGCGTCGACGTCGGCCGTCGGCAGCGGGAACGCACGGATCCCCGGTACGTCGCGCGCCCGCACCGGCGCGACCTCGACCGGCGCACTGAACGACGCGCCTCCGTCGCGCGACTCGATCGCGTCGATCGAGCCCTCGCCGAGGTACGCGATCACGAGCTCGCCGCTCGGGCGCGAGACGGACTGCGTCCCGACGGCGGTGCCGCCCGGCGACGCGGCGATCACGGGCGCCGACCACGTCAGCCCGCCGTCCGTGGACGTCTGCACGACGAGACGCGGCCGGCGCGTCTGGTGGTCGGTGTAGCTGAGGTAGCAGCGGCCGCGGAAGGGGCTCCGCGGCCAGTTGTCGCACGAGATCCAGTTCTTGTCGTACGCGAGCGCCTCCGTCGTGGCGCGAGCGGCGGAGACGGGTGCGCTCCACGTGCGGCCGTCCGTCGAGCGGTTGATCGGCAGCTCCGTCACGCGCGGCGAGACAGCCAGGGTCGAGATCAGCCAGACGCGGTGCACGGCGTCGTAGGCGACGACGGGGTCGCTCGCGCGCTCGTGGGTGCCCGCCGGCCGCGAGAAGGTCGTGAGGCCGGGGAGGAAGCCGTCGCGCCACGTGCGCCCGCCGTCCGTCGACGTGGAGTAGCCGATGTTCGCGGCGGCGCCCGCGAACCTGCGTCCGGTCTGGAACGTCGTCACGATCGTCGAGCCGAAGGAGAAGCTGTCGGGTTCGACCTGCGTCTCGTGCTGGCTCTCCGGGTTGCGGTACGGGTCCCGCGAGATCTGCCGGCTCACGACCTCGCAGTCGCGCGCGACGCGGTCGGCGCGGTCGGCCGTGACGACGTCGCGCCCGCGGCCGCAGGTGACGGTGTCGCGTCCGCCGTTCTGGACCGCGATCCGGTCCGCACCCCCGCGCGCGGCGACGACGTCCGCGCGCGGCGTCCCGACGAGCAGGTTGGCGCGGTCCGTCCCGCTGATCGTCGCGGCGAGCGCGGCTGCGGCGAGCGCCGCACCGAGCGCGGCCGCGAGTGTGGCGAGGAGGGCGGCGCGGCGCATGCGATCCACGCTAGCCGGACCGTCCCCTCTTGGGGTCGCCCTATACGATGCGCGGGCTTCATGCGAGGCACGCGCCGCTTCAGCCAGGCGATCTCCGAGGGAGACGGCATCTCGCTGCTCGCCGACGTCGACGGCGCGCCCGCCGCGCGGACGGCCGAGGCCGCGGGCGCCGCGGGAGTCGTGATCCGTACGCACGTAGCCGACGCCCGGGCCGGGACCGACCTGCCGGTCCTCTGGGCGTGCCAAGGCTCTGTCGCGGATGCGGTCGCCGACGGCGCCGACGCGTATCTGCTCGCCGCCGGCGGGGACGACGAGCCGGACATCGCGCGCCGCTACTCGGACGCCGTCGAGAGTGGGCTGGACTGCGTCGTCGAGGTCGCGAACGAGGAGCACCTGCAGCTCGTGCTCGACGGCCTCGATCCCGAGATCCTCCTCCTGCCGGGACTCGGGCGCGCGGACGACGCGCGACGCGAGTTCATCCTCGGATTGCTCGTCGACGTGCCGGCGGGCAAGCTCGCGATCGCCGAACTCGAGGGGCTCGAGCGTGCCGACGTGGTCGAACTCGAGCGCGCGGGAGTCGACGCCGTGATCGTGCCGGCGGAGGACGTCGCCCGCCTCCTCGGTGGCGAGCGCGCAGAGGTCTAGACGCGTCACGCGCGGCGCCCGGGGCGCCGCGCTCGTCCTCCTTCTCGGCAGCGCGGCCGCCCTCCGGCTCGACGGGATCCGCTACGGGCTCCCGCTGCCCGTTCTGAACCCGGACGAGGCGAACATCGTCCCGCGCGCGTGGCGGATCGCGCACGGCGGCGGGCTCGACCCGGGCTGGTTCGACTACCCGAGCCTCGTGCTGTACGCACTCGCGCCGTCCCAGGCCTGGCAGGAGGCGCCGGACTACCTGGCGGCGCGCCTCGTCACCGTCGCCCTGGGCCTCGCGGGAGTCGTCGCCGCGTGGCTCGTCGGTCGCCACGCGTACGGCGAGCGCGCGGCGTGGGTCGCGGCCGCGCTGACGGCCGTCGCGACGACGCACGTCGCCTACTCGCGGATGGCCGTGACCGACGTGCCGCTCACGCTCGGCGTCGCGGCAGCGCTTGCTCTCATGCTCTCCGGTCGGCTCGAATGGGCCGGGGTGGCCGCGGGTCTCGCCGCGAGCGCGAAGTACCCCGGCGTGTTCCTGGCAGCGCCGCTGCTCGTCGCGGGGTGGGGCGAGTGGCGCAGGCTCGCGCGGGCCGCCGGGCTCGCCGTCGCGGCGTTCGCGCTGACGAGCCCCTTCGTGCTGATCCGGGCCGGCGAAGCGGTGGAGGACGCGGCACGCGTGCAGAGGCTCGCGCGCCAGGGTTGGCTCGGCTTCGAGCACGACCACCCGACGCCGCTGGCGTTCGTCGACCGCCTGTGGGACGGCGTCGGCCCGGTTCTCCTGCTCGCGGGCGCCGGCCTCGCGGCTGCGCTCGCCAGCCGGCGGCGCGGCGATCTCGTGCTCGCCGCGTTCGTCCTCGTCTACTTCGCGAACCTGCTCACGCTCGAGGCGCATTTCGACCGCTACGTCCTGCCGCTCGTCCCCGCGCTCGGCGCGCTGGCCGGCCGCATCCGCGTCCTCGTCCCGGTCGCGCTGGTCGCGCTGGTCGTGCCACTCGCGTGGTCGCTCGACGCGAACGCGGAGCTACGCAAGCGGGACACACGGCTCGACGCCGCTGCGTGGATCGAGCGGCACGTCCCGCAGGGGACGCGGATCGCGGCGGAGCCGTCGACGCTCCCGCTCGACGGCTACCGCGTCGTCCGGCTCGACCTGCCGGGGCCGGGGCGGCGCTGGGACCGGCGCCGCGACGTCGCGCTCCTGCGCACCGCGGGTGTCCGCTTCGTCCTCGTCAGCGGCGCAGTTGCCGACCGCGTGCTGGCGGCGCGCGAGCGCTACCCGCGCGAGGCGCGCTTCTACGACGAGTTGCGTCTCCGCGCTCGGCGAGTCGTCTATTTCGAGCGGGGCCGGACGAGGGCGGGGCCGTGGGTCGCGCTGTACGGGCTGTAGCGCCCCGCTAGCCGTAGCGCGCGCTAGCCGAAGAACGCCCGCGCGACCTCGTACCACTCAGGCGGCACCGTCTTCAGCTCCGCTGTCGCCTCCGTCAGCGCGACGTCGACGATCGCGTCGCCGTGCAGGGCGGCCATGCGCCCGAAGCGCCGCTCGTGGACGAGGTCGGCCGCCTTGAGGCCATAGCGAGTCGCGAGGATGCGATCGCGCGGTGTCGGGGAGCCACCGCGCTGGACGTGTCCGAGCACCGTGACACGGGTCTCGTAGCCGGTCCGCCGCTGGATCTCGCGCGCGAGCTCGTCGCCGACCCCGCCGAGGCGCACGTGCCCGAATGCGTCCTCGCCGCCGCGGTCGACCGCCCGCCGCGTGCCCGTCTCGTACGCGAGCTCGTAGCCCTCGCTGACGACGACGATCGAGAAGTCCTTGCCGCCCTGGTGCCGGCTCCGCAGCTCGTCACATGCCTGCTCGACGGTGATCGGCTGCTCGGGGATGAGGATCACGTCCGCGCCGCCTGCGATGCCGCTCATCACGGCGATCCAGCCGGTGTGCCGTCCCATGACCTCGACGACCATGACGCGGTTGTGCGACTCGGCAGTCGTGTGCAGCCGGTCGATCGCCTCGGTCGCGATCGTGACCGCCGTGTCGAACCCGAACGTGTAGTCCGTCGCCGAGAGGTCGTTGTCGATCGTCTTCGGGACTCCGACCACCGACAGTCCGTGCTCCTCGTGCAGGCGCGCAGCGACGCCGAGCGTGTCCTCGCCGCCGATCGCGACGAGCGCGTCGAGGCCTTGGCGCTCCGCGTTCCGCAGCACGCTCTCGACGCCGCCCTCGATGCGGTACGGGTTCGTCCGGGTCGTCCCGATGATCGTCCCGCCGCGCGGCAGGATCCCGGAGATCTCGCGCGGGCCGAGCGTCTCGAACTGCCCGTGGACGAGTCCGCCCCAGCCCCCGCGCGCGGCGACGACGTCGTACCCGCGCTCGAACGAGCGACGCGCGACCGCGCGGATGACGGCGTTCAGCCCCGGGCAGTCGCCGCCACCGGTGAGGATCCCGACCCGAGTCGCCACGCACGCAGTCTGCCAAGCGGCCGCGCACCTTCTCCCGCTTTCGGCACGCCGCCGCCACACACACGTGCGCGGTTCGCGGGTAGCGTCGAGGGCGGGGAGGGGGGAACCCCTGGTAGACACGCCTTCCACCTCGGGGACGCGGGCGCCGCGGGCGGCGATGCCGAAGGTGGGAATCGAACCCACACGCCCCGAAGGGCACTGGATTTTGAGTCCAGCGCGTCTGCCAGTTCCGCCACTTCGGCGCGCCCGCGATCGTACCCGCTTGAAACGGCCGCGACTTGTCTCGATACTTCCCGTCCCGTTTCACAATCCGGAAGGCAGCGAGGAGGAACGTTGAGAGCACGCGGATTCATCGGCTTCATGGCATTGCTCATCGCGGCGCTCGCGCTCGTCGCAGCCGGCTGCGGCGGCGGCGGCGACGACGGCGGAGAAGGCGCGGAAGGCGGCGAGGGGACGGCCGCGGGGGGTCAGGTCGAGGCGCTTCCCGCCTCCTCCTGCACCGGCATCGAATTCGAGGGCGAGGGCGAGCCCGACGTCCTGATCGTCTCCGACCTCCCGATGCAGGGTTCGTCGCGGACGCAGACGGTCCAGATGGTCAAGGCGATCCGCTTCATCCTCGGCCAGAACGACTGGAAGGCCGGCGAGCGGAACGTGGGCTACCAGGTCTGCGACGACTCGACCGCTCAGGCGGGCAAGTGGGACTCCGGTAAGTGCAGCCAGAACGCGCAGGCGTACGCCGCCAACGAGCAGCTCGTCGGCGTCATCGGCACGTTCAACTCGGGCTGCGCCGCGATCGAGATCCCGGTCCTGAACCAGGCTCCGGGCGGAGGCCTCGCGATGGTCTCGCCCGCGAACACGTACGTGTGCCTGACCGAGGGCGGCCCGGGCTGCGAGGAGACGGAGCCCGACAAGTACTACCCGACCGGCACGCGCAACTACGCGCGCGTCGTCGCGCACGACGCGTACCAGGGCGCGGCCGTCGCGGAGTTCGCCCAGAAGCAGGGGATCAAGAACGTCTACATCCTCAACGACAAGGAGGCCTACGGCCTCGGCGTCGCGACGAACTTCCGCAACGCGGCCGAGCACCTCGGGATCAAGATCGCCGGGTTCTCGGCGTGGGATCCGAAGCAGTCGAGCTACGAGGCCCTGATGCGGCAGATCAAGGGCACCGGAGCGGACGCCGTCTTCCTCGGCGGGCTCGTCGACGAGAACGGCGCGCAGGTGATCAAGGACAAGGTGGCCGTCCTCGGACCGAACACGGGCCGGGTCAAGCTGCTCGCGCCGGACGGGTTCACGCAGCAGTCGACGATCGACGAGGCCGGCGTGAAGAACGCGCGCGGCATGTTCATGAGCGTGGCCGGCGTCCCCGTCGAGGAGCTGACGGGCGCAGGCCAGGAGTTCATCAGCGGCTTCAAGGCGGAGCTCGGTGACGAGCCGGTCGACCCGTACGCCGCGTACGGCGCGCAGGCCGCGCAGGTCCTGCTCGACGCGATCAAGAACTCGAACGGCTCGCGGCAGGGCGTGATCGAGGCCCTGTTCGAGACGAAGGTGCAGAACGGGATCCTCGGCAGCTTCGAGATCAACGAGAACGGCGACCCGGCCCTCGCACAGGGCGGCGTCGTCGGCTTCACGATCTACCGCGCGGAGAAGGAGCTCGAGCCGGAGACGACGCTGTCGCCGAAGCCTGAGACCGTCGACGCGGCGCGGGGTGAATAGGCAGTAGCGAATCAGTCGGGGGAGGGCGGCCCCCCGCCCCCGCCGCCACGCCACCACAAAGGCCAATAAAGACCAACCCCGGAACCGCCCCTCCCGCCCCGCTCGGGGGGCGGGTGAACCCCCGGCGCCCCCCGGGCGGGGCGGGGCACGGGGGCGCGCTTTCTGCCCCGCGCGGGGGGGGGGGGTGTTTCTCTCGCTCTGGGGGCGGGGCGGGGGGGGCCCCCCCCCCCCCCCCCCCACGCCTCTCCACCTCAGACGCCGATCACGACCAACGCCGGAACCGACGCTCCCTCACCGCTCGGCGGGCTGATGAACCGCCGGCGCCCCGGGTTCGTCTCGGCGCTCGGGCTCGCGCTCGTCGTGCTGCTGGTGATCTGGCTCGTCGGAAATTTCGTCAACAGCCCGTCCGAGTTCGTGAACGTCTTGTTCATCGGGCTCAACTACGGCGCCGTGTACGGGCTCGTCGCGCTCGGCTACACGATCATCTACGGCATCCTCCAGCTGATCAACTTCGCGCACGGCGACGTGTTCGCGCTTTCGGGCCTCGTCTCGTGGACGCTGCTCGTCTCGTGGCTCGGGATCACCGAAGACTCCGCGATGCTCGTGACGGTCGCCGGGATCCTGATCACGCTCGTCGTCGCGATGGCGTTCTTCGCCGCGGTCAACGCGGGCATCGAGTTCGTCGCCTACCGGCGGCTGCGGAGCGCGCCGCGCCTCGCGGCGCTCATCACCGCCGTCGGCGTCTCGTTCATCGTGCAGAACGTCGCGCTCGCGATCTACGACGTCGACTTTCGCTCTGCCACCGGGCTGATCCCGCGCACCGACATCTTCGTCGCGGGCGGCGTCAGCTACCAGTGGAACAAGCTCTTCGTCCTGCTCGTCACCGTCCCGGTGCTCATCCTCCTGACGTGGTTCGTGCGCGCGACGAGGCAGGGAAAGGCGATGCGCGCGACCGCGCAGGACCGAGACGCCGCGGCGATGATGGGGATCAACGTCAACCGCACGATCTCGATCTCGTTCGCGCTCGCGGGCGCGCTGGCCGCGTCGGCCGGCCTGCTCTACCTGCTCTCGTTCAACATGCGCTACGACACCGGCTTCGAGCTCGGCTTGATCGCCTTCACGGCCGCCGTGCTCGGCGGGATCGGCAACCTCACGGGGGCCCTGCTCGGCGCGTTCACGATCGGCCTGATCCAGGCGTTCAACGAGGGCCTCACCTGGTACACGCCGGGAAGCGACTGGACGCGCTCGATCGTGTTCGGGATCCTGATCGCGATCCTCGTCTTCCGCCCCGAGGGCCTCCTCGGCGAGCGCACGCCGGAGGGCGCGTGAGCAGCATCCCGGCCGACCAGCCGCCGGCCCGTCGAGCGCACCCGGCCGGGGACGACGGCGCGGGCGGCGGAAGCGGTGGGATCGGCCGGCGCAGGGTCTTCAACCCGCTCAACGTGCTGCTCGTCCTCGGGCTGACCGCCGCGGCGTTCCTCTACCCGTACTACAACGAGGCGCTCCAGGCGATCCCGCTGATCGGCGACTTCGTTCCCGGAGTCGGAGCGATGGTGGTGATGCTCGTCTTCACGATGATGGCCGTCGGCCTGAACATCGTCGTCGGCTACGCGGGGCTGCTCGACCTCGGCTACGTCGCGTTCTATGCCGCGGGCGCGTACATGGCGGCGTGGTTCGCGTCCCAGCAGTTCGAGCAGTGGCGGTTCCACTTCGGCGCGGTCGGTATCTCGCCGGAGCTCCCCGGCATCCACCTCTCGATCTGGATCGTGCTGATCCTCGCCGGGATCTTCACGACCGTCGTCGGGATCCTGATCGGCCTGCCCACCCTGCGCCTCCGCGGCGACTACCTGGCGATCGTCACGCTCGGCTTCGGCGAGATCATCCCGCAGTTCGTCCGGAACGGCGACAACATCTTCGGCTTCGACCTGACCCACGGCACCTTCGGGATCAGCCCGATCGACTCGCCCGGCTTCGGGGCGCTCGGCGGCGGCCTCCTGCCCGAGAGCTACCAGACGTCGTTCGAGCGGCAGAGCTGGTTCTTCTGGACGGCGCTCGTGCTGCTCCTGATCACGATCTTCTGCAGCGTGCAGCTGCGCGACTCGCGCCTCGGCCGCGCGTGGATCGCGATCCGCGAGGACGAGACGGCCGCCGCTGCGATGGGGATCCCGCTGATGCGGACGAAGACGTGGTCGTACGCGATCGGCGCGTTCTTCGGCGGCGTCGCGGGCGCGTTCTACGCGAGCTTCAAGAGCGGCGCCTTCCCCGCGGACTTCTACTTCAACATCTCGATCTTCCTGCTCTGCATGGTGATCCTCGGCGGGATGGGCAGCGTCTGGGGCGTCATCGTGGGCGGGATGGTCCTCGGCTACCTGAACGTGGAGGGGCTCTCGACGATCGGCACGAAGCTGAACGAGGCGTTCTTCGACCCCGTGTTCGGCAAGCAGATCGAGGTCGCGAAGTATCAGTTCGGGATCTACGGGGCGATTAGCGTGCGGATGATGCTCTTCCGGCCAGTCGGCCTCATTCCGGAGCGCCGGCGCCGGCGCGAGCTGGAGGAAGGCGTGCACGACGAATCGCTCTACGACGCGTCGTCGCACTGATGGCGGCGAACGGCGACATCCTCACGGCGCGGAGCGTGCGCAAGGAGTTCGGAGGGCTCGTCGCCGTGAACGACGTCGACTTCGCGATCCCGACGGGCAGCATCGTCAGCCTGATCGGGCCCAACGGCGCGGGCAAGACGACGTTCTTCAACATGCTCACCGGGGTCTACAAGCCGACCGCGGGCCGGATCCTCTTCGGCGCCACCGACGTCACCGGAAAGCCGCCGCACGCGATCACCGAGCTCGGGATCGGCCGCACGTTCCAGAACATCCGCCTGTTCGAGCACATGACCGCGCTCGAGAACGTGCTGGTCGGCATGCACTCGCGCCTCTCCGGGGGGATCTTCCGCTCGATCCTCCGGACGCCGGGGCTGCGCCGCGAGGAGCGCGAGGCCCGCGACCGGGCGCGCGAGCTGCTGCGCTACTCGGGCCTCCGAGGGCGCGACGACGAGCTCGCGCGCAACCTGCCGTACGGAGACCAGCGCCGGCTCGAGGTGGCGCGCGCGCTCGCGACGGAGCCGAAGCTCGTCCTGCTCGACGAGCCGACGGCCGGGATGAACCCGCAGGAGACCGCGGCCTTCACCGACTTCGTCTCGCGGCTGCGCACCGAGCAGGGGCTGAGCATCCTGATGATCGAGCACGACATGAAGGTCGTGATGGGCATCTCCGACCGCGTCACCGTCCTCGACTACGGAGAGAAGATTGCCGAGGGCTCTCCGGCCGAGGTGCAGGCGGACGAGCGCGTGATCGAGGCGTATCTGGGGAGAGGGGCGGCGGCGTGAGCGCGGCGCAGACGAACGGCGGCGGCGGAGTCATCCTCCGGCTCGAGGACGTCCATACCTACTACGGCGCGATCCATGCCCTGAAGGGGATCTCGCTCGACGTGCGCGAGGGCGAGATCGTGACGCTGATCGGCGCGAACGGCGCGGGCAAGTCGACGACGTTGCGCTCGATCAACGGTCTCAATCACCCGCGCCGCGGCCGGATCGTCTTCCAGGGCCGCGACATCACGAACGAGCCGCCGCACGAGGTCGTGAAGATGGGCATCTCGCAGTCGCCCGAGGGGCGGAAGCTCTTCCCGCGGATGACCGTGCGCGAGAACCTCGAGATGGGCGCGTTCCAGCGCCGCGACCGCGCGAACTTCAAGGAGGACGTCGACCGCGTCTACTCGCTCTTCCCGCGCCTCGCGGAGCGCAGGAACCAGAACGCGGGGACGATGTCCGGCGGCGAGCAGCAGATGTGCGCGATCGGACGCGCGCTGATGGCGCGGCCGAAGCTGCTCCTCCTGGACGAGCCGTCGATGGGGCTCGCGCCGATCTTCGTGGAGAAGATCTTCGAGATCGTGCGCGAGATCAACGAGCAGGGGACGCCGATCCTGCTCGTCGAGCAGAACGCGCTGATGGCGCTCGACGCCGCGGAGCGCGGCTACGTGATGGAAACCGGGCGGATCGCGCTCGCGGACGACGCCCACGCGCTCCGGCAGAACGAGCAGGTCCGCAAGGCGTACCTCGGCGAGACCTAGGCCTCGCCGGTCCCGACGCGGATCGGGAAGTAGGGCGGCGAGAGCAGGAACCCGACCCGCGCGTCGCCGCCTGCGCGCCCGCGCGCCATCTCGAGCGCGGCTCCGACGCCGCGCACGGGGACGAACCCGAGCTGCCTCGCCGCGACCGCGTCGCGGCAGCCCGCGACGAGCACCGCGCCCAGGTGCGTGAGCGCGGGCGCGCATGCGGCCCAGTCCGCGAACGGCAGCAGCGGGTGGCACGCGCGTCCGTCGCGGTACGCCGCGAGCGCGCGCGCGTCGCTCGCGGCCGCACGCTCGGCTTCGAGCAGCTCGTCGGGCTCGCGTCCGTAGCGCGTCGCGCCGAAGAACGTCCGGTACGGTTGCTGGGTCGGGTGCGCGAACGCGCGGTGGAACCGGTGCAGCAGGATTGCCGTTCCGCCCTCCACGAGCGGGAAGGCGTCGCGCCACAGCCTCAGCGCGAGCGCGAGCCCGAGCGCGGCGGCGAGCAGCGGGTTCGGGCGCTCTCGCGGGAGGTACGGCGTCGTACGCGGGATGCCTATGCACAGCGCGTCGAGCGGTGCGTCGAGCGGCACGGAGCGGGCGTCGATCGAGCGGAGGAGTGCCTCCGCGTGCGCCACGGACGGCGGACCCGCGAACGCGGCCGCGGCTCCGATCTCGCAGCGGAGCGAGCGCAGGACGCGGGCGCGGACGGCGCCGGGCAGGAGGCCGAAGGCGCGCCGAAGCGGCGAGCCCGCCACGGCCTCGAGCGCACCGGGGTCGTACGGGTACCCGTGCACGGCGCCGCCGAGGACGGGGAGGTTGAGCGCGAGCGAGACGCCGACGACGGGCGCGCGCGTCGCCAGCGCGCGCTCGAGACCCGTCGCGATCCGCCAGCCGAGCGACGCGCTCGTCTCCAGCAGCGAGTACGCGTCGGACGCGCGGAGCGCCTCCGCGCCGGCGGCGGCGACGAGCGCGGCCGGGCCGCCGTGGAGGACGGTCTCGGCGGCCGTCACCGAGACGACGAGATCGGTGTCGGCGAGCGCGGGGTGGACTCGGAGCGGCGTGCGGTCGGCCGCGCCGAGGTCGACGAGGTCGGGCCGCTCGACGTCGTGCACCTCGACGGCGACCGCGCCGCGGCGCGCGGGTTCCGGCGCCCGCAGGAGCTCGAGCTCTCGCCGTCCGGCGCGGCGCGCGAGGCCGCCGGCGACGAGGATCGTCTGGCGCTCGCTCCGGATTCCGATCCGCTCCAGCTCGTCGATCGTCGCGGCGAGCGCGACCTGGCGCGGGTCGCGGTTCGACCCGGGGATCGGCAGCACCGGCGGCTCGACCACGATCGTCGTGCGCCCGCCGGGGGTCGCGAGCCGCTCCAGAGGCTCGCCCGCGAGCGGGAAGCGGAACGCGTCGCGAACCGCGGCGCCGACGTCGGCGATCGACTCGCCCGGCGGCGACGGACGGAGGATGACGCTGCCGGCGGGCGCGTCGGCGACGACGACGCGGGTCCCGACGAGGAGGGGCACGCGGGGCACGGAGCGCGAAGTCAAGCAGCCGCTCGCCGGGACGTCCCGAACGACCCCCAGGGGACCCCCGGGATCCCTGAGAACAGCCTAGCGAGCAGCGTGTCACCGCTCCTGCGCCGGAGCGCGCCGAAGGCGTTCCAAGATCGTCCACACCGCGCGCATACACTCGCCGCATGTCACCGAAGACGCTCACGGGCGCCGAGCTCCAGCTCGACGACGGGCCCGCGCGCGAGTCGGAGCTCTTCCTCGTCGACGGCAACAACCTCGCCTACCGCGCGTTCTTCGCGCTCCCCGAGGAGCTCGCGACGAGCGACGGCTTCTCCACGAACGCGCTGCTCGGGTTCACGAACATGCTCTTCAAGCTCCTGAGCGACTACCGGCCCAAAGGCGTCGCCGTCGCCTGGGACACACACGCCGTGCACCGCGCGGCGCTGTCCGACGCGTACAAGTCCGAGCGGCGCCCGATGCCGGACCTGCTCCGCGAGCAGTTCCCGTACTTCCGGCCGATCGTCGAGGCTTTCGGCTACCGGAACCTCGAGTTCGAGGGCTGGGAAGCGGACGACGTGATCGCCACGCTCGCCACGCGCGCGGACGAGGTCGGGATCAAGACCTGCGTCGTCTCGACGGACCGCGACGCCTTCCAGCTCTGCTCCGACAACGTGTGCCTGATGATGACCCCGCGTGGCGTCGCCGACGTGCACGTCTACACGCCCGACCGCGTCGAGGCGCGCTACGGGATCCCGCCCGACCGCGTCCCCGACTTCATCGGGCTCAAGGGCGACGCGTCGGACAACATCCCCGGCGTTCCCGGGATCGGCGACAAGACCGCCGGGCAGCTGATCGCGCAGTACGGGTCGCTCGAAGCCGTGATCGAGCACGCGGACGAGCTCTCGCCGGCGCGCGCGAAGAACATCGCCGCCCACGCCGACCAGGCACGGACGTCGAAGGAGCTCGCGACGATGCGACGCGACCTCGAGATCGACTGCGACCCGGCGCAACTCGTCCTCGCGCCGCCGGATCGCTCGCAGCTGCGCGAGATGTTCCGGCGCTTCGAGTTCCGCAACCTGCTCAACCGCGTCGACGAGCTCGACGAGGCGTTGCCGGCGGCCCAGCGGATCGTCGCCGGGACGGACGTGCCGTGGCGCGAAGGCGAGCTGCCGCAGGCGCGCGGGCGCGTCGGGCTCGCGATCGCCGACGGCCGCTTCGCCCTGGCGCAGGACGACGGCGTCGTCGTCGGGGGCTGGGACGGCGCGCAGGCTCTCCGCCTCGGGGACGCCGAGATCGTGGCCCACGACTTCAAGACGCTCCCGCGACTGACGATGGAGCCCGCCGACGACACGCTGATCGCGGCGTACCTGATCGAGCCCGGCCGCCCGGAGTACCTGATCGACGAGCTCGCGGCCGAGTACGGGGTGGAGGTGATCCCGCAGCCGGCCGCCGAGGAGGAGACGGCCGCGTTCGTCCGCCGTGCCGAGGCGGCGCGCCGGCTCGCCCCGCTGATGCGCGAGCGACTCGTCGAGCGCGGGAGCGAGACGCTCTACCGCACGATCGAGCTCCCGCTGACGGCCGTCCTCTCCGCGATGGAGGACGCGGGCGTCAAGATCGACACGTACCGGATGGGCGAGATCACCGCGCGGCTCGCCGACCGCGTCGAGGAGCTCGAGGCGAAGGCGCACGAGCTCGCCGGAGAGGAGTTCGTGCTCGGCTCGACGCAGCAGGTGGCGCGGATCCTGTTCGAGAAGCTCGCGCTGACGCCGGGCCGCAAGGGGAAGACCGGCTACTCGACCGACACGCGGGTGCTGCGCACGATCCGGGGCGAGCACGAGATCGTCGGCGTGCTCGAGGAGTGGCGCGAGTACTCGAAGCTGCTGAACACCTACCTGGGGCCGCTGCCGTCGCTGATTTCGGGGGACGACGGACGCCTGCACACGACCTTCAACCAGACCGTCGCGTCCACCGGCCGGCTCTCGACGACGAACCCGAACCTGCAGGCGATCCCGATCCGGACCGACCTCGGGCGCGAGATCCGCTCGGCTTTCGTGGCCGAGCAGGGGCACCGCCTCCTCTCCGCCGACTACTCGCAGGTCGAGCTGAGGATCCTCGCGCACGTCTCCGGCGAGCCCAAGCTGCGCGACGCGTTCGCGCGCGGCGAGGACATCCACACGGCGACCGCGGCGGAGGTGCTCGGGAAGGGTCCGGCGACCCTGACGAAGGACGAGCGCAACGTCGCGAAGATGGTCAACTTCGGGATCATCTACGGGATCTCGGCGTTCGGGCTCTCGGAGAACCTCGAGATCCCGCGCGAGCAGGCGCAGGAGTACATCGACGCGTACCTCGCGCGCTTCCCGCTCGTGCAGGACTTCATCGAGCGCACGATCGAGCAGGCGGAGCGGGACGGCTACGTGACGACGCTGCTCGGCCGCCGCCGGCCGGTGCCGGAGATCCGCGCGTCGAACCGGCAGACGCGGTCGCTCGGCGAGCGGCTGGCGGTCAACTCCGTGATGCAAGGCACGGCCGCGGACGTGATCAAGGTCGCGATGATCCGCATCCACCGGCGCCTGCGCGAGGAGGGGAGGGGCGCGCGGCTCGTCCTCCAGGCGCACGACGAGCTGCTGCTCGAAGTGCCGGAGACTGAGGTGAGCGCGGTGCGCGAGGTCGTCCGCACGGAGATGGTCGGCGCGTACCCGCTCGACCCCCCGCTCGCCGTCGACGTGGGCGTCGGCGACGACTGGAACGAGGCGAAGAGCTAGCCGCTGGTCGGCGCCGATTCGGCGCTAGGACCCGCGGCTATACTGACGCGCTCCCGATGGCAAACGAGACGATCGACACACCTCGCGAGGAGGGCGTCTGGGTCACCGGCCCTGACGGCGAGCTCGTCCCGGACTACGAGTCGACCTTCCCGACGATCAACGAGGGCGAGGTCGTGCACGGCACCGTCGTCCGCGTCGACAAGGACGAGGTGCTCGTCGACATCGGCTACAAGTCCGAGGGCGTGATCCCGGTCGCCGAGCTCTCGATCCGGCGCTCGGTGAATCCCGCGGACGAGGTCGGCCTCGGCGACGAGGTGGACGCGCTCGTGCTGACGAAGGAAGACGCCGACGGCAGGCTGATCCTGTCCAAGAAGCGAGCGCGCTTCGAGATGGCGTGGAAGGCGATCGAGGCCGCCGCCGAGAGCGGCGACGCCGTCGACGGGCGCGTGATCGAGGTCGTCAAGGGCGGCCTCATCCTCGACCTCGGCGTCCGCGGGTTCCTGCCGGCGTCGCTGGTCGACATCCGCCGCGTGCAGGACCTCGACGAGTTCATGGGCAAGGAGCTCCGCTGCAAGGTGATCGAGCTCAACCGCTCGCGGAACAACGTCGTGCTCTCGCGGCGCGCCGTCCTCGAGGACGAGCGGAAGGAGATGCGGCAGGCGATCCTCGACCGGCTCAACCCCGGTGACGTCGTCGACGGCCAGATCTCGAACATCGTCGACTTCGGCGCGTTCGTCGACCTCGACGGGATGGACGGCCTGATCCACATCTCCGAGCTCTCGTGGAGCCACGTGAACCACCCCTCGGAGGTGCTCGACATCGGGCAGAACGTGAAGGTGAAGGTGCTCGACATCGACCGCGAGCGCCAGCGGATCTCGCTCGGCCTCAAGCAGACGCAGTCGGACCCGTGGCAGCAGGTGGTCGAGAGCTACAAGGAGAACGACGTCGTCGAGGGCCGCGTGACGAAGGTCGTGACCTTCGGCGCGTTCGTCGAGATCCTCCCGGGCGTGGAGGGGCTCGTGCACATCTCGGAGCTCGCGCAACACCACGTCGAGAACCCGCGCGAGGTCGTCGCGCAGGGCCAGGCGGTGAACGTGCTCATCCTCGAGATCGACGCCGAGCGCCGCCGCCTGTCGCTGTCGCTGAAGAAGGTCGACGACGAGGTCGAGCCGCGGCCGCGCGCCGACGGCGGCGAGTCCGTGCACCTGACCCCGCACCTCGACCTGTCGGAGGACGTCTTCACGGACGCGCCGCCGGCGGTCGACGAGACGGCGGCCGAGGCGGTCGATGCGGGCGACGAAGCCGATCCGGCGGCCGTCGAGGCGGAGGAGCCCGTGGTCGTCGCGGCGGAGGAGCCCGCGGTCGTCGCGGCGGCCGTCGAGGCGGAGGAGCCCCCGGTCGTCGCCACGGCGACGGACGAGGCGGACGTCGGTGTGGTCGGTCCGGAGACCTTCGACGAGGTCGCGCTCGCGTCGGAGGACGTCGACAGCGTCGCGCTCGCGGTCGAGGATGCGGACGAGGCGGTACTCGCCGTCGACGCCGCCGAGACCGAAGAGACGCAGTAGCCCGGTGGGGCGGCCGCTCGCGGTCGCGATCACCGGCGGGATCGGCGCCGGGAAGACGGAGGCGCTGAAGGCATTCGCGCGCCACGGCGCCGCGACGATCTCGAGCGACGACATCGTGCACCGGCTGCTGCGCGAGGACGACGAGGTGCGCGACGCGATCGTCGGGCGTCTCGGGCCCGGAATTCTCGACGAGGCGGGGCAGATCGACCGTCGCGCCGTGGCGCGTGTCGTCTTCTCGACCCTGCGGCGGGCGGGTGGCTCGAGGCGCGCCTCGAGCCGCGCGTCGCCGAGGAGTACCTGCGCTGGCGCGAGGAGCTCGCGCGCCTGCCCGACCCGCCTGCGATCTGCGTCACCGAGGTGCCGCTCCTGTACGAGGTCGGCGGCGAGCGCCGGTTCGACGTCGTCGTCGTCGTGACGGCACCGCGCCAGCTCCGCGAGGCGCGCTCGCCCTACGCGCGCGCGGACGAGCGAGGTCGCCGGCTGCTCCCCGATCGGGAGAAGGTCGAGCGCGCCGACTACGCGTACCGCAACACCGGGACGCCCGAGGAGCTCGACGCGTTCGTCGCGGACGTCGTCGAGCAGCTGGGGGCTCGCGTATGAGGCGCGTCTTCGCGCTCGGCGGCGTGCTGCTCGCCGGCGCCGCGGGGTTCGCGTACCTCGACCGCGAGAAGCCGGCTCCGTACGCGCGCGTCGTCTACCCGCTCGCGTACGAGTCGATCATCCGCGCGCACGCGCGGAACTACCGGCTCGACCCGGCTCTGCTCGCTGCGGTCATCTATCACGAGAGCCGCTTTCGCCCCCGCGCACGCTCGGCGTCCGGTGCGCTCGGGCTGATGCAGCTGCTCCCGTCGACGGCGAAGGGGATCGCGCTGCGCACGGGCGGCAGCCGTTTCCGTGTCGGCGACCTCTACGACCCCGAGATCAACGTTCGCTACGGCTGCTGGTACCTGCGGCACCTGCTCGACAAGTACGGCGAGGAGCGAATGGCGCTCGCCGCGTACAACGCCGGCCAGCGGAACGTCGACCGCTGGCTCGGAGCGACGGGCGAGATCGAGTTCGCCGAGACCCGAGCGTACGTCGACCACGTGCTCGAGGCGCGCGACGCGTACGCGCGCGCCTACGGGCTCTGACGCCCAGCCGTCTGCGCGTCCTGCTCGTTCGCCTTCTCTCTCAGCGCGACGAAGCCGGCCTGGAGGAAGTCGTTCGCGGCGGCGGCGGCCAGCGACCACGAGAGCAGCCGTCCGAAGCGGGGCGCGATCACTTGCGTCGCCGTGAGCCCCGCGGCGACCCACGTCCCGACGCAGCGCGTGCAGGTGACGAGCTCTCCGATCGCCTGCTGCATGCCGTCGCCGGCCGGGTGCTCGTCCTCGCCCTCGTACGCCTCGCCCTCGACGAACGGCTCGCGCACGAAGCTCGCCACCTTGTCGCGGGCGAGCGTCCGCGATGCCTTGAACGTCGCGGCGGAGAGGATCGCGTAGTCGAGGGGCGTCTGGCACTGCGGCTCGCGTCGCAGCACGTGCGCGAGGCTGCCCGCGGCGACGAGACCCCCGGCGAACGTGCCGGCGATCTTCGCGTAGGCCTCATACGGCGGCCGGGTCCCCGCGGCGGACACGCGTAGCTCTTGCTCGTCGGCCGCGGCGCGAAAACACAGCGGGCAGCCGGGGTACCCTGTGCTCGTGCCGGAGCTGAAGACAGCCGCCGCCTACCAGCCGACGGGCGACCAGCCGACGGCGATCGCGCAGCTTTCGGAGGGATTGCGGGCGGCCGAGCGCTACCAGACGCTGCTCGGCGCCACCGGCACCGGCAAGACCGCGACGATGGCGTGGATCGTCGAGCAGGTCCAGAAGCCGGCGCTCGTGATCGCCCACAACAAGACGCTCGCCGCGCAGCTCTGCAACGAGTTCCGCGAGTTCTTCCCGAGCAACGCCGTCGAGTACTTCGTCTCGTACTACGACTACTACCAGCCCGAGGCGTACGTCCCCCAGGCCGACCTCTACATCGAGAAGGACTCGTCCCGGAACGACGACATCGACCGCCTCCGCCACGCCGCGACCTCGAGCCTCCTCTCGCGCCGCGACGTGATCATCGTCGCGTCGGTCTCCTGCATCTACGGCCTCGGCTCGCCCGAGGAGTACGAGAAGCGGGTCGTCTTCCTCAACGTCGGCGAGGAGCAGGACCGCGACCTCGTCCTGCGCAAGCTGATCGACATCCAGTATGCGCGCAACGACACGATGCTCGGCCGCGGTCGCTTCCGCGTGAAGGGCGACGTGCTCGAGATCCAGCCGGCCTACTCCGAGACCGCGTACCGGATCTCCTTCTTCGGCGACGAGGTGGAGCAGATCACGCACTTCGACCCGCTGACCGGGGAGGTGTTCGCGCGGCTCGAGAACATCACGGTCTTCCCGGCGACGCAGTACGTCACGTCCAAGCCGACGGTCGAGCGGGCTGTGCACGAGATCCGCCACGAGCTCGAGGAGCAGGTGAAGCTGTTCGAGTCGCAGGGACGGATGCTCGAGGCGCACCGGATCCGGCAGCGGACGGAGTACGACCTGGAGATGATGCAGGAGCTCGGCTTCTGCAACGGGATCGAGAACTACTCGCGCATCCTCGACGGCAGGCCGCCCGGCTCGGCGCCGCACACGCTGCTCGACTACTTCCCCTCCGACTTCGCCGTCTTCGTCGACGAGTCGCACCAGACGATCCCGCAGATCGGCGGCATGTACGAGGGCGACCGCTCGCGCAAGCAGACGCTCGTCGACTACGGCTTCCGCCTGCCGAGCGCGATGGACAACCGGCCGCAGACCTTCGACGAGTTCCTCTCCATCACGCCGCAGATCGTCTTCGTGTCGGCGACGCCGGGCGAGTACGAGCGCTCGCACTCCGCGCGGATCGTCGAGCAGATCGTCCGGCCGACGGGGATCATCGACCCCGACGTCGAGGTCCGCGAGACCAAGAACCAGATCGACGACCTGATGAACGAGATCCGCACGCGGGTCGACCGCGACGAGCGGACGCTGGTGACCACGCTCACCAAGAAGATGAGCGAGGACCTGACGGACTACCTGCTCGAGATGGGCTTCCGCGTCCGCTACCTGCACTCCGAGATCGACACGCTCGAGCGGATCCAGATCATCCGCGAGCTGCGCCTCGGCGAGTACGACGTGCTCGTCGGCGTGAACCTCCTGCGCGAGGGGCTCGACCTGCCGGAGGTCTCGCTCGTCGCCGTGCTCGACGCGGACAAGGAGGGCTTCCTGCGCGGGAAGACGGCGCTGATCCAGACGATCGGGCGCGCCGCGCGGAACGTCAACGGGAAGGTCCTGCTCTACGCCGACAAGCTGACGGAGGCGATCAAGGGGGCCATGGACGAGACCGAGCGCCGGCGCGCGGTCCAGCTCGCCTACAACGAGGAGCACGGGATCACGCCGGAGCAGATCGTCAAGGGCGTCTCCGACATCGCGGAGTTCCTCGCGCTCGAGTCGCCGACGGTGCCAGGGCGGCGCCGGAAGGGGCGCAAGGTCGAGGGGATGGACCGGGGCGAGCTCGAGCGGCTCGTCGTGACGCTCGAGGAGGAGATGTTCGCCGCCGCCGAGGAGCTCCGGTTCGAGTACGCGGCGAAGCTGCGGGACGAGATCAAGGAGCTCCGGCGCGAGCTTCTCGCGGTCGCCGAGACGGCAGCGTAGGCGCTAGGGTCCGGCGCGTGCTCGGCGGGATCCTCGGCATCGTCGTCGGCGGGTTCGTGATCGGGGCGCTCGCACGCCTCGCGCTGCCGGGGCCGGACCCGCTCCCCGTGTGGCTGACGATCGCCCTCGGCGCGGTCGGCTCCGTCGTCGGCGGATTCGTCACGAGCGCCGTCGTCGCGCCGCCGAACGAGAACGACCCCGAGGGCGTGGGGAGCGTCCTGCTCGTCTACTTCGCGGCCGCGACGTTCGCCGCGACGGTGATCCTGATCCTGTACAGGCGCGTCGTGCAGAAGCGCCCGATCACCGGCCCCGACGCGCACCGCCTGCCGTTGCGCGCGCGGGGGCTGAACCGCATCGCGCGCCGCGAGGAGCATCGCTTCGTCGCCGACACCGCGGACGCGGATTCGAGCGAGCCGACGATCAACCAGCTCGTGAAGCTCGTCGCGCTCCGTGACGCCGGGAAGATCGACGCCGATGAGTTCGAGCGACGGAAGGCCGCGCTCGTCGCCGCGCTCTAGGGGATTCCGCCCGCGCAGGCGGGTTTGAGGACCGTTGGGCGCGGAGACAACAGCCGCATGGAGATCATCTGGTACATCATCGTCGGCGCGATCGTCGGCGCGCTCGGACGCCTCATCAACCCCGGGCGTGACCCGATGGGGTGGCTGCTCGGGGTGGCTGCTCACGATCGGAATCGGCATCGTGTCCCTACTGATCGTGGGGCTCCTGCTCCCGATCGAGAGCACGATCCTGAAGATCATCATCGGTGCGATTATCGCCGCCATCCTCGTCACGCTCGTCCAGCGGCTGATGGGCGGCGACCGGCGGGCGACCGTCTAGCTCGACTCAGGCTCGAACGAAAGGGGCTCACGGCCGCGCGGGAATCGCCGCTCGGCCGTGAGCGCCCACCCGTCGTCGCGCCAGATGTACGTCTCGATGTGCACCTTGTCTCGCTCGACCTCGTAGACGTGGAGCCCGCGCGCCTCGCCGCGCCGGTTCGGCCGCGGCTGGCCGAGCCCCGGTGCGATCGAGACGGTGACGCCGCGCTCGCCGCCGGCCGTGGAGAGCTCGAACTCGCGCCGCTCGCTGATCGCCGCCTGGTGGATGTGGCCGGCGAGCACGAGCTCCGCGCCTGCCTCGACGAGCGAGGCCAGCACGTGATTCCGCTTCGCGACCGGCTTCTTCGCCGAGCGCCACGGTGCGCCGAGCAGGTGGTGGTGCAGCGTCACGATCCGGAACGCTCCGCCCGGCGCCTCGCGCAGCTCTGCCGCCGCCCAGTCGAGCTGGCTCTGGCGCACGCCGCCCGACTGGTGGCGCCACGCGCGGACCGAGTTCAGCCCGACGATGAACAGCCGGTCGGAGCGGTAGACGGGCTGCGTCGTCCCCCAGAGCCGCTCGAACTCGGCGAACGTGCTCGTGAACCGCGCGGGGAACGTGTACGGGATGTCGTGGTTGCCCGGGATCGCGTGCAGGGGCAGCTCGAAGCTGCGCAGGAAGCGCGCCGCGCGCTCGTGCTGTTCGCGCCGTCCCCGGTGCGTCAGGTCGCCGCTCGCGACGATCAGCTCCGGGCGCAGGCGCTCGATCAGCTGCGCGAGCGCGCCCTCGACCATCGGGTCCTCGCGCGTCCCCGTGTGGAGGTCCGAGACGTGGAGGACGCGTGTCGCCACCGCCGGAGGAGGCTATACAGTGAGCGAGCGTGGCCGACGAATCCGCCGAGATCTTCGACGACCTCTACCTCGGCGTGCGCGCGGGCGGCGCGCTCCGCAAGCAGCGTCGCGGCGAGCCGCTCACGACGGAGGAGCAGGAGGCGCTTGGCCGCTGGCAGCGCCTGTCGCCCTGGCGCAAGGGATTCGCGATCGGCGCCTTCGGCGTCGGCACCTTCGGGCTCGGGTTCACGCTCGGCGGCCTCATCTTCGGCCGCTGGCGGAAGGCGTGAGCGCCTAGCTAAACCGTCTCCGCGTCCTTGGCGGGGAAGATCACCGTCGGCACGTCCTCCTCCGCGGGATTTTTGTCGAGCACGATCACGTCGATCAGCGTCGCGATGACGGCCGCGATCGGGATGGCGAGGAGGACGGCGAACTCGCCGAAGAGGAGCGCGACCGCGCTGACGGAGAAGAGCACGAGAAGCGGCGAGAGGCCGACCGCTTCGCCGAGCACGCGCGGGATTACGATGTAGTCCTCGATCAGGCGCACGACGAGAACGACCACGCCGGCCGCGAGCGCGAGCTTCCACGAGACGGTGAGGCCGACGGCCACCGCGAGCGCGCCGGCCGCGAGCGGCCCGATCACGGGGATGATCTCGACGACCCCCGCGAACGCGCCGATCAGGATCCAGAACGGCAGGCCGATCGCCCAGAAGATGAACGACAGTACGGTTCCCACGAGCAGGATCAGCAGGAGCTGCCCGCGGACGTACGCCCCGAGCTTCGCGTCGATCAGGTCCCACGTGTCGCGCACCTTCTTGCGCCGCGGACGCGGCAGCAGCGACGTGACGAGCCTCATCGCCTGCTCGCGCTCGTAGATCCAGTACGCGGCCATCGCGAGGACGAAGAACGTCGCGATCGCGATCTCGAAGCCGATCAGCCCCGCCTCGAGCGCCGGCTCCGCGAGCTCGGTCGCCGCGGGAAGGTCCTCGAGTCGCTCCTGGAGCCCGACGAGGAAGCGACGCTCGAGCCCGGTGGCCTCGTCGGCGGCCTGCTCCAGCTCGGAGCTCGAGCGAGGCAGGTCCTCGATCGCCTCGCCGACCTGCGTGAGCGCGCGCGGCACGACGGCCCAGAGCAGGAGCGCGATCATCGCGAAGAGGCCGACGTAGTGGGCGGCGATGCCGAGCGCGCGAGGGACTCCGGAGCGCCGGAGCCCGTCGACCCCCGGTCGCATCGCGGCCGCGATGATGAATGCCAGAAAGAGCAGCGCGATCAGGAGCCGCATCTTCCAGAGCGCGAGCGCGATCACGACCACCGCGCCGATCACGACTGCAGCGACGAACGCGCGCCGGGCGGTCTCGGCCATACCAGGGATTTCTCGCCGCGGGCCGAAAGCCGCAAACGCGATGCTCGCGCCCGGAGAGCGGATCTGCCTCGAGACGCGCCGGCACGGCGTCGTCCTCGCACGCCCGCTCGCCGAGGCGGTCCTCCTCGCGGGCCTAGGGGGCTTCCTCGTCAGCCGGCCGTGGCCGGTGCCGTTGCTCGGCGCCTTCGCGGCAGTCGTCGGCGCCACCGTCGCGCTGCGCGCGGTCTGGCGCTGGGAGCGCACGCGGATCCTCGTGACGACGCAGAGACTGCTCCTCGTGGACGGAACGCTGCGACGCCGGAGCGCCGCGCTCCGCCTCGACCGCGTCGGGACGATCGAGGTCGAGCAGAACGTCGCCGGGCGCCTTCTCGGCTACGGCACCCTCGTCGCGGGCGAGCTGGAGATCCCGTACGTCGCAGAGCCGCGCCGCGTCTACGGCCTCGTCGCGCGCCTCGGCGCGTAAGCCGCGGCCCGCGCGCGCAGCGAAACAACAAGGGTCTGACCCTTCGCGTTGGCTCTTTCGGCCCTGGCGGGCGTGCCGAGAGTGTGACGGTTCATCCACATTCGCGGCGACTCGGGCAGCGAGGAGGTACGTTCGTCGCCATGCCTCGTCTGCTGCGCACGGCGCTGCCGGACGGGTTCTTTCACGTCACGGCGCGTGGTGTCGAGCAGCGGACGATCTTCGAGGACGACGACGACCGCGGCGTGTTCCTCGAGCTCCTCGCACGAACCATCGAGCGCTACCGCTGGGAGTGCCACGCGTTCTGCCTGATGGGCAACCACTACCACGTCGTGCTCGAGGCGACGCGCGCCGATCTTTCCACCGGCTGCCAGTGGCTGAACGGGCGCTACGGGCAACTCTTCAACAAGCGCCACGCGCGCTCCGGGCACCTATTTGGGGCGCGCTTCGCCTCATGGATCCTCGCGGACGACGAGCACCTCGCGGCCGCCTGCCGCTACGTCCTCTTGAACCCCGTCCGTGCCGGCCTCTGCCGGCGCACCCACGAGTGGCGCTGGAGCGGGAGCCGCTACGCCCGGACGCCCTAGACGAACGTACGTTCGACAGCTAAACTACCCGCTGCATGGCAGCCGACGAGCTGATCGTCCACGGCGCCCGCGAGCACAACCTGAAAGACGTCACCGTCCGGCTGCCGCGGAACGCCCTCATCTGCATCACGGGGCTCTCCGGCTCCGGGAAGTCGTCGCTCGCCTTCGACACGATCTACGCCGAGGGCCAGCGCCGCTACGTCGAGTCGCTCTCGGCGTACGCGCGCCAGTTCCTGCAGATGATGGAGAAGCCGGACGTCGACTCGATCGACGGCCTCTCGCCGGCGATCTCGATCGACCAGAAGACGACGTCGCGGAACCCGCGGTCGACCGTCGGCACCGTGACGGAGATCTACGACTACCTGCGCCTGCTGTACGCGCGCGTCGGCCATCCGCACTGCCCGATCTGCGGGAAGCCGATCGCGGGCCAGAGCCTCGAGCAGATCGTCGACCAGGTGCTCCGGCTGCCGGAGGGGACGCGCTTCACCGTCAACGCGCCGGTCGTCCGCGACCGCAAGGGCGAGTACCGCGAGGTGTTCGAGGAGCTGCGCGCGGACGGGTTTACGCGCGTGAAGGTCGACGGCGAGCAGCGCCTACTGGAGGAGGAGATCGAGCTCGACAAGAAGTTCAAGCACACGATCGAGGTCGTCGTCGACCGGCTCGTGATGAAGGCCGACTTACGCACGCGGCTGACGCAGTCGGTCGAGACCGCCGCCGCGCTCGCCGACGGGCTCGTCGTGATCGACGTCGTCGACGGCGAGTCGATGACCTTCAGCGAGAAGTTCGCCTGCCCCGACCACGGCGTCTCGCTGCCGGAGCTCCAGCCGCGGATCTTCTCCTTCAACTCGCCGCACGGCGCCTGTCCGCGGTGCACGGGCCTCGGCTCGCAGCAGGAGATCGACCCGGACCTCCTCGTGCCGGACCCGAGCCTGCCGCTCGTCGACGCGCTCGTGCCGTGGTCCGGCAACTGGTACGAGGCCGTGATCTCGGCGATCTCCGACCGCTACGAGATCGACCCCGAGACGGCGTGGCGCGACCTCGACGAACGGCAGCAGAACCGCTTCCTGTACGGCACCGACGGCGAGCGGATCTACATCAGCTACCGCAACTCGATGGGCCGGCGGCGCTCGTACATGATGGCCTTCGAGGGCATCGTGCCGAGCCTCGAGCGGCGCTACCGCGAGACCGACTCGGCGACGCAGCGGGAGCGCATCGAGGAGTACATGAGCTTCCGCCCGTGCCCCGTCTGCCGGGGCGCGCGCCTGAAGCCCGAGGTGCTCGCGGTCGCGGTCGGCGGCCGGAGAGCCGCAGCCGAGGGCAAAGGCGCCGGCGAAGCCGGCAGTCTTGGCCCGAGGCCAGGACGTGAGGCCGCGGAACGCGGACTCAACATCCACGAGTTCACGCGGATGTCGGTCACGCGCGCGCTCTCGTTCCTCGACGAGCTGGACCTGACGCCGACGGAGCAGCTGATCGGCCACCGGATCGTGAAGGAGATCCGCGAGCGCCTCACCTTCCTCGACAACGTCGGCGTCGGCTACCTGCAGCTCGACCGCGCCGCGGCCACGCTCTCCGGCGGCGAGGCGCAGCGGCTCCGGCTCGCGACGCAGATCGGCTCGCAGCTCGTGGGCGTCCTGTACATCCTCGACGAGCCGTCGATCGGACTCCACCAGCGCGACAACGACAAGCTGATCGCGACGCTCGAGCGGCTGCGCGACCTCGGCAACACCGTGCTCGTGGTCGAGCACGACGAGCAGATGATGCGCTCGGCCGACTGGCTCGTCGACATGGGGCCGGGAGCGGGCGAGCACGGGGGCCGGGTCGTCGCCGAAGGGCCGGCGCACGAGGTCGAGCGCAATCCCGACTCCGTCACCGGCGAGTTCCTCTCCGGTGCCCGTCGCATCGCGATCCCCGACCGCCGGCCGCACGACAACGGCTCCTTCCGCGTCCTCGGTGCGTCGATGCACAACCTGAAGGGGATCGACGTCGAGTTCCCCGTCGGCAAGTTCGTGTGCGTGACCGGCGTCTCCGGCTCGGGGAAGTCGACGCTCGTGAACGAGATCGTGTTCAAGGCGCTCGCGAACCGGCTGCACCGGATGCGGACGAAGCCCGGCCAGCACGCGGCCGTCGAGGGGATCGAGTGCTACGACAAGGTGATCGACATCGACCAGAAGCCGATCGGGCGGACCCCGCGCTCGAACCCGGCCACGTACACCGACCTGTTCACGCACATCCGCGAGCTGTACTCGCTGACTCCCGAGGCGAAGGTGCGCGGCTACAAGCCCGGGCGCTTCTCGTTCAACGTCCGCGGCGGGCGCTGCGAGACGTGCAAGGGCGACGGGACGATCAAGATCGAGATGCACTTCCTGCCGGACGTGTACGTGCCGTGCGAGACCTGCCACGGGAAGCGGTACAACCGCGAGACGCTCGAGGTTCGCTTCAAGGGCAAGTCGATCGCGGACGTGCTGGACATGTCGGTGGAGGAGGCTCTGCGCTTCTTCGCGAAGATCCCGAAGCTGCGCCGCCGGCTCCAGACGCTGCACGACGTCGGGCTCGACTACATCAAGCTCGGACAGCCGGCGACGACGCTCTCGGGCGGCGAGGCGCAGCGCGTGAAGCTGGCGGCCGAGCTCTGCAAGGTCGCGACCGGCCGCACGCTGTACATCCTCGACGAGCCGACGACCGGCCTCCACTTCGCGGACATCGAGAAGCTGCTCGAGGTGCTCCAGCGGCTCGTCGACGCCGGGAACACGGTGCTGGTGATCGAGCACAACCTCGACGTGATCAAGCAGGCGGACTGGCTCGTCGACCTGGGGCCCGAAGGCGGCGAGGCGGGCGGCGAGGTGATCGCCGTCGGCACGCCGGAGCAGGTCGCGGAGGTCGACGAGTCGTTCACGGGCCGGTTCCTGCGCGCGGTGCTGCCCGCGACGGCCGCCGCAGCCGCGTAGCGCGACGTCAGTCGACGACGAGCGCGACGACGAGCACGAGCAGCACGAGCACGGCGACGATGATCGCGCCCGTGACCCACGTCGCCGGTCCGGCGCCCGGGGCGGCTGCCTGATCCGGCGGTGGGCTCATCGTCACGTCATCGCCGACGCGCTCCGTCGGCGTCGCGTCGGGAGGCCCGCTCTGGCCGTCGGTGGCCACGCCGGCCTTGGTTTCCGCGCGCGCGGTCGCCAAACGTGAGCCCGGCACTACGCTTCGGTCGTGGACGGATCGGTACCTGCGAGCGTCGCACCGGAGCGGGATTGGTGGCTGCGCGCGCTGCTCGTGCTCCAGAGCCCGCGCGCGGTCTTCGCCGCGCTGCGTGACGACTCCGACGAGGCGGCACAGGCTCGCCAGGAGCCGCTGACCGCGATCGTCTTCCTCGCGGGCGTCGGCGGCGTCCTCGCGACGAGCGTCACGCGCGGCCTGTTCGACGATCCGGAGTTCGACGCGTTGCTCCTCCCGGTGTGGGCGATCGTCGCCGGCGCGATCCACGGCGTCGCCGCCTACTTCGTCGTCGGCGCGCTCGCGTTCGTCGGATCGAGCTTCGCGGGCAGCCTCGGCTCGTACCGGCGCACGCGTCACGTCCTCGGGTACGCGGCCGTACCGGTCGCACTCTCGCTCCTCGTCTGGCCGGTGCGGCTCGCGCTCCACGGCGGCGACACGTTCAGGCGCGGCGGCTCCGACGCGGGACTCGGCAACGCCGTCTTCGAGGTGCTCCTCGCCGGATTCGTCGCGTGGGCGGTCGTGCTGCTCGCGATCGGGATCCGCACCGTCCACGGGTGGGGCTGGCCGCGGGCGCTCGCCGCGACCGCGCTGCCCGCGCTCGTTCCGGCGCTAGCGCTTGCGCGCGCGTACGGGCTCGTCTAGATCGAGCGCCGCCGTCAGCTCCGCGAGCTCGGCGTCGTCCATCGCGTACGCGTGCTGCTCCTCCGGGAAGGCGCCGGACCTGACGTCGGCGGCGTACGCGTCGAGCGCGTCGCGGATCTCGCGCGAGAGGTTCGCGTAGCGCTTCACGAAGCGCGGCAGATGCCCTTCGCTCAGCCCGAGCACGTCGTGGTACACGAGCACCTGGCCGTCGGCCGCGGGGCCCGCGCCGATGCCGATCGTCGGCACCGACACGCGTTCGGTGACGAGCGCCGCGACCGGAGCCGGCACCGCTTCGAGCACGATCGCGAAGCAGCCGGCGGCCTCGAGCTCGCGCGCGCCGGCGACGAGCTCCAGCGCCTTGGCGGCAGTGCGGCCCTGCGTCTTGAAGCCGCCGAGCATCGTCGCCGACTGGGGCGTCAGCCCGACGTGCCCCATCACCGGGATGCCCGCCGCAACGACCGCGCGGACGCGCGACACCGACGGCCCGGCGCCCTCCAGCTTCACGGCGTCGGCTCCCGCCTCCTTCACGAAGCGGATCGCGTTCCGGACCGCGTCCTCGTCCGAGACCTGATACGAGCCGAACGGCATGTCGCCGACGACGAGCGGCCGGCGCGCCGCCCGCGCGACCGTCCGCGTCAGGAACAGCATCTCGTCCATCGTCACCGGCACCGTCGTGCCCTCGTGTCCCAGCACGACCATCGCCGCCGTGTCGCCGACGAGCACGACGTCGATCCCGGCGTCCTCCGCAAACCGCGCGCCCGGCGCGTCGTAGGCGGTGACCATCACGATCTTGTCGCCCCGGCGCTTCATCTCCGCGAGCTCGGGAAGCGACAGCTTGCCCTTCGGTGGCGCGCTCATTTGGCCTCTCCGTCCAGCACCACGTTGTCGATCAGGCGCGTCGACCCGACGCGGATGGCCGCGACGAGCACGCGGGGCTCGAACTCCGCGACCTCGACGTACTCGACGTCCAGCCCCGAGAGGAGCTCGCGCGCGCGCTCGGGATCCTTCGTCGCGAGCGCCCGCGGCAGCGCGAGCGCGCGCTCCCGCTCCTCAGGCAAGAGCAGGACGTTCCGCGACGAGAGCGCGAGCCCGTCGCGGTCCCGGACGGTGGGGAGGACGCGGAGCTCGAGATTGAGGTCGAGGTCGAGGTCGCACACCATCCGCCGCACGACGGCGACCTGCTGCGCGTCCTTCTGACCGAAGTACGCGCGGCTCGGGCGGACGATGTTGAAGAGCTTCAGGCACACGGTGGCGACCCCGCGGAAGTGGCCCGGCCGGAACTGACCCTCGAGAATCGAACCGAGCTGCTCGACCTCGACCCACGTCTGGTAGCCCGGCGGGTACATCTCGCCCGGCGGCGGTGCGAACACGACGTCGGCGCCTGCGTCCGCCGCCAGCCGCCCGTCGCGTTCCTCGTCCCGGGGATACCGGTCGAGATCGGCGGCGTCGAACTGGGCGGGATTGACGAACAGGCTGACGACGACGAAGTCGCACTCGTCGCGGGCTGTCCGGAAGAGCGCGAGATGTCCCTCGTGGAACGCGCCCATCGTCGGTACGAGCCCGATCTCGGAGCCGTGGCGAAGCGGCTCGAGCGCCTGCCGCAGCTCGTGGATCGTCCTGACGAGCTTCACCGCGCCGTCGCCTCCGCGAGCGCGTCGTAGAGCGGCTCGAGGTCGGGCCGCGCCGTGCGGATTGCACGCCGGTGTGCGTCGAGGGTCACCCAGTCGCCGCGCTCGATCGGCCCGGTGAGCTCGAAGCCGTTGTCGATCACCCGCCGCATCAGCGGCACGAGCGCCTCGGCCGGCGCGCCCGCGCCGCGGAAGAGCTCCGATGCGACGCGGTGCAGCGTGACGAGGTAGTTCGACGCGATCGCGGCCCCCGCGTGGTAGAGCGGGCGCGCATCGTCCGCGAGCGCGAACGGCTCGAGCCCGAGCGTCTTCGCCAGCGAGAAGCCCAGCTCGAGCGCCTCGTCGCTCTCGCCGCTCACCGCTGCGTGCGCTCCGTCGAGCTGCTCCGGGCCGCGCGCACGGGTGAACGTCTGGAGCGGGTGCATGCTGAAGCGTCTGACGTGCGGGTCGAGCGCCGCGAGCGGCGTCGCGCCGCTCACGTGCGCGATCCACGGCCCGGGCCCCAGCGACGCGGCCACGTCCGCGATCGCCGCGTCGGGGACGCAGAGCAAGGCGAGGTCCGCTCGCTCCGCGCGCACCTCGACGCCGCGTTGTCGCAGGCGCGTCTCCATCGCCGATCCGACGCGGCCGCGGCCGATGATCTGGACGCTCTCGAACACTCAGTCGCTCCAGTTCCGTACCGGATACCGGGCGGGGCGAAGTCTAGCGACGAGGCGTTTGCGGCACGTCCGCAGACGTGCCTAGACTCCGGAGGCGATGCCGGTCTACGAGTACGTCTGCATGGAGTGCGAGTCGCACTTCGAGGAGCTCGTCCGGAACGGGGTAACCGTCAGCTGCCCCGACTGCGACGCCTCGAACGTGCGCAAGCAACTCTCCGTGTTCGCGGCTCACGGCACCGCCGAGCAGCCTTCCTTCGGCGGATCGTCCGGCGGCGGCTGTTGCGGCGGGAGCTGTGGCTGCGGCTGACGCTGCGGTGATCCGCGCGCAAGGCCTCGCCGCTCTCGCCGAGGAGGTCGAGCGGTGCACGCGCTGCCCGCTCCACGCGACTCGGACGCAGGCCGTCTTCGGCGCCGGTCATCCGGACGCCGACCTGCTCTTCGTCGGCGAGGCGCCCGGCTTCCACGAGGACCAGCAGGGCGTGCCCTTCGTCGGCCAGGCGGGGAAGCTGCTCGACAAGCTGCTCGCCGGCATCGGGCTCACGCGCGCGGACGTCTACATCGCGAACGTGCTCAAGTCGCGTCCGCCCGGCAACCGCGACCCGCACCCGGACGAGATCTCCGCGTGCGAGGGATGGCTCTTCCGGCAGATCGAGCTGATCGAGCCGAAGGTCGTCGCGACGCTCGGGAACTTCGCGACGAAGCTTCTATCCGGAAAGCCGCTCGGGATCACACGCGTGCACGGGCAGGAGCAGGTGACGACGCTCGGCGGACGGCGTGTGCTGCTCTATCCGCTCTACCACCCTGCCGCCGCGCTGTACACGCCCGCGATGCTCGAGGTGCTCCAGGACGACTTCCGCCGGCTGCCGGAGCTCCTGGGCCGCGCGCCCGCGACGGTCGCACCGCCCGCCGAGGTCGAGCGCGTGCTCGCGCGCGAGCCCGCGGTCCAGCTCGGCCTCTTCTAGCCGTCCGTGGAGATCGCGTCCTCCTCACCCGAGGAGACGGAGCGGCTCGCGGGGCGACTCGCGGCGGAGCTCCAGTTAGGGGACGTTGTGACGGTGTCGGGCGAGCTCGGCGCCGGCAAGACGACTTTCGTCCGCGGCGCCTGCCGCGCGCTCGGCGTCAGCGAGGCGGTGACGAGCCCGACGTTCACGATCGGCCACCGCTACAGCGGGCGCGTCGAGGTCTCGCACCTCGACCTGTACCGCTTCACGACCGTGACGCCAGCGGAGTGGGGGGATCTCGAGCCGTACTTCGACGACGCCGTGACCTTCGTCGAATGGCCCGAGGCGGCCGGCGACGAGCTCCCGCCGGTCCGCGCGTCGGTCGCTTTGCGGCACGCGTCGCCCACCCGTAGGATGATCGTCTTCGACGGAGAGAAAGCCCTGCTCGACCGTCTCTTCCGGGGTTGCTGATCCTCGCTTTCGACACGGCGACCGACGTCGCTACGAGCGCGCTCGTTTGGGATGGCGAGGTGCTGGGCGAGCTGCGCTCGCGCGCCGTGACGCTGTTGGAGGACGTCGACGCGCTCCTCCGGCGCGGGGGCCTCCGCGACTCTCAACTCGAGGGGATCGCGGTCGGCACCGGGCCCGGCAGCTTCACGGGGCTCAGGATCGGCCTGGCGACCGCCCGCGCCCTATCGTTCGCGCTCGACGCGCCCGTCGCGGGCGTCTCGACGCTCGACGCCCTCGCGGCCGGCGCGCCGGGCGCGACGCCCGTGATCGACGCGCGCCGGCGCGAGGTCTTCACGCTCGTCGACGGCGACCCGCGCGTCCTTCCGCCGGCCGAGCTCGACCTCGTCGCCGGCTCCGTCTGCGTCGGCGACGGCGCGGTTCGGTACCGCGACGTGCTGAGCGCGGCGGGTGCGAGCGTCCCGCCCGACGAGAGCGACGCCCACGTGCCCCTCGCGCGCTTCCACGCCCTGCTCGCGCGCGACTTCGGGCCTGCCGAGCAGGTCGAGCCGGTCTACCTGCGGGTGCCTGACGCGGACCGTACGCTCGAGGCATGACGGTCGAGCTCCGGCGGCTCGCGATGCGCGACCTCTCCGCGGTCGAAGAGATCGAGCGGTGCTCGTACCCCACGCCCTGGTCGCGCTCGATGTTCGCCGGCGAGCTCGCGAAGCCGTCGTCGATCTGCCTCGGCGCCTTCGACGCGGACACCGGAACGCTCGTCGGCTACCTGATCATCTCGCGCTACGTCGATGCCTGGCACGTCATGAACGTCGCCGTGGCGCCCGACCACCGCCGGCACGGGATCGCGGGAGCCCTGCTGGAGCATCTCTTCGAGCTGACGGCCGGCGACGGGCGTCGCGGGTACACGCTCGAGGTCCGCGTCTCGAACGCGGGCGCGATCCGGCTCTACGAGCGACTCGGCTTCCACGCGCGCGGCGTTCGTCGCGGCTACTACACCGACAACCGCGAGGACGCGCTGATCATGTGGAAGGACCCGGTGCAGGAGCCGGCGGTACGTGATACTCGCGCTTGAGACGTCGTGTGACGAGACCGCCGCGGCGCTCGTCACCGACGACGGCGCCGTGCGTGCGAACGTCGTCTCCTCGCAGGCCGACCTGCACGCGCGCTACGGCGGGGTCGTCCCGGAGGTCGCGTCGCGCCGTCACCTCGAGCTCGTCGTCCCGGTCGTGCGCGAGGCGCTGCGAGAGGCGAACGCGGAGCTCGGAGACGTCTCGCGCGTAGCCGTCACTCGCGGCCCCGGCCTGATCGGCGCGCTCCTGATCGGCCTCGCCGCTGCGAAAGCGGTGGCGTGGGCGCGCCGCGTGCCGCTCGTTCCGGTCGACCACCTCCAGGGCCACGTCGCGTCGCTCTATCTCGGCGAGGACGCGCTCGAGCCGCCGTTCGTCTGCCTGCTCGCGAGCGGCGGCCACACGCTCCTCCTGGACGTGCGCGAACGCGGCGCTGCGACCGTTCTCGGAACGACGCTCGACGACGCGGCGGGCGAGGCCTTCGACAAGGGTGCGCGGCTGCTCGGCCTCGGCTACCCCGGCGGCGCCGCCATCGACGCGCTCGCCCGCTCCGGCGACCCCGACGCGTTCGCCTTCCCCGTGGCGCGGCTGCCCGGGCTCGACTTCTCGTTCTCCGGCCTCAAGACGGCGCTGCTCTACACGGTTCGCGCGCTGCCGCAGGAGGAGCTGGAGCGGCGGCGCGCCGACTTGGCGGCGAGCTACCAGCGGGCGATCGTGCGGGCGCTCGTGGAGCGGGCGCGCGCGGCGGCGGAGCGGACGCGAGCGGACACGGTCGCCGTCGTCGGGGGCGTCGCCGCGAACTCCGAGCTGCGCGGCGCGCTGCCGGGCGCGGTCCTCGCGCCGCTCGACCTCTGCACCGACAACGCCGCGATGATCGCGTCGGCGGCGCGCTACGCGGAGCCCGTCCCGTATCCGGACTATCTTGGTCTCGATGCGTACGCGTAGCGGCCGCGCGGCCGTCCTCGCCCTGGTCGCGCTCGTCGCGGCCGTCGTCGTCGTCGCCGCGGGCGGCGAGAGCGCGACGCCGACGTCCGCAAGCTCGGAGGCGGCGGCGTGGGAGGGGCTCGTCGGGGAGCCGCGCGTCGACGTTGCGGTCGGGCAGCGGGTGCTCGTGGTGCTGGACACGCCCTCGCTCGCCGATCGCGTCGAGGCCGCCGGAGGCGTCGCGAGCGATCGACAGGAACGGGAGTGGACGGCGTCGATCCTCTCCCAGCAGAAGCTCTTCATCTCGAGCCTGGGCGCGCAGGGCGCGGAGATCCGGCCCGAGTTCAACTACACGCGCGTCCTCAACGGCTTCTCGGCGCCGCTCGATCCCCGCACGATCGCGCTCCTCGAGCGCTCGCCCCGCGTCGAGGGCGTCTACCCCGTGCGCCCCGCGTACCCGGCGACTATCTCGGCGCGTTTGCTCGCCCAGCCGACGTTCGCGCCCGGGATGGGACGTCGGCCCGACCTCGCGCTGCCCGGCTACGACGGCCGCGGGGTGACGATCGCCCTGCTCGACACCGGGGTCGACCGCGCGCAGCCGTACCTGCGCGGGCGCATCGAGGACGGCGTCGACGTCGTGGACGACGACGACGAGGCGCTCGCGTCCGCGAACCCCGACGACGGCACCGAGCTCGAGCGCCACGGGACGCAGATGGCCGGGATTCTCGTCGGCGCGGCAGGACCCGGCGGGCTCTCGGGCGTCGCGACGGGCGCGTCGATCTTCCCGATCCGGATCGCGGGCTGGCAGCGGGCCGCCACGGGCGAGTGGGGCGTGTTCTCGCGCACGGACCAGATCGTCGCCGGCCTCGAGCGCGCCGTCGACCCGAACGGGGACGGCGCCGCGCACGACGCCGCGCGGATCGCGCTCGTCGGCGTCGCCGAGCGGTATGCGGCGTTCGCGGAAGGACCACTCGCGAAGGCCGCGGGCGGCGCGCTGCGCCTCGACACGCTCGTCGTCGCGCCCGCGGGCAACGACGGCCCGCTCGGTCCCGGTTTCGGCAGCGTCGCGGGTCCGGGAGGCGCGCCCGCGGCGCTGACGGTCGGAGCGGCGGACGTGCGCCGCGGGCAGCAGCGCGCCCGCGTCGTGCTCCGCTCCGGGCTCAACGTCGTCCTCGACCGCGTGCTCCCGCTCGCCGGGGCGTACGGCCCGGAGCGGGCGCGCGGGCTCGGGGGCGGCGGGCCGCCGCTGCTCGGGGCCGCCGGCGGCGCCCGCCCCGCGGCGGCGGGGGGGGCGGGCGGCGCGGTCGGCGGGGGGGGGGGGGGTCGCGGGGGGGGGCGGGGGGGGGGGGGGGCGGGGGGGGCCGGGGGCGGGGGGGGGGCGGCGGGCCGGGGGGGCGCGGGCG
>JAUJMY010000028.1 GCA_030446625.1 Gaiellaceae bacterium
CGGGAGGCCGCGGCGCGCCGGGGCGTCCGGGTCGCCGCCATCGAGCGCTACGCGCCCGGCCAGCCTCAGCCTGCCGTCGCGCGGCTTGGGCCGCTTCTCGCCGGCCCGGCGGCCCAGGTCGATGCGCTGTTCATCCCCGAGACTGCGGAAGGGCTGCCGGCGCTCGGCGACGCCCTCGCCCAGGCCGGGTTCAACCCGCAGCGCACGAAGCCGCTCGGCACGGGCGTGTGGAACGACCCGCGCGCGTTCCGGGTCGCGGCCCTGCAGGGCGGCTGGTTCGCCGCGCCCGATTCCGCCGGCTTTGCCGCCTTCGCCGGCCGCTATCGCGCGCGCTACGGCGCCGAGCCGGCCCGGCTCGCCACGCTCTCCTACGACGCCGTCACACTCGCCGCGGCGTTTCGCGACCTCGGGCTCGTGACGCGCGACGAGTTCGAGGAGCTCGACCTCCGCGTCGCCCAGCTCGAGCACCGTCTGCGGCTGCTCGAGGGTACGCCGCCGCCGCTCCCGCCCGCGCGCGGGATCCAGGTCTAGCCAATGCGCCTACCGTGGCCGCGGCGCGAAGCGTTCGACTACCCGCATCCGAAGCTCCTGCGCTTGTGGGAGCGGATCGAGGAGCTCGGCGGCCAGGACACGTATCCGGTCGTGCCGCTCGAGCTCTTCTTCGACGGGAACGAGGACACGGCGTCGATCGGCGCGAACCTCGAGCCGCATCCGGGCGTGGCGACCTTCGCGCGCGTGCTGAAGGAGGTCCGCGCACGGCCCGAGGTTGCGGATGTCTGCCTCCAGATCAGCGAGGCGTATCCAGGCGACGCGGGGGAGTGGCCGTTCGCGAGCGCCGTCTACGTCGTCACGACGGCGGAGCCCGCGCTCGTGCACGAGTGGGCGCGCGAGCTCTCGCCGGATCCGTGCGAGGACGGCGACGAGCAGGGGTGGGTCTACACGGAGGATCCGCCTCCGGGCGCGCCGGCGATCCCACCGGGCCACCACCTCGTGACTCTGTTCTGGGACTGACCGCGGCTCCCCCGCTGTCACACTGACGGCATGAGCCGCCAGGGGACACGCAACCTCGGCCGCATGTCGGAGATCGCCCAGGTCGCGGTCCGGCACGGGTTCGGCTACTTCTTCAAGCGCCACCGGCTCACGGACCTGCTCCCGTGGGGGAACGACGTCGCGCTGCAGGACGGGCAGCCGTCCGAGCGGGGCGTCCACCTCCGCCGGATGCTCGACGAGCTCGGGCCGACGTTCGTCAAGTTCGGCCAGCTGCTCTCGATGCGCCCGGACATCCTCCCGCCGGACGTGATCGCGGAGCTGCGCGGGCTCCAGGACGACGTGCGCCCGTTCCCGTTCGCGGAGGTGGAGGAGACGATCGAGTCCGAGCTAGGGCTTTCGCTCGACCGCCTCTTCCTCGACTTCGACCCGACGCCGATCGCGGCGGCGTCGATCGGCCAGGTGCACCGCGCGGTCCTCCCGACCGGCCGGAAGGTTGCGGTGAAGGTGCAGCGACCGGGCGCGCCGCGGCAGATCGAGGCCGACCTCGGCCTTCTCTACCAGGCCGCGCGCCTCGTCCGCGAGCGCGTGCGCGCGCTCGACTTCATCGACGCGCGCGCGCTCGTCGACGAGTTCGCGCGCTCGATCCGCCAGGAGCTCGACTACGGGCTCGAGGCGCGGAACGCCGAGCGCTTCCGGCGCGACTTCGCGACGCACCCGAACGTGCTCGTCCCGCAGGTGTTCTGGAGCTACACGCGCGCGCGCGTGCTGACGCTCGAGTTCCTCGAGGGGAAGCAGCTCGCGGACGTCGACGTCGGCGAGTACACGCTCGACGAGCGGCGCCGGCTCGCCTACCTGATCACCGAGGCCTGGATGACGATGATCTTCCGCAACGGCTTCTTCCACGCCGACCCGCACCCGGCCAACATCCTCGTGCTCGGGCCGGAGCAGATCGGCCTCGTGGACTTCGGCCAGGCCGGCAAGCTGACGGAGGACGACATGGCGAAAGCCACGCGCCTCTTCATCGACGCCGCGAACGAGAACGTCGACGCCCTGCCGCGCCGGCTCGCGGCGCTCGGCGTCCGCTACCCGCGCGAGAAGGAGGTGCAGTTCGCGGCCGAGCTGCGCGAGCTCTACTACCGCTACTACGGCGCGAACCTCGCCGAGATCGACCCGCTCCAGGTGATGCGGGAGACTTTCGCGCTGATCTACTCGATGAACCTCCAGCTGCCGACGCGCTTCGTCCTGCTCGACAAGGCGGTCGCGACGCTCGCGTCGGTCGGCGTCGAGCTGTACCCCGACTTCAACGTCTTCGAGGTCGCGCGGCCGTACGCGCGGGGACTGATGCTCGGCCGGTTCGGGCCGCGGCGTGTGGCGGCGCGCGTGCGGCGGGAGTCGCTCGCGCTCGCGCAGGTGGGGCGCGACCTTCCGTACCAGCTCCACGATGTCCTGGAGCAGGCGCGCGACGGGCAGATCGAGGTCGGCTTCGTGCACAAGGGCCTCGACGACTTCATGCACAAGCTCGACGTCCTCTTCAACCGTCTCGTCGTCGCGCTCGTCGTGGTCGGCGGGCTGATCGGGTCGAGCCTGCTCGGGATCTTCTCGGAGGCCGGTCCGACGGTGTTCGGCCTCCACTTCCTCGCGGTCGTGGGCTTCCTGCTGTCGGGCGTGCTCGGGGCGTGGGTGCTCTGGGGCGTCATCCGCTCCGGACGCCTATAGCAGTCGACGTGGAGCGGGCGGTGCGCGCGGCGCTCGAGCCGGACCCGCTCGTGCGCGCGGTGCGACTCGTCGGCTCACGCGCGCATGGCGCCCACTCGCGCCTCTCCGACTGGGACTTCCTCGTCGAGACGGACGACCTCGACGCGCTCGCTCCGCGCCTGCCGCAGCTCGTCGCTCCGCTCGAGCCGCTCGGGCAGCTCTGGGACCCGCTCTCGGAGGACGAGAGCTCGTACTACATGCTCATCCTCCGCGGCCCCGTGAAGGTCGACCTCGTCTTCGAGCGGCCGAACGCGACGCGGCCGCGGTGGGAGCCGTCCGCGGACAACCTCGTGGAGATCGACGCGCACTTCTGGGACTGGCTGCTGTGGACTGCGTCGAAGCGGGAGAAGGGGGAGCGCGAGCTCGTCGAGCTGATGCTCGACCGGATGTCGTCGTACCTCCTCGTCCCGTTGGGCGTGGTGGAGGTGCCGCGCTCGCTCGAGCACGCCGCGGAGCTGTACGTGGCCGCACGCGCGCACGCGGAGCGGCGGCTCGGCGTCCGCGTGCCGCGCGCGCTCGGCGACGAGGTCGCGCGCACGGTCAGCCGACGGGCAGGAACTCGTTCGCCCGGCTGACGAAGAGACCGGGGCGCGGCCCGCCGCCGATCGCGTAGATGCGGCCGCGCGCCGTCGCGACGGCGAGGCCGTGGCGCGGCGTCGGCAGGTCGGCGAGCCGTTGCCAGCGGCGCGTGCGCGGTGCATAGGCGTAGACGCTGCCGATCGATCCCGCGGGCCCCTCGCCTCCGATCGAGACGACGTGGCCGTCGAACACGGCAGCGCCTGTCCCACCGCGCGCTTCGGGTAGCGGCGGCAGCTCGCGCCAGCGGCGCTCGCGCGGCAGCAGCGACTCGACGGTGCGCACGTTCGTGTCGAGCCCGGCGAGCCGCCCGCCGAGCGCGTAGATCCTCCCGCCGAGCGTCGTAACAGCGAGGTGTTCGCGCGGCCGCGGGCCTGGCAGCGTCGACCAGCGCGTGCGCACGAGGTCGAGCACGAGCGCGCGCTGCGCGAGCCCCGCGCCCGTGACGCCGCCGACGACGTAGAGCCTCCCGGCGACGACGGCGGCGCCCGCCGCGGCGCGCGCCTCGGGCGGAGGCGGGAGCGCGCGCCAGCGCCCTCGCTCGAGCACGTACGCCGCCCGGAGCGGCCTCCGTTCCGACGTGTAGCCGCCGACGACGTAGAGCCGGCCGCGGTAGGCCGCAGCAGACGCATGGTTGACCGCGATCGGCAGGCTCGGCAGGCTGCGCCACCGGTTCGCGGCTGGGTCGAAAGAGTCGACTCGCGAGGAGCTCGAGCCGTCGACGAGAAAGCCTCCGGCGACCGCGATGCGACCTGCCACGTTCGCGGCGGCGACCTCCGTCCGCGCGATCGGCAGCGGCGCGGCGCGCCGCCAGCGCGCGTCCTCGAGCGCGGGGTGCGAGCCGCCGGCAGCGGCGAGGACGGGCACGGCGACGCTCGCGGCAACGGCTGCTCGGATCCGCCGTGACCGCGCCGGACGGCTGAGGAAAGAGCTGAGGATCGTTTGTCGCAGAGTTGCGCGAATGGACATCTGGGCAGCGCCGAAAGCCGATGCTAGCTTCGCCTCCATGTCCGCCGCACTCCTCCTCGCCGAGCCCGAGACGACGACGCGCTCGTTCCTCGAGCGGCACCTCGCCTCCGACGGGTTCGAGGTCCTCGGCGCCGAGGCTGGGGGAGAAGCGCTTGCGCTCGCGGAGCAGCGCCGGCCGGCGCTCGTCCTCCTAGGGGCTTCGCTCCCGGACGCATCGAGCCTCGACGTCTGCCGCCGCCTCCGCGAGGGAGAGCCCGGCCGCTCGTGGGATCGGAACGTCCCGGTGATCGTGCTCGGCGACAGCGACGCCGACGCCGTGGATCGCGTGCGCGCGTTCGCGCGCGGCTGCGACGACTACGTGCCGCGCCCGTTCGTGTACGACGAGCTGCTGGGGTTGATTTCAACTTCATGCTCTGGTCCGATTTCAACTTGATTATCGCGTTTGCAGGGACTTTGTTCGTCGGCGGATCGTCTAGCACGCACCCGAAATGGCTAACGGGACCCGAAACGGGAGCCGCCGAGGCCTGAAATATCTGAAACAACCCCGTTTCCGCACGACAGCCGACGCTCTCGTCGCGGAACGCCAAATGCGGCCAGGGGCTTTCGCCCTGCCCGCTTCCTTAGCTAGTGAGGTGCCGCGCCGCGGCTAAGCCGCGAGAGCCGGTGGCGCTTGCGCCTGGTCGGCGTCGGCCTCGGCCCGCCGGCGCCGCTGCTCGAGCGCGGCGACATGCATCGCGCAGAAGGTGATCGCGGTCGCGATCTTGGCCTCGTCGAGGCGGCGGAACCAACGCTTGTCCTTGATCAGCCCGAAGCGCGAGACGAGCGCGCCGTGGAAGCCCTCGTGGTGGCCAAACCGGCGCCGCCCGTACTCGGCTGCAATGCGATCGTTGAAGGTCAGCGGGTTGCCCATCAGCAGATCGGGCTTCTCGTTCGGGTTCTGCGGGTTGATCCGCACCCAGGAGTCCGGGTGCTGCGCTTTGCGCCAGTCGCCGGAGGTAATCGTGATCGAGCCGCACTTCTTGCAGGTGCCTTCGCTGCGGACGACGGCCTTGCCGTTGCGGTCAAGGCCGAGGCGCTTGATCGTCGTGCCGGCTCCGCAGGCGCAGATCAGCTCGCGGTGGCCGTTCGTGAACCAGGTCTTGGAGCCCTGGATGCGGATCCGCTTGGCGGTGTTCTTGGTCGCGTTGGCCTTGCTCTGAGCGGTGTCGCCGTGGCTGACGAGGTGGATGTTCTCGACGATCCCGAGGCGCCGCAGCTCGGCGCGGACCTCCTGCTTGGCAAAAGCGCCGTCGGCCGAGAGGACAGACAGCTTGTCGCCCTTCAGGTGCGGCTTGACACGGTTCGCGTAGTCATCGCGGATGAGCTCGATCGCCAGTTCTCGCTCCGAGGCGTGCAGCGGTACGACTCTCCAGGCCAGCGGGACGCCGGTCGTCGAGGTGATCGAGACGAGATTCCAGCCGTGGCCGGACTTGTCGGGGCCGGCCGACTGGGGGACGTAGCCGGCGTCCGGCGCCGTGACTCTGGCGTCGTTGATCGTCCGTCCCGTCTTCGGATCGATGATCGGCGCCGTGTAGTGAGTTTGGATCTTCGTCCCGTCGAGGTTGAGGATGCGTGCCTCTTCCTGAAGTTCCGGCAGCGCTAGATGCTCGGCGAGCAGACGCTGCTCGAGCGCGAGGTACACCTCGAGGCGGCGGCGCTCGCCGAAGCGGGCGCGGTGACGGGAGACAGTCGCCTCCGACGGCACGCCGTCGCGGAGCTTGACGACGCGGCGGTTGCGGTTGCGCGGCTTGTCGAAGCCGAGGAGCTGCCGCGCTTCGCCGCGGTCGCCGGCGAGGGCGTTACGGGCCCGCTTGTACGAGCCCATGCCGCAAACGCGCTGGTAGAGAAGAACGGACTCGAGTTCTTCGCTCGAGTAGAGCGGCTTCTCCTTGCCGGGCCGCGCGCGCTCCTTGTCAAGCTGGTCGAGAACGGGCTTGACGATCTCCTTCCAGGCCTTGGAGTCGAGGATCTGGCGGGCGATCTGCGCCTCGCTGAAGCCCTTTAGCTCCGGGCGTGACTTGGCGTAGGGAACCTCGCCGCTGCCGGGCTTAGGCAGATTGCCGTTCCACCTAAGGCGGCTCTTCGCCTGGCCGATTGGCTGCGCCGTGCGCACCGCCGGAACGTGGGGCGGCGCGTTCGCGTCATGGGCTTCCGTATCGGGCAACCCTGGAAGGTGGGGTCCAGTTTTTGACCCGGACCGCTTTATTGCGTGTTTCGCAGAAGATCACACAGAA
>JAUJMY010000029.1 GCA_030446625.1 Gaiellaceae bacterium
GTTGTCCGACGCCGTTCGTACCGTGACGGGACGATGGAACAGGGCAGCTGGACGATCCGTCCCTGCCCGCACCGGCAAGCCGACGCTCTCGCGCGGGAGCTCGGCATCAGCGAGATCACGGCCAGCGTTCTCGTCCGGCGCGGGTACGGCGACCCGGAGGACGCGCGCGCGTTCCTGGCGGGCGAGCTCCCGCCGCACGACCCGTTCCTGCTCGGCGACATGCGCGAGGCGTGCGAGCGGATCCGCGCCGCGGTCGCCGCCGGCAAGCGGATCTGCGTCCACGGCGACTACGACGCCGACGGGATCTGCGCGACGGCGCTCGCCGTCCTGACGCTGCGCGAGCTCGGCGCGAAGGTCGACTGGCACCTGCCGAGCCGGTTCGACGAGGGCTACGGGCTCAGCATGGGGACGATCGAGCGCCTTGCCGACGACGGCTGCGGGCTCGTCCTCACGGTCGACTGCGGGATCACCGCCGTCGCCGAGGTCGCGGCGGCGACGGCGCGGGGCGTGGAGGTCGTGATCACGGACCACCACCGGCCCGGGGACGTGCTGCCCGCGTGCCCGGTCGTCGCGACGCGGCCCTCGCAGTACCCATACCCGGAGCTGTGCGGCACCGGTGTCGTCCTCAAGCTGGCGCAGGCCCTCCTCGGTACCGAGTCGGAGGCGGTGCGGCGGCACCTCGACCTCGTCGCGCTCGCGACGATCGCCGACGTCGTCCCGCTGCTCGACGAGAACCGGTCGCTCGCAATCGCCGGCCTGCGCGCGCTCGCGCGGACGCAGAAGCCCGGCTTGCAGGCGCTGATGCGCAGCGCCGCCGTCGACCCGGCCGGGGTCGACTCCGGTTCGGTCGCGTTCCGGCTCGCGCCGCGGATCAACGCGGCCGGGAGGCTCGGGCATCCGGCGGCAGCGCTCGAGCTCATCCTCACGGGCGACCGCGAGCGCGCGCGCGAGCTCGCGTCGAAGCTCGAGGAGCTGAACCGCGAGCGGCAGTCGGTCGAGGAGCGGATCCTGCGCGAGGCGATCGCACTCGTCGACGAGTGGCCGGAGGCGAAGCGGCGCCGGCGCGGCTACGTGCTCGCGGGCGAGACGTGGCACGAGGGCGTGATCGGGATCGTCGCGTCGCGGCTCGTGGAGCGGTTCGCGCGCCCCGTCGTCCTGATCGCGGGGGGTGGCGGCGAGTGGAAGGGATCCGGCCGCTCGATCCCGTCGTTCGACCTGCACGCCGCGCTCGGGGCGTGTGCGGAGCACCTGGAGCGCTTCGGCGGCCATCGCGCGGCGGCGGGACTCTCGATCCGCCCGGAGCGCGTCGACGCGTTCGCAGACGCGTTCGCGGCGCAGGCGGACGCCCTCGTCGCGGACACCGACCTGAGGCGCGTCGAGGTCGTGGACGCGGTGCTGCCGCGCGGCACGCGGCTGACGCTCGACCTCTGCACCGAGCTCGCCCGGCTTGCGCCGTTCGGTCTCGGCAATCCGGACGTGACGCTGCTCGCCGCGGGATGTGAGCTCGGCGAGCTCGCAACCGTCGGCGACGACCGGCACCTCCGCTTCCGCGTCCGCGCGGACGGGCGCGACGCCGGCGGCGCGATCGCGTTCGGGCTCGGGTCGCACGTCGACCGGCTCCGGCGCCCCGGCCGGTACGACGTCGCGTTCCGCCTCCAGGAGAACCACTGGAACGGCACCGTCGCGCCGCAGCTCGTCGTCCGCCGCGTGTTCGACGCCGACGACCGCGTCGCGGACCTCCGCGAGTGGCTCGCGCGGCTCTGGAAGGAAGGCGAGGAGGCGTGGACGCCGGAGGCGCGCGCGATCTTCGAGGAGCTGGAGCTCGCGGACGCGCACGGCCGGCGCCACCTGCTCGAGTCGCAGACGTTCCGCGAGCTGCTCGCGGAGCCGGCGCTCGCGCGAGCGGCGTAGAGGCGTCTAGGAGCGCGAACCGCTCAGCGACGCGCGCACGACCTTGCGCGGCCGCCCGCGCCGCGTCTCGCCAGCCGTCGCGTCGAGCAGGACGAGCAGCCGCGCCAGCTGGACCGCCTGCCGCGCGCTCTGTGTGCGTCGCCTGAGCATCGCGTCCGATTCGGCGTCGGCGCCGCCGCTCCTGCGCTCGAACGGCGCTCCCGGCGGTGCAGGGACGCGCGCCGAGAGCCCGACACGAGGCGGGAGTACACTTTTTCCGTGGCGCTGCTGGAGACTCCCGAGAAGCATCAGAGCCTCGTCGACGAGCTGCTCGAGGACGTCGCGGAGTACAACTCGGACGTCGACCGAGACCTGATCACGCGTGCCTTCCGCTATGCCGCGCGCGCGCACGAGGGGCAGCAGCGCCGCTCCGGGCAGGACTTCATCCATCACCCGTGGGGCGTCGCGAAGATCTGCGCGCAGCTCCGGCTCGACGAGCAGACGATCGCCGCCGCGCTCCTCCACGACGTGGTCGAGGACACCGACGCCGACATGGACGACGTGCGCGCGGAGTTCGGCGACGAGGTGGCGAAGCTCGTCGCGGGCGTGACGAAGCTGACGCGGATCAGCTTCCAGAGCCGCGAGCAGGCCGAGGCGGAGAACTACCGCAAGATGATCCTCGCGATGGCCGAGGACGGCCGGGTGATCCTGATCAAGCTCGCGGACCGGCTGCACAACATGCGGACGATCGAGTACCAGAAGAAGCCGAAGCAGGTGCAGAAGGCGAAGGAGACGCTCGAGATCTACGCGCCGCTCGCGCACCGCCTCGGCATCCACGCGCTCAAGTGGGAGCTCGAGGACCTCGCCTTCGCGACGCTCCACCCGCGCAAGTACGAGGAGATCAAGACGATGGTCAACGAGCGCCGCACGGATCGCGAGGAGCACGTGCGCGAGGCCGGCCTCGTCCTGAAGGCGGAGCTCGACAAGGTCGACATCCCGGCGGAGATCTCAGGCCGCGCGAAGCACTTCTACTCCATCTACGACAAGATGGCCAAGAAGGGCCGCGAGTTCAACGAGATCTACGACCTGACGGCGATGCGCGTCACGGTCGAGCGGTCGGCCGAGGAGGGGACGCGCGACTGCTACGGCGCGCTCGGGCTGATCCACTCGCTCTGGAAGCCCATGCCGGGCCGCTTCAAGGACTACGTCGCGATGCCGAAGCTGAACGGCTACCGCGCGCTGCACACCACGGTGATCGGGCCGCACGGGCGGCCGCTCGAGATCCAGATCCGGACGCGCGACATGCATCGCGAGGCGGAGCTCGGCATCGCGGCCCACTGGGCGTACAAGCGCGGCGGGAAGCCGGCGGGGGACAAGTGGGTCGCGTGGGTCAGGCAGCTGCTCGAGACGCAGCACGAGGAGGCGGACCCGGGCGAGTTCATGAAGTCGCTGCGGACCGACCTCTTCGCGGACGAGGTGTACGTCTTCACGCCGAAGGGCGAGATGAAGACGCTGCCCGCGGGCGCGACGCCGATCGACTTCGCGTACGCGGTGCACACGGACGTCGGCCACCGCACCGTCGGCGCGAAGGTGAACGGGCGCATCGTGCCGCTGCACTACCGGCTCAAGAACAACGACTTCGTCGAGATCCTGACCTCGAAGGCCGGGCGCGGGCCCTCGCGCGACTGGATGTCGCTGGCGGCGTCCTCCCGCGCGCGCAACAGGATCCGGCAGTGGTTCTCGCGCGAGACGCGCGAGGAGACGGAGCAGAAGGGGCGCGAGATGCTGGAGGCCGCGCTCAAGAAGCAGAACCTGCCGTACCGGAAGCTCGCGGGCTCGGCGGTGCTCGCCCAGGTGATCCGCGAGACCGGCTTCAAGAAGGCCGAGGACTTCTACCTCGCGCTCGGCTCCGGGAAGCTCCAGACCGGCCACATCGTGAACAAGGTGCTCCAGCGCCTGAAGACGGACGAGGTCGCGGAGGAGGAGGCGGTTCCGCTCAAGGCGCCGAAGGCGCGCAGCGCGACTCCGAGCGAGAGCTACGGCATCAACGTGAAGGGAGTCGCCGACGTGCTCGTGCGGCTCGCGAAGTGCTGCACGCCGGTCCCCGGCGACGACATCGTCGGCTACATCTCGCTCGGGAAGGGCATCACGATCCACCGGGACGACTGCCCGAACGTGAAGGCGCTGAAGAAGAACCCGGAGCGCTTCACGCCCGTCGACTGGGACGGCGGCGCGACGCGGAGCTTCCGTGTGCAGGTGCAGGTCGACGCGTGGGACCGGCCGCGGCTGCTGGAAGACGTCGCGCGCACCTTCGCCGAGCACGGCGCGAACATCGTCTCCTACGGCGGCGTCGTCGAGGACCAGCTCGCGAAGAACTGGTACACCGCGGAGGTGGGGGACGTGCGCGCGCTCCGCGGCCTCCTGAACGCGCTGCGGAACGTCGACGCGGTCTTCGACGCCTACCGCGTCACGCCGTCGTAGCGGCAGGCAACGTCGCAGCGACGCCGCGGGTGCGCGGCCTGATCAGCCGTCGTCCGTAGTGGCGGGACGGCGGCACTCCTCCCTCACGGCGCTTTTAGGCCCGCCACTCCTCGCCGCCCGTGTCCCAGCCGACGAGGCAGTACGGCGCGATCAGCGTCGCGACGCGCTCGAGGAGCTCCGCGTCGTCGGCTTCCGGCCACGCGGCGACGAGCTCGGCGACCTTCGCGCCCTGGAAGAGGACGGGATAGCGCTCGCCCACCTCGTCGTCGGCGACCGAGCCGAGCGCCGGCCCGCGCACGAGCCGTCCGTCCTCGACGAAGTCGATCGCGACGTGGGCGTACAGCTGGAAGAGGACGGCGAGCACGTCGCGGAGGACGTCGTCGGCGTCGCCGCCGCGGCTGAGGATGCCCTCGATCGACTCGAGCGCGCCGCTGCGCTCGTGCGGGCTCGTCACCGCGCCGCTGCGAGCTCGAGATCCGCGCCCTCGAAGCGCTGGATGGTGTCCCGAAACGAGTCGGGGATCGCGGCCGCCCGTCGCTCCTCCAGATCGACGAGGACGAGCGTCTGTCTCGCCGTCACCATCAGCAGGTCGTCTTCCACGCGGTGCGCCGCGCACTCGTAGGTCGCGCTCGTGCGGCCGATGCGCGAGAGGCGGATGAAGACCTCGATCAGGTCGTCGAAGCGCGCCGGGGCGAAGTACTCGACGGTCGACGCGCGCATCACGAACTCCTCCTCACCCGACTCGACGTGCAGCTGCCCGAGGTGCCGGTGGTACTCCACGCGCGCGAGGTCGAAGTACGGCAGGTACCGGCCGTAGTAGACGATCCCCTGCGCATCGGTGTCCGAGAAGCCGACGCGCGTGAAGGCGGAGAACTTGAACGGCGGCTTCCGCGACGTCGGCCGCCCCGCGTCCCACGAGGTCACGAGCGGATCAGCGCGAGCACCTCGTCGCGCTTCCGCTCCATCAGCTCGCGGGAGCGCGCCTCGAGGTTGAGGCGCAGCAGCGGCTCCGTGTTCGACGGCCGGACGTTCATGTGCCAATCGCGCGCATCGACCGAGATCCCGTCGAGATGGCTGATCTCGCCCTCGGTGCGGTAGCGCTCCTTCAGCTCCTGGAGCTTCAGCGCGACGTCCGCGACCGGCGTGTTCAGCTCCCCCGTGATGAAGTAGCGCTCGCGGTACGGCGCCAGGATCTCCGACAGCTTCCGTCGGCGCTGCGAGACGAGCTCGAGCATCAGGAGGAACGGGATCACGCCCGAGTCCGCCTGCGAGAAGTCGCGGAAGTAGTAGTGGCCGGAGACCTCTCCGCCGAAGACGGCGCCCTCCTTCCGCATCCGGTGCTTGATGAACGCGTGCCCGACGCGGTTGACGAGCGGCACGCCTCCGGCGCGCTCGATCGTCTCCGGCACCGCCCAGCTCGCGCGCACGTCGTAGATGATCTTGCCGCCGGGCTCCTTCGCGAGGATCGACTCCGCGAGGAGCGCGGTCACGAAGTCGCCGGGGACGAACTCGCCGGAGTCGTCGACGAAGAAGCAGCGGTCCGCGTCGCCGTCGAACGCCACGCCGAGATCGGCTCCCTCCTCGGCGACCTTCGCGACGATGAACTCGCGATTCTCGGGCAGGAGCGGGTTCGGCTCGTGGTTCGGGAAGGTGCCGTCGGGATCGAAGTAGCAGCGCACGGCCTCGATCGGCAGCTGCTCGAGGACGGGCGGGAGCATCGCGCCCGCCATTCCGTTCGCGGCGTCGATCACGACGCGCAGCGGCCTGAGCGCGTTCGCGTCGACGAAGGAGAGGACGCGCTCGCGAAACGCCGGCCACACGTTCTCGTCGCGGACGGTGCCGCGTGCCTCGCGCGGCCGGAAGCCGGTCCGTGCTCGCTCGCGGATCTCGAGGAGGCCCGATTCTCCGCCCACCGGCAGCGCGCCGCGCCGGACGATCTTCATCCCGGTGTACTCCTTCGGGTTGTGCGACGCGGTGACGCAGATGCCGCCGTCGAGGCCGAGCTCGCCGACCGCGAAGTAGAGCATCTCCGTGCCGACCATTCCCAGGTCGAGCACCTCGAAGCCGGCTTCGGCATCGACGACGAAAAGAGAACACCAGCGACAAAGCGAAAAACACCCCCACTACACGCCAACAGCCC
>JAUJMY010000018.1 GCA_030446625.1 Gaiellaceae bacterium
GAGCTCGCTCTGCGCTGCGCAGTCGAGGTCGATCGTCTGCGCGCGCGTGTGTTTCTCGTCGTGGCCTTCGTTCGCCTTGGTCGCGGGGGTGTAGATCGGCTGCGGTAGCCGCTGCGACTCGGTGAGCCCCGGCGGGAGCTCGTGGCCGCACACGCGTCCGGTGCGGACGTAGTCCTTCCAGCCGGAGCCTGACAGGTAGCCGCGGACGACGCACTCGATCGGCAGCATCTGGAGGCGGCGGCACTCCGTCGAGCGGCCGTCCTCGCCGAGCGCGAGCAGGTGGTTCGGGCAGATCTCGCGCGTGCGCGCGAACCAGAACGCCGAGAGGCCGGTCAGGACGCGCCCCTTGTCGGGGATCTCGGTCGGCAGGACGACGTCGAAGGTCGAGATCCGGTCGCTCGCGACGAGCAGCAGGCGCTCGTCGTCGAGGGCGTAGAGCTCGCGGACCTTGCCGCTTCCGACGTGCAGCGCAGCTTCAGGCATGGATCGGCTCCTCCTTCGCGACGAGCGCCCGCAGGCGCTCGAACACGGTGTCGACGTGGCGTGTGTAGACATCGAGGTCGAAGACCTGGTCGAGCTCGAGGCGACTCGCGATGTGCGTGTCGGCGCGGACGAGGCTTTCGAAGTCGAGCTCCTCCTCCCACGCGCGCATGGCGTGCGCCTGGACGAGCCGGTACGCGTCGTCGCGCGAGAGCCCCGACTCGACGAGCGCGAGCAGTACCCGTTGGCTGAAGAAGAGCCCGTGGCTCGCGTCGAGGTTGCGGCGCATGCGCTCCGGGTGGACGACGAGCCCGCGGACGAGCCAGGTGAAGCGCTCGAGCATGTAGTCGAGGGCGAGGAACGCGTCGGGGACGACGATGCGCTCGGCGGACGAGTGGGAGATGTCGCGCTCGTGCCAGAGCGCGACGTTCTCGAGCCCCGCGACCGCCGCCGCGCGCACGACCCGCGCGAGCCCGCAGATCCGTTCCGCAACCACAGGGTTGCGCTTGTGCGGCATCGCGGACGACCCCTTCTGCCCGCGTGCGAACGGCTCCTCGACCTCGCGCACCTCGGTCCTGGCCAGGTGGCGGAGCTCGAGCGCGAACTTGTCCAGCGACGAGGCGACGACCGCGAGCGTGGTCAGGAGCTCCGCGTGCCGGTCGCGCTGGAGGATCTGCGTCGAAGCCGGTGCCGGCTCGAGACCGAGTCGCTCGCACGCTGCGCGCTCGACGTCCGGATCGACGGCCGAGTAGCTCCCGACCGCGCCCGAGAGCTTGCCGACGCGCATGCCTTCCAGCGCGCGGCCGAGCCGCGCGAGGTTCCGGTCGAGCTCGAACGCCCAGACCGCGAGCTTGAGGCCGAACGTCGTGGGCTCCGCGTGGACGCCGTGCGTGCGGCCGATCGTGAGGGTGTCGCGATGCTCCTCCGCGCGTGCGACGACCCCGTCGCGCGCCGCGCGGAGCCCGTCGAGCAGCAGGCGGCCGCCCTCCTGCACCTGGAGGGCGAGCGCGGTGTCGACGACGTCCGAGGACGTGAGGCCGTAGTGGAACCAGCGTCCGTCCGGGCCGAGCTGCTCGCCGACGGCGTCCACGAACGCCGCCGTGTCGTGATGCGTGCGCTCCTCGATCTCGCGGACCCGTGCGGGCGACGGCGCGATCGCGCGCTCGCGGGTCGCGGCCGCTGCCGCCGCGGGAACGACGCCCGCCTCTGCCCACGCGTCCAGCGCCGCGAGCTCGACCGCGAGCCAGAGCTCCAGCTTGCGCTCCTCCGACCACACCGCAGCCATTGCGGGACGGGAGTAGCGCGCGATCACTACCCCGATGCTAGCGCCGCCGTCGGATCGCCCTCACGGGCTCGGGAGCCGCCTGCGGACGCCGGCGAGCCCGCGTTCGACGAGCTCCGGACGGCTCTGCTCGAGCCCGTACGCGACCTCGTACCACGGCCCGAGGCGGTGGTAGATCAGCGCTCGTTTCCGCAGATGCGGATCCGATGCGCCGTAGGCGGCTAGAGCGGCGTCTGCGAAGGCTGCCGGTGTCCCGTGCAGGAGCCACGAGAGATCGAGCGCCGGGTCGCCGATTCGCGCGTCCGTCCAGTCGAGCACCCCGCTAACGCGGCCCGATTCGCAGAGGATGTGCTCCGGGCCGAGATCGCCGTGGATCAGGACGGCGTCGAAGTCGAATGCTTCGTCCGCCAGGGCTGTATCGAGGAGACTTTCCGCCGCTGCACGTTCGGGGCCGGCGAGGAGTGGAAGGACGACGGCGCGGAACGCGTCAACGCGGATCGTCCGTTCGTTCCTCCACCACTCGCGCCCGTCGCCGCGGACGCCGAGCGCTACCGCCTGCTCCACGGGGAACCGATGCAGCGCGGCGAGGAAACTACCGACGCCGGCCGCGACGACCGGGTCCGCGGCTTGGAGTGCGTCCCCCGGCAGTTTCCGGTAGCCGACGGCGCGCACGCCGTCGCGCGCGATCAGCTCGAACTGTGGAATGGCGACCGGTAGCGCGGACGCGAGAGCCGGCAAAAGCGCGATCTCAGCCTCCATCGACTCGGCCACTTCCGCGCGGCGCGGGATGCGGATGATCCACTCGCTGTCGACGTCGAGTACGAGGCTGTCCCAGCCGTCCTCGATCACGCGAACGGCTCGCGCGCGCAGCTGCGGAAAGAGCGCGAGAGCGCGCTCCGCGTGTTTCACGCGGAGGTGTCGAGGATCCGCGTCGCGAGGACCGCCGCGTTGCGCGCGTTGTCGACGCCGACGCACGCGACGGGCACGCCGGGAGGCATCTGGGCGATCGAGAGCAGCGCGTCGAGCCCGTCGAGGACGCTGAGCGACGAGCGCAGCGGCACGCCGATCACCGGCAGGTCGGTGTGCGCCGCGACCGAGCCCGGCAGCGCGGCCGCGAGCCCGGCGCCGGCGATGAGGACGCGCAGGCCTCGCTCGCGCGCGCTCCGTGCGTACTCGGCGACGGCGTCCGGCGTCCGGTGCGCCGAGCGGACGTCGAACTCGTAGGCGACCCCACGCGCGTCGAGCTCGTCGAACGCGCCCTGCATGCGCTCGCGATCCGACTCGGAGCCGACGAGGATGCCGACCAGCGGCTGCGGGTCAGGCGCCGACACGCGTTGCTCCCGCTGCGATGTCGCTTCGGTACCGCATCCCGGCGAAGGAGATCAGATCCGCCGCTTGGTACGCGCGGGTTCGCGCGTCGTCGAGTGTCGCGGCGACCGCGGTGACGTCGAGGATGCGGCCGCCGCTCGTCACGAGTCGGTCGCCGCGCAGCGCCGTGCCCGCGTGGAAGACGAGTGCGCCTGCCGCCTGGGCGTCCTCCACGCCCTCGATCGGGGAGCCGGCGTCGCCCCGCTCCGGGTAGTCGCCCGCAGCCAGCACGACGGTGACCGCCGCGTCGTCGGAGGCGGGCAGCTCGACACCTGCCAGGTCGCCGCCCGCCGCCGCCGCGAGCGCCGCGAGCACGTCGGCGTCGAGCAGTGGCAGGATCGTCTGCGCCTCGGGGTCGCCGAAACGGCAGTTGAACTCGAGCACCTTCGGGCCGTCGTCCGTGAGCATCAGCCCGGCGAAGAGCACGCCGACGAACGGCTTGCCGCGCGCTGCGAGCTCGGCGAGAACGGGCCGGTGAAACCTGTCGAGGAGCTCGTCGAGCTCGGCCGCGAGCTCGGGAACCGGTGCGAACGCTCCCATCCCGCCCGTGTTCGGGCCGGTGCCGCCGTCGCCGATCCGCTTGTAGTCGCGCGCCGGGGGGAGCGGGATCGCCGTGGCGCCGTCGGTGAGCGCGAAGACGGACGCTTCTTCGCCCTCGAGCAGCTCCTCGATCACGACGGGCCCGCCGTAGCTCGCCGCGGCGCGGAGGCCGGCGTCGAGCTCGTCCTGCGTGCGGCACACGAAGACACCCTTGCCGGCGGTGAGGCCGTCCGCCTTGACCACACACGGCGGGCGCGCGACCGACAGCGGTTCGGCGGTCGGCACGCCGGCCGCGCGCATCACGTCCTTCGCAAACGCTTTCGAGCCTTCGATCCGCGCCGCGGCCGCGCTCGCGCCGAAGACGGAGAAGCCCGAGTGCCGAAGCGCGTCGCCGACTCCCCCGACGAGGGGCGCCTCGGGGCCGACGACGACGAGATCGACGTCGAGCGTCCCGGCCAGGTCGAGCAGCCCCTCCGCGTCGTCGGCGCGCACGGGGTGGCACTCGCCGAGCGCGGCGATACCCGGGTTGCCCGGAGCGGCGTGCAGCTCCGCGTCCGCACCGCGGCTCAGCTTCCACGCCAGCGCGTGCTCGCGGCCGCCCGACCCGACGAGGAGGACCTTCACCCGCGGCGACTCTACTCGCCGCTCCGGGCGTTTCGCGGAATGCCGCGCGGCGCATAGGAGCGACCATGACGTCGTCCGCGTGGGAGCCGGGCCTCGACCGGCACGAGTGGGAGAGCGAATACCAGCAGCTCGAGCCGGAGCTCGAGACTGCGCCCCGCGAGGCGTTGCCCGAGCTCCGCGACCTGATCGAGCGGATCCTCGTCGAGCGTGGGTACGACGTGCACGACCCCGTTGCACGCGACGGCGACGAGCGAGAGATCGTGAGCGAGTTCCAGGCCGCCTCCGAGACGGCGCTCGCGGTCGAACGCGGCGACGACGTCGGCCACGGCGACGTCGCGGCCGCGATCAACGGGCTGCGCGAGCTCTTCGGCTATTTGGTCGAAGAGCGCAGCACGCCGTAGGAGGCCCGATGTCACGCAAGCAAGAGGACGAGAAGCAGCGCCAGAAGAAGGTGCGCGAGGCGAAGGCCGAGGGCAAGACGCCGAGCGAGGCCGGCGCCACCCAGGGTGCGAAGGAGCAGCGCTCGAAGCAGCCGCGCGGCGGGCACCCGAAGCAGAAGACGACGCACCCCGTGAAAGGCGACTAGCGCGCGACGACGCTCTCGCGCGGCGCTCCGGTGCCGACGAGCGAGATCTCGACCTCGAGCTCGCGCTCCACGAACTCGACGTAGGCGCGCGCGGCCTCGGGCAGGTCGGCCGGCCCCTCCGCCGCGTCGATCGGCTCCGCCCACCCCCGCAGCACCTCGTAGACGGGCTCCGCGTGGTGGAAATCGCTCTGGTGCGCCGGGAAGTCCGGCGTCTCGTTCCCGTCCGGCAGCCGGTAGCGAACGCAGATCGGGAGCTCGTCGAACTCGGACAGGACGTCGAGCTTCGTCACGGCGAGCGACGTGATCCCGTTCACGCGCACCGCGTAGCGAAGCGCGACGAGGTCGAGCCAGCCAGGGCGGCGCTCGCGGCCGGTGACCGTTCCGTACTCGGCGCCGAGCTCGCGCACGCGCGAGGCGAACGGCTCTTCCATCTCACTCGGGAACGGACCGGCGCCCACGCGAGTGACGTAAGCCTTGGCCACCCCCAGGACCTCGTCGATCCGGTTCGGCCCGATGCCCGTGCCCGTGGCGGCCGCGCCGGCCGTCGGGTTCGACGACGTGACGAACGGATAGGTGCCGTGGTCGAGGTCGAGCAACGTCCCCTGCGCGCCCTCGAGCAGCACGCGCTGCCCGGCGCGCAGCGCCCGGTCGACGAGAAGCGACGTGTCGGCCACGTGCGGGCGCAGCCGCTGCGCGTACCGCTCGTAGCGGCCCGCGACGTCGTCGAGCTCGAACGGCTCCGCGCCGTAGATGCGCTCGAGCCAGAGGTTCTTCTCGGCCAGAGCGACGTCGATCTTCTGGCGCAGGATCTTCGCGTCGAGCAGATCCTGGACGCGGATCCCGATCCGCGCCGCCTTGTCCGCGTAGGCCGGCCCGACGCCGCGCCGGGTCGTGCCGATCTGGAGCGGCCCGAGCCGCCGCTCGCTCGCCTGGTCGATCGCGACGTGCCAGGGCATGATCAGGTGGGCGTTCCCCGAGATCCGCAGCGGCTCGACGGAGACGCCGCGCGCCTCCAACTCGTCCATCTCGCCGATCAGCACCTCGGGGTCGACGACGCAGCCGGCGCCGAGGACGCTCACCTTGCCGGAGATGATCCCCGACGGGAGGAGCCGGAACTTGAACGTCTCGCCGCCTGCGATCACGGTGTGGCCCGCGTTGGGACCGCCCTGGTAGCGGCACACGACGTCCGATTCCTGGGCGAGCAGGTCGACGATCTTGCCCTTGCCCTCGTCGCCCCACTGCGCGCCGACGATCACGGTCGCGGGCACGCTCGCAGTGTGCCGGAAGCGCCGGTCGCTACGCCGGCTAGCCGGCCGCGAGGTCGGCGAACTTCGCGTAGCGCTTCAGGAACGAGAGCTTGATCGTGTCCGTCGGCCCGTTCCGGTGCTTGGAGAGGATGATCTCCGCCAGGCCCTGCTGGTCGGACTCCTCGTTGTAGTACTCGTCGCGGTAGACGAACGCGACGAGGTCGGCATCCTGCTCGATGCTGTTATGGACGGACATGTCCTCGGCGACGAAGTTGTGGAGGCCGTCCACAGTCAGGTCGAAGACGTCCTCGGCACCAGCCGGTTCGATTGAGACGACCTCGTCCCAGTAGACGTCGCTTGTCGCGAGGCGATAGAGGTCCTCGGAGTCGATGATCTCGGCGACTCGTCGCGCGCGGGCGCGGCCGAGATTCGTCTGGTAGAGCGTCGAGCCGCAGTACGCGGTCCCTAACGCAGCGTGAAACTCGCGCGTCGGCATCCCGCGCGCCGCGAGCGCCGTCCGGACGTGCGTATCCCATGCCTCGCGTGGCACGACGTCGCGGTTGGTGTTCGGTCGCCCCGGCGCGGTTGCGAACTTGTCGACGATCACGGCGCCGTCCGCTGCGCGCTGCAGGCCGGCGCCGCCGATCGTTTGGAGGAAGAGTTCGATCTCGAGACGACCGCTCACGTCGACGCGGTGAATCGGCCGGCCCTTACTGCCCATGGCGACTTGTCGTCGTCGCGCGTTGATGCCGACCCGGAGCAGCAGGGACTGCACGTCGCGCGCGAGCCGCTCGCTGCTCGAGTCGTACCGCACGACCGGGTACTGGTGCGCCCGGCCGGCGCGTATGCAGCCGTCCGTCGCCCAGAGATGGCGGAGGAACGTCGCGATTCCGAACGCGCTCTGCTCGAACACCCGCTCCGGCACGCGCTTCTCCCACGAACGCAGCCCGAAGACGGCGAGCTCGTCGAGCCACGCCGCGACCGGGTTGCGCTTCCGGTGCGTGAGGTGTGCCGTCGATGCGAGGTAGACCTGGTACCACTGCCTCTCCGCGCTGACGCGCGGCGTCACCGCGTCGCCGAAGACGTCGGCCGCGAGCACGGCCACCATCCCCGCGAGCTCCCTGTCGCGCGTCGTGTACTGGACCGCGTGCCGCGGCAGCGTGCACCCGTCTCCGATGAGGTGGCCGAGCAACGCGAGCTCGGAGCTCGTCATCGTCTCGGTTTCCGGCCCCGGAACGTGTCGCGGTAGCGCGATGCGCATCCCTTTCGCCATGTCGTCGAGGCGCCGCCAGCCGTCGAAGGCGAGGAACTTGTGGTTAGCCGTCGCGCGGACCTCGCGCCCGAGCCGCGTCCGCAGCCGGAATACCGGCTTCCGGCCCGTACAGAACGCATTGACGATCGGGCGCGGCTCGTACCGCCACGTCGTGGTGTCGAGTGCGAGCACGCGCGTTCCCTCGCAGCCGATCAGGTCACGGATCGGATGGTATGTCCCCTCGTCCGGCAGGTAGACGCGCGTCTCGCCGGCGAGACAGCCGCTTTCTCTCAAATCCGAGAGGATCGGGCGCTTGTCGTGCCGCTGCTCCACCGCGCGCGAGAGCTGGGACATGGCCAGGATCGGCAGGTCGAGGTCGCGCGCGAGCACCTTCAGCTGGCGCGAGATCTGCGAGACCTCCTGGACGCGGTTCTCCGCCGTCGAGCCCGAGGTCATCAGCTGCATGTAGTCGACGACGATCAGCCCCAGATTCGGCTCCCTCGTCTTCAGCCGGCGCGCCTTCGAGCGGAGCTCCATCATCGTGATCGAGCCCGTGTCGTCGACGTAGATCGGCGCCTTCGCGAGCTTGTCGCACGCCGCCGTCAGCCGGGGCCAGTCGTCGACGGCGAGCTTCCCGGTTCGCAGGCGCTGCGACTCGACCTTCGCCTCGCTGCACATCAGGCGCTGCGTGACCTCCGACTTCGACATCTCGAGCGTGAACAGCGCGACGGGCGTCTCGGCGCGGACGCCGAGGTTCGCGGCGATGCACAGCCCGAGCGCCGACTTGCCCATGCTCGGGCGCGCGGCGACGATGATCAGGTTGCCCGGCTGGAAGCCGGACGTGAGCCGGTCGAGGTCGCGGAACCCCGACGGAGTGCCCGTGACGTCCGCTCCGGCTTCGTAGAGCAGCGTGATCCGCTCGAAGCTCTCCTTGAGCAGCTCCTCGATGTGCGTGAACTCGGTCGAGACCCGCTGCTGCGAGAGCTCGAAGATCACCTGCTCGGCGCGGTCGACGAGGTCGGCCGTCTCGCCGGGCCGTTCCCAGCCCAGCCGCGCGACCTCCGAGCCTGCCGCGATCAGGCCGCGGAGCGTCGCCATCTCGCGCACGATCCGCGCGTAGTGCGTCGCGTTCGCCGTCGCCGGGACGAGCGCCGCCAGCTCGTGGATGCGCACGCGTCCGCCCACCGCCTCCAGCTCGCCGCGCTGCTCCAGCTCGTCGACGAGCGTGATCGCGTCGACGGGCTCGCCCTTCGCGTACAGCGCGAGCGCCGCGTGGTAGATCTTCGCGTGGCTCTCGCGGTAGAAGTCGGCGCGGTCGAGGATCTCGCTCACCGCGCCGATCGCCATCGGCGAGAGCATCATCGCGCCCAGGACGGACTCCTCGGCGTCGAGGTTCTGGGGCGGGACGGGGGCCGCCTGCGCGACCTGGGCGAGCTGCGCCATCAGGGGCTAGTCAAGAGGGGACAGGGCGCAGCCGCAACCGTGTGCACAAGTGCCACGGAAGTGCTCGGAACTTGCGAACTGCAGCCATAAGGGAACGCATGTTCGCAGAGCCGCCGGACGGAGCTGTGGACACCTCTGCCGCTGCGAGCGGGAACTTCGTCGCAGATTCCCCACCCCGTGGACACGGTGGGGACGGACGGGCGGGAGGGATTGCCGGCACTGGCGCAGGCGGAAGACCGCGGCGCGCAGCACAGCCGGCGGCGTGACTCTTCCGGCTACTCGGTGCCGCGTTGACGCGCCTCGAAGACGATCACGCTGCTAAAGCCGAAGCCGTCGACCTGAAACGCGTAGCAGCCACGTTCGCGCAGACGGACGCTCGACGGATGATCGCCTTCGCCTCGTGCCCGAAGCGCGGCTGAGGGAACGATTCCTCGTCCGAAGCGCAGAAGGAGCGGGCCGTCCAACTGGCGTCCGCGGATCAGGAAGAGGCCGTCGTACGTCGATGCCACGATCCAGTTGACCTTTTGCCCGCTCCATTTGCTTCCGGCATTGATGCTCTGTCGTGGAGGCGGGTACTCGAAGGTGATCACCAAGCGATCGCTCTCTGCCGAGGGAGTCCCCGGATAAGCAGGACCGCGTCCCCACGCGGTCCCGCCGAAGCCCCACCTCGACAGGTCGCCGTCTGGATCGGCGGTGGCGGCTGGGCACGAATCGCCGCGGGGAAGGCGCCGCACCCGTAGCGGGCGGAATAGCGGCGCCCAGTCGTCGCTGACGAGCCGCCCCCCGTGGCAGTGGAACTTGTAGCGGTGATACTGGAGGTCGAACCGACGCGTGCAGGCTCGGTCGGCGTGGAGGCAGACGCGCTTCCCGCCAACAGAGGCCGCGACAGCACCCTTAGCGCAACGCACGGCCCTTGTTGCGTCGGGAGCGGCGCTCGCTACCGATCCGGCGAGGATCGTAGAGGCAGCAACGCCGACGACGATCGGCCTCATTGTTACGCCACTTTACCCGTGCCCGCATCGGCAACGACCGCACCGGCCCAGACGAGTTCGCCGATCTCTCCTAGGCGTCTTCGGGCGTCTCGACGGCGGCGTCGACGGCGCGGTCGAAGGCGCCGTCGGGCACCTGCTTGGCCGCCGCCTCATCCGGAGGTTCGAGCTCGTCGGGCACCTGCGCATCGGCGGCGGCCGGCGCCGGCTCGACCTCGTCGGGCGCCGGCTCGACCTCGGCTGCGACGTCGCCTGCCCCCTCGTCGTGCGCCGCCGCGAGCTCCTCCTCGGGCGGCAGCTCGCCGCCCTCGGGCACGACGAGCGTCTGCACCTCGACGCGGACGTCGGTGAAGACCTCGATCGGGATCGAGTAACGCCCGACGCGCCTGATCGGCTCGGGCAAGTCGATCTTCCGGCGGTCGACGCGCACCTTCCGCGTGCGCCAGATCTCGTCGGCGACGTCCGTCGGCGTGACCGAGCCGAAGAGGGAGCCGGTCGGGCCGGCCTTCACGTCGAAGCGCAGCACCGTCTGCTCGAGCGTCGCCGCGATCTCCTGCCCCTGCTCGAAGCTCCGCGCCTCGTACCGCGCGCGCTGCTCGTCGCGGCGGCGCAGCTCCGCTACCTTCGCCGGCGTCGCGCGCTCGGCGAGCCGCCGCGGCAGGAGGAAGTTGCGGGCGTAGCCGTTCGCGACGCTGACGACCTCGCCGCGCAGCCCGACCTTCTCCACGTCCGAGAGCAGGATGACGTCCATGCTCAGCCCACGTACGGGAGGAGCGCCATCTCGCGCGCGCGCTTGACCGCGACCGCGACCTGCCGCTGGTGGCGGCGGCACGCGCCGGTGACGCGGCGGTTGCGGATCTTGCCCTTCTCGGAGATGTAGCGCCGTAGCTGGTTGGTGTTCTTGTAGTCGACCTCGTCGACCTTGTCCTTGCAGAAGAAGCAGCTCTTGCGCCGGATCGGGCCCGACGACGCGCCGGGCCGCTTTCTCCCCGTCCCGCTGCTCCCGCTGCGCTCCCTCGGCTGTGCCATTGCCTCGCCTCTCTCAGAAGGGGATGTCGTCGTCCGCGCCGCCGGGGCCGAAGTCGTCGTCGACGCGCGCGTTCGCCGGCACGAACTGCGGCTGGCCTCCGCCCTCGCCGTCGCCGCGCCCGCCGAGGAACTGGACGCTGTCCGCGACCACCTCGACCGCCTGGCGCTTCGTCCCGTCCTGGGCGTCCCACTCGCGCCACTCGAGCCTGCCGTCGACGGCGACGGGGCGTCCGCGAGACAGGTACTGCGCGCAGCTCTCGCCCTGGTTGCCCCAGACCGTGATGTCGAAGTAGTTCGGCTTCTCGGTCCACTGGCCGGTCGAGTTGTCCTTCCGCCGCGTGTTCACGGCGAGGCGCAGGCTGCACACCGCCATGCCGCTCGGCGTGTGGCGCAGCTCCGGGTCGCGCGTCAGGTTTCCGACCAGGACGACGCGGTTGATGTTTGCAGCCATCTCCTACTCCTCCTCTTGCGAACGGGTGTTCGCACGGTACTCGGGGGTCCCGACGGCGGCGGGCGGGGGCGGCGCCGACGTGCGGCTGCCCTCGATCCGGCGGACCGCGAGGTGCCGCATCACGCCGTCCGTGATCCGCAGGATGCGCGAGAGCTCGTCGAGCGTCTCGGGCTCGGCGTCGAACGTGACGAGGTGGTAGACCCCCTCGCCCTTGTGGTCGATCTCGTACGCGAGCCGGCGGCGTCCCCAGAGGTCGTGGCTCGACCACGTGCCTCCGCCGCGCTCCAGCAGGTCGCGCATGCGCGCGACGAGCTCGTCCTGGCGCTCCTCGGGGAGCTCCGGGTCCAGCATCAGCAGCAGCTCGTACGAAATCACGCTCCCGAGAACCTCCCTTCCCACGGTCTGAATCGGCCCTACCGGCAAGCGCCGCTCGGGATGGACGGCGCGAGGCAGGGCAGGAAGCCGCACCACTGTAGCATCGCGCCGATGCTCCGCCTTCTCGCGTGGATCTCCGGCGCGCTCGGCGGCGTCACGCTCTACCGGCTGCTGACGCGGCGGCGGGCGGCGCAGGTCGCGCCGGGGCAGCCCGGCGCGGACATCCGAGCGGAGGAGCTGCGCCGCAAGCTCGACGAATCGCGCGCGCTCGTCGAGGAGCGCGACGAGTTCGAGGGCGGCGAGCTGCCGGTCGACCGCGCGGAGCCGGGACCGCCGAACGCGCCCGACGACCGCCGCCGGGAGGTGCACGAGCGAGCGCGCGCCGCGGCCGAGCGGATGCGGGAGCAGCCGCCGGAGTAGCGCCCGCGAGCGCGAACGGCGTCGGGCGCGACTGTCGAACGCGGCGCAGCGGAGTAGGGTCCGCACGCGAGCGACGAAAGGGGGAGCCGGTGCGGACGATCTTCTCGGGCGGGAGCGTGTTCGACGGGACGGGAGCGGCCGTCGCCGACGCCGACGTCGCCGTCGAGGATGGGCGCGTCGTCGAGGTCGGGCCTGGGCTCGACGGCGACGAGAGCGTCGACGTCTCCGGGAAGACGCTGCTCCCGGGGCTCTTCGACTGCCACGTCCACGTGATGCTGAGCCACCTCGACGTCTGGCGGCTGCTCCAGACGCCGTTCTCGTACCGCTTCTACGAGGCCGTGCGGAATCTCGAGGCGACGCTGCAAATCGGGATCACGACGGTGCGGGACGCCGGCGGCGCGGATCTCGGCGTGAAGCGCGCGCAGCAGGACGGGCTCCTGCTCGGGCCGCGGATCCAGATCTCGGTCGTGATGGTCAGCCAGACCGGGGGGCACGGCGACGGCTGGATGCCGTCCGGCTCGCGCGTGCAGCTCCTCCCGACGTACCCGGGCTGCCCGAGCGCGATCGTCGACGGCGTGACGGAGATCCGACGGAAGGTGCGGGAGCTCGTGCAGGCGGGCGCCGAGGTGATCAAGGTGGCGACGACGGGCGGCGTGATGTCGCCGACGGACCATCCGGACCACCTCGGGTTCAGCCCCGAGGAGCTCGACGCGCTCGTGGCCGAGGCGCGCGCCGGCGGGCTCGAGGTGATGGCGCACGCGCAGGGGACGCTCGGGATCAAGAACGCCGTCCGTGCCGGGATCCGCTCGATCGAGCACGGCATCTACCTCGACGACGAGGCGATCTCGCTGATGCTCGAGCGGGGGACGTGGCTGGTGCCGACACTGATGGCGCCGACGGGCGTGATCGCGGCGGCGGAGGCCGGGTTGTCGATCCCGGACGCGTCGCTCGCGAAGGCGGTCGAGGTCGTCGCCGCGCATCGCGAGTCGTTCCGCCAGGCGGTCGAGGCCGGCGTCAAGATCGCGATGGGCACCGACAGCGCGGTGACGCCGCACGGCGAGAACCTGACGGAGCTGCAGCTGATGGCGGAGTGCGGGATGCCTGCGGAGGACGTCCTCGTCGCGACGACGCGGAGCGCCGCCGAGCTGATGGGGCTGGAGGACGAGCTGGGGACGATCGAGGCCGGCAAGCGCGCGGACCTCGTCGTCGTGAACGGCGACCCGTTCGACTTCGCGACGCTGCGCGACCGGGTCGTGTCCGTCTATCAGGACGGCGTCGAGGTGGTGACGTCGGCGCCCGCGCCGGTCGCGGCCTGAGCGGAGCGGCGCAGGAGTCGAACCTACCCAGCCTGGGGCTGCCAGACCTCGCCGGTTTTGAAGACCGGCTGGGCCACCGGGCCCTGCCGCTCCTGAGCGAGCGTAACGCCCTCTGCTAGCGCGGCGTGCGCAGGCGGATCGTGTCGCCGCGGTTCACGCGCCAGCGGCCGAAAGCGCCCTGGTTGACCTCGAGCGCCCCGCGGTAGGCGACGCCCGGGTCGTAGAGGCGGCACGGGTCTGCCTCGCAGGGCTCCATCTGCATGATCCGCAGGATCTTGCCGCGCGAGTTGTAGAAGGCGATCGAGAGCGGGATGAGCGTGTTCTTCATCCAGAACGCGCCGCGCGTGTCCCGCGTGTAGACGAACGCCATCCCGGCCTTCGGCGCCAGCCAGCGGCGGAACATCAGCCCCCGCGCCTGCTGCTCGCCGGTGCGCGCGACCTCGACGGTGAGGATCACGCGCGAGCGCTCCGTCGTCAGGACGGCCTCCGCCTTCCCGAAGCGGATCGGGGTCGACGCGGGCGTCGCCGCGACCGCGACGAGCGCCGCCACGAGGACGGCGAGCAGGAGACCCCTGTGCATCCAGGTCATGGTTGCACACGATCGGCGCGACCCGGGTGAAACCGCCCTAGAGTCGCGCGGTGGCGATTCTCGGCATCGACGTCGGCGGGACGTTCACCGACGCCGTCCTGCTCGAGGGAGGCGAGCTGCGCACGGCGAAGGTGCCGACGGCGCCGCGACAGGAGGAGTCGGTCGTCGCGGCAGCGCTCGCCGTCGGAGCACGCGACCTCGACCGCTTCTCGCACGGGACGACCATCGCGACCAACGCGCTCCTGGAGTGCAAGGGCGCGCGCACCGCGTTCGTCGGCACGAGCGGCTTCGAGCACGTCCTGCACCTGCGCCGCCAGGATCGCGCCCACCTCTACCGTCTCTGCGAGCCCCACCCGGAGCCGCTCGTCCCGCTCGAGCGCTGTTACGGCGTCGACGAGCGGATCGGCCCCGGCGGCGTGGTCCGCCCGCTGCGCCTCGACTCGCTTGCGTCGCTCGACGCCGACGCGGTCGCCGTCTGCCTCCTCTTCGCGTTCCGCGACGACGCGCACGAGCGCGCGGTTCGCGACGAGATCCGGCGGCGGCTCCCGGACGCTCACGTCGTGGCGTCGCACGAGATCGCTCCCGAGTTCCGCGAGTACGAGCGCGCGTCGACGACGGCTGCGGACGCGTATCTCGGCCCGGTGTGCGCGCGCTACTTCCTTTCGCTCGGGCGCGCGTGCCGCGACGCCGGGCTGCCGGCGCCGCTCGTCCTCCGCTCGTCCGGAGGCGTGGCGACGCTCGAGGAGGCGGCGGAGCACCCGGCGTACGTGCTCGTCTCGGGCCCCGCGGCGGGCGCGGTCGGCGCGGCGCGCGCGGCCGCCCGTGCCGGATTCCCGAACGCGATCGCGCTCGACATGGGCGGCACCTCCACGGATGTCTGCCTCGTCGTCGACGGCGGCGTCGAGCGCGCGACCGCGCGGGAGGTCGGCGGGTTCCCGATCCGCCTGCCGACGGTCGACCTGCACACGGTGGGCGCCGGTGGCGGCTCGATCGTCCGGCGCGACGAGGGCGGCGCGCTCCACGCGGGCCCCGAGAGCGCGGGCGCGTACCCCGGCCCCGCCTGCTACGGGCGAGGCGGCACGCGGCCGACGATCACGGACGCGAACCTCCTGCTCGGGCGGCTGCCCGCGCGGCTCGCGGGCGGGCTCGAGCTCGATCGGCGCGCGGCGGAGCGCGCGTTCGTCGGGATCGAGCCGGGCGACGCCCTGGGCGTCGTCAACGCCGAGATGCTGCGCGCGCTGCGCCTGGTCTCGATCGAGCGCGGCCACGACCCGCGTGACTTCGCGCTCGTCGCGTTCGGGGGCGCCGGCCCTCTGCACGCGTGCGAGCTCGCCGAGGAGCTCGAGATCGGAACGGTGCTCGTTCCCGAGGCGGCGGGCGTGCTCTCGGCGCTCGGGCTCGTGGCGAGCGAGGAGCGGCGCGATCACGTTCGCTCGTACGTCGTCCCGCTCGAGGACGCCGGCGAGTTGCCGGCGGCGGGCGAGGCGGATCTGCGCTACCGCGGCCAGTCGTTCGAGCTGACCGTGCCGCTCGGCGCCGGGCTTGCCGAGCGCTTCCACCGCGCGCATGAGGACCGGTACGGCTACGCCGACCGCTCGCGCGCGGTGGAGCTCGTCGTCGTGCGCACGGCCGACGTGCGGCCCGGGCCGGAGGTCGACCTGCCGCCCGGCGAGCCGCTGCGGGTCGCCGGGCCTACCGCCGTCGAGCTCGAGGGGGCGACGGCGTGGCTCCCCCCAGGGTGGGTGGGGGTTAGGGATGGATCTAGCACGCTGATCGTCACGAGATCGTGAAAATCGAGCTCCAAGTCATCGGCAGCGCGTTGCGCGCGATCGCGGAGGAGATGGGCGCCGTCCTCGTCCGCTCAGCGTTCTCCGCGAACATCAAGGAGCGCCGCGACTGCTCCGCCGCCCTCTTCGACGAGCGGGGGCGGATGATCGCCCAGGCGGAGCACATCCCGGTCCACCTCGGCGCGATGCCCGAGGCGGTCGCCGCCGTTCGGGCTCGCGACCCGGCGCCCGGCGAGACGTGGATCCTGAACGACCCGTACACGGGCGGCACGCACCTTCCCGACGTCACCCTCGTCTCCCGCACCGAGATCGGGTTCGCGGCCACGCGCGCCCACTGGGCGGACGTGGGCGGGATCGAGCCCGGCAGCATGCCGGCGGCGTCGCGCACGCTCGCCGACGAGGGCGTCGTCATCCCGCCGACGCGTCTCGACGGCGCGACGCTCGACGCTCCTCGCACAGATGCGCAACCCGGACGAGCGGCGCGGCGACGTGCGCGCTCAGGTCGCGGCGCAGCGCCTGGCGGAGCGCCGGGTCGCCGAGCTCTGCGCGCGGCGCGGCCGCGCAGCCGTTTCCGCCGCGATGGACGAGCTCTTCGCGTACTCGGAGCGACTCGTGCGGGCGGCGATCTCGGCGCTCCCGGACGGGCGGTACGACGCGGCGGACGCGCTCGAGGCGGCCGAGGGCGCGCTGGACGTGCGTGCCGCCGTCACGATCGCAGGCGACGAGGTGGCGATCGACTTCGCGGGCACCTCGAGCCAGCACGACGGCAACCTGAACTGCCCGCTCGCCGTGACGCGCTCGGCGTCGTTCTTCGTCGTTCGCTGCCTGACCAACCCGGACGTGCCTGCTTCGGGCGGCGCGTTCGCGCCGGTGACAGTGAGCGCGCCGGAAGGCTCGCTCGTGAACGCGCGTCCGCCGGCCGCGGTCGTGGCCGGCAACGTCGAGACCTCGGGCCGCATCGTCGACTGCCTCTTCCGCGCCTTCGGCGCCGCGCTCGACGTGACCGCGCAGGGGCAGGGGACGATGAACAACGTCGCGCTCGGCAACGACCGCTTCACCTACTACGAGACGATCGGCGGCGGCCAGGGCGCGTGCCCCACCGCGGACGGCCCGAGCGGTGTCCACGTGACGATGTCGAACACGCTGAACACGCCGGTGGAGGCGCTCGAGCTCTCGTACCCGTTGCGCGTCGAGCGGTACGAGCTGCGGCGCGGATCCGGCGGGGCGGGGCGGCACCGCGGCGGGGACGGCGTCGTGCGCGAGCTGCGCGCGCTCGAGGACTGCCGTCTCTCGATCATCAGCGAGCGGCGCGCGCACTCGCCGCAGGGGCAGCGCGGCGGCGAGGACGGCGCTCGCGGGCGGAACCTGCTGAACGGCGAGGAGTTGCCGGCGAAGGCGACGCGCGAGCTGCGCGCAGGCGACGTGATCCGGATCGAGACGCCGGGCGGCGGCGGCTTCGGCGTGCCGGGCGCGTAACGTTTCGCGCGGCACGCGCAACGACGTAGACGTGAGGGACGATGAGCTCGTTGCAGCGGCGCGCCGCGGCGACCCGGCCGCATTCGCCGCGCTCGTGCGCCACCACCGGCCGCGCGTCACCGCGGTGGTCGAGCGGCTGCTGCGCAACGCGAGCGAGGCCGAGGACGTGGTTCAAGAGGCGCTCCTGCGCGCGTACCTCGGCCTCTCGGAGCTGCGCGAGCCGGAGCGGTTCGGCAGCTGGCTCTGCGGCATCGCGGTCAACGTCGCCAAGATGCGGCTCCGGCAGCGCGCCGCGCACGCGCGCGTGGTCCGCACGGCGGCATTTGCCGACGGGCACGTCGACGACCCGCTGGAGGAGCGGGAGGTCCTGCACGCCGTCCGCGCCGCCGTCGACGTGCTGCCGGCGGGGCAGCGCGAAGCAGTGCTGATGCACTACGTCGACGGGCTCTCGTGCGACGAGATCTCGGCGCTGCTCCGCGCCTCGCCCGGCGCCGTGCGCGTGCGCCTTCACCGAGCGCGGGCGCAGCTTCGCGAGGAGCTGGCCGCGCTCGCCCCTGTCACCGCCAAGCAACCGAGAAAGGAGCTCGAGATGCGCGAGATGAAGGTCGAGGACGTGCTCGTGCGCGTCGGCGAGGACGATCCCACGCGGCCGGTCGCACGCCAACGAATCGTCGTGCTGAAGGAGAAGGAAGGCGGCCGCGTCCTGCCCATCTGGATCGGCACGCCCGAGGGCGACGCGCTCGCGTTCAACCTCCTGAACGAGGCGACGCCGCGGCCGCTGACGAGCGACCTGATGGCGAATCTGATCCGCGTCATGGGCGGGAGCGTGGAGCGCGTCACGATCCACAGCCTGCGCGCGAAGACGTTCTACGCGCTGATCCAGGTCGCGAGCGACGGCTCGAACGAGGAACTCGACGCGCGGCCGAGCGACGCGCTCAACCTCGCCGTGCGCCTCGGCGTGCCGATCTTCACGGCCCGCGAGCGACGCGCTCAACCTCGCCGTGCGCCTCGGCGTGCCGATCTTCACGGCCCGCGAGGTGCTGGACGAGGCCGCATCGTCGGCCGACGATCTCACCAAGGTGCTCGAGGGAGAGACCGCGCGGGCGGCGTACGAGCTCCCGCCAGGAAAGTGGGTGTCGCTGTCGGTCGAGATGCTCCAGCCGCTCTACGAGCCGCCGCGCCCCGTGTAGGAGCGCGACGCGCGCGCCGAGCCGAGCCTAACGCGCGTCGACGGCGTCCACGATGCGGCTCGCCAGCTCGCGGTAGATCCGCGCCTGAGTCCCTTCGGGCGCGCTGACGAAGATCGGCGCGCCCGCGTCGCCGGCGCGCCCGACCTCCGGGTCGAGCGGGAGCGATGCGAGGAGCGGGACGCCGTCTCCCCAGACCGATCGCTCCGGCGTGCTCCTCGGGAAGACGTCGATGAGCTCGCCGCAGTGCGGGCACGCGAGACCGGCCATGTTCTCGACGCCGCCGAGGACGGGCACGTTCGCGGTGCGCAGCATGTCGAGCACCTTCTTCCCGTCGAGGTGCGCGACGTCCTGGGGGCCGACGACGAGGAGCGCGCCCGCGAGCTCGACGAGGCCGAAGAGCTCCTGCTGGAGATCGGCCGTCCCCGGAGGCAGGTCGATGACGAGGTAGTCCAGCGAGCCCCAGCGCACGTCCGTCAGCAGCTGGCGCAGCGCGCCCTGGAGCAGCGGCGCCGGCAGGGAGAGCGCCTGTCGCTCGCCGATCAGGAAGCCGACCGACATCAGCTTCAGCCCGAATCGCTCGACCGGCTCGAGCGCCGGGCCGCCGCCGGCGCGTCCGAGGAGCCAGCGCTCGAGCGGCTGCGAGCGCTTGAGGTTGACCATCAGCGGGATGTCGGGCCCGTAGAAGTCGGCATCGAGCAGCCCGACGTCGAGGCCGCGTTCGGCGAGCGCGAGCGCGAGGTTCAGGCTGACCGTGGACTTGCCGACGCCGCCCTTCCCGCTCGTGACCGCGATCGCAGCCGCCGTCCCCGCGCGAGCGCCCATGGCCGCGATCGTAGTCCGCCGTGACCGAGCGAACGCGCACGCCGAAGCTCCCTCGCCGCGAAGTAGTGTTGCGCCGTGAGAGAGCCCTCGACCGTTGCGTGCGTCCAGGCCGAGCCGGTGGTGCTCGACCGCGACGCCACGATCGAGAAGCTGGCCGCGCTGACGGCGGAGGCGGCGCGCGCCGGTGCCGAGCTCGTCGTCTTCCCGGAGACGTTCGTGCCTGCGTACCCGTCTTCGACGTGGGCGAAGGCGCTCGCGGGATGGGCGGATCCGCGGGCGAAGGCGGCGTTCGCGCTCCTGGCGCGGGAGTCCGTCGCAGTACCGGGTCCAGCCGCCGATCGCCTCGGCGAGATCGCGCGCGAGCACGGCGTGTGGCTCGTCACCGGCGTCAACGAGATCGACCCGGCGCGAACCGGCACCGTCTACAACGCGCTCCTCTACCACGCGCCGGACGGGGGTCTCGCGCTCCACCACCGGAAGCTCGTGCCGACGAACCACGAGCGGCTGGTGTGGGGGCAGGGCGACGGCGGTGGGCTCCGCGCGATCGAGACGCCGTTGGGCCGGATGGGCGGCCTGATCTGCTGGGAGAACTACATGCCGCTGGCGCGTTTCTCGCTCTACGAGTCGGGCGTCGAGATCTACATCGCCTCGACCGCGGACGACGCCGACGCGTGGCAGGCGACGCTCGTGCACATCGCACGCGAGTCGCGCGCGTTCGTCGTCGCTCCGTCTCACTTCCAGCGTGCGGCGGCGTATCCGGCCGACTTCCCGCTCCGCGAGCTCATCGAGGAGCACGACGTGATCGGCCGCGGCGGCAGCGCGATCCTCGCTCCCGATGGTTCGTACCTCGCAGGGCCGCTGTACGACGAGGAGGGGATCCTGTACGCGGAGCTCGACCCGGCGCGGCTGTACGAGGAACGGCAGCGGTTCGACGCGGCGGGCCACTACCACCGCCCCGACGTCTTCGAGCTCAGCGTTCGCGCGCCGCGCTAGCGGCCCCGCGCCCCCCGCCGCAGCACGCGCTCGTCGCCGACGCGCCGCGTGATCCCGTCGCTGTCGAGTCGCTCGAGCAGCAGTTGCGCGTCCCGCCGTCCGCTCCCGATCCGGTCGCGGAAGCGCGCCAGCGTGACTGCGCCGTCTTCGTCGCACGCCGCGACGGCGGCGGCCCGGGCGAGCTCGTACGTGGCGCGAGCGACGGCGAGCTCCTTCCCCAGCCGGACGAGGACGCCCTGCTCCTCCAGCAGCCGCGCGAGCGCCGCGTCGTCGACCCTGATGCTCGCGCGTCCCGCCGCGGCGAGCTCCGTCCGAACTCGGTCGACCGCTGCGACGGGCGGTGAAGCTGGCGGGCGGCTCGGCGGCGCGGCCGCGGGTGGCGCCGGCGGCGGTGCGGCGCGCGCGCTTCGGGGAGGTGCCGGATCGACGACGACGCCACCGCCGATCGTCGTCCCGGCGCGCAGAACGAAGCGGTCGCCCCTCGCGGCGACCACCGGCTCGGCCAGCCGGAGCTGTGCGGTCCCGTCGGCGCGGCGAATGACTCGCGCAGGGGCGTGCGCGGTGCCGTGGTGGACTGTCGCGGCCGCCGCGATCGGCGTCAGCTCCTCGAGCGCGACGTCGAGGCGGTAGCTCGGCGCGAACGCGCCGGGCTCGCAGAGGACGTCTCCCCGCCTGAGCCGGCGGCGGTCGAGCCCGCGCAGCGCGACCGCGACGCGCTGTCCCGCCTCGGCCCGCGCCACCGGGCGGTCGTGCACCTGGACGCTGCGCACCCGCACGTCGCACGCTGCGGGCTCGGCCCTGAGGACGTCGCCCTCGCCGATCGTGCCCGACCAGAGCGTCCCGGTGGCGACGGTGCCGATCCCGCGCAGCGTGAAGACGCGGTCGACGTGGAGGCGCGTCGGGGCGTCCCGCGCGCCGGGAGGTTGCGAGGCGACGGCGGCGCGCGCGAGCGCGGCGCGCAGCTCGTCGAGCCCGAGCCGCATCTTCGCGCTGACTGCGACGGCGTCGGCACCCGGGACGAGCTCCCGCGCCTCCTCGAGTGCGAGCTCGAGCGTCTCCGCGTCCACCGCGTCGGCCTTCGTGACGGCGACGACGCCGCGCTCGACGCCGAGCAGCCGCAGGATCGCGAGGTGCTCGTGCGTCTGGGGACGCGCGCCCTCGGCCGCGTCGATCACGAGCAGGAAGAGGTCGATCCCCGTCGCCCCCGCGACCATCGTGCGGACGAAGCGCTCGTGGCCGGGGACGTCGACCAGCGAGAGCCGACGCCCGTCCGGCAGGTCGAGCGGCGCGTAGCCGAGGTCGATCGAGATCCCGCGCGCCCGCTCCTCCCGCAGCCGGTCCGTGTCCTTGCCCGTCAGTGCGCGGACGAGCCACGTCTTGCCGTGGTCGACGTGCCCTGCGGTGCCGACCGTCAGCGGCATCGAGACTCCCACGCCGGCGGAAGCTCGGGACGCGGCCACGCCGGATCGGGACGCCATTCCGGCCACGGCTCGCTGAACGGCGGCTCGTTCCGCTCTGCACGCCCGGCCACACGAAGCGCCTCCGCTCGGACGCGCTCGGCCAACGCGGGGTCGAACACGCCGCGCTCGACGAAGATCGCGAGCTCGTCCTCGTCCTTCAAGTACCACGTCCGATCCGTCTCGACGATGACGTCGAGCATCATGTCCATCGTCTCGAAGCCAAAGCTCGTCCTGCGGTACGGCTTCTGCAGGTTGATGTACCAGCCGCAGTGCTCGCCGCTGTCGAGCCACGAGACCCACACCGCGTGCCAGTCGCCGTCGGACATCAGCGAGAGGGTGGAGACACGCCACTCGGACTCCGTGAACACCCAGTCGCCGAGAGCCGCCGACGTTGCGAGCCGTTCCCCCCGCGTCGGCTCGCGGCGACGCGTAGGCGGCGTCGACGGTGCCATCCAACGGGTTCCCTTCGGGATCCAGAGCACGATCCGGCCCTCGTCATCGTGCACGACCGTCATCGGGCGCGCCGCCCACACCCGCTCGTTCCAGACCTCGTGCAGGACGATGGTGGCGCCTGGCGACCAGGGCATCAGCGGCTACGGATCGCGAGCGGCGTCAAAGGCGCTTCACGAGGAGAAGGCAGGGGTTGTCCTCCCACAGCCCGTGCAGCTCCTCGAGGGGGACGAAGCCGCGCGCCTCGTAGAACGCGCGGGTCCGCGCGTACGCGTCGCTCGCTCGCGAGGGGCCGAGCGTCTTGACCTGGAGGTACTCGACGCCCCGCTCGCGGAGGTAAGCCTCTGCGGCGGCGAGCAGGGCGGATCCCGCGCCGCGCCTGTGCCGGTCGCGGCGGACGCCCATGACGTAGACCTCGGCCGCGCGCGGCGTGTGCTGCTTGAGCGAGAGAAATGCGTCGTCGCCGACGGCGAGCGTCGTCAGCTCGCGCACGTCCCGGACGTACGCGGCCGTCGCGTCCTCGATGCCGAACCACTCCGGAAGGTCGCGCAGGACGTGCTCGCACAAGCGCGACCGCGCGTCCGCGCCCTCCACCTCCACGACGGTCAGCGGCACCGCGCCTCGATCAGGCCGTCCTCGATCCGCACCGGCTCGAAGCCGCCGCGCGCGAGCAGCTCCCGCCACTGGGCCTCGTCGCGCTCCCGGCCCGCGAAGAGCGTGAGCATGAGCAGGTCGAGCCACTTCGATCCATCCGGCTCGTTTCCGGACGGGATGACGGAGTCGAGCACGACCAGGCGCGCGTCCGACCGGGCGGTGCGGCGGACGGTCCGCAGGATCGCCGTCGCCCGCTCGTCGTCCCAGTCGTGGAGGATCGTCGCGAGCACGTACACGTCGCCCGCGGGCACGCGGTCGAAGAAGCTGCCCGCGACGAACTCGACGCGGGCGCCGAAGGCCGACTCGTCGCGAACCGTCTCCGGCAGGTCGAAGACGATCCCGCGCAGGTGCGGCCGCCGGCGGACGAGCTCGACGAGGGCCGACCCGTTGCCGCCGCCGACGTCGACGACGGTCTCGTCGCCGCGCCAGTCGAGCGAGTCGAGCCGGCGGACGCGTGACTCGAGCCCCTGCTCCATCGCGACGTCGAAGGCCGCGCGCTCGTCCGGATGACGCGCGAGCCAGGCCCAGAAATCCGCGCCGAAGGTGCGGGGGAACGCAGCGCTTCCGGTGGCGTCGAGGTCGCCGACGGCACGGTGCCACGCGCCGCCGAACAGGTGGGCGAACGCCCGCTCGCCCGGGTCGCGCAGGAAGTCGGATGCCGCAGTGTTCGCGAAGACGCGCGGCTCCACCTCGCTGAACATGCCGTCGCTCGCGAGCGCGCGCAGGAACCGATGCAGCGCGTCGGCGTCCGCGCCGCACTCCCGCGCGAGCTCGTCGACGGAGCGCGGCCCGTCCGCGAGCGCGCCGGCGATGTCCAGGTCGGCGACGACGCCGAGCGTCCTCGTCATCAGCGCGCCGCGCAGGAAGTCCCAGAGGATCGCCTCGGGCGCGCGCTGCGTCATGCGCGCGCTCGCGCGACCGCGCTCGCCGCCTCCTCCACCTCGTCGTCTCGGAGCGTCCGGCAGTCGAGCAGCAGCCGCCCGTCTCTCAGGATCCCTATGACGGGCGGGTCGCCCGCGCGGAGCCGCGGCGCGAGCTCCTCCTCGAGCGCGCAGGCGAAGCTCGGCAGCTCCGCGAGCGGGAGCGCGCCGCCGCCGACGCGCGCGACCGTCTCCTCGACGCCGCCGCCGACGAGCGCCGCCAGGCGCGTCGCGCGGGCACGCACCGACTCCGCCGGCTCGCGCACCATCCGGAGCACGGGAACCCGCTCCGGCTGCTCGAGGTGAAGCGCGAGCGTCGCCTCGAGTGCGGCAAGGGTCAGCTTGTCCGCACGCAGCGCACGCTGGAGTGGGTGGCGACGCAGCTTCTCGACGAGCTCCGCGCGCCCGACGACGATCCCGGCCTGCGGCCCTCCCACGAGCTTGTCGCCCGAGAAGCAGACGAGATCCGCTCCGCCGGCGACGCTCTCGTCGACCACGGGCTCGCCGCCGAGTACCGCGTTGGTGCTCGGGAGGAGCGCGCCCGAGCCGAGGTCGTCGACGAGCGGAACGGCGTGGCGACGCGCGACGCGCGCGAGCTCCTCGAGTCGCGGCTGCTCCCCGAAGCCGACGAGGCGGAAGTTGGACTGGTGCACGCGCAGGAGCAGCGCCGTGTCGGCCCCGACTGCGGAGTCGTAGTCCGACGCGCGCGTGCGGTTCGTCGTGCCGACCTCGACGAGGCGCGCGCCGGATGCGGCGAGAATCTCCGGGATCCGGAACCCGTCGCCGATCTCGATCAGCTCACCGCGCGAGACGACGACGTCGCGGCCGGCGGCGAGCGCCGCGAGCGTGAGCAGCAGCGCTCCCGCGTTGTTGTTGACGACGAGCGCGGTCTCGGCTCCGGTCACGCGCCGCAGCAGCGCGGCACAGTGGTCCTGCCGCGATCCGCGCGCGCCTTCGAGCAGGTCGTACTCCAAGTTCGAGTAGCCCCGCGCGACGGCGGTGACGCGCGCCACGGCCGCGTCGGCGAGCGGCGCGCGGCCGAGGTTCGTGTGCGCGACGACGCCGGTCGCGTTGAGGACGCGCCGCAGCCGCGGTCGGCGCTCGTCCTCGAGCCGCGCTCGCAGCCGGGAGCGGAGGTCGCCGGGGTCCACGCCGGCGCGGATCTCGTCCCGCGCCTCGGCGATCACGGCCCGCGCTGCGGCGACCGCGAGCGCGTCGTCGGCCGTTCGCGCGAGCTCGTCGACGGACGGCAGATCGCGCAGCTCCACCGCGCGATTCTACGCAGGGTCGGTCCTCTTCTTCGGCGGGTTGCGGCTGCGGTGGTACAGCGTCCTCATCGCGCCGCTGATCAGGCGCGTGCTCCGCATCCGGGGCTCGTAGGGCGACGTTCGCACGGGACGCACGGCGGGTATGCCGTCGTCGTGGAACGGACGACGGCGGACAGGCGGCACGACGACCTGTTCGAGCCCTCGCTCACAGGGCGGGCGCGCCCGCGTCCGCCGGAGGGCGAGCGGCCGTGGCGGCTCGGCTCGCAGTTCTACGTCGCGTTCTTCGGCGGCGTGCTCGCGGTGGCTGCGATCGCGTGGGTCAACGCCGGCCGCCTCGGCCTCGAGCCGGCGCGCCGTCGCCTGATCCCGCTCGTCGCGCTCGGCGGCCTGGTCGGCGTTGTCGCCACGGTCGAGCTCAGCGGCGGCGGCGAGATCGAGAGCTCGCAGCGGATCCTCGCGCGTGTCATCGCAGTCGCGACCTTCGGCGTCCTCTACGCCATCCAGAACAGCGCCGACCGCGTCTACCACACGTTCTTGCCCGGTGACGAGGACGAGATGTACGACTCGCTCTGGGGCCCCGGCCTTGCGGCGACGTTCGGCCTCGGTCTCGTCCAGCTCGGCATCGTGGCCGGGGCGGTGACGCTCCTGTGACCGAGACGACCGACAAGGCGCTCGCGCTCGCGTCCCACTACCTCGAGGTGGATCGGCCGCAGCGTGCGCTCGACACGCTGGCGAAGCTGACTGGCGAACAGGTCGAGGACGTCGCGTTCTGGGAGCTGCGCGCGCACGCGCTCCTCGGGCTCGAGCGCCACGCGCAGGCCGTCGACGCCGCGAAGCAAGGGCTGAGGCTCGAAGGCGAGTCGATCGTCCTGCTCGACCTGCTGTGCCTCGCCGAGGCCGAGCGCGGCAATCTCGCCGAGGCGGAGCGCGCGATCCTCCAGGCGCTCAAGCTGGAGCCGGAGGAACCGCTGCTCCTCTGCCACTACGCGCAGCTGCTCGGCCAGGGCGCGCAGCTGGACAAAGCCGAGCGCGTCGTCGCCGAGGCGGAGCGCCTCGACCCGGACTCGCCCGACGCGATCCGGACGCGGATGTTCCTCGCGTACCTGCGCGGCGACGACCGGAAGGCCGAGAAGCTGAGCAAGCGCCTGCTCGAGGAGGACCCGGAGAACCCTGCCGGCCACGCGATGCTCGGCGTCTTCTCCTCGAACAAGGGCGCGTACCGGCGCGCGTCCAAGCACTACGACATCGCGGCGCGGTACGACCTGAGCGACGAGTACGCGGTCGGGCTGGCGCGGCAGGGACGGATCGAGGCGCACCCGCTCTACTGGCCGCTCGCGCCGTTCCAGCGCTGGGGGCCTGCGAAGGTGTGGATCGCGTCGCGTGGGTCGTCTACACCGCGCTCTGCGTGTACAGCTGGGTGGCGCCGCCGCTGCTCAACTGGTGGTTCGGGAGGAGGTACGCGTGAACGAGGAGTCGCAGAGGATCCAGGGGCTGCGGACGGCGCTCGAGGTCTCGCCGGAGAACCACCCGCTGCGCCTGATCCTCGCGGAGACGCTCGAGGAGGAAGGGCACGACGAGGAGGCGCTCCAGCAGTTCGAGATCCTGCTTCGCGGCGGGCACCTGCCCGCGGAGTCGCTCGTCGCGGTCGGGCACCTCGCGCTCGAGCAGGGCCGGCGCGCGCTCGCCGCGGACTGCCTCCACGCGGCGCAGAGCGCCGGCGTCGTCGTCGGGACGGCGCAGCTCGGGCGGGCCGTGGACGAGGCGCTCGGCGAGGAGGGTGTCGTCCGCCTCGTTCGGTGTGGCCCCGAACCGCCGGCGGAGGGAGAAGGCTGGAGCCCGCTCGAGCTCGAGCAGGCGATGACGTTCGCCGAGGTCGGCGGCCTCGACGACGTCAAGAAGTCGATCCACCGCACGATCATCCTCCCGTTCCAGCGTCCCGACCTGTACGCGAAGTACGGCCGCACCGCCGGCGGCGGGATCCTCCTCTACGGCCCGCCCGGCGTCGGCAAGACGATGCTCGCCCGTGCGACCGCCGGCGAGTGCGGGCTGCCGTTCCTCAACATCCGCATCGAGGAGATCCTCGACCCGTACTTCGGCGTGAGCGAGGCGAACCTCCACGACGCGTTCGTCCAGGCGCGCCGCTACGCGCCCTGCGTCGTCTTCCTCGACGAGCTGGACGCGATCGCCTACACGCGCCGCAAGCACCACGGCAACGTCGGCCGGCCGCTCGTCGACCAGCTGCTCCAGGAGCTCGACGCGATCGGCGCCGACAACGAGGGCCTGCTCGTCCTCGCGGCGACGAACGCGCCGTGGGACGTGGACGAGGGCCTGAAGCGGCCCGGACGGTTCGACCGGCTGCTCTTCGTCCCGCCGCCGGACGAGGCAGCGCGCGTGCGCGTCCTCGAGCTCCACCTCGGCGAGCGGCCGCGCGAGGGTCTCGACCTGAAGAAGCTCGCGAGGCGGACGCCGCTCTTCAGCGGCGCGGATCTGCGCGCGCTCGTCGACCGCACGACGGACCTCGTGATCGACCAGGCGCTCGAGAGCGGCGAGGAGCTGCCGCTGCGGATGGAGCACTTCGAGCGCGCGCTCCAGGGGCTGCGGCCGTCGACGCTGGAATGGCTGGCGACCTCGCGCAACTACGTCGAGTTCGCGAACCAGGGCGGGCGCTACGACGAGGTGTCGGCGTTCCTGCGCTCGCCGGAGGCGAAGGCCTGGAAGAGCTAGACGGCTACTGCGTGTCCTGCTTGTACGCCGCCGCGGGCACCTCGGCGCAGCGGCGCTCGTAGCAGTCGATCACGAGCTCGACGGCCTCCTCCGCGTCGTCGGTCGCGTGCAGGAGCTTCAGGTCCTCGGGCGCGATCATCTGGTTGGCGAGCACCTCGTCGCCGATCCACGCGAGCAGGTCGCGCCAGTACGCGGTGTCGAACAGGATCACCGGGAAATGCAGCACCTTTCCTGTCTGGATCAGGGTCAGCGACTCGAACAGCTCGTCGAGCGTCCCGAAGCCGCCCGGGAAGAGCACGAAGCCCTCCGCGACCTTCACGAGCATCGTCTTGCGCGAGTAGAAGTGGCCGAACGTGTGCTCGACGTCGATGTACGGGTTCGGCGCCTGCTCGTGCGGGAGCTCGATGTTGAAGCCGACCGAGAGCCCGCCGCCGTCCTTGGCGCCGCGGTTCGCGGCCTCCATCACGCCGCCGCCGCCGCCGGTGACGACGGCCCATCCCGCCTCGGCGAAACGGCGCGCGACGTCGCGTGCGTCGGCGTAGGCCGGATGCTCCTCCTTCACGCGCGCAGAGCCGAAGATCGTGACGGCGGGATTCGTGATCCGTTCGACGACCTCGAAGCCCGCCCGGAACTCGGCGGCGATCAGGTCGACCTGCGGGGCGACGGCGCGGTCGTCGCTCGCGAGGATGCGTCTGTCGTCGACCACGCTAGAGCCTGTCCTGCGGGACGTGCGTCTCGAGCATGGCGAGCACGAACAACGCCGCGAGCCCGAGGTAGTACGCGGCGACGGCGAGCGCGCGGCCGCGGCGCGCAGGCTGCGTCGCGATCGGGCCGTACGGATCCCAGCGCGGTTGCGACCACAGCGCCCGGAACGAGCGCCACGCGAACCCGCCGTCGAGGAACGCGATCGGCGCGAGGTTGATCAGGTTGAGCATGAACGCCGTGAACGCGAGCGCGATCAGGAAGCGCGAGTCGAGGTACTCGCCGAGGAACCACACGCCGGCGGCGCCGATTCCGCCGAGCGCTGGGCCGGCGAGCGAGACCAGCGCGTTCCGCCACGGGTCGTCGGGCGCGTTCTTCATCGCGACGTACGCCCCGAGGAACGGCACGAAGACCGGCGCCGACGGATCGAGCCCCTGGCGCTTCGCCTCGAGGTAGTGCCCCATCTCGTGGACGAAGATCAGCGCCACGATCCCCACGCCGAACTGCCAGCCCCAGAGCAGCGCGTAGCCGCCAATCGAGATGAACACGCCGAAGAACTTGATCGAGGCCGCCCCGAACTTGAGGAACAGGCCCACCGCGAGCGCGATCGGAGCCCAGAGGCGCCCGAGCAGCGACCGCCACTCGGGCTGGGCGCGGCCGGTGCGAAGCGGCGGCTCCGGATCCGGATAGGGCCGCGGCTCCACGCTCCTACGGTAACCGCGCCGCCGCCGCGAGCGACGTCACGAGCCGCGGCCGATCCACTCCGCGCCGTCCGCGTAGACCTCCTTCTTCCAGAGCGGGACGGTCTCCTTCAGCGTGTCGATCGCCACGCGGCACGCGGCGAGCGCGTCCGCGCGATGCGGCGCGGACACGGCGATCACGACGCTCGCCTCGCCGATCCCGACGCGGCCGACGCGGTGGTGGATCGCAACGCCGCGCAGCTCGTACCGCGCGAGAAGCTCGTCGGCGATGCCGCCGATCACGGCTTCCGCCATCTCCTCGTACGCCTCGTAGTCGAGGTGGAGGACGTCGCGGCCGCGCGACTCGCGGCGGACGGTCCCCGTGAACGTCACGATCGCGCCGGCACCGTCGTTTGCGACCTCGGCCACGACCGCGTCGAGTGACAGCGGCTCCGGCGTCACGCGGAACGCCCCGCCGGACACGGGCGGGATGATCGCGACCTCGTCCCCGTCCTCGAGCGTGCGGTCCCGCTTCGCGTACTCCTTGTTCACCGCGTAGAGGAGTCCCGGCGGCTCGTTGCCGAGGCCGAGCCGCGGCCACACGTCGGCCACGCGCTGGACGCCGTCGAGCTCGAGCTGCGGCGTGCCCGCCCGCTCGCGGACTCCCGCGAAGAGCCTGACGCGGATCTTCACGCGCGCAAGCGTAGTGAGGTCCGCGCGCGGCGGTGTTTCCGCCTCGGCAGCGGCGGCAATCTCCACCGGCGACGGAGATTCCCGAGCCGAAGGGATGGGTTGATGCGCGCGACACTCGTACGACGGAGCGGAGTCGCTCTCGCGTTCCTCGTCGTCGCTGTTGCGGGCGTCGCCGTGGCGTTCGCGGTGCCGAGCGGAATCGCCGGGCCGACGCAGGCGACGACGACGACCGGGACGACGGGGACGACGGGGACGACGACCAGGACGACGACCAGGACGACGACGACCACCACGACGACGACCACGACGACGACCGGGACGACGACCACGACCCCGGCCGGTGGCGGCGGCGGCGGCGGTGGCGGTGGCGGCGGTGGCGGCGGCGGCGGCGGTGGCGGTGGCGGCGGGCTCGGAAACGCCGGTGCCGCAGAAGCCGAGCAAGGCGACCCCGGCGTCACCGGATAACGAACGACGAGGAGGCTCCGATGGCCTCGCGAGCCGAGGCCCTCGGAGCCAGGATTTCGATAGTGGGCTCGCTCTCTAGCGCCAACGCAGCGGCACTCCTCGTGGTGGCCGCGGCAGCCCGCGTCGCGGCGCCGCCCGCCCCGTCGAACCAGAACCCGCGGCCGCAGGCGGTGGCGATCCCGGCCGGCAACAGCGTCGTCGCGCACGCCAAGTGGCGGCTCATCCGCGTCTACCCGAAGCCGCGCGCGAAACGGGCGAAGCTCGTCCTGCGCACGCGCGACGCGCGCCGCTCGCCGGTCGTGTTCCTCGTCCGCTGGGAACGGCGCCGGTGGACGTCGCCGCGCTGGGTGCAGGTCTACCTTCCGCGTCGACCGAACGGCGCGACCGGCTGGATCCGCACGGGTGCGGCCCGGTTCCTGCTCAACCCGTACCGCGTCACGATCGAGCTGCGGCGGCACCGGCTGACGGTCTGGAAGCGCAAGCGCGTCTACCTGCGCAGCGCGGCCGGCGTCGGGCGCGCGATGACCCCGACGCCGACGGGGCTCTACTACGTGACGGGCCTGATCCGGCCGCCGAACCCGCGTGGCGTCTACGGCCCCTACGTGTACAGGACGTCAGCGTTCTCGACCGTGCTCACGCGGTTCGCCGGAGGACCGGGGCAGGTCGGGATCCACGGCACGAACACGCCGCGGCGTCTCGGCATCGACGTGAGCCACGGCTGCATCCGGATCCGCAACGCGCACATCCGCAAGCTCGCGCGCGTCCTGCCGCTCGGGACGCCGATCCTCATCGCTCGCTCGCGTCCCGTCCCGCCGCGTGCTCGCCCGCAGCCGCGCCGGGCGCCCAGCCGCGTCCGCCGCGCGCCCAGCCGCGTCCGCCGCGCGCCCAGCCGCGTCCGCCGCGCGCCCAGCCGCGGCCCACGCCGCGCCCGCGGGGCGAGCCGCGTCCGCGCATGCCCGAGCGGCCGTAGCCCCGCCGCAAGCGAGACGTACGATTCCGGCGTGGCGACGACGGACCGGCGCGTAACCGACTCGGGAGTCGAGCTCAAGCCGGTCTACACGGCCGACGACGTCGGTCGCACCGAGCTCGAGCTGCCCGGCGAGTTCCCGTACACGCGCGGCCCCTACCGCGACATGTACCGCGGCCGCCCGTGGACGATCCGCCAGTACGCGGGCTTCGCGTCGGCCGAGGAGACGAACGCGCGGTTCCGGTACCTGCTCGAGCGCGGCCAGACAGGGCTCTCCGTCGCCTTCGACCTCCCGACCCAGCTCGGGTACGACTCGGACGACGCGCGCGCGCTCGGCGAGGTCGGGCGAACGGGTGTCGCGATCGACTCGCTCGCGGACATGCAGCTCCTGTTCGAGCGGATTCCGCTCGGCGAGGTCTCGACGTCGATGACGATCAACGCGCCGGCCGCTCTCCTCCTGCTCCTCTACGAGCTCGTGGCCGAGGAGCAGGGCGTGGCGGCGGATCGCCTGCGCGGCACCGTCCAGAACGACATCCTGAAGGAGTACGTCGCGCGCGGGAACTACATCTTCCCCCCGCGCCCGTCGATGCGGATCACGACCGATCTGTTCGCCTACTGCGCCGAGCGGCTGCCGAGCTGGAACACGATCTCCATCTCCGGCTACCACATCCGCGAGGCGGGATCGTCGGCGGTGCAGGAGCTCGCGTTCACACTCGCGAACGGGATCGCGTACTGCGAGGCGGCCGTGGCAGCGGGTCTCTCGCCGGACGACTTCGGCGCGCGCCTCTCCTTCTTCTTCAACGCGCACAACCACTTCTTCCAGGAGGTGGCGAAGTTCCGCGCGGCGCGGCGGCTCTGGGCGGCGATCATGCGCGACCGCTTCGGGGCGACGAACCCGAGGGCGCTCGCGCTGCGCTTCCACGCCCAGACGGGCGGCTCGACGCTGACGGCGCAACAACCGGAGAACAACGTCGTGCGCGTCGCGATCCAGACGCTCTCCGCCGTGTGCGGCGGCGCCCAGTCGATCCACACGAACGCGTTCGACGAGGCGCTCGCGCTGCCGACCGAGCGGAGCGCGCGCATCGCGCTGCGGACGCAGCAGATCCTCGCCGAGGAGGCCGGCGGGACCGACACTGCCGACCCGCTCGGCGGCGCGTACTTCCTCGAGACGCTGACGCAGGAGCTCGAGGGGCGCGCGCTCGAGCTCATCGAGCGCGTCGAGGAGCTCGGTGGCGCGGTCGCGGCCATCGAGCAGGGCTTAGTCCAGGACGAGATCCACCAGGCCGCCTTCAGCCACCAGCAGGAGGTCGAGGCGGGCGAGCGCGTGATCGTCGGCGTCAACCGCTTTGTCGAGGAGGAGGCGGAGCAGATCGACCTGCACCGGCTCGACCCCGAGGCGGAGCGGCGCCAGCTCGAGCGGACGGCGCGGGTGCGGGCGGAGCGCGACGCGGACGCCGCTGCGCGCGCGCTCGCCGACGTGCGGTGCGTGGCGGCGGGAACCGGGAACCTCCTCCCGCCGATGCGCGAGGCGCTGCGCGCGCGGTGCACGGTCGGCGAGATCTGCAACGAGCTGCGGACCGAGTTCGGAACGTACGACGCGAACCGCGCGTAGCCAAGTAACAACGTGTTACTTGCTGGAGCGAGCGCTTCACCGCCGCCCGCTCCCAGCGTCGACGCCCGCCACGTGGTCGAGGAGAGCGTCCGGCGGGCGCGCGCGCAGCGCAATGTCGAGCATCACGCTCGCCGTGGTCGGGCGCCGGGCCCGTAATCGCCGTGACTCGTGGACGAGTACGCGGATCCGCTCGTAGCTCGGCCGCGGAAGGCCGCGCCGCGCGGCTTCGTCGCCTACGCGGCGGCAGATCTCCGCGATCGGCAGCGACGGGTCGTCGAGGCGAACCACGGCCTCGACGAGCACGGGCGAGATCCGGGGCGCGAGCTCGACCACGACGGAACCGTGCCGATGAAGCTCGGACGAAGGAGTGACGGATTCGCGCCCTTGGTGTCAAGTAACACTGTGTTACTTGGTCACGCGGTCGAGCCACGGGTGCGTGGGATCCTGCGTCCGCAGCGCGCGCGAAAGCCAATGCCGTCGCTCGGGTGGCAGCTGGTCGACGACAGCCGCAAGTCCGCCTCGTCTTGCTCCCGCGGCTCCTTTGCCTTGTAGAGGAGCGGGATCTCGGGCGCGAGGTACGGGATCCCGTCCCGCTCAAGCCCGATGCGGTCGAGGGGGAGCGTGATGCCGGGATCGCGCCGGAACACCCAACGCCCGTTCGCGGTCTCCATCAGCAGCAGCTCGAGCTCCCACGGCGCATCGTCCCCGCGCCGCGCCCAAATCGTGTGCACCGGGAGCTCGAGTCGCTCGTCGCGCCACGGCGCCAGCGTCCCCTCGTGGGCGACGTGGAGGTCCCACCGCGCGAGATGCCGCCGAACGTGCTCCTGATCCTCGCGTAACACCGTCACGTCGACGTCGGCGTGCTCGCGCGTCTGCCGGCCGAGAAACAGGTCGATCGCCCCCCCGCCGCCGACCCACCACGGGCGCGTGTATCCGACCATCAGCGCGGCGGCGTCGCGCGGCTCGAGCCGCGTCCACGCCGCCACTACGCGGACGCGCCGGAGTAGCGCCGCAGCCCGAAGCGCCAGAACCAGCGGGTGAACGCGAAGAGCGCGGCGCCGAAGGCGAGCGCGAGCACGACCGTCGACCACTCGAGCCGCGACGTCAGCGCCTCGGCCGGGACCGTGACCGCGAACGCGATCGGAACGAGGAACGTGACGCTGTACCGGAGCCAGCCGGGGTAGATGGTCACCGGCCACCGGCCGGTCTGGTAGATGCCCTCGAAGAGCTCGATCGTCGTGTGCATGCGCACGACCCAGAACGACCACGTGGCGAGCACGAGCCAGAAGCAGTAGATCATCAGCGCGCCGACCGCGAGCATCCCCGGGAAGAGCAGCGCGTCGCGCAGGCCGACCGACTGCTCGAGCCCGGCTACTCCCGTCCCGGCGACGATCGCACCGGAGACCACGTCGACCGCGCGCCAGATCCGCACCTCCCGCGCGCTGACCAGGAGCTGCGAGTCGACGGGCTTCGTCAGCGCGAAGTCGAGCCTGCCGTCGCGCACGTCCTCCATCAGCCGCTCCATGTTGGGCTGGATGCTCATCCGGATCGCGCCGCCGAGGAGGATCTGGATCCCCATCACGACGAGCAGCTCCGACTTGCCCCAGCCGTTCAGGTCGTCGGTGTGCGAGTAGACGAGCGCAAGCACGGCGAGTGCCGTGCCGACGGCGACCGCGGACTGGAGCACCTGCACGTAGAAGTTCGCGCGGTACTGGAACTCGTTCAGCACGCCGACCCGGAAGTAGAGCCACGTGACACGCAGCGCCCCCATCAGTTGCCGACCGCGGAGTAACGCTTGACCGCGACCCGGAACACTCCGAGCAGGACGCTCGTGAGCACGACGATCCACAGCAGCTGCATCGCGAGCCCGCCGAGCAGCTCGCCGGTCGAGAGGTCGCCGACGAGCGCCTGGATCGGGAAGTAGAACGTCCACTGGAACGGCAGGAACGCGGCGACCGTCTCCGCCCACCCCGGCATCAGCTCGAGCGGCACGAGCCTGCCCGAGAGCAGCAGCTCGGCGGCGATCGCGAGCTCGAAGATCGCACTGACGCGCGTCGTCCAGAAGCTGATCATCCCGAGCAGCTCGAGGAACATCGTCCGGATCAGGTACGCGCCCCAGACGGCGACCGCGAACACGGCGACGTCGAGCCAGCCGGTCGTGAACGTCGGCTCGAAGACGAGCGACAGGACGAAGGCGACCGGGAGCCAGAGCAGGATCACGACGAACTTCCAGCCCGCGAAGTAGGCGACGTCGTAGTGGAGGGGATGGATCGGTCGCAGGAGCTGCGCCGAGAAGTCGCCCTCGCGGATCCGCCACTCCCACCCGTACGGCGTGAAGACGATGTTCATGTTCCGGACGAGCGTCCAGACGATGTAGTACGCCGCGAACTCGCCGGCCGTGATCCCGGCGACGGAGCCGCCGCGCTCCTCGGCGATCGTCGACCAGACGACGAGGTAGATCACGGGCTCCGCGATCATCCCGAGCATGTAGAGGTAGTTCTGGACGCGGTACTGGAGCTGCTCCTGGACGGCCATGCGCATCGTCGCGCCGTAGAAGTCCACGATCGCGCGGACGCGTCCGATCTCCGGGAGCGCGGGCGACGCGGCGGGAGCGCTCACTCGATCCGCTCCTGCGCGAAGACGAGCTCGATCACGTCCTCGATCGGCGGATCCTCGACGGTCAAGTCGGCGACCTGCTGCTCCGCGAGCAGGCGCGCCGTCACGCGCGCGGTGTCGGGCTTCGGCACGCGCAGCGTCACCCGGTCACCGTCCCGCGCGACGACGTCGCCGTAGGGCGCGAGGTCGGCGACCCCGTCCGCCAGGTCGACGGCGATCGTCTTGTAGGCGGCGAACCGGTCGCCGAGGCGCGCCAGCTCGCCGTCGAACAGGATCCGGCCGTGATGGATGACGATCACGCGCCGGCACAGCGCCTCCACGTCCGCCATGTAGTGGCTCGTCATCAGCACGGTCGCGTCGTAGCGACGGTTGTACTCGCCGACGAAGGAGCGGATGCGCTTTTGCATCGTCCGTCGAGGCCGATCGTCGGCTCGTCCAGGAAGAGGACGCGGGGGCGGTGCAGCAGCGAGCCGACGATCTCGACCTTCATCCGCTCGCCGAGCGAGAGGTTCCGCACCGGCTTGCGCACGAGGTCGCCGACGTCGAGCAACTCGATCAACTCGTCGCGCAGGCCGACGAACTGCGTCCGCGGGATCCGGTAGATCGCGCGGTTCAGCTCGTACGAGTCGAGCGCGGGGAGGTCCCACTGGAGCTGGTTCCGGTTCCCCATCACGAGCGTGATCTGGCGCAGGAACGGGCGCTCACGCTTCGACGGCACGTGCCCGAGCACGGTCGCCTCGCCGCCCGTCGGGTAGAGGAGGCCCGAGAGCATCTTCAGCGTCGTGGTCTTCCCGGCCCCGTTCGGGCCGAGGAAGCCGACGACCTCGCCGGACGCGATCGAGAAGCTGACGCCGTCGACCGCGCGTACCTCGCGCGTGCGGCGCCGGAAGAGGCTGCGCGCGGCCGCGCCGAGGCCGGCCTCGCGCTCCGGGACGACGAAGGTCTTCGAGAGGCCTGCGACGTGGACGGCGGTCGCCGAGTCGGGCACGAGCGGCAACCTAACGCTCGCCGACCGTGGAAGCGGCAAGCTTCGCGAGCGTGCGCATCCTGCTCGTCTCTCAGATGTACCCCGGCCCGCAGGAGCCGGACTACGCGCCGTTCGTGCGCCAGGTCGAAGTCGCGCTCGCGGCCCGCGGCCACGTGATCGAACGCGCCGTGCTGGACCGGCGCGACCCCGGGCGCAGGGGGAAGTACATCGAGCTCGCGCGGCGCACGCTCGTCGCCGCGCGGCGCTTCCGTCCCGACGTGGTCCACGCGCACTTCCTCGTCCCGACGGGGCTGCTGGCGACGCTCGCGAGCCGCGCGCCCCTCGTCGTCACCGCCCACGGGCAGGACGTCGCGAACGTGGGCCGGATCGCCGGGGTCAGAGCGGCGACGCGGATCGTCGCTCACCGCGCCTCGCGCATCGTCGCCGTCTCCGACTACCTGCGCCGCGAGCTGGAGGCGAAGGTGCCCGAGGCGCGCGGAAACGTGGACGTGATCGACTGCGGCGTCGACCTCGACCGCTTCCGCGGCGCCGACCCCGCGGCCGCGCGCGCCGAGCTCGGCTGGGACGGCGAGGGCCCCGCGTTCCTGTGCGTCGGGTCGCTGATCGAGCGCAAGAACGTCGTGCGCCTGGTGCGCGCGTTCGAGCGCCTCGGGGAAGGGCGGCTCGCGTTCGTGGGTGTGGGTCCCCTACGAGCGCAGCTCGAAGGACGTCCGCGTGTCCGCGTCGCCGGGCGCGTGCCGCACGAGCAGGTCCCACGCTGGCTCGCGGCGGCGGACGTCGTCTGCCAGCCGTCGCTCGTCGAGCCGTTCGGGCAGGCCGTGCTGGAGGCGATGGCGAGCGAGCGGACGGTCGTGGCGACGAACGTCGGCGGGCCGCCGGAATTCGTCCCGCCCGGGGCCGGACTCCTCGTCGATCCGCTGGACGAGCACGCGCTGGCGGACGCGCTCCGCGCGGCGGCCTCGCTACCGAGCCCGAACCCGGCGGCGCGCGAAGCGGCGGCGCGCCACGACGTCACCGAGCAGGCGCGTCGCCTGGAGGAGGTCCTGGCGCGAGCCGCTCGAGGTCGGCGAGCCTGAGCTCGACGAGCGGCCGCACGGCGTCCTCGAGCCCCGCCTCGCGCGCTACCGCGAGCGCGTGCTCGTAGCTCTCGCGCGCCTTCGCAGCGCCGGCGCCCTGCTTCAGCCGGTTGTCCCCGGTCACGAGAAGCTTCTGGATCCGCTCGCGCGCTGAAACCGTCGGCATTGCGCAAGAATATCGGGTAGATTTAACCCTCGAATCCTCATGGAAGCTGCCGCCGCCATGCCACCGCCGATTCGCGTCCTCCTCGCGGACGACCACAAGCTGTTCGCGGAGGCGCTGACGGCGATGCTCGAGGGCGACGAGCGGATCCACGTCGTCGGTCATGCCAGGGACGGCGGCGAGGCGGTCGAGCTCGCGCGCGAGCTCGCTCCGGACGTCGTCCTGATGGATCTAGATATGCCGGTCCTGGACGGCGTCGAGGCGACCCGGCAGATCCGCGCCGAGCGCGAGCACGCGTGCGTCGTGATGCTCACGGGCTCGAACTCGCGCGCGGACGTCGACCGGGCCCGGCGCGCGGGCGTGGCGGCGTACGTTACGAAGGACCGCATCGCCGCGGAGCTGATCGAGAAGATCGTCGCGACCTCGGCCGGCTGCTGACCGCAGCTATCCTCGCTGGCGATGCTCCCGGTGCTCGCGATCCTGCAGGTGCTCCTCTCGTTCGCGCTGCTCGCGCTCGTCCTGCTCCACTCCGGGCGCGACACCGGCCTCGCCGGGATGGGCTTCACGCCGCAGTCGCAGGGCGGCACGCACATCGTCGAGCGGAACCTGACGAGGCTCACCGTCGTGGTGGGCGTCGTGTTCTTCGCGAACACGGTCGCGCTCTACCACCTGCTCGATTGATCAGATTCCCGGCTCGGAGCCGGTGCCGGTGATCGTGAAGCGGGCGGTCGCGAGCGCCGGGCACAGCGCGCCGTACGGGTAGCGCTCGCCGTAGAAGTCGCTCCGGTTGACGAGCTTCGGCTCGCGCGTCAGCCCCGGTACGTCGGCCAGCATCTGCGGCACCGCGACCGTGAAGCGGAGGTTCACGAGTGGCTCCGCGACCTTCCCGTCGCGGATGCGGAAGGTGCCGTCGCGGGTCATCCCCGTCACGATCCCCTCGCGCGGGTGGACGACGCTCAGGTAGTGGAGGCGCGTCACGTAGATGCCCTCGCCGACGCGCTCGGCGAGCTCCTCCGTCGACTCGGCGTCGCCCCCCTCGAGCGCGAGCGACACAGGCAGCGGGCCGTACGAGCGATACGCGAACGGCGGCGCGTGCCCCGTCGTCTCCTGGCCCTCGCCCGCGCGCGCGGCGGTTGCACGGTCCCAGACGCAGCCGCGCGCGACCCCGGCCTCGACGAGCGGCACGGGCCGCTTCGGCGTCCCCTCGAAGTCGAACGCCTTCGGCAGGGCGCGGAGGTCGAGCGGGTCGTCCGCGATCGTCACTTTGTCGTCGAAGACGCGCTCGCCCAGGCGTCCCGCGAGGAAGCTCCGGCCCTCGAGGAGCGCCAATCCGTTGAACGCCTCGTAGCCGAAGTAATCGAGCAGCTCGGCGACGGCGTACGGCTCCAGCACCGCGCGGTACGGGGCGGGCTCGAGCGACTGCGCGCCGCGCGTGCGGGCGGCCTTCGCCGCCGCCTCGCGCGCGACAGCGGCCGCATCGACGTCGCGCGCGGCCGACGCCGTCGCCTCCGCATAGCCCGAAGCGCCTTCGCCCGCGGCGATCACGAGCGTCGTCGCGTCGGTGAGCCGCTGCTCCGCCTCCAGGCCCGTCGACGACGCGACGGCGAGCTGCGTCGTGCCGCTCGTGAAGAAGCCGTAGACGTCGTAGTCCGCCGCGGCGTCGATCGCCAGTCGCGCGGTCCTGGCCAGCTCCTCCGGTCCGAGCGCCGCCGTCTCCTCGTCGTACCCGTCGATCTCGGGCAGCGGCTCCGGCGGCGCGAGTCCCGGGAACTGCGGATCGCGCGGCGCGGTGTCGGCCGCCTCGGCAGCGCGCGCGGCTACGGCGCGGAGGCCGTCGCCGGAGACGCGGTTCGTGGACGCCCACCCGACGCGGCCGTCGCGGACGACGCGCAGCTGGACGGTCGCGTTCTCGATCAACGTCGGCTGATGGACGTCCGACGCGGCGAAGCGTGCGAGCCCGGAGCGCTCGACGTGGACGAGCGCCTCGACCTCATCCGCGCCGGCGGCCGCGACCGCCTCTCCGGCGAGGTCGAGCGCGTCCGTCAAGCTCGCACGCCCACCTGGACGTCGCGGAAGCGCGCCGGCGCCGCGCCGTGCGAGACGTGCGCGACCTGCCCCGGCTGGCCCTTGCCGCAGTTCGTCAGCCCGTGCAGGCGCCACTCCTCCGCGCCCGCGACGGCGTCGAGCGAGCCCCAGAAGACGGGCGTGATCCCGGTGTAGGTCGCGTCGCGGAGCATCCGACCGAGCTTCCCGGCGCGGATCTCCCACGCGATCTGCGTCCCGAACTGGAAGTTGAGCCGCTTGTCGTCGATCGACCAGCTCTTGTTGGTCTCGAGGTAGACGCCTTCGTCGACGCCGTCGAGCAGCTCCTCGAAGCTCCCCGAGCCCGGCTCGAGGTGGAGGTTCGTCATCCGCACGAGCGGCATCCGGTTCCAGCCCTCGGCGCGCATCGAGCCCCCGCGGCCGTCTCCGATCCGCGCGGCCGTCTCGCGGGAGGTGAGGAACCCGGCGAGCACGCCCTCGGCGACGATCGGCTCGCGCGCCGCCGCCACGCCCTCGTCGTCGAAGGCGAACGTGCCGAGCCCGCCCGGGGTCGTCGCGTCGGCCGTGACGTTCATCACCGGCGAGCCGTACCGGAGCGAGCCGAGGTCGCCGGGCTTGAGGAAGCTCGTCCCCGCGTAGGCCGCCTCTGTCCCGTACACCCGGTCGAGCTCGATCGGGTGCCCGATCGACTCGTGCACCTGGAGTCCCATCTGCTCGGCGTCGAGGACGAGCGTCGTGCGCAGCGGGGGGCACTCGTCCGCGCGCAGGAGCGCCGCCGCCTGCTCCGCGACGCGTGGGGCCTCGCGCTCCAGCGCGAGCCCCTCGACGTACTCCCAGCCGCTCTGCGCGCTCGACCCGCCGTGGGCGCTCGGGTAGCTCCGGATCTGGACGATCCCGTCCGCGGCGGCGAGCGCGTCGATCCCGCCGCCGCACTCGACGATCTCCTGGTCGATCTCCGCGCCGTCGGAGGTGAGCAGCAGCTTCCGCTCGCGCAGGGCGCGCACGGAGGCGCTCGTCACCTTCACGTCCGCGTGCGCGAGCGCGCGCTCGGCCGCGAGGCAGAGCTCGATCTTGTCGCCGAGCGACACGTCGAAGGGGTCGCGCTCGAGCGGCGTCCGATACGTGCCGCTGGCGACGTCGACGGGGGCGAGCGCGCGCGTCTCGCGCCCGGCTGCCGCCCGAGCGAACGCGCACGCGCGGGCGGCGGCGGCGCGCGCGCCTTCGCGGTCGAGTCGCCGGTCGCACGCGAACCCCCACGCGCCGCCGACGAGCACGCGGACGCCGATCCCCTCCGACTCGAGGTCGCCGACCGTCTCGACGCGGCCGTCGCGCGTGGCCACAGTCTGGCTCCGCCTCGTCACGCCGCGGACGTCGGCGTACGCGGCGCCGGCGCCCGCCGCCGCATCGAGCGCCTCCCGGCAAGCGTCGCGCATCGGGCGAGCTTACCGGCCGCTACAATTCGCGGCCCGCGCGCTGGTGGCGGAATTGGTAGACGCGCAAGGTTGAGGGCCTTGTGACCCTTTGGGTCGTGGAGGTTCAAGTCCTCTCCAGCGCATGAGACGCCCTCGGTGCTTCCGGGGGCGTTCGTGTTTCCGGCGGCGTGGGAAGGGAGCCGGCGTGGACGCGACACGCTTCGGCGAGGCGGGGTTGCTCGGGCTGCGCGGAAGGCTGGGCGCGCGCGCCGCCGCGTGGCTCGCGGCGCGCACGCCGCTCGACGAGCGGACCCTGCGCGCGCTGGTGGGCGGCTACCTGTTCCTGTCGCGCTCGCGGCGCATGGCGCAGATGCTCGCGCGGCTGCGCCGGCTCTGACGCCGCGAGCGTTTGACGCCGTCCGCAGGAGTCTCTAGCCTCTTCACGAACACACGTTCGGAAAACGCACGTTCGAGAGGAGGCGGGATGCTGACCAACCGGCAACAGGAGATCTGGGACTACCTCGTCGAGTACGTCGACCGGCACGGCTATCCGCCGACGGTGCGCGAGATCGGCGAGCGCGTCGGCCTCGCGTCGCCCTCCACCGTCCACGCGCACCTCGCGAATCTCGAGCGCGCCGGCCTCCTGCGCCGCGATCCGACGAAGCCACGCGCGCTGGAGCTCCTCGGCGAGCGTCGGCGCGAGCCCGCGCAGCCGCGCACGAACGTCCACAAGCTCCCGCTCGTCGGTCAGATCGCGGCGGGCGGGCCGCTCCTCGCAGAGCAGAACGTCGAGGACTACCTCGCCGTGCCCGAGCCGCTCTCGCGCGGCGGCGAGGAGTTCCTGCTCCGTGTGCGCGGCGACTCAATGATCGAGGCCGGGATTCTCGACGGCGACGTCGTCGTCGTCCGGCGGCAGCAGGACGCGCGGGACGGGGACATCGTCGTCGCGCTCGCCGGAGACGACGAGGCGGCCGACGAGGCGACCGTGAAGCGCTTCTTCCGCGAGTCCGGCCGCGTGCGCCTCCAGCCCGAGAACGCCGCGCTCGAGCCGATCTACGCGGCGCACGTCCAGATCCTCGGCAAGGTGATCGGAGTCTTCAGGTCCCTGTGATGGAGCCGCTCGCCTTCAACCGCACCCTCGAGCAGGAGCTGCTCGCCCTGAGCCGCGGCGTCAGCCTCGAGTGCCTCGTGTGCGGCGAGTTCGTGCTGCGCCGGGGCGACGCGCTCGCGTGCCCCGAGTGCGGATCCGTCCTGCGCGCGGAGGCCGGTGCGGCCGAATCGGGGCTACAATTGGATCTGCAGGCCGGGTGATCGCGAGCCTCGCGGCTCGAGGAAAGTCCGGACACCGAAGGGCAGGACGCTGGGGAAATCCCAGGCGGCGAAAGCCGACGGAAAGTGGCACAGAAAGGAGACCGCCAGCGACGGATCTCGCGAGACGTCGGTGGTAAGGGTGAAAAGGTGGGGTAAGAGCCCACCAGCGTCGTGGTGACACGGCGGCTCGCCAAACCCCGTCCGGTGCAAGGCGAAACAGGCTCCGCAGACGCTGCCCGCCGAGGAGCCGGGTACGCCGCTAGAGCCGCCGAGGAATCGGCGGCCGAGAGAGATGATCATCCTCGACAGAATCCGGCTTACAGGCCTGCTGAAACGAAGCCCCGGCAACGGGGCTTCGTCATTCATGCGCGCAGCGTGACCTCGATGGCGGTGCCGCGGCCGGGCCGCGAGCGCAGCGTGAGCGCCCCGTCGATGCTCGCGGCACGCGCACGGATGTTCTTCAGGCCCTGACCGGCCGGGCTCTCCGCTCCGTCGAAGCCCTCGCCGTCGTCGCGGATCGAGACGTAGCGCCGGCCGCCCCGCTCGCCGATCCGAACGTCCGCGCGCGTCGCGCCGGCGTGCTTGCGGACGTTCGCGAGCCCCTCCTGCACGATGCGGAAGACCTCGATCTGCTCGTCCGGCGCGAGCTTCGTCGCAGGATCGACCTCGAGCTCGACGTCGAGCGCGCCGTCCGCCGTGAGGAAGTCGACGTACCGCCGGAGCGCGGCGTCGAACGGTGCGCTCCCGCTCGCGGACGAGAGCGCGAGGACGGCGAAGCGCGCCTCCTGCTGCGCCGCGGCCGCCGCCTCCTTCAGCGCGGTGAGCGTCGCGTCGGCGCGTGTGCCGCTCTCGAGCATCGCCGCGTGCGTCGAGATGGCGAACAGGTACTGGGCGACTCCGTCGTGGATCTCACGCGCGACGCGCGCCCGCTCCTCCGCGACCGCGCGGCCGAACTCTGCCGCGCGAATCGCCTGCCAGACGCCGACGAGCATCACGCCGTAGCCGAGGGCGCGCAGGAAGTCGCCCTGCGTCACGTACGAGCTCGACACGAGCGGCGTGAAGACGAAGTGCAGCGCGGCGAAGAGCAGAAACGTCATCCCGAGCGCAAGCCACTGGTCCAGTTCCTGCGCGCCTCTCCGGTAGCGGACGCCGAAGCCGACGAGGGCGGCGAGGCTGAGCAGCGCCAGGGTCGCGAACGCGAGCGTCAGGAGGAGCGGCGGAGACGGGTCGCCCGGCGCGAGCGCGGGGAGCGCGTCTCCGATCGAGACCGTGGCACCCCACACGGCGGCGATCGCGACGACGCTCCCCGCGAGCGCGTTCCGGAGCGCCGTCCGGCGCGCGGGAACTCGCGCTTCGACGAGCGGCGCCGCCGCGATCAGCGCGACCGCGAGCACCCGCGCGACGACGCCCGCCCATTCCGCGCTCCGCCCCACGGGGTTGCCGTCCAGGACGGGGACGATCGCGAAGGCCAGCGTCGAGATCGCGGCGACGAAGAAGCCGCTCGCGAGGAGCAGGTCGAACCGCCTGCCCTCGACCGTGAAGCGGGCTCCCGCGAGCAGTGCGACCGTCGCGGCGGCGAGCATGATCACAGTGCTGATCACGAGCCGCAGCTCCGGCAGCTGGTAGACCGGGCGCAGGCTCGGGTAGGCGACGAAGAGCGCGAGCGACGCGCCGAGCAGCCCGAAGAGCAGCACCTCCCCGAGCAGCCACGCCTGGTAGGCGTCTCGCTTCCGCCCCTGATCCATCTTCCCCTAATCGGCAGCGGCCCGCGCGCCGATAAGCCGGAGTGCGATGCGCGAGCGGATCCTCATCGTCGACGACCACCCGCTGACGCGGCAGGCGCTGAGCGCGCTGCTCGAGCAACATGGCTTCACGGTCGTCGCTCAGGCTGCGGACGGCGAGGAGGCGATCGCCGCAGCGCGGCGGCTCCACCCCGAGCTCGTGCTGCTCGACCTCTCGATGCCCGGCGTGGACGGGCTCACCGCCCTGCCGCGCCTGCGCGCCGCGGCGCCGGGGTGCGAGATCGTCGTCCTGACGGCGTCGGGCACGGAGGACGACCTGCTCGACGCGATCCGGGGCGGCGCGGCGGGTTACCTGCTGAAGAGCGAGCCGCCGGAGCGCATCGTCGAGTTCCTCCGCGGAGTCGCGAGAGGCGAGGCCGCTCTCTCCGGGGCAGTCGCTCGGCGGCTGCTCGACCAGGTGCGAAACGGCGGCGGGCGCGACGCGGCCGTCCCGGACTCGATCGCTGCGACGCTCAGCGCGCGTGAGGTCGAGGTCCTGCTCCTGCTCGACGAGCACCTGGGGACGGACGAGATCGCGAAGCGTCTGTACATCTCGGAGCACACGGTGCGATCGCACGTGAAGAGCCTGCTGCGCAAGCTCGGAGCGTCGTCGCGTCGCGAGGCGCTGGACGCGCTCGCGCACGCGCGCGCCTGAGCCGCACTCACCCACTCTGGGTGATCCGGTTCGCCCGCCGCGGGTGATCCCGGGGGCATGAGTCGCCGCGCGCAGCTCCCGATACTCCATGCAGCTTCCCTCGTCCTCCGATGGGGAGGGTGGAAACGCGGTGGCGATGATCCGCGGCCTCGAAGCGGCCGGCCTGGCGGGGCCGGCCGCTTCACGTCATGCCGAGAAACCGTCGAGCGCGGCGGCTACGAGGCGCGGCAGCGTGCGGAGGTTGTAGCCGCCCTCGAGCACGGCGGCGACGCGCGGCGCCATGGTTCCGGATCGCCGGGCGAGCTCGCGGAACCCGTCCGCGGAAACGGTCGCGTCGGCGAGTGGATCCGCGGCGTGGGCGTCGAACCCGGCGGACACGAGCAGCAGGTCGGGCTCGAAGCCGCGAACGCGCGGCTCCACGACCCGCTCCATCGCCTCGAGGAAGTCGCCGTCTCCCGCTCCGGGGCGAAGCGGCACGTTCAGCACGTTCTCCGCCTGATCGTCGGGGCCGCCGCTGCCCGGGTAGAACGGCCAGCGGTGCAGCGAGACGTAGAGGATGCTCGCGTCGCCGCGGAAGATCGCCTGCGTCCCGTTCCCGTGGTGGACGTCCCAGTCGAGGATCGCGACGCGCCCAAAGCCCAGTTCGGCCTGCGCGTGTCGCGCCGCGACCGCGACCGTGTTGAAGAGGCAGAAGCCCATCGCGCGGTCGGCGAGCGCGTGGTGCCCCGGCGGCCTGACGAGCGCGAACGCTCCGCGCTCGACCGCCTCGATCGCGCAGCCGGCCGCGCGGAGCGCCGCGTCCCAGCTCGTCCCGGAGCAGATCGTGTCCGGGTCGAGCAGCGTCGGCTCGGACGTCCGCCGGATCAGCTCGACGTGGTGCGCCGCGTGGCAGCGAAGGAGGTCCTCCGCGCGCGCACATGCGCGCGCGCGCGAGACGCTCAGCTCGTCGAGGAGGACCGAGATGCGCTCCCCGCGCTCGGGATGCGGCCCCGTGGGGTGGAGCGTCGCGAGGTCGGGGTGGCTGATCGCCTCCAGCTACGCCTCCTGCGCGAGCCGGTCCGACAGCCGCTTCAGCCCCCAGCCGTCGGCGAGCGCGGCCGCCGTCGCCCACGTCGGCGTCTGGTCGTCGAGCGGCGGCAGCGGTGCGGAGGCGTCGAGGGTGGCGATCCGCCGGTAGAGGCGGAGCTCGTCGGCCTGCGCTGCGAAGCGACCCGCCGCGAGCGCGGCTTCGAGCGATCCGTACTCGCGCAGGACGTCGGCCGCCGTCTTCGCCCCGACCCCGCGCGCGCCCGGGAGGCGGTCCGAAGGGTCGCCGCGGAGTGCGATGAAATCGGGCACCTGCCGCGGCTCGACGCCGTACCGCTGCCGCACCTCGGCGGGGCCGATCCGCACGAGCTCGCTCACGCCGCGCGTTGGCTGCAGGATCGTCGTCAGCTCCGACGCGAGCTGGAACGCGTCCCGATCGGACGTCGCGACGAGCGACGCGCGCCCGCCTGCCTCCTCGTGCGCGACGGCCGCGGCGAGGAAGTCGTCGGCCTCGTAGCCGGGCGCCTTCGCGACCGCGAATCCGAGCGCGCCGACGAGCGGCGGGAGCATCTCCAGCTGCTCCAGCAGCTCCGCGTCGAACTCGCGCCCGCCCTGGTAGGCCGGGAACGCCTCGTGGCGGTACGTCGGCACGCTGAGGGTGTCCCAGGCGACGAGCACGGCGCGCGGCGACTCCGCCTCCCACAGCCGGAGGAGCATGTTCGCGAAGCCGACGAGCGCCCCCGCAGGGCCCCCGTCGCCGCGTCGGATCGACTTCGGCAGCGCGTGGTACGCGCGGTGGGCGAACGAGTCGCCGTCGACGACGAGCAGCGCGCTCACGGCCTCCGGCGGCCGGCGAAGAGGAGCAAGAACACGCGCGGAGTATCCCCTGCGGGCGCGCGCGAGAAGGCCGCGCGAACCCTTCGCTAAGGTGATTTCGTGAGCAAGACGCTCGTCATCGCGGAGAAGCCGTCGGTCGGTCGCGACCTCGCGGGCGCGCTTCCGGGGACGTTCGCGAAGAACGAGGCGTACCTCGAATCCAACGACTACGTCATCACGTGGGCCGTCGGCCACCTCGTCCAGCTCGCCGAGCCCGAGGACTACGACGAGCGCTTCAAGAAGTGGCGCATGGCCGACCTCCCGATCGTCCCGGAGGACTTCCGCCTCATCCCGCGCGACGCGAAGGCGAAGAAGCAGCTGAAGGTGATTGAGAAGCTGCTCCAGCGCGACGACGTCGACCGTGTCGTGAACGCGTGCGACGCCGGCCGCGAGGGCGAGCTGATCTTCGCGTACATCTACGAGAGCGTCTTCGGCGACCGAGGCGAGGTGGCGGACGGCGACGGGAACGGCGACGCAAAGCCGAAGCGGCGGAAGAAGCTCGCGCCGAAGCCCGTCCAGCGCCTCTGGATCTCTTCGATGACGAAGCAGGCGATCCGCGAAGGATTCGAGCGCCTGCGGCCGGGCGAGCAGCTCGCGCCGCTCGAGGCCGCGGCGCGGTCGCGCTCGGAGGCGGACTGGCTCGTGGGGATGAACGCCACGCGCGCGGCCACGATCCGCGGCCGCGCGTGGGTGGGCGGCGTCGTGTCGCTCGGCCGCGTCCAGACGCCGACGCTGGCGCTGATCGTGAAGCGCGAGCGAGAGATCCAGGCCTTCGTCCCGCAGCCGTACTGGCTCGTCCACGCCACTTTCGATCCCCCGGCCTTGCGGCAGGGTTACAGGGGCCTCTGGTTCGAGGGCGACGAGACGCGCATCTTCGAGCCGCCGACGCGTGCCGACGAGATCGTCGCGCGTGTCTCCGGCAAGGAGGGCGTCGTCGAGTCGGTCGAGCGCAAGGAGCAGTCGGAGCGCGCGCCGCTCCTCTACGACCTGACGGCGCTCCAGCGCGACGCGAATCGCCGTTTCGGCTTCTCCGCCCGCCGCACCCTCCAGGCGGCGCAGTCGCTCTACGAGGGCAAGAAGGCGATCACCTATCCGCGAACCTCGTCGCGCTACCTCTCCGGCGACATGGTTCCGCAGCTGAAGACGACGGCGGCGACGCTGAAGCCGATCCGGGAGTACGCCGCCGCCGCGAGCTTCGTGATGAGGCTGGACCAGCTCCCCCTCGGGCGCGTCGTCAACGACGCGAAGGTCGACGACCACCACGCGATCATCCCGACGGACGTCTCGCACGACGTCTCGCAGTTCACGCCCGACGAGCGCCGCGTGTTCGACCTCGTCGCGCGCCGGTTCCTCGCGGTGTTCCACCCGCCCGCGCGCTACGCGCGGACGACCGTCGTGACGGAGGTCGAGGGCGGGCGCTTCCGCACGCGCGGGAAGATCACCCTCGAGGCCGGCTGGCGGGGCGTGTACGGGCTCGAGACCGAGGAGGCGAAGCGCGCCGCCCGTGGTGACGAGGAGGACGGAGAGGGCGAGGGCGTGGAGCTGCCCGATCTCCAGCAGGGGCAGCGCGTGCGCTGCGCCGCGGCCGAGAGCGAGGCGAAGGAGACGAAGCCGCCGCCGCGCTACACGGAGGCCACCCTGCTCTCCGCGATGGAGACGGCGGGGAAGCTGATCGACGAGGAGGAGCTGCGCGAGGCGATGAAGGAGCGCGGGCTCGGGACGCCCGCGACGCGGGCCGAGACGATCGAGACGCTGATCCGCCGCGAGTACGTCGAGCGGGTCGGCAAAGACCTGCAGGCGACGCCGAAGGGCCTCCAGGTGATCACGATGCTCGAGGGGCACCCGCTCACGTCGCCGGAGCTGACGGGCGACTGGGAGAAGCGGCTCTCCGACATCGAGCACGGCACCGGCGACCGCTCCGCGTTCATGCAGGAGATCGCGAGCTTCACGGGCGCGACGGTCGAGCAGATCGCAGCGCTCGACAAGGAGAAGCTCCGGCCGGAGCGCGCCGAGCTCGGCCCCTGTCCCCGCTGCGGCGCCGTGACCGGCGAGATCATCCGCGAGAACTCGCGCGCCTACGGATGCACGAGCTGGAAGAGCCGCGAGGAACCGGGCTGCGGCTTCGTGATCTGGAAGCGGGTCGCGTCCCGGACCCTTACGCCGGAGGTCGCGCGCCAGCTGATCGAGGAGGGGCGGACGCGTGAGGTGTTGTCAGGCTTTCGCTCCAAAGCCGGCAAACCTTTTCGCGCCCGTCTCGTCTTGAATTCAGACGGGAAGGTCGAATTCGAGTTCCCCGTGCCGCGGCCCCAGGCCGGCGAGCCGGCTGCAGAGCCCGCTGTCGCGGAATAAGAGAGCGCTCCGTCCCGTTCGATCGTTTGAATGCCGTTAAGACGGCGGCGCGAGTCCTAGCGCGCCCAGGAATCGCGTCTTACAGTACGAAAGTTTGCACGTTCCCCACGCACACCTGAAAGGACGAACAGCTTCTTGACGCAGAACCAGTTGCACGAATTGCTCGACACCGATCAGGCGCGCTCGCTCGTCGAGGGCGCGGAGGAGCGCGGCTATCTCGAGCCGGCGGAGCTCGAGGCGTTCGCGCTCGAGCACGAGCTGAACGAGGTGGACGTCGAGGAGCTGACGCGCGAGCTCGAGCGCATCGGGCTCGAGGTGCGCGACGCGAAGGCGGAGGCCGAGGACGAGAAGCCCGAGCCCGCGGCCGCCGCAGAGACGCACGCGCTCAGCGGCTCCGCCGACAGCCTGCAGCTCTTCCTCGCCGATGTCGGGCGGCACAAGCTGCTGACCGCAGCCGAGGAGGTCTACCTCGCGAAGGCGATCGAGCGCGGCGACCCGACCGCGAAGCGGCGGATGATCGAGTCGAACCTGCGCCTCGTCGTCTCGATCGCGAAGGGCTACCGCGGCCTGGGCGTCCCGTTCCTCGACCTGATCCAGGAGGGGACGCTCGGGCTGAATCGAGCGGTCGAGAAGTTCGACTGGCGCCGCGGCTACAAGTTCTCGACCTACGCGACCTGGTGGATCCGGCAGTCGGTGCAGCGCGCGGTCGCGAACCACGCGCGCACGATCCGCGTCCCGGTGCACGTCGTCGAGCGCCAGCAGAAGCTCTCGCGCGCGGCACGGAGGCTCGAGGTCGAGCTCGGCCGCGAGGCGACGAAGGCGGAGCTCGCCGAGGCGACGGGTCTGCCGATCCAGCACGTCGACGAGGCGCTCGGCGCCGCGCAGGCGTCCGTGTCGCTGAACCAGACCGTCGGCGCCGACGACGAGGGCGAGCTCGGCGACCTCTTCGCCGACCGCGACGCCGCGGACCCGTTCGACGAGGCAGAGGAGTCGCTGCGCAGGCAGGGCGTCCGTCGCGCGCTCGACGCGCTCCCGGAGCGCGAGCGGCGGATCCTCGAGCTGCGCTTCGGATTCGAGGGCGAGCCGTGGACGCTCGAGGCGATCGGGCACGAGCTCGACCTGACGCGCGAGCGCGTGCGGCAGCTCGAGGGGCAGGCGCTGGCGCGGCTCGCCGCGCTGCGCGACCTCGCCTCGGTCGCGGCCTGACCGACGCGCGTCGCCGACGGCGCCTCAACACGCTGCCTCGCCCTAACTAACACTGGTAACAGGTCTCATCTCCTGGGATACTGCGCTGCCGTCCGTTCCGAGGGCGGCGGCACGAAAGGAGATAGATGGTGGGGAGTCCGCCACATCTCCGACCGGATCGCCGTCATGTACCTCGGCTCGCTCGTCGAGCTCGCGCCGGCGGACGAGCTCTACGAGAACCCGCTGCACCCGTACACGATCTCGCTGCTCTCCGCGATCCCGATCCCCGATCCCGTCGTCGAGCGGGAGCGCGAGACGATCCTGCTCTCGGGCGACCTGCCGAGCCCTGCGAACCCGCCGCCGGCCTGCCGCTTCCACACGCGCTGCCCGTACGTGCAGCCGACGCGCTGCCGCGACGACGTGCCCCCGCTGCGGCTCGTGCACGGCCACCACGTCGCGTGCCACTGGGCCGAGGAGATCAAGGCGGGGACGGTGCGGCCGCACGAGGTCGAGCCCGTCTTCGACCCCGGGATCCCGGAGCCGGTCTACGAGCCTCCGCCGGTCTAGCCCGACGAGCAGCACGGTCGACGTGGCGCCCGTCCGGGCCGAGCCGCGCGACGACGCCGAGCAGGTGACGCAGGTGCTGCGCGGCGAGCCGCTCACCGTCGTCGATCGGCGCGGCGCGTGGGCGTACGTCCGCACCGGCTACGGCTACCCGGGCTGGATCCGCGACGACGCGCTCGGCGGCGGGCCCGAGCCGGGGTGGCCCGGACGCCCACGACACGGCGACCCGCTCGAGGAGGCGTACGCGTATCTCGGCGCGCCCTACGAGTGGGGCGGCATGACCGAGCGCGGGATCGACTGCTCGGGGCTCGTCCACATGGCGTACCGGCGCCTCGGCCGGATCGTGCCGCGCGACGCGGACGAGCAGGAGGAGGCGGGCGAGCCGGTCGAGGAGGGCGAGCTCCGGCCCGGCGACCTCGTCACCTACGGCGACGAGCACGCGGATCACGTCGCCTTCTGGCTCGGGGACGGGCGGATCCTCCACGCGACCCGGCGCGAGGGCGTCGACGGCGTCGTCGCCGAGCCCGAACCGCAGCACCTGCGCGCGCGTCGGCGCCGTCTCGTGCGGCTCGGCTAGACGGGCTGAGAACGCGGACCCGACGGCGTCAGCACCTCCAACGGCGGCCGTGCGCCGCTGTAAGCTGACCTCGCGGGGCCGCCACCGCCCCGCCCACGCGCACCAAGACTCGGGAGGTATTTGAACGTGACTCGTAGGCACAGCTGGAGCTGGCTGCTCGCCCTCCTGGCGCTCGTGCTCGGCCTCGCCTTCACGGCGGCCGGCTGCGGCGGCGGCGGCGACGAGGAGGCCGCTGACGACGGAGGGACGGCGACGACGCCGGCCGAGGGCGGAAGCGAGGAGCGTACGTTCGCGCACTTCCGGATCGCCTTCGACGACGGCCTCGACTACCTCGACCCCGGCCTCTCCTACACGGTCCAGGGCTGGTCGATCATGTGGAACGTCTACCTCCCGCTGCTGACGTACAAGCACACGAACGGGCCCGAGGGCGCGACGCTGATCCCGGCGCTCGCGGAGGAGCTTCCCGAGGTCTCGGAGGACGGCCTCACGTACAGCCTGACGCTGCGCGAAGGGGTGACGTACTCAGACGGCTCGCCCGTGAAGGCGAGTGACGTCAAGGCGAGCATCCAGCGCCTGTACCAGATCGACTCGCCGGGCGTCGGCTTCTTCAGCGGCATCAAGGGCGCCGAGGAGTACTCGGAGCTCAAGAAGCCGGCCATGAGGACAGGTGACATCCCCGGCATCGTCACCGACGACCAAGCGCGGACGATCCAGATCACGCTGACGAAGCCGCAGGGCGACTTCCTCAACGTGCTTGCGACGCAGTTCGCGGGCGTGATCCCGGCGAAGACGGCCGCGCAGGACCAGTCGGCGAGCCCGCCCCCCGCGACCGGCCCGTACATGATCCAGTCGTACCAGCCGAACAAGAGCGTCGTCCTCGTCCGGAACCCGGAGTACGAGCCGCTCTCCGACGATCTGCCGCGGGGCAACCCCGACCGGCTCACGTTCTCGATCATCGAGGAGGACGCGCGCGCACTCCAGACCGTGATCGACGGGCAGAACGACTACAACTTCCACACGATCCCGGTCGACCGGCTCGGCGAGGTGCAGGAGCAGTACGCCGACCGGCTCAAGCTCTACACGCCGGCGAACACGTACTACTTCTTCATGAACACGCGCGTCGCGCCGTTCGACGACATCAACGTGCGCAAGGCCGTGAACCACGCGATCGACCGAGAGGCGCTCGTGCGGCTGTTCGGCGGCCTCGCGACGACGACCGAGAACGTGCTCCCGCCGACCTATCCGCAGTACGACAAGATCGAGATGTACCCGCACGACGTCGCCAAGGCGAAGCAGCTCGTGCAGCAGGCCGGCCACAACGGCACCGCCGTCACCGTGTGGGCGTCCTCGCGCGAGACGTCGCGGAAGCCCGCCGAGTACCTGAACGACGTCCTGAACGAGATCGGCCTCAAGGCGAAGCTGAAGGTGATCGACCCGGAGATCTACTTCACGACGATCGGCAACCAGCAGACGAAGGCGCAGACGGGCGTCGCGAACTGGTTCCAGGACTACCCGCACCCGCTGAACTGGTTCGACGTCCTGCTGAACGGCAACCGGATCACCGAGACCCACAACAACAACTACTCGAACGCGAACGTCGCCGAGATCAACCGCCGGATCGAGCAGCTGAAGCGCGAGCCGGAGCTGACGGACGACGTGAACGAGCAGTGGGCGGAGATCGACCGGCTGGTGGCCGAGAACGCGCTCTGGGCGCCGTACGTCAACCGCCAGTTCACGGACTTCTTCAGCGAGGACATGGACATCGAGAGCTGCTACGTGAACCACGTGCTGTACCAGCTCGACTACATCCAGGTCTGCAAGAAGTCGTAACGCGGCACTAGGTCGACACGCGGCGAGGGCGCCTTCACGGAGGCGCCCTCGCCGCATCGAAAGGCGCCATGGCCACGCAGCAGCAGGCGACGGACTTCACGCTCGACACCGCGTCCGAGCTCGCGGCGGAGGAGCACGAGGTCTCGATCGTCGGGCGCAGCCCGTGGTACCTCGCGTGGCGGCGGTTGCGGCGGAACAAGGTCGCCCTCGGCGCGCTGCTGCTCTTCTTCCTGGTCGTCGCGGCCTGCGCGCTCGCGCCCGTCTTCGCGGAGCGGGTCGCGAAGACCGGCCCGAACGAGAATCACATCACCGACGTCGTCATGGTCGACGGGAAGCCGGTGGACGTGCTCTCGAAGGGCGGGACGTACACCGACCCGGAGACCGGCGAGCTGAAGCTCCGCGGCGCGGCCGGCGTCCCGATCGGCCCGACGTGGTGGAACGCCGGCGGGAAGTTCGTCCTCGGCGCGGACACGAACGGTCGCGACGTCGCCGTTCGCCTGCTCTACGGCGGGAACAACTCGCTGAAGATCGGCATCGGCTCGGCGCTCCTCTGCACCCTGATGGCGCTCGTCCTGGCCCTGCTCGCGGGCTACTACGGCGGCTGGCTCGACTGGGGCATCACGCGGTTCTTCGACGTGATGGCGGCCTTCCCGGTCATCCTGCTCGCGATCGCGCTCGGCGCCGCGCTCTCGATCAACGGCTTCCACCAGGGGCCGATCGACCTCGAGAGCGGGAGCCTCTGGATCCCGACGCTCGTGATCTCGTTCGTGCTCGTCGCCTACGTCGGCCGGCCGCTGCGCGGGCAGATCCTGTCGCTGCGCGAGAAGGAGTTCGTGGAGGCGGCGGTCGCGCAGGGCGGGTCGCCGTGGCGGATCATGTTCTCGGAGCTCCTGCCGAACATCGCCTCGTCGGTGCTCGTCTTCTTCACGCTGATCATCGCCAACAACATCCTCGTCGAGGCCGCCCTCTCGTTCCTCGGTGCGGGCGTGCAGCCCCCGAACCCGTCGTGGGGGACGCTGATCTCGGAGGGCCAGCTGCGAATCCGCACGGCGCCGTGGCTGACGCTCGGGCCGGGCGTCGCGATCGTGCTCACGGTCGTCGCGCTGAACGTGTTCGGCGACGGCCTCCGCGACGCCCTCGACCCGCGGGCCAAGGTCCGCATGGAGCACTAGGAGCGACTGATGGGCGCGTTCCTCGCCCGCCGGCTGATCGGGATGTTCTTCGTCCTGCTCGTGATCACGTTCGTGACGTTCGCGATCTTCATCGTCGTGCCCGGCGGCGATCCCGCGACGCGCATGGCCGGCAAGAACCCGAGCGAGCAGGGGATCCAGAACATCCGCGAGACCTGGGGCTTCGACGAGCCCTTCTACACGCAGTACGGGAAGATGATGGAGAAGACGTTCAACGCGATGCGGCCCGGGTTCGACGACCCGAACAACGAGCTGATCTCCTACTCGCGCCGCGAGAACGTCGTCGACCAGATCAAGCAGCGGCTGCCGGCGACGTTCTCGCTCGCGATCGGCGCCGCGATCATCTGGCTCGCGTTCGGGGTCGCCGTGGGAATGATCTCCGCGGTCAGAGCCGGCCGGCTCTCGGACCGGATGATCACGATCCTCGCGCTGATCGGGATCTCGATGCCGGTCTTCTGGCTCGGGATCATCGCGCGTTACTACCTCGGCCCGGAGAACGCCGGGATCTTCCCCGACGGCGACTACGTGCCGCTGACGCAGGACCCGATCGGGTGGTTCTACCACCTGCTGCTGCCGTGGATGGTCCTCGCCGTCCTCTTCATCGGCTTCTACGGCCGCGTGCTCCGCTCGAACATCCTCGACACGATCAACGAGGACTACGTGCGCACCGCCCGCGCCAAGGGTCTCGGGCCGCGGCGCGTGCTCTCGAAGCACGTGCTGCGTAACTCGCTGATCCCGATCGTCACGCTCTTCGGACTCGACTTCGCGGGCGTGATCGGCGGCGGCGCGATCCTGACCGAGACCGTGTTCGAGATCGACGGCGTCGGCCAGTACGCGGCGCGCTCGATCCGGACGCTCGACCTGCCGCCGATCATGGGCGTGACGATCCTCGGCGCGTTCTTCATCGTGCTCTTCAACGTCATCGTCGACCTCGTGTACGCGTACCTCGACCCGCGCATCCGGCCGACGTAGTGGCCGACCGCCTGCTGGAGGTCCGCGACCTCGAGGTTCACTTCGCGTCCGAGGACGGGGTCGTGCGCGCCGTCGACGGCGTCGACTTCGACCTCGACCGCGGCAAGGTGCTCGGGATCGTCGGCGAGTCGGGCTCGGGCAAGAGCGTGACGGCGATGACGCTGCTCGGGCTCACGCGCGGCCAGAACGCGCGCTTCGGCGGCTCGGTCGACTACAAGGGGCGCAACCTGCTCGAGCTCGACGAGGACGCGCTCCAGGACGTGCGCGGGAACGAGATCGCGATGATCTTCCAGGACGATGACGTCGCTGAACCCGGTCTACCGGGTCGGCGACCAGATCGTCGAGCAGATCCTCGCGCACCAGCAGATCTCGAAGGACGCGGCCGGCCGGCGCGCCGTCGAGCTCCTGCGCCAGGTCGGGATCCCGAACCCGGAGCGACGCGTCGACGCCTTCCCGCACCAGTTCTCGGGCGGCATGCGCCAGCGCGCGATGATCGCGATGGGGCTCTCGTGCAACCCGGACATCCTGATCGCGGACGAGCCGACGACGGCGCTCGACGTCACGATCCAGGCGCAGATCATCGAGCTGATCGGCCGGCTGAAGCGGGACTTCAACTCGGCCGTGATCCTGATCACGCACGACCTCGGCGTGGTGGCCGAGATCGCGGACGAGATCATCGTCATGTACGCGGGGCGCGTCGTCGAGCGCGCGCAGAAGCGCGACCTCTTCTACGACTCGCAGATGCCGTACACGTGGGGCCTGCTCGGCTCGATCCCGCGGCTCGACCAGCCCCGTCCGGGAGCGGCTCGCCTCGATCGGCGGCGCGCCGCCGTCGCTGATCAACCTCCCGCGCGGGTGCAAGTTCAACACGCGCTGCCCGCACGTCTTCGACAAGTGCGTCGAGGAGCCGCCGCTCGAGAACCGCGTCGAGAAGCCGGGCCACCTCGACCGCTGCTGGCTGTCGGTCGAGGACAAGCGCGCGCGCCGCGACGCGACCATCCGCGGCGAGGTCGTCCGCGTTTGAGCGCGAACGGGAGCGCGCCGCTCGTCGAGGTCCGCAGCCTCCGCAAGTACTTCCCGATCAAGAAGGGCGTGCTCCAGCGCGAGGTCGGCCGTGTGCACGCGGTCGACGACGTCAGCTTCGCCGTGCGCGAGGGGGAGACGCTCGGCCTCGTCGGCGAGTCCGGGTGCGGGAAGTCGACCCTCGGCCGCTGCGTCGTCCGGCTGCTCGAGCCGACCGAGGGCGAGATCGTCTTCGACGGCCGCGCGATCGGGAAGCTCGGGACGCGTGCGCTGCGCCCGCTGCGGCGCGAGATGCAGATGGTCTTCCAGGACCCGTACGCGAGCCTGAACCCGCGCAAGCGCGTCGGCTCGATCATCGGCACGCCGCTCAAGATCCACGGCGTCCCGAAGGCCGAGCGGCGCCAGCGCGTGCAGGAGCTGCTGGAGACGGTCGGGCTCTCCCCGGAGCACTACAACCGCTTCCCGCACGAGTTCTCAGGTGGCCAGCGCCAGCGGATCGGCGTCGCCCGCGCGCTCGCGCTGCGCCCGCGGCTGATCGTCGCCGACGAGCCCGTCTCGGCGCTCGACGTCTCGATCCAGGCGCAGATGGTCAACCTGCTCGAGGAGCTGCAGGAGCAGTTCGCGCTCACCTACATCTTCATCGCGCACGACCTCGGCGTCGTGCGGCACGTCTCCGACCGGATCGCGGTCATGTACCTCGGGAAGCTCGTCGAGCTCTCGCCGGCCGAGGAGCTCTACACGCGCCCGATCATGCCGTACACCGAGGCGCTCCTCTCGGCGGTGCCGATCCCCGACCCGGACCTCGCGGAGCGGCGCGAGCGCATCGTGCTCCAGGGCGACGTGCCGAGCCCGATCGACCCCCCGTCCGGCTGCCGTTTCCACCCGCGCTGCCGCTACATGACGGAGGTCTGCCGCGAGGTCGAGCCGCCGCTCACCGACTACGGGAACGGGCATCTCGCCGCGTGCCACCACCCCCTGAACGTGGACGCGGAGACGCTCGCGCGGGTCACGGCCGCGCCGGAGACGCCGGACGAGGCGCGCGAGGACGTCCTGCCCGCGGACACCTCCGGTCCGTCGCACCCCGTCACGCCTCCCTAGAAGGGGGTAGCCCGCTAAAGCGGCTCCGCGGGCGCGCCGATACCGGGTGCGTGGACGCGACCGAGCGCAAGAACATCCTGAACAGGTACATGGACCACTCGCGCCGCTTCGAGGCCGCCGCCGCGCGGCGCACGAACGGAGCCGGCGAGGTGATCCCCTTCACGCCGCCGCTCCGCGAGCTCGGCCAGGAGCCGACGACGCGCGAGATCGAGGTCCTCCAGCTGATCTCGGACGGCCTCGTGAACCGCGAGATCGGCACGCGTCTCTTCCTCTCGGAGGAGACGGTGAAGTCGCACGTGCGTCACCTGCTCGCGAAGCTGCAGGCACGCTCGCGCGCGCATGCCGTAGCCGTCGGCTTTCGCCGCGGTCTGATCGGCTAAGCTAGTCCGCTTTCCACAGCCCCTGTGGAATCCCTCAAACGAGGGATGCCGCAGGGGCGTGGAAAAGCGGAGGCTACGTTTGCTCTACCAGGACTTGAGCCCGCCCGCCACTGCGGCGCGCGAGACCAGACTAACCACTGACTTGAACACGGCTTCTCCTGAAGCTCGGGGTACTGAGGCGCGCCAAGCGTATAACCCTTTCGAGGGATACTCAAGAGAGTTGACGTGAGAATTCAGCAGCTTTGGCCGCAGTGGGTTCGAGAGGTTGAGAGGCGGTCGGCGGTTTATGCGCTCGCGCTGGCCATCGCCGCACTCATTGCGGGCGCCGCCCTCGTCGCAGCCGGGCACGGCGTCGGCGAGCCATGGGTTGTGATCACGCTCGCTGCAGTAGCGGCGATCGCCGAGCGCGGAAGCGTACGAATCGGCAACGCTACGGAGCAGTCGATTTCGCTTCTCCCAACGCTCTTCGCCGCTGTCCTGTTTGGACCTATCGCGGCCATGATCGTCGGGGCTGCGTCGATGCTCGGCGATGTGCGCCGGCCACTCCTGAAGGTGCCTGCGTACGCCGGCAGTCGCGCGTTGACGGGCGCTGCGGCGGCATTCGCCGCAGGAGCAGTCGCGGGCGTCGCACCAAACGGTATGGGCGAGGTCGCTCTCGCCACCGTATCCGGCGCAACGACGGCCGAGTTCCTCGATGTCGTCTTCGTCTTGCTCGCACGCCGGGTGCGTGGGATCAATAACGAAGGTGTCGTTCGTACACACGCGCCGATCCTCGCTCTCTCGGTCGCGCTTTACAGTCCGATCGTTTCATTCCTTGCCCACGCGTACACGGCGATCTCGCCGTGGACGCTTCCGCTCTTCCTCATCCCGGCGCTCGCGGCGCAGCGGCTATTCGCCCTTTACCAGGACCAGCGGCGTCTCGCGGGAGATCTCGTCTCTGCGAATGAGCGCCTTGAGCGCGCCAACCTCTCGTTCGCGACTGCCTTGGTCGCGACCTTGGATGCCCGTGATAGGTACACGGCTGGCCATTCTGCGGCTGTCGCGATTTACGCACGTGACATTGCTGAACGGATGGCGCTGGATGAGCGCGATCGGCAGTTGGCACACTTGTGCGGGCTGGTGCATGACATTGGGAAGATCGGCTTGCCGCCGGGCCTGTTGGAGAAGCCGGGCCCGCTATCGCTCGACGAGCGACGTCAAATGGAGCGGCACTCCGCGATCGGCGAGCGAATCCTCGCGAAGGTCGAAGATTATTCCGAGATCGCCGCGGTCGTTAGACATCATCATGAGCGCGTCGACGGCGGCGGGTACCCCGATCGACTTTACGGCGACGCAATTCCGGTCCTCGCGAAGATCGTTGCTGTCGCAGATGCATACAACGCGATGACATCGGACAGGCCATACCGCGACGCGATGCCGAGCCGCGTCGCGCGGCTTCGGCTGGCACAAGCTGTCGAGTCGCAGTTTGATACTTCCGTCGTAGCAGCCTTCGAAGCGATCCTTGCGGCTGCGCCGGAGAGCTATCGCGTCGCGACGCACGACGAGTTTAACTTCGAGGCACAGGAGCGCGCAGCGGCGTCTCCTGCCGCGCGTGCGGTATAGCGTCATCTTCCGCGGCAATCAGAGCGGCTTCAGTCCGCGACCGAACCCCCAGCTTCCGCAAGATGTGTCGCACGTGGACTTTTGCGGTTACTTCGCTGATTACGAGCGTCTTCGCGATCTCGCGGTTCGTACGGCCGCGACTGATTAGCTCAAGCACCTCACGCTCACGCGTTGTTAATGCTCCCGCAGTTTGCGCGGTGCGCCGAACGCTGATCCCCGCGTCTACTGCTAAGGCGTCATCGCGTGCAGCGCTCAGAATATTCAGCAGGTGATCGTCGTCCATGACTTCGCGCATCGCAGGAACAAGCGCAGGAAACGCGCGATACGCGCAGACGAACGACTCGACGTTGCCGGTGCGGTCAATGGCATCGCGCATTGAAGCAACTGCAGCTCGCTGGCAGTCATTCCTTCGCAGAGCGACGACTGTACGCACCGCTGTCGCGAGCACTTGAGCCTCAACCCCGTTCGTGAGCTTCTTTGCCTTGGCGGCGAGCCTAAGAACTCGAATCAGAATGAGTTCTGGAGCCTCCTGAAGCAGACGAGGCAGCAGCCGAGTGCGAGGAAGGCCTCGTGGATTTCGTGACGGCGGTCGTAGCGGACGAGCAGCCGCTTGAAGTGGTGCAGCCAGGCGAAGGTCCGCTCCACGACCCAGCGGGCGCGGCCGAGCCCGGAGCCGTGCTCGGTCTGGCGGCGAGCGATCTCCGAGCCGATGCCGCGTCGGCGTAGCTCGCGCCGGTACTTGTCGTGGTCGTAGCCGCGGTCGGCGGTGACGCGCTCGGGCCGCCGGCGAGGGCGACCGACGCGACCGCGCACGGGCGGGACCGCTCGAGCAGCGGGATCAGCTGGGTGACGTCGTTGCGGTTACCGCCCGTGAGCGTCCAGGCGAGCGGGATCCCGCTCGCATCGACCAGGAGGTGGTGCTTGGAGCCGTTTCTGGCTCTATCAACCGGGCTCGGGCCCGTCTCGGAGCCCCTTTTTCGCCTGCACGTGGCTCGAGTCGGCCACCGCCCGCGACCACTCGATCTCACCAGCGGCGCGCAACTCGTCCAACAACAACGCATGCAGCCGCTCCCACACTCCCGCCCGCTGCCACTCGTCCAGGCGGCGGTAGCAGGTCGAGCCCGAGCCGAAGCCGAGCTCAAGCGGCAGATGCCGCCATGCGATCCCCGTGTGCAACACGAACAGGATCCCCCTGTAGCGCAGCACGATCGTCCAAACGCTTGCGGCCCGGAAACCGAAAGCGTCGCTCTACTCTCGGCAGCAGCGGCTCGACGCGCTCCCACAGCGCGTCGGACACAACCCACGGCGCGACAGCCATCGGCACCCCTCCCAGCTTGACGACGGATGCCGACGGCCTTCGTCATCAGGGAACGGGTCCCTTCATTTCGATTCGAGTTCTTAGCGCGTCTGGCATGTCATCTACGCATGCCAACGCGAGCGCGTGCGTCGCGAGGTACTCGCCCCACATGGACGCAGACGGTGTCCGTCGCGGCCGCGCTGCTGAAACAGCGACTGCAGCCCGCGCACGTCCCTGAGCAAGAAGCACTCGGGCTCGGATTGCGCGCGCGTCGAGTTGTCCGTGAACATCGCCTCCGCGTTCGACCAGTTCATCCAGCCGCCGCAGCAAGCGGTGCGCTTCCGCAAACATTCGCAGCCCTTGGTTTGCGATCGCCTGGGTGGCAAGTGCGCTCGGCTCGACGAACGGCAGCTTGTATCGTGCAGCCTCGTCAATCTCCTCATGCGTTGCCTCAAGAGCTTCGACGAACAGCCCACTAAGAGCGAGACACCGTGCATACATGTTCAGGAAAGACGTCTTAACGAACGGATCTTGAGCGTGTACACACAGCGGATACGCTGCGCGTAATGCGCCTAGAGCGTCGGCGACGCAGCCGCCGCGGACGCCGCACGAGTACGCGGCGTTGGCCACTCGGAGTTTGTGCTCGGCGGTTTTATCGTCGAACGCGCGCAGCGCCGCGAGGAGGTCGTCTGCCTGGGGAAGCTCAAGAAGATTCGCTGAAATGAACTGTCCCCATAGCGCGTCGCGCAGATCACGCTCGCTGGTCGCGAGGTCGCGAGCGGCTGTGAAACTCTGCAACGATTCACGGTAATCATCAGCGAAGATGCTACTGCTCCCCGCCGAGATGAGTGCTTGTGCTTTGAAGGTACTAGACGGCGCCGCGCTGCATGCCGCGAGCGACAGCAGACGTGCCCGCTCGTAGTCACCTTCACTCAACGCGAGCTTGGCGTCCGCAAGGTCGACGGCCGGCGACTCAAGCTGGAACCTTCGCGCGAGCCCGACCCACCGTTGTAGCGTCCCGACTCGACCCTGGTCGATGAGAGCCGGGACTGCTGCGTCTAGCAATGCGCGCAGCAATGGCGCGGAGTCAAATCGCTCCGCGAGCGAAAAGGCGTTGTCCCACCGGCCCGCGCTGATGAGCTTGAGGCCGACGTCGCAGACCACCGCCTCCGTCCGGCCTGCACCGCCTTCCTGAAGCTTGTTGATGAGGAACTCCCGCAGTAGCGGGTGGAGTTCGTAATCACCGCGAGTGGCCGGGGCGATCGCTCCAACCGTCAATCCAGCAGCAATCGCGCGCTCCGCCAAAGGACCGACAAGTTCAGTCGAAGTCGTCAGGGATATCCGCTCCAACAGCGCGAGTTTGTACAACGGAATTCGTAGATCGTCCGCTACGGCCTCAAGAAGTTCCTGTGCAAAGAAGTCGTACAGCGTCTTCGATAAGACGTCGATCGGTGTCGCGCGCTCATGGGTCAGTGCGGCGAGTCCGATGACGGCGGGCCACCCATCCGCGAGTGCGAACAGCCCGGGAAGTTTCTTGTCTTTCAAGACCTCGTTGGCCTCGATCTGAGAGAACGCGAGGGACGCCCGCCCTAACTCCTCAATCTCGCCGTAGAGGATCTGCCGCGCGGTGGCCCACGACGGTCGCTCCCGAGAAGCGATGAGTATGCGCACCCGAGACAGCTCGACGAAAGCCGCGGTGAAGCGTTCCGCTGTGGCCGACCCGACGATGTTCTGGTAGTCATCGATGACGAGCCACGTCCCGTCGGGCCAGTGCCGGAGATCTTCGGCGAAGACTTCGGCAAGTGCGACGACGTCGTCATCTGAGATAGGCGCCGCGCTGACGCGGGTCAATGCCCGTTCGCCAGCACGGCGCTGGACCGCTTGGCACGCGGCGGCAAGTCCGCGGGTCAGCACGATCACGTCAGTCGCTGCGTCCGTTGCCGCATACCACGCGACGCGACACGTAGCTTCGCCCGACCACTCGCGCGCGAGCGTCGTCTTACCGTAACCCGCGGGTGCGACGAGCATGATGATTCGCGCGCTCGTCTCGTCGAGCAGCCGCGTGAGCCGCGGTCGTTTGATGATGTGACGACGCGCGGGTGCGACGAAGTCGGTGCGCTCGAGTCCTTCCATCCCGCTGCGCGGGCGCCGCATCCCGCCTCGCGGAGGTTACAACGGCTCGTGCGGCCGCGCGACCTGTCGGAAAACGCCGTGCCCGCGAGGCCGGAGCGTCGCGGGCACGGGTGCCGTCAGTCCCCCGAGTCGGAGCTCGACTCGAGGCTTTGGAGGAGGGGGTCCCTCCCCGTCTTCGCCCGGTACGCGACCGGGATCTGCCGCCGCCGTGCGACGCCGAGCTTCTGACGCAGCGCGTCGCAATGCGCCTTCGCCGTTCGTGGAGAGATACCGAGCCGCTCTCCCACCTCTTCGTTCGAGCAGCCGGCGGCGATCAACGCGACGACCTGACGCTGCCGCTCCGTGATCGCGGGCGGCGTATCTGCGAGAGCGTTGTTCATGCGCCGAAGCTAACGCCGCGCAGCCGCCGTGCCTATTGACCGAAAGGCGTATTTGAGAGGCGTACGAATCGTGGTGGGGAAACGCGAGCGACTGCGTACCACCGCTACGCTCGCGCGGATGCGGTGGGCGATCTCCGGCGGCGCGGGCTTCCTCGGGCTCCACCTCGCGCGGCGGCTGCTGGACGACGGGCACGCGGTGCGCACGCTGGACGTGGCGCCGCTCGACGACGAGCGCCTCGAGCGCGACGTCGAGGAGCTGCGCGGCGACGTGCGCGACCAGCGCAGCGCGCGGGAGCTCGTGCGCGGCGCGGACGTCCTCGTGCACGCCGCGGCGGCGCTCCCCACCCAGGCGTCGCGGGAGCACATCTTCTCGGTCAACGTCGGCGGGACGGCGACGCTCCTCGCGGCCGCGCGGGAGCACGCCGTCGGGCGCGTCGTCTTCGTCTCCTCGACCGCGGTCTACGGCGTCCCGAAGGTGCACCCGATCGCCGAGGACGCCTCGCTCGTCGGCGACGGCCACTACGGCGCGTCGAAGATCGAGACGGAGGGCGTCTGCCGCGACTTCGGGGCGCGCGGGCGCGACGTCGTCGTGCGGCTCTCGTGAAGCGGCCATAGGATGCGCGTATGAACGAGACCTACGCGAAGCTGAAGACGAGGCTGGCCGTGGCCTTCGATCTCGGGGCGATCGGCCGGCGGGGGATCCCGGGACTGCTCTTCTGGGACCAGCAGACGATGATGCCGCCCGGCGGGACGCGCGTCCGCGCCGAGCAGCTGGCGACGCTGAGCCGCGTCGCGAACGACTTCTTCGTCTCGAGCGAGACGGAGCGCCTGCTCGAGGAGGTGCGTCCGTACGAGGAGTCGCTCGATTACGAGTCGGACGAGGCGAGCCTGATTCGCGTCGCCCGCCAGGACTTCGAGAAGGCGAGCCGCGTGCCCGCCGACCTGCGCGCCGACATGTCGCGCGCGTCGTCGCACGGCCTCGAGGCGTGGACGCGGGCGAAAGCCTCCTCCGACTTCGAGACCTTCCTGCCCGCGCTCGAGCGGAACATCGAGCTGCGGCACCGCTACATCGAGTGCTTCGACCCCGCGGACGAGCCGTACGACATCCTCCTCGACGACTTCGAGCGCGGGATGAAGACAGCGCAGGTGCGGACGATCTTCGAGCGCCTGAAGGAGGAGCAGGTCCCGCTGATCGCGGAGATCGGCGAGCGCGACGACCCGTCGCTCGACGCGGTCGTGAACGGCGACTACCCGGTCGACGCGCAGCGCGCGATCTGTCACGAGGTGGTCGAGCTCTTCGGCTACCGCCCCGGCACGTGGCGGCTCGACCCGACCGTGCACCCGTTCGCGAGCGGGCCGAGCATCGACGACATCCGGATCACGACCCACTACGCGGAAGGGAACCTCGCGTCGCTCTTCGCGACGATGCACGAGTACGGCCACGGCATCTACGAGCACGGCGTCGACCCGGCGTACGAGCGCACGCCGCTCGGCGGCGGCGTCTCCCTCGGCCTGCACGAGTCGCAGAGCCGGATGTGGGAGAACCTGGTCGGCCGCAGCCTGCCGTTCTGGCGCTTCTTCTACCCGCGCCTGCAGGCAGCGTTCCCGTCGCAGCTCGCCTCCGTCGACGTGGAGACGTTCTACCGCGCCGCCAACCGCGTGCACCCGTCGCTGATACGGATCCACGCCGACGAGGCCACGTACAACCTGCACATCATCCTGCGCTTCGAGCTCGAGCAGGACATCTTCAACGGGCGCGTCGAGCTGCGCGAGCTCCCGGAGATCTGGAACGCGCGCATGCACGAGTACCTCGGGGTCGACGTTCCGGACAACGCCCACGGCGTGCTCCAGGACATGCACTGGGGCGGCGGGCACATCGGCTACTTCTCGACCTACGCGCTCGGCAACGTGATCTCGCTCCAGATCTGGGAACGCGTCCTGTCGGACATCACCGACCTGCACGAGCAGTTCGAGCGCGGCGAGTTCGAGGCGCTCAAGGAGTGGCTGCGCGACCGGCTGCACCGGCACGGGCGCAAGTTCACGCCGGCGGAGACGCTCGAGAAGGTCGTCGGCGGCCCGATCGACGCGGGGCCGTACCTGCGCTACCTGCGCGAGAAGCACGGCGCCGCGGCAGCGGTTTGAGCCGGCGCGCCCTCGGGGGACCCGCTTGAGGCGCCTCGCGCTCGTCGCGGCCGCCGGGCTCGCGGCGCTCGCCGTCGCCGCGGGGGTCGCGTCGCTCCCCGCGTCGGCCCACCCGTCCGACTGCCACGCGGAGCGGTCGTGCCCCGCCGACGACGGGAGCTACGTCTGGTACGACGGCAGCGGACAGGGCTGGACGTGCGTGGCAGCGGATCCCGGTGCCGGGACGACCGTCTTCGGCGACGACGAGTACTCGTGCTCGGCTGCGTCGCCGCCTCCGCCGGCCGAAACCGTGACCACCGCACCGCCGGAACCGGAGCCGCCGCCGCCCACCGCGACGACCGCGACCGAGCAGACCACGACCCGCTCGCACGAGGTGTCGCCGGCGCCGCCGTCGCGCGGAAGCCGTTCTCGCGCCGCCGGCAGCGGCACCGGCGCTACCGGCGCGACCGGCTCTGCGGGCGTCCGCCCGTTCCCGGTGCTGCAGGCGCCGTCTTCGCTCAGGCCGAAGCTCACGGCCGGCGGCTACGTCTTTCCCGTCTACGGGCCGGCGGCGTTCGTCGACACGTGGGGCGCGCCGCGCGCGACCGTCAGCTGGCACCACGGCACCGACATCTTCGCGCCGCTCGGCGCGCCCGTGCTCGCCGTCGCGGACGGCACGGTCTTCTCCGTCGGGTGGAACGACATCGGCGGCAACCGGCTGTGGCTCCGCGACACGCAGGGGAACGAGTTCTACTACGCGCACCTCTCCGCGTTCTCCCCGCTCGCGATCAATGGGCAGAGGGTGAGGGCGGGAGCCGTCCTCGGCTTCATCGGCAACACCGGCGACGCCGTCGGGACGCCGCCGCACCTGCACTTCGAGGTGCACCCGGTGTCGCTCCTCGCGCTCGGGTACGACGCGAGCGCGGTCAATCCGACCCCGTACCTCCGCGCGTGGAAGCGCCTCGTCGACCTCCCGATCGGGACGGCCCTCTCGGCTGCCTGGGACGGCTTCTCCGCCGCCGCCGCGGCGACCGCGCCGCAGCCGGGCGCGATCCTGCTCGAGTCGTCCGACATCTCGCGTGCGAGAAGCCTCGACGCGCGCTCGCTGCGCAGGGCGATGACCTCGTCGCCGACCGCGACGGCGAGGCTGGTCGCGGAGACGCGCGCGGCCGCGGGGACGACGGGCGCCGACCGCGTCGCGCAACGGGTGAAGCGGGAGCGCGCGCTGCGCCGGCAGGCCGTCGAGTTCGCGAGGACGGCGTCGCTCGCCGAGCTCGAGGAGGTTCGCGTCTGGGACTCGCTCGCCCAGTGCGAGAGCAGCGGCGACTGGGCGGCGGACACCGGCAACGGGTACGCGGGCGGCCTGCAGTTCGCGCCCGGCACGTGGTTCGCCTACGGCGGCACGCTGTATGCGTCGACGGCGGCAGAGGCGACCCGGGCCGAGCAGATCGTCGTCGCCCGCCGGGTGCTGAGCGTGCAGGGGTGGGGCGCGTGGCCGGCCTGCAGCGCGAAGCTCGGCCTCGGCGTCTCCATGCCGCCGGGCCGCTGAGGCTCGCGGCGGTGCGCGCGGCCGAGGAGCTGATCGCGTACCGCGAGCGGTTCCCGATCCTCGCGGAGACGACCTACCTCGTGAACCACTCCCTCGGCGCGATGCCCGCCGAGGCGGAGCGGCGGCTCGCGGAGTACGCGCACGCGTGGAGCACGCGCGGCGCCCGCGCGTGGGCGGAGGGGTGGTGGGAGATGCCGATGACCGTCGGCGACCAGGTCGGGCGCATCGTCGGCGCCCCGCCGCGATCGACGGTCATGCACCAGAACGTGACGATCGCGAGCGCCGTCGTGCTCTCGTGCTTCCGCTTCGAGCCGCCCCGGAACCGCATCGTCTACATGGAGAGCGACTTCCCGTCGGTGCGGTACCTGCACCAGGCGCAGGCGGCGCGCGGCGCCGAGCTCATGGCGGTCGCGGACGACGTCGCGCTCGCCGCGGCGATCGACGAGCGCACGCTGCTCGTCCCGCTCAGCCACGTCCTCTTCAAGACGGGCGAGATCCAGGACGTCGAGGCGGTCGTCGCGCGCGCGCGCGACGCCGGCGCGCACGTCGTGCTCGACGTGTACCAGTCCGCCGGCACCGTCCCGGTCGACGTGAGCGCGGTCGGCGCGGACTTCGCCGTCGGCGGCAGCGTGAAGTGGCTCTGCGGCGGCCCGGGCGCCGCGTGGCGCTACGTGCGGCCCGACCTCGCGGCGCGCCTCGTGCCGACGCTCGTCGGCTGGCGGGCGCACGCGCGGCCGTTCGAGTTCGCGCCCGAGCTCGTGTTCGGACGCGG
>JAUJMY010000019.1 GCA_030446625.1 Gaiellaceae bacterium
CGCGATCACTTCTTGTTCATGGAGTTCAGCGGTTTGCTGTTCCGATGTGGCGCGGCGCCGCGCGGGGGGTTCGCCGCCGCCAAGCCCACGCAGAGCGCGGCCGCGAGCGTGTGCGGCTCCCAGCGGCGGAGGAGCTCGTTCAGGGCGCGACGAGCTCGCGCAGCTCCTCCAGCCGAGCCGGGCCGATGCCCGGCACCGCGTCGAGCTCGTCGACCGAGGTGAAGCCGCCGTGCTTCTCGCGGTACGCGACGATCTTCTCCGCGGTCACCGGCCCGACGCCGGGAAGCTCGTCGAGCTGCTCCACGGTCGCGGAGTTGAGGTGGATCGGCCCCGCGGCCGCCCCGCCGGACGCACGCGCCGCCGCCGACGCGGCCGGCCCACGCGCGGGCACGACGACCTGCGTCCCGTCAGCGACGGGCGCGGCCAGGTTCACGAGCGCGACATCCGCCTTCGGCGTCGCCCCGCCCGCGCGCCGCACGGCGTCCGCGATGCGGCTCCCGTCGCGGAGCCGGTAGAGGCCCGGCCGCCGGACCGCCCCGACGACGTGGACGAGGAGCTGTGGGCGCCGTGCCTCGGCGTCCCGCTCGAGCCGTGCGGGCGCAGGAGCGGCGGGCGCGGGTTCGCGCGCGACGAACCGCCCGCCGACGACGAGCAGCAGGAGGACGACGGCAGCGGCAGGGACGGCGTGCCGGCGCGAGAGCCTCGACGCGTGCATCGTTTTCCATCATGACAACGAATATGTCACGGTAGGGCTACGCGAGCGTGAAAATTTCCGCGCCGTCAGCCGACGACGAGGTTGACGAGCCGCCGCGGGACGACGATCGCTTCGCGAATCTCGGAGCCGTCGAGGAGGGCCTGCACGCGCGGCGACGCCTTCGCCGTCGCGACGAGCTCCGCCTCGCTCGTCTCGACCGGCACCTCGACGCGGTCGCGCACCTTCCCGTTCACCTGCACGACGAGCTCGAACGTCTCGCGCTCGAGCTGCCTCTCGTCAGCCACGGGCCACGGCTCCTCCCACAGCCGCTCGCGCCCCAGCCGCTGCCAGAGCTCCTCGGCGACGTGCGGCGCGTACGGCTGGATCAGCGAGACCGCGGTCTCCGCCGCGAAGCGCGCGGCGGGATCCTCCGGCGCCTTCGACAGCTCGTTTACGAGCTCCATCACCGCCGCGATCGGAGTGTTGAACACGAACCGCCGCTCGATGTCGTCGGTCAGGCGCGCGATCGTCTCGTGCGTCTTGCGCGAGAGCGGTGTGTCGACCCCTTCGGGCGAGGCCGGACGCGCGGCGGCGTCGCCGACGAGCCGCCACAGCCGCCGCAGGAACCGAACCATCGGCTCGATCCCGTCGGGTGTCCAGTCGATGTCGTGATCCGCGGGGCCCTGGAAGAGGATGTAGATGCGAACGGGGTCGGCGCCGAAGCGGTCGACCAGCTCGTCCGGCGAGACACCGCCCTGCGACTTCGACATCCGCTTCCCGCCCTGCTTCACCCAACCCTGGTGGAACAGGCGCTGGAAAGGCTCACGGAACCCGACCATGCCGAGGTCGTTCATGACCTTGACGAAGAAGCGCGAATAGAGCAGGTGCCCCTTCGCGTGGTCGATGCCGCCGATGTACTGGTCGATCGGCATCCAGTAGTCCGCGAGCGCGCGGTCGACCGGCACGTGCTCGTTCTGCGGGTCGCAGTAGCGCAGGAAGTACCACGACGAGTCGACGAACGTGTCCATGGTGTCGGCCTCGCGCCGCGCCTCCTTGCCGCACCGCGGACACGCGACGCGCATCCATTCCTCGTTCGAGGCCAGCGGCGGCTGGCCCTTCGGCCGGTAGTCCTCGATTTCCGGCAGCACCACGGGCAGGTCGTCGTCGGGCAACGCGACGACGCCGCACTCGTCGCAGTAGACGATCGGGATCGGAGCGCCCCAGTAGCGCTGCCGCGAGAAGCTCCAGTCGCGCAGCCGGTAGTTGATCGCAGATCGGCCGCGGCCTTGCTCACGTAGCGACTCAACGATCGCGGCCTTCGCCTCGTCGGCCGGCATCCCGTCGAAGCGCCCGGAGTTGATCAGCGTCCCGTTCTCGTCGACGACGGGGACGATCGGCAGGTCGAACGTCTCTGCGAACTCGCGGTCGCGCTCGTCGTGCGCGGGCACGGCCATGATCGCGCCCGTGCCGTACTCCATCAGGACGTAATCAGCGACCCAGATCGGAATCTGCTCGCCGTTCACGGGGTTCGTCGCGTGGCGGCCTGTGAAGACGCCGGTCTTCTCGCGCGTCGCGCGCTCCTCTGTCGGCCGCGCGGCGGCGACGCGTGCGTACGACCGAATCTCGTCGGCGCCCTCGGTGCCCTCCGCTAGCCGATCGACCAGTGGTGACTCCGGTGCGACGACGAAGAAGGTCGCGCCGAACAGCGTGTCCGGGCGCGTCGTGAAGACGGGGATGTCGAGGTCGAGCTCTGCGACGCGGAAGACGATCTCGCCGCCCTCCGAGCGGCCAATGTGCTGCGCCTGGATCTTCTTCGTCCGCTCTGGCCAGTCGATCGTCGCCAGGTCGTCGAGCAGCGCGTCCGCGTACTCGGTGATCTTGAAGAACCACTGCTCCATGTTGCGCGCCTCGACGACGGCGCCGCAGCGCCAGCAGCGGCCGTCGACGACGTGCTCGTTCGACAGCACCGTCTGGTCGTTGGGGCACCAGTTGACGGGCGCCTCCTTCCGGTACGCGAGGCCTTGCTCGAAGAACCTCAAGAAGAGCCACTGCGTCCAGCGGTAGTACGTCGGCTCGTGCGCGGATACCTCGCGGTCCCAGTCGATCGCCCACCCCATGCGCCGCATCTGGTTCGAGATCGACGCGATGCTGCGCTCCGTGATCTCGCGCGGGTGCCCGCCCTGCTTGATCGCGGCATTCTCGGCGGGCAGGCCGAACGAGTCGAAGCCCATCGGACGCAGCACGGCGTAACCGTTCCGGCGCCGGAAGTGCGTGACGACGTCGCCCAGCGTGTAGTTGAGGACGTGACCCATGTGGAGATCGCCGGACGGGTACGGGAGCATCTCGAGCATGTAGAACTCGCGGCCCTCGACGGCGCCCGGCTGCGGGTTGTCGACGTTGAACGCGCGCTCGGCCCGCCAGACCTGCTGCCACTTCGGCTCGATCGTCTGCGGGTCGTACCTGTCCACTTCGTCCGTCCTCCGGGAAATAAAAAAGCCTCTCGATCGAGAGGCTCCACGGGAAGCTGCCGCGGCTCGCGCCGCGTTCGCTTCCTGGCCTACGTAAGAAGCTGCTGCATCCGCCGAATCGTAGCGGCCACAATGGCTTCGTGCTGGATCTCTTTCCCGTGACCGCGTCGCGCGACGGCGGCGAGCTCGTGATCGGCGGCGTTCGCACCTCTGCCATCGCCGAGGCGCACGGCACCCCGCTCCTCGTCTACTGCGAGCAGACGCTGGTGGAGCAGGCGCGCGCGTACCGCCGCGCCGCGCCGGACGCGCTCGTCGTCTACGGCGCGAAGGCGTTCCCGAACGTCGCGCTGCTGCAGCTCTTCGCGCGGGAGGGCCTGGGCGCGGACGTCTCCACGCTGGGCGAGCTCGAAGCCGCTCGCCGCGCACGGGTCCCGCCGGAGAGGCTCGTCGTGCACGGGAACAACAAGAGCGACGACGAGCTGCGGGCAGCGGCCCGCGCAGGCGCAGGCCTCCTCGTGCTCGACGCGCTCGACGAGGTGGAGCGCGCGGCCGCCGCCGGGATCCGGCGTGTCCTCGTGCGCGTGACGTCCGGCATCGAGGCCGACACGCACGAGGCGATCCGCACGTCGCACCACGGGTCGAAGTTCGGTCTGCCCGCGGACGCCGCGCTCGAGGCGGTGCGGCAGGCGGGCGCGGCCGGGCTCGACGTTGCGGGGCTGCACGTCCACATCGGCTCGCAGCTCCTCGACCTCCAGGCCGCGCGGATGACGATCGAGTGGCTGGCGGCGTTCGCGGCACGCTGCCGCCAGGAGCTCGCGTGGACGCCTGCGCTCGTGGACGTCGGCGGCGGGCTCGGCGTCGCCCACGTCGACGACGAGCGGCCGCCGCCGGTCGAGACGTTCGTCGGGGGACTCGTCCGGACGCTCGAGCAGGCGTGGGCGCTGCACGACCTTCCACGGCCACAGGTCGTCCTCGAGCCCGGCCGCTCTCTCGTCGGGCGCGCAGGCGTCACGCTCTACCGCGTCGGCGTCGTCAAGCGTGCGACGGAGGCGATCACGTACGTCGCGGTGGACGGCGGCATGTCGGACAACCCGAGGCCCCAGCTCTACGGCGGGCGCTACACGGCACTGCTGGCGAACCGCGCCGGCGAGCGCGCGGCCGGCACGTACAGCGTCGCCGGGAAGCACTGCGAGGCCGACACGCTGATCGGGCACGTCGAGTTAGCGGAGCCGCGCCGTGGCGATCTGCTCGCCGTCCCGGCGACCGGCGCGTACACGCTCGCGATGGCATCGAGCTACAACCTCGTCCCGCTGCCCGCGGCCGTTCTCGTCGGGGACGGCCGCGTGCGGCAGATCCGCCGGCGCCAGAGCGTCGACGACCTGCTCGCGTACGACGCGCTCTAGCGACCCGCCGCCGCGAGGCCCGGGCGGACGAGCCGCCGCGGCGCCTTCAGCCCCGCCTCGCTCGCGTTCGGGTTCAGCGGCTCCGCGAGCGGGGGCGCGCCGAACGAGGCGCGGCGCCGCTCCTCCGGCACCTCGCCGTAGAGCGTCGTGCGCTGTCGCGGCACGCGCCCGGCGCTGCGGATCAGCTCCTCCATCCGCTCCGGCGGTAGCTCCTGACCGTGCGCGGCCCCCGCCGCGCGGGAGATCGACTCGTTCATCAGCGTCCCGCCGAGGTCGTTGACGCCGGCTTTGAGCAGCGCGCGGACGCCGTCCGGCCCCGCCTTCACCCACGACGCCTGCACGTTCGTGATCCACGGGTGGAGCGCAAGCCGCGCCACAGCGTGCACGAGCAGCGTCTCGCCGAACGTCGGCCCGCGGCGCGCGAGGCCCTTCAGCGCGATCGGCGCCTCCATCGGCACAAATGGGAGCGGGACGAACTCGGTGAACCCGCCGGTCTCGCGCTGGAGCTCGCGCAGCGCGATCAGGTGGCGTGCCCAGGCTCGCGGCCCGTCGACGTGGCCGAACATCATCGTCGTCGTCGACCGCAGCCCGACCGCATGCGCCGTCTGCATCACCTCGAGCCACTGCGCCGTCGTCACCTTGTCCGGGCAGATGATGCGCCGCACCTCGTCGTCGAGGATCTCGGCGGCGGTGCCGGGAAGCGTGCCGAGACCGGCCCCGCGCAGGCGCTTCAGGTAGTCGTCGAGCTCGAGCCCGAGCGTCGCGGCGCCCTGCCACACCTCGAGCGGGGAGAAGGCGTGCACGTGGATCTCGGGCAGCGCTTCCTTGATCGCATGCACGACGTCGAGGTAGAAGGCGCCCGTGAACGCCGGGTGGATTCCGCCTTGGAGGCACACCTCCGTCGCTCCCCGCTCCCACGCCTCGCGACAGCGGCGGACGATCTCCTCGAGCGGGACGAGGTAGGCCGGACCCCGCAGGTTCGCCGCGAGCTTGCCCTTCGAGAACGCACAGAAGCCGCAGCGGAAGTAGCAGATGTTCGTGTAGTTGATGTTGCGGTTGACGACGTACGTGACGACGTCGCCGTTGACCTCGCGCCGCAGCTCGTCGGCCGCCGCGCGCACGGCGTCGCGCTCGCGGCCGCGCGCGTGGAAGAGGCGGACGATCGCGTCCTCGTCGAGTTCCGTTCCGAGGTCTAGACGCTCTACGCCCCGACGCGCCAGGTAGCGGCGCGGGATCGGCGACGGCTCGCCGGGCGTCCACGCGTCCTCGCGTGCGAGGCGGAGCGCGTCGGCGCGGCCGCGGACGTGCCGGGCGACCTTCGGATCGCACCAGCGCTCGAGGTTCTCGACGTACTCCGGGTAGAGCGCGAGCCGCGGCGCGAGCTCGAGCCCCCGGCTGCGCGTCGCCTCCTCGAGGCGCTCGACCTCGGGCCACGGCGCCTCCGGGTTGACGTGGTCGATCGTGACGGGCGAGACACCGCCCCAGTCGTCGATCCCGGCGTCGAGCAGGCGCGGGAAGTCGTCGTAGGCGAGGTTCGGCGGCGCCTGGACGTGCCAGTCCGGGCCGAGGACGATCCGCGCGGAGGCGATCGTCCAGAGGTGCTCGTCGAGCTGGGGCTCCGGGTGCGCGGCCATCCGGGTCCCGCGCTTCGCCCGGAAGTTCTGGACGATCACCTCCTGCACGTGGCCGTGCTGCTCGCCCAGGTCGCGGATCGCGAGCAGCGCGTCGAGCCGTTCCGCGCGCGTCTCGCCGATCCCGATCAAGATCCCCGTCGTGAAGGGGACGCGCGCCTCGCCGGCGGCCGCGATCGTCTCCAGACGCCGTGCCGGCAGCTTGTCCGGAGACGCCCAGTGGGGGGCGCCGCGTGCCCCGAGCCGCTCCGCAATCGTCTCCAGCATGACTCCCATCGAGGCGCTCACCCGTCGCAGCTCGTCGAGGTCGGCGCGGGTCATCAGCCCCGGGTTCAGGTGCGGGAGGAGGCCCGTCTCGTCGAGCACGGCCCGCGCCGCGCTCGCGAGGTACTCGAGCGTCGTCTCGCATCCGAGCGTACGCAGCTCCTCGCGCGCGGCGCGGTAACGCAGCTCCGGCTTGTCCCCGAGCGTGAAGAGCGCCTCGTGGCAGCCGGCGGCGGCGGCCGCGCGCGCCACGTCGATCACCTCGTCGAGAATCATGTACGCGCGCTCTCCTCGCCGCGGCGGTCGCGCGAACGTGCAGTAGCCGCAAACGTCGCGGCAGAGCTTCGTCACCGGGACGAAGACCTTCGGCGAGTACGTGACGAGCGGCCCTCGGCGCAGACGGCGGGCCTCGGCGCACAGCTCCTCCAGCGGCGCCTCCAGGAGCTCGCGGACGTCCATCGAGTGAGCTTACGCCGGAGTGGCGACCGGGGTCAGCGCGGCGAGAGCAGCGGCCCGTAGCTGATCCAGCGGCCGTTCGACCAGCGCTGGAGCCGGGCCTGGTCGAGCGGGAAGCGATCCCTGGCCGACGTGCGGATGCGCATTCCCGGCAGCAGGAACGGGTTGTTCCGGATGTTCAGGTTCGTGACCGCCCGCATGAAAGACGCACGCGTCGGGTTCCTCCCCGCCTTCCTCAGCGCCTCCACGAACGTGTACGCGGACGCCATCGCATAGACGTTGTAGACGTCGTTCGCGTCCCCCGTGCCGTGGCGGCGCATGATCGTCCTGTAGAGCCTGATCGCGCGGTCGTTGCGCCACTTCGGGTCGTTCGGGTCCTTTAGGAAGACGATCGAGACCGCGCCCTCGGCGCGCTTGCCCGTGGACGCGGCGACGATCTTCATCGTGTTCGAGGCGCTCGCGACCGCGTTGACGATGATCCGCGCCTTCCACGCGAGCTTGTTCGCCGCGATGAACGCCTGGATGGCGGGCCGCGGCGTCGCGGCGATGACGAAGATGTCCGCGTTCGAGCGGCGCAGCTTCGCGACCGCGGACGAGACGTCGGGGTCGCTGATCCCGTACGACTCGGCGGCGACGACGCGCCCACCCCTGCCGGCGAAGCGGAGCCCCTGCCTGATCCCGTTCAGGATCTCCTTCCCGTAGTCGTCGTTCTGGTAGAGCACGGCGACCCTCGCCCGGCGCTTCATCTGCCCGATCGCGCGGCCGTAGATGCGTCCTTCGCTCGTGTACGTGGGCTGGAACCCCGCGGTCGTCCACGGGTAGCGCCCGTAGTCGCTCCCGAACGTCGTCGCCCCCGTCGCGGGGAAGATCTGCGGCACCTTCAGCGTGTTCAGCAGCTGCCGGATCGCGAGGTTGTGCTCGGTCCCGAGGCTGTTGAAGACGGCGAACACGCGCTCCTGCTGCACCAGCTCGCGCGTCTGCTGCACGGTGTTCGCGGGGTTGTACGCGTCGTCGAGGATCTTGTAGACGATCCTGCGCCCGTTCACGCCGCCGCGCGCGTTCACGTACTTGAAGTACGCCTCGGCGCCGCGGCCGACGGACGCGTAGGCCGCGGCGATGCCCGACAGCGGCACGGTGCCGCCGATCGTGATCGTCGTGGACGTCACGCCCGGGTCGGCCTCGCCGCGCGCCTGCGCGCCGCCGGCCGTTGCGAGCGCGAGCGCGCACGCGAGGAACGGGAGCTTCCGGATCAAGACGCGCGAGTGTACAAGCGACTTGTTAACGGCTCCGCCGCCCGCCGGAGCAGGCCGCCGATGCCGTTCGGGAGCAGGAACATGGCGACGATCAGCGTCGCGCCGAAGACGAGGTCGCGACCACCGGGCCGGGCGAGGAACTCCGCCACCGGCCCCGGCAGCCGCCCGGCGTCCGCCGCGTCGTCGCCGAGGTTGCGGACGTACTGGACGAAGAGCGCGCCGGCGAGGAGCGGAAGGAGCGAGCCGTACCCGCCGATCGCCGCGCCGATCACCAGGAAGATCGAGAGCGTGATCGGGAACACGTCCGGGTTCACGAAGGTCGTCGCGATGGCGAACAGCGAGCCCGCCACGCCCGCGTAGAAGGCGCTGATCGCGAAGGCGAGCGTCTTGTAGCGCGCGAGGCTGACGCCGGACGAGGCGGCCGCGACCTCGCTGTCCCGCACCGCGCGGAGGGCGCGGCCGAGGCGCCCGCGCAGGAGGAGCCACGCGGCGACGAGCAGCGCGAGCGCGATCGACCAGCACAGGTAGTAGAGCCAGTCGTTGAACGGCAGCGTGCGGCCGAACACGTTCACCTCGACGCCGAGCCCGGAGAGCTGCGGCAGGCCGAAGAGCTGGATCCCCGTCCCGCCGCCGGTGAGCGTCTCGAACCGCCTCAGCACCTGCGGCAGCGCGACGGCGACGGCGAAGGTCGCGAGCGCGAGGTAGAGCCCCGTGAGCCGGAGCGCGGGCAGGCCGAAAAGGAGTCCCGCGAGTCCGGCGACCACGCCCGCGATCGGGATCGTGTAGACGTCGCGCAGGTCGGACGAGAACGTGTGGCCGGCGAGCCGCAGCCCCTGCTCGGACATGAGGATCGCGGTCGTGTAGCCGCCGATCGCCATGAACGCGCCGTGGCCGAGGGAGATCTGGCCGCTGTAGCCGGTGAGGATGCTCAGCCCGAGCAGCGCGGTGAAGTAGATCGCGACGAAGGCCAGGTCGGACGCGTAGGCGTTCGTGAAGTCCTCGAGCGTGCGCGGGAGCAGCGCGAGCACCGCGACGACGGCGCCGAGCCCGAGGAGCCGCGCCGGCCACACGAGCGCCATGCGGCTCACACGCGCCTCACTGCCTCGCGTCCGAAGAGGCCGGCCGGACGGACGAGCAGGACGACGAGGATGATGAGCAGCGCGACGGGCAGGCGGAGCTCCGCGCCGACGACGTCGACGTAGGTCCCGAGGAGGTTCACGATCACGCCGAGGCCGAGCCCTCCGACCACGGCGCCGAGCGGGCTGTCGATCCCGCCGAGGATCGCGGCGGCGAACGCGTAGAGCAGGATCGGCTGCATCATGTTCTGGTCGAAGCTCCCGAGCGCGGGCGCGGCCATCAGCCCCGCCACGGCGCCCAGCACGGCAGCGAGCCCCCACCCGAGCGCGAGCATGGCCCCCACGCGGACGCCCACGAGCCGGCTCGCGGACGGGTTCAGCGCGGCGGCGCGGAGGCCGAGCCCGACCTTCGTCCGCTGGAAGAAGAGCCAGAGCACCGCGACGATCGCGAGCGAGACGGCGATCGTCCCGAGATCCTGGAGCGAGAACGCGACGCCGCCGATCCGCACCGGCTCCGTCGAGAACGGGCTCTCGAGCTGGCGCGGCTCGTTCCCCCAGATCAGGCGCGCGAGCCCGTTGAGGCCGATGAGGACGCCGATCGTGACCGTCACGACGGTCAGGACCGGCGCGTCGCGGATCGGCCGGATCAGCAGGAGCTCGAGCGCCGCGCCGCCGGCGAACGCGATCACGAGCGTGAGTGCGAACGCGGCCCAGTACGGCAGGTGGTTCGCGAGCGACCACGCGACGAACGTCGTGAACATCGCCATCTCGCCCTGGCCGAAGTTGACCACGCGCGTCGCTCGGTAGATCAGGACGAGCGCGAGCGCGAGGCTCGCGTAGATCCCGCCCGACGCGAGCCCGCTGACGATCTGCTGTAGCAGGTCGGCCACGGGCCGCTAGTAGCCGAGGTAGGAGCGGCGGACGTCGTCGTTTGCGCGCAGCTCGTCGCTCGAGCCTTCGAGCGCGACGCGGCCCGTCTCGAGGACGTACGCGCGGGTCGCGACGTCGAGCGCGAGCGACGCGTTCTGCTCCACGACGAGCACCGCGAGCCCCTCCTCCTCGTTGAGCCTGCGGACGATCTGGAAGAGCTCGCGCACGACGCGCGGCGCGAGCCCGAGCGACGGCTCGTCGAGCAGGAGCAGGCGCGGGTGCGACATCAGCGCGCGGGCGAGCGCGAGCATCTGCTGCTCCCCGCCCGACAGCGTCCCCGCCTGCTGCGCGGCGCGCTCCTCGAGCCACGGGAAGTACGCGTACGCTCGCGTGAAGCCGCCGTTCCGGCCCGCGGCATATGCGCCGAGGCGCAGGTTGTCGCGAACCGACAGCTCCGCGAACGTGCCGCGCCCCTCGGGGACGTGCGCGACGCCGGCGCGGGCGACGCCTTCGGGCGAGGACGCGATCCGGCGCCCTGCGAGCAGGATCTCGCCGGAGCGCTTCACCATCCCGGAGATCGTGCGGAGCGTGGTCGTCTTGCCCGCGCCGTTCGCGCCCAGCAGCGCGACGACCTCACCCTCGCGGACGCTGAGCGACACTCCGTGCAGCACCTTCACCGCGCCGTAGCGCGCGTGCACGTCGCGGAGCTCGAGCAGCGCGCTCACGCCGCCTCGCCGAGGTAGGCCTCGACGACCGCCGGATCCTGCTGTACGTCCGCCGGCGCGCCGGACGCGATCCGGCGGCCGAAGCTGAGGACGTGCACCCGGTCGGAGACGCCCATCACGAGGTTCATGTGGTGCTCGACGAGGAGGATCGTCACGCCGAAGTCGAGCCGGAGGCGGCGGATGAAGCCAGCGAGCGCGTCCACCTCCTCGTGGACCAGGCCGCCCGCCGGCTCGTCGAGCAGCACGAGGCGCGGCCCCGACGCGAGCGCGCGCGCGGTCTCGACCTGCTTCTGCGTGCCGAACGGGAGCCGCGAGACCGGCGTGTGCGCCACGTCGCGCAGGCCGCAGTACTCGAGCGTCTCCAGCGCGTCGCGCGCCCCGCGGCGCGCGTGCGCGCCGACGAGGACGTTCTCCAGCACCGTCATCCCGCGAAAGAGCGCGACGTTCTGGAACGTGCGCGCGATCCCGTGGCGGATGATCCGGTGCGCGCGGATGCGCAGGAGGTCCGCGCCGTCGAACGCCACCCGTCCCGCGTCCGGCGCGTAGAGGCGCGTGATCACGTTGAAGGCCGTCGTCTTGCCGGCGCCGTTCGGCCCGATCAGCCCCACGATCTCGCCCTCGCCCACGTCGAGCGAGACGCCGTCGAGCGCCACGATCCCGCCGAAGCGACGGGTGACGTTCTCGAGCTCGAGCAGCGCCACGGGGCGCGTAGCCTAAAAGCACGCGCCGCGGCCCGAAGCCGGAGCGCGCGACCTCGACGACGAGGTCCGCGACCTCGCCGTCGAGCGTCGGTTCCGCGTCAGCAGCCGGCTACGGCGCGGGCGGCCGGTCGTCGTAGACGACCTCGCGCCGCCGCGAGCCACCCCAGCCGCCCCAGCTCGACCAGTAGATCATCGAGATGAGCGCGCCGAGGACGCCGACCGCAAGCAGGATCCAGCCGATCGTCTGGACGTCGAGGCCGCTGACCTCGGCGTTCACGGCGAAGGCGAGGATCGCGCCGATCGCGATCAGGATGAGACTTACACCGATTCCCATGGCACGAGAGATTGCCGAGCGCGTCGGACGGCAAACTCACCGGACGAGGGACGTCAGCCGAGCAGGCGCGCGTCGAGTGGGATCTCGACGACGCGGTCGCCGTCGCGCTGCACGCGGTACGCGCGCGCGTTCGGCCGCTCCGTGACGACCTCCGCCAGCTCGCGCCCCGCGAGATGCACGCCGACCGCGTCGTCTGCCGCCAGCCCCGCGGGGAACCCGCCGGCCACGAGCCGCAGGAACGTCGGCCGCCGTTCGGGCTCCCCGTCGTAGTGCGGGCAGAACGTGCCGGAGAGGAAGCCCAGGCCGTCGTCGAGCGGCGCGAGCTCCGGGCCGAACGAGTCGGTGATCCCGCCCTCGAACCAGCAGATCGCACCCGCGCTCCAACCGCAGAGCACGGTGCCGCGCTCCCACGCCTCGCGCAGGATCGCGTCGATGCGGTGCACCCGCCAGACGGCGAGCATGTTCGCCGTGTTGCCGCCGCTCACGTAGATCACGTCCTGGTGGAGCAGGTGCTCCCGGATGCCCGCGTGCGGGACGCCGAACAGCTTGAGGTGCGAGCGCTCGCACGACGCGGGCTCGAATGCCTCGTAGAAGCGGACGATCGCATCCGGCGCGTCACCGACCGCGGTCGCGAGGAAGCAGATCTTCGGGCGCGGCTTCTGCGTCAGCGAGAGCAGGAACCGCGTCAGCGGCCCGCGCGGCGCGCCCGCGCCGCCGAGCGCCACGATCTGACGCGTCGCCACCGGCGCCGAGTATGGCGCGGCCGCGTCGACTATGCCGCGAGCTGCGCGGGGTCGGTCACCGGCGCGCTGCACGCGAACCGCTCGCAGACATACACGGCGGGCTCGCCGTTCACGTAGCCCTTGCCCTCGAGCAGCGGAATCCCGCCCGCGGGCCCGAACGCGACCACGGCGTTCGGGTCGAACCGCGACAGCGCGGCGCGCGCGACCGGCGAGTCCGGCGGGCCGACGATTGCGATCTCCCGCGGCGGCGAGAAGAAGAGGTCGAGCGCGCAGAGCAGGTGACCGAACGCCGAGGGCGCGCGCGACAGGTTCGCGTGCACGAGCCGGAAGACGCCCGTCGCCCGCCGCTCGAGCTCATCGTCGCCGTAGATGCGTGCGAGCCGGAGCAGCACGTACGCCAGCATCGAGTTCCCCGACGGCGTCGGGTGGTCGTCGAACGCCTTCTTCCGCGCGACGAGCTGCTCCCCCTCCGCCGGAGCGAGGAAGAAGCCGCCGCGCTCGTCGTCGGCGAAGAGGTCGATCGCGAGCCTCGCCAGGCGGTGCGCCTCCTCCAGCCAGCGCAGTTCGCCCGTGGCGACGTGGAGCTCGAGGAGGCCGTTCGCGACGTCGGCGTAGTCGTCGAGGTAGCCCGTGTTCCGCACGCGGCCGTCGCGGTAGCTCCGCCAGAGGCGCCCCTGCTCGTCGCTCAACGGCCCGAGCAGGAACTCGCCCAGCCGACGGGCCGCGTCCAGCAGGTCCGCGCGCTCGAGCCTCCGCCCCGCCTCCGCCAGCGCGGCGAGTGCGAGCCCGTTCCACGACGCGATGGCCTTGTCGTCGCGAAACGGCTTCGGGCGCGGCTCGCGCGCCTTGAACAGCGCCCGCCGCTCCTCCTCGTCGAGCTCGCCACGCAGGACGAACCGCGCGTGCTCGAACGGGAGCAGGAGCTCGTCGCGGCGCTCGCCGAGGACGGCCTCGAGCTCAGCGGGCGTCCACGTGAACGTCAGCCCCTCGACGCCCTCCGTGTCCGCGTCCTGCGCCGAGGCGAAGCCGCCCTCGGGCAGGAGCAGCTCGCGCAGCATGTAGCCGAGCGTCTCCTCCGCGACGCGCCGGTAGCGCTCGTTCCCGGTCACGAGCCACGCGTGGAGGTAGGCCGGCGCGAGCAGCGCGTTGTCGTAGAGCATCTTCTCGAAGTGCGGGACCACCCACTCCGCGTCCACGGAGTAGCGGTGGAAGCCGCCGCCGAGCAGGTCGTACATCCCGCCGGCGGCCATGCCGTCGAGCGTCGTCGTGACGTGACGCAAGGCGTCCTCGTCCCCGCGCAGGTGCCGGCGGAGCAGGAATTCGAGCGTCGAGGCCGGCGGGAACTTCGGCGCTCGCCCCCAGCCGCCCCACACCGGGTCGAACCCGGAGCGCAGGCCGCGCGCGGCCTGGGCGACCAGGCTCTCGGTCAGCGGGTCGGTCGACGGGCGCGCGTTCGCCGGCGAAGCGATCGCGTCGACGAGCGCGCGCGCCTGCCGGGCGACGTCCCCCCGCCGGTCGCGGTACGCGTCCGCGACCGCGCGGAGCACCTGGCGGAAGCTCGGCATCCCGTGGCGCGGCTCCGGCGGGTAGTACGTGCCGCCGAGGAACGGCTCGCCGTCCGGCGTCAGGAACACGGTCATCGGCCAGCCGCCGTGGCCGGTCAGCGTGACCACGGCGTCCATGTAGATCGAGTCGAGGTCCGGACGCTCCTCGCGGTCGACCTTCACGTTCACGAAGAGCTCGTTCATGAGCCGCGCCGTCTCCTCGTCCTCGAACGACTCGTGCTCCATGACGTGGCACCAGTGGCACGCCGAGTAGCCGATCGAGAGCAGGATCGGCTTGTCCTCCCCGCGCGCCCGCGCGAGCGCCTCCTCGCCCCACGGGTACCAGTCCACGGGGTTGTCGGCATGCTGCAGGAGGTACGGCGAAGTCTCGTTCGCGAGCCGGTTCACGTCAGCACGCTACGTACACCGCGCACGCGCGTGCGAATCATCGACTGCGCGCGGGACGAGTCGAGGGTCAGTCGAGCGGGCGCGGCACCGAGGCGGCTCGCCGCGGATCTCCTCCGGGTCGCGCCCGTTCGCGGCGAGGACGAGGCGCGCGAACTCGCAGCGGCTCACGGCGTCGGCGACCGGGACGTGGAGCGGGCCGGCGGCGCCGAGCTCCGCGCCGTCCACGGTGACGCTCCAAGCGTCGGGCCCGCCCTGGACGTACGCCGCGTGGACGACGGCAGCGGGCCGCCCGGCCTCGGCGAACGCGGCGACGGCGGCAGAGTCGCGGACGTCGACGCGCGCCGTCTCCACCTCCCAGCCGGCGTCGGCGGCGCGGGGGACGAGCTCGCGCCCGAGGTAGCCGGTCGCGCCGGTGACCCAGAGGCGGCGCACCGCCCGACGATAGCCGCGCCGGATGGGATACTCGCGCCGTGGCCGCCGTCCGCCGCTTCTCCCGCTGGGCGCACTTCGTCTCGCTCGCGCTCTTCCAGCTCGGCGTCGTCGTGCAGTTCCTGCTGGCGGGCTTCGCGATCTTCGGCGCGATGAGCTTCGACCCGCACGAGATGCTCGGGTTCACGGTGCTGCACCTGCTCTCGCTGCTCGTCTTCCTCTTCGCGCTCCTCGGCTGGATCGGACGCAACCAGATCCTCCTCAGCGCGCTCCTGTTCGTGCTCGCGACGGTCCAGATCGCGCTCCCGGCGAGTGACAACGGCTGGCTCGCGGGCCTCCACCCGCTGAGCGCGCTCGTCCTCTTCGTGTTGACGCACTACCTGATGCGGCACAGCCGCGAGCGCGTCATGCAGCGGGCGCTGCCGGCCGCGGGTCAGACCGCCGCCGGGAACGCGCCCGCGCGGTAGACCTGCCCGGGCAGCTGCCGCCCGAGCACCTGCTCCAGCCACTCCGACACGGCCGCCAGGGCGCCGAGGTCGATCCCCGTGTCGACGCCCTCGCGCTCCAGGAGGTAGACGAGATCCTCCGTCGCGATGTTGCCCGTCGCCTTCGGCGCGAACGGGCAGCCGCCGAGCCCTCCAACCGCGGCGTCCAGCACCGTCGCGCCCGCCCCGAGCGCCGCCCACGCGTTCGCGAAGCCGGTGTTCCGCGTGTTGTGGAAGTGCCCGCCGACGGGCTTCCCGAGCTCCCGCACGCGCTCGACGAGGCGGCGCACGCGTCCCGGCGTGGCGACGCCGATCGTGTCGGCGAGGACGATCTCGTCAGCCGCATCGAGCCGTCCCGCCAACTCGACGACGCGATCGGGATCGACCTCGCCCTCCCACGGATCCCCGAAGGCGACGCTGATCGTGAGCGTCGCCGGCCGCTCCGAGGCGGCGACGATCTCCGCCACGCGCTCGGTCGCCTCCTCGAGGGAGGCGTTGGCGTTGCGCCGGTTGAAGGTCTCCGTGGCCCCCAGGGTCACGTTGACGCGATCGAGGGTCGTCGCGCACAGCCGCTCGTAGCCCCGGCGGTTGAGGACGAGCCCCGAGTACTCGGTCTCCGGGCGCCGCTGGATCTGCTCGACCACGTCCTCGGCGCCGGCCATCTGCGGCACGCGCGCCGCGTCGACGAAGCTCGCCGCCTCGACACGCGGGAGCCCGGCAGCGGCGAGCCGGTCGACCAGCTCCGCGCGCACCGGCGGTTCGAGCACGTCGCGCTCGTTCTGGAGCCCGTCGCGCGGTCCGACGTCGCAGACGACGACCGCCATCGCTATTTGAGGCCGGTCGCAGTGATCTTCTCCGGATGGATCCGCACCGTCACGCGCTGCTCGCCCGGCTTGTGCGACGCGTACTTCTCCCGACCGGTGTACTTGAACGAGAGGCGGTCGATCGTCTCGTTCCCGTCCTCCGTCGAGAGCTCCGCCGTGCCGGAGACGGTGATCCACTTGAACGGGTCCTGAGGGTCGATCACGGTGACGGCGGTGCGCGGGTCGCGCGCGAGGTGCCGCCCCTTCGCGCGCGTCGTGACCGTGTTGTAGAAGACACCGCGGTCGTCGACGTCGACCCAGACGACGGTGTTGTGCGGCGAGCCGTCCTCACGCAGCGTCGTCGCGGTTGCGAAGTACGGGTTCTCCAGGAATTCGCGGTGCTCGGGCGTCAGCGTCGCCATCTCGTCTCCTCTCGCGCGGGTGCCACCTGGATCAACGCGTTTCGGCGCGCACTTCTTCCTCGCGGGAGGAGCCCCTACTCGACCGTCGTCGGGATGCGCGCGATCTCTCCGTTCGCGATCTGCTCGCGGATCCGCTCCACCTGCGCGAGGTCGGCGCGCGACACCTTGCCGCTGACCTTGCCCAGCCCGACGCCGCCCTCGTCGAGGCCGAAGACCATGTTCCGCCCGCCGCGCCAGGTCCCGTTCTTCACCGACTCGATCGTGAGGTACACGGCGCGGTCGACCTTCTTCTGGGCGCTCGTGAGGATGTGCGGGCCGAGGAACGACTGGTCGGCGTCCACGCCGATGCCCCAGACCCGCCGCTCGCGCGCCGCGTCGAGCGCGCCGAGGCCGCAGCCGCCCGCGACCTGGAAGACGATGCCCGCCCCGCGCGCGATGTGGTCGAGCGCGACCTCCTTGCACTTCGACTGGTCGTCCCAGTCCTGCGAATAGCCGTTCAGGAGCTTGATCGCGGGCACGGCCTTCTTCGCGCCCGCCCGATAGCCGGCGATGAAGCGGTCGACCGGCGGCTCCTTCATCCCGCCGACGGAGCTGATCACGTCCGGGCCGGGCCGCCGCTTCTCGGTCAGCGCGGCCAGGTACCCCGCGAGGTAGCCGACCTCCTGCTCGCGGAAGATCAGGCCGACGACGTTCTTCGGCTTGTGCGCGAGCGACGCCTGGTCGACGTCGATGATCACGAAGCGGGTGTTCGGGTAGCGCGTCGCCGCCGCGTCGATCGCCTCCCCCTGGGCGAAGCCGACGCCGATCACGAGGTCGTAGTCCTGCCGCGCGAGCGACGTGAGGTTCGGGACGTAGTCGGACGCCGACGCGGACTCGAGGACGCGGCCGGAGACGCCGAGGCGCCTCTCGGCCTGCTTCACGCCCTCGTAGGCCAGGAAGTTGAAGCCGCGGTCGTTCAGCTGCCCGACGTCGGTGACGAGGCCGACCTTGAGCGCACGCTCGTCCTGCGGCTGCGTCGTGCGCGGGCTCCCGGCCTCCTGCTCGCCTTCGCCGCCACACGCAGCGACGAGGAGCAGGGACAGGACGGCGAGCAGCGCGATCTTCGACTTCACGAGAAGGATCCTCCGAGGTTTTTGCCTGATAGTCTCAAACCTGTGGCGAAGCCTACCGTAGCCGCGCAGGCCGGGTCGGCGACAACGCGCTCCGCGCCGACTCACGTCACGCTCGCGGTCGTCCTGCAGGTGCGTGAAGGCCGACTTCAGGTGCTGCTCTGGGAGCGGGCGCGAGAGCCGTTTTCCGGCGCGTGGGCCCTTCCCGGCGGCTACCTCGAGCCGGACGAGACGCTGGAGGGGTCGATCCGGCGGCACCTCGCCGCCAAGGTCGACGTCCGCGAGCTCTCACACCTCGAGCAGCTCGAGACGCGCAGCGAGCCCGACCGGAATCCGCTGGAGTGGCAGCTCGCCACCGCGTACCTCGGGCTCGTCCCGAGCGACCTCGACCCCGCGCTGCCCGCGGACACGCGGTGGTACCCGGTCGCGCGGCTGCCCCGGATGGCGTTCGACCACGGCGCGATCGCCCTCGCCGGCCGCGAGCGGCTGCGCGCGAAGCTCTCCTACACGAACGCCGGCTTCGGGCTCGCGCCCGAGGTGTTCACGATCTCGCAGCTCCGCGACGTCTACGCCGCCGCGCTCGGCCACGCCGTCTCGACCACGAACCTCCAGCGCGTCCTGCTCCGCCGCGGCCTGCTCGAGCAGACGGGCGAGCGCCGGGAGCCCGGCCCTGCCGGGGGTCGCCCGGCGGCGCTGTTCCGGTTCCGCGAGCGAACGCTCGCGATCACCGACCAGTTCGCCGTCCTGCGGCCGCCGAGCGGCTAGGCAAGACGGAAGAGAACTCCGCGCACACCTCCTGCGCGACCGCTGTGAACGCCCGGGTCGCAGGCGAGCGGTACCTGTCGCGATGCCAGAGGAGCGAGATCCGGCGCGGCGGAACCGCGTCGCCGAGCTCCACGACGGCCGTCGACGCGTCGTTCAGGTCGACCGTGAGGCGCGGGACGATCGCGACGCCGACGCCCGCGCCGACCATCGCCTGCACCGTGCCGTTGTCGTCCGACCGAAACACGAACCGCGGGTCGAGACCCTCGCTGCGCAGGTGCGCCTCGAGGCGGCTGGACGTTCGGCACTGGCGGAAGCCGATCAGCGGCAGCTCGGCCACCTCGGCGAGCGTCGGCCGGCGGCGGCGCGCCGCGAGCGGCGATCGCGCCTGCACGACGAGGACGTATGGATCCTCGAGCAGTCCGACGGACTCGAACGGCCCCTCCCAGAGCTGGAAGTCGGCGAAGGTGAGATCGAGGTCGCCGCGCTCGATCCGCTCGACGAGATCCTGGTCGGTGTTGCTCTCGGTGAGGCGAAGCTCCACGTCGGGCCACGCGCCGGCGAAGCGGCGCAGGACGCTGGGCAGGATGTGCTTCCCGACGCTCTGGTAGGTGCCGACGCGCAGCGTCCCGGCGGATCCGGTCGAGAGCGCGTCCAGGTCGGCCTGCGCCGCGCGCAGCCGCGCGACGATCGCGTCCGCGTGCCGCAGCAGGAGCCGCCCCGCCTCCGTCAGCGAGACCGCGCGCGGCCCGCCCGGGCGCTCGAGCAGCCGCTCGCCGACGACGCGCTCAAGCGTCGCGATCTGCTGGCTGACCGCGGACTGCGTGTAGCCGAGCCGCGCCGCCGCGCGCCCGAACGAGCCCTCCTCGGCGATCGCCTGGAGAGCGGCGAGGTGACGAAGCTCGATGCCGAGCCAACGATCAGGTTCCATGATCAAATCGAAAGAATACCTGATTTGTGCTAATGGATCCGCAGTGGCATCGTGAGGGCATGGGAACGTTGTTGCTCATTCTCTTCATCGTCGCGATCGGGCCGCTCGCGGTCCTGTACGGCGCAGACTCCAGGATCGACGACCGCCGCTAGCGCGCGTGCGGTTCCGCCCCACCCGCCGCCAGGCTGCGATCGCGGCCGCGCTCGTGATCGTCTACGTCGTCTGGGGCTCGACCTACCTCGGCATCGCGGTCGCAATCGAGACGCTGCCGCCGTTCTTCATGTCGGCGCTTCGGTTCGGGGTCGCGGGTGCGATCCTCTTCGTCGTCGCGAGCCGCTTCGGCGACCGCGCGGCGGACCGCGTGCGGCCGCGGCAATGGCTCGGCGCCCTCGTGACGGGCGGACCCCTCTTCCTGCTCGGGAACGGCGGCGTCGTCTGGGCGCAGCAGAGCGTGCCTTCGGGGATCGCGGCTCTCCTGATCGCGATCGTGCCGCTCTGGATCGCGCTCCTCGACCGCGTCGCGTTCGGCACCCGCCTCACGTGGCGGGCGGTCGTCGGCCTCGTGCTCGGCTTCGGCGGAATCGTGCTCCTCGTCGACCCGCAAGGCGCCCGCGGGGCCGATTCGCTCGGCGCGCTCGTGCTCGTCGTCGCCGGGCTGGGCTGGGCCGCCGGCACGCTGCTCTCGGGCCGCGTCGCGCTCCCGTCGCGCCCGCTCGTCTCGGCCGGAATGCAGATGCTCGCGGGGGGCGCGCTCCTCGCGGTCGCGGGCGCCGTGACCGGCGAGCTCGGAGAGACGCGCCTCGACGCGTTCTCCGGCCGCTCCCTCGCGGCGTTCGGCTACCTGATCGTCTTCGGCTCGCTCGTCGCCTTCAGCGCCTACGCGTGGCTGCTGCGCGCGACGCGGACGTCGCTCGTCGCGACGTACGCGTACGTGAACCCGGTCGTCGCCGTGATGCTCGGCTGGGCCGTCCTCGGCGAGAGCGTCGATGCCCGGATGCTCGTCGCCGGCGGCGTGATCGTCGCGGCGGTCGCGCTCATCGTCAGCGCGCCGCGCGCTCCGGCGCGGCCGCCAGCGCCTCTTCCAGCCACGGCGCCAGCTGCGCGGCGAAGCGAGGGTCGATCGTATGCGGGAGCGGCGACTCGCGGTAGGTGACGCGCGCGCCCGCGGCTTCGAGGCGCTCGCGTGCGAGGCGGCCCCAGCCGACCTCGATCACCGGGTCGTACGTGCCGTGGCCGATCGCGACCGGCGGCAGCGGCGGCGCGAGGTCGAGCTCGAAGCCGTCCACGGTCGGGAGGAAGCCGCTGAACGCGATCACCGCTGCGGGTCGCGAACGGCCGCGACCGAGCGCGAGCGAGTACGCCATCACCGCGCCCTGCGAGAACCCGCCCAGGATCGTCCGCGCGGGCGGGATCCCCGTCTCGGCGCCGAGTTCGTCCAGCCAGCGCGACGCGCGCTCGAACGTCGGCAGGAAGGTCGCCGGGTCGGGGTAGCCGACCTCGCGCACGACGTACCAGTGCGCGCCGCCCGGCGGCAGCGAGAGCGGACCGCGCGGCGTGACGCCGAGCAGCCGCCGCTCCGGGTCGAGCAGGTCGAGCAGCGGGACGAGATCGTGCTCGTCGGCGCCGCGGCCGTGGAAGAGGACGAGCAGTCCCTCGGGCTCGGCGGCCGCGGGACGCTGCCGGTACGGCAGGCTCACCGGCGCGCCGGGCGCGTCGCGGGCAGCGGCGTCAGCACCTGCTCGAGCCGGTCGCGCAGGTGCTCGAAGTTCGGCGGCAGCGACAGAGCCTCGCCGAGCGTCTCCAGCGGCTCGTCGGCCGTGAAGCCGGGGCCGATCGTCGCGATCTCGAAGAGGACGCCGCTCGGCTCGCGGAAGTAGATCGAGCGGAAGTAGAACCGGTCGACGACCGGCGTCGGCGTCGCGCCCCCCGCGGCGGCTAGCCGCCCCCACTCGGGATGCTCGTTCATCCCGGACGCCCACGCGACGTGGTGGACGGTCCCCGCCCCACCGACGCCGCGCTCGGACGGCGGCGCGTCGAGCGCGTAGGTGCCGCCGCGCGCTTCGCCGCGCGCCTCCCACTCCGCTCCGCCGCGGGCGTCGAACGCGAGCGCGTCTTGGAGGAAGCTGCGGCTCGCCTCCGCGTCGGACGCGAACGCACGCACACCGTCGAAGCCGCGCAGCGCGACCTCCGCCGGGACCTCCGGATGATCGGCGAGCAGCGGTTCGTCGCCGCTCGCGTCGGCGCGCAGCTCGTGCTCGAGCCCTTCCGGGTCGGCGAAGACGAGGCTCCCGTCCGCCCTGCGGGCGCTCGCGTCCTCCGCGCGCAGCCGCTCCTCCCAGAAGCCGAGCGCGTCGTCGCCGCCGACGCGCCAGACGACGCGGTAGACCATGCCGGCGCCCGGGCGGCCGCGCGGCGCGCCGGGGTACTCGAAGAAGGTCAGGTCGTTGCCCGGGCTCCCCTCGTCGTCGCCGTAGAAGAGGTGGTAGACGGTCGGGTCGTCCTGGTTCACCGTCTTCTTCACGAGCCGCAGGCCGAGCACGCGCGTGTAGAAGTCGACGTTGCGCGGCGCGTCGGCCGTGATCGCCGTGATGTGGTGGATGCCCTCGAGCTTCATCGCGTCTCCGGTACCAACGTCGGGCGCGCGTGAATCTTCCCCGCCCCTAGCCCATCCAGGCGCCGCCGTTGTGGTCGATCGCCTGTCCCGTGACGCCGCCCGCGTCCGGCGAGAGCAGCCAGGCGACCGTCCCCGCGATCTCCTCCGGCTGCGCCATCCGACCGAGCGGGACGTCTCGCATCGCGTCGGCATACGCCTCCTCGCGCGAGCCGCTCATCGCGTCGAGCCCCTGCCACGCCATCTCGGTGTCGACCCAGCCTGGGCAGACCGCGTTCACCTGGACGTCACGCGGCGCGAGCTCGGCCGCGAACGCGCGCACGAGCCCCAGAAGACCCGCCTTCGACGCGCAGTAGCCGGTGTAGCCGGCGACGCCGATGCGCGCGAGGATCGACGCGATCACGACGACGTGGCGCGGCTCGGGCCCCTCCGCGAGGCGCGCCTCCGCCGCGCGGACGCAGCGGTAGGTTCCGGTGAGGTTCGTGGCGACGAGATCGTCGAAGCGATCCTGCGGGCCGGGCTCGTTCGCGCCGCCGATGCCGCTGTTCGCGACGAGCGCGTGGATCGGGCCCAGCGCCGCGGCCGCCGCGGCGAAGGCGCGCTCGACCTGCGCGCCGTCGCGGATGTCACACGCCTCGACGTACGCGCCGCCGAGCTCGGCCGCGACGGCCTCGAGCCGGCCGCGGTCGCGCGCGAGCAGGTGCCTGTTCTCGAAGCGCAGCGTTGACCTCCTCCGGCGACGCGTCTAGTGTGACGGGAGCGTTCCCGCGACCGAGAGGAGGTTCGGCCATGACTGCACTCACCGCCCGCCGGGCCTCGGGGCTCTCGGTCTAGCGGCGCACGGCCGCCTGCACTCCTGAGCCTCGAACGCCCGCGCGCGCCCGCTGAAGCTCTAACGGAATGACGACGCGCTGACGGCGCGTGATCGCCGAGTGCGAGGCAAGGACGCAGGGAGCGGCAATAGCAGCGCTATTGGCGCGACTGAGGACGCAGCATCGCGCCGGCGAGCGCGCGACGGCGGCCCGTCCTTCGTTTCGTTTGAGCTTCTTAGCCAATCCCTGACTCAGGAGACCGAGATGAACCTGCAAGAGCTCGGCTGGAGCGCCTTCTTCGAGGACGCCTTCGAGCCGTACAAGCGAGAGGATGTGATCCCGGCGCGCGTCGCCGTGCGTCACCACGGTCCGTGCGAGCTCCTTACGGAGCGCGGCCCCCTCGGGGGCATCACGGCCGGGCGCCTCGGCGAAGACGAGCAGCCGGCGGTCGGCGACTGGGTCGTCGCGCGACCGGTCGGGCAGGAGCGGAAGGCGGTGATCGAGGCCGTCCTGCCGCGGCGGACCGAGTTCGCGCGCAAGGAGGCGTGGCGCCGCGCCGTCCGTCAGGTCGTCGCCGCGAACGTCGACACCGTGTTCCTCGTGAGCGCGTTCGGCGCAGACCTCAACCCACGGCGGATCGAGCGCTACCTGACGGCGGCGTGGGAGAGCGGCGCGCAACCCGTCGTCGTGCTCACGAAGGCGGACACCGTGACGGACGTCGCGCCGGGGCTCGCCCTCGTCGAGAGCGTCGCGATCGGCGTGCCGATCCACCCGCTGAGCAGCGTGACGGGCGAGGGCCTCGACGCGCTCGAGCCGTACCTCGGCGTCGGCCGGACGATCGCGCTCCTCGGCTCCTCCGGCGTGGGGAAGTCGACGCTCGTGAACCGGCTCGCGGGGCGCGAGGTGCTCGCGACGCAGGAGCTCCGCTCCGACGGCCGCGGGCGCCACACCACCACGCACCGCGAGCTCGTCCCGCTGCCCGGCGGCGCCCTCTTGCTCGACACACCGGGGATGCGCGAGCTCCAGCTGTGGGAGGCGCCGGACGGTCTCGCCGCGACCTTCGGCGACGTCGACGAGCTCGCCCGCGGGTGCCGCTTCAACGACTGCGCGCACCAGGCGGAGCCCGGCTGCGCGGTGCAGGCCGCGCTCCGCGACGGCTCGCTCCCGCGCGAGCGCTACGAGAGCTACCGCAAGCTCGAGCGCGAGCTCGCCATGCTCGAGCGGCGGCAGGACGCGCGTCTGCGCGCCGAGGCGCGGAAGCAGCTGCGGACGAGGCAGAAGAGCCTCAGGAACACGAGCTACTGAGGCGGCCAGCGGCACGCAGCACCACCCGCCGACGCACCATTTACGCTCGGCGGCGTGCGCGATGCCGACAAGCCGTATCGTGCGCTCGTTCCGCTCTACGACGCGCGGACGCGCGCCGCATACGACGTGATGGGGCGGCGCTGGCGCCGGTTCCAGGCCGCCAACGCCGCCTTCCGCGCGGCAACGCCCGGGACGCCCGAGTCCCACGCGCTCGGCGCCGTGGCTTACCGGCTGGGCCGCCGCTCGACGCACGCGTACTTCCTCTGGGCGAAGGGACACACGAAGCTCGCGATCCGGCTCCGCCGGTCGGGCGAGCGCGACGCCGCGAGCGCGTAGCGCGCTCCACCGGCGGCGGGACGAGCGGATAACGGATACTGCGGGCGCATCGGCGCCCTCCCGTCGACGCCGATCCCGTTCCCCGACCCGGGAGGAAGACGTGGCCTCGAACTCCGACGCGTCGCGCGGCGGCGCCGTCCTCATCACCGGCGGCGCCGGGTTCATCGGGTCGCACCTGTGTGACGAGCTGCTCGCAGCCGGCTACAGCGTCCGCGTCCTCGACAACCTGACGGCGCAGGTGCACGGCGACGTCGCTCGGCCGGACTACCTGAGCGACGACGTCGAGCTCCTCGTCGGCGACGTCCGCGACCGCGACGCCATTCGCGGCGCGCTCGACGGCGTCGACTCCGTCGTCCACTTCGCGGCGCGCGTCGGCGTCGGCCAGAGCATGTACGAGATCGCGGAGTACACGAGCGCGAACAGCGTCGGCACGGGCGTGCTGCTCGAGGCGCTCCTCGACACGCCGCCGCGCAAGCTGCTCGTCGCGTCGAGCATGAGCATCTACGGCGAGGGCGCGTACCGCACGCAGGCGGGCGAGCGGTTCGACCTGCTCGAGCGGCCACGGGCGCAGCTCGAGCGCGGCGAGTGGGAGCCGCTCGGTCCCGACGCGCGCCCGCTCGTCCCGATGCCCACGCCCGAGACGAAGCGCCCGGCGCTCACGTCCGTCTACGCGCTGAACAAGTACGACCAGGAGCGGATGTGCCTCATGTTCGGCGCCGCCTACCGTGTCCCCGTCGTCGCGCTCCGGTTCTTCAACGTCTACGGCCCGCGCCAGGCGCTCTCGAACCCGTACACGGGCGTCCTCGCGATCTTCGCCTCGCGCCTGCTGAACCGGAAGCCGCCGATCATCTTCGAGGACGGCGGCCAGCGACGTGACTTCGTGAGCGTGCGCGACGTCGCGCGCGCGTGCCGGCTCGCGCTCGAGGGCGACGCGGCCGGCGGGAAGGTCCTGAACGTCGGCAGCGGGGACAGCGTCTCCGTCCGCGAGATCTACGAGAAGCTCGCCGACGTGGTCGGCGTGCGCGAGATCGAGCCCGACATCACCGGCAAGTACCGCGCCGGCGACATCCGTCACTGCTTCGCCGACGTCTCCCGCGCCAGGGACCTGCTCGACTACCGGCCGCAGGTGACGCTCGAGCAGGGGATGGCGGAGCTCGCCGGGTGGCTCGAGGGGCAGGTGGCGGAGGATCGCCTGGAAGCCGCGACGAAGGAGCTCTCCGCCCGCGGCCTCACGATATGAGCGCCGGCGCGCCGGCGCTCGGCGTCGTCGAGTGGTTCGAGCCGCACGAGTACGAGCGCGCCGAGCGGGTCGCCGAGAGCCTGCGCGCGATCGGCGTCGAGCACGTCCGCACGGGCGTGTCGTGGGCAGACTGGCACGGCCCGCGCGGAGCGGACTGGTACGACTGGCTGCTCCCGGCGCTCGCACGAGATTTCGAGCTCCTGCCGTGCGTCACGTACACGCCGCCGTCGCTCGGCGTCGCGCCGCACGTGACGTCGCCCCCGCGGCGCCCGCGCGACTACGCCGACTTCGTCGACCTCCTGATCACGCGCCACGGCGAGCTGTTCGAGCACGTCGAGCTCTGGAACGAGCCGAACAACCTCAGCGACTGGGACTGGCGGGTCGACACGACGTGGACCGTCTTCTGCGAGATGGTCGGAGCCGCGGCGCACTGGGCGCGCCGGCGCGGGAAGAAGACGGTGCTCGGCGGGATGAGCCCGATCGACCCGCCGTGGCTCGAGCTGGTCGGCGCGCAGCGGCTGCTCGAGCAGATCGACGCCGTCGGCATCCACGCGTTCCCGGGGACGTGGGAGGCCGAGTGGGACGGCTGGACGGCGAACGTGGAGCGCGTCGAGGAGGCGCTCGAGCGCGTGGCCTCCGACGCGGCCGTCTGGATCACCGAGTGCGGCTTCTCGACGTGGCGGGGCGAGGAGGACGGCCAGGTGCGCGCGTTGCGCGACGTGCTCGAGGCGCCCGTCGAGCGCGTCTACTGGTACTCGGCCGAGGACCTCGCACCCGACCGTGTCACCGGCGACGGGTCGCACGTCGACGAGCGCGACTACCACTTCGGGCTGCGGATGCACGAGGGGCAGCCGAAGCTCCTGTACCACGCTTGGCCGGAGCACGCGGCCGTCGCGCGGCCGGCCGCACGGGCGACGTGAGCGATGCGCGCCGCCGTCCTCGCCGCCGGCCGTAGGTTCGACCTCGCCGACGCCCCCGTGCCGGAGCCGGGCCCCGGCGAGGTGCTCGTTCGGGTCGAGGGGTGCGGCGTCTGCGGCTCGAACCTTCCCGCGTGGGACGGGCGGCCGTGGTTCGAGTATCCGTTCGCGCCCGGCGCGCCCGGGCACGAGGGCTGGGGGCGCGTCGAGCTGGTCGGGACGGAGGTGGACGACGTCGCGCCCGGGACGCGCGTCGCGCTCCTCTCGGAGCGGGCGTTCGCGGAGTACGACGTCGCGGACGCGACGGCGATCGTCGCTCTGCCTGACGCGCTCGAGGGGCAGCCGTTCCCGGGCGAGGCGATCGCCTGTGCGACGAACGTCGTCCGCCGCAGCGCGATCGAGCCCGGACACCACGTCGCGGTCGTCGGCGTCGGGTTCCTCGGCGCGCTCGTCGTCCGGCTCGCGGCCGCCGCGGGCGCGCGCGTGATCGCCGTCGCGCGGCGCGCGTTCGCCCTCGACGCCGCGCGACGGATGGGCGCCGAGCACACGCTCGCCCTGGGCGGCGAGGACGCCATCGCCGCCGTCACGGACCTGACGTCGGGCCAGCTGTGCGACGTCGTGATCGAGGCGGCGGGAGTGCAGGAGACGCTCGACGTCGCAGCCGCCCTGACCCGCGTGCGCGGGCGGCTCGTCGTCGCGGGGTACCACCAGGACCGGCGCCGCAGCGTCGACATGCAGCTCTGGAACTGGCGCGGGCTCGACGTCGTGAACGCGCACGAGCGCGACCCGCAGGCGTACGTGCGCGGGCTCCGCGAGGCCGTCGACGCGGTCGCCTCGGGCGCGCTCGATCCGACGCCGCTCTACACGCACGTGTTCCCGTTGGAGAACATCAACGCGGCGTTCGAGGCCGCCACGGCGCGGCCCGACGGCTTCATGAAGGCGCTGGTGATCCCGTGAGCGTCGCGGTGCGGCCTCGCCTGGGGTTCCTGGGAGCCGGCTGGATCGGGCGGCAGCGCCTCGACGCGATCGCGGCGAGCGGCGTGGCCGACATCGCGGCGGTCGCGGACCCGGCGCTCACCGACGGAGACGTCGACGCGCTGCGGCTCGCGTCGCTCGACGAGCTCCTCGAGCAGGAGCTCGACGGCGTCGTCATCGCCACGCCGAGCGCGCTCCACGCCGAGCAGGCGCTGGAGCGCCTCGAGCGCGGCCTCGCCGTGTTCTGCCAGAAGCCGCTCGCGCTGACGGAGGCGGACACCGCGCGCGTCGTCGCGGCAGCGCGCGAGCGGAACCTGCTGCTCGGCGTCGACCTCTCGTACCGCTGCGTCGAGGCGGCACGCGCGATCCACGAAGTCGTCCGCGCGGGCGAGCTCGGGCACGTCTACGCCGTCGAGCTCGTGTTCCACAACGCGTACGGTCCCGACCGGGACTGGTTCTACGACCCGCAGCTCTCCGGCGGCGGGTGCGTGATCGATCTCGGCGTCCACCTCGTCGACGTCGCGCTGTGGACGCTCGGGTGGCCGGACGTCGTCGACGTCTCGAGCCGACTCGTCTCGCACGCCGGCCGGCCCGGGATCGAGGAGTTCGCGGTCGCACAGCTCGAGCTGTCGGGGGGCGCCGTCGCGCGTCTCGCCTGCTCGTGGCGGCTGCCGGCCGGCCGCGAGTGCGTGATCGAGGCGTCGTTCTACGGGAGCGAGGGCGGCGTGTCGCTCCGCAACGTCGACGGCTCCTTCTACGACTTCCGCGCCGAGCGCTACCGCGGCACCGCGACCGAGACGCTCGCCGCGCCTCCGGACGACTGGCCGGGCCGGGCCGCCGTCGACTGGGCGCGCGGTCTCGCCGCTGGCTCGCCGTTCGACGCCGGCGCGGAGCGGCTGGTCGACGTCGCCGCGGTCCTCGACCGCATCTACGGCCGGTCTCGACCGTGAAGGTGCTGATGACGGCAGACGGCGCAGGCGGCGTGTGGACGTACGCGCTGGAGCTCGTCGAAGCGCTCGCCGCGCACGACGTCGACGTGGCGCTCGCGACCATGGGGCCGGCGCTGTCGCTCGAGCAGCGCGCGGAGGCTCGCGCGTCCGCCGGCGACGTCTTCGAGTCCGAGTACGCGCTCGAGTGGATGGACGAGCCGTGGCGGGAAGTCGAGGCGGCGGGCGCGTGGCTGCTCGAGCTGGAGGACCAGGTCCAGCCGGACGTCGTCCACCTGAACGGGTTCGCGCACGCGGCGCTCGGGTGGCGCGCGCCGGTGCTCGTCGTCGCGCACTCGGACGTGCTCTCGTGGTGGGAGGCGGTGCGGGGGGCGCCGGCGCCCGCGACCTGGAGCGCCTACCGCGACGCCGTCGAGAGCGGCCTGCGCGCCGCCGACGCCGTCGCCGCGCCGACCGCGGCGTACCTCTCGACGCTCGAGCGCCTGTACGACTTCGAGACCGACCGGCTCGTGATCCCGAACGGCCGCCGCGCGCTGCGTGCGCGGCCGAAGGAGCCGTACGTCGCGGCGGCGGGCCGCTTCTGGGACGAGGCCAAGAACCTCGCCGCGCTCGAGCGCGTGGCCCCACGGCTGCCGTGGCCGGTGCGAGTCGCGGGCGCGCGCGAGCCGCTCGCGCCGAGCGCCGTCGCGGAGCTGGTCGCGCGCGCGTCCGTGTTCGCGGCGCCGGCGCGATACGAGCCGTTCGGGCTCGCGGCGCTCGAAGCGGCCTCGGCCGGGTGCGCGCTCGTTCTCGGCGACATCCCGACGCTCCGCGAGGTGTGGGACGACGCGGCCGTCTACGTGTCCCCCGACGACGTGGACGCGCTCGAGGCCGCGCTCCGCGATCTCCTCGCCGACGAGGCGGCGCGTGCCGACCTCGCGCGACGCGCCCGCGAGCGGGCCGCGCGCTACGCGCCGGAGCCGATGGCGACCGCGTACCGCCGTGTTTACGACAGCGTCAACGCGGCGAGGGTTTCCCGCTGATGCGCCTCGTCCTCTTCTACCACTCGCTCGTCTCCGACTGGAACCACGGCAACGCGCACTTCCTGCGGGGGGTCGTGAGCGAGCTGCTCGCGCGCGGGCACGACGTGCGCGTGTACGAGCCGAGGAGCGGGTGGAGCCGCAGCAACCTCCTCGCGGAGCACGGTCAGCGGCCGCTGCAGCGGTTCCGGGCCGCCTTCCCGCACCTCCGCAGCGCTGTCTACGACGACGCCCGCGTCGACCTCGACGCCGCGCTCGACGGCGCCGACCTCGTCCTCGTCCACGAGTGGAACGACAAGGAGCTCGTGCGCCGGATCGGCATGCGCCGCGCGCGCTCGGCGCGCTTCAAGCTCCTCTTCCACGACACGCACCACCGGTCCGTGACGGCGCCGAAGAGCATGGCGCACTACGACCTGCGCCACTACGACGGGGTGCTCGCCTACGGCGACGTGATCCGCGACATCTACCTCGAGCGGGGCTGGACGCAGCGCGCGTGGACGTGGCACGAGGCCGCGGACGTGCGCGTCTTCCATCCCGTGATCGGCCACGAGCGACGCGGCGACCTCGTCTGGATCGGGAACTGGGGCGACGGCGAGCGCACGGCGGAGCTCAGCAAGTTCCTGATCGAGCCGGCGCGCGCGCTCGGCCTCACGGGCTCCGTCTTCGGCGTCCGCTACCCGGTCGAGGCGCTCCAGGCACTCGCGGGCTCGGGGCTCGCCTATCGCGGCTGGATCGCGAACTACCAGGTGCCGGCCGTGTTCGCCGAGCACGGCGCGACCGTGCACGTGCCGCGGCGGCCGTACGTGCGCATGCTGCCGGGGATCCCGACGATCCGCCCGTTCGAGGCGCTCGCGTGCGGCATCCCGCTCGTCTCGTCGCCATGGGAGGACGCCGAGGGCCTGTTCACGCCGGGGAAGGACTACCTCGTCGCGCGCTCGAGTCGCGAGATGAAGGGGCACCTGCGCGACGTGCTGCACGACCGCGAGCTCGCGCGCTCGCTCGCGCAGCACGGGCTGCGAACGATCCTCGAGCGCCACACGTGCGGCCACCGCGTGGACGAGCTGCTCGGGATCGCGGTCCAGCTCGGCGTGCGGGCGCGGCCGTCCGTCGCCGCGCCGGCCGCGCGCGCGACCGCCGGCGTCCCGTGAGCGCCTTGCGGATCTCGTTCTTCGGCTCCAGCCTCGTCTCCGCCTACTGGAACGGCGCCGCGACGTACTACCGCGGGATCGTGCGCGCGCTGCACGAGCGCGGCCACGCCGTCACGTTCTTCGAGCCCGACGCCTTCGACCGGCAGCGCCACCGCGACATCGCCGATCCCGACTGGGCGGACGTCGTCGTGTATCCGGCCGACCGCGAGGAGGACGTGCTCGCCGCTGTCGCGCGAGGGCGCGACGCCGACGTCATCGTGAAGGCCAGCGGGGTCGGCGTGCACGACGAGCTCCTCGAAGCGGCCGTGCTCGACTCGCGCGGCTCCGCGCTCGCCGTCTTCTGGGACGTCGACGCGCCCGCGACGCTCGCGCGCCTCGAAGCGGACGCGCTCGACCCGCTGTGCGCGCTCGTCCCGGAGTACGACCTCGTTCTCACCTACGGCGGCGGCGATGCGGTCGTCGAGCGTTACCGCGCGCTCGGCGCGCGCGACTGCGTGCCCGTCTACAACGCGCTCGACCCGACGACGCACCATCCCGTCGAGCCCGACCCGCGCTTCGCGTGCGACCTGACCTTCCTCGGGAACCGGCTGCCGGACCGTGAGGCCCGCGTAGACGAGTTCTTCCTGCGCGCTGCGGCGCTCGCCCCCGAGCGGACGTTCCTGCTCGGCGGGGCCGGCTGGGACGACAAGCCGCTGCCGCCGAACGTGGGCTGTCTGGGGCACGTCTCGACGAACGACCACAACGCGCTCAACTGCACGCCGCTGGCCGTGCTGAACGTGTCCCGGGAAAGCATGGCCGCGAACGGGTTCTCGCCTGCGACGCGCGTATTCGAGGCGGCGGGAGCAGGTGCGTGCGTCGTCACCGACGCGTGGGACGGGATCGAGCTCTTCCTCGAGCCGGAGCGGGAAGTGCTCGTCGCCCACGACGGCACGGACGTCGCGCGCCTCGTCGAGGAGCTCGAGCCGGAGCGAGCGCAGGCCGTCGGCGCCGCGGCGCGCGACCGGTTGCTGGCCGAGCACACGTACGCGCACCGCGCCGCGCAGGTCGAGGCGGCGCTCTCCGCCCGCGCCGCCCTCGTCTGATGCGGATCGTCTTCCTCGGGCTCTCGATCACCTCGTCGTGGGGCAACGGGCACGCGACGAACTACCGCGGCCTCGTGCGGGCGCTCGCCAACCGCGGGCACGACGTCGTCTTCCTCGAGCGCGACGTGCCGTGGTACGCGGCGCAGCGCGACCTCGCGCAGCCGCCGTACGGCCGGACGGAGCTCTACGACTCGCGTGCCGAGCTCGAGGCGACGTTCCGCGACGACGTCGCAGGCGCCGACGCGGTCGTGATCGGCTCGTACGTGCCGGAGGGGATCGACGTCGCGCGCTGGGTCCTCCGCGAGGCGCGCGGAGCGGTCGCGTTCTACGACATCGACACGCCGATCACGCTCGCGGCCCTCGCTCGCGGCTCGTGCGAGTACCTCTCGCGCGAGCTCGTCCCGCAGTTCGACCTCTATCTCTCCTTCACCGGCGGCCCGACGCTCGAGCGGCTCGAGCGCTCGTTGGGTGCGCGGCGGGCGCGCGCCTTCTACTGCTTCGTCGACCCAGAGGAGTACTTCCCGGAGGACGCGGAGGAGCGGTGGCTGCTCGGGTACCTCGGCACGTACAGCGACGACCGTCAGCCCGCGCTCGAGCGGCTCCTGCTCGAACCGGCACGTGCTCGCGCGGCGGAGCGGTTCGTCGTCGCGGGGCCGCAGTACCCGGAGGACGTCGAGTGGCCGGCGAACGTGCAGCGGATCGAGCACCTGCCGCCGAGCGAGCACCGGCGCGTCTACAACGCCCAGCGCTTCACGCTGAACGTGACGCGCGCGGACATGCGCGCGGCGGGCCACTCGCCGAGCGTGCGGCTCTTCGAGGCGGCCGCGTGCGGCACGGCGATCATCTCCGACTGGTGGCCGGGGCTCGACTCGGTCTTCGCGCCCGGTCGCGAGATCCTGATCGAGGAGACGCTCGCTCAGCTCGACGGTACGAGCGCGGAGGAAGCGGCGGCCGTCGGCGCTCGCGCGCGGCGCCGCGTGCTCGCGGAGCACACAGCGGACCACCGCGTGGAGGAGCTCGAGAGACACCTCGTCGAGGTGCTGCCGGCGGCGTACGGAGGAGCCGCGTGACGCTCCAGTCGCACGGTCCGGCCAGCGCCGACGACACCGTCGGGCGGCGGATCGCCGCGCTCGCGCCGTGGTTCCACAACCTCCACCTCCCGAGCGGCCACGAGACCGCGCCGGACCACCCGCTCGGCGACTTCCCGTCGTTCAAGTGGCGCGAGATCGCCGACTGGATCCCCAGCGACCTCGACGGGTGGAGCGCCCTCGACATCGGCTGCAACGCCGGCTTCTATGCCTTCGAGCTCGCGCGGCGCGGCGCGCACGTCGTCGGCATCGACCACGACGAGCATTACCTGACGCAGGCGCGCTGGGCCGCGCGGGAGTTCGAGCTCGACGAGCGCGTCGAGTTCCGGCGCATGGGCGTCTACGACCTCGGGGCGACGAGCGAGCGCTACGACCTCGTCCTGTTCATGGGCGTGCTGTACCACCTGCGCTACCCGCTGCTCGGGCTCGATCTCGTCGCGCGCTGCGTCAAGCGCCTGCTCGTCCTCCAGACGCTGACGATGCCCGGTGACGAGGTCGTCGACGCGCCGGGCGACGTCCCGATCGACGATCGCGAGCGGCTGCTCGCGCCCGGCTGGCCGAAGCTCGCGTTCATCGAGCGCGAGCTGGCCGGAGACCCGACCAACTGGTGGGCGCCGAACCACGCGTGCGTGGAGGCGATGGTGCGGTCGACCGGTCTCGAGGTCAGGGAGCGGCCCGGGCACGAGATCTACGTCTGCGCTCCTCGCGACGACGCCGACGCGACGCGGACTGCTGTCGCGGACGAAGTTCGCGCCGCGACGGGCCGTTCCAAGTAACAAAGCGTTACTTGGCTTCAGCGGCGGGTCGCGAGCGACCGCAACGGGTCGAAGCGCGTCAGCGGGCACGCGCGCCAGAGCCCGCGGCGCTCGGCCAGCGCGCGCCGCGCCGCCGCGAGCAGCTGCCGCGCGAACTTCCCGCGCTGGCCACCGTAGAACCAGACGCTCGCGGCGCCTTGCTCGACGAGCGTGAGGTTCACGTTCTCGTCGCCCTTGAAGACGTACGCGAGCGGGCGCCCGAAGCGGTCGACCTTGTCGAGGTCGAGCCGGTTGCGCCCGTTCAGGAACTCGAGCCGCGCATCCTGCTCGAGCCGCACGCGCGTCCCCGGCGGAAGCAGCTGCTGGAGCGCCGCGCGCGAATCGCGGCCGTAGCACTCGCGCTCGCGAAGCTCGGGCGCGTCGATCTGGACGAGTCGCACGAGCTCGCCGCGGACCTCGATCGTGTCGCCGTCCACGACACGCTCGACGCGGAAGCCCGGTCGCGGCTCGTCGGCGCGCTCGTCGCCTCCACCGCAGCCGCCGCACGCGAGGAGCGCGAGAGCGATCGCCACCACGCGCGTGTTCAACGTCGCCTCCGCGGGTAGCCAGCCGCCGTCAACGGAGCGAAGGGAGCGTGATGGCCGTCGAGGAGGAGGAGCACCTGCTACCGCCGCAGACGCAGGAGCGCCAGCCGGGCATCGAGTCCGAGATGGACCCGATCCCGGTCGCCGAGGACGCCGAGTATCGTGGGAGCGGCAAGCTGCGCGGCAAGGTCGCGCTGATCACCGGCGGCGACAGCGGCATCGGGCGCGCCGTCGCGATCGCGTACGCGAAGGAAGGCGCGGACTCGGCGATCGTCTACCTGGACGAGCACGGCGACGCGGAGGACACGAAGGCCATGGTGGAGGAACTCGGCCGCCGCTGCATCACGATCGCGGGCGACGTCGGCGCCGAGGCGTTCTGCGTCGATGCCGTCCGGCGCACGGTGGAGGAGCTCGGACGGCTCGACATCCTCGTCAACAACGCGGCGGAGCAGCATCCGCAGGAGAGCATCGAGGAGATCAGCGCGGAGCAGCTCGAGCGGACGTTCCGCACGAACATCTTCTCGTTCTTCTACCTCACGAAGGCGGCCCTCCCCCACCTCGGCGAGGGCAGCGCGATCGTCAACTCGACCTCCGTGACCGCGTACAAGGGCAGCGCGGAGCTCCTCGACTACTCCTCGACCAAGGGTGCGATCGTGACGTTCACGCGCTCGCTCGCGATGCAGCTCGTCGAGCGCGGGATCCGCGTGAACGGCGTCGCGCCCGGGCCGATCTGGACGCCGCTGATCCCGGCGACCTTCCCCGAGGACGGCGTCGAGCAGTTCGGCAGCGAGGTGCCGATGAAGCGTCCGGGCCAGCCCGAGGAGGTCGCGCCGAGCTACGTCTTCCTGGCCTCGGACGACGCGTCGTACATCTCCGGCCAGGTGCTGCACCCGAACGGCGGCGAGGTCGTCAACGGTTGACCGCGGCGTGGTGGCGCGGCGGCGTCCTGTACCAGATCTACCCGCGCTCCTTCTCCGACTCCGACGGCGACGGCGTCGGCGACCTGCGCGGGATCCGCGAGCGCCTGGACTACCTCGAGTGGCTCGGCGTCGACGGGATCTGGCTGAACCCGGTCACCGTCTCGCCGGACGCGGACTGGGGCTACGACGTCGCCGACTACTGCGACGTCGAGCCGGCGCTCGGGACGCTCGCTGACGTCGACGCGCTCGTCGCCGAGGCGGGCGCGCGCGGCATCCGCGTCCTCCTCGACCTCGTCCCCAACCACACGAGTGACCGGCACCCGTGGTTCGTCGACGCGCGCTCGTCGCGCGACGCGCGACACCGCGAGTGGTACGTGTGGGCCGACGGCGACGGCGACGGCGCGCCGCCGAACAACTGGAAGTCGGTCTTCGGCGGCCCCGCGTGGACGTTCGACGACGCGACGCAGCAGTGGTACCTGCACAACTTCCTGCCCGCGCAGCCGGACCTCGACTGGTGGAACGAGGCGGTGCGCGCCGCGTTCGACGAGATCCTGCGCTTCTGGTTCGCGCGCGGCGTCGCGGGGTTCCGGATCGACGTCGCGCACGCGATCGTCAAGGACCGGGAGCTGCGCGACAACCCGCCCGGCCGCGACGTCTACAACATGCATCGCCCGGAAGTGCACGACGTGCTGCGCCGCTTCCGCCGCATCGCCGACGAGTTCGAGACGAAGCCGATCCTGGTCGGCGAGACGTGGGTGGACGAGCTCGATCGGCTTGCGGCGTTCTACGGCGACGGCGACGAGCTGCACCTGGCGATGAACTTCCCGGCGACGCTCGCCGCGTTCGGCCCCGAGCTGCGGGCGGCCGTCGAGGCATGGCAATGGGCGCTGCCGAGGGACGCGTGGCCGATCTGGGCCGCGTCGAACCACGACGTCGTCCGCTTCCCGACGCGCTGGTGCGGCGACGACGACGCGAAGGTGCGCCTCGCGCTCGTGCTCCTGCTGACGCTGCGCGGGACGCCGCTCCTCTACTACGGCGACGAGTTCGGGATGGGTCAGGTCGAGATCCCGCGCGAGGAGCTGCGCGATCCCGTCGGCAAGCGCGGGTGGCCCGAGGAGCGAGGCCGCGACGGCTCGAGGACGCCGATGCAGTGGACGGGGGACGGCGGCGGCGGCGGGTTCACGAACGCCGGCGTCCGCCCCTGGTTGCGGCTCGGAGACCACGAGCGCCGCAACGTCGCCGCGCAGCGCGGCGACGACGAGTCGATCCTCAACCTCTGCCGCGACCTGATCGCGCTGCGCCGTGAGCTCCCGGAGCTCAGGAGCGGCGCGTACGAGCCCGTGCCCGCCCCGGACCGCGTGTGGGCGTGGCGGCGCGGCGAGACGCTCGCGGTCGCGCTCAACCTCGGCGGCCGGAACGCGCGCTTGCACCGCGTGGACGGCACGATCCGCATCGGGACGCGCCGGGAGCGCGACGGCCGCCCCGTCGGCGACGTGCTCGAGCTCGCGCCGTGGGAAGGAGTCGTCGTGCAGGGGAGGGCGCAACGCTCCTCCTCGGCCTGATCGCCGTCGCGGCGGCGGCGTTCGTCGCCGGCACGTCCGGCTTCGGCTTCGGCCTGCTCGCGACGCCGCTGCTGCTCGCGCTCGGCTTCTCGCTGCCGTTCGTGATCACGGTGAACCTGCTGATCTCCGTCGCCACGCGCGTCGCCGTCGCGTACCGGCTCCGCGAGCACGTTCACCCGGGGCACGCGGCGCTGCTCGTCGGGGGCGCGATCCCCGGTCTCTACCTCGGGACGCGCACGCTCGGCGCCGTCGACGACGACCTGCTCGAGACCGTCGCGGGCGCGGTCGTGATGGTCGCTGCGGCACTCCTCGCGGCGCGGCGCGCCGCAGCCGCCGAGACCCACGCCGGTGCGTCCGCCGCCGCCGGCTTCCTCGGCGGGTTCCTCGGCACGACGACCTCGCTGATCGGCGTGCCGCCGGCGTTGCTGCTGACGCGCGCGGGCGTCGTCGCGTCGGCTTTCTTCGCGGACCTCGCCGTCTACTTCGTCGCCGCCGGCGCGGCCGGGCTGGCGCTGCTCGTGCACGCCGACCAGTTCAGCTCCGAGGCGCTGTTCCCGGCGTTCGCGCTCTGGCTCCCCGCGGTTCTCGTCGCGAACCGGCTGGGGACGAGCGTCGGCCTGCGGCTCCCGCAGGAGCGCTTCCGCCTCCTCGCGCTCGGCGTCGCGTTCGCGGCCGGCGCGGCCACGGTCGCGACCGCGTAGGGGCTCAGCAGGACGCCTTGGCAGACGCGAGCTTTCGCGTCGCCCGCGCGCGCTCGGGGTGGAGGATCGCGTCGCGAACGGTCGCGCGGATCTTCGCGACGTCCGGGTACGGGTAGCCGTCGCTCGCGCGCCGTCCGGCGAAGTACGCGGGGCCGAACGTCTCCGTCAGCGTCTCGTTCGTGTCGATTCCGACCGCCAGCGCGAGCAGATCCGGCGCGCGGTCGAGTGGGATGTCCGTCCGCGCGCTCTCCTCGACGGCACGCGCGATCGGCGCGAAGTTGCGCAGCACCGCCGTGACGTCGAGCTGGTTCGCGAGCGCGCTCAGGAAGCACCGCTGCCGCGCCATCCGGCGGTAGTCGCTCGACGCCTTCCGCGAGCGCACGTACGCGAGCGCCTTGCGCCCCGTGAAGAGGTACGTCCGCCCCGGGTACACGTCGATTCGCGGCTTCGTCTCGCCCCACGACGGCCGCGTCACCTCGTCCACGATCCGCTCCCGCACGCGGATCCTGACGCCGCCCAGCGCGTCGACGAAGCCGTCGAGGTTGACGAGCGCGTAGTAGTCGATGCGGAGCCCGAGCAGCTGCGTGATCGCGCGCTTCAGCGCCGTCGCACCGGGGTCTTCGCCGCCCGGGAAGAGCCCGGGCCGCGCGTGCGCGCGCTGGTAGAGGGCGTTCAGCGGCTCCGAGAACCGCGCGCCGCCGCCGAGCGGCACGCCGACGACGTTGCGCGGGATCCCGAACATCACGGCGCGGCCGGTGTCGCGCTGGACGGCGACCGCGATCATCGTGTCCGTGCGGTCGCCCGCCTGCCCCGGGCCCTCGTCGCTGCCGAGCAGCAGGATCGTCACCCACGGCGGGACGAGCGCGCTTTCCTCCTGCTCGAGGACGCGACTCGTGTCCGCGAGCGGCCGCGCGACGCCGCGGAACGGCTGCGGCGCGGGCCCCGGCAGCGACCGCAACGGCCGCTGCGCCGGCGGGTCGAGGTCGCGCGGGGGAGCAGCGGGCTGCGCGACGAGCAGCGCCGTCGCGCTCAGCACCTGCGGCGGCTCCTCGTCCGCGAACACCGCGTCGACGACGGCGTAGCCGCGGATCGCGAAGTACGCCGCGGCAGCGTGCGGGGCGGCGGCCAGGACGAGAATCGCCGCGAGCGCGACCGCGGCGACACCCGACGCCGCGGTGCGCCCCGCGTCGGCGATCGCGTAGACGCGCAGCGCCAGGAGCGCCGCATTCGCCGCCAGTACGAGGACGAGAAGCTCCGGACCGGCGGCGCCGGCGACGATGTCCTCCGCCGCTGCGGCGACGGCCACGACGACGAGCACGAGCGCCGCGGACGCAGCGAGCAGCACGCGCGCGCGCCGCCGCGCGCCGAGGTACGCGTGGCCGGCGCCCGGCACGAGCAGCGAGAGCGCGGCTGCGAGGACTCCGTTGCGCGCGAGCCGGCTCATGTCGTACCCCGAGCCCGAGCCCGCGGCGGCGACCAGAAGACGAGCACCGCGACGTCCTCCTCGATCGAATGGAAGCGATGCTCGACTCCCGCGGCCACGTAGACGACGGTTCCCGCCCGCACGTCTCGATCCTCGTCGCCGACGCGGATCCGGCCGCGTCCGGACGCGACGTAGTACACCTCGTCCTCGGCGTGCGGCGTCTGCTCGTCCACCGAGCCCGCCGGCCAGTACGCGATCGTCAGGCTCAGCTTCTCGGCGCGGAAGAACTCCGCGAAGTCGTGGCGGGAGGTGTCGAGCCGCCGGAGCAGCTCGTCGAGCTCGAACGCGTCCACGCGCCGTCGTTCTACCGGTTGTGGCTCACCGTCCGCGAGCCGTGACGTGGTCGACACGTCCCAACTAACTCATCGGCGCCGCCGTCAGTCGTCGTCGCGCGCGTCGCCGGCGCGCGCGCGTGCCGCGTCCGCGACGTCCTCCGCCGCGTCCTCGACGGCGTCGGCTGCGTCCTCGATCGCGTCCGCGACCTCTTCGACCGCATCCGCCGCGAGCGCCACGCCGCGCCACAGGTGCCTCCGCCCCGCGTACGCGACGGCTCCAATAACGGCCGCCCCGGCGAGCGCGACGCCGATCGCCGCGGGCCGCGACGAGAGCGCGTTCGGTGCGGCGCGGCGCGCCGCTGCGAGCGCGCGCTCGCGCCGGGTTTGGGCCGGGCGTAGCTTCGTCGTCGCCGCGAGCGCTAGCTCGGCCGCGCCCACAGCCGCGTGCGGAAGCCAGTGCCGGACGCCGTTCCGCGCGGAGCCGAGGAGCCACGGAGCCGCGGCGACCGCGACGCCGGTGCCCGCGTCGAGGAGCAGGTGCACGCGCATCGGGATCACGCGGCGCAGGCCGAGCTCGTAGTCGGTGAGGGCGCTGTAGACGGCGGCTCCGGCACCGGCGATTCGTGGGGCGAGCGCGGACGACCGGCTGCCGTCGAGACGAAGCAGGTCGGGCGCCGCAACGAGGGCGGGCGCGAGAACGTAGTCGACGGCGCCGTGAACCGCCGTGGGGACGACGCGAGCGTTCATCGGCAAGAACCTCCTCTTCTCGTTTTTCAGGGGCGTGCCACGCGCCAAGCCGCGACAAACGCGCGCCGGTCATGTCTCGAGCAGCTCGCGGAGCTCTTCGTCGAACTCGTCGTCGCGCTCCGGCAGCTCGCCCACGTCGCGCAGGTCGGCGCCGGGCCACTCCTCCTCCTCGTCCGGCCCGGTGAACGCGGCGTCCGCGCCCTCGTAGCGCGATCCCGCCAGCGTCGCCCTCCTCGTAGAGGTGGCCGACGAGCGACTCGAGCGCGAGGTCGAACTCGCGCCACGGCTCGCCGCCGCGTTTGAACATCGCGCGGAAGAGCCCCGGGCAGGCGGTCGGCTGGAGGTTCGTTGTGCACGAGGAGCGGGAGCGTGCTCAGATCCACCGTCGTCCCGTGGACGTGCGGCATCGCCTCCGTGTGCGCGCGGTGGAGGAGCCAGTGGAACGTCCGTGCCTGGCGCCGCGTCGGCCGTCCGCGCCGGCCCCGGGCACGTTCACGCCGGTGCGGCCGCCGTTGTCGCGGAGGACCTGCGCGCCCTTGGCGGCGACCGGGCGGCAGCAGAGGATCTCGCCGCTGTCCGGGATCAGGTAGTGGTAGCCGATCCCGGCCCAGCGGTTCGTCGACTGGTGGTGCCGGTGGAAGCTGCGGACGCGCTCGAGGCCCTCGCGCAGGTGGCGCGCGCGGATCGTGTTCGCGCCGCTGTAGTGGCCGACGACGCTACGCTCGCGGCCCATTCGTGCGAGCTGGTTCGTGCGGAACGTCAAGCCGATGCTCCGCGCGGTGATGATGCGTGGCGCCATGGGCACCTCCTGCAGTCGTCGGTCCGGGGCGGCCGCAGGGGGCCTGTGTCGCGCGACTGTCTCGCGCGGCACCCGCGGCGTCAACCCGCCCGCGGCTCTGGCGCGAGCACCGGCGTCTCGTGCTCGGGCTGCGCGGCCCGTCGCCTCGCGTGGCGCCGCGGGACAGCCGTCTGCTCGGCCAGTCCGTCCCCGGGAGGTTCAGCGCGAGGACCGTGAGAGCGGGCCCGCGCCCGGAAGGGCGCGACCTCTGTCCCGAGTGCTTCGACTGGGAGCTGAACGCCCGCTAGCGAGCTAGCGGTGGCCGGGCCGCGCAGCTGAATGCGCGCCCGGCGCCGCGCGAGCCGTGCAGCGACACGAACTCGCCGTAGCGGCTGAGGAAGACGTCCATCGCGTCGCGCGTGCCCGCGAGCGCCTTCGCCCGCCGGTGCAGCTCCTCCATCCCGGCGCGTGTCAGCTCGTAGATGCGCCTATCCGGCCCGTCGCGCGACGGCTCCCACGCCGACCGCACGAGCGCGTCGCGCTCGAGGCCGCGCAGCGCCCGGTAGACGCCGCCCGGGTCGTCGCGGCCGAAACCGAACGGGCGCTGCGCGGCCTAGCAGCTCGTACCCGTGCGCCGGAACCTCGCGCAGGAGCAGGAGCAGGCACGGCCGGAGGAAGTTCTTCGGCAGCGGGGCGTCAGTGTGCATGGGCGCCCTCCAGCCGCTCCTCGAGGCAGCGTGCCGCCTCCTCGGGCGAGTCGTGGCACCAGCAGTCGGCGTCGCATTCGCCGTGCGCCTGGCCCGTCAGTCCGGCGAACTCCTCCGCGAACGAGCGCTTCCCGAGCTCCTCGCCTTTCGCCGTCATCCGGAACCCGCCGGCCGCGCGCTCGAGGTAGCCCTCTCGGGCCGCGCGCTCGAGATATGGCTCGAGCGTCGCCGCGGGAACGGCGAGGAAGCGCGCGAGCTCTGCCGTCGAGGGGGTGTCGCCGAAGCCCTCGCCGTGCATCCAGTACATCGCCTGGAGGACCTCCTCGCGGACTCTCAGCGCGTCAAGGTCGCTCATCGCCCGCCAGCGCCATAGCGACTTCGCCGATCGCGCGCACTGCCGGAGAGTCCGGGGCGAAGTCGAGAGGCGCCACCCCGGCGCGCTCGGCCTCCGGCAACCGCTCGTCGTACGGGACGACGCCGGCCACCTCGAGCCCGTGCTGCTCGGCGAACTCGTGGACGGCCGCGAGCTCGTGCTCGTCGCGGACCTTGTTGGCGACGAGCGCGACGCGCTCGAGCCCGAGGTCCTTCCCGAGCAACGCCATCCTCCGTCCCGTCTCGAGCGACTTGTAGTACGGCTCGACGACAGCCAGCATCGAGTCGGCGTAGCGGGCGGTGCCGCGGGAGAGGTGCTCGGGCGACGCTTCGGTGTCGAGGATGCAGACCTCGTCCTCGGCGCCGGCTGCGACTTCGATGACGCTACGCACGGTAGCGTGCATGCTGCACAGTCACCCCGCGCCCGCGTGCTGCGGATGCGCCATGACGAGCAGCGTCACGCCATCGGGCGCCTTGACGGAATGCGTGGCGCAGATCTCCTCCAGCGTCTTCGCGAGCCGCGCGCCCTCCGGCGTCCGGTCGAGCAGGTCGCGCGTGAGCGTCGGGAGGTCGGACATCTGCTCCGGCGGGATACCTAGCGTCAGCGCGAGGTTCGGGTTCGAGTCGCCGTCGATCGCGAGGACGCGGTGGCCGCTGCGCGCGAGCAGGCGCGCCATCGTGCCGGAGATCGACGTCTTGCCGGAGCCCCCCTTACCCGCGACCGCGAGCTTCACGCGGCGGATCCTACCGCCGTTAGAGTCTCGGCGTGGTGGGTCTCGACGCTCTCCTCGGGCGGCTCGAGGAGCTGCTGAGCCGGATCGACGAGCTCGACGAGCCGCTGCGGTCGGAGATCTTCGAGCTGCTCGACGGGATCGACGCCCTGCACCGGTCGGCGCTCGCGCGGCTCGAGGACGCGCTCGATCCCGCGCTCCTGGAGAGCCTCCGCGCGCGCGAGCCCGCGCTCGCGTGGCTCTTCGACGCGTACGGCGTCGCCGTCGACGAGCGCGCGGCCACAGAGGCCGCTCTCGAGTCGGTGCGCCCGTACATCCACTCGCACGGCGGCACGGTCGAGGTGCTTGGTGTCGAGCGCGGCGTCGTGCGACTGCGGCTCTCCGGCGCGTGCTCCGGCTGCACCGCGTCCGCGATCACGCTCCGCGACGGCGTCGAAACGGCGCTCCGCGAAGGCTTTCCCGGCTTCGTGGGACTCGAGGTCGAGGAGGACGACGCACCGCCGCACCCGCCGCCGGCGCCGCTCCTCCAGATCCAGCCGCTCCGCGCCCGCTAGTCGGGCCAGACGATCCCGACGCCCTGGACGAGGCGGCGGACCTCCGCCGCGGCCGCGTCGACGCTCCGCTCGAGCGCCGGCGAGAGCCCTTCGCCGAGCCGCTGCGCGTCGAGTGGCTGGCAGCCGACCACCCATAGCGTCTCGGGCAGGACACCGAGCGCGGCCGCGAGCATGAAAGCCCGCTCCGGGGTCGCGTAGTGCATGTCGGCCAGCTCGTCCCGGCGCTCGTCGGCAGACATCGCCGCGACGTCGCGGACGTCCGGGCGGACGACGACGACGGTGCCGGGCGGGCTGGCGACGTCGACGGCATCGATCGCGATCAGCGCGTCCACGGGGTCGAAGAGGGCCTGGACGAGGTGGATGCCCCCGATGCCCGTGTCCAGGATCCGGACACCGTCGGGGACGCTTCGAGCGAGAAGGCGCTGCGCGACGACGACGCCGAAGCCGTCGTCGCCGCGCAGGACGTTCCCGACGCCGGCGACGAGAACCTTCGGCACTTCCGGCAGGATAGGCGCGCATGGAGGCTCCGGAGGCCGCGATCGGGGAGCTCGAGGAGCGTCTCGGCCGCTACCGGCGCGACCGGTATCCCGTGCAGCACGCGACGGCCCAGTTCCACCTCGGCGTCGCGCTCGCCGGGATCGGCGACGTGGAGCGCGCCGAAGCGGCGCTGGCGACGGCGGCGGAGCTGTTCGACCCGCGCACGCTGCGCGCCGAGCACGCGAAGGCGCTGAACGCGCTCGGCTCGGTCGTCCGCCTCGCCGGGCGGCCCGAGGAGGCGGCACAGATCTTCGGGCGGGCGGCGAGCGCGTTCGAGACGGACGGCCTGCGCGTGGAGCAGGCGGCGGCGTGCTTCAACCTCGGGCTCGTCCGACGCGAGCTGGACGACGTGCGCGGCTCGATCACGGCTTTCACCCGCGCGCAGGGGCTCTTCGACGCGGCGCACGCAGCAGCTCACGCCGCCGCGGCCGCGCGCGAGCTCGGCGCGTCGCTCTTCGCGGCAGGCGAGCTCGATGCCGCGCGCGACGCGCTCGAACACGCGGTCGCGGGGGCGGCGCGCGCCGGCGACGCGCTCGGCGCCGGCTCGGCTGCGAACGTCCTCGGGCTCGTCGAACTCGCAGCGGGCCGCCCGGGGGACGCGGTCGCTGCCTTCGTCACGGCAGCCGCCGCGCACGCGCGGCGCGTGCGTCCGGCGGAGCATGCGATGGCGAAGGCGAACCTCGCTCTCGCGCACGAGCAGGTCGGCGACCCGCTCCGGGCACGCGTCGCCGCCCACCAGGCTCTCGGCGTGCCGGACGCGCCGCCGCCGGTGCGCGCTCAGGCGGAGACGGTGCTGCGTCGTGTCGGACCTGGCGATCCGGACGACGTCTCCGCGCTGCTCGCGGACGAGGGGCCGGAGGCGCGGGCGGCGCTCGTGCGCGACGAGCTGGGACGCTGGGTCGACGTCCCGGACGGCGACCGGGCGCGAGAGGCCGCGGCATGGGTCGACGGTCAGCTCGCGCGACCGGCCGCGGCCCTCACGCTCGCGGAAGCGTGGCTCGCAGGGATCCTCGAGCTCCCGCCGGCGGAGCTCGAGGCCGTCGCTCGCGCCGTCGTGGCAGCTCTGGCGCACTGCGATCCGGCGGCGCAGGAGCGGTTCCGCGCCGAGGTGTCGATGGCGCTGGCGCGCTTCCACGTCCCGCAGCTGATCCGGCTGCGCGACACGTTCAACCGGATCGCGACGGAGCTCGGCGAGGAAGCGGCGTGGAGGTGAGCGCCGACCTCGCGCGGGAGGCGCTCGCGGCGGCGCTGCCGGAACGGCCGGTGAGGACGTATCCCGCGCTCGTCTCGACCGAGGCCGACGCGCTCGCGTGGGCTCGCTCCGGTGCGCCGCACGGCGCCGTCGTCGTCGCGGACTACCAGCTCGCCGCACACGGCCGCGCCGGCGTCGAGTGGGCAGTCGTGCCCGGCCGCGATCTCGCCTTCTCCGTCGTGCTCCGGCCGCAGCTCGAGGCGGAGCGCGAGGGCTGGCTCTACACGGTCGCCACGACCGCGCTCGCAGACGTCTGCGGCGACGACGCGGCCATCGCCTGGCCGGACGAGGTGCTGCGCGCCGGGCGCCGCCTCGGCGCCCTCGCGGCCCAGGTCGACACGGAGTCGACGCCGAGCGGGTGGGCGGTCGTGAGCTTCCACCTCCCGAACGCCTGCCCGCACCGCGCCGCGCGCCTCGCGCGGCTGGTGCCGGCGCTCGAGCGGCGCTGCGCCGACGATCCCCGCGAGGTCCTCGCGCTCCACTGTTCGCGGTGCGAGACCCTGGGGCGCCGGGTCATCGCGACGCTGCTTCCGCTCGGCCCGAACGCGGTGCGCGTCGCCGGCGTTGCCGTCGCAACGCGCGACGACGGGTCGCTCGTGATCGAGACCGACGCGGGCCGGCGCGTCGCCGTCCCGCCGCAGACCCTCGGGTTCCTCGAGGACGGTTAGTTCTCGGGCGGCGCCTGCGACGGTTGCCGCGGCGGCACGTACGGCTTCGTCGCGCGGTGCTCGCGCATCCAGAGCGAGTGCTCCTCCGTCAGCTCGTCGCCTTGCTCGGTCGTCCGGCGCAGCGACCCCTCGTCCGCTGCGCTCTCGTCGTGCTCGCGATCGTTCTCGTGCATGTCGTCCGCGTACCCGCTCGCGCCCCGCGCTATGCCACCTGCGTCGGCATCGCCCGGCCAGACAGCACGAGCTCGATCTCGCTGCGGACGAGCCGCGCCGCTTCGGCGAGCTTCTCCGCGACGGCCGGCGAGAGCTCGTCCGCCGGCCCGTGGAGCGCCGGCTCGATCTCGATCGTCACGGCGTGCGGGGGCAGCGCTTCGAGCGCGACGGCGACCTCGACGACGAGGTCGATCGTCACGTACCCGGTGACCGCGGCGCTGATCGCCCACTGGAGCTCGTCGGGAGAAAGGTCGGGTCGCTCGACCGGCCGCCGCTCGAGCGTCCCCGGCGGCCGCCCGCGCTCCGCCGCGCCGACGAGCACGAGCGCGCGCGGCCGCAGGTCCTGGAGCCTCTGCGCGACCGCGACGCCGCCGTAGTGGAGGTCCTCGACGACGACGCCGGAGCCGAGAGCGTCGCCCGCGAGGA
>JAUJMY010000020.1 GCA_030446625.1 Gaiellaceae bacterium
GGTGAGGTGAAAGGAAGACGAGATGGTGGTAGGGTGGGTGTAGTCTTTCGAGGTCTTTTTTGATTTTGTGTTTCTTATGTCGCGTCATTGATGCTTCCGTGTGTCGGTCGAGCTGCTCGTTTGTGAGTCGAGAGTACTCTTGAAGGAGGCCGCCCCCGTGGTTGTCGCGCTGCCGGAGGAGCCGAGCCAACTCTGTGTCGTCCCCGTCCTGCGCGAGGATCGCGAGCTCTGGCGAGGCGGAGAGACGAACGGGATAGTGGTCCGCATACCCCACGTCGAGAAGCCCGTCGGAGACGTAGTACTGGACGTCGTCCGGCGCGATGCGCCCGGCCCACCGCTCTCGCAAGACGCGATGGTTGCGGTCTACTTCGTCGGAGCGGCGGGCACGCGTGGCCGTCTCGAGATGCGTCACGACGCTCTCGTGGCAGAAGTGGACCTTCCATGCCGCATCCTGGAGGCGAAGGCACAGGTCGACGTCCTCGAGGCCGTTGCGGAACGCCGAGTCGAAACCGCCGGCGGCGACGAACGCGTCCCGCCGGACGAGCGCCGACGCGAACGTGACGGCTACAAACTGGCGGGACCGGTTCGCCGCCGGATGATCGCCGGGAAAGCCCGCGTACAGGTGCCGCGGGTACAGGTCCTGGCAGATGACGACTCCGGCGTGCTGGATCGTCCCGTCGGGGAAGAGCAGCTTGCTGCCGACCACACCCGCTTCGGGATGTGCGTCGGCGTACTCCACGAGCGCCTCGACCCAGCCCGGGTGCGGCTCCGTGTCGTTATTGAGGAAGACGAGATATTCGCCGGACGCCGCTTCGGCGCCCGCGTTGCAGGCGGTCGCGAATCCGGAGTTGTGAGACGTCGACACGACGCGGATGCGGTCGTCGCGCGCGAGCATCGCGGCAGTCGAATCCGTCGAGGCGTCGTCGACGACGATGACCTCCGCGTAGCCCACGGCCATCGTCGCGAACACAGCGTTCAGGCACCGCTCCGTCAAGCCGGCGTGGTTGTGAACGGGAATGACGATCGAGACCCTGGGCGCGTTCACGCGGCGGCCTCCGCGAGATCGCGCTGCGCGTCGCGAAGGTCGAAAATCGCGCAGGAGCCGTTGCCGCCGAGCCGGCGGTACCGCGTCTCGAGGTGACGGCCGAAGTCCGCGTAGAACTTGAGCCACCAAGCGGACGTCGATGGAACGACGAGGAATTCGGCACCCTGCGCGCGCAGCTCCTCGAGGTGCCTGATCGCCTCGCTGCTCTCCGCCGGGTAGTGCCCTGCGTAGACGCCCCGGTCCGTCTGCGGGAAGTGCCAGCCGCGCCGATCGCCGAGCGCGACGAGTTCCTCGTCGCCGCGCGTTGCGACGAGCACCGTCGCGTCGACCGGCGTGGCTGCGCGAACCGCATCGCGGACCTGCAGCACGAGCTGCGCGTATGCGCTGTCCCTCCGGCGGTCGTACGGCCGCCACGGTTCCCCCCACTTCGCCTCGTAGCGAGCCTTGTTCTCGTCGAGGATCCGGCGATACTCGCCATCCGCAACGAGCTTGCCGAACGAAGCCTCGCCGAAGTGGTGGACGAAGACGTCCTCCGCGCATACGAGCCGGTAGCCGGCGTCGCGCAAACGCCGGACATAGTCGTCGTCCTCGAGCAGCCCGATCTCGAACTGCGTGTCGAGCGGCCCGATGCGCTCGAAGACGTCGCGGCGGAGCGCGAAGCAGAACATCGTGAGCATCCCCACCTCGCGCGGCTCCCCGGCGTTCTCGCGCGCGCGCTCGGCGGCAAAGCGCAGCATCTCGCCGTACGTCCGATAGGAGGCGTCGATCTGCGCCTCCGTATTGCTGCGGTTGGTCACCGGGCCGACAGCCCCGACCTTCTCGTCTGCGAGGTGTGCGTGCAGACGCCCGAGCGATCCGGGCGTGACGATCGTATCGTTGTTTAGGAGGACGAGCATCCGTCCACGCGCGGCCTCGAGCCCCTGATTGTTCGCCGCCGCGAACCCAAGATTCCCCTCGTTCAGGATGAGACGCACGCGCGGATTCCCCTGCGCAAGCTCCTCGAGGTAGGCCGGCGTGTCGTCGTTCGAGCCGTTGTCGACGACGATGAGCTCGTACTCGCCGTCCGTGTGCGCGAGGACGCTCTCGAGGCACAGGCGCGTGAACAAAAGGCCGTTGAACGTGACTACGACGACGCTCGCCCACGGTTCTTCTCCGGGTGGCGACGCGAGGCGCGGCACGGGGCGCGAGAGAACGGCGCCGACCGTTTCGGACTCGAGGATCGTCGGACGCTTCGAGACCGGAATGATGCTGCGCCCGCGGATCCGTTCGAGGCCGACCTCGTCGAGGAGCGCCCCGAGGACGACGCGGTCGTCGAAGTACTCCCGTGCGACATCCGCCGCCGCGACGCGGTGCCGCTCGTACTCGCCGGTGATCGCGGCGACGGCGGCCGCTGCATCGTCGAGCGTGGAGAACGCGAACAGCCCCTGCCCAGTCGGTACGACGTTGCCGAAGCCCGTGTCCTGGGTGACGACGGGTCGGCTGGCTGCAAGATACGTGGCGCTGCGATCGCTGAACCACCCCGTGCGTAGGCGCACGTTCTGGTCCTTCGCCACCGTGAACTCGGCGCGTGACCTGGAAACGTAGTCGCTGTACGAGTCGATGTCGGCCGACACGTCCTCGGCCGGTAGCACCCGCCAACCGTGCTCCTCGAGCAGCTGCCGCTCCTCGCCCTCGCACCCCGCCAGCGCGAGCTCGAACTCCTGGCCCGTCCGCGCCGGCAGGTCAAGGAACTTCGCGAACTCGCGGTGCTTGCTCCACGAGTACGTCTCGCCCTCGAAGTAGACGTCGCGCCACGGCTGCTTCCAGTTGCCGACGGTCGTGAAGGAAGCGCCGGACGCAGCGCGGTCGCGCCAGAAGTCGAGGACGACCGGCTGACGCGTCGGGCGCAGGTCGAAACGGTCGGAAACCGGAAGCAGGCAGTCGTCGTTGCCGTAGTTCTCCGCGAACGTGAAGAAGGCGCAATGGGGCTCGAGAAACTCGATCGTCTCGTCCGACGACGCGTAGAGCTCGAGCTGGAGCGCGACAGGATCGGTCTCGACGTAAACCAGCCGGTCCGTCGCGTAGTGCTCGGGGAGGGGTGCGGTTCCGCCGTGCAGATTCACGATCAGGTCGGCGGACCGGTACAGCTCGCGAAGCTGACCCTCGCTGATGCCGTAGACGCGCCCGTCGTCGTGGAGCGCGTGGAACGCCCAGCGTCCGCCGAGGTCGAACCGGCGCATCAGGCGGTCGATGAATGCGGCCGCTCTCCCCGAGCCGTCGTCTTGCTCGTGCTCCATGAACATCGACGGCGTCCGCGCGTGCGCCTCGACGTAGTAGACGTCGAATCCGAGGCGACCGAATCCGACCACGTAGTGCATGGTCTGCCACACGACTCCTGCGACCGGGATCTTGCTCATCATCCCGAGCAGGACCAGCTTGCGTCGGTCGCTCACCGACGCGTCCTCAGAAGCTCCTCGAGGCGTGCGTCGTCCACGTTCTGGAGACCCTTGAGGTCCTCGCGCGCGAGAACGGCGAGCATTCCGGCCGCGACTCGCGCTTCGACCGGCTGGCCGCCGTCTGCGGCGATCCTGGTCAGGAGCTCCGCGCGAGCATCGAGGAGCGTCCTCAGCGCTGCGATGAGCTCGGCGTTTTCGGCTTTGGGGCCATCCGGCGCGGGTCCCTGCACGTCCGGAGCCGGCGTCTCGGCCGGTTCCACGACGCGCAGCCGGCGCGACCTCATCGTCTGCGCGTCGTAGAACTGCCGGAACAACCCATCGGATGCGAGGAGGTCGTCGCGCGTCCCGCGCTCTGCGATGCGGCCGCCGTCGATGACGAGGATGACGTCCGGGTCCCCGAGTGTCGCGAGCCTGTGCGCGACGATGAACGTCGTCCGTCCGATCGCGAGCCGTTCGAGCGCCTCGAGGATAACCGACTCCGTCTTCGAGTCGATCGACGCCGTCGGCTCGTCCAGAATCAGGATCGGCGCATCCTTCAGGAACGCCCGTGCGATCGAGATCCGCTGGCGCTCGCCCCCCGAGAGTTGCGCACCACCCTCGCCGAGAACCGTCGCGTAGCCAAGCGGGAGCGCCGAGACGAACTCGTGCGCGTTCGCAGCGTGCGCCGCCTCGACGATCTCCTCGTCTGTCGCCTCGAGGCGGCCGTAGCGGATGTTGTCCTCGATCGTCCCGGAGAACAGCATCGGCTGCTGGTGGACGATGCTGATCTGCTCCCTGAGCGAATCGAGCGTCACGTTCCGAACGTCGTGGCCGTCGATGAGGACGCGCCCTTCGGCGACGTCGTAGAAGCGCGGGATGAGTTGGACAATCGTCGTCTTGCCCGCACCCGTGCGGCCGACGATCCCGATCCGCGTCCCCGGCGAGGCATCAAAAGCGACGTCGCTGAGCGTGTCCTCGCGGCCGACGTAGCTGAAGGACACGTGCTCGAACGTCACGTGCCCGCCGACATGTTCGAGCTCGAGCGCGTCGGGCGCGTCCTTGATCTCGGGCTCCGTGTCGAGTAGGTCGAGCGCCATTCGCATCCCGATGAACTGCTCCTGGAGGTTCGCGACCGTCCCCGTGATTTGCTCGAGCGGTTGGTAGACGGCGGCGATGTACGCCATGACGACCAGCAGCTCTCCCGCGGAGAGCTCCCCCTGGAGGACGTGCCACGCGCCGAAACCGAGTACGAGCGCGGTTCCGAGCGCCGTCGAGACGTTCACGGCGAGCGAGAAGATCGTCTCGCGCACGGTGACGTCGACGCGCGCGTCCACGGCACGCTCCGCCTGCGATCGGAAGCGCGTGTACTCGTGCTTCTGGCGCCCGAACGAGACGATCACCCGCAGCATCGCCATCGCCTCGTGGACGATGGAGAGCGACTGCGCCTCCATGTTGCGTACGTCGTAGAGGCGCGGCTCGATGTGCTTCGAGTAGTAGCGGGTCGACCAGTAGATGAAGGGCACGACGCTCATCGCGATGAGCGCGAGCTCCGGATCGATCCGAAACGCGATCAAGAGCATCCCGACGAGCGTCGCCAGGGCCTGAAAAAGCGGGGGAATCGCGACGGTCACCGCGCCGACCGCATGTGCCTGATTGTTGATCGCGTACATGAGGTTTCCCGTCCGCGCGTTGTCGTGCCACGCCTGCGAGAGGCCCTGCGCGTGCCGGAAGAGGTCGCTGCGGACGTCGAGCGCCATCCGCTGCTCGAGCTTCGTGTTCACGTAGCTCTGGATCACGCCGACGCCGTTCTCGATCGTCGTGATCGCGAGGCCGCCGATGACCGCGAGCAGGAGCAAGGCAGTCGTGCTCCATTCGCCGAGGAACCCGAGAAGCGACGGGAGCGGCTTCTTGCCGAGAACGGTGTCGATCAGGATGGCGAGCGGCCACGGGGACAAGAGCCCCATCAACACCGCGACGCCCAGGAGCGCGACCGCCAACGCGCCTAGAGCCGAATACGGGCGCAGGTAGGGAAGGACCCGCGGAAAGTCGGGGAAGACGTGCCAGGCACCTGGTCGCTCCTGTTCGTGGTCGGCGCGGCGACGGCCGCGCGCGACGGCCGCGCCCACCCCAAGGACCGCCGTCGCGGCCGCGACGAGCGGCCAGAACGAGCGCGCGTACGCGCCGAGGGTCGCGAAGGCTCCCACGCCGAGCGGGTTCTCGATCGAAGGATACGCCGGCAGCGGCCCGGGAGAGAGGGCGAGGGCAACGAGTGCGGCTCCACTTGCCGCGGCGAGAAGGACGATCAGCGCGCGCGCCCGCCGCAAGCCACTGCCGACGAGGAGCGTGAACGGCGCGAAGAGGACGACTGCGGGAAACGCGAAGACGTGGATGACCGCAGCGGCCTCGACGACGGGCAGAGCAGCGTCGCTCGCGCGTGCGTACGAGACGTACCCGTCGGATGCGATCGCGGCCTCGAGGAAGAGCGCGAGAGCGAGCAAAACCCAGCTCACGGGCTCCTGCGGGTTGCGCCCGACGCCGCGCGCCGCGATCAGCGCGACGCCGACGCCCGCCGCTGCCACGACGACGCTAATGACCGTAGCAGCCTCGCCGCGACCATCGTGCGCGACGAGCGTGAGGGCTCCCCCGATTGCGAGCGCGAGGCAGACGAGCCACCCGAGCCAGGCGACGGCGAACGTGATCCGGGCGCGCGAGCGCGTCACGCGTCGCCCTCCCGCTCGGCTAGGACGAGCTTCCGGGACCGCGACCGGCGGAGCTCTTCCATCAGAACGTCGGGCAGCGCGCCCTCGCTTTTCGTGCGCGCGGGCGACACGAGCGCACTTCCGTCGCCTCGCACGAGGTCGCGCACCGTTGCCATCGCGGCGGCCGCCTCCCGAAACGCGCGCGCCGCCACGAGGACGGCGAAGAGGGCCACAAAGGCAACGCCGATCCAGTCCCCGCGCGCCGCCGGAGCGACGGCGGCGACGCTGAGGAGGGCGATGCCCGCGAAAGTGAGGCCGGGGGCGCGCGGCCACGCACGGACGCGGAACAGTTGCCGTCCGTGCCCATGCTCCTCGATCGCCGTACGAACCCGAACGCCCGCGAGCATGCCACCCCGGATGAGGAGGTCCCAGCGCTCGAACGGCCCTCCGGTCGTCGCGAGACGCCCCTCCGCGCGCGCCCCTTCCCGTAGAGCGGCCACCCACGCCTCGAGCGGATGCCATTCTTCGCTCCAAATCGTGAACGAACGAGGTATGGGCGCCGCGAGGCGCAGGGTCCCGAGCGTCCGCCACGGCGTGAGCCCTCGCCGTAGCCGTCCGACGAGTCGTGCGAGTGGCTGGAGCGCGTGGAGCGTCAGGGAGAAAGCGATCCGCGGCGCGCGCCAGGCCAACGTCCCAGACCACGGTGGGAACGCTCGGAGCGCTGCCCGCCATGAGTGCGCGACGAGAGCGCCGATCGCCGCAACGAGAAGCAGGAACGTCAGCGGCACGTCGAGGAGCGGGACGCCGACGACGAGCGGCTCCACGAGGAAGCCGTACGCGGCGGTGAGCCCCAACACCGAGATGAGCAGGTACCACTCGGGCATGAGTGGCAGCGACGCAAGCGTTCCCGGCCGCCGGTCGTAGACGGACTGGAAGAGGCCGCCTCCCCACGTCCCGTAATAGATGCGCCAGCGACGTCCGATCGTCCGCGCGACGGCTCCGCCGTAGAGCCGGCCCGCCCACCGGGGATGGCCGCCGCGGTTGTAGCGCTCGGGCCACTTTCGCTCGAGGAGCGCCTCGGCCTTCCCGTACTCGCGCTGCTGACGGAAGTACGAGCGCAGCGTCTTGCGCCGATGATGCCAGACGAGCGCCGCAGGACAGAATCCGAGTGTCCAACCGCGCTCCTGGAGTCGCCAGCAGACGTCAACGTCGTCGCCCGCGATCCGAAACTGCGCGTCGAAACCGCCGATCTCGAGGAGCCGGTCGCGCCGGAACGCGCTGTTGCAGCCGGGGATGTGCTCGGCCTCCTCGTCCGAGACGAGGACGTGCATCGGTCCGCCCGGCGCGGCCGCGGCCGCTGCCTCCATGACGCCGCTCGCACGAGGCGGGATGTTCGGCCCGCCGACTCCGACGTGGGGCGTCGTCACGAATGCGGCGGCGAGGTACGTCAGCCAGTCGCGGTCGGGCCAAGCATCGTCGTCGATGTACGCGACGATCTCGCCGCTCGCAGCCTCGAGGCCGGTGTTCCGAGCCGCGGAAAGACCGCGGTTCTCCGTCCGGATCAGCGTGACGTCGTAGTCCCCGGCAACCTCGGCAGTCGCGTCCGTCGAGCCGTCGTCGACGACGATGAGCTCGTAGTCCGGGTAGTCGAGGCGCTCGAGCGCCTCGAGGCAGTCGCCGAGTGTCCGCGCGCCGTTGTGGCTGCATACGACGACGGAGATGCGGGGCCACTCGACTCCGCGCGGAAAGGGAACGTCGCGATAGGCGTCGCGGACCGCGGCGAGGGCCGGCTTCGGGTCTCCCGCGCGGCCGACGAGGCCGAAGTCCCAGTCGTCGATAGCGTGGCCGCCGCGGTGCCACTCGTCGGTCCACGCGAAGATGAACGCGCCTGCGCACCCGCCCGCGAACGCGGTTCGAACCTGCCAGTCGAGCACGATCGCCTGCGCCTCTTCGCCGTGGGAGCGGCTGTCGAGGCCGATCTCCGCGAGGACGAGCGGCTGGTCCGCGGCGAGGTTCTGGAGTCGCGCTAAGTAGCCGTCGAGCTCCTCTTCGCCCTCGAGGTAGACGTTGAAGCACTGGAAGTCGAGGAACGGGAGCTGGAGGTACTCCGTCGACGGATAGTTGACGTACGTAACGAGCGCTTGCGCGTCCTCCTCCTTCACGACGTCCCGGAGCCGCTGGAGGAACCGCTCGATGCGACGGGCGCCGTGCCAGCGGACGATGGAGGCAGGGATCTCGTTGCCCACGGCATAGCCGAAGACAGCGGGGTGGCCGGCGTCGGCGCGGACATCCGCCCGGACGCGCTCCACGATCGCACGCGCCCGCGCGAAGTCGTCGAGGAATGCCACGTGCGACTCCCACGCGAGCCCGACCAGCACGCGGAGGCCGTGATTCTCGGCGAGGTCGAGGAGCCAGCGCGGTGGCGAACTGTAGATCCTGACCGCGTTCACGCCGTTTTCGCGCATGCGCGAGAAGTCGGCGCGGACGACGTCGGGGTGCGGGTACCCCGACGGTCCCGCAAACGTGCCGTACGTGACGCCACGCAGGTACAGCTTCTCCGCGCCGACGGAGAAGAACTTGCTGGCGGTTTCGACTCGGCCGAGAGCCGTGGCGGGTCGTGTGTGGTTCGTGATTCGCACATCGTGCCTGTGTTTGCGCGACGTACGGCGGCGACGGAGCGTCCGCACCGTTTGACGGCTCGCGCGTGCTGAGACTCGAACCTCGTGGCGAGTTCACGCCGCGCGCAAATGTTCGTAGGTCAAGTGTCTACGCTCCAGCCTTCGTGGTTCGTCGCGCGGTGACGCCGCAGTGCCAAATCTCCCCCGAAGCGCGGATTCTCCGACAGGTGCCCCACTAAGGTCAACGAGCAACTGTTCCGACCTGAGGCGCCGCGTCGAGCGAAGGCCGCGCTCGCGACGCTACCCGAGGCCGGCGTTCGCCGCTCGCGCTGGCGATCACCGGCACGCATCCGCACCGCGGGCCACGGCGAAGTGCTCCAGCTCCTGTGCGAGCAGCGTGAGCCAGCGAGCCGCTCGCGGCAGCCGCACGAGGCCGCGCGGCCCGCGCACCGCGACCCCGTGGACGCCGCCGGGGATCAGCGTGTATCCGGCGGCGATCGCTCCGGCGGCTTCCGCGCGGCGGTATCCCGCGCGTGACGTCCGCGGATGGACGGCAACGATTCCGGGCACGCGGCCGTCGAGGGTCCCGTGGATGACCGAGAACCGTCGCCCGCGCAGCCCGCTCAGGTCGACTCGCTCGGGTAGCCACGGCGCGAGCCCGACGACGGCCGCCACGGCCTCGTGCCGTGCGGCGACCGACGCGACCGCTCCTCCCATCGAGAAGCCGACGAGCGCACAGGAGCGGGCGCCGTCCTCGATCGCGAGCTCGAGTGCGGCCGTCGCGTCCTCGACGCACATCTCGAGGCGGTGCCACGACTTGATCCGGTACTTGACGTCGAGGAACGTCAGCTCCGGGAACTGCGGCGCGAGCCCTGCGACGAGCCACTCGAGCGTCGCGCTCCACGTCCCGGGGACCGGCTGCGCGCGGCCGCCGTCGACGAGGACGACGGCCTGCCCCGCGCCGCGGTTCGTGCACCGCGCCTCGGCGCCGGACGACAGCGTCACCGCACGCGCAGTGGTCATCCTCCGCGCGGCGCGGCCCGTCGTTCCGCCTCGGCGGCGATCGCCTCGAACGAGTCGCGCACAGCGCGCTCCCACACCCGCGCCACGCGCTGCCCCCACAGGCGGCCGAGAGCCCAGAAGTCGGTGCCGAGCTCGCCGGACCAGGTCAGCTCGCTGCCGGCCCCGAGCGGCCGCAGGCGGAACGACTCCGCGACGTGCGGAACGGGCCCGCGCACGAGCCGGAAGTCGATTCGTGTAGGTCGCGTGAAGCGAACGGTCTCGAGCGTCGTGGCGGTGAGACCGCCGCGTAGGGGTGTGTGGTGGGCTGCAAGCACCATGTCGCTGCCGCGTTCCCAGACCTGGAGCTTCTCCTCGAGCGCACGCGGCGTCCGCTCGAGGTACGGAGCCGCGATCACGTCGAACACGACCTCGACGGGAGCTTCGATGTGCCGGACGAGCGGCCCGAGCGGCTGGATCGCGCGGCCCACGCCGACGTCGAGGGTCAGGTAGCCGCGGACGATCAGCGCGTACAGCGCACCGCCGGCTCCGGCGAGCGCAGCAGCCCGCGCGAGCTTCCTCATCCGATCACGCCTCTACCGAGGCAGCGGCTCGCCGACGGGGACGCGCGCCTCGGCCAGCAGGTCGCGCAGCATCTCCGCGTTCGTCGGCGCCTGCGCGACGACCTCGCCGTCGGCCTCGACTCCCTCGAGCGTGCCCGCGGGCGGGAGCGTCGCGCGGCCGTTGTTGTTGAACATCGCGTAGACGTTCTGCGCCTCGCCGGCGAGCTCCCGCAGCGGCGGCACCCACTCCGCGAGCTCTTCCTCGGAGTAGAGGTAGTCGAAGCGCTCCGCGGCGCTGCCGGTGCGCTTGTTCCACGTCGCGGCGTTGCGCCCGTGGAAGCGGACGTAGGCCGTCGGCGACGTCGCGGCGACGACGGTCGGGACGAGGTTCTTCGCCTCCGTGCGCGGCGCGTCGACCATCACGTACGTCATCCCGCGCTCCTCCAGCCACGAGAGCACCTGCGCGCGGTTCTCCTCGTCGAGCCAGCTGCGGTGGCGGAACTCGATCAGCGCCTCGTCGCCCGCAAGCTGCTCCTGCGCCCACTCGATGTACTCGAGCGAGTGCGGCTTGTAGACGACGTACGACGGGAACTGGAGCAGGATCCCGCCGAGCTTCCCCTCGGAGCGCAGCGGCTCGAGCGCCTCGTGGAAGCGGCGGAAGATCTCGGCGCGGTAGTCACGCGGCGGCCGGTCGACGCGCCCGCGCCCGTCGGTTGGCACGTCGCGCAGGTCGGGCGGCAGCACGTCCACCTTGACCGGGTGCCGCGTCATCAGGCCGAACGCCTTGACGTGCATCGTGAACCCGTCCGGCGTCCGATCCGCCCAGCGCGCGACCATCTCGCGCTCGGGGAGCCGGTAGTACGTCGAGTTCGCCTCGACGACGTCGAAGCGGTCGGTGTAGTAGCGAAGGCGCTCCTCGCCGGAGCGCACGCCGGGCGGGTACCACACCTTCGTCAGCGTCTCGTCCGCCCACGAGCACGTGCCGATGCGGACCGGCGCGGTCACGAGCGGATCGTAGGGGTGCGACGGCGCCGGCGGGGGCTGAGCTGCACGTGGTCCCCCGCCGGCGCCGGAGGCTCTACCCGACGTCTTCGTCGAGGTCGACGCGTTCCTTGCGAAGCTCGTCGGTGACCGTCGCGCGCTCGGTCTCGACGTCCGTGTCGACGTCGATCCGCTCCTTCGCGACGACCTGCTTCTGCGCGACCGCCTCCTCCTCGCGGAGCGGCACCTCGATCTCCTCCTCGCCGAGCGCCGCCTCGCCGACGGGCTCGTTGATCGGCTCGCGCGTCACGCGCGCCGTTTCGCGCTGCAGGTCGACGTCGAGCTCGACCGGCTCCGTGTCGACCTCCTTGCGGATGTTCACGGTGCCCGCCTCGCGGACGCCCTTCTCGACCTGGAGCTCCTCCTCGGAGCGGACGATCGAGTCGCCGTCGGTGACGTCGACGTCGTCGTCGCGGTAGTCGCTGGACATAGCCCCTCCTCGGGTTGTTGTGGAGTGCGACGTACCCACTTCGACATTCGCCAATCATTGGACAAGGCGGAGCGGCATCCGGCGGCAGCGACACACTCGGAGCGTGCGCCACGTGCTCGCCGCGTTCGCCGTCTACGTGCTCGTGATCCTCGTCGGGATCACGCTCTACACCGTCGTCGGCGCGACGCACAACTGACGTGCGGTTCGTCCGCGACAACGGTCTCTCGCTGTTCTTCGGCCTCCTGTTCCTGCTCACGGTGATCGCGCACTCGATCGTCGGCCACGCCGTCTTCAACGACGAGCAGCTCCAGCACGGCGAGCAGGCCGGGTCCTACGGGCGCTACCTGCTCTCGTCGCACTTCGGCGAGGCGCTGCTCGAGAACTGGCAGTCCGAGTGGCTCCAGTTCATCCTTTTCGCGCTCGCCGCCGTGTGGCTCGTGCAGCGCGGGTCGAACGAGTCCAAGGAGGTGGGGGAAGAAGGCCTCGAGTCGGATCAGAAGCAGCGCCTCGGCGGCTACGCGCCGGAGAATGGGCCGCGCTGGGCGAAGCTGCGCGGCTGGCGGAGCGCCGTCTACTCGAACTCGTTCCTGCTCCTGATGACGACGATCTTCCTCGGCTCGTGGCTCGGCCAGTCGACGACCGCGTGGACGGAGTTCAACGAGGAGCAGGGCCAGCACGACGAGCCGACGATCTCGTGGGGCGAGTACCTCGGCGAGCCGGACTTCTGGGAGAAGAGCCTCCAGAACTGGCAGTCGGAGTTCCTCGCCGTCGGCGCGATGGCGATCTTCACCGTCTACCTGCGCCAGCGCGGCTCGCCGGAGTCGAAGCCCGTCGGGGCGCCGCACGAGGAGACCGCGTCGAGCGGGTGACGTGGGCGCCGAGGACTACATCACGCTCGCGACGTACGGCCTGATCGTGCTGCTGACCGCGCTCGGCGGGATCTTCGGCCCGCGTGCGGTACTGCTCGTCGCGGCGGCTCTCGCCGTGCTGTGGGTCGTGATCCTGCTCGGGCACCGCCGCGACGCCAACGCGCCCGACGCCTGAGGAGCGCGGGGGCGCCGTTTGGGCGCGTGCGGCGCGGGCAACGGGTAGTCGTGGACTGCCCGAATTGCGGCGCGCAGGTCGCCGCGGACGAGACGCGCTGCCCGTCCTGCACGGTGCCGCTCCAGGTCGCGTGCCCCGACTGCGGCGCGCACGCGCCCGCGGACGAGGACGCGTGCCCCGCCTGCGGCGCCTCGCTCGCGCACGCGACCGAGACGAGCTAGCGGGTCCGCGGGTCAGGCGGCCTCGCGCTCGGCGACGTAGCGCCCGAGCGCCTCCGCGAGCGGGGGGAGGAGCAGCCCGCGCTCGCCGCCGAGCACGCTGTACAGCGGGCGCGGCGCCGCGAGCCCGAGCTCTTCGGTGGAGCACGTGCGGAGCGTTCGCGCCGGCACGCCGGCCGCCACGGCCGCGTCGCGCGCCAGCTGCGCCCAGGTCGTCTCGCCGCGGCTCGCGAGGTGCCAGATGCCGCGCTCGCCGTCGATCAGCAGGTCGAGCGCGCCGTTGACGAGGTCCGGCACGTACGTCGGGGAGACGAGCGCGTCGTCGGCGGCGACGACGGGCTCGCCGCGCGCCAGTGCGCGCAGCGCGAGCGTCACGAAGTTGTGCTCGTCCCACGGACCGAAGAACGCGCTCGTGCGCACGACGAGCGCCGACGGCAGCTCCGCGAGCACGCGCTCCTCGGCCTCCGCTTTCGTCCGCCCGTACACGGACACGGGCGCGGGCGCGTCGCTCTCGACGTACGGCGCCTCCTTCGCGCCGTCGAAGACGAGGTCGGACGAGAACGTGAGCAGCTGGATCCCGCGTGCGGCGCACGCCGCCGCCAGCACGGCCGGCCCGGCGACGTTCTCGCGCCGGCAGCGCTCGACCTCGTGCTCGGCGTCGTCCACGCGCACGTACCCGGCGGTGTTCACCACCGCCCACGGACGCAGCTCGTCGAGTACGGCGGCCACCGAGTCCGCGTCCGCGATGTCGAGGTCGGCGCGCGCGAGCAGCCGGTACGGGATCCCGCGCAGCTCGCAGAGCCGCGCCACCGCGCGGCCGAGCGTCCCCGTACGACCCGTAACGACGATCGGCGTCCCTGCAAGCGGCGACGCGGCCCCCGGACTGCCGCCGTCGAGCGGGTACCACACGCGTTCCGACCGACGCCACCAGGCGGGAGCGGCGAGCACCGGGTGCTCGAACCGCCGGCCCTCACCGAGCGCGCGCGCCATCTCCGCGAGCGCCGTCGCACGCGGCTGCGGGCCGCTGACGTCGAACACGCCGGGCTCGTAGCGGTCCCGCCGCTGCGTCAGCAGCGTGTCCCAGTCGACGGCGCCGAGGAGCGACCAGATCGTCACGGCCCGGACATCGGCGCCCTCCGCGCGCAGCCGCTCCGCCGCCTGCCACACCTCGTCGAGCCAGCGCAGCTGCTCCTCGCGCGTGCAGCCGTTGTGCGTCTCGGTCACGGCGACGGGGAGCCCGTAGCGCTCGCACGTCTCGCGGAGGAGGACGTACGGGCCGGCGGGCCCGTCCGCGAGCACGCGCGCCGCAAGCACGTCGGCGTAGGCGTGGATCCCGTTGCCGCCGTGCGACTCGGGCGGGTACCGCTCCAGCCGCTCGTCGATGAAGCGCTCGCTGCTCAGGTAGTGGTTGATCCCGACCACGTCCGGCGGGCACGCGTTCTCCAGGAACCAGTCGAGCTCGTCGGGCGAGACCCCGGCGCCCTCGAGCCAGCCGCGCATCGGCGCGTCGGCCCCGACCAGGCCGGTGAGCAGGTCGAAGCCGAGCCACCGGCGCTCGTTCTCGAGCTCGACCTGGTACGCGAGCGTCGGCGTCCCGTGCGTCTTCCCCAGGTCGTCCGTCTGCACGAGCCGCGCGTGCGGGACGTGCCGCCGGATGGCGCGCATCGCGAGCACGACCGCGCGGCACTGGATGACGAGCGTGCGCGCGAACGTCGCGTCGTCGCGCCCGTGCGGGTACCAGTGGCCGTAGAGGCCGGAGAAGCGCGCCGTCGTGAGCGGCTCGTTCACCGGCGTCCACTCCTCGACCCACGGATACCGCGCCGCGACCGCTCCTGCGTACTCCGCGAGGCGGTCCGGGAACGCGGGGTCGACAAGGCTCGTGGAGGGCGGGCCGCTCCCGTGGTGGACGAGGCCGACGATCGGCCGGATGCCGAGCTCGCGCAGTCGCCCCAGCCGCTCGTCCGCCCACGTCCAGTCGGCGCGCGCGAGCCCGTCCGGCGCCGTGCGCTCCCACAGCACGGGGTAGCGCAGCGCGCGCACGCCGAGGCGGGCGAAGAGGTCGAGGTCGGTCAGCCGGGCGGCGTGCCCGGTCAGCTCAATCTGATCCGAGTACCCGTCGCGCGTGCGGTTGACCGTGCACTCCAGCCCGCCCCACAGCTCGAGGGGCGTCCGTGCGCTCGAGCCCATCCGTCGCCTCCGGCGTCTCGGTGTCGCCCTCCTGGAGGCGCCGGAAGACCGCCAGCGCCTGGGCCACGACCTGATCCATGTTGTAGTACTTGTACGTCGCGAGCCGCCCGACGAAGACGGTGTCGGACAGCGCGTCCGCGAGCGCCTTGTATTCCTTGTAGAGCTCGGCGTTCTCGGGCCGGGGGACCGGGTAGTACGGGTCGCCCTCGGCGCGCGGGTGCTCGTAGACGACGCTCGTCTTCGGGTGCTCCTGCCCGGTCAGGTACTTGAACTCCGTCACGCGCGTGTACGGGTACTCGTTCGGGTAGTTGATGACCGGCGCGGGCTGGAACACCGGCGTGTCGACCGTCTCGAACTGGAACTCGAGCGAGCGGTACGGCAGCTTTCCGTACTGGAGCTCGAAGAACTCGTCGACAGGGCCCGTGTAGACCATGCGGTCGAACGGGACGAAGTGCTCGACCTCGCGGTAGTCCGTGTTCAGCATCACCTTGATGTTCGGGTGGTCGAGCATGCGCTCGAACATCCGCGTGTACCCGTGCAGCGGCATCGCCTGGTAGGTGTCGGTGAAGTAGCGGTCGTCGCGGTTGTTGCGCGTCGGGACGCGAGCCGTGACCGACGCGTCGAGCTCCGACGGGTCGAGGTCCCACTGCTTGCGCGTGTAGTTGCGGAAGAACTTCAGGTAGAGGTCGCGACCCACCTTCGAGAGGACGACGTCCTCCGAGGTGCGGATCGGATGCCGCGGCTCCGCGTGCTGCGCGAACCAGTCGTCCAGCTCCTCGGCGCTCAGGTTGAGGTTGTAGAGCGTGTTGATCGTGTCGAGGTTGATCGGGAACGGGACGAGCTGCCCGTCCACGCTCGCCAGCACCCGGTGCTGGTACGGCCGCCACTGCGTGAACTGCGAGAGGTAGTCGAACACCTCTTGCGAGTTCGTGTGGAAGATGTGTGGCCCGTACTTGTGCACGAGCAGGCCCGACTCGTCGTAGTGGTCGTAGGCGTTCCCCGCGATGTGGTTCCGGCGCTCGACGACGAGGACGCGCTGTCCCCCCTGGCTCGCGAGCCGCTCCGCGAGGACGCTGCCCGCGAAGCCGGCGCCGACGACGAGCCAGTCGAAGCCGGCCGGCCTGCGGACGTGCTGCTTCGCGCGCCGCGCCGCCGCGTGCGCCCGCTTGGTGCGGATCGCGGCGCGGATCAGCTCGTCCATGTCCGCCCAGGTGTAGTCCCACGAGTTCTCCGTCAGGAATGCGTCGACCTTGCGCTGCCGCTCGCGTGCGTTCTCGGCCATCGCCTGCTCGACCGCGTCGACGTACTCGGGCGCGGAGTCCGCGATGCGGACGAGGCCCTCGGCGCCGTACGGCCGCACGACGTCGCGGATCGCCGTGGAGACGACGGGGAGGCCCGCCGCGAGGTACTCGGGCGTCTTGGTCGGGCTGATGAAGCGCGTCGACTCGTTGTGCGCGAACGGGAGCAGCGCGACGTCGAAGCCGGAGAGGTACGCCGGCAGCTGCGCGTACTTCTTCGCGCCGAGGTAGTGCACGTTCGGCCGCTGCGGGAGCGCGTCGCGGCTGATCTTGGTGACGGGCCCGACGAGGACGAGCTGCCACTCGGGGCGCGCACCCGCGACGGAGTCGATCAGCTCGAGGTCCATCCGCTCGTCGATCACGCCGACGTAGCCGAGGCGCGGATGCGGGATCGCGGCGAGGTCGTCAGGCTCCGTCCGGCGGCCGTCGCGCGCGGTCGCGAAGTGCGGCGTGTCGACGCTGCTCGGGAAGAGGTGCACGTTGTCGTGGTCGTCCCGCTTCGCCTCGTAGAGGCTCTGGCCGCCCGTGAAGACGACATCGGCGCGGCGGAAGACCTCGCCCTCGCGGCGGCGCAGCTCCGGCGGCGCGTCCGCGAAGCTCGCGAGCGCGTCCATGCAGTCGTACACGGTCGCGAGCGGCTCCAGGTGCTGCGCGAACTCGATCGCCATCGGCGCGTAGAGCCAGAGCACGAACTGCTCCACCTCGTACTCGGCGAGCAGGCGGTCGAGGAGGTCCTTCTGGATCGCGTCCATCTCGGGGACCGAGAGGCCCGCGGGCATGTGCGGCTCGACGACGTAAACGCCGCACTCGTCCTGCCGGACGACGAGCCGCACGCCTTCGTCGTCGAACACCGCTTCCTCGACGAAGAAGACGCGACGCTCGGCCGCGCAGCGGCTCATGAGGTGCTGCGGGCGCTGCCAGACGAAGTCCCAGCGCAGGTGGGACAGGCAGACGAGATCGTATGTCTCGGACGCGCGCACAGGTTCGGAACTCGACGCCTTCGGCACTCATACCCCCGTCGTTGTAGGGGGCGGGTGCACGGCCCCAAGCGGACAGCTGTCGACAAGTGTACCCCGGTTCCGGCGCACGAAACGCCCGCTCACGACTCGTGCTGCGCGTCGAGCTGGTTCGTCGCCCGCGCGGCGCGGCGGCCGGCGGCGGTCAGGAAAGACTCGTCGACGGGCGAGCTGATCTCCGAGCCGCGGCGGCGGGGGGTGGGCCCGGGAGCGTCCGGGAGCAGGCGCGCGGCGACGCCGAGGAGGTCCGCGGTCAGCGCTGGCGCGACGCCGTTCAGGCGCGCGAGCAGCTTTGCGTGCACGGTCAGCGTCACCTCCGCCTCGCCTCGCCTCACGGCGGTGACGATCCTGCGCGCCGCCCGCTGCGCGGCGATCGTGTTCAGCGGCGAAGCGGCGACGGGGCTGAAGAGCCCGTACTCGAGGGACGCGTCGCCCTTGTAGTACGCGGCGAGGTACGAGCCCGTCCGCATCAGCCCCGGGACGATCGTCACCACGCGGATGCCCTCCGGCGCCAGCTCGGCGCGCAGTCCCTCCGAGAGCCCGACCGCGGCGAACTTCGACGGGGTGTACGAGAGCAGGTGCGGGACGCTGATCTTGCCGCCGATCGAGGTGACGTTCGCGATCGTCCCGCCGCCGCGGGCGCGCAGGTGGGGCAGCACCGCGAGCGTCGGGTGGAGCGTGCCCCAGAAGTGGATCGCCATCGCCTCCTCGAAGTCGGAGGTCACGAGCGAGCGGAACGGCCCGACGGCGATCACGCCCGCGTTGTTGACCAGCACGTCGACGCCGCCGAAGCGCGCCACCGCGGCGGAGACCCAGGCGTCGGCCTGCGCGCGGTCCGAGACGTCGCAGCGCGTCGCGAGGACGTCGGCACCGCTGGACGCCAGCTTCTGGCGCGCACGCTCGAGCGCCTCCCCGCCGCGCGCGCAGATCGCGACGCGGGCGCCCGCGCGCGCTAACTCGTGCGCGAGCGAGAAGCCGAGGCCGCGCGAGCCGCCGGTGACGAGGACGACCTTCCCCTCCAGGTCGGTCGTGCGCCGCCGGGTGGCCGCGGCGCGCGCGGCGAGCGCGAGCGCCGTGCCGGTCGCGATGCGCGCGGGCAGCCCCATCCGCTTGGCGTCCCCGCGACGGCGCGGCCGGAAACGGACGGCAGGCGGTCGAGCGCGCGGGCCGCGCCACTAGAATCGGCGCGCCCGTGGCCCTGCTCGACCGCGCGATCGTCCGCCTGCTACCCGCCGTCCCGCGGCCGGTCGTGCAGAAGCTCTCGGAGCGCTACATCGCCGGCGCCTCGTGCGACGACGCGATGCGCGTCGTGCGCGAGCTGAACGCGCACGGCAAGACGGCGACGATCGACGTCCTCGGCGAGGAGATCACGAACGCGGAGGAGGCGCGCGCGATCGCGGACTCGTACACGGACGTCCTCCGGCAGATCGCGCGCGCGCAACTCGATGCGACGGTGAGCGTGAAGCTCACCGGGCTCGGGCTGAAGCTGAGCTACGACCTGTGCCGTGGCCTCGTCGAGGAGCTCGTCGGCCACGCGGCGGCGCGCGGCAACTTCGTCACGATCGACATGGAGGACTCGAGCACGACGGACGACACGCTCCGCCTCTACCGCGAGCTGCGGACGGCCGGGCGCGACAACGTCGGGATCGTCCTCCAGGCGTCGCTGCGCCGCACCGTCGCCGACATCGAGGCCGTCGCGGACCTGCGGCCGAACGTCCGGCTCTGCAAGGGCATCTACCTCGAGCCGGACCCGATCGCGTTCCAGGACTTCCAGGCCGTCCGCGGCAACTTCGTGCGCGCGCTCGGCGCGCTTCTCGACGCCGGCTGCTACGTGGGCGTCGCGACGCACGACGAGTGGCTCGTCGACGAGGCGCGGCGCCTCGTGTCGCAGCGCGGACTCGCGCCCACGGCGTACGAGTTCCAGATGCTCCTCGGCGTGCGGCCGGAGCTCGGCGACGCGCTCGTCCGGGAGGGGCACCGGCTCCGGATCTACGTCCCGTTCGGCCGGCACTGGTACGCGTACTCGCTGCGCCGCCTCCAGGAGAACCCGAAGATCGCGGGCTACGTCGCGGCTGACACCCTTGGGCGCCTCATGCCCGGGCGTGGCGACCACAAGCTGTCGGCTTGATCTGGGCGCGCGCCGAGGGGTCGCGCGTCTGGGACGAGACCGGGCGCGAGTTCGTCGACCTCACCGCCGGCTTCGGCGTCGCGCTCCTCGGCCACCGGAACGCGCGGATCATGGAGGCGATCGCGAGCCAGCCCGTCGTCCACGCGCTCGGAGACCTTGCGGAGGCCGAGGTGACGCGGCAGCTGCGCGCTGCGCTCCCGTGGCCGGCGAAGCTCGGTGTGACCGGGGAGGACGCGGTCGAGATCGCGCTGCGAACCGCGCTCCTCGCGACGGGGCGACCCGGGATCGCGGCGTTCGACGGCGCATACCACGGAACCGGGCTCCTCGCGCTTGCGGCGACGGGTCTGGAGCGCTTCCGCGCGCCGTTCGCACCGTGGCTTCCGGGACCAGTGCACCGCTTCCGGTACGGCGCGGACCCGGGACCGCTTCCGCCGGACACCGGCTGCGTGATCGTCGAGCCCGTGCAGGGGCGCGGCGGCGCGCGCGTCCCGCCGGCGGAATTCCTCGAGCGGCTGCGCGAGCGCTGCGACGAGGCGGGCGCGCTGCTCGTCGTGGACGCGATCTTTACGGCGCTCGGCCGGCTCGGCGAGATGTGGCCCGGGTCGGGCGTCGCCGACGTCCTGTGCGTGGGAAAAGGCCTCGGCGGGGGGCTGCCGCTGTCGGCGGCGCTGTTCGTGCGCCGCGACCTCGAGCGCGCGTGGGAGCTCGGGCGCGAGGACGTCTACACGCACACGCACACCGGCTCCCCCCTCGCGTGCGCGGCCGCGCTCGTCGTGCTCGAGGAGGTGCCGCGCCTGCTCGACCGCGTGCGGGAGCTTGGGGAGCGCTTCGGCGCCGACGGGTGGCACGGCGCGGGGCTGCTCCGGACGCGTCGTCGCAACGCCGCGGACGCGTTCCGGCGCGGCGTGCTCGTGATTCCGATCCCGGCGGAGGAGCGATCGCACTCGCTGATCCAGGCGGCGCCGCCGCTGACGATCAGCGACGACGATCTCGGCGAGGCGTTCGCGCGGCTTCGCGCCTAGGGAGGCGGCGGGCCGGCGGGCGGAACGTAATCGTCCTCCTCGACGATCACCTCGCGCCGCGGCTGCTCGTAGACCTCGCGACGTGGCGCGTAGCCGCGGCTGTAGCCGGCGTCGGTCTCCGCGTAGCGCCGCCGCCCACGGTAGATCGGGCTCCACTCCGACCAGAAGATCATCGAGATCAGGAAGCCCAGCAGGCCGATCACCATCAGGATCACGCCGATCGCGTCGATGTTCAGCCCTTCGGCGTCGCGCTCGATGCCCCACACGAGGATCGCGCCGAGCGCGACGAGCAGCATGCTGACTCCGATCGTCATCGTGCGCGTCCTACCGCGCGCCGCGGGATCCCAAACGCGCGCGGCTCACGCGCTCGCTCGGACCGCGAGCACGACGAGCTCGGACGGGACGCGCGGGTCCTGGCGGCGGGCGCCGACGTTCGGCAGCTCCTCGACGCGGTGCAGCGTGAGGCCGGCGCGCACCAGCGCGGTCACGACCTGGCCGAGCCGCCAGCCGTCGCCGTCACCGAAGTAGTCGTCGCGCCACCTCAGCGCCGCGTCCAGCGAGCGCAGGACGGGGTGCGCGTCGTGGAGCACGAGGCCGCCGCCGGGCCGCAGCGCCGCGGCGATCCCGGTCGCCCAGCCGTCGAGGTCGCGGACGGCCGCGAGCGTTCCCGCCGCCGAGTACACGAGGTCGAAGCGCGCGCGGCGAAGCTCGAGCGGGAGCGCGTCGGCTCGAGCGTGCACGAGCACGGCGTCGGGCGCCGCCGCGCGCGCCGCCGCGAGCTCCGCCTCGCTCGCGCAGATCCCGGTGACGAGCGCGCCGAGCTGCGCGAGCTCCGCCGCCGAGTCGGCGTTCGGGCAGCCGAGATGGAGGACGTGCCGGCCGTCGACGTCGGGCAGGCGCTCCCGCACGCGAGCCGGCAATCCCTCCTCCGGCGGCCGCCGGTGCGCCTCCTCCCAGGCCCGCCGGTTGTGCTCCGTCGGCTCCATCTGGAGAAGCTCTACCGGAAAGAAGCACGGGCCGCCGGACCACGCTCGCCGGCACGATGCTGCGTCCTCAGTCGCAGAGATAGCGCGGCTATCCGTGCTCCCTGCGTCCTTGCCTCGCACTCGTCGACGCGCCCCGGCGACGCGTGGTGATTCCGCTAGAGCTTCGGTCAGGCGGGGAGCGAGAAGCCGCCGTCGACGACGAGGGTGTGGCCGCGAATCATCGCGGCGTCGCGCGAGCAGAGGAACGCGACGGCCGCGGCGACGTCGTCGGGCTCTACGAGTCGCCCCGCCGGCGTGCGCTCGCGGCCGCTCGCGAGCATCTCCTCCCGGTTCGGGAAGTGCTGGAGCGCGCCTGTCTCGACCACGCCCGCTGAGACCGCGTTCGCGCGGATCCCGCGCGGCGCGAGCTCCACCGCGAGGTAGCGGACGACCGCCTCGAGCGCCGCCTTCGACGTCCCGACGAGCACGTAGTTCTCGAGCACGCGCGTCGAGCCGAGGCTCGAGATGCCGACGATCGACGAGCCTTCCGGCATCGCCGGCGCGGTGGCGCGCGCGAGCGCGAGCAGGGCGCGCGCGTTCGCGTTCAGCGTCCAGTCCCAGTGCTTGTCCTCCGTCTCCAGCGCGGGGCGGATGACGCCGGTCGCCGCGTTGTGGACGACCGCATCGAGCGGTCCGAGCGCCGCGATCTCGCCGAGCACGCGCTCGGACGAGACGTTCCCGCGCACGAGCACGGGCTCCGTCCCGAGCTCCCGGAGGCCGTCCGCCGCCTCCTCGGCCGCGCGGTCGTTGCGGAGGTACCCGACGGCGACGCGCGCGGCGCCGAGCGCGGCGAAGCGGCGCGCGATCGCGAGTCCGATCCCGCGCGTGCCGCCGGTCACGAGGACGGACGCGCCCGCGAAGGTCATTCGCGGCCCGGCAGGGGCTCGTACTCGGGCGCGGAGCTCGGCATCTTCTCCCAGCCGATGCGCGCCTGCGACTCGCGCCCGCCCTCCTCCGCCTTCGAGGAGGCGTAGCCGAGCCGCTCGAGCAGCGCCACCTGCTCCTCCCCGTACCGCCGCACCGGGTGCTCCTCCGGAAGGTCGCGGACGAGCTCGCGCACGCGCGCGCGGATCTGGAAGGCGAAGTGGGGCGTCGCGGGCCCGACGAGCGCCCGGATGTCGTCGATCGTAGGCTCGGCCACGGCGGCCGAAGCCTAACGGAGGCGTGGGCGCGGAAAGCCTCCGCGCATGCGCCGCCCGAGCTCCGCGGAGCTGATGCTGCTCGCGACCGTCTCGATCTGGGCGTTCAACTTCACGGTCACGCGCTACGTGCTCACGCACGGCTTCGAGCCGCTCGCGTACTCGACGCTGCGCTACGCCGCCGCGGCCGTGATCTTCGCCGGCGTGACGTACGGATTCGAGCGCTCGTTCTCGGTGCGGCGCCGCGACGTGCCGCTCCTGCTCGTCGCCGCGATCTTCGGCGTCTGGCTGAACCAGGTCTCGTTCACTTACGCGCTCACGTACACGACCGCCTCGACCGCGGCGCTGATCATGGGGACGCTGCCGATCTTCACCGCGCTGATCGCGTGGGCCTTCGGGTTCGAGGCGCTGACGCGCCGGTTCCTGCTCGCGGGCGCGATCTCCTTCGGCGGCGTGGCGCTCGTCGCTCTCGGGTCCGGCGGCGATCTCTCCGGCGACCTGCGCGGGAACCTGCTCGTGCTCGCGACGGCGCTGACGTGGGCGGCGTACTCCGTCGCGGTCGTCCCGCTGATGCGGCTCTACTCCCCGTTCCGGGTCAGCGCCTTCGTCCTCATCGCGGGATGGGTCCCGCTCGCGCTGAGCGGCGCGCGCCAGGTGCTCGAGCAGGACTACTCGCTCGCGCCGCTCGTCTGGGCGTGCCTCGCGTTCGCCGTCGTCGGTCCGCTCGTGCTCACGAACGTGCTCTGGTTCACGGCGATCGAGCGCGTCGGCCCTTCGCGGGCGACCCTGGCCACGAACCTCCAGCCGTTCCTGGCCGCGATCTTCGCGCTCGTGCTGCTCTCGGAGCGGATCACGTGGCTCCAGGTCGCGGGCGGGCTGGCGATCGGCGGCGGGATCCTGCTCGCGCGGCGGCGCGCGCCCGTGGCCGATTAGGCTCGCCGCTCACCCTCGAGAAAGGAGACGGCATGGCACGCGGCGCAACCGGAGCGTGGGGCCTGGGGCGGATCCTGATCGCGGTGGCGGTCGTCCTGTTCCTGCTCGCGGCGTTCGGCGTCGGCATCGGCGGCGACTTCGACCTGGTCGCCCTCGGGCTCGCGCTCTTCGCGGCGGGGCACATCGTCTGAACGGCGCGTAAGATCAGGATGGTGTCGGCGAACGACTTCATGCCGCTCGACGGGTGGGATCACCTCGAGCTCTGGGTCGGGAACGCGAAGCTGGCGGCGTACTTCTACGAGCACGCGTTCGGCTTCACGCGCACCGCGTACGCGGGGCCCGAGACGGGCGTGCGCGACCGCGCCTCGTACGTGCTCGAGCAGGGCGACATCCGCCTCGTGCTGACGAGCGGCCTGCGCAGCGACAGCGACATCACGCGCTTCGCGTGCGCGCACGGCGACGGCGCGAAGGACATCGCGATCGCCGTTCCCGACGCAGAGCACGCGTACCGCGAGACGGTGGAGCGCGGCGCGCGCGGCGTCGTCGAGCCGCACTGGGTCGAGGACGAGCACGGCCGCGTGCAGCTGGCGTCGATCGCGACCTACGGCGAGGTCGTCCACACCTTCGTCAACCGCTCCGAGTACGGCGGCGCGTACCTGCCGGGCTACCGGCCGGAGGCGTCGCAGAACGGCGCGCCGGGCGGGATCGGGCTGCGGGCGATCGACCACGTCGTCGGCAACGTCGAGCTCGGGAAGATGGACCACTGGGTCGAGTTCTACGAGCGGACGATGGGCTTCACGAACATCATCCACTTCGGCGACGACCAGATCCAGACGGACTACTCGGCGCTGATGTCGAAGGTGATGGCGGACGGCGGGGGGAAGATCAAGTTCCCGATCAACGAGCCGGCCGAGGGCAAGCGGAAGAGCCAGATCGACGAGTACCTGGAGTACAACGAGGGCCCGGGCGTCCAGCACATCGCGCTCGCGACCGAGGACATCGTGGGCACGGTGGAGGCGCTCCGCTCGCGCGGGATGATCTTCCTCTCCACGCCAGAGGCGTACTACGCCGACGCGCCCGGCCGCGTCGGCGAGATCCTCGAGGACTGGGACGATCTGAAGCGGCTGCGGATCCTCGTCGACCGCGACGACGACGGCTACCTGCTCCAGATCTTCACGAAGACGGCGCAGGACCGGCCGACGCTCTTCTTCGAGGTGATAGAGCGCCACGGCGCGCGCGGCTTCGGGGAGGGCAACTTCAAGGCGCTCTTCGAGGCGATCGAGCGCGAGCAGGCCCTGCGCGGGAACCTCTAGCGCGAGACGCCGTGACGGGAAGCGTCCTCGACTACCTCGGCACGCCCGCGCGCCAGTCCTCGACGCTGCGCGAGACGGCGCACAGGCCGTGGCCCCTCCCTCCGCGGTCGTGGATCCAGGGGCAGACGTGGGACAAGCTGCTCTTCGCGCACTGGCGCGTGCCGGAGGAGAGCCTGCGCGCGCTCGTCCCGCCGCAGCTCCCGCTCGACACGTACGAGGGGTCGGCGTGGGTCGGAGTCACCCCTTTCCGCGTCAGCGGCTTCCGGCTGCGCGGGATGCTGCCGGTGCCGCGCCTCTCGACCTTCCTCGAGCTCAACGTGCGGACCTACGTGACGCTGGAGGACAAGCCCGGCATCTTCTTCTTCAGCCTCGACTGCGAGAACCCGTTCGCGGTCGAGGCCGCGCGGCGGACGTACCGGCTCCCGTACTACCACGCGCGAATGTCCGCGACGCGACGCGGCGAGTGGATCGACTACTCGAGCGCGAGGCGCGACGGGCCCCCGCGGCCGTACGTCCTCGAGTGCAGCTACCGCCCCACGAGCCCGGTGGCGCAGGCGGAGGCCGGCTCGCTCGAGTATTTCCTAACCGAGCGCTACTGCCTCTACACGCTCGACGAGCGGCAGGACGTCCAGCGGGCGAACATCCACCACCCGCCGTGGCCGCTCCAGTCGGCCGAGGGGCGCTTCGAGCTGAACACCATGGCGCCCGACGGCGTCGAGCTCCCCGACGACGAGCCTCTTTTGCACTTCGCCGACCGCCAGGACGTCGTCATCTGGCCGCTCGAGCGTGTGGCCGGCGCAGGCTCCCGCCGGGCGGAGCCCGGCTCCGCCGGCGCCTGACGCCGCTGGACGGCAGGATCGCGTGCGCGCGTCGCTTGGCCGTACCAGATGTACTGTCCTGCGCGCCGCGCGCACGCGCTCCTTTGCCAGCGACGTCCCACGCACTCGAGCGAGCTCGAGCGTGTGGCCGGCGCAGGCTCCCGCCGGGCCGAGCCCGGCTCTGCGTAGCCCGCGAGCTCCGCCGATGAGCCCGCAGCGCCGCACGGCACTTGCGTCCGTCGTCGCGGCCGCGGCGCTGATCGCGCTCAAGCTGGGAACGGGTGTGGCGAGTGGCAGCCTCGGCCTCGTCTCGGAGGCGCTCCACTCCGCGACGGACCTCGTCGCCGCGCTGCTCACGTTCTTCGCGCTCGGAGTCTCGGCGCGGCCGGCCGACCGCGGGCACCCGTACGGGCACGGGAAGGCCGAGCACCTCACGGCGCTGGCCGAGGCCGTCTTCCTCGTCGCGGCGAGCCTCTACATCGCCTACACGGCCGTCTCGCACCTGACGGGCGCGTCGGAGTCGCGCGTCGAGCCCGTCTGGTACGCGTTCGCGGCCGTTGTGCTCGTGATCGCGATCGACGCCGCGCGGATGCTGGCCTCTCTCCGCGCGGCGCGCCAGTTCTCGAGCCCCGCGCTGCAGTCGAACGCGCTCCACTTCGGGAGCGATCTGGCGGGCTCCGTCGCGGTTCTCGCCGGCCTCCTGCTCGCGGCGGCGGGCTGGCGGAACGGCGACTCCGCCGCCGCGCTCTTCGTCGCGGGGCTCGTGCTGCTCGGCGCGGGGCGCCTGATCCGCCACAACGTCGACGTGCTGATGGACCGCGCCCCGGCAGCGGCGGACGCGGCCGCCCGGCGCGCGATCGCCGAGGTGCAGCCGCACGTCGACCTCCGGCGCTTGCGCGTGCGGCAGGCCGCGGGCCGCCACTTCGCGGACGTCGTAATCGGCGTCTTGCCAGGCGCGGCGGTCGGACAGGGGCACGCCGCGGCCGACGCCGTCGAGGCGGCGCTCCACCGCGCGCTGCCGCAGAGCGACGTCGTCGTCCACGTCGAGCCCGTCGAGGAGGCCGCCGTGCGCGAGCGGGCGCACGCCGCGGCGCTCGCGGTCCCGCGCGTGCGCGAGGTGCACAACGTCGCCGTCGTCGACGTCGACGGCCGGCACGAGCTGTCGCTCCACCTGAAGCTCCCGGGCGAGCTCCCGCTCGAGGACGCGCACGAGGTCGCCGAGGAGGTCGAGCGCGCGATCGTCGCGGCCGTTCCCGAGATCGACAGCGTGCAGACGCACCTCGAGCCGCTCGCGGAGCCGTCGCGCGGCACGGAGGTCGAGCTCGACCCCGCCGAGATCGTTCGCATCGTCGAGGACGCCAGCGGCGCGCCGCCGCGCCGGCTGCGGTTCCTCCACACGCACGAGGGGCTCGTCGCGTTCCTCACGCTCGGGCTCGCGCCGCACACGGCGCTTGCAGAGGCGCACGCGCGCGCGAGCGCCGTCGAGGAGCGGATCCGAGTGACGCACCCGGAGATCGCGGACGTCATCGTCCACACCGAACCGTGAGGCTCTGCATGTTCACGCCGCAGGACCGGGAGCTCGAGCGGGGCTGGCCCGGTCGCATCGAGGGCGACCGCGTCGTCCAGCTCGCCGCGCAGACGCTCGAGTCCTTCTTCGCCGCCGGCGGCGTCGCGCGCGAGCACGCGGAGTACCCACTCGACGAGGTGCGGCTGCTCGCGCCGGTCCTCCGCCCGCCGTCGGTCCGCGACTTCTACGCGTTCGAGCAGCACGTGCGCACGGCGCGCGCCCTCCGCGGGCTCGAGGTGCCGCCCGAGTGGTACGAGCAGCCCGTCTTCTACTTCTCGAACCCGGCGGCGATCTACGGCCCCGACGACGAGGTGCCGTATCCGGAGTCGACGGCGGAGCTCGACTACGAGCTCGAGGTCGCGGCCGTGATCGGCGCCCGCGGCGAGATCGCGGGCTTCACGATCATGAACGACTGGTCGGCGCGCGATCTCCAGCGTGCCGAGATGAAGCTTCACGATCATGAACGACTGGTCGGCGCGCGATCTCCAGCGTGCCGAGATGAAGGTCGGCCTCGGACCCGCGAAGGGAAAGGACTTCGCGACGAGCCTCGGGCCGGTGCTGGTCACGACGGACGAGCTCGACGGGTCGCGGGCGACGATGCTGGCGCGGGTCAACGGCGAGGAGCGGTCGCGCGGCGAGCTCGGCGATCTCCACTTCCCCTGGGGGCGCCTCGTCGAGCAGGCGGCTCGCAACACGCATCTGCGGCCCGGCGACGTGCTCGGCTCCGGAACGGTCGGCACGGGCTGCATCCTCGAGGACGGGGACGGGCGGTGGCTCGAGCCGGGCGACGTCGTCGAGCTGGAGGTCGAGGGGATCGGCGTGCTGCGGAACGTCGTCGGCGCTGCGACACCTCGGTGACGATCGCCCTCCACTTCACACTTTGCTCGCTTTCGGCCCGTACCCTCGGTTGCTTGCTTAGCCATCGAGGGGGGTTCATGAAGAATTACAGAATGATCGGCACGAGCGTCGCCCTGCTCGCCGCCGGAATCTTGTCCGCGTCGGCCGTCGCCGGCCGCAACCCCGCGTCGATCCTGCAGACGGGCACGACGACGACCGGGACGACCGAGACGACCGGGACGTCGGCGAGGACCGGCACCACGGCGACCACGGTCAGGACAACGGTCACGACGACCGTCGCCACGACCACGACCACGACCGTCCGCAGGCCGCGGCGGCCCGTGTTCGTGATCATCTGCCACCACGCGCCGCCGGCGAACGCGCAGCGGAGGCGTGGCACGGTGCGCCACATCACGCTGCGGATCCCGTCGCGTGCGCTGCGGGCCCACGTCGGCAGCCCGCGGGGGCACGGCGACTCGCTCGGCGCGTGCACCAGCCAGCGCGCGCGGACGCTGCACAGCAGCAAGGCGCACGTGAAGCGGTGGCATCCCGGCCGGACCCTGAAGGCCGAGCTGCGCGCGCGGAAGCGCCCGTAGCAACGACAGCAACGAGGGGCGGCCCACGGCCGCCCCTCCGCGCGCTCGGGGCACAGCGCAAACAACGCCTCTGCACGAGCGTCTTATGTAAGTGGACTCGGGATGTTCGGAGTCAAAAGGGGGAACTGAATGAAGAAGCAAGGAATCGTCACGGCCGGCGCGGGCCTGCTCGCGGCCGGTCTGCTCTCGGCCACGGCAGTCGCCGGCAAGTCGCCGGCATCGCTGCTCCAGGCCACAACCGGCACGACGACGGCGACGACCGGCACGACCACGGTCACGACCACGGATACGACCGGCACGACGACGACCACGACCACGCGTGCGCGGAAGGTCCCGGTCTGTCATCACGCGCCGCCCGCGAAGTCGAACCGCGTGCCGAAGCGGCACAAGACGCTGTTCCTGCCGCCGGGTGCGGTTCGCGCGCACCTGCGGCACGGCGACACGCTCGGCGCGTGCACGACGGAGGGGAACATTGCCCGCCACAGCTCGGCGAGCCACGTCCGGAACTTCCATCGCGGGCAGACGCTCGCGCAGGAGCTCCGCGGCAAGGGCAGCAAGGGCAAGGGCAAGGGCAAGGGGCGCGGCCGCCCGTAAACGCGGCGCACCTCGCAGCATCGACGGCCGCCTCCGGGCGGCCGTCGCGTTTTTTCGGCGGCTATCCTCTGCCGATGCCGTTCTACCAGCGCCTCGGCGACGTGCCGCGCAAGCGGCACATCCAGTTCCGGGACAACGGCACGCTGCTGACGGAGGAGGTCGTCGGCCTCGAGGGCTTCTCGGGGAACGAGTCGATCCTGTACCACCTCCAGTCGCCGTGCCGGATCAAGGAACTCGGCGACTTCGAGCCGATCGAGCGCGAGGAGTGGGTTCCGGACGCGCACGCGCACCGGCACTTCCAGACGATCGGGATCGACGAGGACGGCGACGCCGTCACCGGCCGGAAGCTCCTGATGTGGAACAACGACGTCGAGATCTCGCTCTGCCGGCCGGACGAGGAGATGGAGTACTTCTTCCGGAACGGCGAGGGCGACGAGGTGATCTTCGTCCACGAGGGCGCCGGCACGCTCGAGACGACCTTCGGCGACCTGCCGTACCGCGACGGCGACTACATCGTCGTCCCGCGCGGCACGACGTACCGCTTCAGGCCCGACGGCGCGCATCGCTACCTCGTCTTCGAGACGCCCGGGCTGATCACGATCCCGCGCCGCTACCGCAACGAGCACGGGCAGCTGATGGAGCACGCGCCGTACTACCACCGCGACATCCACGGCCCCACCGAGCTGAAGACCTACCGCGACCGCGGCGAGTACGAGGTCAAGGTCCGCGTTCGCGACGGCTACCAGACCTACGTCGTCGACTACCACCCGTTCGACGTCGTCGGCTGGGACGGCTACGTCTACCCGTGGACGTTCTCGATCCACGACTTCGAGCCGATCACCGGCCGGATTCACATGCCGCCGCCCTCGCACCAGACCTTCGCCGGCCCGAACTTCGTGATCTGCTCGTTCTGCCCGCGCAAGCTCGACTTCGACCCGCTCGCGATCCCGATCCCGTACCACCACTCGAATCTCCAGTCGGAGGAGATGATCTATTACGTCTCCGGGAACTTCGGCTCCCGGCGCGGCGTCGAGGTCGGCTCGGTGACGCTGCACCCCTCCGGCCTCCCGCACGGCCCGCACCCGGGCCTGGCCGAGAGGTCGATCGGCTCGACGGAGACGCACGAGCTCGCCGTGATGTGCGACACGTTCCACCCGCTGCGGCTGACGAAGCTCGCGAAGCAGCTGGACGACGGGAAGTACGCGTACTCGTGGTACGACGAGCCCGGGCGGCCGCAGACGTACGACGAGGATCCCGCGGGCGCGACCTCGCACTTCTGAGCGCGGTCCTCCCGGTACCGCAGCCGTACGACTTCGAGCTCTCGACCGCGCGCTACCGCGCCTTCGGGACGGACCTCGCGAACCTCTGGCGCGACGGCGGGCTGCACCGCGTCGTAGGCGAGCGCGAGGTCCGCATCGAGCCCTCTCCAGGCGGCGTCGCGGTCGAGCCGCTCGACGACGCGACGGAGCCGACCGTTCGCCATCTGCTCGGGCTGCCGTTCGACCTCGACTCGTTCCGTAGCTTCGCGTCGGGGCACCCTGTGCTCGCACGGCTGCGCGAGCCGCTGCGGGGGCTGCGGCCGCCGCTCGCGCCGGATCCATTCGAGGCGCTCGTCACCTCGATCACGGCTCAGCAGGTCTCGCTGTTCGCCGCCTTCGCGCTTCGCAGCCGCCTCGTCGAGCGCTACGGCCGCCGCGGCGTCCACGCCTACGGGTTCCCAGGCCGCGAGCGCCTCGCCGGCGCAAGCGAGGACGAGCTCGTCGCGCTCGGGTTCTCGCGCCGGAAGGCCGAGTACGTCCTCGATCTCGCACGGAGCGACGTCGACCTCGACGCGCTGCGCACGCTGCCGGACGACGAGGTGAAGGCGGTGCTGCGCGCGCGGCGCGGCATCGGCGAGTGGACGGCCGACTGGTTCCTCGCGCGACACCTCGCGCGCCCGCGCGCGTGGCCCGCAGGCGACCTCGCGGTGCGGAAGGCCGTGCTGCGATTCACGGGCGAGGCCGACACGCGCGCCGCAGCTCGCCTCTTCGCGCCGTTCGAGAACCTGAGCGCGCACTATCTTCTCGCGGGGATGGCGGCGGGGGTGCGGTGAAGACGCGCGAGGCTGGGGAGCAGGATCTCCCGATGCTTCGCCGGCTGTGGGAGCAGCTGTGGGAGGAGGCACCGCTGCGCTGGGGCGCGCCGGAGTGGAGCGATGACGAGGCGCGCGCGGGCCTGCGCGAGAGCGTCTGGCTCGTCGCCGAGGACGCAGGCGAGATCGTCGGCACCGTAGAGGGGTGGGTGCGCGGGCGGCAGCCGGCTCTCGGGTCGTTGGGCTGGATCTACGTGCGGGAGCACGCGCGGCGCCGCGGCCTCCTGTTGGGCTTGAAAACGACAACGTCGCCTGCTCCGCGAACGTGGCGCGCAGTGGATCGCGCTCGACGGAGGAACCGACACCGCTCCCGCGCTTGCTGCGTACTCGCGGCGCGGGTTCCACGAGTACGGACGGCGGCTCGTCGCGCCGGCCGACCGGCTCCAGGTACGCGACGCCCGCGGCGCTTCCTTCGGCTCGATCCACGTGCAGACGGACGACCTGCCCGCGGTCGAGCGCGCGGTGCGGCAGTTCGTGCCGCGCCTGCCGGGTGGTTCGCGCGGGAGCGTCGTCGTCCCGCCGCGAAACGGCTGGGTCGCCGTCTACGACGAGCTGTGCGACCGCGAGCCGAGGCAGCTGCGCCGCCTCGCGCGCGAGCTCTCCGAGCGGATGGGGGCGGTGGTGCTCGCGATCGGCGTCGAGGAGGGCGAGGTCGTGCGCTTCGTGCTCTCCGACCGCGGCAGCGAGATGGACGAGTACCTGTCGGTGCAGGAGCACTACGGGCCGCTCCCGCCCGGCGACGTCGTCGCGCTCGCCGCGAACCCCCGGGTCGTCGCGCGGCTGACCGGGGCGGACGCGGCGACGGTGCGCGCGGCCGCCGTGCACGCGTCGTCCCCCGCTGCGCTCCCGCCGCCCGACGAGCTCGTCGCGTCGCTCGCGCGCGCCATCGGCGTCGAGGGGGCGGAGCACGACTACGCAGGCGCCCTCGACATCGAAGGCGCGGTCGTGGTGGAGCGCCGATGAACGTCGTCCTGCTCCACGCGTTCCCGCTCGATCCGTCGATGTGGGAGCCGCAGCGCGAGGCCCTCCGCGACCACGATGTCGTCGCGCCGACCCTCTACGGCCGCGGCGACACGCTGGACGCGTGGGCGAGCTCGCTGCTGGACGAGCTCGAAGGAGAGCGGCTCGTGCTCGTCGGCGCGTCGATGGGCGGTTACTGCGCGCTCGCGATGGCGCGGCTCGCGCCGGAGCGCGTGGCCGGGTTGCTCCTCGCGGGCTCGCGCGCGGGAGCGGACACGCCCGAGCGGCGCGCGACGCGTGATGCAATCGCGCGGACACTGCGCGAGGAAGGCGTGGCGGCGTGGCTCGATCGCTCGGGGAACCGAGCGCCGCGCGAGATCGTGCTGCAGCAGAGCGCCGTCGATCTCGCGAACGCGATGGAGGTCCTGCGCGAACGCGCGGACGCGACGGACGTCGTCGCGACGTTCGACGCGCCCTTCCTGCTCGTCGTCGGAAGCGAGGACGAGCTGCTGAGCGTCGAGGAGGCGCGGGAGATCGTCGCGCTCGCACCCGCCGGGCGGCTCGAGGTCGTCGAAGGCGCGGGCCACATCGTCAGCGCGGATCGACCCGAGCGGTTCAACGAGATCCTGACGCGGTTTCTCGCGCGCTCTGCGTGACGGGCGGCGGGGCCCCGGCCGGAGCCCCGCCGCCGCCGTCGAGCTACCTGATCCGGTACTGGCGCGTGATCGCCGACTGGATGCGGAAGCCCAGGATCTTCGCGTTCGTGCAGCCGGCGGGCGCGATCGTCGCCGGCTTCGGGTTGACGCACGCGACAGAGCGCGCCTGATCCATCACCGCCGGGTCGGCGATGTTGTTGCCAGGCGCGTTCGCGCGCACGCGGAACTGCACCCAGCCGCGTGCTCGGAAGCGAATCGTGTGCGTGAACGTGCCGTTCGCCGACGTCCGCTTCGTCGCGAAGACGCGCAGCACGTAGCGGCCCGCGCGGCGAGAGCTGCCGCCGCGCATGATCTGCACCTGCACGCCGGCTGCGGCCTGCCCACCCTCGGTGACGCGGCCCGAGATCGTGAAGGCGCGTCCCCGCTGCCGGACGCTGATCGAGACGCTGCGCCGCGGCCGAACGAGCGACTGCGCCTCACGGGTGCCCGCTGGGTTGACGGCTGCCGTCGTCCCGACGTACGGCGTGAAGATGCCGCTCCAGACGTACTGGTCGATCGTCGTCGGCGGGGAGAAGACGCCGCGGAGCGACAGCCGCGCCTGGATCAGCTTCGCCTGGAACTGCGCCTGGCTCTGCGGCGCGAGGCAGAAAATGATCGTGTGCGACGCCGACGTCCCCGAGGGGAAGCCCGGAGCGCCGCGCTCCACATACGCCGGAATGATCAACGTCTGCCCTGCGGCGGTCAGCCGAAGCTCCCACTGAGCCGCGGGCTGCCGCCCGGTGCACGGGTTCGACCGCTGCGGCGCGACCGCGACGATCGTCCCCGTCAGCGGTAGACGTGCCTCCGGAGCGATCGCGCGCGCGTTCGCCTCGGCCGCAACGTCGCCGATCGTCGTTCCCGGAGCCTGTGCCAGGTTCCCGACCCAGCTCACCGGCACGAGGAGCGCCACGCGCGCCGTCGGATCGTCGGTGATCGGCACGCGGACGTTGATGGTCGTGTCGGCCGAGCCCGTCTGCGCGACGAGCAGCTCCGGGTTGTACGCGGCGAGCGCGTTCCCGGCGAATGCTGTCGCGACGAGGCTCGCGCACACGAGGAGCGCGAGCCGAGTTGACTTCGTCATCGATTCCCCCCTAGTCGTTTGCCTGCCGTGCGTTAAGACGTCGAAACGGGACGCGGAGTTATGCCGCGTTTACGCGCCGCTAACCGCCGGGTCAGCCGCGCGCGCCCAGAAGGCCGCTGAACGGCTGCCAGCGCCCCCTCCGATAGCGGTAGAGCTGAGCTTTCGCGATCGGGTAGTAGCTGCGCGGCGTCGTGCGGACGGCGACGCCGGGCAGGAGAAACGGGTTGTCCCTCTGGCTGAGGTGCGTCGCCGCGCGCAGCAGCCCCGCACGCGTCACGTTGCGCCCGGCCTTCCGGAGCGTGTGCACCATCGTGTGCGCGACCGCCATCCCGTAGAGGTTGTAGAGGTCGGTCACGCGCCCCTGCGGGTAGTGGCGGCGCATGATCTGGCGGTAGAGGCGCACGCCGCGGTCGCGCGCCCAGCGCGGATTCGACGGATCCTTCAGGAACGCCATGCTGATCGCGCCGGCCGTCGCGCGCGCGCCCGCGCTGAGCGTCGCGATGCGCATGATCGTCGGCTCGATCGAGGCGAGCGTGACGTAGAACTGTGGCCGCCAGGCGAGCTTGTTCGCCGTGATGAACGACTGGATCACGTACTGCGGCGTCGTGAAGAGCAGGAGCGTGTCCGCTCGGGACGAGCGCAGCGCCGCCACCTGCGCGCTCACGTCCGCGTCCGTCGACTCGTGCGTCTGCGTCGCGACGACGCGCGCCTTGCCCGCAAGACCGCGGCGGAGCCCGCGGAGCAGGTCGCGGCCGTACGCGCTCTTCTCGTAGAGGACCGCGAGCCGCGCGCGCGGGCGCGTGCGCGCGATGTTCCGGCCGTAGATCGCGCCCTCGCCGATGAAGCTCGGGACGTAGCCGATCGTCCACGGGTCCGTCCGGTAGCCCTCCCCGATCGCGCTCGCGCCGCTGCCGACGAAGAGCTGCGGCACCCTGAGCTGGTTCAGGAACGGGCGTACCGCGAGCGAGTTCTCCGTCCCGAAGCTGTTGAAGATCGCCAGCACCTTGTCCTGCTGGACGAGCTCGCGCGTCGCCTGCACCGTCCGCGCCGGGTCGTACGCGTCGTCGACGACCTTGTAGACGATCTTGCGTCCGTGGACGCCGCCGCGCGCGTTCACGTACTTGAAGTACGCGTTGGCGCCGGTCGCGGTCGAGGCGAACGCCGCCGCCGGCCCGCTGAGCGGGGCGGTTCCGCCGAGCAGGATCGTCGTCGCCGTCACGCCCGGAGTCTGCGCCGGCGCCTCCGTCCGCGCGGCGGCGCCGGGGACGGCGCTCGCGAGCAGGAGGAGCGTGGCCGCGAGGAGCGCGCGCACGCTCACCGGGAGACCGGTCGGCGCAGGACGGGGAGCGTGAGCGTCGCGTCGCCGAGCGTCACCCGCGCCCGCGCCGGGGGGCCGGCGATGTACAGCAGGTCGCCCGACGTCGGGCCCAGGCGCAGGGTCAGCCGCGACCCGGGCGGGATCGTCGTCGCCTGCGAGATCAGCCGGATCGCGACCGTCCTCGGGCGCCGTGACAGACGTACGGCGGCGCCGCCCGCGCTGACCGTGAGCTCGCGCCCGTCGGGCGTCCTCGCCTTGAGCACGGCGACGAGGTGCGGGTACGTCCCCGAGGCGGTGACGCGCACGACGGGAGCGCCGAACGTCTCGAGGAGCGCGCTCGTGCGGCCGACCGCGCGCACGGTGGAGCCGCCGCTGAGGAGCATCGCGCGGCCGCGCGCGGCGAACCGAACCGTCCTCGTCGACGGGATGCCGGCGTACTGCGCGTCGCGCCCGCGGTACGGATCCGCGAGGACTCGCACGGGCGGGCGCCTGTCGATCCCGTTCGGCTCGCCCTTGAGGAAGCGCGCGAACCACGACGAGGCCTCGGCGAAGAACGGCTCCGCGTCGGGGCCGGGGAACGTCGACGGCGCGTGGCCGAACGGCCCGATGTAGAGGCGCTTCGGGCCGGCGAGCTCGCGATAGGCGCGGATGCCCTGCTCGAGACCGAACGCGAAGTCGCGCCGCCCCTGGAAGACGAGGACGGGGGTGCGGATCCGCGTCAGCGCGCCTCGCACCGAGCGCGGCGCCGCGAACGCCCGCAGCAGGTGTGGGTCGCGGCTGCTGATCGCCGACGCCGCGATGGCCGTCACCTCGGGAGCCGTGCGGCTCGGCGGCACGGAGCTCGCGAACCCGTACACGGCGCCCGACTTCGCCAGCCCTTGCGGAGCGAGCGACTCGGCGAGGTCGGTCCACGTCTCGACCACCTCCGCGGCGGCGAACGGGATCCCCTCGCGCAGGGAGCGCCAGACGGCGCCGCCGCCGAGCGAGATCCCCCAGGCCCCGATCCTGCGCTCGTCGACGTCCGCGCGCGCCCCGAGCCAGTCGAACAGCGCGCGGTAGTCGCGGAGCTCGCGCTCGCCGACGACGGAGAAGAGACCGCCGGACTCGCCGTGACCGCGTGTGTCGAACGTCAGCACGGCGTATCCCTGCCGGGCGAACGTCCGCTCGGCGATCGCGTTCACGTCGCTCCGTGTCCCGCCGACGCCGTGGAACATCATGATGCCCGGCACGGCGGCAGGCCCCGGCGGCGGGCCGCAGCCGTGGTTGACCGGCGGCTCGTAGAGCGTCGCGGCGATGCGGACGCCGTCGTCCATCGGGATGGTTACGTCGCTCTTCGAGTACGCGCCGGGATCCACCGGGTGACAGGCGGGCGCAGACCCGGGGCGGAGGACGACGACGGCGAGCGCGACGGCCGTGAGCGCTGCTGCGACGAGGAGCAGACGGGCGCGCACGAGTTCAGCGTAGACGACTTCTACAATCGCCCAGTGGACCCGCGCCCCATCGGCGTCTTCGACTCGGGCATGGGCGGCCTGACGGTCCTGCACGAGTGCCTCGTCACTCTTCCCCACGAGGACTTCGTCTACCTCGGCGACGCCGCGCGGCTGCCGTACGGCCCTCGACCGCTCGCCGAGCTGAGGCGCTTCTCCCGCGAGGTGGCGGGCTACCTCGAGCGCCAGGGCGTGAAGCTCATCGTCGCGGCGTGCAACTCCGCGACCTCTGCCGCGCTGCCGGAGCTGCAGGCGGAGCTCGAGGTGCCGATCGTCGGCGTCCTGACGCCCGAGGCGCACGCCGCGGTGCAGGCGACGAGGAACCGCCACGTAGGCCTCCTCGCGACGCAGGCGACGGTCGCGAGCGGCCGGTACGAGGAGCTCGTGCGGACGCTCGACGCCGGCGTGCGCCTCTTCTCGGTCGCGTGCCCGCGGCTCGTGCCGCTGATCGAGAGCGACGACCCTTTCGGCGCGGCGACGGTCGACGCCGTCCGCGAGTACGCGGGGCCGCTCAAGCGCGCGGACGCCGACACCGTCATCCTCGGCTGCACGCACTACCCGCTGATCCGGCCGATCCTCCAGCGCGTCTTCGGCCGCGACGTCACGCTCGTCTTCTCCGCGGAGGAGACGGCGCGGGAGGTCACCGAGACGCTGGCGCGGAAGCGGATCGAGAACGAGCGCGCGCGGGAGGGGGCGTACCGGTTCGTCACGACCGGCGATCCGGCGTCCTTCCGGACGATGGGCGCGCGGTTCCTGCAGCTCCCGATCGCGGAGGTCGAGCGCGTCGCCGTCACGGAGCTCGAGCGCGCCGCATGAGCCGGAGCGACGGGCGCCGCACCGACGAGCTGCGCGAGCTCGTCCTCGACCCGGACTTCCTGGAGCAGCCGCACGGCTCGGTGCTCTTCTCGCAGGGAAAGACCCGCGTGCTCTGCACGGCGTCGGTGCAGGAAGGCGTGCCGCGCTGGCTGCAAGGCAAGCGGCGCGGCTGGGTGACGGCCGAGTACTCGCTCCTGCCCGCGTCGACCGGCGAGCGCACCGACCGCGAGGCGTCGAAGGGGAAGCAGGGCGGCCGCACGATCGAGATCCAACGCCTGATCGGCCGCGCGCTGCGCTCGGTCGTCGACTTCGAGGGCCTCGGCGAACGCACGCTCTGGCTCGACTGCGACGTCCTCCAGGCCGACGGGGGGACGCGCTGCGCCGCGATCTCGGGCGCGTTCGTCGCCGCCCGCCGCGCGCTCGACCGCTTCGGGCTCTCGCGCGCGCTCCCCGGCTCGGTCGCCGCCGTCTCGGTCGGGATGGTCGACGGCGTGCCGCTGCTCGACCTCGACTACTCGGAGGACTCGCGCGCGGACGTGGACATGAACGTCGTCATGACCGGCGACGGGCTGCTCGTCGAGGTGCAGGCGACGGCGGAGACGGTGCCGTTCACGCGCGAGCGCCTCGACGAGCTCCTCGACCTCGCGCGCGGAGGCATAGACGAGATCGCCGCCGCGCAGGAGGAAGCCGTCCGTGCCGCCTGAGCTGTCGTGGCTCGACTCGACGCTGCGCGAGCTCGCCGAGCAGGACGAGGTGGTGAGCGTCCGCTGCAACGACTGAGGGCGCGGCTCGCGTCCGGGAACGCGCACAAGCTGGACGAGCTGCGGGCGGCGCTGCCGGACTGGGAGATCGCGCTGCTCGGGGCGAGCGACTTCCCGCCGGAGGTGGGTGAGACGTACTACGAGAACGCGCGCACGAAGGCGGAGTTCGGCCGCGGACTGGCCGAGCCGGACGTGTGGGTGCTGGGCGAGGACTCCGGCATCGAGGTGGATGCGCTCGGCGGGCGCCCGGGGATCGAGTCGGCGCGCTGGTCGGACGATCCCGTGCCGGACCTGCTCGCGGCGCTGGACGGCGTCGGGCATCGAGCGGCGCGCTACGTCTGCGAGCTGGTGGCGCTCTCGCCGGAGGGCGAGGAGCTGAGGGGAACGGGCGTGCTGGCAGGTCGGGTCGCGCCCGAGCCGCGCGGGAGCGAGGGCTTCGGCTACGACCCGATCTTCATCCCGGACGCAACGTCCGACACCGTTGCCATACTAGGCAACGAATGGAAGCAAGCGAACTCACACCGCGCCCGCGCGGCGCAGGCGCTGCGCGCGGCGATCGCGGCGCCCCGTTGACCCCGCTTCGCCGCGTATTCTGGTGGCTCCGTCGGGTTCGCGATCAGACGGCACCGCGGTGCGTCAACGGCGTCGAGGGAATCGACCGCGACGAGCTGGAGCAGCTAACGGCGCTCCTGCGAACCGGCGACGAGTTCTTCCGGAGTCGGCGATTCTTCTCCGATCTGCGCGAACTTCTCCGTGCGCGTGCAGTCGAAGCTGGATCGTCGGCCGTCGCCGACAGAAGGCCCGACGAGGAGGGAAGCGAGATTCTCGTCGTCGTCGCCCAGGGACGAACGCGTCTTCGAGCTCGACTACCGGTACGTCGGCGCGGGGAGCCCGCACAGCGCGCCGCGTCTGGCTCGGTCGAGGAGATAGAGCAGGGGCCCGAGCTGTGGAATCTGCACGCCGGCGCGATTGCACACTGCAAGGAGCTCCTGCGGAAAGACTGAGCGGGGGAAGGATTTGCGCCGGACTTCTCGCCGCGGAAGTCTCGTGCTCGGGCGCCAGCCGAGCGCGAAAGCGCGAGGGTTCCTCCGCCGCCTCACGCGAGTCCCGCCGCCTCCTCGACGCGCTCTTCCTCGCGGCCGCGCGCGTGCCACCAGTTGACCTCGGCGCCGAGGACGATCACGTTCGCCATCACGTAGAGCCAGATCAACAGGATCACGGGCGCGCCGAACGCCTTGAGCGCGATGATCTCGTCTCGACTAGAGAGCCGCACGTAGAGCGGGAGCACCTGGAACGTGCCCTGGAGGAGCACCGTTGCGAGGATCGCCCCCGGGAGCACCTCTTTGAAATCCAGCTTCACGTTCGTCAGCAGGTAGTAGACGGAGACGAGAAAGAGAAAGACGGACGCCGTCGACGCGAGCAGCGAGAGCCCGTACGCGACGTAGCCGTTGCCGATGAACCCCGGCGCGAACTCCCGCAGCAGGTCGAATCCGACCGAGCCGATCACCAGCCCGATGAAGAGCACGACGAGCGACGAGAGCATCACCACGACGGCGAGGGCCTTCCCGCGCAAGAACGATCGGTTCGGGCGGCCGTAGACGATGTTGAAGGCCGACTCGAGGACGCTGAACAGCGACAGCGACGTCCACAGCAGGAAGACGCCCCCGATGATCCCGAGGGTCGCGGCGTTGGCCTGGATCCTGTTCACGACGTCGACGATCTGCTCGATCGACGCCTCCGGCAGGATCGTCTCGAGCTCGGTCACGAGGTAGCTCGACTCCGTCGCACGTCCGAAGAGCCCGAACAGCGCGAGCGCAAGGAAGACGAGCGGGACGAGCGAGAGGAGCGCGAAGTACGCGATCATCGCCGCCAGGTGCGTGCCGCGGTCCGCGAAGAACTTTCGGGTGACGAAGGAACCCGAAAGCCCCGAGGCTTGCCGAAGGAACTTGTGGATTGGGCGCGTCACACGGCGGAGGGTAGTCGGCCGAGAGGCGCGGAACGCCTGTGTTAGCGTCAGGCGGATGGACGCGCAGGAGGCGCTCGCCGACCTGATGGAGATCTCGTCCCAGGTCGAGGCGGCGGTGCTCCTGACGCCCGGCGGAGGGGTCGAGGCCTCGACGATGTCGGCGGAGGAGCACGCGCGCGCCTTCGCGGCTGCCGCGCTTCAGCTCCTCGACGAGGCGGAGCGCGTGCGCGGCGAGCGGCTGCGACAGGTCCAGGTGACGACCGAAACCGGCAGCGTGTTCGTCGTCCGGGACGACGGGCGTGTGTGCGCCGCGACGACGGGCCCGTCGCCGACGGTCGGACTCGTCTTCTACGACCTGAAGACGTGCCTGCGCGCCGTCTCCGCCGAGGCCGATGCGCCGGCGTAGCGCGCTCGCCGCGCTCGTGGCCGCCACCGGCGCGGTCGTGCTGCTCCGCCGGCGCCGCGACGGCGGACGCGAGCGCGTCGACCTCTACTCGGACGACGGATCGGTGCTGTCGCTCGCAGACGATGCTCGCGCCGCGCCGCTGCTCGCGCTGGCCCGCGAAGCGCTCCGGAGCGCGCGCGCGTAGCGGTGCAGCGAGACGAGCTCCGCGCGGCGATCGCCGAGCAGGCGCTGCTCGAGGGCGACTTCGTGCTCCGCTCGGGGCGCCGCTCGCGCTACTACCTCGACAAGTACCGCTTCGAGACACAGCCCGACGTCCTGCGCGTCCTGGGTGCGCGCCTCGCCGAAGCGGTTGCCGAGGCCGAACCGGATGCCGTCCGCCTCGCCGCGCCGGTGCTGGGGGGCGTCGTGCTGGCGGCGTCCGCCTCGCTTGCGTCGGGCCTCCCGTTCCTGATCGTTCGCGACCAAGCGAAGGAGTACGGCACCGCGAACCGGATCGAAGGCGCGTTCGAGCCCGGGGAGCGCGTGTGCCTGGTGGAGGACATCGTCACGTCCGGCGGTGCCGTGCTCGAGGCCGTCGAGGCGCTCCGCGGGGCTGGGCTCGTGTGCCGGACCGCCGTCTGCGTCGTCGATCGCGAGGAGGGCGGAGTCGACCAGCTCGCCCGCCGCGCGGTCCGGCTCCGGCCGCTCTTCGTCGCCTCAGAACTGCTCGAGGCGGCAAAAGCGCCGCAAACCCGCATGGTTGAGCCGATCCGAGGCCATTGGTAAGGTCTTGCGCCGGATCTACTGTCGACGGGGAGGAGACGAAGAGTGACGAAGCAGGAGTTCGTGGGCCAGGTGGCGCAGAAGAGCGGCCTCTCGCAGCGCGAAGCGGCGAAGGCGGTCGACGCGTTCATCGACTCGATCACCGACGTGCTGAAGCAGGGCGACTCGCTGTCGTTCACGGGCTTCGGCAAGTTCTCGACCGCGCAGCGCGCAGCGCGCGAGGGCGTCAATCCCCGGAACCCGGGCCAGAAGGTGCAAATCCCGGCGGCGCGCGTCCCGAAGTTCTCCGCCGGAAGCGCGCTCAAGTCCGCGGTCAAGGGCGGCTGACGGCGGGCGGCTGCCCCTCCCCGAGCGCTCGATCGAAAGGCCGCCGCGCGAGGCGGCCTTTCTCTCGCCGTTGCACACGAACATACGTTCGTCTAGCCTCGGCGCATGCAGCTCGCGTTCGACGCCGCGGATCGCCTGGTCGAGCTCGTCGAGGAGCGCCGCGGAGCCGTGGCGCCCGAAGAGGCCGCGGGGAGGCTCTTCGCCCTCGCGGCGGCTCCGACCGCGCTCGCGCGCACGCTCCTCGACGACGTCGTCGCGGGGGACGCGCGGCTCGCGTGGCGCGGCGGTCTCGTCTCGCTCGCGGATCCGCCGGGGCGCGAGCTCCTGCTCGAGCGCGCCACGTACGTCGTCGTCGACCTCGAGACGACGGGCCTCTCGCCCGGGAGCTCGCGCATCTGCGAGATCGGCGCGGTGCGCGTGCGAGCGCTCTCGTCCGCGGAGACGTTCCAGACGCTCGTGAACCCGGGCGAGCGGCTCCCGCCCGCCGTCGGCGCGCTGACCGGGCTGCGAGACGACGAGCTGCGGCGCGCGCCGCCCGCGCCCGCAGCCGTCCGCCGCCTGCTCGCCTTCGCCGGCGACGCCGTGCTCGTCGCGCACAACGCGCGCTTCGACGTCGCGTTCCTCGACCGCGAGGTCGAGCGGATGACGGGGCGGCGACTCGCGGCGCCTGTCGTCGACACCGTCTGGCTCGCGCGCCGCCTGCTCGCGGGCCGCCTCTCCCGCGTCGGTCTCGCCTCCCTCTCGCACTTCTTCGGGACGGCCGTGCAGCCGTGCCACCGCGCGCTTCCGGACGCGCAGGCGACCGCCGAGATCCTGCTCGCGCTGATCGGGCTCGCACAGGAGCGCGGGGCGCGGACGGTGGCCGACCTGTGCGACCTCGCGGCTCCGCGCGCGCGGCGCGTGTTCGCGAAGCGCTCGCTCGCGTACGGAGCGCCGCAGCGGCCCGGCGTCTACCTCTTCCGGGACGAGCACGGGACGGTGCTCTACGTCGGTCGCGCGCGCGACCTGCGCGCGCGGCTGCGCTCGTACTTCCGCTCCGAGCGGCAGCGTCCGGCCGTGGAGGCCGCGCTCGCCGCGGTCGCGCGGATCGAGTGGCGGGTCCTCGGCTCCGAGCTCGAGGCCGCGCTCGAGGAGCTGCGCCTGATCCGCGAGCTGCGCCCGCCCGCGAACGCGCGCGGCGCGCGCAGCGACCGCTACGTGTATCTCGAGCGGCGCGGCGACGCCATGCGCGTCGTCTCGGAGCCGACGCTGTGGGGGCCGATCCGCAGTCGCCGCCGCGCCGAGCTCGCGGCGCGTGCTCTCACGGGCGCGACGGAGAGCGAGCTCGCGTGCCTGACGAACGGCGGGCCGCTGCCGCGCCTGCGGCGGAAGCTCGCCGTCCTGGCGGACGCGCTCCGCTACGAGGACGCCGCGCGCCTGCGCGACCGGATCGCCGCGCTCGAGTCCGTCGTGCGGGAGCTTCGCGAGCTCGAGCAGCTGCGCGCCACGAGCGTCTGCCTCGTCGCGCCGGCGCTCGAGGACGGCTTCTGGCGCGCGTTCTTCGTCAGCGGCGGCCGCGTCGTGGCCTCGCGCGCCGTCCCCGCCGGCGCCGGCTCGGCGCACGAGCTCGCCGCAGGCACTGCCGCCGCGGCGCGTGCAGAGCCGTCGCTCGCGCCCCAGGACGCCGACGAGCTGCTCCTCGTCGGCTCCTTCCTGCGGCGACCGCCGCCGGAGCTTCGCGTCCTGGCGCTCGACGACGCGCGCCGAATGGTCGCCTGACGCGCGTTAAGCTCGCCGTATGCCGCAGGACGTCGAGACGGCTCCACCCGCCGCGACGTCCTTCTTCTCCGATCGTCTCGCGGAGGCGGTCGAGCGGAAGCGGAGCCAGCTCGTCGTCGGGCTCGACCCGCGCCCCGATCTGCTGCCGGTCGAGCTCCGCGGCGACGCGCACCTGGGCCGCGCTCACGCGGCGCACGCCTGCGGGCGCTTCTGCAAGGGCGTGATCGACGCGGTGGCGCCGCACGTCGTCGCGGTGAAGCCGCAGCTCGCGTTCTTCGAGGCGCTCGGCGCCGACGGCGTGGCCGCGTTCGAGGATGCGTGCGCCTACGCCGCCTCCGCGGGTCTGCTCGTGATCGCGGACGGAAAGCGCGGCGACATCGGCTCGTCGGCGCGCGCCTACGCGAGCGCGTACCTGGAGCCGCGGGACGGCGCTCCGCCGCTCGCCGACGCGCTGACGGTGAACACGTACCTCGGGCGCGACGCGCTCGACCCGTTCCTCCTCGCGTGCAGGCGGGCAGGCGGCGGTCTCTTCTGTCTCGTCAAGACCTCGAACGCGGGCGGGGCGGAGGTGCAGGACCTCGTGCTCTCGGACGGCCGGCCGGCGTGGCACCACGTTGCGCGGCTCGTCGCGGACTGGGGCGAGGAGCTCGTCGGCGAACGCGGGCTCTCGAGCGTCGGCGCCGTCGTGGGCGCGACGCACCCGCGCGCCGTCGGCGAGGCGCGGCGGCTGATGCCGCAGTCGGTGCTCCTGCTCCCGGGAGTCGGGGCACAGGGCGCGACGGCCGCGGACGTCGCGCGCGCCTTCACGAGCGGACCGGCGAGTGCGCTCGTCAGCGTCTCGCGCGCGGTCCTGTACGCCTTCCGCGTGAACGGGTCGGACTGGCGCACGGCGGCGGGTGCCGAGGCCGCGCGGCTGCGTCGCGACGTCTGGGCCGTCGCCGGCTGGTAGGTGCGCCCGCGGCAGAACCTGTTCGCGCGCATCGCGGCGCCCGCCGCGTTCCTCCTCGTCGCGACGATCGCCGTCCTGATCATCCGCGCCGCCGTCGCCGACGACGAGCCGGCGGGCGCGCCCGTCGCGGCGACGACCGCTCGGGCGACGACCGCGCCGGCGAGGACGACACCGCCGCGCCGGCGAGCGCGCCCGCAGCCGCCCCGCCCGACGACCGAGATCTACGTGATCGAGAGCGGCGACACGCTCGGGACGATCGCGGCGGCGCACGAGACGAGCGTCGAGCGGCTGCTCGAGCTCAATCCGAACCTCGATCCCGTCACGCTCTCGGTCGGGCAGCGGATCCGCGTGCCCGCGGGGTAGATTCACGGCGTGAAGCTCCGGCTTCTCGCGGCTCTCGCGGCTGTACTCGCGGCCTCGCCGGCGTCGGCCGCCCCGAAGATCGAGGCGCGTGCCTGGCTCGTGCAGAACGGCACGACGGGCGAGGTGCTACTGCGCCACAACGACCGCGCGCGCCTGCCGATCGCGAGCATCACGAAGCTGATGACCGTGCTCGTCGCGCTCGAGCGCGCGGATCCCGACGAGTTCGCCGTCGTGTCGCCGCGGGCGGCAGCCGTCGGCGAGTCGACGATCGAGCTCGCGGCGGGGGAGCGCATCAAGGTCCTCGACCTCGTCGACGCGGCGCTCAGCCAGAGCGCGACCGCCGCGGCGAACGCGCTCGCGGCGCACGGCGCCCGCGGGAGCGAGGCGCGCTTCGTGGAGCTCAGGGTCGGGAAGGCGCGCGCGCTCGCGCTCGGCGTGACGCACGTCG
>JAUJMY010000030.1 GCA_030446625.1 Gaiellaceae bacterium
CCACCCCGCCTGGGGCCGGGAGTACACCCGGGGGCCCGCCCCACCCCCCCCCCCCGCCGCGCCCGGGGCCCCCCGCCCGCCGCCGGCCCCCCGCCCGAGCGCGTTGGCGGGGCGGCCGGCGCCGCGGCGCCGGCGCCGTTCGGCGCCGACGTCCTGAGACGTATCGCAGCGCGGCACGACGTGCGGTTCCTGTTGACGCGACCCGACGCGCCGCGCGGGCGCGGCCGGCGCCTCGCCGCGCCGCCGGCGAAGCTCGTCGCGCAGGAGCTGGGAATCCCGGTGCTCCAGCCGGAGCGGCTGGGGCCGGAAGTCGCGGTCGAAGCGGACGCGATCGTCGTCGCCGCGTACGGGCTGCTGATCCCGGACGCGCTGCTCGAGCGGACCCTGTGGCTGAACGTGCACCCGTCGCTGCTGCCGCGCTGGCGCGGCGCCGCGCCGGTCGAGCGCGCGATCATGGCTGGCGACGAGCGGACGGGGGTGACCATCCACGAGACCGTGAAGGAGCTCGACGCGGGCCCGATCGCCGCGCAGCGCGCGTTCCCGATCGCGCCGCAGGACGACGCGGGAGCAGTCTTCGCGCGCTCCGCCGCCCTCGCCGCGGAGCTCCTCGACGAAGTCCTCGCGGAGCCGCTCTTCGAGCCGCAGCCCGACGAGGGCGTGACGTACGCGGCGCGGCTGACGCCCGCCGACCGAGAGCTCGACTGGTCGCGTCCGCCCGTCGAGAACCTGAATCGCATCCGCGCGCTCTCGCCGCACATCGGCGCGCGCGGGGAGCTTCACGGCCGCCCCGTGACGGTCTGGCGCGCGCGGATCGCCGGCGGCGAACTCGAGCCGCTCGAAGTGCAGCCGGAGGGCCGGCGGCGGATGGGCTACGACGAGTTCCTGCGCGGGCTGCGGTGAGCGTCTCGCCCGCGCGTCGCGCCGCGTACGAGGTCGTGCGGCGGGTGTTCGAGCAGGACGCGTACGCGGATCGCGCGCTCCGCAGCGCCGCAGAGGGGCTCGACGAGCGAGAGCGCGCGCTCGCGCAGCGGCTTGCCTACGGGACGGTGCAGCGGCTGCGGACGATCGACCACGCGCTCGAGACGCTGGGCAAGCGTTCGGTGCGGAAGCTGGATCCGCCCGTGCTCGCGGCGCTGCGGCTCGGCGCGTACCAGCTCGGATGGGTCGAGGGCGTCGCGCCGTACGCCGCCGTCAACGAGTCCGTCGAGCTCGTGCGGCGGGCGCGGCTCGAGCGCGCCGTTCCGTTCGCGAACGCCGTGCTGCGCCGCGTCGCCGACGGCCTCGCAGAGCTGCTGCGGACGCTTCCGGAGCGGACGCCCGAAGAGGCTGCGCTCAAGCACTCGTACCCGGACTGGGTCGCGCAGACATGGTGGCTCGAGCTGGGCGCCGACGACGCGCGCTCGCTGATGCAGGCGCAGAACGAGCCGCCGGAGACGGTCGTCCGGGTGAACCGGCGCAAGGCGGGCGACGTCACCGGCACGCCCGACGCCGATCTCCCGGACGCGCTGCATGTCGACCGCGTCGACGAGCGCGCGCTTGCGGACGGGCTCGTCTGGCCGCAGAGCCGCGGCTCGCAGCTCGCGGCTCTCGCCGTCGGTGCGCGTGCGGGAGAGCGGACGCTCGACATCTGCGCCGCGCCCGGCGGGAAGGCGACGCAGCTCGAGGGCGACGTCGTGGCCGTCGAGGTGCACCCGGCGCGGGCGCGCGAGCTGGAGGCGAACTGCCGCCGCCTCGGCGCCACGAACGTCAGCGTCGTCGAGGCCGACGCGCGTGCGCTTCCCCCGGAGCTGGACGGATTCGACCGCGCGCTCGTCGACGCCCCCTGCTCCGGCCTCGGCGTCCTCGCCGCGCGCCCCGACCTGCGCTGGCGGGCGCAGCCGCTGCCCGAGCTCCAGCTCGAGCTGCTGCGCGCCGCCGCGGAGCGCGTCCGCCCCGGCGGAACGGTCGTCTACTCCGTCTGCACGATCGCCTCCGTCGAGAACGAGGACGTGGTCGCTCGATCCGGCCTCGCGGTCGAGCCGTTCGGCGACGAGTGGCCGCGGTTCCGCCATCCGCGGTGCCCTGAGTTCCTGCTCACGCTCCCGCACGTGCACCGCACGTCGGGGTTCTTCGTCGCGCGGCTGCGTGTTCCGTGATCGAGGTCCCGGAGCAGATGGGGTGGTGGCGCGGCCACAGCGGCGGTGCGGAATGGCTCGCGCGCTTGCCCGAGCTGGCGCAGGAACTCGCCGAGCTTTGGCGACTACGGCTCGGTGCTCCGTTTCCAGGCAGCAACGTGTCGCTCGTCCTCCCGGTCGAGCGGGAGGACGGGCTCCTCGCGGTGCTCAAGATCAACTTCCCCGACCGCGAGAGTGAGGCCGAGGCGGACGCGCTCGCGCACTGGGTCGGCGACGGAGCGGTGCTGCTGCTCGACCACGACGAGGAACGCCGCGCGTTGCTCGTCGAGCGATGCGTTCCCGGGACGCAGCTCTGGCAGCTTCCCGACGAGGACGAGACGACGCGCATCGCAGCCGACGTGCTGCTCCGCCTGTGGCGACCGCCGCCTTCCTTCCACAGGTTCCTGTCGCTGACGTCCGAGGCGGCAAACTGGGCCGCCGCGCTCTCGAACGCGTGGGAGGCGCTCGCGCGGCCGTTCGAGCGTCCGTTGCTAGACGAGGCGCTCGACGCGATCCGCGAGCTCGCGTCCGGTGGCGGCGACGTCGTCGTCCTCCATCAAGACTTCCATGGCGGGAACGTGCTGCGCGCCCAACGGCAGCCGTGGCTCGCGATCGACCCGAAGCCGCTCGTCGGCGAGCGCGCATTCGATGCAGCGTCACTTCTTCGCGACCGGCGGCCGCTCGTGCGACGCGACGCGGCGGACGTGGTGCGGCGGCGGCTCGACGTCCTCGCGGACGCGCTTGGCGTCGACCGCGAGCGCATGCGCAGGTGGGGCGTCGTCCACGCACTCGCGTGGGGCGTGAGCGGGCCGCCGATCAACAAGGTCGAGGACGACATGCTCGAGTGCGCCCGACTACTCGTCCTCGCTGCGTAGGCGCCGCCGTCGCGGCCCGAGCTGAGGCGGCCGCCGCGCGTCCTAAGATCGCGCCTGTGGCGTGGCGCGACTGGGTGCGGGTGGTCGAGGTGGAGCCGTCGCTCTATGCGGCGAACTTCGCCGAGCTCGGGGAGCAGATCGAGGCGCTGCTCAACGCGGGCGCACGCGTCTTCCACTTCGACGTCGGCGACGGGCACTTCGTCGAGCCGATCACGATCGGGCCGATCGTCCTCAGCTCGATCGCGCCGTTCGTCCACGCCCGGGGCGGCGTCCTCGACTGCCACCTGATGGTCGAGAACCCGGAGCGCCACATCCCCCAGATCGCTGCGGCTGGTGGAGACAGCGTGACGTTCCACGTCGAGGCGACCCCGGATCCGGCGGCGGCGATCGCGCTGGCGCGCCGGCACGGCCTCCAGGTGGGCGTCGCCTTCAAGCCGCAGACGCCGGTCGCCACTGCGGCGGCCGCCGTTCTCGAGGGCGCGGACATCGCGCTCTGCATGAGCATCGACCCCGGGTACTCAGGTCAGGAGTTCATGCCGGACGCGCTCGAGCGCATCGGCGAGCTGCGCAGGCTCCTGCCGCCGCACGTGTTCGTGCAGGTGGACGGCGGCCTCCACAACGAGAACATCCGCGCGGCGCACGAGGCAGGCGCCGCGGTCTTCGTGGCCGGGAGCGCGATCTTCGTCCGCGAGGACCTGCCGCGCGCGTACCGGCGGCTGGTCCACGCGCTCTCGTGAGCGCGCTCGAGCGCGCGCTCGAGCTCGCGGAGCGGGGCCGGGGGACGACGCATCCGAACCCGGTCGTCGGCGCGCTCGTGGTGCGCGACGGCGAGGTCGTCGGCGAAGGCTGGCACGAGCGCAAGGGCGGACCGCACGCGGAGGTGGCAGCGCTGCGCGCCGCGGGCGCGCGGGCGCGCGGCGCGACGCTGTACGTGACGCTCGAGCCCTGCACGAGCTTCGGGATGACGCCGCCGTGCGTCGACGCCGTGCTCGCGGCCGGGATCGCCCGCGTCGTCGCGGGCGCCCTCGACCCGAACCCGCGCGCGGCGGGCGGGCTCGCGCGTCTGCGCGAGTCGGGGCTCGACGTCGAGCTGGTTCAGGGTGAGCTCGGCTTTCGCGCCCGGCAGCAGAACGAGGCGTGGCGGACGTGGGTGGCGCACGGGCGGCCGTTCGTCACGTACAAGGCCGCCGTCACGCTCGACGGCCGCATGACCGTCGCC
>JAUJMY010000021.1 GCA_030446625.1 Gaiellaceae bacterium
CCGCCGCGACGCCCATCCCGTCCCCCCGTCCCCGTTCGCGGATCAGGAACTGGAACCGCGACCACGCGCCCCCGCGCGCGTCGAACACCCGGTACACCTGCCACTCGGTGAGCAGCGAGGCGTCGCGGCGCCGCGCCTCTGTCCAGTCCGCGAACTTCGGCAGGCGCCCGAGCTCGCCTGCGAGCGCCACCCCCTGCTCGACCGCGCGTTCGAGCCGCTCCTCCCCCACCGGCACGTCGAACCCTGCCTCCCGCAGCGCCTGCGTCAGCGAGCCGAACGTGTGCCAGTAGAGCGACTTCGACGGCAGCGAGCCGCGCCGTGCCTCGACATCCTTGGCCGTGGGCACACGCCCGAGCTCGTCGCCGAGCTCACGGAGCTGCTGGAGGAGCTCCTCACGCGTCGCGAAGCGGCGCGGGAGCAGCCCCGCTTGGCGCTTGGCCGCGTTCCAGCTCCCGAAGTGCTCGATGACCGTCTGCGGATGCACGCGCGCGGCGGGATCGGCCGCGAACTCCCTCATCGTCGGCGAGCGTCCGAGCCGCTGTGCGCAGTCGCGGAGCTCGTCGAGGATCTCCTCGTCGGTGTAGCGCTTCCTGATCCCGGCTTGGAACGCCGCGAGCTGCGCGGGGTCGATCGCCTCCAGGGCGCGGAACGGCTTCTTCCGGGCCACAACAACAAGGATAGAGCAGATTGACGCGTCTGCAAGTCCGCCCGAGCGGACGCGGCTCTACGAGGCGGCGAGCAGCTCGGCGCTGGCGCCGACGACGCGGTTCCGGCCCTGGAGCTTCGCGCGGTACACCGCGAGGTCCGCCTGGTGGACGAGGTCGTTCGCGCCCGTTGCATCCTTCGGGAAGGCCGCGACGCCGATCGAGACGGTGGCGCGGATCGCCTCACGCGACGTCTCGACGTCGTACGTACGCGCTGCCACCGCGCCGCGGATCCGCTCGGCGATCTCGAGGGCCTGCTCGGGCGGCGTCTCCGGGAGGAGGATGCTGAACTCCTCCCCGCCGAATCGCGCGGGCACGTCGTAGTGGCGGAGCTGCTGACGGAAGAGCTCCGCGATCCCCTTCAAGACGGCGTCGCCCGCGAGGTGGCCGTGGGTGTTGTTGATGTCCCGCAGGAGATCCAGGTCGGCCATGATCACCGACAGCGGGCGCCCGAACCGCGACGCCCGCCCGAGCTCGTCGGACAGCGCGCTCGCGAAGTAGCGCGCGTTGTAGAGGCCTGTCTTCGGATCGATGCGGGCCTCCGCCTGGAGCTGCGGCACGCTCAGCGAGCGATGCACGACGAGGAGCGGCGCGATCGCGATCGGGATCAGCCACGGGTTCGCCGTCCAGAAGGTGGCGAGCGCGACGCCGAGCGTCGTCAAGACGAGGTCGACCGAGATGCTGTCACCGCTGAAGAGACCGGTCTCGCGGAACGAGCGGCCGCGGCTGAAGTGCAGCATCAGCGCGAGCAGCGTGTGGTTGAGGCCGACGAACGTCACGCATGCCGCCACGCCTGCCGCCGCGGTGACGACGTCCTCGCTGCCGAACAGTGACTCCACGGTGCGGACGGCGTGGAACGCGGCCGCGGCGGCGAGCGTGTTCAGCGTGTAGTTGCAGATGTTGAAGCCCTGGATGTACCAGCGGTAGCGCTCCTTCAGCCACTCCGGGATGTTGACCAGGATCCCGATCAGCACGAGCAGCTCCGGCGGAAGCAGGAGCGCCGCCGCGATCAGGAAGACGACGGACGTGTGGTACGACTGGTTCGGCGGCGCGTGGACGACGAAGAGGTGCGCGATCGCGGCCGCGAGGCCGAGGACGCCGAAGGTGAACCACGCGTCGCCGTCCAGGCCCGCGCCGCGGGAGAGGCTCTCGAGGAACGGCGCCGTCACCGCCAGCGCGGTTCCGAAGACGATCAGCAGGAGGATGCGTGCGGCGCGCGGCTCGGAGCGAAACCCCGCGCGGCGGCCGGCGCCGCGCTCGACCGGCGCCTCGACGTGGTTGTCGCTCGGAATCGACGTCATGCCGCAGTGACGGAGTCGCGGGCACCGCGTCTCCGCGCCTCCGGAGCGGATTGTCGAGGCGCGCGCCTGCCGAGGCATCCCCCGTTCGAGGTACGGCCCGCACAATCCCCCCAAAGGGGCACCCCGGCCACTACGCTCGCCGCGTGAGCCCGCGGATCCCGCTCGGCCTCGAGGTCGCAGCCGCGCGCGCCGCCGCGGGCCTCTCGCGCCTCGCGCGGCGCGGGGGCGGGACGACGATCCCCGGCAAGCTGCTCTGGAAGCTCGACCCGGGCGCAATCGACCACCTCGCAGCGCGCCTGCCGCGGGGCGCGGCGCTGATCTCCGCCACGAACGGCAAGACGACGACCGCGGCGATGGTGGCCGCGATCCTCGGCGGTCGGTACCGCCTGGCGCACAACAGCTCGGGCGCGAACCTCGTGTCCGGCGTCGCCTCGACGCTCCTCGCCGCGCGCGGTGCCGAGCTTGGGCTGTTCGAGGTGGACGAGGGAGCGCTGCCGGAGGTCGTGCGCCGCGTCCGCCCGCGCGCGATCTGCCTCGGCAACCTCTTCCGCGACCAGCTCGACCGCTACGGCGAGCTCGAGCGGGTCGCGGATCGCTGGCGTGCCGCCGTCACGGCGGTCGGGCCTGAGACGACGCTCGTCGTCAACGCGGACGACCCGCAGGTCGGCGACGTGGGCCGCATCGCCGTGCAGGCCGTCGCGTTCGGCCTCGACGACATCCGGCATGCGCAGCCCGCGTTGCAGCACGCCGCCGACTCGAAGTGGTGCGTCGCGTGCGGCACGCCGTACCGCTACGCGGCGGCGTACGTGGGGCACCTCGGCGACTACCGCTGTCCCTCCTGCGGCCACGCGCGCCCGCCGCTCGACGTCGCCGCGCGCGAGATCGAGCTGGACGGCCTCGAGGGCACGCGCTTCGCGCTCGTCGCCGGCGGCGAGACGCGCCGGATCGAGCTCCGGCTTCCCGGGCTCTACAACGTCTACAACGCGCTCGCCGCGAGCGCGCTTGCGCTCACGCTCGGCGCGACGCTCGCCGACGTGCAGGAGGGGCTCGGGCGGTTCACGGCCGCGTTCGGCCGGTTCGAGCGGATCGCGATCGGCGACCGACGCCTGCTCGTCCTCCTGATCAAGAATCCCGCGGGAGCGAACGAGGCCGTGCGGACCCTCGTCGCGGGCGGCGCGCCGCGCGTCGCGGTGATCGCGCTGAACGACGCCATCGCGGACGGCCAGGACGTCTCGTGGATCTGGGACGTCGACTTCGAGCCGCTGCTCGCCGGGCTCGAGCACGTCGTGGCGACCGGAAGCCGTGCCGCCGAGCTCGCGCTCAGGTTCAAGTACGGCGGGCTCGACGAGGGTGCGGTCGAGGTCGTGCCCGGACTCGAGCGAGCGCTCGACCGCGGTCTCGAGCTGACGCCTTCGCAGGGCGAGCTCGTCGTGCTGCCCACCTACACCGCGATGCTCGCGTTGCGCAAGATCGTCGCCGAGCGCGGATTCGTGCGGCAGTACTGGGAGCGCGCGGCGTGAAGCTCGTCGTCGGGCACCTCTATCCGGACTACCTCAACATCTACGCCGACCGCGGGAACATCGCCGTCCTCGCGCGCCGCGCCGCGTGGCGGGGGCACGAGCTGGAAGTGCGGCCGCTCAGCGTCGGCGACGAGATCCCGCGCGAGGGTGTCGACATCTTCTACGTCGGAGGCGGGCAGGACCGCGAGCAGGCGCTCGTCGCGCCGGACTTCGCGGCGAAGGGCGGCGCGTTGCGAGTCGCGCTCGACCGCGGCGCTGCGCTACTCGCCGTCTGCGGCGGCTACCAGCTGCTCGGCCGCTTCTACCGCGACACGAACGGCGTCGAGCAGCCGGGCCTCGGCCTCTTCGCGCACGAGACGGTGGCGGGCGAGACGCGAATGATCGGCGACGTGCTGCTCGAGTGCGAGCTCGAGCCAGGCGAGCGCCGGACGCTCGCCGGCTTCGAGAATCACGCGGGGCGAACGCGGCTCGACCCGGGCGCGACGCCGCTCGGGCGCGTCGTCGCCGGGTTCGGCAACGACGGCGAGAGCGGCTACGAGGGGTGCCGTCTCGGGCTGGCGCTGGGGACGTACCTGCACGGGCCGCTGCTGCCGCGGAACCCGTGGCTCGCCGACTGGCTGCTGGCGAGGGCCCTCGAGCGGCGTGGCGAGTCGCCCGACCTCGCGCCGCTCCCGGACGACCTCGAGCGCGAGGCACACGAGGTCGCCGCGCGGCGCGCGCACGAGCGCGGCGGCCGGGCGTAGCCGCCGCGAAAGACGTCTCTTCCCCTCGGGGGAACGAGCTCCCCATCGGACACGCTAGCCAGGATTGGCGCGCGAGCTTGTGCCGCGGGGGTGTCGAAACTGTGAACGCGTGCGGCGGCTACGGCGCCCACAGGGCGCCGAGGTACACGACCGGGTCGCCCGGCTGCCAGCGGCGCAGGAAGCGCTGGATCGGCGGGTGGAGGACGACCGCATCGAGCTCGTGGGCGCCGAAGAGTCGGTGGCCGCGAACGGCGGCGTCCTGGGACGTCACCGCCTCGAGCGACACCTCCGGCAGGTCGCCGGCGAAGATGATGTGGACGACGTGCTTCGCGGCGAAGCTGCGCTCGGGCGCGATCGAGTCGACGATCGCGACGGGCCCCTCGACGGGCAGCTCCTCGCCGTCGCCGAAGACGCCGACCTCCTCGACAAGCTCGCGCTGAAGCGCGTCGACGAGGCTCTCGCCCGAGTTCACGCCGCCGCCCGGGAGCAGCCAGTGCTCGCGGCCGCCCTTCTCGTGCCGGCAGAGCAGGATCCGGCCCCGCCAGCGCAAGATCGCCGACACGCGGATCCGCGGCTCGCCCATCAGGTTCGGGACGAGCCGAAGCCGCGAACGCCGCGCTCGCTCTCGGGTAGCTCGTCCACCTCCGCGAGCGTCAGCCCCGGGACGGGTAGGACGACGAGCTGGGCGATGCGCATACCCGGCTCCACGGCGAACGGCTCGCGGGCGTCGGTGTTGAGCAAGACGACGCGCAGCTCGCCTCGATACCCGGAGTCGACGAGCCCGGGCGCGTTGACGACCGTGATCCCGTGCCGCGCGGCAAGCCCCGACCGCGGCTGCACGAAGCCCGCGTAGCCGTCGGGGATCGCGACCGCGACGCCGGTGCCGACGAGCGCCCTCTCCCCCGGCCCGAGCGTGACCGCCTCGCAGGAAGCGAGGTCGAGGCCCCCATCTCCTTCGTACGCCCGCGTCGGCAGCACCGCCTCGGGGCGCAGCCGCCGGACGGGGAGCTCCATCACCGCGTCTGTGCCCGCTCCGTGCGCGCCTCGGCGACGAGGTACGCGGCAAAGCGCCGCAGCTCGGCGCGCGGCAGCCGCGCGCGCACGAGCACCCCGTCCTCCTGGTCGACGCGCTCGTCGATCGGAGCACCGAGGGCGTACAGCTCCGCGAGCTTCCCCCCCTCCTCGTACGGCAGCAGCAGGCGCACCGCCTCGAACCGGTCCGCGAAGCGCGCCGCGATCCGCTCGCGCAGCTCCTCCACGCCCTCGCCGGTCAGCGCAGACACCTGGAGCGCGCCCGGGTACCGGTTCTCGAGCCTGCGGCGCCGGAGCGGGTCGGCCGCGTCGATTTTGTTCAGGACGATCTCGAGCGGGAGCGAGTCGGCACCGATCGCGTGCAGCACCGTCTCCACCGCCGCCCGCATCGCGTCGAGCCGATCGTCGGGCGCCGACGCGTCCAGCACGTGCAGGACGAGGTCCGCGACGAGCGTCTCCTCGAGCGTCGCGGCGAAGCCGGCTACGAGCTGCGTCGGGAGCCGCCGGACGAAGCCGACGGTGTCGGTGACGAGGTAGCGCCGCCCGTCGTGCTCGAAGCCGCGCGTCGTCGGGTCGAGCGTCTCGAACAGGCGGTCGTGGACGGACACGTCCGCATCCGTGAGCGCGTTCAGGAGCGTCGATTTGCCGACGTTCGTGTAACCCGCGAGGGCGACGGTCGGCGTTTGCGTGCGCCGCCGCTCCTTCCGTCGCGTCTCCCGCTGACGCGTCAGCTCGGCCAGGCGCCGCCTGAGCAGACCGATGCGCCGACGGGCGATGCGCCGGTCGGTCTCGAGCTGGGTCTCGCCGGGTCCGCGTGTCCCGACGCCGCCCCCGAGCCGCTCGAGGTGCTGCCAGAGGCCGCGCATGCGGGGCAGGTTGTACTCGAGCTGGGCGACCTCGACCTGGAGCTTGCCCTCGGCGCTCAGGGCGTGTTGCGCGAACACGTCGAGGATCAGCTGCGTGCGGTCGACCACACGCGCGGAGAGCGCGTTCTCGAGCGCCCGCTGCTGCGTCGGCGAGAGCTCGTCGTCGACCAGCAGCACCTCTCCGCCGACCGCAGCGTACGCCGCCTTCAGCTCCTCCAGCTTCCCCTTCCCGACGTATGTGCGCGGATCCGGCTGCGGTCGGTGCTGAACGAGCTCCGCGACCGGCTCGACCCTCGCCGTCCGCGCCAGCTCCTTCAGCTCCGCCAGCTCCTCGTCCGGCTCCGCACCCGACGCGAGCACCGCGAGGACGAATCCGCGCTCCGCCTCGGCTCCCGGAGCCGGATCAGGTTGGCGATGAGTCACGCGCCGATTATGCCGCGCGCACGGCGATAAGCTGCGCGCCCGTGCGCCTCTCGCCCGTCGTCAGCGGCCTCGGCACGTACCCGTTCGTGCGCCTCGACGACGCGAAGCGGCGGGCGCTCGAGCGCGGGCTCGAGCTGATCGACTTCGGGCTCGGCGACCCGCGCGAGCCGACGCCCGAGTTCATCCAGCGCGCGCTCGCGGATGCGCTCCCAAGGACGTCGGGATATCCGCGCGCGCCCGGCCTGCCGGAGCTGAGGCAGGCGGTGGCGCGCTGGTGCCGGCGCCGGTTCGGTGCCTCGATCGACCCCGAGCGCGAAGTCATTCCGACGTACGGCAGCAAGGAGGCGATCTTCGGCCTGGCGCAGGTGGTCGGCGGCTCGGCGGGCGAGCGGGATGTCGTCGTCGTGACGCAGCCGGGATATCCGGTGCCCGAGCGCGGCGCGCTCGTCGCGGGCGCGCGCCCGCTCGCGCTCCCGCTGCGAGAGGACGACGCGTTTCTGCCCGACTTCGACGCGATCGCCGACGACACGTGGCGCCGTGTCGCGATCGTCTGGCTGAACTACCCGAACAACCCGACGGGCGCGACGGCGCCGCTGGAGCTGTACGAGCGCGCGGCAGAGCTGGCGCGCACCCACGACTTCGTGCTCGCCTCGGACGAGGCCTACAGCGAGCTGTGGTTCGACGAGCCGCCGGCGTCCGCGCTCCAGCTCGCGGATATGACGAACGTGATCGTCTTCAACACGCTCAGCAAGCGCTCGTCGATGACGGGCTATCGCTCCGGGTTCGCAGCCGGCGACGCCGCGCTGATCGCCGCGCTGCGAGCGTTCCGTCCGAACGCCGGCACGGTCCCGCAGGAGTTCGTCCAGCACGCGTCCGTGGCCGCTTGGGACGACGAGGAGCACGTCGAACGGACGCGCGAGAGCTACGCGCGCAAGCGCGAGCTCCTGCTGGACGTACTCATGCGCCGCGGCATCCGCGTCGCGGGCGGGAGCGCGACCATGTACCTCTGGGTCGAGACGCCGGGCGGCGAAAGCTCCGAGGCGTTCGCCGAGCGCCTGCTCGAGCACGGCATCGTCGTCTCGCCGGGGTCGTACTTCGGCGAGGCCGGCGAGGGGTACGTCCGCGTGGCGCTCGTGCCGACGCTGGACGAGTGCCGACGCGCCGTCGCGATCCTGGAGGACGTGCTCTGAGTAAGCTCGCACCAGAGCGGGTCGAGGAGGTGATCGGAGCGCTCGACCGTGGCGAGCTCCGCGTCGCCGAGCCGGTGGACGGAGAGTGGCGCGTCAACGAGGAGGCACAGCAGGCGATCCTCGCGTACTTCCGACTGCGCCGGATGGAGCCGGCGGAGGTGGGGCCGTTCGAGTACCACGACAAGATTCCGCTCAAGCGCGGCTACGAGCAACTCGGCGTGCGCGTGGTCCCGCCCGGTGTCGCGCGCTACGGCGCGTACCTCGCGCGGGGCGTCGTGCTGATGCCGAGCTACGTGAACATCGGCGCGTGGGTGGGCGCGAACACGATGGTGGACACGTGGGCGACGGTCGGATCGGGCGCGCAGATCGGCGCGAACGTCCACCTCGCGGGGGGCGTCGGCATCGGCGGCGTGCTCGAGCCCGCAGGCGCGCGACCGGTGATCGTCGAGGACGGCGCCTTCCTCGGCTCGCGCTGCATCGTCACGGAGGGCGTCCACGTCGGCGCGGGTGCCGTCCTCGCGCCGAACGTCTCGCTCACGGCGTCCGTGCCGATCATCGACGTCCGCGGCCCGGAGCCCGTCGAGCACCGCGGACACGTGCCGCCGCGTTCGGTCGTCGTTCCGGGAACACGGCCGAAGGAATACCCGGCGGGGACGTTCCAGCTCGCGTGCGCGCTGATCGTCGGCGAGCGGCGCGAGTCGACGGATCTGCGCACGAGCCTGAACGACGCGCTGCGCGAGTTCGAGATCGGCGCCTAGCCGAGCTGCTCGGCCGGCCCGACGAGCGTCGCGTGTCTGCCCGCGAGGCCGACGCGGAGCTCGCCGCCCGGGAAGCGCACGCGCACCTCTCCCGCGTCGTGCGTCGCAGCCGCCACCGCGACCGCGCTCGTGCCGGAGGCCGGCGTCTCCCCCACGCCGCGCTCCCAGACGCGCGCCGTCACCTCGCCCGGCGCGTCGACGCGGACGACCTGCACGTTCGTGCGCTCCGGGAAGCGGGGGTGTGTCTCGAGGAGCGGCCCGATGCGGACGACGTCCGCCGGCTCGCCGCGGACGACGGCGTGCGGGTTGCCCACCGACACCGGGACCACCGCGAGGCCCGCGACCTCCTCCGGCTTGCCGACGCAGACCTCCCCCATCTCCTGCTCGACGAGGCCGTCGCGGCGAAGGCGCGCGCGCACTTCACGTGGCCCGACACGTACGCGGGCCTCCGTCGCACCCGTCCGCGCGAAGAGCCACGCAGCGGCGATGCGCGTGCCGTTTCCGGAGAGCTCGGCCGTCGACCCGTCCGGGTTCCAGATCACGACGTCCGCTTCGTCGTCACGCGCGACGAGCACCTGCACGATTCCATCCGTCCCGCGTGCGAGCTCACGCGCCCGGTCGGGCGTGAGCTCGGCCTGCTCGACGAGCAGGTACGTGTTGCCGAGCGCATGCCACCTCGACGATCTCATCCGCGACCTCGCCCGGCGGGCGATCGGCCTCGATGCTAATCAGGTCGGGGATCCGCCGCATCCACTTGCGCTGGTACGCGGCGTAGCGGCGTGTCCGGAGAACCAGCTCGGACAGCGCCTCCTCGCGCGGGAGCTCGGCGACTTCGCGGATCCCGATCACCTGCCGCGCGGTGCGCGAGAGCGGACGTGCGAGCGCGGCTGCGACCTCCTCCGCGACGCCACGTTCGAACATCGCGGCCGCCCGCTGCGCGATCCGACGCTCGAGCACCTCCTTCGGCACCTCGAGGCCGAAGACGAGCGTCGGGCGGCGCGCGTCGCTCGTCCAGAGGCGGCCGGGATGCCGAACGAGCGACGCGCCCGCCTCGGCGAGCTCGAGCGCGCGCACGACGCGGCGGCGGTCGTTCGGGTGCACGGCCGCCGCGGCCGCCGGATCGCGCTTCGACAGGAGCTCGTGCAGATGCGCTCCGCCGACGCGGTCGTATTCACGCTCCCACCGCTCCCGCGCCCCCGCCGCGGGAGCCGGCGGCACCGCGAGCTCCGCGAGCGCCGCGCGCAGGTAGAGCCCGGTTCCGCCGACCACGATCGGCGTCCGGTTCGCAGCGAGGATCTCGTCGATCGCGGCGTGCGCGAGCTGCGCGTAATCCGCGACCGACGTCTCGTGCTCGAGCGGCCACACCCCGACCATCCGCGTCGGCCGCGACGGCTGGTTCGTCAGGATCGGAAGGCCGCGGTAGACCTGCATCGAGTCGGCCGAGACGACCTCCCCGTGCACGCGATCCGCGAGCTCCTCCGCGACGGCGCTCTTGCCGCTCGCCGTCGGGCCGAAGATTCCTAGGACGACGGGCTCACGAGGAGACAAGCTTGAAGTCGGTCTCCTGCGGAACCCAGTCGCCCGCGAAGGCCGCCGCGTGCTGCGGGTGCTCGCGGAACCACTCCACCGCGCGCGGAATCCCCTCGTCGAGGGGAACGCGTGGCTCCCACCCGAGCAGGTCGCGCGCCTTGCGGATGTCCGCGACGTACCGCCTGACCTCGCCGAGTAGCGACGGCGTGAACACGATCTCCGGCTCCACCCCGACCTCGGCGCCGATCACCTCCGCGGCACGGACGAGCGTGTTCCCCTCGCCGAACGCGAGGTTGATCGTCTCGTTCAGCACGCGACCGTCGGCGAGCGCCTCGATCCCGCGCACGATGCCGTCGACGCAGTCGTCGACGTACGTGAAGTCGAGGACCTTGTCGGCGCCGCCGTAGATGGTGATCGGTTCGTCGCGGACGAGGCGATGGATGAAGAGCGGCACGACGCGCACCATGCGGGCGAGGTCGTTGTCGTAGCGTCCGTAGACGTTCGAGAATCGGAAGACGAGGTAGCGCAGCCCGTAGCAGCGCGCGTAGGAGTAGATCAGCGCCTCGCTCGCGATCTTCGACGCGGAATACGGGCTCTCCGTGAAGGCGAAGTCCGCGGTGTCCTCGCCGTAGCCCTCGAAGCGGTGGACATCGCCGTAGACCTCGCGCGTCGACGAGAAGACGACCGGGAGGCGAAGCCGGCGGCAGTACTCGAGGACGTTGAACGTCATGATCGTGTTCTCGAGCGCGCGCCCGGGCTCGCGGACGAGCTCGTGCACCTTCGCGTGCGCCGCGAGGTGGACGACGACGTCGGCCGGCGGGTAGTCGTCGCCGAGGCCGCCCGGGAACGTCAGGTCCTGGAGGAGGTAGCGGAAGTCGTCCGTCCACGGGTTCACCCGCTTGTCGACGCCGAAGACTTCGTGCCCGTCGAGCGCGAGGCGCAGCGCGAGGTTCGTCCCGATCTGGCCGCTCGAGCCGGTGACGAGGACGCGCACTACGCGGCGACGGCGGCGCGCTCGACGCCCCGGAGCGTCGTGGACGTCGAGCCGTCGATCAGCACGTGGACGAGGTCACCCGGTCGCGCGCTCCCGGCGAAGTTGACGGTCGTGTTGCGCCTCGTCCGCCCCCGCAGCAGCTTCGGGTCCGTCCGGCTCGGCCCCTCGACGAGCACCTCCTCGATGCGGTCGACCCGCTCTGCGTTCCTCTCCGCCGCGATGCGCTGCACGGCGTCGATCAGGCGCTCGAGCCGCTCGTGCTTGACCGGCTCCGGCACCTGCTCGGTCATCGCGGCGGCCTCCGTTCCGCGGCGCGGCGAGTAGAGGAACGTGTAGGCGCCGTCGAAGCGCACCTCCTCCACGACCTCGAGCGTCTCCTCGAAGTCCGCGTCGGTCTCGCCGGGGAAGCCGACGATGACGTCAGTCGAGAGCGCAAGGTCGGGGATCGCGGCGCGCAAATCGTGGACGAGGCGGAGGAAGCGCTCGCGGCTGTAGGTCCGGCGCATCGCCTTCAGGATCCGCGTCGAGCCGGACTGCAGCGGCAGGTGCGTGTATTCGCAGACCGCGCGGCACTCCGCCATCGCCTGGACGACCGCGGGCCGGAAGTCCTTGGGGTGCGGGCTCGTGAAGCGGATCCGCTCGATTCCCTCGACGGCGTCGCAGGCGCGGAGGAGCTCGGCGAAGTCCGTGCGTGCGACGGCCGGAAGGTCGCGCCCGTACGAGTTGACGTTCTGGCCGAGGAGCGTGATCTCGCGCACGCCCTCGCGTGCAAGCTGCGTCACCTCCGCGACCACGTCGCCGAGCCTCCGGCTCTGCTCGCGCCCGCGCACGGCGGGGACGATGCAGTACGAGCACTTCGAGTTGCAGCCCATCGAGATCTGGACCCACGCCTGGAAGACGCGCTCGCGCTTCTGCGGCAGCTCCCCGGCGAACGAGCGCCACTCGGCGAAGCGGCCGCGCGGAGCCGCTCCCCCCGCCCCGATCCATTCGCCGAGGTGCGGGATCGACCCGGGGCCGAACGCGACGTCGACGTACGGGTAGAGCTCGAAGATGCGCTCGCGTTGAGCCTCCGCGTAGCACCCGCCGACCGCGATCACCTTCTCGGGGTCGCGCCGCTTGAGGGCTGCGGCCTGCGCGAGGTGCGCGGCGAAGCGCTGGTCCGGCTTCTCGCGCACCGTGCACGTGTTGAACACGATGACGTCGGCAGCGTCCTGTGCAGGCGCCTCGCCTAGCCCGAGCGACTCGAGCATGCCCTTGATCCGCTCCGAGTCGTGGCCGTTCATCTGGCACCCGAAGGTGGTGACGAAGTAGCGCTTCACGGGCGGAGATCGTACCGCCGCGTCAGCGTGGCTCAGCCCGCTCGACGACGCGCTCGCCGTGGTCGTGCGCGCCGCCGTTCGTCACGTTGCGCGCGACGTCGACGGCGCGGCTCTCGCGGATGACGGTCACCTTCACCTGCCCCGGGTACTCGAGCTGGTCCTCGATCTCGCGCGCGATCTCGTGCGAGAGGAGGACGGCGCCGTCGTCGTCCACCTCGCCGGGGCTGACGATCACGCGGATCTCGCGCCCGGCCTGGAGCGCGTACACCTTGTCGACGCCGCGTTTCTGCGAGGCGAGCTCCTCCAGCGCCTCGAGACGCTTGATGTAGTTCTCGAGGCTCTCGCCGCGCGCGCCCGGCCGTGAGGCGGAGATCGCGTCCGCCGAGATCAGGAGAACGGCCTCGACGGTCTGCGGCTGAACCTCGTAGTGGTGCGCCTCGATTGCGTGCACGACCCCCTGCGACTCCCCGTAGCGCTTCGCGAGCTGCGCGGAGATGAGCGCGTGCGACCCCTCGACCTCGTGCGTCATCGCCTTTCCGATGTCATGCAGGAGCGCCGCGCGCTTCGTCGTCTTGACGCCCGCGTCGAGCTCGGTCGCCATGATGCCGGCGAGGTGGACGACCTCGAGCGTGTGCTTGAGAACGTGCTGCCCGTAGCTCGTGCGGAACCGCAGCCGCCCCAGGATCTTGACAAGCTCCTCGTGGAACTCGCCGCAGTTCGCCTCGAACACGGCTTGATGGCCGGCCTGGAGGATCATGTCCTCGAGCTCGGCCTTCGACTGGTAGTAGGTCTCCTCGATGCGGCTCGGGTGGATGCGCCCGTCCTCGATCAGCTTCGCGAGCGTCAGCTTCGCGATCTCGCGCCGGATCGGGTCGAACGACGAGAGCACGACCGCCTGCGGCGTGTCGTCGATGATGAAGTCCACGCCGGTCATGTGCTCGAGCGACCGGATGTTGCGGCCTTCGCGGCCGATGATCCGGCCCTTCATGTCGTCGCTCGGAAGTTCGACGACGGAGACGGTCGTCTCGGCCGCATGACTCGCGGCGACGCGCTGGAGCGCGTCGGCGACCAGGTTGCGCGCGCGCCGCTTCGCCTCCGTCCTCGCTTCCTCCTCGAGCTGTCGCACGCGCCGCGCGAGCTCGTGCCGGATGAGGTCCTCCGAGCGCTCGACGAGGTGCTGCTTCGCCTCGTTCACCGTCATGCCCGCGATGCGCTCGAGCTCGCTGATCTGCGTCGCCTTCGCCAGCTTCAGCTCCTCCTGGAGCTGCTTGAGGTGCGTCTCGCGGTCGCCGAGGCCCTGCTCGCGCCGCGTCACCTCGGTCAGCTTCGCCTCGACCTCGGCCTCTCGCGCCAGCACCCGCTCCTCGACCTTGATGATCTGCGCGCGCCGGTCGCGCACCTCCTGCTCGAGCTGCGCGCGGAGCTCGATCGCCTTCTCGCTCGCGTCGAGGTGCGCCTCGCGGCGGACCGCATCGGCCTCGCGCTCGGCCTCCGCGAGGAGCTCGGCGCGCCGGCGGGCGGCCGCGGAGACCTGCGACGAGGCCCACATGCGCAACGCGACCGCGGCCACGGCCGCGCCCGCGACGAGGCCGATCGTGAAGATTGCGCTGTCGACGAGCACGGGCGCTCCTGCCTCCAGCCCGCACGAAAGGCATTTCCGGCGTTCGGTCAAGGCGGAGCCCGGGGGCTCCGCGAGCGGCCCTAACGTCCTAGCTTCGGTGCGTGAGCGGTGCTCCTGGGACGGTTGTCACGTGGTCGCTTCGCTGCCTCGAGGGGTCGGACGGAATCGGAAAAGCGCTTTGTGCAGGGAGTTAGTTTTGATGAAGAGCCGTCATCCTACCGCTGGTCAGACCCCGGCGCCAGCCGAGGCCTCGACCGTGTCCTCGTCGAAGCCGCGTCGCGCGAGGTAGCGCGCCGTCGCGGCGCCGGCGCCCCGTGCCGCGACGAGGCGCGCCGCGCGGTCGCGCTCCGGCTCGAGCGCCTCCAGCGCCCGCTCCACGAGCGCGGGTGTCACGCCTTCCCGCTCGAGCTCCCACCGGATCGCGGCGTCGCCTCGCTCGCGCTCGGCCAGCGACTGCGCCCGCGCGACGGCGTAGCGCGCGTCGTCCACGAGGCCGCCCCGCGTCGCGGCGGCGACCGTCTCGGCGCGGACCGCGGGGGCGACACCCGCTCGCCCGAGACGAGCGTCGAGCCCGCGCGTCGACAACTCGCGCCGCGCGAGCGCCCGCGCCGCAACCGTGGCCGCCCGCGCTCGGCGCACTTCCTGCGCGAGGACGCGGAGGCGCGGGCGGTCGAGCGCGATGCCCGGCTCGAGCCCCGCGCGCACGACCGGCTCGAGCGGGAACGTCCGCCACGGAGCGCCGTCCAGCTCGACGACGACGCGGCCGCGAGGCCCCGCTCGGAGCGCGGTCACGACCCGCACGCGCTACGCCGTCGCCGGCTCTTCTTCCCGGACCTTGCCGTTCGCGCGGGCGTCACCGGCTGTCGACGGCAGGAGCCGCGCCGAGACGACCTGCTCCGGCGGTGCCTCCGCCTGGATCCCGGCCAGGATCTGCTGGCAGACGTCCGGGTGCTCGCGCAGGAACGCCGTCGCGTTCTGCCGGCCCTGGCCGAGCCGCTCGTCGCCGAAGCTGAAGTAAGAGCCCGACTTCTGGACGATCTTCCGCTCGAGACCGGAGTCGAGGACCGTCCCCTCCCAGGAGATCCCGGACCCGTAGATGATGTCGAACTCCGCCTGCTTGAACGGCGGCGCGACCTTGTTCTTGACCACCTTCACGCGCACGCGGTTGCCGATCGCCTCGACGCCCTCCTTGAGCGTCTCGATCCGGCGGATGTCGAGACGGACCGACGAGTAGAACTTCAGCGCGCGCCCGCCCGGCGTCGTCTCCGGATTGCCGAACATGACGCCGATCTTCTCGCGCAGCTGGTTCGTGAAGATGCAGATCGTGTCGGTGCGGTTGAGCGTGCCGGCGAGCTTGCGCAGCGCCTGGCTCATCAGGCGCGCCTGCAGGCCGACGTGGCTGTCTCCCATCTCGCCCTCGATCTCGGCCTTCGGCGTCAGCGCGGCCACGGAGTCGACGGCGACGACGTCGAGGGCGCCGCTGCGAATCAGCAGCTCGGCGATCTCCAGCGCCTGCTCGCCGGTGTCGGGCTGGGACACGAGCAGCTCGTCGATGTCGACGCCGATCCGCTTCGCGTACGTTGGGTCCATCGCGTGCTCCGCGTCGATGAAGGCGCAGATGCCGCCGCGGCGCTGCGCCTCCGCGATCACGTGGTAGACGAGCGTCGTCTTCCCCGACGACTCGGGGCCGAAGATCTCGACGATGCGACCGCGCGGGAGCCCACCGATGCCGAGCGCGAGGTCGAGCGACAGCGACCCCGTCGAGACCGCGCCGACGGAGACCGCCGCTTGGTCGCTCATCTTCATGACCGACCCCTTGCCGAACTGCCGCTCGATCTGCCCGAGGGCGGTGTCGAGTGCCTGCTCGCGATCCAACGTGATCAACCTCCTAGCGCAACCGATTCGAGGACTTCGTACTGCGCCCCGGACGGTCGCAGCACCGAATGGTAGACAGCGGCTTCGGACGGACTGAAGCGCCCGAGATCCGGCACCCGCGGGCGAAGACGGGGCGGCTCGCGGAACCGCAGCGCCGTGACGTGTGGGAGCCAACGGCGCTTCTCGGGCTCGTAGACGCCGAGGATGGCGAGCATCTCGTGCAGCTGCTCGGCGATCAACCGCGCCCTCCCCCGCTCGTCGCAGAGCTCGAGCATGCCGACGCTGCGTGTCTCGCGGTACCGGCGGGCGCTCAGCACGGGCGGCTGAAACGCTCGGACCGAGCTTTCGAGAGCGGCCGCGACGTCCTCGACGACATTCCGCGGCCGGCTGCCGAGAAATGCGAGCGTGACGTGCAGGTTCGCGGGCTCCACCAAGCGACCGCGCAGCTCGCGCGCCTGCCACTCGACGATCCGCTCGGTCGTGTGCAAGGGCAGCTCGAAGGCGCAGAAGAGCCGTACGCGTTCATCTCCGGCCACGGTAGGCCGCGAAGTCACACGTGTCTGCGCCGGTTCTGTGTCAGAACTCGCCGGACGAGGTGGAGAGCGGTCGCCGTCGCGCGGCGCCTGATCGTGTCGCGGTCGCCGTGCAGCATCACCTCGACTCCCTCGTCGGCGAACGGAGCGACGGCGTGCACGTGAACGAGCCCGACCGGCTTTCGCGGCGTTCCTCCTCCGGGACCCGCGATGCCCGTCACCGCGACCGCCACGTCGACGCCGAGGCGGTCCCGCGCGCCCCGCGCCATCGCGGCGGCGGTCTCGGTGGAGACGGCGCCGTGCGCCGCGAGCACGGCGTACGGAACCCCGAGTTGGGCTCGCTTGTTGTTGTCTGTATAGGCAACTATACTCCCGAGGAAGACCTTGCTCGACCCCGGAATGCCCGTGACCCGCTCAGCCACCATCCCGCCCGTGCACGACTCTGCCGTGCCGAGCGTGAGACGCCGCTCGCGGCAGAGCTCGAGCACGAGCTCCTCCACCGGCCGCTCGTCGCGCGCGAAGAGCCACGCCCCGAGCGCCCGCGTCAGCCGCGCGTCGAGCTCGGCAGCGCGCGCACCGCCGCCCGCGTCGGCGACGAGGTCGACGTGAATCTCGAAGTCGCGCGCGCAGATCGTCGTCTCGACGTCCGCGCCGTCGCCGCCGGCCTCCTCGAGCGCCCGCGCGACGGCCGACTCGCTGGCGCCGAAGAAGCGAAGCACGCGTCGGCGCGGCGGACGCGCCCGCGCGAGCAGGCGTCGGAACGACGCGGTCTCGCGCGCGCGCGGCCAGAGGCGCCGAAGCTCCCCCGGCGGCCCCGGCAGCACGACGACGACGCACGCCTCGTGCTCGAGGACGAAGCCGGGAGCGGTCCCGGCGAGACCCAGCGACACCGCGCCGACCGGCAGCGACGCCTGCTTTCGCACCCCCGCCTCGAAGTCCGCGTACGGGCGGCGGAGGCGCGCCGCGGCCGCGCGCGAGATTGCGGCGATCTCGCGTTCGAGCTCGGGCTCCACGGAGAGGCCCTTCCCGGTGACGCGCGCCACGACCTCGACCGTCCGGTCGTCGTGCGTCGGGCCGAGCCCGCCTGTGACGACGCAGAGCTCGGCGCGGAGGCCGCCCGCGAGCGCCGCCTGCAGCTCCTCCACCCGGTCGCCGACGATTTCGATCCTCGCCGGCTCCAGTCCGAGCCGGAGCGACTCGCGCGCGAGGTACGGCCCGTTCAGGTCCGTGCGGTCGCCGCGGACGAGCTCGCTACCCGTGACGACGAAGAACGCGCGTGGGCGCGCGGTGCTCAGGCGCCGCCCGCAGGGACGATGCCGCGCCGCGTCGCCACGAGAACGACCGGCTCCGCAACCGACCGCTTCAGCCGCACGGGCTTGCCGTTCAGGCGCAGGACGACGTTCTCGGGGTTGCTCACGTTGAGCCAGAGCCGGGGGCCGACGAAGGTGTCCGTCTTCCCGCGCTCGAGCGTCCCGCCGAAGAGCAGCCGGCCCGACGGCGAGCCACGGTAGACGGCGAGGGCGGAGTTCCCGCGCGGCGCGCTCACCTCGAGCCTGATCCAGGCGGTGCCGCCCGCCGCGCGCGCCGGCCGCGGCGAGGCGTTCGTGCGAACGGGCGGCGCGGCGCCGAGGTTCGGGATCGTCTCCTCCTTGGGCCCACCGAACTTCCACGCCACGACGACGAGGGCGGTCGCGGCGGCGATCCCGGCGAGCGCGAAGAGGACGACGCTCGACTCGAGCCGCCGGTGCGCCCGCGACGGCGCGCTGCGCGTCCCGCGGACGGGCGCCTCGTCGTCACCCGCGACGTAGCGAGAGTTGTACTCGTCGACGTACAGCTGCCCGTCGAGGCCGAGGTGGTCGGCGTAGGAGCGGAGGAAGCCCTTGACGTACGTCTGCGCCGGCAGGAGCTCGAAGCGCTCCTCCTCGAGCGCCCGCAGGTACTTCGCGCGGATCTTCGTCGCGAGCTCCGCCTCCGTCAGGTCGAGCCCGTGGCGGAGCCGCGCCTCCCGCAGGCTGTTCCCGATCTCGAACACGGCGGGCGGATTGTAGGCCGAAAGCGGCTAGACCGAGTACTGCGTGAGGAAGTAGTAGAACGCGACCGCGATCGCGCCCGCGAGCGCGAGGCAGACGCCGACTCCGCCGAGGAAGCGTCCGGCCCGCGCCGACGACTCTCCTCCCACGCGCCCGAGCGTGCGCTCGAAGCGGACCAGCGCGCGCCGCCCGACGACGAGCGCCGCGACACCGGCGACCCCCGCGACGGGAATCGCGGCCGCCGCCTCGAGGAGCTCGATCAGGTCCGTCGTCTCCGCCACCGCGATCGCCACCGGCAGCGCAGCCGCCGCGAGAACGCCGAGCGCAAGCGAAACGCGCGCGCGGCCGTTACTGCTTCTTGTACGGGCGGCCAACCGCGGCGGGCGGGATCGAGCGGCCGATCACGCCTGCGACCGCGATCAGCGTGAGCACGTACGGGAGGGTCTGGAAGAGCGTCGCGGCGGACTCGGAGTACTCCGGGAGTCGCTGCGCGAGCGCGCTCGAGAAGCCGAACAGGAGCGCGGCCGCGAAGGCGCCGAAGGGCCGCCACATGCCGAAGATGAGCGCCGCGAGGGCGATGAAGCCGCGGCCCGCAGTCATGTTCTGGATGAAAGAGTGCACGAACCCGATCGACAGGTACGCACCGCCGAGCGCCGCGAGGACTCCCGAGATGACGACGCCGAGGTAGCGGATCCCGTAGACCGAGATGCCGAGCGTGTCGGCCGCCTTCGGGTGCTCGCCGACAGAGCGGATCCGCAGCCCGAGCGGCGTCTTGAACATCACGACGTAGGACGCGAGCAGGCACGCGAACGAGAGCCAGATCATCAGGTTCAGCTGGCTGAACGCGGGTCCGATGAACGTGACGTCCTCGAGGAAGCCGAGACGGACGTCCGGGATCTGCGGGACGCCCTCCGGCGTCCCCTGCTCCCCGTAGATGTCGATGAAGAGGTAGCCCGTGATCCCGAGCGCGAGGAAGTTGATCGCGGTGCCGCTCACGATCTGGTCCGCGCGCAGGTGGATCGAGAAGAACGCGTGCACGAGCGCGAACAGCCCGCCCGCGATCATCGCGATCACGAGCCCGAGCACCCACGAGTCCGTCCGGTCCGCCCCCCAGATCCCGAAGAACGCGCCGGCGAGCATGATCCCTTCGAGGCCGATGTTCACGACGCCGCTGCGCTCGGAGAACATGCCGCCGAGGGCGGCGAACGTGAGCGGCGTGGCGGCGCGGAGGGTCGCCGCGGCGAGCGCGCCCCAGACGACGACGGTCTCGAGGTTCTCGACGCTCGACCGGGTCGCGAGGATCCCGCCGGCGATCCCGACGGCGGCGGCCACGACGGCGCCCCAGCCGACGCGGCGCTCGCCACGCGTGATCGCCCAGATGCCCGCCGCGGCTGCGGCGATCCCGACGGCGATCGGGACGACCACCGTCCGTGACGCGAGCGGCGGCAGCGCGAGCCAGAACGCGAGCAGGCCGAGCGCGATTCCGAGCACCCCGACGCCGTTCGCTCCGCGCGGGAGGCGCAGCCACCCGGGCGCGCGCGTCGCTGCCGGCGCCTGTGCCGTCACGTGGCGGCCTCGGCGCGCGGCGGCACCGCGGAGCGCCCGCGCAGCCGCCGCCGCAGCTGCCACAGGTACAGGACGAGCACGTCGGCGCCGACGAAGAGGACGACGAGCCCCTGGATGATCAGCGTCAGGTTGCTCGCCAGCTCGGGCGGGAAGACCTCGGGGTCCAGGTTCCGCGTCGACGTGCCGTTGAGGAGCGCCCCGAAGAGGAGCGCCGAGAGGCCGACGCCGATCGCCGTGTTGCGCCCGAGGAGCGCGACCGCGATCCCGATGAAACCGAGCGCGGAGACCTGGACGTCCGAGACGCTCAGCCGGAACTGCCAGCCCAGGATGTCGAGCGCGCCGGCGAGCCCCGCGAAGAGGCCGGAGATCGCCATCGCGAGGAAGTAGTTCCGGGGGACGTTGATGCCGCCGTAGCGCGCGGCCTCGGGGTTGAAGCCGACAGCGCGCACCTCGTAGCCGAGCGTCGTCCGGTTCAGGACGATCCAGAACGCGACGAGCGCGGCGAGGGCGACGAAGAGGCCGACGTGAAGGCCCTGGAGGAGCGGGTCGCCCCAGAAGACGGGCAGCTTCGCCGTCTCCGCGACGTCCTCCGAGATCGGAACGGCGAGCGTCTCGTTCTGGAGCGGTCCGCCGAGGCCGAACGCGTACGTGCCGATCCAGACGACGATCCAGTTGAGCATGATCGTCGTGATCACCTCGTGCGCGCCGACGGTCGCCTTCAGGAGCCCCGCGATCCCGGCGAGGACGGCGCCCGCGAGCGCCCCGATGACGATCGCGAGCACGACGTGCGCGACCCGCGGCAGCCCCGAGAGGGCGCCGCCGACCCAGACGGCCACGATCGCGCCGGCGAGATACTGGCCCTGGCCGCCGATGTTGAACAGGCCGCAGCGGAAGGCGAAGGCGACGGCGAGGCCGGTCAGGATGAGCGCGGTCGTCAGGAGCAGCGTCTGCTGGAGGTTCAGGCCCGCGAGAAACCGCTCCTCCCCCCGCACCCACGGGAAGAGCCAGTTCAGGCCGCTGCCGTTGAAGATCGCCTCGTACGTCCGCAGCGGGTTCTTCCCCGTCGTGACGAGGACGACGAGGCCGCCGACGAAGAACGCGACGACCGCGGTCAGGAGCGGCGTCAGGATCCCGCCCGCGCGCTGGAAGAGCGCGAGCCTCGCCGCCACGCTCGGCGCGTAGTCCCCGCCTGTCGGGTGCTCCGCGCGCTCGGGCGTGTCCGGCTCCGCGAGCTCGCGGCGTTCCGGCTCCTGCTCGCTCACACCGCGACCTCCTCGCGGCGCCCGCCGCCGGTCATGGCGACGCCGAGCTCCTCCTCGGAGGCGTCGGGCGGGTACTCGCCGACGATCCGGCCTTCGTAGATCACGAGGATCCGGTCGGCGAGCGACAGGATCTCGTCCAGCTCGAGCGAGATGAGCAGGATCGCGCGTCCTTTGTCGCGCTCCTCGACGAGGCGCCGGTGCACGTACTCGATTGCGCCGACGTCGAGGCCGCGCGTCGGCTGCGCCGCGAGCAGGACGCGCGGGTTCCGCGAAACCTCGCGCGCGATCACGACCTTCTGCTGGTTGCCGCCCGAGAGGGCGCCGGCGCGTGTCTCCGGCGCGCCGCCGCGGACGTCGAACTCGCGCAGGAGCCTGCGCGCGCGCTCGATCAGCCGGCGGGGGAAGAGCCAGCCGAAGCGGGACGATGCCGGCTCGGCGTAGTCGTGCAGCGCGATGTTCTCCGCGAGCGTGAAGTCGAGCACGAGCCCGCGGCGGTGGCGATCTTCGGGAATGTGCCCGATCCCCGCGTCGAGCATCTGGCGCGCGCTCGCGTGCTCGAACTCGCGGCCCGCGACGCGCACGCGACCGCTGTCGATCCGGCGCAGCCCCGTGATCGCGTCGATCAGCTCGCTCTGGCCGTTGCCGTCGACGCCCGCGATGCCCAGGATCTCGCCCGCGCGTACGGCCAACGAGACGCCGCGCACCGCCTCGAGCCCTCGATCGTCGAGCACGCGCACGTCCTCCACCTCGAGCAGCGGCTCGGCGGGACGCGCCGGGGTCTTGTCCACGCGCAGCAGCACCTCGCGGCCAACCATCGCGCGCGCGAGCGAGTCCTCCGTCGCTCCCTCGCGCGTGCACGTCTCGACCATCTTCCCGCGCCGCAGCACCGAGATCCGGTCGGCGATCTCGAGCACCTCGTTCAACTTGTGCGAAATGAAGATGATCGACTTCCCCTGCGACTTCAGGCTCTCGATCACCTCGAACAGCTCCCCCGCCTCCTGCGGCGTCAGGACGGCCGTCGGCTCGTCGAGGATCAGGATGTCCGCGCCGCGATAGAGCGCCTTCAGGATCTCGACGCGCTGCTGCTGGCCGACCGTGATGTTCTCGATGCGCGCGTTCGGGTCGACGGCGAGCCCGAACCGGTCCGAGATCTCGCGCACGCGCTCCACGGCGCCGGCGTAGTTCAGGAGGACGCCCGCGCGCGTCGGTTCCGTCGCGAGGACGATGTTCTCGGCGACGGTCATCACCGGTATGAGCATGAAGTGCTGGTGCACCATCCCGATCCCGAGCTCGATCGCCTCCCTCGGCGAGTGGATGCGCGCGCGCTTGCCGCTGACGAGGATCTCGCCCTCGTCGGGGTGGTAGAGCCCGTAGAGGACGTTCATCAGCGTCGACTTCCCGGCGCCGTTCTCGCCGAGCAGGGCGTGCACCTCGGCCACGCGCAGGTCGAAGTCGACCGCGTCGTTCGCGACGATGCCCGGGAAACGCTTCGTGATGCCGCGGAGCTCGAGGACGGGTGCCGCGTCAGCCACTGCCGCGCGATTCTAAGCGGGCGTTATTTGACGGCGTCGGGGATGTTCGCGATCTCGCCGTCCGCGATCTGCCGCTCGACGTCCTCGACCTCGTCGGCAACGTCCTGCGGAACCGTCGCGCTGATCTTCCCGAGCCCGACCCCGCCGGACTTGACGTCGAAGACGCTGTCCGCGCCGCCCTGGAACGTGCCGCCCTGGACGCTCTCGATCGCCTCGAAGACGGCGACGTCGACCTTCTTCAGCGCGCTCGTGAGGATGTGCTCGCCGAGGTTCGACTGGTCCGCGTCGACGCCGATCCCCCAGACGTCGCGCTGCTTCGCGGCGTCGAGCGCGCCGAGGCCGCAGCCGCCCGCAACCTGGAACACGACCTTCGAGCCGCGCGAGATCTGCGTGAGCGCGACCTCCTTGCACTTCGCCTGGTCGACGAAGTCCTGCGAGTAGCCGTTCAGCGTCTTCACGGACGGATTCGCGGCCTTCGCGCCCGCCTGGTAGCCGGCGATGTAGTGGTCGACAGGTGGGATCTTCTGGCCGCCGACGGAGCTCACGGTCGCTCCGTCCTCGACGCTCAGGCCCGCGAGGTAGCCGGCGAGGTATCCCGCCTCCTGCTCCTTGAAGAGCAGCCCGCGCACGTTCTTCGGCTTCCCCTTCAGGCCTGACTGCGGGAAGTCCACGATCGCGAAGTCCACGTCGGGGAAGCGCGGCGCGACCGTCGCCACCGACTCGGACATCAGGAAGCCGACGGCGATCACGAGGTCGTAGCCCTGCTGGGCGGCCGACGAGAGGTTCGGCACGTAGTCCTGCGGCGAGCGCGAGATGAGGACGCGGCCCTCGACGCCGAGCTCCTCCCTCGCGCGCTTCAGGCCCTGGTTCGCCAGGAAGTTGAACGACTTGTCGTCGAGCCCGCCGATGTCCGTGACGAGCGCGACGCGCACGGCCTCGCCGCCGCCGCCCTCGCGCGCTGTCTCGGCCGCTTCGTCCTCGCCGCCACAGGCCACGAGGAGCGCGCAGAGCGCGAGCAGCGTGGCAAGCATTCGAGCCCGCTTCACCCTTCGATCGTACCGGCGCCCGCTGAACGACGAGGGGCGGACTCGCGTCCGCCCCTCGCATCCCCCGTTTTCCGTACTCGTTACGGCACGCGCTGCGGGATGGCGACCTTGCCCGCGGCGATGAGCCGCTGCTGGGCCCGCGTCGCGGCCACGTCGGCCGGGTGCGCGCGCCGGCTCACCTTGCCGAGTCCGACGCCGCCCGTCTTCACGCCGAGGATGGCGTTGAAGCCACCGCGGAACCGCGCCCCCTGCGCCTTGGCAGCCTTAGTCGTCAGGAACACCGCGACGTCGACCTTCTTGAGGGCGCTCGTCAGAACGTGCTGGCCGAGGTAGCCCTGGTCGGCGTCGACGCCGATCCCGAAGACGCGCCTGTCCTTCGCGGCCGAGAGCGCGCCGAGGCCGCAGCCGCCCGCGACCTGGAAGATGACGCTAGCGCCGTTGCTGATCTGGTTGAGCGCCGCCTCCTTGCACTTCGCGGTGTCCGTGAAGCTCTGGGAGTAGCTGATCAGCACCTGGACGCGGCGGTTCGCCTTCCGCGCGCCCGCGCGGTAGCCCGCGATGAACCGGTCGACCGGCGGGATCTTGATACCGCCGACGGCGCCGACCTTCTGGTTGCCGCCGACCGGCCGCCGCTTGACCTGGAGCCCCGCGAGATAGCCGACGAGGTAGCCCGCCTCCTGCTCCTTGAAGAGCAGGCCGCGGACGTTCGTCGGCTTGTCCTTCAGGCCCTCGATCGCGCCGTCCACCATCGCGAATTTCGTGTTCGGGAACGACCGCGCGACCGTGTTGACCGCGTCGACCATCAGGAACCCGACGGCGATCACGAGGTCGTGGCCGCCGCGCGCCGCAGCCGAGAGGTTCGGCACGTAGTCCTGCGGCGAGTTCGAGATGAAGACGCGCGTCTGGATCTTCAGCTCCCTCTGCGCCCGCAGACGGCCCTGGTTCGCCAGCTGGTTGAACCCGCGGTCGTTGAGGCCGCCGATGTCCGTGACGATCGCCATGGAGAACGCCCCCTGCTCCGCAGACGCGGGAGCGGCGGTCGCCTCCGTCTTGGCGGCGCCTCCGGACACGGCGACGAGCGCCGTCACCGCAAATGCCATGGTCAGCCATGGCAGCAAGAACTTCTTCACAAATCCCCTCCTTGGTGACACCAACCTGCCCCCCTCTTACGACGCCGACTCTATCCCGAAGTTGGGCGCGAAAAACCGGAGCAGCGGCCCGTCAGCCCGTCAGCACGCGCTCGAGGTCGGCCTCGTCCACGAGGACCCGCCGAGGCTTCGAGCCCTCGTACCCGGAGATGATCCCGCGCCGCTCGAGCATGTCGATCAGCCGTCCGGCGCGCGTGTACCCGACGCGCAGGCGCCGCTGGAGCAGGGACGTGGAGGCGCTCTGCACCTGCACGACGATCTCGATCGCGCGGTCGAGCAGCGGGTCCTCGTCGGGGTCGAAGTCGTCCTCGCCGCCGTCCGCGTCCTCCGCGAACGCCTCCGGGAGCTCGAGCAGCGACTCGTCCAGCTGCTGCTCGCGCTGGTGACGGCACTGCTCCACGACGAGCGCGACCTCCTCCTCGCTGACGTACGCGCCCTGGACGCGCTGGAGGCGCGACGTGCCGAGCGGCTTGAAGAGCATGTCGCCCTGCCCGAGGAGGCTCTCGGCGCCCGACTGGTCGAGGATGACGCGCGAGTCGGTCTGGCTCGAGACGGCGAAAGCGATCCGGGAGGGCACGTTCGCCTTGATCATGCCGGTGATCACGTCGACCGACGGGCGCTGCGTCGCGAGCACGAGGTGGATCCCGACGGCGCGCGACTTCTGCGCGAGCCGGATGATCGCGTCCTCGACCGCCTGCGGCGAGACCATCATCAGGTCGGCGAGCTCGTCGATCACGACGAGCAGGTAGGGCAGCGTGTCCTCGCCGCGCTGGCGCAGCGACCTGTTCGCCTCGGGGAGACTGCGGGCGCGCACCGCGCTCAGACGCTCGTAGCGTCGCTCCATCTCCGCGACGACGTTCGCGAGCACGGCCGAGGCCTCCTTCGGGCTGGAGACGACGGGCGTCAGCAGGTGCGGGATCGACTCGTAGTAGTTGAGCTCGATCCGCTTCGGGTCGACGAGGATCATCCGCACGTCGTCGGGCGTCGAGCGGAGCAGGATCGAGGTCAGGATCGTGTTGATGCACCCCGACTTTCCGGACCCCGTCGTGCCCGCGATCAGGATGTGCGGCATCCGCGCGAGGTCGGCCCAGACGGCGGTGCCGGAGATGTCCTTCCCGAGCCAGACCGCGAGCGGGCTCGCCGTCGCGGGCAGGTCGTCGTAGATGTCGCCGAGCGTGACGAGGTTCGGCGACTGGTTCGGGACCTCGACCCCGACCGCCTGCTTCCCCGGGATCGGCGCGAGGATCCGGATCTCGGTGGTCGCCAGTGCGTACGAGAGGTCGTCCTTCAGCGCCGCGACCTTCGACACCTTCGTCCCCGGCGCGAGCTGGAGCTCGTAGCGTGTCACGCGCGGGCCGAAGATCTGGCCGACGACGGACGCGTCGATGCCGAAGTGCGCGAGCGTCTGGACGAGCAGCTCCCCCATCCGCGCTCCGGCCTCGGCGCCCGCTCCGTTCACAGGCTTCGACGGCCGCAGGAGCGAGCGGTCGGGAAGCCGGTACTCCGTCTCGGCGCGCGGCGCGGCGTCGAAGAGGCTCGGCGGCTCCTCGTGCGCGAGCGGCGCCGGCTCCTCGACGAGGAGCGGCGGCGGCGCGGCGCTCGTGTGCTCGGAGACGACGTCGGGAAAGTCGTGCTCGGCGTCGACGGGCGGCGCGGGTGCGGCGCCCTCCTCTCGCGGAGGCACGGCGAGCGCGAGTGGCTCCGCGCGCTCGGCGATGCGCCGTGTCGAGCTCCCCGCCCGGCGCAGCGCGTGGCCCGACCGCCGCAGGAGCGCGCCCGCGGAGGCACCGGAGACCAGGAGCGTCCCGGCGAGGAGGAGCGTCGCGCCGACGATCGTCGCGCCGGTCTCGCCGAGGAGGAACGCGACGCCGCCGTCGAGGATCCGACCCACATAGCCGCCGCGCTCGCGTCCGAGCGTGAGCAGCGCACCGAGCGCGAGCACGACGAGTCCAGTCCGGAACGGCCGCACGCCCACGAGGGAGCTCCGCGCGAGCATCAGCACGCCGACGGCGCCGAGCACGAGCGGCGCGCCGTAGGCCGCCCACCCGACCAGCGCGTCGAAGCCGCGCGCGACCGCGCTCCCGACGACCCCGCCTTCCCAACCGAGGTAGAGCAGCGAGGCGAGGAAGAGACCGAGCGCTGCGAGCGCGAGCCCTGCCAGCTCCGGATGGTGATGGCCGCGCGCGGCGCGCTTCGTCTTCTGCGTCCGCTTCTTCACGCGCGAAGGCGTGCGCGGGCGCAGCTTCGCCGGTCGTTTCTTCTTCCGCGCCATCGGCGCGACCTTCGTGCCCGGGCCTAACCTTCCTGCCGGGGCTCGTACGCGGCGCACAGCATCCCGAAGTACGTCGGCGCCTCGTACGAGAGCAGCTCGCCGCGCCAGCCGTCGCCGAGCGCGCCGTGGAGCATGACCATCTGCCAGAGGCTGTCCGCCTTGGCCGCGGCCGCGAGCTGCTCGAGCTCCAGCAGCCGGTCGAGCCTCCCGTCCTCGACGAGGCGGACGACGCGGCTGTCGTACTCGTCCGCAGCCGGGTCGAAGCCGTACGGGCCGTCGGGGTCGTGGGCGTGGCCGTGGTCGGCGCTCGCGACGAGCGCGACGCGCCTGTCGGAGCGCTCCGCGGCACGAGCCATCGCCTGACCCGCGCGCACGTGTTCCGTGAGCGGCCGGTCACGCGCCGGGGTGACGAGGACGGCCGGGACGTGCGGCTCGGAGCGCCCGCCCATGAACCAGAGCGGGATCAGCGCGCCCCAGTCGAGAGGCATCACCGCCTCGCGCGGGTCGTTCCCCCCGAAGCTGACGCCGACCGCCGGAACCTCGGCGCGCAGCGCGTCGAGGAGCTCCGCGGCGAGCGCGCGGTCGGCCGCGCACTCGAGCTCCACCGCCGGGGCTCCCCACTCCGCGAGCGAGCCGCGCAGCTTCGCCGCGACGACGACGCAGAAGTGGCCGTCGACATGGGCGTTGTGCGGCGTGAGCACGATCGTCGCGTCCGGCCGCGCTGCGGCGAACCGCCGCCCGAGCTCCTCCAGTCCGGCCTGCGTCGCCTCGGCTCGGGGAATCGCCGCCGCGGGCGCCTCGGGTACGGCGAGCGTCCCGTGCGGCGCGATCGCGGCGAAGACGAGGCTCACCCAGCGTCCAGCGACTCGAGCCGCGGCAGCAGGAGGTCGAAGAACCGCTCGGCGTCGATGCCGACGCCCACGTGTGCGTTCGGCTCGCGCTCCGTCCGCCGCCACAGATCGACGACCGTGCGCCCGCGGCAGAGCTCGGACTGCGTCTCGACCTCGACGTTCCGCCGCTCCGTCGCGACGAGCGTCGGGTCGAGGACGTGCGCGACGGCGACCGCGTCGTGGATCGGCGAGCTGTCGATCCCGTACTGGCGCAGGTGGAAGAGCGAGAAGAAGTCGAACAGCTCGGCGACGAACGTCCCCACCGCACCGGCCGCGCGCAGCCGCTCGGCGTGCTCGCGCGTCATCCGCGCGGCGTGCGTCACGTCGAGGCCGATCATCGTCACGTCGATCCCGCTCGCGAACACGCGCGCGGCGGCCTCCGGATCGGCCCAGATGTTGAACTCGGCCGCCGGCGTCACGTTGCCCTCGGCGATCGCGCCGCCCATGAGCACGATCCGCTCGATGCCGTCGCCGATCTCCGGGTAGCGCGCGAGGAGGAGTGCCACGTTCGTGAGCGGCCCGACCGGGATCAGCGTGACGCGCTCGTCGGCCTCGGCAATCCGCGCGGCGAGGAAGTCGACAGCGTGCTCGGGGACGGCGGCACCCCGCGGCGGCGGCAGGGCCGGCCCGTCGAGCCCGGTCTTGCCGTGGACGTAGTCGGCCACGAAGCGCTCGCGAAGGAGCGGCCGGCCCGCGCCTGCCGCCACGGCCACGTCGGCGCGCCCCGCGAGCTCGAGCACGCGCAGCGTGTTCGCCGTCGTCTTCTCCAGCGTCTGGTTCCCGGACACGGTCGTGACGCCGAGCAGCTCGAGCTCCGGGCTCGCGAGCGCGAGCAGGATCGCGATCGCGTCGTCGTGACCCGGGTCGCAGTCGATCAGGATCGGTGTGATCACGCCGCGAGTATCGCGTCGATCTCGACGGCGGTGGGCAGCGACGGCTGAGCGCCGAAGCGCGACGCTGCCAGCGCGCCTGCGGCGCAGGCGCGTCGCAGCGCCTCCTCCGGATCGCGCCCTTCCAGCAGCGAGACGACGAGACAGGCGCAGAACGCGTCTCCGGCCCCCGTTCCGTCCACCGCGTCGACGGCAGGCGGCCGCGCCCGCGCGACCTCCTCTCCCGCCTCCAGCAGGACGGCACCGTCGGCTCCGAGGGTCAACGCCGTCAACCGTGGCTCTGCCGGGAGCGCGTCGAGCTCGTACCGGTTCACGACGACGAGCTCCGCGCACGCGACGACCTCGTCCGGGACGGCCCGCGCCGGCGCTGCGTTGAGGAAGAAGCGCGCCGCCCGTCGCGCGGCCGCGGAGACGGCTGCGGGAGGAATCTCGAGCTGGCACAGGACGGCGCCGTCGACGCTGACGGCGCCGGCTGCCAGATCCCCGTTCGCGCCCGGTGCGACGACGATCTGGTTCTCGCCGTCCGCGCCGACGAGAATCAGCGCGACGCCCGTCGGCCCGGAGACCGTGTGCAGGCCCGTGAGGTCGACACCGCTCGCGTCGAGCTCCTGCACGGCCTCGCGCGCGAACTCGTCGTCGCCGACGCAGCCGACGAAGCGCACGTCCGCCCCGAGACGCGCGGCGGCGAGCGCCTGGTTCGCGCCCTTCCCGCCCGGGACGCGCTCGAAGGACGCGTCGCTGACCGTCTCGCCGGGGCGCGGAAGCCGCTCGCAGCGCGCGACGAGGTCGAGGTTCGCCGAGCCGACGACGGTCAGGCGCGGAGCCGCGGAGGCCACGGCCGGAACTCTAGGGCGCTACGCCGCCGCGAGTGCGCGCAGGTCGTCGAGGGCGCGCCCCAGCAGGTTCTCGCGCAGATCGAAGAGCCCGGCCCAGAGCGACGAGCGATCCGGCACCGACTCCATCCGCGCGGCCGCGGCGAGGCCCTCGAGCGCCCGCACGAGAACGGCGAGCTCGAGGTACGCCTGCGCGACGCGCATGGGACACGAGCGCACGCCTGCGCGCGAGAGGACGGGCGCCCACTCCCGCAGCTCGCCCGCTCCCGGCTCGCCGTACCAGGATCGCCCCTCCGCCCGGTCCGCCTCGAGCTCGAGCAGGTACCGCCCGAGCGGCCGGTCGAGCCCCGCGACCGCAGTCTCCGCCCGATCCGCGGCGCGCCGCAGCGCGGCCTGGCGATGCCCAGGCGTCGACGGCTCCGCCTCGCCGCGCGCCCACCGCTCGAGCAGACGACAGAACGCGAGCGCGGCGACCTCACACGCCCCGAGCTGCGCGACGAGCCGACGGCACGTCGTCGCGTCCGCCGCGTGCTCCTCGAGCACTTCCGCCCATTCCGGCTGTTGCGCGCGGACGCTCACACTTCCACGACGACGGGCAGGATCATCGGCCGCCGCCGCGTGCGGTCGTACACGAGCTGCCCGACACCGTCGTGCAGGTGCTCCTGGAGGAGCTTGATCTCGCTGACGCCACCGGCGAGGCACTCCCGCAGGACGCGGTCGGCCTCGCCGCGCAGCTCGTCGAGCACCTCCGTCCCCTCGCCGAAGCCGCGCGCGATCACCTCAGGCGCGGCGGTCGCCGCCCCGTTCGACCCCGCGAGCGTCGCGACGATGATCAGGACGCCGTCCTCGGAGAGGTGGCGTCGGTCACGCAGGGCGACGTCCTGGACATCGCCGACGCCGAGGCCGTCGACGAAGGTGACGCCCGCCTCCACCTGGTCGACGATCCGCACACCGCGCGCGCTCAGCTCCACGACCGACCCGTTCTCCGCGAGGACGATCGAGTCCGCGGGCACGCCCGCCTCGCGCGCGAGCTGCGCGTGTGCCGCCAGCATCCGGAACTCCCCGTGAACGGGCATCACCGCGCGCGGTCGCAGCAGCGAGAGGATCGTGCGGAGCTCCTCCGCGTTCCCGTGCCCCGACACGTGCACTGCCGCGTTCTCCTGGTGCAGCACCTCCGCGCCCGACTTCGCGAGCCGGTTGATCGCGTCGTGGACGCGCAGCTCGTTCCCCGGGATCGGCTTCGCCGAGATGATGACGGTGTCGCCGCGCTCGACCGACACGGCAGGGTGGTCGTTGTACGCGATCCGCGTCAGCGCCGAGAGCGGCTCGCCCTGGCTGCCGGTGCTGAGGACGAGCACCTGGTCGGGCCGGTAGTCGTCCAACTCGACGGGCTTGATCAGCGTGCCCTCCGGCACGTCGATGTAGCCGAGGTTCCGCGCGATGTTCAGGTTCTTCCGCATCGAGCGCCCGACCACGCAGACCTTCCGCCGCACGAGCACCGCGACGTCGATCGCCTGCTGCATCCGGTGGACGTTCGACGCGAACGACGAGATCAGGATCCGCCCGCGGCGCTGCGGGATGATCTGGCGGAACGCTTCGCCCACGACGCGCTCGGACGGGGTCACGCCAGGACGCTCCGCGTTCGTGGAGTCGCCGAGCAGGAGGTCGACGCCGCGGTTCCCGAGCTCCGCGAGGCGCCCGACGTCCGTCTTCTGGCCGTCGATCGGCGTGTGGTCGACCTTGTAGTCGCCGGTGATCACGATCCGACCGCCGGGCGTCTCGATCGAGATCGCGACGCAGTCCGGGATCGAGTGCGCCATGCGCACGAACTCGAGGCGGAACGGACCGAGCTGCACGGGCTCGCCCTGCGGGTCCGCCTCGCGCAGCTCGGCGTTTCGCAGCAACCCGTGCTCGTCGAGCTTCGACTTCACGAGCCCGAGCGTGAGGCGCGTCGCCCACACCTCCGGCGCGCCCACCTCTCGCAAGAGGTACGGCAGCGCGCCGACGTGATCCTCGTGCCCGTGCGTGAGGACGACGGCCCGGATCTGCTCCCGCCGGTCGCGCAGGTACGAGAAGTCCGGGAGGACGAGGTCGACGCCGAGGTGCTCGTCGCGCGGGAACGCGAGGCCCGCGTCGACGACGAGGATCGAGCCGTCCGCCTCGAGCGCGGTCATGTTCTTCCCGACCTCGCCGAGTCCGCCGAGCGGGATGATCCGGCAAATGCCGTCAGCCATCTGCCGGAGTCTAGGCGCGGGCGCTACGCGGCGACCGGCTCGAGCAGCCGGAGCCGCTCGAGGCTCTCGCGCACCCGCGCCGTCTCCTCGTCGTTCGCCTCGACGAGGGGGAGCCGGCAGCCGCCGACGTCGTGCCCGAGCAGGTTCAGCGCCGCCTTGATCGCGATCGGGTTGGGCGCCACCTTGAGGATGTCGAGCGACGGGCGAAGCTCCTCGTCGAGCTCGCGCGCACCCTCGACGTCGCCCGCCTCGTAGCGGCGGATCAGCTCCTTCACCCGCGGCCCGACGACGTGTGTGTGGACGCACACGCCGCCGACGCCCCCGAGCTCGAGGAACGGCAGGATCAGGTCGTCGTCGCCGGCGTACAGCTCGAGGCCGAGCTCGACGATGCGGCGGGCCTGCTCGGGGTCCGCGTTCGCCTGCTTCACAGCCGTCACGTTCGGGATCCGCGCGAGCTCCGCGATCGTCTCCGGCTCGACGTTGATCACGACGCGGCCCGGGATGTTGTAGACGACGATCGGCTTCTCCGTCGCCGCCGCGATCGCGTGGAAGTGCGCGACGATCCCGCGCGGCGGCGGCTTGTTGTAGTACGGCGTGACGACGAGGAAGCCGTCGACGCCGAGCTCGTCCGCGCGCGCGGTGAGGTGGACCGAGTGCGCGGTCGAGTAGGTGCCGGTGCCGGCGACGACGCTCGCGCGATCGCCGACCTCGTCGACGGCCGCCGCCCAGAGCTCGTAGCGCTCCTCGTCGGTCAGCGTGGGCGACTCGCCGGTCGTCCCCGTGACGACCAGGCCGTCCGAGCCATTCTCGACGAGGTGGCGCGCGAGCGTGCGGAACCGCTCGAGGTCGACGCTGCCGTCGCGCCGGAACGGCGTCACGATCGCCGTGAGAACCTGCCCGAGCACGCGCGCAGTCTACGCGGCGGGCCGGAGTCGCCAGAAATCGCCGACGAGCCCGAGCTCCGCGAACAGCCGCTCCACCTCGTCCGGGGTGTAGCGGCGCCAGTCCGGCGCCAGCCGGTGCGCGTACCACGCGTCCGCCAGGCGCCACAGCTGCTCGAGCGAGCACGACCCGCCGCGCGGGAGGCGCCGTTGCTCGAGCCACCGATCCACGTGCGCTTCCGACCGGAAGGCGAGCATCGTGCTTCAGGTGAAAGCGATGTTGTCCCACCACTGCGTCGGCGGGACGACGACGTGGAAGACGCCGCCGGCGTCCGCGCCGCGCAGCTCGCGCGCCTCGACGCGGAGCGTCATCGACTCGTTGCAGTCGGCGCAGTGCGTGTGGACGGCGCCGTCGCCCCCGAGCATCGAGACGATGCCGAGCGCGTCCCAGGCGCAGACGCCCCAGAAGTCGCCCCGCGGGGTCTCGACGCGGAACGGAGACGGGTACGCGCACAGCGGGTTCGCCATCCAGACGCTCAGCGTCCCCGGCGCGAGCACGATCACGCGGGCGTGCTCGAGGCGCCGATAGGCGTGCGCGACCTCGTCCTCGCGCTGCGCCAGCGCGCTCGCGGTCTCCGCGACGGTCGGAGGCTCCCCTTGGGCGACGAACTCGCGGTAGATGTGGAGGCGGACGTCGTTGTCGAGATCGGTAGTCACTCGAGGAGCGCCTCGAGCCCGACCGTAAGCCCCGGCGGGAGCTCGTGCAACCGCTCGAGCGCCAGCAGAACGCCCGGGACGAACGCCTCGCGGGAGAACGTGTCGTGCCGGATCGTCAGCAGCTCGCCGTGCCCCGCGAGCAGGACTTCCTGGTGCGCGACGAGACCGGGCAGGCGGACGGAGTGGATCGGGGTCTCGCCAGGCAGCCGCTCGGCCGTCGCGCGCGCGGTGCCCGAAGGCGCGTCCCGCTTCGCCTCGTCGTGCAGCTCGACGATCTCGGCGCGCGGAAGGTGGCGCGACGCGTCGGCCGCGAATCTCATCATCAGCACGGCGCCGAGCGCGAAGTTCGGCGCGTAGAAGCACCGGACGCCGTGCTCACGCGCGTGTGCGTCGACCGCGGACGTGTCGAACCCGCTCGTTCCGATCACGCACGCGACTCCCGCGCGCCGACGCAGCGGCGCACGTTCGCCGCGACGGCATCCGGCCGCGTGAAGTCCACCGCAGCGTCGAACTCCGCGCGCGGCTCCCGAACCCCTCCACCTCGTGCCCCGCCGCCGCGAGCGCCGGCGCGATGACGCGCCCGACCTTCCCCTCGTGGCCGAAGAAGGCGATCCTCACGCGGCGGCGCGCGCCTCGAGCCCCGGGTTCACGCGCGCGACGGCCTCACGGAACCGCGCCTCGTCCGGGCCGATGCCCGCGGCCGCGACACGCTCGGGGCGAGCAGCAGCGCGGCGAGCTCCGCGACCGCGTCGGCCTGGACGGCGTCCAGCTCCGCGATGATCCGCTCGAAGGTCAGGAGCTCCGTGTCGGTGATCAGCGACTTGCCGAGCCGGCTCATCCGGTTCGACGTCGACTCCATCGAGAGCATGATCCTGCCCTTGACGTTCTCCTTCGCGCGCTCGAGCTCGTCCGCCCGCACGTTCCCCGCTGCGAGGTCCCCGATCTGCTCCGCGCAGATCGCGAGGCACGCGTCCAGATTCTCCTCTCTCGTCCCGACGTAGACGCCGACGAGCCCGGTATCCGTGTACTGCGAGGAGAAGCTGTACACGGCGTAGGCCATGCCGCGCTTCTCGCGGATCTCCTGGAAGAGCCGCGACGAGGCCGAGCCGCCGAGGATCGCGTCCAGGATCGACGCCGCGAAGCGGCGCCGGTCCGAGCGAGAGATGCCGGGTGCCCCGACGCACACGTGGTACTGCTCCGTGTCCTTGCGCGCGAAGCGGACGTCCGGCGGCGGCGGCGCGACGAGCAGCGGGCGCGCGGGCCGCGCCCCGCCGACGCCGTGACGCCGCTCGACCTGGCCGATCAGCTCGAGGAGCCGCTCGTGCTCGAGGTTCCCGGCGGCCGCGACGACGACGTTCCCGCCGACGTACATCGAGCGGTGGTACGCCGCGATGCCCTCGTCCGCGAGCGACGAGATCACGTCCGCGCTCCCGATCACCGGCCGGCCGAGCGGCTCGTCGGCGAACACGGCCTCCGAGAAGAGGTCGTGTACCAGGTCCTGCGGAGTGTCCTCGTACATCGCGATCTCCTCGAGCACGACCTCCCGCTCCTGGTCGACCTCGACGAAGGCCGGCGCGAACACCATGTCGGCCATCACGTCGAGGGCGGTCTCGAGGCGCTCGTCGGGGACGCGCGCGTAGACCATCGTGTGCTCGCGCGACGTCGCCGCGTTCAGCTCGCCGCCGAGCCCGTCGAAGATCTCCGCGATCTGCTGCGCGCTGTACGCGCGCGTGCCCTTGAACAGCAGGTGCTCGATGAAGTGCGAGATCCCCGCGTTCCCGTCCGTCTCGTCGCGCGAGCCGGCGCCGATCCAGAAGCCGAGCGAGACCGACCGGACGCTCTCGACGCGCTCGGTGATCACGCGCTCACCGGAGCCGAGTTCGGACACGACGTAGTTCTGCACCGCGCGATCGTACCTCCCGCCCCTGGCGAAAAAGCTCCGCGCAAGGCAAGATTCCCCTGCTCATGCGTCGCGTCGCCCGCATCCTCCTCCGCTCCCTCGCGGTCCTGACGGTCGCGGCGGTCGCGTGCGCGACGGCGCCGGCGGGCGGGCGGTCCCCGGTGCCGGTCGCGGCGGGTGTCTCCGTCGCGGGCGTGCCGGTCGGCGGCCTCACGTGGCAGCCCGCGCGGGAGCGGCTGCAGCAGGCGTTCGAGAAGCCGCTCCGGTTCGAGTTCGGCCGGGAGAGCTGGCGCGTCGCTCCCGAGCGGCTCGGCGCCTCGGCCGCCGTCGACGCCACGCTCGACGACGCCATCCGCGCGCGAGCCGGCGCCGCCGTCGCGCTTCGTCTGAGCTTCTCGGCGACCGACGTCCGCCGGTACGTCGAGGGCGTCGCACGCCGCCTGCACGAGCCGGCACGCGACGCGCGGCTCGCGGGCGTCGTCGACCTCCGCCCCGCGTTCACGGTGCCGGCGGCGGGACGAGAGGTGCGTCGGGCCGTCCTCGCGAAGGCGATCGAGCGCGCGCTCCGCACGGGGAACCGCGCGCCGATCCGCGTCCGCGTCCGCTCGATCGCGCCGCGCGTGACCGCGGACAACTTCGGCGCCGTCGTCGTGATCAGGCGCGGCTCGAACGAGCTCTACCTCTACGACGGTCCCACGCTCGTGCGCAGCTTCCGCGTGGCCACGGGCACGGCTCGGTACCCGACTCCGCTCGGGACGTTCAGCATCGTCGACATGCAGCGCGACCCGTGGTGGCGGCCGCCGGACTCCGACTGGGCGAAGGGCCTGAAGCCGGTTCCTCCGGGGCCCGGGAACCCGCTCGGGACGCGCTGGATGGGAATCACGGCGCCGGGAGTCGGGATCCACGGCACACCGGACGCGGCGTCGATCGGCTACTCCGCCTCGCACGGGTGCATCCGGATGCAGATCCCCGAGGCCGAGTGGCTCTTCGGCCACGTCGCGATCGGCACGCCGGTCGTGATCGTCCCCTACTAGGAGGGATTGGCGAAATCGCTTGAGCGGCACCCTCGCGGGTACATCGGGAGAGTGAAGGCTCTAGCCCTGTTTCTCTCGTCGTGCGTCGCCGTGGCACTAGCGGTCTTCGGTGGCTTCTTCGTCTGGGTAGGAAGGAGCGGTCTTGAAGCCGACTACATCAACGTCGGGACGGTTCTCGGGCTGCGCACGCCGGAACCTCGCATCGCGACGGTGCACGTTGGCCTTGCTGCGCTTGTTCTGGCAGCCGTCTTGCTATTCCCGGCCGTCTTCGGAGCTACGCGGCGAGCGGTACGGCTTCGCGCGCGCGACTAAGCGCCTGCGCGAGCCGACCGAGCATCACAAGGTCGGCGTGAAGCCGGACGCGGCCGACTCCACGCACGCGCAAGGCCGATAGGCCGAAAGTGATGCTTGAGGTTCCCGAACTCGCGCTCGACGGCGGAGCGGCGGCGGTAGAGGCTGCGCCACTCGTCGCTGCGCGGGAGGCTGAGGCGGCGTTCCTTCTACCCCTTGCGAAGCGGGATGATCGCCGCGCAGCGGCGTTCCGCGCACTCGTCATAGACGCGCTGGTGGTCGTATCCCGCGTCCATCGCGACCGTCTGCGGGTTGAACCCGCGAGCGCATAGCGCGTCGAGCAGCGGCGCGACGTAGAGGGACTCGTTCCGCCGCGCGGTCTCGATCTGCCACGCGAGCGGAAGCCCGGTCGATGCGCAGACGGCCGCGTGAATCTTGTACCCGTAGAACCCGCCGCCCTTGCGCGTGCTGACTGCGGAGCGGTGCCCCCACGAAGCATCCGGGTCGCTGTACCGCTTCCGCTCCGGGCCATGGTTGTAGAGGAACCGCTGACCGTTCGCCCACGCGGGCATGTCGCTCGCGTCGATAGCAACTTCCGCGCCCATGTCGGGGTACTGCGCGCGCAGGCTCGCGGCGAGCGCGTCCAGGCACCCGGCGATCCGCTCGCGCTCCTTGCGGAGCTTCGCGGCGAAGCGGTAGCACGCCCAATGCGACGGGGTGCCGCCGAGCGCGTCCGACAGGCCCGGATGCTCCGCGATCAAGTCGGTGACGCGCGTCCACGTCGGCAGCGCGTACAGCGCCTTCACGATGCACGCTCCGAGTAGCGCCCGCGCCCCGTAGCCCCTGCGCCCGACGAACCGGAGCGCGTCAAGCTCCGCGATCAGCGCAGCCACTTCGGGCGAGTCGAGAATCGTGGCGATTTCGGCGGCAACCGAACGCCGTGCTACCTTCGTTCTTGCCAAGCGAGCTTACCCCTCGTTTGGTCACGGCTCCGGGAGGCGGCAACCTCGCCGGAGCCTTCATTTAAGCGCGATTTCCAGGACTAATCTTAGAAGGCCGGTCGGACGGCATAGCCCGCGCTGGCCGCATAGGATCGGGAGGTCGCCGTGCCACACGACAGCATCACGCTTGCGCTCAGCGGCGAAGTGACGCTACAAGAGTTCGCGTCGGCGTCAGCGGACCTGTCCGCGCTCGTGAACGCCCTCGCAGCCGATATCGCGGGGAAAGAGCAGACGGAGTGGTTCGTCGAGTACCTGGACGCGGGCAGCGCGACGATGACGTTCGTCGGACAGGCGGAGAACGAGGCTGTCGTGGAACAGGTTGTCCGCGGGTATGCCGTTGTCGGGCGAAGCCTCGAAAGCGGCGAGACCCCGCCGTACTCGCCGCGGGTCGAGAAGGCGGCCAAGCGGATCACGAGCCTCCTGAACGGGCGCGTCACGGCGGTGCGGTTCGAGACCCCACAGGAATCCGCGACTGTCGTCAGTCCGTCCGTCCCACACGAAGCGCAACGACAATTCCACGCCTACGGGTCGGTTGAGGGCCGAGTGCAGACGGTCACGAGTCGGGGCGGACTCCGCTTCGTTCTCTACGACTCCCTGTTCGGCCGCGCCGTTTACTGCTACCTAAAGCCCGGCGGCGAGGACTTGATGCGCGGCGCGTGGGACCGCCGTGCTGTCGTCGAGGGATGGGTGAGCCGGGAGCCTGTCACCGGCCGTCCCGTTTCCGTGCGGCAAGTCGCTGCTGTGCGACTCCTCGACGAGATCGAGCGCGGCCAGTACCGCAGAGCACGAGGCGCTGTGACGCGAGAAAAGGGTCAGCCGCTGCCAGAGGAGGCGGTGAGAACGCTACGCGATGCCTCCTGAGCCACAGCGGAACTACTGGGACGCTTGCGTGTTCATCTCGTACATCAACGACGACGCTGAGCGCGCGCCGACGATAGACGCGCTGCTCGCCGAAAGTTCCGAACCAGAGCATCCGCGCGAGGTCGTCACGTCCACCTACACCATCGTCGAAGTGGCCTTCGCGCTACAAGAAAAGCGCGAGCAGGCGCTCGATTCAAACGCCGAGGGGAAGATCGACGCGCTCTGGACCGATCGCTACGCCGTCAAGCTCATCGACTTCCATGAGGGGATCGCAAGAGACGCCCGAACCCTTATCCGGGGCGCTCTCGCAGCCGGATACAGCCTCAAGCCCGGAGACGCGGTGCATCTCGCGAGCGCCCGCGGCATTGGTGCCGCTGAGTTCCACACCTACTCAAAAGACCTCGTTAAGTACGCGAGCATCGCGGGTTTCCCCATCATGGAGCCTTATGGAGCGCAGGAGGCGATGTTCTAGGCGCGGTGCCTAGTCATTTCGCCAATCCCTCCTAGGGGAAGACGCACGAGGGGCGGCTCGCGCCGCCCCCTCCGAACGTACCCCCTACTCGCGTCGGGAGCGCTCGCGGTCGCGACCGCCGCGCCCACCGCGGCGTTCGGCGTCGCGGCGCGGGCGCTCCTCCTCCGGCGGCCGCGGCGGAGCGTCCTTCGCGCGCTCGACCAGCTCCTCCGGGCTGACCGTGCCGCCGTTCTCGTGCTTCGCGACGAGCTTGAGGCCGATGCGGCCGCGCGCCTTGTCCACCTCCTGCACGATCACGTCGACGACGTCGCCGCGCGTCATCACGTCCTCGATGTGAGCGACTCGGCCGGGCCCGACGTTCGAGACGTGCAGCAGCCCGTCGGTGCCCTTCTTGAGCTCGACGAACGCGCCGAACTGCGTCGTCTTGACGACCCTGCCGGTGTACTCGTCTCCGACTTCCGGCTCCTTCGTCAGCGCGTTGATCGCCGAGATCGCCGCCTCGGCCTGCATGCCGGAGGTCGCGTAGATGAGGATGGTCCCGTCCTCCTCGATGTCGATCTGGACGTCGTGGTCGGCCTCGAGCGCGCGGATCGTCTCGCCGCCCTTGCCGATCACCATGCCGATCTTCTCCTGGTCGATCTTCACCGTGGAGATGCGCGGCGCCGTCTCGGCCAGCTCCGTCCGCGGCTCCGGGATCGCCTCGAGCATCCGGTCGAGGATGAACTCGCGCGCCCGCTTCGCCTGCTCGAGCGCGTTCCGCATGATCTCCTGCGTGACGCCGGTGATCTTGATGTCCATCTGGAGCGCCGTGATCCCGTCGCGCGTCCCCGCGACCTTGAAGTCCATGTCGCCGAGGTGGTCCTCCGCGCCCTGGATGTCGGTCAGGATGACGTAGTCCTCGCCCTCCTTGACGAGGCCCATCGCGATGCCGCTCACGGGCGCCTTGATCGGCACGCCCGCGTCCATCAGGGACAGGGTCGACCCGCAGACGGAGCCCATCGACGAGGAGCCGTTCGACTCGAGCGTCTCCGAGACGAGGCGGATCGTGTACGGGAACTCCTCTGGCGAGGGGATCATCGCCTCGAGCGAGCGCTGTGCGAGCGCGCCGTGGCCGATGTCGCGCCGCTTCGGCCCGCGCATGAAGCCGGTCTCGCCGACGGAGTACGGCGGGAAGTTGTAGTGGTGCATGTAGCGGCGGTCGGTCTCCAGCGAGAGGTCGTCGATTCGCTGCCCCTCCTTCGCCGTCCCGAGCGTGAGCAGCGTCATGATCTGCGTCTGCCCCCGCGTGAAGAGCGCCGAGCCGTGGGTGCGCGGCGAGACGCCGACCTCGCACTCGATCGCCCGGATCTCCTCCGCGCCGCGACCGTCGGGGCGCCGCTTCTCGACGGCGATCTTCTTGCGGACGAGGTCCTTGTAGACCGCCTCCGCGGCGCGCTTGACCCACTGCTTCGTCGCCGAGTCCTTGAGCGCAAAACCGTCGCCGTCACCGGCCGAACCCCCGACCGGGAACGGCAGCTCGACGGCCTCGACGATGCGGTCGAACAGGAGATGCCGCTTCGCCGACTTGAGCTCCTTCGAGTCCTGCTCCGCCTCCGTCAGCGCGCGCAGGTCGCTCTCGAACTGCTCTCGCACCGGCGCCTCGACGGCGGCGTGTCGCTGCCGCTCGAGGATCTGCTCGAGGCTCGCGCGGACCTGCACCTGGCGCGTGATGTCCGCCTCCGTCGACTCCATCGAGAGCTCACCCGCGATCTCCGACACGAGCTCGTCGACGATCGGGCCAGCTTCGCGCAGTCCGGCCTGGGCGATCCGCTCGCTCATCGCGTGTGCGTGCGCAGCCTCGAGCTCCGCCGTCAGCTGCGGGTCGATCCACTTCGTCTTGCCGACGCGCTGCGCGAGCTCCTCCTGCGCCTCGCAGAGCTTCACGATCTCCGCGTGAGCGAGCTCGAACGCCTCGAGGAGCCGCTCGTCCGGGATCTCCGACGCACCCGCCTCGACCATCGTCAGACCGTCCTTCGTTCCCACGACGATCAAGTCGAGGCTCGAGTCCTCCTCGCTCTCGCGGAGCGTCGGATTCACCGTCAGCTCGTCGTCGAGCAAACCGATCCGAACGGCGCCGACCGGGCCGAGGAACGGGAGCGGCGAGATCATCAGCGCCGCCGAGATGCCGTTGATGCAGAGGATGTCGTGCGGCGTGATCAGGTCGGCGGAGAGCACCGTGGCGATGCACTGGACCTCGTTCCGGAATCCCTTCGGCCACAGCGGCCGGATCGGCCGGTCGATCATGCGCGCCGTGAGGATCGCGCGCTCCGTCGGCCGTCCCTCGCGCTTGAAGAAGCCGCCCGGGATCTTGCCCGCCGCGTACATCCGCTCCTCAACGTCGACCGTGAGCGGGAAGAAGTCCGCGCCCTCGCGCGCCTCCATCCGGCCCTGCGCCGTCGCGAGTACCATCGTGTCGCCGGAGCGGACGAGGACGGCGCCGTCGGCCTGCTTGGCCAGCTTCCCCGTCTCGAAGGTGATCTCCTGACCGCCGACGTGGGCGGTGACCGAGGCCTGATGCTCGGTGAGAAGGCTCATGTCTGTTCCTCCACTCTGCTTTTCGTGGAGAGTGGAGGTTTGAGTCAGCCGCGCCGCCGCGGCTCGCTCAAACTTCCACCCTCCGGGGCGATGACGGGAGCTAACGCCTGAGGCCGAGCTCCTTGATGAGGGCGCGGTAGCCCTCGAGGTCGTGCTTCTGGAGATACGTGAGGAACCGCCTCCGGCGCCCGACGAGCTTCAGGAGCCCGCGGCGCGAGTAGTGGTCCTTCGGGTGCGTGCGCAGGTGCTCGGTCAGCTCGTTGATGCGCCGCGTGAGCATCGCGATCTGGACCTGCGGCGAGCCGGTGTCGGACTCGTGCCGGCCGTGCCTGCCGAAGATCTCCTGCTTCGCTTCCTTGGTGAGGGTCAAGCTTCCACCTCCAGATGTGTCGACGCCGCAGTCCAAGCACGCCGCGAAGGAAGGCGCGAACGGCCGAGACTGCGGTCGGAAACTAGGGTAGCAGCGATGCTTCGCGCGGGAGTCGCAGCAGGGCATCCCGCGACGGTCGACGCGGGGTTCGAGTTGCTCGAAGCCGGCGGGAGCGCGGCCGACGCCGCGGCCGGAGCGTGCCTGGCGTCGTGCGTCGCGGAGACGGTGATGACGGGCCTCCTCGGGGGCGGGCACGCGATCTACCGCGACGCGCGCGAGGAGAGCGTGCGGACGCTCGACTTCTTCGTCGCCGTGCCCGGCCTCGGCGCGCCGCCGCGCGACGCCGAGCTCGTGCGCCTCGCGGTGCCCTTCGGCACGGAGCTCGTCCACTACGCGATCGGTCCGGCGTCGTGCGGCGTTCCGGGCGTTCCCGCGGGCGTCGAGGCGCTCTGGCGCGAGTACGGGCGTCTGCCGTGGCCGCGCATCGTCGAGCCGGCGTTACGCCTCGCCCGCACCGGCGTGCCGCTCCCGCCCGCGCATGCGGCGTGCCTCGCGATGCTCGAGCCGGTCATGACGATGAACGAGGGCGCGCGCATCTACGCGCCAGGCGGCCGCCTCCTCGAGGCCGGTGAAGCGCTCGAGCAGCCCGGCCTCGCGCGCGCGCTCGAGACGCTGGCGCGCGAGGGCGCGGGGACGTTCTACGGCGGGACGCTCGCCGACGCGCTGCTCGCGCTCGTCGACGATCGCGGCGGCGTCGTCACGCCCGCCGACCTGGCCGCCTACGCGGCCCGGTGGCGCGACGCCGTCGCTGTCGAGTACGGGGGCGCGCAGGTCCTCTCGCGCGAGTCCCTCTCAGGCTTCCCGCACACGCTCGGCGAGTTGCCCCCGCTCGCCGGCGCTTCGAGCGCCGAGCGCGCGCTCGCGCTCGAGGCGGTGCTCGACGACGCCGACCGCACGGGCGACACGACGAACATCACCGTCGTCGACGCGGCTGGGTCGGCATGCGTGCTGACGACGAGCCTCGGACTCGGGTCCGGTGACTTCCTCCCGGGCTACGACCTCCACCTGAACAGCATGCTCGGCGAGGCGGACCTGCTCGTCGCGCCGCTCCAGCCCGGCGCGCGCATGCCGAGCATGCTCGCCCCGTCGATCGCGGTGGACGGGAACGGCGCCGCGCTCGCGGCGGGTGCCGCAGGAGGGACGCGGCTGCGCAGCGCGCTCGTGCAGGTGCTCGCCGGCGTGCTCGACGAGGACCTCGCTCCGCAGGAGGCGGTCGACCGGCCGCGCGTGCATCCCGCGGCGGGTGTCGTCCATGCGGAGCCTGGGGTCGACGAGGACGCCCTCCGCGCACTCGACTCCGCCGGCTACGAGGTCAGGCGCTGGCCACAGCGCCATCACTACTTCGGCGGTGTCAGCCTGATCGCGCGGACCGGCGCAGCTGGCGACCCGAGGCGGAGTGGATCCGCTCGGATGCTCGGCTGAACGGGATCGACGCGGACAACCACCCGACGTACCCGCAGTCCGGGCAGCCGGGATTCGCGCGAGCCGTCCCACCGCCCGCCGGCTTCGAGTAGACGGCGCCGCAGTCGAGGCAGCGGACGCTCTCGAGCGCCGTCAGACCTCTGCACGTATTGGATTCGCTGTTGCCCATGTCACAGAAGATTCCAGCGTCTGCGAAAACTTGCGCGCTCGGCTACGGCCTCACAGCTTTCTGAACAGTCGTCACACGGGGCGCGCCGCGACGCGCGCGGCGGCGATGTCCTGGTCGATCTGCGCGACGAGCTCGTCCTCGGTCGCGAACGCCCGCTCGTCGCGCAGCCGCCGCCACAGCTCCACGGTCAGCCGCCGGCCGTAGAGGTCGCCGTCGAACTCGAGCAGGAACGCCTCGACGCGGCGCTCGCGCCCACCGTAGTGCGGGTTGAGCCCGATCGAGACGGCTGCCCGACGGTCGAGCGCCGCGCCCGCGTAGATCCCGTCCGCGGGCACGAGCAGCTCGGGCGGCACGGCAAGGTTGGCGGTGGGAAAGCCGAGCCTGCCGCCCCGCGCGTCGCCGGCCACGACGACGCCCTCGAGCTCCGCGGGCCGCCCGAGCAGGCGTGCGGCCCCGGCGACGTCGCCACGGCGCAAGAGCTCGCGGATCGCGGACGACGAAGCCCCTTCCACGAGCTGGACGGGGCGGACTTCGAACCCGAGCGCGCTCAGCGTCGCGACGTCGCCGCCGCGGCCGCGCCCGAAGCGAAAGCCCGCACCGACGACGACGACTTCGGCGCCGATCGGGCGCAGGATCGTCTCCACGAACGAAGCGGGCTCGAGCCGCGCGACCTCGAGGTCGAACGGCACCACGAGCACGTCGGGAACGCCGAGCTCGGCCAGCAACTCGAGTCGCCGCTCGAGCGTCGAGAGCAGCTCCACGCGGTGGCCGAGCGCGGTGCGCGGGTGCGGGTCGAACGTGACCACGGTCGCGCGAAGCTCGCTCGCCAGCGCGGCCGCGAGGACCCGCCGGTGCCCCACGTGGACGCCGTCGAACGTCCCGAGCGCGACCGCCCGTGGCGTCGGCTCGAGCTCCCCCGGCGCGCGTGCCACGTTCACAGCCGCGCCAGCGCCGCCCCGGCGGGGATCACGCGCTCCTCGTCCGTCTCGTCGACGCTGAACGGGCCGACCTCCGTCCGGCGCAGCGTGACGCAGTGCCCGCCGAGGACGTCCGCGATCGCGCGGACGTACGTGCCGGAGCTGACGCGGAGGTCGAGCCGCACCGTGCCTTCCCCGTACGAGACGACGTCGAGCGCGTCGACCCGCGAGCGCCGCACGGGCATCTCGACGGCGACCCCGCGCCGTGCGAGGCGATAGGCGCGCTCGCCGCCGATCTTCACCGCCGACGCAACCGGGATCGGCAGCTCGACCTCGCCGCGAAGACCGGCGAGCCGCCGCTCGAGCTCCTCGGCGTCCGGCGGCTCGAGCCGCTCGACGACCTCCCCCACCGGCTCACCGGGCGTCCGCCCCGCCGACACGGCCACCTCGGCGCGGGAGCCGAGGGAGGCGCCGTTGCCCGTGGCCGTGCCGTTGCCCCG